>JBDWCD010000008.1:0-358359 GCA_039977975.1 Rhizobiaceae bacterium
CCCACCAATTCAGGATGTTTCCTGAATTGGCATCTTATAGTACTCAGGTCGCAGCGCGACCTGAGTGGGTTTGCGACTGGCGGACGCCCAGAGCCGAACCGCGCTTGCCCGATGCGAGGGCATCGCGCTGCGCACGTTTCAGCACTGGATCATCTCGCCAGTCACAAACAGAATTGCGTCCATCTAAACCTGAAAGGGTCTAGGCCCGCTCTTCCAGCAATTCTTCGCCCTTGGCCGCCTTGATCAGGTTCAGGAAACGGCGGAACAGGTAGTGGCTGTCCTGTGGTCCGGGGCTGGCTTCCGGGTGATGCTGAACGCTGAATACCGGTTTTCCGGCCAGTCGCAGGCCGCAATTGGTGCCGTCAAACAGGCTGACATGGGTTTCCTCGACGCCGTCGGGCAGACTATCGCTGTCGACCGCAAAGCCATGATTCATCGAGACAATTTCAACCTTTCCGGTGGTGTGATCCTTGACCGGATGATTGGCGCCGTGGTGGCCCTGATGCATTTTCAGCGTGGTTGCGCCAAGTGCCAGTGCCAGCATCTGATGGCCCAGGCAAATGCCGAAGACCGGCAGGCCACTGTCCACCAGTTTGCGAATTTCCGCCACCGAATATTCCCCCGTAGCCGCCGGGTCACCCGGGCCATTGGACAGGAAAATACCGTCGGGCTGCAGCGCCATTACTTGTTCAGCGGTGGCATCGGCAGGAACAATCGTCACCTTGCAATCGAGACCGGCAAACAGCCGCAGAATATTGCGTTTAACACCAAAATCCATCGCCACCACATGGTGGACAAATGTGTGGTTCTCGCCATAGCCCTCGTCCCACACCCATGGGCTCTGCGCCCATTCTGCCTTATCCTTAGAAGTGACAGTGGGCGCCAGATCCATGCCCTCCAGCCCGGCCCATTTGGCGGCGCGCTGCTTCAAAGCATCAATGTCGAAATTTCCATCCGGATCATGGGCAAGTACCGCATTGGCCAGACCGCTTTCGCGAATATGGGCAGTCAGCGCCCGCGTATCGATGTCGCAAAGCGCGATGATGTTGCGGGCAACCAGCCAGTCGTTGAAATGTTTCGCCGAGCGATAATTGGACGGATTGGTGATCGGCATTTTGAAAATTGCGCCGGCAACACCGGTCGGACCGTCCATATCCAGGGTTTCCACATCCTCTTCATTGGCGCCCACATTGCCAATATGTGGAAAAGTGAACGTGACAATTTGCCCGGCATAGGACGGGTCGGTGAGGATTTCCTGATAGCCGGTAATCGCGGTATTGAAGCAGACTTCCGCCTCGGCGGTGCCGGTCGCTCCGGCTCCAGTTCCTTCAATGACGGTTCCGTCGGCAAGTATCAGTAATGCCGTCGCTTTTGACTGTGTCCAGGGCGCGGGTGTGGTCTCGCTCATGATCGGAAATCCATTTGATTCTACGTTTATGGCGATCGTGGCGGTGGAGGATCAGCTGCCTTGAAACATTGCAGCCATGCAAAAATTGCGCATCATCCAAGCTTGATCTTGCGCTGTATAGCACCCATTTTCCGGATACCAAGCCCCACATGGAAATTGCATGTTGAAAGACGCCTTGATAGTGTGGGCGATCTTAAAGGGCATAACCTCAACATGGCGGTAATCGCCGTAGGAGAAACAAGATGCGCACTCGTCTGGTAGACGGCATGAAAGAGGCGATGAAATCAGGTGAGAAGCGCAAGCTGTCGACCCTGAGACTGATCAATGCTGCGATCAAGGACCGTGATATCAATGCCCGCGGCGCGGGCAAGGAAAGGGTATCTGACGAGGATATTCTGGCCATTCTGTCCAAAATGATCAAACAGCGCGAAGAATCAGCCCGCATCTATGAGGAAGGCAATCGCCTTGAGCTTGCCGCCCAGGAGCGTGAGGAAATGGAGATCATCCGCGCCTATCTGCCCAAGCAGATGGATGCTGATGAAGTGCGTCATGCCTGCACCCAGGTGGTGTCTGAAGTCGGTGGCGAAAGCCTGCGCGACATGGGCAAATGCATGAATGCGATCAAGGAGCGCTATCCTGGCAAGCTGGATGTTGGCCAGGCCAGCAAAGTGGTCAAAGAACTGCTCGGTTGAGCGTTGGCTGGTCGCCGCCAGATCGCCCTCTGATCGCCGTCTGATCGTCCGCAACCTGCGCCTTGCCTGTGAACAACGGGCAAGGACTGCGATCTGACTCGCACCAGCACGCTGTCCCGCCTATATCTGGTTGGGAACCGGAGCATTTAAATGCGATTTTCGCCGTCATTTCTGGATGAAATACGCGACCGTATCCCGATTGCGGATATTGTCGGGCGGCGTGTGACGTTTGATCGCAAGAAAAGCAACCAGTCGAAGGGAGATTTCTGGGCCTGCTGCCCCTTTCACGGGGAAAAGTCCCCGTCCTTTCACTGCGAGAATCAAAAAGGCCGCTATCACTGCTTCGGATGCGGCGCCTCGGGCGATCATTTCCGCTTTCTGACCGAACTGGATGGCATCAGCTTTCCCGAAGCGGTGGAGCGTCTGGCCGATGAGACCGGTGTCGCCATGCCTGCGGTTGATCCGCGAGCCATGGAGCGGGAGCAGAAAAAGGCAACCCTATACGATGTGATGGAACTGGCGGTCGGATTTTTCCGCGACCAGTTGCAGACAGCCGACGGTGCCAAGGCCCGAGCCTATCTGCGCGACCGGCGCCTGCCACCGGCGGTGCAAAACGATTTTCAGATCGGCTATGCGCCAAACAGCCGCAACGCACTGAAGGAATATCTGGTCTCCAAAGGAGTCGACCAGCAGCGAATCGAAGCCTGTGGCCTGGTGGTACATGGACCGGAGATCGCCGTTTCCTATGATCGTTTCCGCGACCGTATCATGTTTCCCATTCTCGATGCCCGCTCCCGGCCCATTGCATTCGGGGGCAGGGCGCTTTCGGCGGATGTTCCGGCCAAATATCTGAACTCACCGGAAACCGAACTGTTTTCCAAGTCCAATGTCCTCTACAACTACGCCAAGGCCCGCAAGGCGGTGGAACGGGGCGGCAATCTGATCGTCTGCGAAGGCTATATGGATGTCATCGCCCTGCATGCCGCCGGTTTTGAAACCGGCGTTGCGCCGCTGGGCACGGCATTGACCGAGCCTCAGGTGGAACTGGCCTGGCGGGTCGGTGGCGAGCCGATCCTGTGTTTTGACGGCGATGATGCCGGGCTGCGTGCCGCCTTTCGCAGCATCGATACGGCGTTGAGCGGGCTGAAACCCGGACGTTCCCTGCGATTTGCCCTGTTGCCGGAAGGCGAAGACCCGGATGATCTGATTGGCCGTGCTGGCGCAGAGGCCTTTCAACAGGTGCTCGAGTCATCGCGACCGCTGGCCGATATGTTGTGGCGCCGTGAGACCGATGGCCAGGTGTTTGATACGCCGGAAAAACGTGCCGAACTAGAGCGTACGGTATTTGGCGTCATCAGTCAGATCGGCGAGGAAAACGTCAAACGCCATTATCAACAGGACATGCGTGACCGCCTGGCAAGCTTTTTCGGCACGGTGGAGGGCCAGCAGCGCGGTCGCCGCGGGCAGAACAAGTCTCCCGGCGGGCCAGGGCGCAACGCACCGTCACGGCAAAGATTTGCCGTTTCCGACAGTTTGATGAATTCTTCGCTGGTCAAATCCGGCCCCGCCGCGGCGCCGCCGCCGCTGCGCGAATGTGCGCTTCTGGTCTCGGTATTGAACCACCCGGCAATCGGCATCGCTCATTTTGATGAATTTGCATCGCTGGAAGTGGACCATCCGGTGCTGAAAAAAGTGCATGTGGCCCTGCTGAACGTTTTCGCCGAGGCCGGTGAGCGCGATGAGCAGCCTTCGCTGGACGAGGTTCGAAACAGCGTTGACGTGCAGGGATTTGCCGCAGAAATGGAATTGCTGCAGAGCCAGGTGCGCAACAACCGCATCTGGCAATGCCTGCCGGAGGCCGCCTTTGAGGATGCCGTGGAGGGCTGGTTACAGGCCCATTCACTCTATGAGCGCAACCGCAGCCTGCTGCAGGAATTGCGCGCCGCCGAGCGGGCCTACAACGAAATTGGCGATGAGGCGAGTTTCTACCGGATGACCGATGTTCAGGCAGAAATTGCCCGAGAAGAGGGTATCGAGGCACTGATCGAGGGCTTTGGACTGCCATCAGGCCGCGCAGCGCGTTCATTTTAGGCCATTTTTCACTGGAAATCGCTTGAATCCGTCCTAACTTAAGGGGTGCGGCACGAAAGCGACTTGCGACTCTTGCGCTTTCGCGTCATAAGCCCATTAACACCTGTCATCTGATCGAGCCATGAGTGCTGCGATCCGACTGAAGAAGTCCGACAGGGTTAATCAGGAATTAACAGCGTGCGGGTATAAATCCGCGCGATAAAACTGCTGGTCGAATCAGCGTTTGGAAAAAATGTTTTTCATTTTTTTCGCTGGCGACCACTCAAATTCAGGCCTGACGCCGATGCAGGCCCCGCTGGTTAAGAGAGATCCCTATGGCAAAAGCCGCTACCGCAAAAAAAGCGACTGCTGAGACACCCGAACAATCTGCTGACCGTCCATTGCTCGATTTGAACAATGATGCCGTCAAAAAGATGATCCGTGCTGCCAAGAAGCGTGGCTATGTCACCGTTGACGAACTCAACGCCGTCATGCCTTCCGAAGAAGTCAGCCCCGACCAGATCGAAGACACCATGTCGATGTTGTCTGAAATGGGCATCAATGTGGTGGAAGAAGAGGAAACCGAAGAGCCTGCCGAAGAAGCTTCAACTGAAATCGTCGAAGCCGGCAAAAAGGCCCTAACCACCGTCGCCAAGAAAGAGCCAACGGACCGCACCGACGATCCGGTGCGCATGTATCTGCGCGAAATGGGTTCGGTCGAATTGCTGTCCCGCGAAGGCGAGATCGCCATTGCCAAGCGCATTGAGGCTGGCCGCGAAACCATGATTGCTGGCCTCTGCGAAAGCCCGCTGACCTTCCAGGCGATTATCATCTGGCGCGATGAACTGCTGGAAGAAAACATCCTGCTGCGCGACATTATCGACCTTGAAGCCACCTATGCCGGCCCCGATGCCAAGCAGAACGTGCCGGTCAACCCCAATGCCCCGGCCTCTGTTGCCGAAGCCGTGCGTCAGGGTTCCGGCGGCGAACACTCCCCCGAAGCTTTGGCCCGCAAAAAGGCAATTTCTGAAGGTCGTGATCCCGAAGAGGCTGTCGAGGCGTTGAAAAACCCTGCTGCAGGCGAAGAGTCCGGCGAAGACACATCTACCGACGATGACGATGATGATGAAGACGACGAAGCCGCTTTGTCCCTGGCCGCAATGGAAGCCGAGCTGAAGCCAAAGGTCCTGGAGATCTTCGATTCCATCGCCGGCAATTACAAAAAGCTGCGCCGTCTTCAGGATCAGTATGTCGAAAAGCGCATGACCAACGACAAATTGTCGCCCAGTCAGGACCGCCGCCTGAAACAGCTGAAAGAAGAAATTATTGAAAGCGTCAAATCCTTGATGCTGAACAATAATCGTATCGAAGCACTGGTTGAGCAGCTCTACGACATCAACAAGCGTCTGGTATCTTCCGAGGGCCGCCTGATGCGCCTGGCTGAAAAATACGGCGTGGTGCGCGAAAACTTCCTGGAAGAATATCGCGGTGCTGAACTGGACCCCAACTGGGTCCGTCGCATTGCCAATCTCGGCGCCAAGGGCTGGAAAGAATTCGTCGCCGCCGAAAAGCCCGAAATCAAGGAACTGCGCGCCGATATCCAGATGCTCAGTCATGAGACCGGCCTTGAAACCTCAGAATTCCGCCGCATCGTGCACCAGGTGCAAAAGGGTGAGCGCGAAAGCCGCATCGCCAAGAAGGAAATGGTCGAGGCCAACCTGCGCCTGGTTATTTCCATCGCCAAGAAATACACCAACCGTGGCCTGCAATTCCTCGATCTCATTCAGGAAGGCAATATCGGCCTGATGAAGGCGGTCGACAAATTCGAATATCGCCGCGGCTATAAATTCTCCACCTATGCCACCTGGTGGATTCGTCAGGCGATCACCCGCTCGATTGCCGACCAGGCCCGCACCATCCGTATTCCGGTGCACATGATCGAGACCATCAACAAGATTGTCCGCACCAGCCGGCAGATGCTGCACGAGATTGGCCGCGAGCCAACCCCGGAAGAGCTTTCTGAAAAGCTCGCCATGCCGCTGGAAAAGGTCCGCAAAGTGCTGAAGATCGCCAAGGAACCGATTTCGCTGGAAACACCGATTGGCGACGAGGAAGATTCCCATCTCGGCGATTTCATCGAGGACAAGAACGCCATCCTGCCCATCGATGCGGCGATCCAGTCAAACCTGCGCGAAACCACCACCCGCGTTCTCGCCAGCCTGACCCCGCGTGAAGAGCGCGTGTTGCGCATGCGTTTCGGCATCGGCATGAACACCGACCACACCTTGGAAGAGGTTGGTCAGCAGTTCTCCGTGACCCGCGAACGTATCCGTCAGATCGAGGCGAAAGCACTGCGCAAGCTGAAACACCCAAGCCGCTCCCGCAAACTGCGCAGCTTCCTGGACAGCTAGCGGCGAGGCGGCGAGGCGGCGCGGCGGCGGAGAGAATCGCCGCCGACGAGACCCGCCGCAGGCGAGGCAACACAAACAGAAGCGAGGCAAAGCCATGTCATTTTTGAAAAAGCTGTTCGGCGGCAGTGGCGGAGCCGGTAATGACAATGACGGCAAGGCGACTGCCGGTGCCTCTGTCGAGCATGAAGGCTTCACCATCACCCCGACCCCGATGAAAGAGGGCGGCCAATACCGTCTGGCGGGCACGATTTCGATGGATGTGGACGGCGAGACCAAGAGCCACCAGTTCATCCGCGCCGACCTGTTCACCTCAGCCGACGAATGCAACGAAGCCTGCATCCGCAAGGCCAAACAGGTGATTAAAGAACAGGGTATGCGGTTGTTGGGATAAAACGTAAGACCCCATGTCCCATCAACAACAGATCACCATCAACACACACGGCCCCGGGCTGACGGAGTTTACGACTCAGGCAGTGCAATTTGTGCGGCAAGCTAATGTCGATACCGCGTTGCTCACCGTTTTCGTGCGCCACACATCGTGCTCTCTGCTGATTCAGGAAAATGCTGACCCGGACGTCCAAGTTGATCTGCGCAATTTCTTTCACCGCATTGTGCCGCCCGGTGATGATGCCAGCATGAACTGGCTGACCCATACGGCGGAAGGTCCCGACGATATGCCGGCCCATATCAAGGCGGCGCTGACGCAGACCAGCCTGTCGATCCCGGTGGCCGATGGCAATCTGTTGCTCGGCACCTGGCAGGGGCTATATTTGTTTGAACACCGCTCACGGCCCCTCAGCCGCAAGGTGGTTTTGCATCTGAGCCAATAGGTCTCATTTCAAATTGCCCCAATTGGCTCTAGTCTTTCGAAAACGCAATTCACTGGGGGGCTGGGCATGCCAACTTTAAAAGACAAAACCATTTTCATGTCGGGCGGCTCGCGCGGCATTGGGCTGGCCATTGCGCTGCGGGCAGCAGGCGATGGGGCCAATGTGGCCATTGCCGCCAAGACCGCCGAACCGCATCTGAAACTGCCGGGCACGATCTATACGGCAGCCGAAGAAATTGAGGCCGCAGGCGGCAAAGCCCTGCCGCTGGTCTGCGATATCCGCGAAGAAAGCCAGGTCTTGGCCGCCGTCAATGCAACGGTCGAAGCCTTTGGCGGCATTGATATCTGCATCAACAATGCTTCAGCCATTCAGCTGACGCCGACGGAATTGACCGAGATGAAACGATTTGACCTGATGCATCAGGTCAATACGCGGGGCACGTTTCTGGTGTCCAAAACCTGTCTGCCGCATCTGAAGAAGTCCGACAATGCCCATATCCTGAACCTCGCTCCGCCGCTGGACATGTCGCCGAAATGGTTCGGACCCCATGTTGCCTACACTATGGCCAAATACGGCATGTCCATGTGCACATTGGGTATGGCGCAGGAATATTCCAAACAAGCCATCGCCGTGAACTCCCTGTGGCCCCTGACCGCCATTGATACCGCCGCGGTGCGCAACCTGCTCGGCGGCGATGCCATGGCCAGGATGAGCCGCAAGCCGGAAATCATGGCCGACGCCGCCCATCAGGTTCTGACACGCGATGCCGAATCCTGCAGCGGCAACTTCTTTATTGATGAGCTGGTATTGCGCGAGGCCGGAATCACCGACTTTGTCCAATATGCTCACGATCCCGACGCGGCGGATTCGCCGCTGGCGGCGGATTTTTTCGTGCCCGATGAGGTTTTTGACCAGGTTCCGACCAAGGTCATGCGGGCGCCCGGCTACTAATTTTGCAGGTTTGTTAAAATTATTTCACATTTTTAAGTCAGCAATTGCAGAGGGTTAATTAGAAAATAAACATGCATGAACGTTGGATGAACGCGCCGTTCTGAATCCGTTCAGTGCGGTTTCGCCAAATTGGTTTCATCAGCTGCCCACCATCCTCTCAGACCAACCTCGAGGCAGCCGGTTGAGCCAAAGGAGGCCCATCATGTTTACCTCGCAGATCAAATCAGTCATCGTCGCCGGCACCATCGCACTGGGTGCCCTTTCAGCAACCAGCGGCGCCGCCAATGCAGAAGTTCGTGGCGGCATCTATATCGGTGGCCCTGGCGTCAGCATCGGTTTTGGCCACGGCGGTTATGACCATCACGACCGTTGGGACCGTCCACGCTATCACCGCAACCGTTGCAGCCCCCGCAAGGCGGTTCGCAAAGCACGCCGCAAGGGCCTGCGCCGCGCCCATGTTATTCGTGTCGGCCATCGCGGAGTTGTTGTCTCCGGCCGCAAATGGGGCGAACGGGTTATCATGGGCTTCGGCCGCAACCACCGCTGCCCGGTCCGTTTTGTCAGACACCGCTAAGTTCTGACTTCATATCCTCCAAAATTGGGCGCGGATTAACCTCCGCGCCCTTTTGTTTGCCCAGACCGGAAAAGGTCTATTGGTCCAGTTCCCATTTTATATTGACGGTGATCGAATAGCTGTTTTCACCCGCTGCTATCGGCACCGCCGCATCAGCGGCCATGGCGCTTTCCATGCGGGCCATGGCCCGGGGGCGAGGGGGCTGGCGATTGGTTTCCGATATCTCAACAATGCGACCCAGTTTCACGCCCGCCGCTTCAGTCAGGGTTTTTGCCTTGGTGATGGCCTTGGCCACGGCGTTTTTGCGGGCCTGTTCGATGATCGGTTCCGGCCTGTCGGAAGAAAAGCTGATGCCGCCGCCGCTGTTCACCCCCAGGCTGACGGACCTGTCCAATATGGCACCAAGATTATTCAGATCGCGCACCCGCACAGTCAGGCTGTTGGTGACGATATAGCCCACCAATATGGGTGGTTTGTTCCGGCCGGACGAAGATTTGGGATAATGATAGCGCGGCTGGATGTTGAAATTGGAGGTTTGCAGATCGCGGTCTTCTATCCCGGCGTCGCGCATGGCTTTGAGCACATCTGCCATGGCTTTATTGTTGGCATCGAGCGCCGCCCGCGCCGTTTTGGCTTCCCGCTGAACCGACAGATCCAGACGCGCCAGATCAGGCACAGCTGTCGCCGAGCCGGTTGCCGAGACCGAGATGACTGCCATCTGTGCTTTTGGCATGGTCTCCTGCGCCTGCGCCGGGGTCATGGCGAGGTGCAGGGGCGCCACAATTGTCAGTGCCAGGGCAATTGCCAGGCCGGGGAGTGTGGTGTTGCGGCGAGAAATGGGGGTGAATTTCATGGATGTCTCCAAGGTCAATAAATATTGCTGCAGGATTACGTTTGCACTATGGGGCAAATGTGTCCAATTCGGCGATGGGCGGGCTAAAACGCCTTGTTGGCGGGTCAATAATGCGGTAGCAGACGGATGCGTCCACGGGATGCGGGTCTGTAGCTCAATGGTTAGAGCCAGCGGCTCATAACCGCTTGGTTGGGGGTTCGAGTCCCTCCAGACCCACCACCAACTTTTGGTTCGTTTGTGGCGTGACAGATAAAACCCCGTTTTTGTCAGGTATGAATGCAGCAGGCTCAATCTCGAAAAAGCGTGGTTTCCGCCTCTCACACCCCATTTGAAGGATATTCAAAGTAGTTAGCGTTCATCTGCCAACAAGCTGTCAAACGTGAGCTGAACACCGCTGTTTGATTTCGCTACAACTTTGGTCCACGCATCTCGCATCAGACCCGGTGCCAGCGATACCTGGAGTACAAACTGCATGTTGAGAGATACATACTCGCGAAATAGGTGATGAAATGAGTTGGGACTTTGCATTTTTTAACCGAACAACCGAGAAAATTGGGTAATAACCGAATTAATAACCTGAGACGAACCGATCGTGATCGAACGGCACCAAATGCGAAGCCTCGACTTGGTATTCTTTGCCATCGGTAACGGGTCCGTCTGAATGCCAGATGCTTACAACGCTGAGTTGCCCCCCGTTTTTGTTGACTACACGGTAAACACTACCAATGGTGTAGGGGCTGGTTCTAAGGTCCGATGAATTGTAGGGCTTTATGAATTTCTCTCGCATCCGTTTTCTTTTTTTCACGTGCAGCCAATATCTGACAGCTATTGTGATCGCTACTACCACCAAAATCGCCATAAAGGCGTCAAATGACACTGGTACTGATAGTTCGTCGGACATAGTGGCAGAATATATTTTTAAGGATTGTTCTGGCAAGTATCCGTTGCGAATACGAATTGTCGCATAACCTGTAATATGGAATATTACATCAGAAAGCCTGAGATTTGGTGCGAAGGCGGGCTATGTCTCCGTCTCAGCATGGTTTGTCGGCAGCAATGTTACTAACGCGACGTGCAGACGAAACTACCACCCACACTTTGATCGAGTCGTGAAGACGGTAAATAGAAGTACACCGTTACGTCTGAAGCAACCTTGATAATATTTTCCACCATATACTTTGCCGTTCCAAACCAAAGTCCCCCGTCCATGGGGTTTGCCATTCTTCCATTCGCCGTCGTAAAAACCACCATTGGACCACCAAAACATACCCAGTCCGTGCATTTCACCTTGCAACCATTCTCCGTGATACCAGCCAATTTCAGTTGATAACTCTCCCAGGCCGTGCGCTAAGTTGTTGTGAAAATTACCTTCGTATCTTGCTGAACCGTTGTTCCATGACAACATGCCCTTGCCATGCATTTTGCCATCCTTATACATTCCGTCATATTTCTCCCTTTGCCACTTTCCTTGAGCCATGAACTTCCAATGGGTTCTCCCCCTTCCTTCGGCTCGGCCGGCGATACACGTGCCATCGAAGGTGATAGTCGATCGAGCTTGCGGATCGGGATTGAACACAAAGCAAGGCTGGTTTTCAGCTTGTTGCATTTGCATCTTGGTATCGTTGTGCCTGTCTTGTAATCGCGACATGAGTTCGTAGCTGATTTCGCCAGTTACGGGTATCTGCCAATCTGACTGATACATATTGATTGCAGCTATGGTGCTTTTGTCGAGTTTTCCTGTTAGTTCATCGATATCATAACCATCATCTTTGAGTTTCTTTTGAACGGTTTTCACAATAGTTGTCGAATAATTTTGTGAAATTGCAGGCGTGATGAACAATATGATCGTCATGATCACTATTAATGGCATTTGTGTTTCACCTCGGTAGCGCAAGTTCCCATGGAGTCGTTGAATTGTCGCAACTCATTATGTATTTTACAATGCTGTCAAGAAACATATTTTGACATAGTTGATGTTCGATTTGCCGGATACTTATCGCAAATTGTCCAATGGCCGAGTTGCAGACTTTTAATACCTTGGGCAGAAGTTTTTAACGAAGTAGCGGGGAGTTTCCAACGTCACAATTATGAGCTATCATTTTGCCATTTCGCCCCTTGCTTGAGATCGTCGGTTCGGATGGGTTTTTACTGGAACAGTGCTATTTCGTATTTAAAATTGTCCAATATCCACAGTGATGAATTCAACAAGACCGAGGCCTGTTTTTATTGTTATGAAAAGTCTGCGACACGCCCTTTATGAAGGTAGTTCTCTTTCTCGCTGGTATATTGGTGGCACTCATTTGGACCGGCCAATTCGCATTTGCGCTTATGCATTTATCCTTCATACCGGCAGATTGGCTAGCTCACACTAGTGTTCCACTCAGCATCGCCTTCGCGGCTTTGACCACAGTTCTACTCGTTTGCGCTCCAAAATTTCAGCTCCAAAACACAGGCGCTGGGAAGAAATCACCCCCTTCGTTAATTGTTTTGGTTTTTGGGTTTCTGCTATCGCTTCTCATATTCAAAGACTTCGTGTCAGTTTCGCTTCCCTGGGTGTATACAAAAGTCGCAGGTACGCCCTACAAGTTCATCTATGAAGTGGAACGACTTGGTGTGAAAGACCGCAAGTTCTGCATCAGAGTACACTTGAAATTCGTTGACGTGGGAAGCGTTTGCGCACGAGAGATTTTCCCATCTGCGTTCCCCAATAGTGGAGATCAAGTTGTATTAATCGGAAAACAAAGTCGTTTTGGTTTCTTGGTACAAGAAGGACGAATTCTGGAACGGTAGAAAACCCAAACAAACTCTGGGTACGAACGCCTCGACCGTCGATCTTGAGATCCAACTCCGTCGGATACAAGAGCTGGGCTAGTCTACACCGTTAGGGCCGAGTTCATATCTCAAATCAGTCGATCGACGTGTGGCGTATCGGCCAATTTGGCCGCTTACCAGCCACTGATGCGAAGTTAATGACAAACGCACCTCAACATCTGATCGTGTCCAGCCTCGCGCACCCTTTTTGAGCAAAATGTGAGGGCAAAACAATTGAGGTTGGACACCTTAAGATCATGTTTTTATGAGATATTATTTTTAGCGCTGTTGATTAGTCGCCAAGGTTGGTCAAAGTGTCCAACCTTATTTTAGCTTTTTCGCCCATCGCGGGCCTTGTTTGGCGGTTTACTGCAATTTTATCTGTCAAAAGGGATTCTTAAACGTCCCGATATCGACCCTGTTTTTCTGTTTGATTTCAATTAGAACCGGGAAATCCCGCGTAATCCCACATAATCCCGGTTTACTGCAGATTTATCTGTCAACTTACACCGTTTGTAGCGTGACAGATAAAACCCCGTTTTTGTCAGATATGATTGCAGCAGGCTCAATCTCGAAAAAGCGGCTCATACGCCTTGTGGAAGTGATTCGCAGTCCGTCGATTTGCGGGAACGGAGACACCCTGCGAGACTATTGAGACGTCCTGCCATTGATGCGCTGGGGCGAAGTCTCCAACGTTTGTCTGTCTCTAAAAATACTCCAAGTGTCAGCGGAGACAGACGGGTGTGGCAGGTATGCGGCGATAGCTGTCTGGTGGGGCTTACCTAACCTCAACCACCATCGGGGCCTTTGGGCTCCGTGCACCCGTCAAAATAGGCAGTCGCACCAAAATCGAATGTCGACGCAGCCATCCACCGATCTGAGGCAGCAGAGACACCCTGTGGCACGATTGAGACGCCGCGCCATTGATGCACTCCTTCAAATACCGCAATTTCTGCGGGTCTTCGAAAGTACCCCAAGTGCCCACGGAGACTGACGGGTGTGCGGCCATGGCTGTCTGTTAGTTGGTTGCCAAACCCACGCACCACCATCGCGGCTCCCTTTTAGCTCCGCACACCCGTCCAACATTGGCCTGATCCTTGCATTGGGCGTTTGGCACCATCGTGTGTTTGTCTTTCCACATTGACGATCCAGCGTTCAATTGGAATATGCTCTGTAAATGGCTAAACTTGCCCCAATCAGCGGAAAATCCATGTCAGAAAACAAGACCCGACCGAGTGACGCATCTGTCATCGACTATATCAATTCGGTGGAAAGCGAAGCGCGGCGTGACGACAGCAAGATCCTGCTGGACTCGATGACGCAGTGGACCGGCATGCAACCACGGCTCTGGGGCACCAGCATCGTCGGCTTTGGCGAATATCACTACAAATATGCCAGTGGCCGGGAGGGAGACCATCTGCTGACCGGGTTTGCGCCGCGCAAGGCGGCGATGACGGTCTATATCATGCCGGGTTTCAAGCCCTATGGTGAGCACCTCGCCCGGCTTGGACCGCACAAGCATTCATCGTCCTGCCTTTATATAACCCGGCTGGCACGGGTGGATATGTCAGTGCTGGAGGAGATCGTGCGCGACAGTGTCGATCGGATGAAGACTATGTATCCCTGGAAAAGTTAGGCGGTGCCAGCAGCTCAAGTTTCGCCCCCGCCACCATTGCCGTCGCCGCCGCCCTCGCCGCCGCCGTCGTCGCCGCCGTCGTCGCCGGAGAGTTCTTTGTCGAGCTGTGCTTCCAGTTCGATCAGATCGGCGGGCAGGGGCATGCCGAATGACTTCAGCTCCTGCAGTTTTTCGCGGATCGCTTCATGCAGCTGCCATTTGTCCTGCGGTTGCGTCTCGATCTCGCTCAACAGCATCTCGATTTCAGATATCAGTCGCTCAAAGGCCATGGTCATCTCCCTGACTTCAACTATAGTAGGTCGAATTTTCAGCTGCCGCGCTGATCGAGATCAAAGATAGTAAGTTTTTCTGGCCAAACATTGACCGCCTTCACCGACCGCCCCATTACCGATTTCAAGCTTGAGACGCGAGCCGGTCTGCCTGATGCGCTGCGGGTTTTGCTGGCAGAGTTTCCGCGGCAGGGCTGGCAGGAACACCGGCATTTTGCCGGGTTGATCAGCTTCTGGCTCGACCGTCATATGTTGTTTCGCCAAATCATGGCGGCGATGGATGAGCACACGCAACAGGTGATGGACGGCAATCTCGATCCCCGCCGCTATTCATCGCAATTGTCACGCTATGCACGGCTGTTTGTCGGCCAGTTGCATGGACATCATCATATCGAGGACACCCATTATTTCCCCGTCCTGGCCAATCGCGACATCCGGTTGCAGCGCGGTTTTGCCATTCTTGATGCTGACCATCATCAACTGGACGCGCAATTGCATATATTCACCGATTCGGCCAACACGGTGATAACACCGGATAATACGGCCTCAATTGTCGATGACGCCGGTCAGTTTCTGGAGGTTCTCACCCAGTTGAATCGGTTTCTGGAGCGGCATTTGATTGATGAGGAAGAACTTGTGGTGCCGATCATCCTGAAACACGGGGTCGACGATCTGGTTTAGATCCTTTCAGGCCCCGGCCTGTCAGGTCGCGGTGGTGCGAATATCGACGACATTGTCGCCGCGATTGGTTTCGTGGATCAGCAAGGCAACCGGTTTGGAACTGCCGCGCACCACACGGGCACCGACGGCGGTAAAGTCGGCTGGTTGTCCCGCTGCTTCAAAACATTCGCTGGACACGGCGACAATCGCATCACTGGATTCGATGAATTCCTTGCCCAACTGCTCAATGCGGTTGGCGACATTCACCGTATGGCCGAGCACCGTGTAGTTGGTCCGGTCATCGCCGCCAATATTGCCGACAATGGCCCGCCCGGAATGGATGCCTATGCGCAATTGCAGGCTGGGCAGTTGATCGGCGCGCCGTTGATGGCATTGCGCTTCGAACACCTGCTTGATGGCAATGGCGGCTTCGATGGCGTGCAGGGCATGGTCGTCGTCGGTTTCCGGCGCCCCCCAAAAGGCCATCACCCCGTCACCGAGATATTTGTCTACGGTGCCGTGGCTCTTTGAAATCTGGCTGGAGATCAGCTCAAAATGTTCGTTCAACATGGATGTTATGGCGGCGGCATCCAGGTCTTCCGCGCCGGCGGTGAAATTGGCGATATCGGTAAACATCACCGTCACCGGTCGTTCTACCGGGCGGGTGACTTCATCGCCTGATTCCAGGATGCGCTGGACCAGCTTTTGAGGCACATATTTGGAAAACTGCGACAGGGCGGTGTGCATGCTGTTGATGCCGCCGGCCTGGGTATCCAGCTCGCGCACCCGCGATTTCGGCAATGGCTCAAAGCCCTCCAGGTCAAGCCTTGAAAAGCGATTGGTCGCATCGGCGATGCGTCGCATCGGTTTTGACAGGCGATGGCTGAGAAATATCGCGACAAGAACCGTGATCAACAGGGCCACCAGGCCCACGACCACTGTAAAACCGGCCCGTCGCAGTTCGTCATTGATGTCCGATCCTTTGACATAGGCCCCCAGCGTATAGGGTGCACTGGAAAAAACCGGCATTTGCAAGGTGATGTAGAAGAAATTGTTCTCACCGGCACTGCCATCTTGTCCATTGCGCGTACGGTGGACCTTGTAGCGGGTCTCGGTTGTGCCATCGTCAGCGAAGGTGGGGATCAGGTCCGCGGTGGCGAATTGCTTCATACCCAGAGACGGGAAGTCGGCAACCTCATAGCGAGGGGTGTCGCGAAATTGGCTCGAGCGGGAGGAGTGGGCGATCAGTTTGCCATCGCTGTCGAGAACAAAGGCGGTCGTCTTGTCGTCCTGCGCCAATGATGAGATCAACCGGTTGATTGAATAACCTCCGATTGTCGCCTTGATCTGGCCGATCACCCGGCCATTGGCGGTGATATTTTGAACCACATCATGGGAGAGGCGGCCATTGCGCATGCTTTCGCCCAGCCAGAGGGGTTGGGAACCGCCAGCCTTGGGGGGCAATTCCGCAAGATTGGCTGGCGCGGCCTGACGCTCCGGAGGGAGTTTGATAATATCCCCCCGCACCTGGCGGGCATAGGCGGTGACGGTTCCATCAATATCGGTCAGTTGAATTTTCTCAATCACCTCGACGGTTCGCAGCACCGCCCGCAGCGCCTGCTGTCGATCCTGGTCTTGGTTGATGTCGAAGGACCCGTCGCCGAACAGTTTTTGCAGCCCAGAAACGGCAAATTCCACCTGAGCCATCTCGCTTTTAATCGACCGTTCCATACCCGAGATCATCTGCAAGGTCTGTTCGTTGAGCAGCGAAAATGTATTGCGGAAATTGGCTGTCACCGACATCGCCAGCACGCCACCAATCGACAAGGCCACCAGACCACCAAATCCAAGCATCATCAGCCAGCGTAGCGAAATGGTGCGTTTTGGTTTGTTAGGCGGAATCTGCACTGGTGTCGGGGTCAAGTCTGAAATCCGGTTTGGGGAGTGAGGCCAGCTCGTTTTCGGCGCTATATATCAGCCGCAACATAGCACCACAAAACAGAAAATAATATGGAGAGAATGTTACACGCTGGGTCATTGGCGGGGATCAATTGCACCAATGATGGCGCAGCGGAGTGATTTTTTTTGGCCACAGCAATTGCATTTTTCAGCTGGATGCGGTGAGTACGGCGCCAAAGGATCAAAGGTCATAACCACAGGTGAATGAAGCCTTGGCTAGCATTAAAACATCGCTCGATCTGGAGCAGCTGCAACTGGTTTGCACCCGGTTGGCCGGACAGTTGAAGGCCGGCGACTGTCTGTTGCTGAATGGTCCGCTGGGATCCGGAAAAACCCAACTCGTTACTTGCCTGGCAGGCGCTTTGGGTTCGGTCGATCCGGTCACCAGCCCGACCTATGGTCTGGCCAATTTCTACCACACCGACCGCATGCCCATCCTGCATATCGATACCTATCGACTGGCAGATCAGGCGGAGTTTCGCCAGCTTGGACTGGATGAATATTTTGACAGCCACCTGGTGCTGGTGGAGTGGGGAGAAAAGGTCCGCTCGGATTTTGAGGGCCCTCTGATTGTGACGCTGGCCTTTCCCGATGACCATCGCAATGCAGATTCTGCAGCGGCGGCAATCCGCCTTTTGACATTTTCATGGGTCTCCCCCCATTGGCAAAACAAGGTTGAACAGGCCTTGAAAGGCATAGGATAAAGACGTGCTGAGATTGTTCATTGAAACCAGCAATTTGGATTTTCAGATCGCCCTGCATGACGGCGAGACGTTTTTGTATCGGTCGGATAATAGCGGCCAGAACGCGCCGCGCGATCTTACCACATTACTTGAAGACGGCCTGAATCAAACTGGCAGAACGGCTGCAGAACTGGCTGAAATCATTGTTGATATTGGTCCGGGTGGACTGACGTCAACGCGGTCAGGGATTGCCTTTGCCAATGGTCTTGCATTCGCGCTGAACATCAGGATTGTTGAGGCCAACGGGCTGGAACTGATGATGTTGCAGACGCAACGGGATCAGCAGGAACACGTGATTGCTGCGCGGCGTTCCAACGATGGCAACTATTTCCTGGGTTTCTATCACGATGCACATTGCCATCGGCTGGCTCTTGGAAAACCGCAGGAACTGATCGCCGAATTGGGCTGGCAAGACCAGAGGCTGGCATGGATCGGACCGGCACCTAAACCTTGGGCGGAAGATCCGCCACCTTTTGAAGTCGAGTTTATCGACCTGATGAGCCCGGGGCTGGGCGCGTTTGAAATTCTGTTGCGCCAGACCGGATTTGCCGACCGCCCCCGCAAAGATGCCGCCGGGCCAATCAACGAATTGATCAGGCTGAATGAGCAATGAGTACTGACAGCTATCCGCGCCATGAAGGGAGGCAGAATTGACCACCGATATTGTTCAACGCGATGCGACTGACGCCCTGGGCCAGGCGGCTGAATGCATGCAGCAGGGCGGCGTATTGCTGCTGCCCACCGACACGGTTTACGGGCTGGCGGTTCTGCCCACCATGCCGAATTCGGTGGAACGTCTGTTTGCCATCAAATCCCGCCCCGGCAGCGTCAACCTGCCAATCATGGTGGCCGATGCGGCCCAGTTGGATGCCTTGGGTGCAATGGTCAGCGAGGCCGCCAAAACTTTGTTGGACAGTGACTTCGTTCCCGGAGCGCTGACCCTGGTATTCGGCATTGATCAACAAAGGGCGCCCGACTGGCTGAAGCATCGCAATGAAATCGCCGTGCGCATTCCCGATGATCGATTTCTGTTGCAACTTATCGGCCACACCGGACCAATCCTGGCAACCAGCGCCAACCGCCATGGTTTTGACACCCCGGCGGTCGTGGATCAGATTCTGCAGCAGCTGGAACTGCAACCCGATCTCGCCATTGATGGGGGTTCGGTGGCCACGGTGCCGTCGACTTTGGTCAACTGCAATGTGATTCCGGTAAAGATTGAACGGGTCGGTGTGATCCCCGCCGATGAAATTGAAAGAGTGCTGCATGACCAACAAGGGTGAGCTGATACTCGGTATTGAAACGTCTTGTGATGACACCTCCCTGGCGCTGGTCGACGCGCAGGGACAGGTGATATCGGAAAAGACCATCAACCAGTTTGAAATCCATGCCGGTTATGGCGGCGTGTTTCCTGAGCTGGCCAGTCGTGCCCATGTTCATGCGCTGATGCCGGCATTACGCTCGGTGCTGGACGATGCCAATGTGACGGGTCCGGATCTGCGCGCCATCGGGGTAACCCGTGGCCCGGGGCTGATCGGATCGCTGCTGGCAGGGGTCAATTTTGCCGCCGGTCTCGCCGCCGGATGGGATGTGCCGATTTATGGCATAAACCACCTGCGCGGTCATCTCAGAAGCGTCGATCTGGAGGAAAAGCGCCTCGCCTATCCGGCGCTGGTGCTGTTGGTGTCTGGTGGTCACACATTTCTGGCCTATCTGAAGGACCAGCAGTCGATTGAATTGCTGGGATCGACCCGCGACGATTCAGTCG
The DNA here is from genome assembly GCA_039977975.1 of Rhizobiaceae bacterium. Lineage (GTDB taxonomy): Bacteria > Pseudomonadota > Alphaproteobacteria > Rhizobiales > Rhizobiaceae > Pseudahrensia. Next base: position 19,636 of record JBDWCD010000008.1, read on the forward strand.
GTGAATCCTATGACAAGGTCGCCCGGATGATGGATCTTGGATTTCCCGGCGGCCCGGCTGTCGACAAACTGGCGAAATCCGGAACCGCGCGGGTGAGGTTTCCAAGGCCGCTGATCAAGGAAGGCTTTGAGTTTTCCTTTTCTGGCCTGAAGTCGGCGGTCGCCCGTCATCTTGAGCAAAATCCCGGTGAGGACCATGCCGATGTCTGCGCCGCCTTTGTCGAGGCCTGTATCGATGTATTGATGACCAAAAGCCGCCGCGCGCTGCAGCACTATCCATCGAAAAACTTTGCCATTGTGGGGGGTGTCGCCGCCAGTCCGCAGATCAGACAGGAAGCCCAAAAACTGGCAGAACAAGAGGGCGCGGTTCTGTGCCTGCCGCCTCTGAAATGGGCAGCCGACAACGGCGCGATGATTGCCCTTGCCGCCTGGGATTATGTCAATAATGACTGGCCGCAAACCCTGAAAACCGAAACGCGAATCCCGATTTCCCAGATTTAAATGCAAACGGCGCACCTGATGGGCGCCAGGCATTTGGCTCGGCGGCGCAAGTGTGAAAACATGATCGCAGTCGAGTTTCACCCCCTGGAGGATCATCATGGCGATTGGCGCGTTTTCTGTGAGCTTGAATGTCAGCGACATCAACACTTCGCAGATATTCTACGAGAAGTTGGGATTTTCAGTAATGGCAGGCGATGCCGATCAGGGCTGGTTGATCCTGACCAATGACGGCTGCGTCATCGGTCTGTTTCAAGGCATGTTGGAACGTAACACGCTGACCTTTAACCCCGGTTGGGATCAAAATGCCCAGCCACAGGCGGAATTCACCGATATTCGCCAGTTGCAGGCCCAATACAAGGCCCAGGAGTTGGAAATCCAAAACGAAGTGGACGCGGAATCAACCGGCCCCGCCAGCTTTATTATTCACGACCCGGACGGCAATCCGATCCTGTTTGATCAGCACGTGTAAAAGGCTCAGAGTGACGGGTGGCTACTCGGCCACTTCCAGCTTGTCCTGGGTTTTGGTCTCAAAATCGCTGGCGTCATGGCGTTCGCGCAGCTGGGATTCCGGTTCGCCCGACATGCGGTTGACCATCCGTCCGCGTTTGACCGCCTCACGTTGATACAGCGCCTTGGCCCAGCGGTTGACATGCTCATAGCTGCCAGCTTCCAGAAACTCTGCCGCCTCATAAACCAGGTTTGACACTAATGCGCCGTACCAGGGCAGGATGGCCATATCGGCGATTGAGTATTCGTCACCGGCAATAAATTCGTTTGCGGCCAGCTGTCGATCCAGAACATCGAGCTGGCGCTTCACTTCCATGGCAAAACGGTCGATCGGATATTCCATCTTGAACGGCGCATAGGCATAGAAATGGCCGAATCCGCCGCCGAGATAGGGAGCGCTGCCCATCTGCCAGAACAGCCAGTTCAGAGCCTCGGTGCGCCTGGCCGGTTCTTTCGGCAGATAGGCGCCAAATTTATCGGCGAGATAGAGCAAAATTGCACCGGATTCGAATACCCGGATCGGTGGACTGGTTTTGTCGCTGTGATCCATCAGGGCGGGAATCTTGGAGTTTGGGTTGGCCTCCACAAAGCCGCTGCCGAACTGGTCACCATCGCCGATTTTGATCAGCCATGCGTCATATTCTGCACCTTCATGCCCAAGAGCCAGCAGTTCTTCCAGCATGATGGTCACCTTCACCCCGTTGGGGGTAGCCAGCGAATAGAGTTGCAGCGGATGTTTGCCGACGGGCAGATCTTTGTCATGGGTTGGTCCGGCGATCGGGCGATTTATTTTGGCAAATTTGCCGCCATTTTCCTTGTCCCATTTCCAGACCTTAGGAGGGGTGTATTCAGGGGCATCAGTCATAGGGTGTCCGCTCTGATTGTCAGAATTTCAACATCATACCGTATATGGCGATCCCATGAATAGGGAAACCTGAAAATGGTGGAGTCACAGCGCAAGTTCAACCCGGCGTGACAAAAACAGTGGCGGCCAGCCCAACCCACTGCCCAACCCGCTGCCCAACTCACCGCCCAATTTGCCGTTCTCGCCGCCGGTTAAGGTCTAAAACGCCCGGTTCAGCCGTACATTGCCCCCCCAGACTTCAAAACCGTCATTGCCGAGGCCGTCATAGAATCCGGAGAGAGAGATCAACAGGCTTTCGGCCAGTTCGTTGCTCAGGTTCACGCCCGCCTCCAGCCGGACCCGAACGCCTTCTTCTGACTGAGGCAAGTTTTCAGTTCCGTCGCTGTCGCCGCCTGACAGGTCATGGGCGAATGTCCAAATTCCTTTTGCGCCTAAAAAGGGTTGCAGTTTACCGCTGTCAGCAAGTTCGAAATTGCCGTGGAATATCGGTCCGAAGTCCAGCGTGCCTGACTCGACGCTGGTGGACGGAATGTCGACAGCCAGACTGTCGGTGTAATCTTCAGAGTCCTCATGATACCAGGACAGGCGGGCCTCCGGCAGCATGGTCAGATTGTCGGTGATTTTGAACTCACCGATCAACGCGCCGCTGGCAAGCCAGCGCTCGGATTCAATCTGGTCGGTATAAGTGTCAAAGGGCGAGATTTCGTTATTGCTCATTCCCCAGGACAATCGGCCATCAAACAACAGTTTTCGCGCCAGGCGGACCGTCATATAGGGGCCGATCATGAAGCCGATGCCTTCAGCCTCTGACTCGTCATCGGTTGAGTCCATCTCCAGCCAGTCAATCTGAGTTCCGATGCCGACCAACACATTTGGTGTGGGGAGATAGTCGAGACCCATATGCAGAATGCCGAACGTGCCTTCATTTTGTTTGGTTTCATAGGCGCCATAGATGCCTTCCATCCACACATCTATCCGCTTGTCGGCGTCTGGCACGGCGGCTTTGTGGCGGGCATCGAAGGCAGACGGGCTCAGCGGGGCAGGGCGCGAATTCTCACCAAGGTCTAAAAACGTTGCCCGATTGCCCTGCCCGTGGCGGGAACGATCCAGTCCCAGACTGTCCACCAGTTTGACTGGCTCTAGCGGGTCAGGATTGCCGGGCCGGCGTGAGCCTGTTGGCAAGCCGATTTGATTGATGGCCAGGCGCCCGGTCAATGATGGCACGGTGCCGTCGGCCCGAGACTGCAGCAGACTGAAGTTGAACTGGACTTTGTCCTTTTCATAGGTGACTCGGGCAGGCAGGCGGCTGTCGCGATAGGACAGGCCAAAGGCATTGATTTCGCCAGTGTTCTGGTAGTTGCCGGACAGTCTTTGCCTGCGGCGTGCGAAACTGGGCTGGAAACCCAGGGACAGGTGGACACGTTGGCTGAGAAGATTGCCAAGCACCCTGTGCGTCCGCGCGATAATTGTGGCCTCGTCGATATAGGTGACAACCACCACCGTCGACGCGCGGTTCACGTTGTCTGCCAGATCCCTGGCCACGGCTTCGGCAACGGACAATGTAACCCTGCCCAATTTGATTGGCCTCAACGTGACGGTGAATGTTGTCTCGCCATCCCCCCCTTCAAAACCGGAAATATTGGCGTTTTCGACCGTCATTCCGTCCTGCACGAATCCATTGACGGGTTCGCTGAATTCGACAATGGCTTCAAACGTCTCGCGCACTTCCCCGGGGGCAATGATTTCCACGGTCGGCCGGGTTTCATCGACCTGATCAACGACGACATGGATAATCTGAGTGGCGCTCAGTTCGCCGTCAGATACTTCGACTGAGAGGTCATAGGCCATGTTGTCCTCTTCACCTGATGGAAGTTTGGAACCTGCTGGCGCTTTGAATGTGACGACACCGGTCTGCAAGTCGATGTTGAAGTGATCGGCATCGCCAAACCCGTTGACAATTGTAAATTCAAGTGGATCCGAATTTGCGTCCGTCGCATCCACATCTGTGACGTCGGTCGTGCCTTCGGGGACGTTGACAGTTGCTTCCTTGCCGTTGTTGGGGGCTGTGATAACCGGCGCCACGTTGGCGGCAACTATATCGATGGTCAGCGGAAAGGTGGCTGCTTCCTGAAACGGGACGCCGTCGTCCGTCACGGTTACATCGACAGTCAATTGCGTGCCGGCGGTAAGTGCCGTGCCCTGAGCGATATAGAGCTTACCGAAATCAACGCCTTCGCCGAGTGTAAAAGAATCGAAGTCCTTGTTGGTGTCCGTTTCATCAATCACAAAGCTGATTGCTGCGTCGCCCTCACCATCCTCGATCGACAAATTGGCGACGAAAATGTTGCGGTTTGCGGTATCGGCATCTTCCGGCACTTCGTCATTGCTCAGCAGGATTGCGGTCGGCGGCGTATTGGCGGGTGCGGCTGCTCCGCCGTGTACATAACCAATTTTGAGCGAGGCGCTGTCGGTTCCGGCTGTGGGGGTGGCGAGGTCCGACAGCGTGTAGGTGATTGTCGGCACGGTGCCCTCGCCAAGGGATTCAAGGGGAGCAAAGGTGAAGTCGCCATCTGACTCGACGTTTAGTGTGCCAAAACCAGCAATGCTGAACGGGGAGCCCAGGGGTTTTTGCGCTGCGCCGATATGGAGGTCGACGACTGCCAGGCCGGGCCCGTCGTCGTCCTGGTCATTGGTCAAAAGATTGCCGGCGACGAGTTCGCCGACATCGCCCACAGCGCTATCGTCGCTGGCGCGGGGCGGAATGTTGGGCGGCACATAGGTGAAACCGCCCGCCAAGGTTGCTGTCTGGCCGCCAAATGTGACGCTGACATCGACCGTGCCACTTCCTTCCGGGACAACTGCCGATAGTTCATCGACGTCAATATAGGTTTCCGATCTTGCCGCAGAATTGCCAAAACGAACACTGGCGCCGGCGCCAAAATTGATACCACTGATCGTTACCGTATCACCGCCACTTGCCGTGCCTGTATTCGGTGTGACCTTGTCAATATAGGGCTTGGTTGCATCCTCAACGACTGAAAACGAAGCCGGGGAAAGCAATTGCTGACCAGAATAGTCGCTGGCGCTGTTCAAGCGAAAGGTCTTTGCAATATTTCCGCCGGTCGGTTGGAGATCAACCGTGTAAATCCGCGCGTATCCGTTGTTCAGGTCATGGGCAACAAAATTGCCGGCTGTGGCATTCGCCAGCGCCGGTGCGGCAGTGATCTTTGCCAGACTAAATGAAGTGACCGGCTCGCTGAACATGAAAATCACCTCAAATGGGGTCACGCCATCGGTCGCCTGCGGTGCGGTAATATTCATTGTCGGTTGGGTGTTGATGACGTTGATATAAAAGGTCGAATCAGTGCTTTGAATATTGTCGTCGACCCTCAGTAGCAATTCCTGGTTGGAACCGGGGTCCATGTAGTCCGGCGTGCCCGAGAGCATGGCCGTGGCCGTTGTGTCGCCGTTATTTGTGGTCTCAGAGATAGAGAGCCATTCCGGCCCATCGACAATGGAAATGGTGACCGTATCATTGTCGACATCCTTCACCGCGATTATCTGCGAATAGGCTGCAAATTCCGTGGCATCGTCCAGCGAACTGGGGGTGGTAAACTCCGGGGCAGTATTCTGCGCCAGAGCTTGGCTGCAAAAATTTGCCAGCAACGTCAGCGAAGACAGCATGAGCAAGAGGCACAAATTCAGATGATGCACCGAAGTAAGACTGGCGCGTCGGGGTCTGGATTTTTTCACCCAATGATTATCAATAGTGTTTGCACCTTCACCCGGATTGTGATTTGCCGGGTGGATTCTGGGTGCAGACGCCAATATATTCATGGCTCAATACTCCCAAAAAAATTTGGTATTTATTGAATATGATATATTGAGGCCGATTTCAGGCCACTGCATGGATAATAATACAGAATTAATTCTAAAATTCAGAATTCAGAGGATGAATCCAAAATATAGTATCAAATATAACAAGAGCCAATCGCCCGCCATCGGTGGAGGTGTTTGGAAATTCCCAAATCATGCGGCCCACCCGGCAAAGGAAGTTTCGACCATAAGAGTCAAAAAGTCCTTTGGCCCGCGTCTTGCTAGCCAATGATTTTCGACCGTCCGGCCTAAAACGCTTGGTTTACCCACACTTTGCCGCCCCAGACTTCATAGTCATTGTCACCGATGCCATCGTAAAATCCTGAAAGTGAAATCAACAGGCCCTCGGCCAGGTTGTCGCGAACGTCAACACCCATTTCCACCCGGGCCCGAACTCCTTCGTCTGCTTGTGGCGGGTTCTCCTGCTTGTCATCCTCGGAAAGGTCATGGGCGAAGGTCCAGATGCCTTTCGCTCCCACAAACGGCTGCAGCATGCCCTGGGTGGCAAGGTCAAAATTGCCACGGAATGTCGGACCGAATTCCAGCGTGCCTGTCTCGACACTGGTTGATGGAATAATGATCCCGTAGAAGTCGAAATAGGCATCCGTTTCTTCGTGATACCAGGACAGACGTGCCTCGGGCAGCATGGTCAGACTGTCGGTGAATTCGAACTGCCCAATCAACGCTCCGGTGGCCAACAGGCGTTCGGATTCAACTTCGTCAGTATAGGAGCCGAATGGCGAGACATCATTGGTGCTTTGCCCCCAGGCCAGACGTCCGTCAAACAGCAATTTAGGATCCAGGCGGGCCGTCACGTAAGGGCCGATCATAAAGCCGAGACCTTCGACTTCGGAATTGTCGGCTGTGGATTCTGACTCGATCCAGTCGACCTGCCCACCCACACCGAACAGCACATCAGGCGTCACCAGATAGTCCGCACCAAAATGCACAATGCCGAACACGCCCTCGTTTTCATCTGCTTCGAATTCGCCATAAGCACCCTCCATCCAGACGTCCATTGTGTTGTTTGTTCCACTTCCTGAAGGTGCATGGCGGGCATCGAACTCAGCCTTGCTGAGCAGGGTGGGGCGTTTTGGGCCTGCTGTAAGAGCATGGCTGGGAATGTCGGTTCTTCCGGAATTGCTAGAATAGTTTCCGCTGCCGTCGCCGCCGCCTAGTTGGTTGCGCAACGGGTAGTGCCCAGATGTAGCCTGGGCCTGATCCAGCCAGTATTGGTTGACGGCGGTGTTGTTCTTCCGGTCACGGGCGGCGCCATAATGGCTGAAACTGTTGGTCAGTTTGGGTGGTTCGAGGGGGTCGTGAGTGGATTTTTGGCGACTGCCAGATGGCAGGCCGAGCTGATCTGTTGCCAGACGACCCGTCAGCGATGGCGGGCCGGCTGCTGCGAGCGACTGGCGCAGACTGTAGCTGAACTGCAGCTTGTCCTCATCATGGGTGAAGTGAGCGGGCAGGCGACCATCCTTATAGGTCAGGCCAAAGGCGCTGAATCCGCCATTGTTCTGATAGTTTCCAGACAGCCTGCTCAGGCGTCGGCCAAAATCCGGCTGAAAGCTCATGGTAATGCGCGCACGTTGGGTCAGCAGGTTGCTGAGCACTTTGGTGGTCTGCTTCAGCACCACATCTTCGTCGACATAATCCAGAACCACTTCCGGTGAGGCGAGGTTGAGATTGCCAATCAGATCAGCGGCAACACCGGCTGCGACCGAAAGTTTAATTTTGCCCATTTCGATTGGGTCCAATGTAAACACATAGTCTGTGTCGCCATCAGCACCTGTGAAATTGGCGATGGTGGCGTTCTCAATTGTCAGTTCGTCCTGGATAAATCCATTGACCGGCTCACTGAAGGTGACCGTTGCAACGAACTGGTCGCGAACCTCGTCAGGCGCGGAAAGTTCCACCGTTGGCGGAATTTCGTCGACATCGACGATGTTCACGTGGATTATTTGCGTGTCGTTCAAAGCGCCATCGGTGGCCTCAACCTTGACGTCATACACATTGTTTTTACCTACATCCGCCGGGTTCTCAAAATCGGGTGCGGATTGGAACTTCAAAACCCCGGAATCCTGATCGATTTCGAACAGACCGGCGTCGCCAAAGTTGGCCACGATATTGTAGTCGATTTCGTCCAGATCGATGTCCGTGGCGTCGACATCTGTGACCGCGGTGATGCCTTCGTTAATGTTGAATGTCGTCTCATTGCCGTTGTTGGGGGCCGAGATTACAGGTGCGTCATTCACATTAGCGACGCTGATCTTGTAGGTTTTTTCTGTGTAGTTACTGGCGTTGCCGGTCTCCTCCACCCGCAGCTTGACATTGATGTTTGTGCCAACGTCGCCTGGCCCGGGCGTGCCTGTCAGGGGGGCGGAGGCAGTGCCGTCGGCATTGTTGGTTGTCGATCCGACGATCAACCAGCTCGGCGCTTCAGCTGCCACCTTGGTGATGACGACGCTGTCGCCGTCGAGGTCCTCAGTCGCGATGGTCTCGTCGTAATAGGTGCCCTGTTCCGCACCCGGCAGTGGGTCCCCTGTGGTGAAAGTGGGAAGGTCGTTCACATTGGCGACACTGATCTTGTAGGTCTTTTCTGTGTAGTTATTGGTGTCGCCGGTCTCCGCCACCCGCAGCTTGACATTGATGTTTGTGCCAACGTCGCCGGGCCCGGGCGTGCCTGTCAGGGGAGCGGAGGCGGTGCCGTCGGCATTGTTGGTTGTCGATCCGACGATCAACCAGCTCGGCGCTTCAGCTGCCACCTTGGTGATGACGACATTGTCTCTTTCGACATCCAAGGTCGCGATGGCCTCGTCGTAATAGGTGCCCTGTTCCGCACCCGGCAGTGGGTCCGTTGTGGTGAAGGTGGGGACGTCGTTTACCGACTGCATGAGGATGTCTATTGTCGCCGGTGCGCTCTCCGCACCTTCATTATCGATTGCCACAAACTTGAACAAAGTATCGGCGAAGTCGTTGTCATTTACGGCCTTGTAATAGATGTTGATTTTTTTGGTGGCCGCATCGGAATCAAAGGCTGTGTTGACTGGTATTGCATTGTTTGGGGGGTTGTCGCTATAGAGTATGCCGACTGCGGCGGGGGGCAGTTGGGTGAGCTTGTATTCATCCACTGTCCCGTCTGAGTCACTGCCGCTCAGTTCGATTGTGACAACCGAGTCTTCATCGCCAGTGACTGTATCGCCGTTGGCGATTGGCGCAGTATTATCCGCCACCACGCTGATTGTCAGATCTTGCGCGAAGGTTGCCGGGTCAGGGTCATCAATGCCCGTTTCCTCGTCATAGGTTGTGCCATCGTCGGTCACTTCAATGTTGAGGGTGTAATCTGTGCCGGCCTGGCCAGTCAGGTCGACACCCTGTTTTACGTAGAGGCCAAAGATATCCACGCCGGCTTCATTTCGGCTGCCGATTTCGAAAATCGTCATATCACCCGATTCGATGGTATAGCTCACGGCATTATCGTTTTCGGGATCCGTCATCGTCAGATCGTCGACCAGAACCCTGTTCGTCGTTACAATTTCCTCGCTGACCTCGTCCTTATCATTTGCCAGCGCAATTTCTGTTGGTGCCTCATTGACGTTGGTAATATCGATGATGAGCGTTTCGTCGCGGGATTTAGCGTCAAGGACATATGCTTCGGTTCCCGTATCCCATGACGTGCCTGCGTCCGTCACCCTCACTTTGACGGTGTATCGAGGGTTACTCTCGTGATCCAGGGCGACATGCTGGGAGATATAGAGCTGGTCAAATTCTGCAGGATCATTTTGGTCGCCAATTTCGAATACGCCTGAAGGATCTTCGATGATGTCAAAAGTTGCTGCATCATCTTCCTCCAGGTCAGCAAAATGAAGTGTACTCACCAAAAATCTGTCACTATCCGTGTCTTCGTCTTCGCGTATTTCGAAGGGATCGATTTCGATGAACAGGGGCGCGTCGTTGATGTTTTTGACGACCAGATTGAAGGATTTGTCCGTGTAGGAGCCCGCATTGATGACGTCTGCAACCCGCAATACCAGTTCGATAGTGTCACCAATATCGTAATCGCCCGGGGCACCGGACAGCGTTGCGGAAGCGGTGCCATCGCCGTTATTGGTGGTAGTTCCAATATCTATCCAGTCCGGTCCGTCAAATATTGTGATGTCTACGTCGTTAACGCCCGAGTAGTCAGTTTCAATTGTCTGAGAATAGTCTGCGTGCTCAACGGCAATCGCAAGAGGATCATTGGTGGTAAAAGTTGGATTTGAATCGACGGCATCAACAACACTGATCTGAAAGACCAAGTTCTGGCTTAAAAGTTCTCCCCCTGTTTCTTCGACCTTCAACTCCAGGTTCCAAGTGCCCACATCGCTGTCCTGCGTTGGAGTGCCGACCAGCGTTGCGGAAGCGGTGCCATCGCCGTTATCGATGGTTCCACTGGCATCTATATCTATCCAACCCGGTCCGTTGACCTTGCTGATAATGACGTCGTCGTGGTCGGGATCTTTTACCTTGATTGTCAGTGAATAGGCGACGTTCTTTTCAGCGTTGCGCAGCGGACTTGTGGTGACGAAGGTCGGGCGATCGTTTATGTCGGTGACGGTAAGCTGGAATGTCTGTTGAGTATAGGATGCCGGATCATCGGTTTCTGAGACCCTCAAAACCACATCGAATGGACTGCCTATGTCATCGCCGACTTCGGATGTGCCGAACAGTTGTGCAGAAGCGGTCCCATTGACTGCATCATTCGTCGTGGACGTGATGTTCAGCCAGCTCGGACCATCGACAAATCTGATGGTGACATCTTCATCGTCCATATCAAATGTAGTGATATCCACAGAATAGGGCGTAAGCACGTCGGCTTCCCGCAGGGGGCTGGCTATGGTGAATGTCGGAGCATCACCGGTTACCGTGATGGTGAATTCCTGATTGGCCACGCCTCCAAGGCCATCCGACAGTTCGAGCTTGACGTCATGCGTGCCGGCAGCTCCAGCTGGCGGCGTCCCGGACAGGGTGAAAGAGGTATCATTGTTTTTTGTAATGCTGAGCCAGGATATGGGGGCAGGAGAGGAGACGTCCGTGAGTGTCAGAGTGTCGCCTATATTGGGGTCGAAAACCGTGATGTCGTAGGTATAAAAATTACCCTCATGGCCATCCGTCACCGCCGTGGACGAGAATTGGGGAGCGTCGTTATTGCCGTCGTTTGCTTTTAAGAAGCTGAAGTACTGGAGATGCTTCTGCGGTTTCGGGTCAGTATTCTTGTCATCATTGTTAGCCGGACGACCTTCACTATCCCGAGCGTACAAATGAATTCTGCCTTGGCCGTCCACCACTTGAGGAACCACCCAGATTGAGGTTGTGTAAACTCCACTGTTTGGTGCGGTTTCTGTGGCTGGTAACGTTGAGGGGTTGCCGCCATTTACCGTGGCGGGAATCTGATACAGCGGATTCTCAATCGGCTCGAAGTAGTATTTCATATCAGTGGGCTTGAGGTGCTCTACCCAGAAATCCTTGATGTAGTCTCCGGGGTCGTCATCTTTTGCCAGGTAGATCACCTCATACATTTTGCCCACCTGCATATCCCTCACGGTTCCGCCAGGCGTGGGAGAGGTAAAGTATGGAAGAGTGTTGGTTTGGGCCAGCACCGGTCCGGACAAGCAGAGCACCGCCATCGCCGACGCAAGCACCATCCAGATGGCGCAAGCAAACCGACGAGAGTGCGGATTTCCTGCAGCGCCGCTGCCCGGCATTTTGATGGTCTGATTCCATCTTCGATACCCAATGGCAGAGCGCACGGATGCGGGAAGACAATTCAGAAATTGACTGGCAATGTGGTGCATGATTTCAAATACTCAGCGAAGAAGAAATTTTCTTACTGATTTATCGCAAATCAATATATCGAACCACTGCACGAATATTAGAAATAATTACTCATATTTTTGCATGGTTATCTTATATTAAAAATATAATAATATACATAAGGATTTGTATTTAATTGATGTTATTTATATATACCCATGGCGCTGCGCTGTTACTCGCCCACGCCCGATGGCAACCAGCTTCCATTGCAGGTCGAAGAATTCTCAATATGGCCAGAAAAATGACGCCAGCCGTGGCGGAATTGCCACATCGACCCTATCACGGTCTAGCGTTCAAATAGCGGATTCAAGCAACACGCGCCTGCAATTCACGCCCCGGCAATCGGGTCCACATCAAAGGCTTTTATCGTCATTGATATCAATGCGTAATAACCAAGCACGCCGATCAGATCGACCAGCCCATCCTTGCCCAGCAGGGTTTCGGCCCGGTTATAGAGTTCCTGGGAAATGCCGCGTTCCCGGTTCAGCACCTGCGACACTTCATAGACCACCGCTTCATCGGCGATTTCAAACAAAGGTTCTTCATCCCGGCGCAGCGATTCGATGATGCTGTCGGCCAGGCCAGCCGCCCGCGCCGGGGGTTCGTGGGATTGCCATTCAAATGTTGCATCCCAGACCCGTGCCGTCACCAAAATCGCCAGCTCCGACAAGCGCGGCTCAAGCGATGAATCATAGCGGCAGTATTGGCCCAGCTGCTGGGCCTTGTCGGCCAGTGCCGGGCGGTTCAGCCAGACGGCCAGCGGGCCGACAACCTCGCCACGCGGACCGGAGCGGATGGCTTCATAGACGGGCTGCTGTTCAGGGCTCAGATTGTCGGGATCAAGAGGGGCAATGCGAGCCATGAAAATATCCTTAAAAGCAGTTACATGTCGGCAGGGACCGGTTCAGAAATTGACCCTGTCGCCGCCCTTCAGTCCCAGTATATCCCGTGCTTCATCGGGGGTTGCAACCTCGCTGCCGAGGTCCTCCACGATGCGTTTGATCTTGGCCACCTGCTGGGCATTGCTTTGCGCCAGTTTGCCGCGCGAGATGAACAGGCTGTCCTCCAGTCCGACCCGCACATGGCCGCCCATCTGGCTGGCAGTTGTCGCCAGCGGCATTTGGGCGGCTCCGGCGCCGAGCACCGACCAGCGATAATCATCGCCAAACAGGCGGTCGGCGGTGCGTTTCATGAACACCAGATTGTCCACCTCGGGTCCGATGCCACCCAATATGCCCATCACGAATTGCAGGAAAATGGGGGCTTTGAACAGGCCGATATCCATACAGAACCGCAGGTTATACAGATGACCGACATCATAGCATTCGTGTTCGAACTTGATGTCGTGGGGGGCGAGATTTTCGGCCACCGTGGCGATATCGCGAAACGTGTTGCGGAAGATGTAACCGTCTGAATTTTCGACGTAATCTTTCTCCCAATCGAACTTCCATGTGTCGTAGCGCTTGGCCAGCGGGTGGAAGGAGAAGTTCATCGAACCCATGTTCAGCGAGCACATTTCCGGCGAGAATTTCAGCGCCGGGGCAATGCGATCTTCAATCGACGTCATCATCGAACCGCCGGTGGAAATGTTGACCACCGAATTGGTTGCCTGTTTGACCCGCGGCAGGAAGGCATTGAAATCATCGACATCGATGGACACGCTGCCGTCATTGGGATTGCGAGCGTGCAGATGCAGGATCGAGGCACCGGCTTCCGCTGCCGCAATGGCCTGGCCGGCTATATCGTCGGCGGTATAGGGCAGGGCGTCCGACATGGTCGGCGTGTGGATGGCCCCGGTGACGGCACAGGTAACGATGGTCTTCTTTTGCGGTTTGGCCATGTGAAATTGTCCTATTTTTTGGTCTCGACGCGGTGGCTTAACGGAAACAGTTCCAGCCCCCAGCGTTCGCGAATGAGGCCCCAGAGCCCTTTGGGAGCCTTGAGCATGATGAGGATCGCCACGACACCGAGCACGATCAGATAGATGGTGCCCAGATCGGCGAGGAATTCGCGCAGGGCGAAATAAACCAGCGTGCCGATGATCGGGCCTTCAATCGTGCCGATGCCGCCGATCACCACGATGAAAATCACAAACGCGGTCCAGTCATTGACCGAGAAAGCAGCGTCCGGCGAGATACGCAATTTCTGCAGGAAGATCAGGCCGCCGGTCATGGTGGTCAGGCCGGCGGTCACCACATAGACCAGGAACTGGGTGCGCCAGATGTCGATGCCCAGCGAACCGGCGGCCAGTTCATTGTCGCGGATTGCCGTGAGCGCCAGACCCTTGCGCGAGCGCAGGAAGAAATAGACGACCCCCAGAACCAGCACCACCAGCCCCAGTGCCAGCCAATAGGCCGTCCATTCGCGCATGGTGCGGCTGGCGGCGACGGATTTGACGATTTTCACCGGCAGCGATGAACCCGACCCACCGCCCAGAACCTGTATCTGGGCAAAGGTCAGCCGGAAGACTTCCGCCACCACCCAGGTGCCAATGGCAAAATAGGCGCCCCGCAGACGGAAAATCAGCGCCGCGACCGGCACCGAAATGGCCGCGCCAAACAGGCTGGCAACACCAATCGCCAGCAGCGGATGCAGGCCACCGAAAATGGTCAGGGCAAACAGCAGATAGCCGCCAAAGCCGACAAAAGCCTGTTGGCCCACCGAGACCAGCCCGGCATAGCCGGCCAGCAGGTTCCACAGGCTGGCCAGCGCCAGATAAAGAAAGATTTCTCCCATCAGCCGCATATCGGCACGTCCGGCCCACAGGGGGGCGGTGGCCAGTGCGATCAGGATTATGATTCCGGCAATGCCTGTCAGGCGGCTGGCCTGCGAGGAACGTCTGACAATGTGGTTATCGCTAGCGCTCATGGTCCTACCCTGTCATCCGGGGAAACAGGCCACGCGGGCGGAAGGCGAGGATCAGCAAGAACACCACGTGACCGGCCAGCACCTGCCAGCCGGGATTCAGTTGCGCGCCAATATTCTGCGCCACACCCAGAATAACACCGCCGATCAGCGTTCCCCACAGATTGCCGAGCCCGCCAATGATCACCGCTTCAAAGCCGAAGATCAGCCGTCCACCTCCAATTGAAGGGTCGAAGCTGGTGCGCATGCCAAGGAAAATGCCGGCGATCGCCACCACGGCCAGCGACAGGGCCATGGCCAGACCGTAGATATGACGCTTGTTGAGGCCCATCAATTGGGCAACGTCCTGGTTGTCGGAAACAGCACGGAAGGCACGGCCCAGAGCGGTGCGGTAAAAAATGAATTGCAGTCCTGCGATCACCACAACGGCAGTGACAAACATCAAGACCGGCAACAGGCCGACCGAAATCCCGCCAATATTAGCGCTTGCGGTTCCCAGCGCACCGGCATCCATCTTCTGCGGGTCAGCGGAATAGGTTTCCAGCAGGGCGTTCTGGATGATCACCGACAGGCCGAAGGTTACCAGCAGTGGCGGCAGAATATCATCGCTGAGCGTATTGTTGAGGACCACCCTCTGCAGGCCATAACCAATCACCGCCATCAGCGGCACGACGATCAACAGCGCGGCAAGGGGATAGAGACCGAGTGCCGTGGCGATGGTCAGGCCGAGATAGGCAGCCAGAATGATCAGGTCGCCATGGGCGATGTTGACCAGCCGCATGACCCCGAAGATCAGCGACAGGCCAGCGGCGATCATCGCGTAAAGGCCGCCAAGCAACACGCCCTGAACAATTGAGTTGATCCAATCCATCCGTCTCAAACTCCAAAATAGGCGCGGGAGATTTCCTCGCGCGACTGGCTGCCGGATTTTCCTTCAAGCGACACACGGCCCTCCTGCAGGCAATAAAACCGCGTCGAAACGGAGAGCGCCTTGGAAATGTCCTGTTCGACAATCACAGCGCTCATGCCGCCATCGACAATGCGGGGCAGGGCCTCGTAGATCGACTTGATGATCACCGGCGCAAGACCCAGGCTGACTTCATCGAGCAGCAGCAGATCCGGATTGGCCATCAAGGCCCGGCCGATGGCGACCATCTGTTGTTGTCCTCCAGACAGTGATGTCGAGGCCTGATGTTTGCGCTCATCAAGGATTGGAAACAGTTCGTAGACCTTTTGCAAGGACCACGGGCCGGGGCGTTTGACCTGACCGCCGATCATGAGGTTTTCTTCAACCGAAAGGGATTCAAACAGTTGCCGTCCTTCCGGCACAAGCGCGATGCCGCGCGCTGCCACCTCATCGGCGCGCAGGGCACCAATTGGTTCCGCACGATAGACAACCTGTGAAGCACCGTTGGCCATCAACCCGCTGATCGAGCGCATCAGGGTGGATTTTCCAGCTCCATTGGAGCCGATAACGGCGACTACTTCGCCTTCTCCCACGGTGAAGTCGACCCCGAAAAGAGCCTGAAAGTCACCATAATGGGCGTCAAGCTTGCTGACGGTCAGGTTGATCTCAGCCATGGGCTTCCATCTCCCCGTCTACTTCGATGCCGAGATAGATTTCCTGTACTTCTTTGCTTGCCATGATGGCTTTCGGTTCGCCATCGGCAATCAACCGGCCAAAATCGATGACGGCGAGCCGGTCGACCACGGCGAGCAGGGCATGGACCACATGCTCGATCCAGACGATGGAAATGCCGCGGGCATGGATCGCCCTGATCGTATCGACCAGCGAAACACATTCCGCTTCGGTCAAACCGCCGGCGATCTCATCAAGCAGCAGCAGTTTTGGTTGGGCACACAGGGCGCGAGTCAGTTCCAGCCGCTTGCGGTCGAGCAGGGTAAGCGATCCGGCCAGCGTGTTGGCCTTGTCCAGCAGGCCGGTATCGTCGAGCACTTCCAGGCAAAGATTTTCAGCCGCATGGCCAGACAGACCGGCACCCTGCGTCGCCGCGACAAGGGCGTTTTCGAAAACGCTGAGGCCGCCAAAGGGTTGGGGCACCTGAAAACTGCGCGCCATGCCGGCGCGGCAACGCCAGGCGGCGCTTGATTTTGTGATGTCGTCGCCGAGGAATTCGATCCTGCCTGAATCCGGAGAGAGCGTGCCGGTGACCAGATTGAACAGGGAAGTTTTGCCCGCGCCATTGGGACCGATAATACCCAGCGCTTCACCCTGTTCCACGGCAATCGATGTCTCGTCGGCGACGATTACCGCGCCGAAAGACTTTGAGAGTTTATCCAGCTTCAGGATGGCGCTCATGGAGGGAAACCTGGTTCCGCGGTCAGATTATTTCTGGGATCGGGGGTCGGACGGAGCCAGGGCCCCGCCCGATATGTTTTGAATTACAGCAGTTTCAGATCGCCGGTCAGCGGAATGTTTGGTGCTGCGGAATTGGCGACGATCTTCAGATCGAATGCGTCGCCTTCCTTCTGCCACTGGCCGGAAACCAGCGGAGTCTTGGAAACATTTTTAACCGGACCGCTTGACCAGTCGACCGGACCAACCATGGTGTCCATTTTGGTCGCTGCAATGGCTTCGGTGACCGCTTCGGGGCTTTCCAGATCGGCGGCGCGGGAGACCACGTCGGCCACAACTTCAAACAGCGCATGACGGAAGCCGATTGGCTGGGTCCATTGTTTGCCGGTTTCAGCCGTATAGCCGTCGGCCAGCTCCTTGGCGGATGCGCCGGTCAGCGAAGAGGAGAATGGATGGTTCGGTGACCACCAGACTTCCGATGACAGGCCATCGCCACGGTCGCCGAGCGAGTTGATCACGGATGGGAACAGCAGTGCCTTACCGATGGTGACGATCTTCGGATTGAAGCCCTGCTGCGCCGCCTGCGACCAGAAGGTGGCGAAATCCGGTGGGATCATCACGCCGGTCACCAATTCACAACCGGCATCCTTGAACGCCTGAATCTGACTGGAAAAATCATCACTCAGCGGCTGGTAACGGCCCGGATCGGTCAGTTCATAACCGGCTGCGGCAAATGGCTTCGGTAGGCCGAGATTCGGGTCGCCCCAGGCATTGCCGTCTGCATCATTGGGGAACAGGCCGCCAACCTTTTTGGCGACGCCGGATTTGCCCCACATGTCGAGGAATGCACCGATGACGTCTTCCAGGCCCCAGAAGAAATGATAGGTGTTTTCAAAACCTTCCGCAGGATTGCCGTTGCGGCCAAAGAAGTAAGGCTGCCATGGGCAGTCGGTGGTGATGCAGGGCGTGCCGTTGACTTCCGCCTGGTCGGCCACCGGGTTAGTGGTGTCGGGCGTCGCCGCCGCGGTGATGATGTCGACCTCTTCACCCAACAGCAATTCGGAAGCCACTTCCGAGGCGCGGTTGGGGTTGGACTGACTGTCACGAACGATGATCTCGATGTTCCAGTTCTTGCCGTTATTGGCGACGCCAGCGGCGAATTTTTCGGCAATGCCCTTGATGATGTAATCATCGGCCTCGGCAAAGCCTGCCAGCGGGCCAGTTTTCGGGCTGACATAGCCCACCTTGATGGTCGGGTTGGCGGCGTAAGCACGGGTCTTGTGCAGGATGGCCGGAGCGGCAAGCGCACCACCGGCGACGGTCAAAAACCGGCGGCGGTCCAGGTTAGATGTTTTCCAGTTCATTTTGTTCCTCCCAGAATGTGCCGAAATTGATCCGGCGGATAGATTATTCTTTCAACAGCCCTGACACCTCAGACAGATAGGCGGGGACTTTGCGGCGTAGTTCATCAGCTTCTTCGTCCGTCCAAGTGCGAAAACCCTCTCCCGATTTCATTCCCAGCCTGCCATCCTCCACAAGCTGTTGCAGATAGGGGGATGGTCCTTTTCGGCTTTCCAAATCGAACAATACATTTTCATGGATGTCCAGCGTCAGGTCTGTGCCGACAAGGTCCGCATTTTCCAGCGGTCCAAGCACCGCGAGGCGGCGTCCAAAACTGGCCTTGATCACGGTATCGACGGCGCGGGCGTCGCAGATGCCATTTTCCACCAGGCTGACCGCCTCGCGCCAAAGCGCGTGTTGCAGCCGGTTGCCGATAAAGCCGGGCACGTCCTTTTCCACCCGAACCGGTGTTTTGCCGACGGCGGCGAGCAGCTCCATCATGGCGGACATTGCGGTCTCGTCTACCCAGTCGGTTTTGACGACTTCCACAAGCGGGATCATGTGGGGCGGGTTCCACCAATGGGTGCCGAGCGCCCGGTGGCGGGTTTCCAGACCTTCCATGATCAGGCTTATCTGGATGACCGACGTGTTCGACGCCAGCACGCAATCGGCAGGCGCGTGTTTCTCAATTTCGGCGAAAATTGATTGTTTCAGCGGCAGTTTTTCAGGGGCGGCTTCAAATACGAATGCGGCGCCAGATACCGTTTCGGCGATCTCTTCTTTGAGCGTTATGCAGGCAATTGTCTGATTGGATTCCACCTCATCGACACCCATAGCGGCGAGACTGTCTCTGACCCGCTGGTGCAGACTGTCGCGGGAAGCGGCATCAGGATCGCAGATGGTCACCAGATGACCGGCGCGGGCCATCACCAGCGCGATGCCGTGACCCATAAGGCCACCGCCAATAATGCCGATTGGGGCTGGTTCCACCTGCGCCATTATCCAGCCGTATAACCACCATCGGCATACAGGATATGCCCGGTGTAAAAGTCAGAAGCTTTTGACGACAGGAAAAGCAGGGGACCAGCCAGATCTTCCGGCTCGCCCAGACGACCTTTCGGGACACGCGACAGGAAGCCAGCGCGCACTGCATTGGCCTTTTCATTGTCTTCAAACATCCAGGCGGTCAGCGGTGACCGGAAGACGGTTGGCGCAATCGCGTTGACCGTGATGCCTGTCGGCCCGAGCTCGCAGCCAAGCGCCTTGGTCATGCCGTCAACAGCCGCTTTGGAAGCGCAATAGGCGGTATAGCCGGCGGGATGGCCAAGCAGGCCACGGGCGGACGAGACCAGCACGATCTTGCCGCCTTCCCCTTGCGCCTTCATCTGGCCAGCGGCGGCGCGGGCGATCAGCCAGCTTTGGGTGACATTGGCATCCATCACATCGGTGAATGTGTCCGGCTCCATGTCGTTAATCAGCGCCACCTTGTTCATGCCGGAGGCGACAACGAGAATGTCGAGCGAGTCGAAATCGGCAACGGCCGCATCGACCAGTTGCTGGCATGTCGCTTCATCATTGGGACGGACATTTTGTGCCGAAACCTCGGCCCCCATGTCACGACATTCCTGGCTGATTTCATCCAGTGCCGCCTGATTGCCGGCGGCGAGAACCAATTTACAACCGGCACCGGCCAAAACCCGTGCAGCCACCATGCCGAAGGCGCCGGACGCGCCGGTGATCAAGGCGACTTTGCCTTTGACATCGAACATGGAGAGCGGATTGGAAAGGGAAGTCTCTGTCATGGGATTTCCTTGGATTAGCTCTTCGGCGGGTAGGGCATGACCACCAGCATGATGCAGACATCATTGCGGCGGTTTTCAATTTTGCGCACTTCATTGGGGGCAATGGTGCAGGAATCATATTGGCCCAAGACCGTTTCCTTGCCATCGATCATGACGGTCATTTC
This sequence comes from Rhizobiaceae bacterium, assembly GCA_039977975.1. GTDB lineage: Bacteria > Pseudomonadota > Alphaproteobacteria > Rhizobiales > Rhizobiaceae > Pseudahrensia. The sequence goes on from JBDWCD010000008.1 coordinate 39,729, forward strand.
GCCCTGCAGAACCACGTAGACCTTTTCAAAGGGCGTGGAATCCGGCCCGGCACCACCGCCGGGCAGAAACTGGCTCAGGCCGACCCACTGGTTTTCCGGCCCGCCTTCAGCAAATCCCTGAAGGCGCAGACCGGTCACATCCCAATGATTGGGGGCTTCGTATTTTTCAGCTTCCGCAAAGCGATTGACCAACATGGCTTAAAAATCCTCGCCTGGCTCGATGCGATATTGCTGGCCCTTGTCCATCATGGCCACGAGGCGGATGATGCAGCCATCGCCGCGGTCCCAGTTCCATGGGAAGAAGGCGAAGGTGCAGCGCTTGCCGGTGACAGCATCAAGGTCACCACCGACATTTTCGATGCCGAGAATACCGTTGGAGAACAGGGTGTTGTGCACCGGTTCCCATTCCGGGAAGGCGTCTTTCCAGTCGACACCGCCCGACCACTCAAAATATTCCTGTTCCAGGTGGGGCAGGATCGGGCCGTTGCGCTGCGGGCCAATGGCGGTGGCCAGCGGATGATCATTGGCCTGGGTGTCGTGACCAACAACCTTGATGCCTTTTTCCACCATCCAGTCGGCAGCTGATGGCACGAGGCCCGGGCAATAGGCAAAATAGTCGCCGTCTTCATACTGTTTGTGCCAGCCGGTATTGATGATCAACACATCATTCTTGCGGATCGCATGGCCGCAGGCCTTTTCAAGATCATCTGCGGTGATCTGCTCCCATTTTTTCTTGGGGATCGACACTACCAGACCAGAGCCGAAAAAGTGCGGCAGGGGAACTTCGTCGATAAATGGTGTGCCTTGCACAACATGGGCTGGCGCATCGATATGAGTGGTCACATGCATGGTGGTGGTGATGGTCTGGCTGAGCACACCGGACTTCGCCATATAGTGTTTGCGCTCGATCGCCACGTCCTTGAAGTAAGGCCAGTTGGGGCACTGAAAGCCGTAGCGGTGACTGAGATTGTAAAACTCAATCCCCATGTCGTTATTGGTGTTTTCCTGAAAGTCGATCCCACGAACCGTAATCGTCATTTGCCGCTCCTCCTGTGGTTTGGGCGCATCGGCTCCAAACGCAGCGTTGTTTGCCGGGGCTATCCCCAATGAATAATCACGATACGGTATAGGTGTATTGCATTGCAGTCAAGTTTGTGGGATATGTGTACCGCATTGCGGGCCGGTCTGTGGATTGTCCCTTCTGTGCAGTTTGTTTGAAGAGGATTGTTAAGCGCCCATGAGCGACACCGACACTAAGACAAGCCGGGCTTCCGGCATTCAGGTGATCGCCCGGGCGGCAGCGATTCTGCGGGTACTGCGCGACAGCGAGACCGGGCTTAGTCTGGGACAGATCGCTCGCCAGGTGGGGCTGCCACGGTCGACGGTGCAGCGCATTGTCGGTGCGTTGCAGGAAGAACGGCTGGTGATCGCCTCCAGTGCCGAACGTGGATTGCGGTTGGGGCCGGAGTTTCATTCCATGGCTGACAATGCCCGCTATGACATTGTCGAAAGCTGTCGTCTGCTACTATCAGAATTGGCGGAAGCAACGGGCGAAACGGTAGATCTGGCAGTCCAGCGCGGCGCCGGGATGATTTTCCTCGATCAGGTGCCGGGCATGCATCGCCTGCGCACTGTATCTTCGGTCGGCGACGCCTTTCCGATGACAACCACAGCCAATGGCCGCGCCGCATTGGCACAGATGGATGACGGGCGGTTGATGAAGCTGGCCGAGCAGGAGTGGCAGCGGACCGGACAGTCGGTCAATGGCCCTGAGTTCCTGGCTTTGATCAACCGGGTTCGCAAAGAAGGCCTGGCCTATGATCTGGATGAACACACCGCAGGCATCAGCGCCATCGGTATCGCGTTTAAGGACTGGAGTGGCGAGATACATTCGATCTCGGTGCCGATTCCGTCCAGTCGATATCCGGCCAGTTGCGAGAAGGTAAAAGCGGCACTGCATCGGGCCCGCGAGCAGGTTTGCAATCTGGTGTGACTCCATCTGGGGCCGCAATCGTTAGCAAGCCATTAACCATGGCATGACACGCTGTTCGCGTCAGTCTTAGTGCGGAGTTCAAGCGAACATGCCAAAAGATGGGGAATTGAACTTAACTCAAAGCCAGTTGGCTAAAGGGTCCGGTCTTCCACTCGGTCCGGGACCATTTACGCGGTTTGGCCACGGCCGGTTTGATGACAAAATCAACACCTTAGATCATACACCTGCCCGTCCACCTTTGTGGTTACAGGCACTTATTTTTGTATTGGAAAAACCGCTAGCGGTAGCCGTGGCCGTATTTATTCTGCTCTTTGCACCGTTATTTTAGATCACCGAAACGTGATCGATCGCTGGTCAATCTTTCCATTAGTTTCAGAGAGATAGATCAGTTTCCTCGTCAAGGAAATCTGGTCGGCCAACAGCCTGGCTGTGAATTGTTTGTCGTTGGACTTAATTGACTCCGATAATTCGCCCGATACACTCCCAACACCTTCCCCTTTGGTGGGTTAATTGTTCTCGGGAGGAATACCATGAAAATCAATAAATTACTGCTTGGCACGCTGGCCATGCTCATGCTGGCTTGGACATTGCCAGCCCAGGCGCAGGAAGAATGTCATCGCGGCACGCTGGACGTTGCCTATTGTGACCGAAATCTGGACCAGGTCGCCGACCTGCCACTGGATGAAAGCAAATGGGTCGATCCCAGCACCATCATTTTCACCTATACGCCCGTGGAAGACCCGGCAGTCTACGCCAATATTTGGGACGGGTTTGTCAATCACATGAAAAAAACCACAGGCAAGAATGTGGTGTTTTTCCCGGTTCAATCTAACGCTGCTCAGCTTGAAGCCATGCGCTCAGGCCGCCTGCATGTGGCTGGCTTTAACACCGGTTCAAACCCGATTGCGGTCAGTTGCGCCGGTTTCGTGCCATTCGGCATGATGGCCTATGATAACGGTTCGTTCGGCTATGAGATGGAAATCATCGTGCCAGCGGATTCCGCCATGCAGTCTCCATCGGAGATCAAAGGCAAGACCATGGCCTTTACATCGCCAACATCGAATTCCGGCTTCAAGGCGCCATCAGCCATTCTGAAGGGTGAATTTGGTCTGATCGCCGATACTGATTTCACACCGACATTTTCCGGTAAGCACGACAACTCCATCCTCGGTGTCGCCAACGGCGACTATGAAGTTGCCGCAATTGCCAATTCGGTTCTGCAGCGGATGATCCGCCGCGGTGTTGTCAAGGAAGGTCAGGTGCGGACGATCTATAAGTCGCAGACTTTCCCGACCACCGGTTATGGCCATGCCCACAACCTGCATCCAAACCTGGTTGCAAAGGTGAAAGAGGCGTTTTGGACGTTCCCATGGAAAGAAGACGCAAATTTCGTCAAAGAGTTCAAAAAGGCTGACCGTTTTATCGGCATTACGCACAAAAATGACTGGGCAGTGATCCGTCAGATCGATGCTGCCAATGGTGTCAGTTACGATTGTAAGTAAGTCAGACTGAACAGATTGAGCAGCGCCGGGCGACCATCAGGTCCGCCCGGCGCTTTCAGTAAACGCGGAACCGGGGAGGCTGCATGCTGCGACTTGAAGGGTTAACAAAGCGCTATAAGACTGGCGATGAGGCCCTCAAGGGCGTTGATCTGGAAATACCAGACGGGCAGGTGATTGCCCTTATCGGGCCATCCGGTGCGGGCAAGTCGACGCTGATCAGATGTGTCAATCGACTGGTCGAGCCGACCGGTGGCAAGGCCTATCTGGGCGACCTGGAACTGACCAGCCTGTCCTCGTCAAAATTGCGCAAAGCCCGCAGCCGCATGGGCATGATCTTTCAGGAATATGCCCTGGTGGAACGGCTGACCGTGATGGAAAACGTGCTGTCCGGCCGCCTTGGCTATGTTGGCTTCTGGAAAAGCTTTTTCCGTCGTTTTCCCGCCGCCGATGTGCAGGAGGCTTATCGCCTGCTGGATCGTGTCGGGCTGATGCATATGGCCGACAAGCGGGCCGATGAATTATCTGGCGGCCAGCGGCAGCGTGTCGGCATCTGCCGCGCCCTGATACAAAATCCAGACCTGCTGCTGATCGACGAACCGACAGCCAGTCTCGACCCGAAAACCTCGCGCCAGATCATGCGCTTGATAAACGAATTGTGCGAGGAGCGGGGGCTGGCCGCGATTATCAACATTCACGACGTGCTGCTGGCACAGATGTTCTCCCAGCGCGTCGTCGGTCTGAAGCTGGGCGAAATTGTCTATGACGGCAAGCCCGATGGATTGACCCCGGACGTGCTCACCGAGATCTATGGTGAGGAAGATTGGGAAGCGACCATCGAGAAGGTCGACGAAGAAGACGGCGGCGATGGCGGCGATGGCGACAAGACGATCGAGCTGGAGACCGCCCTATGAGTGTCTCGTCGGGGCCGGCGGCGAAGGCGGCGAAGGCGCGTCAGTCATTCCCAACCTCATGGCACAAACCGCCTTTTATCAAAAATCCCCTGCTGCGCTGGAGCATTATCATCGGCGCCGCGATATATCTGGCGCTAGCCTTTGGCACGATGGACGTCGATTGGGGGCGAGCGGCCGAAGGTCTGCCCCGTGGGCAGCGATTCCTGGCAGCATTCTTCCCGCCCAATTTTTCCGACAATCTGGGGGTGATGTGGGACGGCATTTTTGAAAGCATCTGGATGGCGATCATTTCAACCATCGCCGGCATTGCGCTGTCCATTCCCATCGGCCTGGGCGCCGCCAAGAATCTGGCTCCCAAATGGGTCTATCTGGTCAACCGCTCCATTATCGGCGGTTCAAGAACCTTCCCGGAAGTCATTTTGGCGATCTTTGCCGTGAAGCTGTTTGGCTTTGGGCCATTTGCCGGATTTGTTGCTTTGTCGATTGGCACTATCGGCTTTTATGCAAAATTGCTGGCCGAAGACATTGAGAACATGAGCGACTCCCAGGCGGAAGCGATTAAGGCAACTGGCGCGAACTGGTTCCAATGGATCAATTATGCGATTCAGCCGCAGGTCATGCCGCGCATGATCGGTCTGTCGGTCTATCGCCTCGACATTAACTTCCGCGAGTCTGCTGTCGTCGGCATTGTCGGCGGTGGCGGTATCGGTGCGACCCTGAATACGGCCTTTGAGCGCTACGAGTTCGATACTGCAGCCGCCATTTTGTTGATCATAATCGCCATCGTCATGGCGCTGGAATATACGTCCGGGTTTTTGAGAAAGTATGTGCAGTAGATGCCCAGGATTGACACAGATAACGGCCCCGTCTGGAAAAGGCGCACCACCCGCAAACAATGGGCAATCTGGTTTGGCTGGCTGGTGGCGCTGGCCATCACCGCCTATGCCTGGCAGGGAATATCGGAAAAAACCATCTGGTTTTTTGTTCAGGACGCACCGCGTCAGGCGGCGGATATCGGTGGCCGCATGGTGCCGCCGAAATTCTCCTATATGAGCAAGCTCTGGGCACCGGTCTGGGATACCCTCAATATCGCCACTCTCGGCACGGTCATTGCGCTGGTCATCGCCGTGCCGGTGGCCTTCGCGGCGGCCCGCAATACAACTCCGCATCCCATTGTTCGCACAGTTGCCATCTTCATCATCGTCGCCTCCCGTTCGGTCAATTCACTGATCTGGGCACTGATGCTGGTGTTCATCTTTGGTCCCGGCGTGCTGGCAGGAACGATAGCCATCGGCCTGCGATCGGTCGGCTTCTGTGCAAAGCTGTTGTACGAAGGTATTGAGGAAATCGACCACACGCAGGTGGAGGCTATCGAGGCCACCGGTGCATCAGGAGCGCAGAAAATGGCTTACGGAATTGTGCCGCAGGTACTGCCGACCTTCGCCGGGATCGGGGTGTTCCGCTGGGACATCAATATCCGTGAATCGACCATTCTGGGTCTCGTAGGTGCCGGTGGCATCGGGCTTGAACTGAACGGTTCGATCAACACATTGGCATGGACCCAGGTATCAATGATTCTGCTGGTCATTCTGGTCACCGTGATTGTCAGTGAATGGGTATCGGCAAAGGTGCGCGGTGCCATTATCTGATCATTACGGTGTCTATTTCGAGGGCTTTGATGCGGTCTCTGCCTTTGCTTTTTACGAAGCGGTGCGCAGCAACCTGCCGACGGCGAATTTTCCCGCGACGAGCCGACGTGCCGGTGGCCTGCAGGAAATTGCCGATCAAATTGACGTATTTGTCTTCGATGCCTATGGGGTTTTGAATGTCGGCAGCACGCCGATAGAGGGCGCCACGCAAACCGTCGCCGCCCTGCGTCAAATGGGCAAACGTGTTTTCGTCCTGACCAATTCGGCCACCTTTCCGGCGCAGAAGAATTTTCAGAAGTTCCAGAAATTCGGCTTTGATTTTTCCGCCGAGGAGATCATTTCCAGTCGCATGGGCGCCCATGCCCATGTTGCGGCCCACCCTGCAAGGCGCTGGGGTGTAGTCGGGAAGCTGGATTCGGCGCCGGAAGATTTTGGTGTTGAAACCCGCATTCTTGGCGATGATCCGGCTGACTATGATTGGGCAGAGGCATTCTTGCTGCTGTCGACATGGGATTGGAATACCGACCGCCAAATATTGCTCGATCAGGCGTTTCAGAAAAACCCGCGCCCGATGGTGGTGGCCAATCCAGACGTCATAGCACCGCTCGAACTGGCCTTTTCCACCGAACCGGGATTTATCGGCCACCGCACAATTGCCCGTTTTGGTGGAGATGTGGTTTTTCACGGAAAACCCTTTGCTTCAGTATTTGAGCTGGTGATGCAGCGCCTCGCGCCCGACCAATTGCGCAGCCGCATCGCAATGGTCGGCGACACGCTGCATACGGATGTATTGGGCGGTGCGGCGCAGGGCTGGTCGACGGTTCTGGTCAGCGATCACGGCCTGTTTCGCGGTCAGGATATTGCCAAACCCATTGCTGAAAGCCAGATTGTGCCGACCTATATCGTGCCGCAGATTTGAGCCGAGGCACGGCCCTTGAGAAGCAGAGGAGTGCCGCGTGAACCCGGACAGGCCAGTTGTAAATTCCGCCATTGCCAATATGCGCAACATGCAGCCGGAGCAGCGCCTGGCCGCCCTCATTGAGCGTGCCTGTCTGGACAGCGGCGATGCGCAGGATCTGGCCGGTGCAGACCGGCTGCCGCTCAACGTCGCCAATGGCATGATTGAAAATGTCATTGGCAAATTTGAACTGCCGCTGGGCGTGGCGACCAATTTTTGCGTCAACGGCAAGGATTACCTGGTGCCGATGGCGGTGGAGGAACCGTCCGTCGTTGCCGCCGCCTCCCACATGGCCAAACTGGCGCGCGGGTGCGGTGGCTTTCAGGCCTCGGCAACCGACCCCATCATGCGGGGGCAAATCCAGCTGCTGCAGGTCAGCGATACCGAGGCTGCAAAACAGCGAATTTTCGATCACCGGGACGAGTTGATTGAGCTGGCTAATTCCCGCGATCAGATGCTGGTGTCGCTGGGTGGTGGCTGTAAGGACCTGGAGGTTCACATCTTCAACGACACGCCGATTGGGCCGATGGTGGTGGTGCATCTGTTGGTTGATGTGCGCGATGCGATGGGGGCCAATGCGGTTAATTCCATGGCGGAATTCCTGGCTCCGCGGATTGAGGCAATCACCGGCGGAAAGGTCCGCCTGCGCATCCTGTCCAATCTTGCTGACAAACGCCTGGTGCGTGCCAGCGTCAAGCTGACGGCGACGGCGCTGGACAAGGGGGACTTGTCGGGAGCAGAGGTGGCGCAGGGCATTGTTGAAGCCTGTGCGCTGGCCATCGTCGATCCCTATCGGGCAACAACCCACAATAAGGGCATCATGAATGGCATCGACCCGGTGGTTGTTGCCACCGGCAATGACTGGCGGGCGATTGAGGCGGGTGCCCATGCATTCGCCGCCCGCAGTGGCAGATATACATCGCTGACCCGTTGGGAAGTGGATAGGGACGGGAACCTGTCCGGGTCGATTGAACTGCCGCTGGCGCTGGGACTGGTTGGCGGCGCGACCAAAACCCATCCGGCGGCCCGGGCGGCGTTAAAACTGATGGATGTGTCCTCGGCGACCGAATTGGCGCAGGTGACCGCAGCCGTTGGACTGGCGCAAAATCTCGCCGCTCTGCGTGCTCTCGCCACGGAAGGCATCCAGCGTGGTCACATGGCCCTGCATGCCCGCAATATTGCCATTGCCGCCGGCGCGGATGGTGGTGACATTGACCGTATCGCCCGGGCAATGGCGGCAGATGGCGATGTCAGCGTTGATCGCGCCAAACATCTATTGGCCCGGTAGTGGCGGCGCCATGACGGACGAAGTGATCCTGTATGAAGTCGGTCCGCGCGATGGGTTGCAGAACCAGACGCGCGTCATCGATGTCGAAAAGAAGATCGAGTTGGTCAATCTGTTGTCGGCAGGCGGATTGACCAAAATCGAGGTCGCCAGTTTTGTCAGTCCCAAATGGGTGCCACAGATGGCCGATGCCGGCCCGGTATTGGACGGGATTACCAGGGCATCCGGTGTGACCTATGCAGCACTGGTGCCGAATGAGCGGGGAATGCGGGCGGCGCTGCAGCATGGGGTTGATGAGATTGCCGTATTCACGGCGGCCTCGGAAGCCTTTTGTTTGAACAACACCAATTGCTCTATTGCAGAAAGTCTGGACCGGTTTGCCCCGGTGATTGAGATGGCGAAGCATCGCGATATCGCCGTTCGCGGATATGTTTCAACAGTGGTGGATTGTCCCTATTCAGGACCGGTCGCACCGCGCCAGGTGCTGGCAGTGGCCCGGCAATTGCTGGATATCGGCTGTTATCAGATCAGCCTCGGCGACACTTTGGGCAATGCTACACCGGAACAGGTTGAAGCCCTGCTGACCTGTCTGCTTGAAGAGGTTCCGGCCGATCATCTGGCGGGTCACTTTCACGACACGTCTGGCCGGGCATTGGACAATATCTCAGCCTGTCTGGCGCATGGGCTGCGCGTGTTTGACGCGTCAATCGGCGGATTGGGGGGCTGTCCCTATGCGCCGGGAGCCAGTGGCAATGTGGCGACCGAATCCGTCGTCGATCATCTGCTGAAGCTCGGCTATTCCTGCAGCGTTGATCGCGAAAAGCTGCAACTGGCCAGCCTCTTTGCCGGCCAGTTGAAAGAGCCTGGTTAGATTGCCTCAGCTGCTCGGCTTCAACGCTTTGGCCAGAATTTTGTCGCGGCCATAAATGTCGCGGCGATAGTGCGCCGAGCCATCCTTGTTAACCCAGGCCGTCAGATAGGTGATATGCACCGGCACCTTCTGCTTCAGGCGGACCACTGTGCGCTTTTTTGAGGCGACGATATTGTCAATCTTGGTGCGGCTGACGCCCTGAGCGGCGAGCAGTTTTTCGGCGAAGTCCATTGGTGACCGTAACCGCACACAGCCATGGCTGAAATAGCGTGAGTCCTTGGAAAATTTGGATTTCGACGGGGTGTCGTGAATGTAGACATTGAATTTGTTGGGGAACATGAACTTGACCCGCCCCAAGGCGTTCTTGTCATGGGGGTCCTGGCGCAGCCGCACAGGGAAATTGGAGCGCGAAAAGGCATACCATGGGACAGCACCCGGGTTCACCCTTTTGCCGTTGCGCAAAACCCTGATCTTCTGCTTTTGCAGATAGAAGGGGTTCTGCTGCAGTTTCGGCAGATATTCCTTGGTGGCGATGGAATAGGGGACGTTCCAATAGGGATTGAATTCCAGATATTCCATCTCGTCTGCAAATACGGGGGTGCGGTGATAGGGCTGGCCCACCTGGGTCAGTTCGGCATGGATGGTCTTGCCATCCTTCACCAGTTTAAGCACTTGATCGGCCAGATTGACGAAAACATAGGGATTGCCGAAATCCGCCTGCATCCAGCGGCGGCGCTCCAGGTTCAGCGCCACCATGGCGATGCGTTCCTGGATGGTAATGTTCAGCTGGCTGAGGGTTGTCGGGCCAATAATGCCGTCAATTTCCAGCCCCATGCGGCCCTGAAAACGTTTCACCGCCTCCACCAATTCTCCGTCATAGATCGTGCCCTGATGGGCGCCGGACTTTAAATCACCGCTTTGCACAAGCCGCTGACGGAGGACTTCCATCCGTTCATCTTCCATATCCGGCTTGAGTGTCTTGCCCTCCGGAATGCTCACCCAGCCGCCGCTGGCTTCCTGCAGTTTCAGCGCCACCAGATGATTGCGCAGTCTGGAATAGCGGGCCGTCTGAGGGGGCAGTTCACTAAGGGTTTTTGCCGGATCGGCCGAAGAAGCCAGCTGGGACAGCATTTTGTTGGCGGTCAGCTGTTCGGGATAAATCACCAACTCACGGTTGATCGTGTTCGGCTGAACCCTGCCGGACCGCAGGTGCTGACCATATTTGACCGCAGCTTGCGACAGGTCCATTTCGAACTTGGCCAGTTCCTGATTCCCGCTTGTTTCAAGCTGCGAAAATAGCGCATTGCCATTATAATCATTGGCCTCGAGGCCGTCCTTATAAGCGGTCAACAGTTGAAAGATGGTCTGTTCGGCAGCCGCAGTGGTTTTGCCGTCTTTGATCCACAAAGGTTGATAGTCGCGCTGGGCGTACCAATCGGTGATATTTTTGGCACGGGCGCGCTGCGCCGATCCGGATCGGGGCAATTTCGCCAATTGCGCCTTTATCGCCATTTGCAGCGGCGAGGCGGCAGGTTCCGCTGCCTGGACCGTTTCCTGTTCGTTGGCTTGTGTGGCGGTCTGATTCGCCGCCTGAGCGACGGTCGATAGAGTCGTTGCTGCCATAGCAGCGGCAAATGTTGCTGCGGTTACTGCTGCGATAGGATGATGCTTTTTCAACGTGGTGCCTCCCGATAGCACGGCGGCAGACAGGGGGGCTTCTGCCAAAAGTGCTCAGATTTTCGTCCAGTCGACATGTTCGCCCGAAATGGCCAGAAAGCCAAGAGTGCCGGGTGAGCACATTATTGTGTGGGCAATGAAACAGTGATGTTGCGCAGGCTCTGTTGATCGAGAACCTGCAGAAAAGCCCGCGTTGCATCACTAATCACCCCACGCAGTTTGCAATGGGAGGAGAATACGCATTGCGATTCGCCGTCGCGCATACATTCAACAATGGCGAAATCGGCTTCGATTGACCGCACCACTTCGCCTACGGATATGTCTTCGGTTGGCCGCGCCAGGCTGATGCCACCGGTCCGGCCTCTTGTTGAATTCAAGATCCCCTGGCGGGTAAGCTTGGCGACGATTTTCATGACATGGGATTTGACCAGGTGAAGTTCACTGGTGACCGCATCAACGGTCATTGGTTCCTTGCGCTCGGCCAGCAGCATCAAAATGCGCAGGGCAAAATCGCTGGCTTGGTTCAGTCGCATGGGAATCTCCAAAACATTCATTTTATATGTTGCATTTAGCAGAGGATCATTCTAAATAAAAGATACATTTAAAATGAATGATAAAAATTCCAATGACAGATCTCCATGCACGGCCCTTTTTGAAACGCGAAAGCGTGCACCCATCGATTACGGTTGAGCAGATTTCCGATCTTGTGGATCGGTTTTACGAACAGGTTCAGCTCAATCCAAAGCTGGCCCCGTTGTTTGCCGAAAACATCAGCGGCAATTGGCAAGATCATCTCGACAAGATGAAAGGCTTCTGGCGCTCGGTATTGCTTAAGACCGGCGAGTATAAGGGCCGACCGGTGCCCGTGCATCTGAAGATCGAAAATATTGATTCCGCCGATTTTGAAGAATGGCTGCAGCTGTTTTCATCCGTATCGGCGCAGGTATTTTCCGACGAGGCGGCGGCAATCATCAACCAGGCCGCCCGGCGCATTGCCACCAGCCTGTGGCTTTCACGCTCCTCAGATCCTTTTGCGTCACCCCCACACTGGTCGCGCAATCCGCAACCCACCAATCCGCAAACCGCAAATTAAGGACCAAGCCATGCCCCTGCTTAACGGCCTGCTCAATCTGTTTTTTCTACCTGGAAATGTGGTGCTCAGAAGTCTCGGCATCAGCGTTGAAGAGGACAGCGGCATTATCCGCTCTTTCGTCAACTCTTCGTTCTGGGGCGCCATAACCTTGGCAATTGTGCTGAATTACATCGATTGATCGACGCGAAAAAGCAAACAGCGGCGGTCTCGAATAGGTTCGAAACCGCCGCTGGTCACGGGGCATTATCTGTCGCGACGGCAGGCTATTTCTTGACGCGATAGGCCTTGTGGCAAGCGCCGCAATTGGACGCTGCGGCACCAAAGGCCGCCCGGAACGCATCCAGGTCGCCAGGCTTGGCGGCAATGCCAGCTGCGGTATCGGAAGCAAATTTGGCCATGGCCGCATTAAATCCGGCGCGGTCTTCCCAAATCTTCGGTGACGCAGTGGTGTCGCCACCTGAATCGCTGCCATCGGGGAAAAGTTCGCCAATACCCAATGCGGCGGTATTCATGGTTCGCAGCACCAATTGGGCAGTCACCGCGTTAAATTCGGCCTCTCCCTTGGCCATCGCTCCACCGGCACCGGTTGCAGCGCCAACATTCTTCATGATCGCCTTGCGTGCAGCAATCGGGTCATCAGCAGTGATCCCAGCGCTGGTGCTTCCCATGACGACGGCCGCGGCCAATAAAATCTTCAGCTTCATTCTTCGTCTCCTCAACTCATTGGTTTTTGCAGAAGCGCCCAAGCGTGCGCATTCGTCAAGTATAGGCTCTTCAAATATGCTGGACAATATCCGGTATTGCAGGCACCATCTGCAAATATGCAGAGCATGGATTGGGATATTTTCAGATACATAGTCGCTGTCGTGGATTCGGGATCCGCGGTGGCGGCCGCCCGACAACTCGGCGTTGACGGCACCACGGTCATCCGACGCATATCGAAATTTGAGGAAGATCGCGGCGTTCAACTGTTCGACCGCCTGCCGTCGGGTTATTCGCCGACGCTGGAATGCGAGGCCATTGTCCAACTGGCCCGCGACATGCAGGAGGGGGTCAGCGAAATTGACCGCCGCATCACCGGCCACGACCTGAGCCTTGAAGGCACGATTTCGGTGACCACCACTGACAGTTTTCTGGAAGCGGTGATGGCCGATATTATCGGTGCATTTTGCCGCTTGCACCCGCAGATTCGTATCGAGACGATGGTGACAACCAGCCGCTTGAATCTGTCGCGTCAAGACGCCCATGTGGCGGTGCGGGCGTCGATCAGTCCACCTGAAAATCTCGTCTGCCAGCGGGTATCTTCCGTATGTTTCTCCATCTATGGCAGCCAAAACCTCACCCAACACCTGGCTCGCCAGGTGAATTTGGATCAACTGCAGGAATTGCCGTGGATTGGCCTTGGAGACACGCTGTCGCGCTCACCGCCGTCGCAGTGGCTCAGCCAAAACGTGCCCGACCATCAGATCAAGACAACGGCTGACACATTCGTTGCGGTGCGTGCCCTAGTGCGCGGTGGGGTTGGTCTTTCTGTTCTGCCGTGCTGTCTGGGGGACCCGGAACCCGGGATTAGACGGCTGACCCCCACCATAGATGAGATGCGGACCACGTTGTGGGTGTTGACCCATCCCGATGTGCGCAAGGCTGCAAAGGTGCGGGCATTCACCAGTTTTGTTGGCCGCCAGTTGCGCGGCAAACAAGCCTTGTTGGAAGGGACGCTTTAGAGACGACTTGCCCGCCGTCCCCAACGAATCTTCGACCAGATCAGTTCATGGACGAAATAGCTGGAAAATCCGGCCAACGATCCGGCCACGGCAATGCCGCCGCTGGCGCTCAGCGAGCCGGTGAACAGAAAACCAATAAGCATCATGGAAAAGAAACCAGCGATTTGCCAGGTGACGGATTTGCAGATCATGCGGGTGGGCGTGTCCATGATGGTTCCTTTGTCTTCGTTGCCTGTGCTGCCACAGCTACGCCCAGAAGCCGCCGCTGGACATTTGGTAAATTCGCTGCGTAAACTCTCATTTGGTGAATAAAATCTGCAAAGTGCATTTAGATGGACAAGCGAGATCGATCAGAAATCTTCCGCAACCGGTTGCTGCAGGCGATGGACCGCAGTCAGATGTCCCGTTCAGCCTTGGCGCGGCAGACCGGGGTTGACCGTTCCACCATCGGCCAATTGCTGAAGGATGATCTGCCGCGCCTGCCCAATGCCCAGCTCGCCGCCGATGCGGCAGTGGCGCTGGGGGTTAGCAGCGACTGGCTTCTGGGGCTGACCAACCGGCCTGAGCGGCCCGGTGACATTGTCGCTGCAGCAATGGCGATGAGTCCTGCGGAACGCAGTTCGGCTGATGCGCAATTGCTGCAATGGCACCGCGAATCTGCCGGCTACAAAATCCGCCACGTGCCGGCGACCCTGCCAGATATTCTGAAGACCGAGGGCATGCTGGACTGGGAATATTCCCTCAACCGCAACCAATTGCTGCCCCAGGCTCTGGAGGCCCTGCGCAATCAGCTGGATTGGCTGGAATCGGGGGCTTCCGACTACGAGATCGCCTTGCCGCTGCATGAATTGAAGGCCTGCGCCACGGGCACGGGCTATTATGCCGGGGTTGGCAAACAGGTGCGCCACCAGCAATTGCAGTTCATCGCCGATACCTGCCGGGACATGTATCCGCGCCTGCGGTTGTTCTTGTTCGACGCGCGGAAAATATTCAGCGCGCCGGTGACGGTTTTCGGGCCCAATCTGGCGGTCATCTATATCGGTCAGTTCTATCTTGCCTTCCGCGAAGGTCAGCGGATCGGCTCGCTAATCGGTCATTTTGACGGCCTGGTGCGTGCAGCAGATGTGGATGCCCGCCATGTGCCGGACCATATAGGAAAATTGTTGAGCGGTCAGAACTGAAGCCAGCTCGCAGAATGCCCGCTTGAGAAGCTGGCTCAAACCGGCAAGACTTGGCCATGTTTGATCCCCGGGCCCGCCAGAAGAGCAACCGAAGTGAATTGCGCAACCTGTTGTTGCTGAGCGGGTTTCTGGCGGTGATTTTCTATGTCTTCGTGCAGCCGGAACGGTTGGACCTGACCCTGTCGGACGACCAGTGCCAACAGTTGAACCATCAATGGCAGACGAAATACCAATCCGATTTTACATTTTCAGAGTCCTGGAAGCGGGACGAATTTGACTGTCCGTCGGTGCGTTCGGGTCTGGTTCGCGGTTTGCAGTTTCTCGATCAGTTGCAGATTCAACCCACTGCGGGAGCCGGTCGGGGAGTGGATTTTTACCAGCGGCTGCAACGTCAATCTCCGGTTCTGCACCGGGACCTGCTGTTCTCGCGGGCGGGCAGGGCACGGTTTGATGATCGCCGTGTCACGCTGAACGATCTGGTTCTGGCCGATAACAATCCGCTGCAGGTCGCCAGCATCTTGGTTCACGAGATGCGCCATCTGGAAGAGGGGATCAACACCCATGTGCCCTGCCAAAGGGACCGGTCAATGGTCTGTGACGCCGCGTTGATTGATGATCCGCAAAATGGCGGCGCCTACAATTTCAACATCTACTTTCTCCACCTCGTACGGCAGCACTCCAATGCTTCGGCGTTTCACAAAAAACTGGCACAGCGGCAGATGCAGACCATTTTTAATAATCACTTCAACCAGTTACCGCCGGATGCCGCTGAAAAATATCAACTCGAGGAGCCAGACTGGCTGTCAGCTTCCCGATGAGTTTCGCCGACACAGGCACGAAGAGGTGATCGGCAGATCAGCCCTCGCCATCGCCTCCGCGAGTTTGGCTTCAAAGACCGGCAGATCCTGCTCTTCGCCGCGCTGACGCAAACATTCCACTAGCCCGTGCAGGGCCCAGACATTGTCAGGATGCTGGGCACATCTTTGCAGCACACCGTCAAGACCGAGATCGGCCCGGTAAACAGCTTCCGCTTCCTCATACTGCCGCTGTTCGGACAACAGGGCGGCGAGTGCATGACGCGGTGGATGCATCCAGGCCCAGGGCTCGGTATACTCCAGATTGTCGTCGCGCCGCACGCTTTCACGCAGATGGTCAAATGCCAGTTCGTGATTGCCCTTATGATATTCCAGCTCACCTTCCAGCATCATTTCACCGACGGCGAGGGTAGAGCGGGCATCGTTGTTGAAAAATTTTCGCTCGGCGGGAATGCGGTCAACGGCCCGGTGAAAGGCGTCGCGCTCTGCCTCGGCCTGCGGGATGTTTCTCAACGCCGCCTGGGCAATGCCCTTGGCGTAGTGGTGCATGGCGGTGGAGACGCAATAAAGTCTGGCATCGTCCGGCATCGGTGTGTCGATGATTTCCTGCCAACGGCCAAAGCGCACCAGCACATGCACTTTCATGGAGTAGTAGCCCTCCATGGTGATGGCCAGTTGCGGGCGGCCCTGCACGCTGAGAACCTCCTTGGTCAGCGTCGCACACATCTGCTCGGCTGCGGCGATCGCTGGCTGAAACTGCCCCAGATACATGCAGGTATACATCATCAGATGCAGGTCATGGGCCCGTGCAGTGGTGTAGAAATTGAACGGCCCGGCATAGTCGGCATATTTGTTATCAGCGCGGATAGCCTTTTCGCTGGCCTTCCTGGCTTTTTCGTATTCACCGCACAACACATAGGTGTGGCCGGGCATATGGTTCATATGGCCGGCATCGGGACAAAGGGTGCCCAGAATATCGGCCGATCGCATTCCCCGTTCGGGCTCATTCGACATTTCGGTGGCGTGAATGTGCAGGTGCAGAATGGCAGGATGTTGGGCCTCGCCAGCTTCGTCTTTCAAGTCGATTGATCTTTCGAGTACCTCCAACGCCTCCAACGTATCTGCCCCCGGAGCCGGCTGGCCGCTTTTGACATCCCACAATTTCCAAGGGGTGCGGGTCATCATCGCTTCGGCAAACAGCGCCATTACATCATGGTCATTTTCATGGTCGCGATGGACCTGCCGCATGGCATCGGCATAATCGTCATCCCAACGGTCAAACTCCTCGCCTGACACCGCATGGGGTTTTTGAAAACGGTGCGCCAGGGCTTCGACCAGGTCGTTTTCAAGTCTTGATCCGTGGGCGGCCAGGGCGCGCGCCTGCTCAATGTGATCATAGCTGAACCGCGTCGCCGCATCGGCTTCATCGCGGCTGAACTGGCGCCAGACATTGTTGTAAAAGGGGCCCGTGCCATAGGCGGCACCCCAATGAGCCATCACGCAACGGGCATCGAATTCCAGGGCCTTTTCAAAGCACTTCACCCCTTCCTCATGGTTGAACCCGTAGCACCAGTTGAGCCCCATATCGAACCAGAACTGCGCCTGAGGCGAGTTTGTCGAAATGGGCTTCTTGTGTTTCCCCAGATCAAAACGATCCACCACATATTCCCCTAATAACGGGCTGCCATCGTGCACAACCTCGGATCAAACCCCACCCTAACCGCTTTTCAACAGGCTCTACAGATAGCCCGCATAGCACAGCCCGGCGCCGAGGATCAGCCAGATCAAAGCCACACCTCTGGCCATCGACTTCCGTTGCAACATTGCCGTGCCAATCGTCTGAACTGTGCCAGGCAAGGCGATCCGTATCACGCCGCCAATCAGCATTGCCCAGCCAAACAATGTGATGAGCAGGGGCCATGATGCGGACCAGATATTGTGAGCGTTGACAACTGCCAGACCGCAAACAAGCGCCAGCACACCGGTGATAAATATCAATGCCCGACTTTTAAGAAATTCCTGTCCCATCGACAGCAGATCTTCGGGATCTTTCAGCATGGCAACTGAAACGACCAACAGGACGGGACCCATCAGTTTGGCAATCAGTATCGAGTTTTCCATGGCGATGCTCCTTCAGCGATCGGATTTACTCTCCATATTCAGTTTCCCAGCCCATCCGTCATTCAGATATGTGCCGTTGAACCGCAGATATCCATTTTGCAGATGCAAACTGTGTTCGCGGGTGAACTGGTGAAATTCCGGCAGCTTGTGAAACGGTACCGCCGGATAGGCGTGATGCTCAATGTGATAGGGCATGTTCCAGGCGAGAAACCGCACCAGTGGCGTAGTGAAGGTCGTGCGGGTGTTTTCCAGCATCGACGCAACATGCGGGCAGCGGGCATGTTCGGCCAGCAGATAGCCGCGCAAAAACGGCCCGCCCATCAGCGCCGGCAACAACCAGACCCAGATCAACAGCGGCGAAGCGGCAGCGATGCTGACAACAAGCAACAACGCATAGAGCGCCAGTTGAATGCGTGCTTCCTGCATCACCTTGGCCTTGCCCTTGGCTGGCACATAGGCGTCTTGATTGGGTTTAAGGGCATTTCGAAACAGGGAGAGTATGCGCTGGGTCGTTTCCGGCAGGCCTGAGAGATATTTGAGATATTGCCATGCGGTTTGCGGTTTCGGACTGGCCAGTTCCGGGTCTTTGCCGGGTTCGTGAGTATAGCGGTGATGGGCAAAGTGAAAATACCGAAACCATTCCGGCCCAAGAAACACCATGAAGCCACAAAACCGACCGACCCACAGATTCAGTGCCTCACTTGCAAAGGGCGTGCGATGCACCGTTTCGTGCAGCAGAGTGAACAGGAAAACGATCAAAATGCCCTGCACCAGCATGACCAGCGGTTGAAACGGCACCTGCAGAATGATCAGTGCGGTGCAAATCGCCATCGCTGACAGATAGAGGCCGAAATGTTTCAGCCCGGCAGCGTTGGAACGCGCCAGCAAAGTGGCACGCTGCTCGGCGGTCAGCCCGGCGATGATCGTTTTGTGGTCCACCTGCTGCATGATTCACTCAGCTTGCGTTCGACAATTGCTTCGTCGTGTCAATTTCGACCAGAAATGGCGGCGAAACGCCAGAGCTAAAGCAGAATATTCAGCGCCTGACGGATTTTTTGATCGGCAGACCGGTTGAGATAGTCGGGCTTGTGCTTGGCCAGCACGGCAAGGGCCTTTTCATTTGCCGCCTGCCAGATGTCTTCCTTGCCCTTCTGTTCCCAGGTGCGCGGGTCGTCGCGGTTGGCCAGGTCGGGATAATAATAATCGCGCTGCATGGCCCCCATTGTCTGGCTGGACCCAAGAAAATGGCCCTCGCCGGTCACCGTTTCCAGGATGGTTTCAAAGCCCAGCGTTTCGTCATTGACTTCGATGCCGCGGATCATCCGGTGCACGTGGTTGAGCATTTCATTGTCGATGATGAAGGCTTCAAAGGAAGCGCCCAGAAGGCTGGCCATCATGCCGGAGGATTCATAGACCATGTTCGCCCCGGCGAGACCGGCGGCAACGGCGCTGATGGCCTTTTCAGAGCCCATCTGCGCGTCGACGGACTTGGCGTCGGCCATTGAACTGGCAACGCCTGACGGCAGGCCAAGATGATTGGAGATTTGCGCCGAAGCCGCGTTGAGAATGGATATTTCCCCACCGCCGCCGCTGAAGGCGCCGGTGCGCAGGTCGATGACCAGCGGCCAGTTGGAAAAAATCATCGGATAGCCGGGCTCCAGTAGGTTGACCAGGGCCAGGCCGGCCAGTGTTTCCGCCGTGGTCATCGCCAGCATGCCGGCCAGCGGGGCCGGCGCCGTGGCTCCGGACTGGGCCGCGATGATGGAATTGATAGGCACCCTGCGGCGAATGCAGGCCTCGGTGACCTCCACCGCGTCTTCGCCATAGCGCAGCGGGGAGATGACCGGCGAGATATGCGCCTTGCAGAATGGGCGTTCGGCAAATTTCCCTTCGCCCCCAAGCGCGACGTCAAACATGTCGATGATCGGATCGACATTTTCAGCCAGAGTAAAACTGGTGCCCACCGGCTTGGTGGTGCCGCGCAGCAGGGCATAGGCGGTGTTGATGTCCAGATCGGCGACTTCGGGCACATCGGTGGCGACACAACAGCGGGTGAACCAACTGACATTTTCCAGTGTGTCGATGAGCCGGGTGAAATCGGCGAGATCGGCCAGGGTCGAGGGGCGGTAGGCACCAGTGTGCAGATCAAGCGTCTGCACCGCCGCACCGCCAGTGCCGAAATAGACCCTGTCGCCACCCAGTTCAAAATCATGTTTGGGATCGCGGCCGTAATAGACAAACCCCTTGGCGGCGCCGTCGATAATATCTTCCATCAGGTCGCGCGAAAAGGTCAGCCGCCCCAGCTTGTTCAGTTCTGCCCCCTTCTGCAGGGCAATGGTCTGAAAGCTGTCCGGCACTTCCGACATGCCGATTTCGGCGAGAATTTTAAAAGCAGTGTCGATCACCCGTTCGAGATCGTGGTCGTTGAGCGGGCGGTATTGGCCACCAACTTGCCCCGGTGGACAGGGATTGATTTCAGACACCGGGGCCATGCGGGCCGCGACCCGTGAAGCGCGTCCGCCAGATCTGCCATTTCTTGCCATATGTGCCTCGCTGTTGCCCTGCCGTCGTCGCACTCGCCGCCGCCGCCGCTCGCCGCCATTTTCGCCTTGCCGGAGCATCATACAAGCCGATATGAATTGTTTTGAAAAATCGAAAACATTATTTGAGCAATTCATGGCCGACAAAAACAGTGGCAAACTTTCGTTTCGGGCGATTGAAGCCTTTATTGCGGTTGTTGAAGAAGGCTCTGTTTCGCAGGGGGCGCAGCGTCTGGGGGCCAGTGTTTCGGCGATTTCGCTGCAGCTTTCCAATCTGGAAAAGGCGTTGAATACGCGGCTGGTGGAACGCAGCGCGCAACGCTTTGCGCTGACTGAAGCGGGGCATCTGTTCCGCCAGCGGGCATTGCGCATTCTCGACGAGGTCGATGGGGCGATCACCGAACTGACAACACGGCAGGAATCGCCGCATTTCACATTGCGCATGGCGGTGGTGGAGGATTTTGACAATCACATCATGCCGCGCTGGCTGACCTTGCTGAGTGACGCCTTTCCCAATTCCCGTTTCGTGGTCAAAAGTGGACCGAGCCATGAGAATTTCACCATTCTCAGCAGTCGCGCCACCGACCTGATCGTTGCTGTGGATGCGATGGACCCGGTGGACTGGATTGAGGAACATCCACTGATGCGGGATCCCTATATTCTGGTCACCAGCCCGTCCATTCCCGCCAATCCGCAGCTTGAAGATCTGAGCAGTTTTCCGATGGTACGCTATGCCCGCGAACAGCATATGGGCCGACAGGTGGAGGCGCAGTTGCGGCGGGTGAAATTCGTGCCGCCAAAGATCCACGAGTTCTCATCCAATCAAACCCTGTTCTCGATGGTTCTGGCCACCGGCGGCTGGGCGATCAGCACGGCGTCTGCTGTGCATGGAACCCTGTCCCACCGGGAAGATACCCACCAGAAGTTCGGCTTTTACAAATTGCCGATGCCAGCCTTCAGCCGGACGGTGTCGCTCTATGCCCGCAAGGACATATTGAGCACCGTGCCCGAACGTGCGGCGACCGACCTGCGGGCCTGTTTGCGCGAGGTTTACCACGAAAGCGCTGATCAGTTTCCAATGCCGGTGCAGGTTCAGGTGTTCGGCGAAGATGAGATTTAAGAAACCCGAAATTTAACTTCAAAAATATTCAAATAAAGCGCCACCAACTGGATTCGCCTTGCCATAGGGGTGATCCTGCAGCAGGTCACGCCAAATACGAAGTTTCAGGACATAGATCATGAAAACCCACACCCAGGTCGTCGTCATCGGTGGCGGCATTGCCGGTTGCTCCACTCTCTATCACCTCACCCAGGAGGGCATCACCGATTGTGTGATGGTGGAGCGCGATGAACTGACATCCGGCACAACCTGGCATTCTGCTGCCCAGGTGACCAATTTCGGCGGCAATCAGACCATGGTGGGCCTCAAAACCCATTCGATCAATCTCTACAAAGAAATGTCGGAAGATCCTGACTATCCGATCAATTATCACCATGCGACAGGCGGCTTACGGCTGGCCTCAACCCAGGATCACATGGACGGCTATCAGCATTTCCTGTCGATGGCCAAGGGCATGGATGTGGACTTTGAAATTCTCGATCCGGCTGAATGCAAACGCCGTCACCCGCTGATCACCACCGACAATCTGCTGGGGGCCCTGTGGGACCCGCTGGACGGAGATATTGACCCGGCACAATTGTGCCAGGCCTTGGCGCGCCGCGCCCGCAAGGCGGGAGCGGAAGTCTATCGTTTCACGCCGGTGACCCATTTGACCGAAAATCCCGACGGCACCTGGATCGTCCATACCGAAAAGGGTGACATTTCCTGCGAAAAGATCGTCAATGCCGGAGGTTATCGCTGCAATGAAGTGGGCGCGATGATGGGTGTTGAACATCCCGTGGCGTCGATGGAACACCAATATATGTTGACCGAGGACATTCCCGAGATCGTCGAATTGGGGGATGATTTCCGGGCGCCACTGATCCGCTGCCCCACCGCAGACTTTTATCAGCGGGCCGAAAAGAAAGGCCTGTTGATCGGTTTCTACGAGCAGGACTGCAAAACCTGGGGGCTGGACGGCATTGATCCCAATTTCACCATGGCCCTGTGTCCCGATGATCTCGACCGGGTGGTCGATGTGATGGAAGGTGCCTTTGCCCGCCTGCCATGTCTGGAAACCACCGGCATTAAATCGATCATCAACGGCCCGATCACCTATACGCCGGACGGTTTGCCGCTGGTCGGCAAGATCCCCGGCAAGCGCAATGCCTATTGCATTACCGGCCTGCGCGCCGGGCTTGGCGAAGGTGGTGGCCACGGTTGGTTGCTGGCCCAGATCATTGCCCATGGCGAAGCGTGCTACGATACATGGTGCCTCGATCCGCGCCGCTTCACCCGCTACGCCAATGAAGAATATACCGCCCTGAAGGCGATTGAAGATTATCAAAACGAATTCCGTTTCCACATGCCCCACGAGCACCGCCCCGCAGGCCGCCCGATCAAGACCACGCAGATCACCCATCGCCTGGCAGAGCAGGGGGCTGAATTCGGTACCGTCAACGGTTGGGAGCGGGCGCTTTACTTCAAGCCAAATATCGACTTTGAAGAGGAACTTTCCTTCCGCTTCAACAACACGTTTGACCTGATTGGCCAGGAAATCGCCAATGTTCAGTCCAATGTCGGCATTATGGAAGTCTCCGGATTCAACCGTTATCAGATCACCGGCAAGGGTGTGCATGACTGGTTGGCCGGCATCATGTGCAGCAGGGTCAGTCGCAAGCCGGGCAAGGTCGGTCTGGCCTATTTCCTCAACCATCAGGGCAATGTGAAGGGCGAGGCAACCCTGGCCAATATGCCGGATGGAAGTGTCTGGTATGGCTCAGCGGCGGCGGCGGAATTCCACGACCTGGATTGGCTGAACGAACACCTTCCCGACGGCGGCAGCGACAGCGGCGGCGATATTAAAATTTCCTGCCTGACCAACAGCCACACGATATTGGTGGTGGCCGGGCCAAATTCCCGCGCTGTTCTGCAGGCGGCGGCGCCGCGCAGCGACTGGTCGGCCAGTGCGTTTAAATGGTTGACCTGCCAGACGGTGCATATCGGCCATGTGGAGGCCGTGGCCATGGCGGTGTCGTTCAGTGGTGAACTGGCCTGGGAGCTGCACATTCCCAATGAACAACTGGCCCAGGCCTATGTTCTGTTGCAACAGGCAGGAGAACCGTTCGCCATGAAGCCGTTTGGTTTGATGGCAACCGAAAGCATGCGGTTGGAAAAGGGCTATCGCCATTGGAAGGCAGACTTGATCACCGAATTCAATCCGCTGGAATCGGAACTGGCGCGGTTTGTTGATTTCAACAAATCCTTCATCGGCAAGGAAGCCTTGCTGGCGATGCAAAAGGCCGGCCCACGCCGCCAATTCGTATCGCTGACACTGGACAGCGACGAGGCACCGGCCCATCCCGGCGATTCAATCCTCAGCGGCGGCGAGGTCGTTGGCACAATCACGTCTGCCGCGTGGGGCTATCGCACGGGACAGAATATCGCCATGGGTTTCATCGATCCGCCCGCCATGGAGCAGGAGTTGTCGGTGCTGCAACTGGGCATGGTGACCCCCTGCAAGCTGGATGATTTTGGTCGGTATGATCCGCAAAACCACTTGGTGCGGGGCTAGAGGTTTTTCTCGTTTTTGCAACCTCAACCCGGCCAGATATGCCGACAGCGTCAATTTCAAATGGACTGTCACATCTTGCCGCCTGTGGATGCTCAACAGGGCAAACAGCCGATAGGTCAACTCTTCGGGCTGCCAATTAACGCGAAAAGGGTCTCTACGGCTGAATTTATTGCATGATTATAAGTGAATAGATTCTGTTAATTTTCAATCATATGAATAAAAATTCAAAATATTCTCGAATATTTTCAAGAATGTATACGATTGGAAATATATGTTGTATAAATATCACGATATAGTTAATAAAAGTTAATTGTATATTGCTGTTGCTAAAATCGACTGCTAGTTGATTTGGGGTTGGGCTTTTATTCAGGTGATAAAATTATGGCCCATCGATCAATTAAAACCCTTTTAGCTCTTGGCGTTGCGACAGCGGCGTTTGTTCCGGTATCAGCACTGGCGCAGGCACAACTGCCTTCGGGAGGGCCTGGGCAGCCGATTATCGATCCGAGGTTGCGCGCCTGGGAGGAGGCGATCCACTTGACACATAATGCGGCCGTCAAAGCCGTGGAGCACTGTGACAGGGGAACCTTTAACGGATCAATGAGCACTATTGAATGGTTGGCGAGACAATTAGCATTGCATGCGGAGGAGTCGGATGAAAGTGGGTCAAGAAATTCAAGGGAGCCGAGCGATGCAGCATTCAACGAATCTGCTATCGACATCAACGTCGCAAGGCTGTTGTTCGTCGAAGCACCCACTGTCCAAGAGGATATAAAGGAATTATCTGACGACCTAAAAGAAAGATGGAAAGAAAACTGCGACCACTCCAATTCTGACAGCATTACGGATGTCGTGGGACCAAAGGCTGAGGTTTCAGTTCGAGTATTCACCGGTTTCATGGAACTCCTCAACGCACCGGGATTTCTTGGTTCCGAAGTCGCCGGTGATGCCACCACGCGCGAGTTGGGCGTTGTCGACGGTGAGGATAGTGGTGACGTTTCAGGGTTTGAGCTTGAGGTGAAAATCACGCCTGGTGCATTTCCTTTTGGCCCCCCCTCCTTTGCAAATCCCTCTGAGGATCCCATTCTGAAGCCCCGTGCGGATCCCATAAGGAATCCATGGCACTTCTCCGTTACCGCAAGGCAGGAGAGTGTGGAATTTGAAAAGATGCTGGAAGATTACGACCAGCAAGTCGGCAGGGTCACATTACTGCCCGGTGTCGGCGTCGGACCAAATGCTTCTGGTTTTGTCATTCCGGATGGCTATGGCGACGTAACCGAAATCAACTATGATGGCGATTATGACTCAAAGTCGTTCAGGGTGGGCGCGGGCTTTAGCTGGGACTTCCCAGATCCTGACATCAATGTCTTTCTAAATGGCGGTGCTGAAGTTGGTTCTGATGATGTTGAAACTCGTTTTAGTGGGGTAACCAATAGCGGCACGCTGCCATTCTCCTATGATACTGAATACGAAAATGAATGGCTGGCAATGTCTATGTTTTTTAAAGTTGAGAAGAATCTCGGACTTTCAGAAGATGTTCTGGCTAAGGTGAGCGTGAACGCCTCCTATTCTCGTCGGTTTAATGATGCCAGCGGATACGACACGCTGGAGGTGCTGGGCTTTGAGCCAGGCATGGCAGATTTGAGCAATAATGATTCCACCGACGGTTATGGCTTAGGCGCTGAAATCGAGCTCGATCTCACACCATTCCTGGAGCTTGATAACAAATCAGCCGGCAAGGCATTCTTCAGGATTGGGGGCAGTTATGAACGCGTTGGCAATATCGGTGTCGTGACCCGGGACGGTGAAAATCCTTCCATGCTGGAATTTGAAGACGCCGACAAAGTCACCGGCCATGCAGCCTTGGTGTTTAAACTTCCATAATGCCAGCATCTGATGCTGCCGCTGCGCCGCCGCCGCCGCCGCCGCTCGCCGCCGCAGGGCTAGCCTGGTTTCGGCCAGGTGTCGCTCAACCGATAGCCCTGCGGCCACGGATCGGTGGGATCCAACATCACCTGTTGGGTGCCGGTGATCCATGCGGTGCCGGAGATCTTTGGGATGATCGCCGTCTTGTCGCCGATTTTCACCAGGTCCAATATTTCGCCTTCAAATTCGGAGCCGATAATGGACCGGGCATAAAGCCTGTCGCCGACATCCATGAGGCCCTTGGCCTGCAGCACTGCCATGCGGGCGCAGGTGCCGGTGCCGCAGGGGGAGCGGTCAAGCTTGGCTGGCTTGATTGACACTGTATTGACTCCGACCGACCTGCCGTCCTGCTGGCTGATGGGACCGGTGAATTCGCAAAAGGAAATATGCTTCCAGTCCGGCAATTCGGGGTGTGAAAAGCCGATTTGCCGATTGGCGGCGTCGGTAATCTTTGCCCCCAGCGTCGCCAGTTCCCTTGCGTTGTCGGGAACGATCTCGATGCCCACCTGCTGCGCATCAACGAGCACAAAACTGTCGCCGCCAAAAGCCGTGTCGACGGTCAGCGTGCCCAATCCTTCGACCTCCAGTGCGACATCAAGCGCGCCGGCAAATGAAGCAACATTGGTCACTGAAACTTGGGTCACCTTGCCGTCTTTGCAGCTTGCCTCGACACGAACCAACCCGCCCGGGGCTTCCAACACCAGTGAGGTCACCGGTTCCTGCATCGGCAATATGCCGGTTTCCAGCAATACGGTGGTGACGCACATGGAATTGGAACCGGACATTGGCGGCGTGTCCTCCGGCTCCATCACAATCCAGGCGGCATCGGCCTTTGGATTGACCGGTGGCACCAGCAGGTTGACGTGGCGAAACACGCCACCGCGGGGTTCGTTGAGCATGAAATTGCGCAGCGTCTCGTCTGAAGCAATCCAGCTGCGCTGCTCCCAGACCGTGTCGCCCGGCGGCGGAGCAACACCTCCAACAATAACATCGCCGACTTCACCGGCTGCATGGCAATTGACCACGTGAACGATTTTAGAGGCGCGCAAATGAAGCCCTTTCCGGATGCAGAGATTAGACGGATGAGCGTATCAAGAATTGGCCATCGGATTCAACGGCGCATTACCAACAGGCCGGCCCCGACAATCAGCACCATGCCGGTGAGAGAGGGCAGGGTGGGCATGACGGCAAAAAACAAAATGTCCCACAGCGCCACAAACACCAGATAGGAATATTCAAATGTCGCAACGGTGGGCGGTGGTGCCGCCTGATAGGCCCCGGCCAGCAACATGCCGATCACGACCGCAAAGGCGGCGAGAAGGGTCAGCACAGCCACATCGGCCAGACTGACCGATGCCCATGTACCGAAAATATAGGGGAAGGCCCTGGCCACCTCGCCATCGGGTTTTAGAGTTAGCAGCAGACCGCTGACCAAA
Source organism: Rhizobiaceae bacterium (assembly GCA_039977975.1). Classification (GTDB taxonomy): domain Bacteria; phylum Pseudomonadota; class Alphaproteobacteria; order Rhizobiales; family Rhizobiaceae; genus Pseudahrensia. The sequence goes on from JBDWCD010000008.1 coordinate 67,085, forward strand.
AAACCTGCAAGACACATGATGGTATTCTGCGACAATGCCAGCGCCGCCATCGATACGTCCTGACATTTCGCACGGGTGGTAATGTGGGCAAGCGCATAGAATCCCGCACCGATCACCGGCAACAGCGCCCAGGGCGAAAAGGCGTCTGAGCCCGGCTGCAGCAGCACAACCACCCCGGTAAAACCAAGGAAAACGCCAATCCATCCGCGCTTCCCCACCGGTTCGCTGATGACATAGGCCGACAGCAGGGTGACGAAGATAGGCGCGATATAATTGGCCGCCCCGACAGTGGAAAGGCTGAGAAAGGGAATGGCGGCGTAGAAACACAAAAAGGTTGTTGTGATGAAGGCAGACCGCAACAGCGGCCAACGTCCGAGCGCCAAACGCAGGGTTCCCACTCCCGTTGCATTTTTGCCAGCGGCGCGACCCACCACCAACAGCATTGGTATGGCCAGACAGCCGCGCAGCGCAAAAATCTGCCAGAGAGTCAGTTGACCGCTGAACAGCTTGAACACCGCGTCCTGCACCGAAATGGTCAGTGCTGCAGCAACAATCAATGTGATGCCCCGGGCGATATTTTGAGGCCTGCCGGATGTGTCCATATTCACCAACTCTGATTGACGAAGTTGACTAATAAGCCTGTTTTCTCACCGCGTGCCAGACAAATCCGACACCATCTACGGGCGGCGGTCCTTCTGGTCAGCGGTGTTCAAAAAAGCGGGCGATGGATTCTGCGAATTCGAGGTAATGAGATTTGTTGGCCAGCGAGTCCGTGGCCTCTCTGATTACTTCTTCAGGCAAGTCGTTAGAAATTTCTTCGGTCAGCGCAGCAACGAATTCATGCGTCATTTCAGGGTGATACTGGGTCGTATAAACATCATTTCCAATGCGGAACCCGGCGATTTTGCACGCCTTCTGCTGATGAATGAGTTTTGCATTGTTCGGCAGGCTCAGAACCTGCTCGTGGTGGGCGGCATAGAAATTGAGCCTGTCGGGCAATTCCTGCTCCCATTCGGGCTTTGCGACCAGCTCAGCTTCCACGGTGCCTAGCACCCAGCCAGTTGGATTTTCGCCAACATGTCCCCCCAACGCTTCGGCGATCGCCTGATGGCCAAAACAAGCGCCGAACATTGGTTGCCTGGTTTCATAAGCCTCCACCGCCAATTTTTTGAGGCGGTCGATCCAATCCTCGCCGTCGTGAACTGATGCCGGACTGCCGGTGAGGATCAGGCCGTCATACAGTGCCAGACTGTCTGGAAACTCATCATCTTTCACCTCAAAGACGCTCAATTTCCAGTCCGGACGCACTGCATGCATGAGTATTGAGAACTTCTCGCCATCCTTGGGATGACGATCAGCAAATGCGCTGCGATCCGTATTGGTCACCAGAATGGCAAGATGCATGGCGAAGGGCTCTAGATTTTATTTTCCCGATATGTAGCATGTTAAGTATCTTGGGAGAACACGCAGATGGACAATTGATTTGACGATCTGGACGCCGACAGATGACGGCCATGCGGACCTGACCAGCCATGACACTTTCGTGGACGGCGCTCCTCACAACACGTTTGCCCGCCTGCGCGCCGAAGACCCGCTGCACTGGACTGAATATCAGGACGGGCAGGATTTCTGGTCGGTCACCCGCCATGCCGACATTCTGGTAATGAACCGCAATTTTGAGGTGTTTTCCTCCGCCCGCGGCATTCGCATGGAAGACCAGACCTACGAGGAATATCTCGCCCGGCGGACCTTTCAGGAAACCGATGGTGCCGAACATCGCGCCATGCGCATGAAGGTGCAGAAGGCATTTTCGGCGCCAGTGATTGCCAATTTCGAACAAGACATCCGCAGTCTCTGCGCCGACATTCTGGACGACGCCCTGAGCACGCCGGAGTTTGACGCAACTAAAAAAATCGCCCGCGAACTGCCGATGCGGATGTTGGGCCGGATTCTTGGGGTGCCGGAGGAAGACCTGCCTTGGCTGGTGGAAAAGGGCGATGCCCTGATCTCCAATACCGATCCCGATTTTACTGATCATGTGCTCGACAGGCTGACCACAGATGATTTTCGCATGATGCCGTTCAATTCTCCCGCTGGCGCCGAACTTTACAGCTATGCCACCGAATTGATGGATGCCAAGAACGCCGACGGCGATACCGATGGCATCCTGCATATGATCCGTCAGCCTGCCGAAGACGGTTCAGTGATTTCCGAGACCGAATTCCGCAATTTTTTCTGTCTGCTGGTCGCCGCGGGCAATGATACAACCCGCTATTCAATCGCCGCGGGCATCCAGGCCATGTGCGTGCAAAGCGAATTGCTGCAGCAGATGCGCGACGCGGCCAATGACGCTGACATATGGAAAACCGCTCCTGACGAGATCATCCGCTGGGCGTCCCCGGCCAACTATTTCCGCCGCACGGCCATGCGTGACCATCAAATGCACGGCAAAACCATCCGCGAGGGTGACAAAGTGTTATACTGGTTCGTTTCGGGCAATCGCGATGAAACAGCATTTGACAATCCCATGCACGTCGACCTGTTCCGCACGCCAAACCGGCACCTCGCCTTTGGCCAGGGTGGCCCGCATCTGTGTCTGGGCATGTGGCTGGCGCGGCTGGAGGTGCGGGTCCTGTTTCAGGAACTTGCCAGGCGCATCAGCCATATCGAGGCGGCCGGGCCGCACAAGTTTTTACGTTCCAATTTTGTCGGTGGTTTGAAGGAATTGCCGGTATCGATTTCATTAGTTTAGGGAAATTCCAATGAGCAACCGTCTGCGCGCCGTCTTTTGTGATCATCTGAGCATCATGCGGGGGAAATACATTCCCGCTGCAAAAGCGAAGTCCGGCCATACCCGCTTTTGCCAATCCACTTTCGGTGTGCACTATGATCGCGATCTGCTGCCATCGCCCGGCTCCAGGATGATGGAAGGCCTGCCAGACATGGAAATGCGCTGGCTGGCGGATGATGTGCGCGAAAGCTGGGATGAAGGCACGGATATCGTGCTTGGCGATCTTTATGATGGCGATGGAACCCCTCTCGGCACCTGCCCCCGCGGCGCGCTTAAGCGGGCCATTGCTGCCTGGGAAGCCAAAAGACTGAACCCGAAAGTTGGTATCGAACTGGAAGGCTTCGTCCTGCAGCACAACGAAGAAGGCAAGCTGGTTCCCTACGATTCCCCCGGCGCGGTGGTTTATGGCACCGGTCCGTTTACCGATCCGCACCGTTTCAATGACGAGATCTGGGCCGCCGCTGAGGCGTTTGGATTCGCCGTCGACATGTTCACCGCTGAATATGATACGCCGCAGTTTGAATATACCCTGACCTTTGACGATGCGCTTAGAGCTGTCGACGACATCGTATTGTTCAGACAGATGGCCCGGGAAGTCGCCTTTGAACAGGGCCTTTATCTGACCTTCATGCCCAAGCCCATTGAAGAGGCGGGTGGCTCAGGCATGCACATCAATTTCTCCTTCACCGACGAGGACGGCAAAAACGCCTTTGATACCGGACCCCAAGGTGGCCCGGACCACATGAATGATCTGGCCCGGGGCTGCGTTTCCGGCCTTGTCCATCACCACAAGGGCCTTGCCGGTCTCATCGCGCCGACGGCCAATTCCTATGCCCGGCTGCAACCGGCCTCCCTGTCCGGCTATTGGCAGAACTGGGGCGGTGACCATCGCAACGTCACCACCAGAGTCTCGGAAGAAGGGGGCGCAAAGGCCCGACTGGAACACCGCATGGCAGATGCATCAGCCAATCCCTACACCGCCGTCGCAAGCGTTCTGCAAGCGGCGCTTTTGGGTGTCGAGAACAACTACGATCTGCCGCCCGCAGAAACCGGCAATGGGTTTGACGAGAACGACGCAACCGTTGGCGCCGCCGGTTCGCTGGAAGAAGCAATCGGCGATCTGACCAAGGACTCAGCCCTGTGCGCTGCCGTCGGGCAGGACCTTGTTGATAACCACGCCTTCATGAAAACTGAAGAAGTGCCGAAAACCAAGGATCTGGACGCCGAAGCCCAGCGCGACTTCTACATCAACTTCATCTAGCGGCGGCGGCGAGCGGCGAGCGGCTGCGCCGCGCGGTAGGTGGCGAGTGGTGGCGGCTCTCCTTGACAACGGGAGGAGAAGTATTTATCTGCATATACAGGTATTTTTAATCTGCAATGGAAACTGCCGCGTGACACCTGATTTCGATCCCATGAGCCCCACTGCCTGTGTCAGCTTTCGGCTGCGCCGGGCGGCACGCGTCGTGGCAAAGTCCTATGACGCGGCACTGAAGCCCGTAGGATTGCGCAATACCCAGTTCACCTTGCTGGCGGTGCTGGTGATGAACGGCCCGCAAAATATCGGCCAATTGTCTGTGGCTCTTGCAACGGACGGCACTACGCTGACCCGCAATCTGGAAGTCCTGGTACGCCGTGGTCTGGTGGAGGATGCCGGCTTTGAAGACGACGAAAGAGTGCGGGTGGTGCAGATCACCGACCAGGGTGCCGCCCTCTATCAGCAGGCACTCCCCCTATGGCAGGCGACCCAGCAAGAAATGCTCGACATAGTCGGAATGAAAGATTGGCAACAAATGGCCGAGCTTTTGCAACTGGTCGAGACTGGCTAATTTTTAACACTAAACCTGTATATACAGATAAATGGAGACCCCATCATGGACACTTTTCAAATATTCCTTCTTCAATTCGTGCTCACCCTCGTGGTGCTCGGCCTGCTGGCGCACTGGTATGCTGTGCCCTGGTTGTCACGCAAAACCTTTCGCGCCGCATTGGCGATCTTAATCATACCCCACACCTTTCGTCACATCGGCATGTCGTTCCTGACCCCCGCCGTGGTTGCCGACACGATGCCGCAGGATTTTGCCGCCTCTGCGGGCTATGGCGATCTTGCCAGCGGCATTCTTGCACTGCTCGCGCTCGCCGCCCTGCATCGCAAATGGGCCTTCGCCATCACTCTGGTCTGGATTTTCAATATTGTCGGGACCGTCGATCTGATCAACGCTCTGCGCCAGGCACAGGCCGTGCCACATTTTGCCGCCGCTTGGTATATTCCGACATTCCTGGTGCCGCTGCTGCTGGTCACCCACTGGATGATCTTTGCCCGCCTGCTGAGCTCTCGAAAATCTCCCGCAGTTGACGCTCAGCCGCACCCGGTTGCCTGACTCGATTCCTCGTCGTCCGGGAGAGCTCCGCGGCTTTCCCGGGCACAGGGGCGCCTATTTATAGGTGTCGATAAAATTCTTCAGAATCTGGCCCGGCACGCCAACGTCCTGCTGGTGACAGAATTCGATCAACTCGTCGGCCTTTGAGGGCTCAAAATAGCCCTTGTTCCTATAGACCCGGATGCGGGTTTCGAATACTTCGCTGTCGGCCTCAGGGTGAAACTGTGTGGCGTAGACATTCGACTTGTAGCGGATCATCTGAAAAGGGCAGGGGGCCGAGGCCAGCAAATGGGTGCAGTCTTCCGGCAGATGTTGAACCGCTTCCTTGTGGCCGACAAAGGCCATGAAATTTTCCGGCAATCCCTGTAGCAACGGATCATTGGCCCCATCGGCTGTCAGCGTGCACTCAACCGCGCCAACCTCTTCACCAAACTTTGCCTTGCTCACGTCTGCTCCCAGATGATGGGCCAGAATGCCGATCCCGTAACAACAGCCCATATAGGGAATGTCAGATTGGGTAATCGCCGGCATCAGGCCAAGGATTGCATCTTCAATGCGTTTTTCCATCTCCGGTTTCTCGGCTTCCGGGTCGCTGACGCAACCGGGGCCACCGCCGACGATGACACCTGCATAATCCTGCAGATCAAGATCGTCTGGTATCGGCTGTTGGTCGAGTCGGATGCGAACCGTCTGCGCCGCCTCAAGCCCGCCCTTGTCGAGCATCGCCTGATATTCATCGTCGGAGGCTTCGGTTTCCGAACGAAGCTGCAGAATGAGAAACGGTTTCATGATCAGTGGTTGAGATAAAATTGGTGCTGCCGGTTACATGCGCAAAAATGACCGCAAGCACAAGCCGCTAAAGCTGAATCCGGGCCGCCGTCGAACTCGCATATCTGACGATGGCTTGCGGAGACTTGTGACCGAACTGCAGGTAGACCCGCTTTATCAATCCGGCCCGACATGCCAAGAATTGCCGGCAAGAGGCCGCAGCAACATGGGGAACAGCACGCGCGCATGAAGAAGGACAGTCAAATAACTGCGGGGGGTGCCCTGTTTGGCAAGCTCAAGGCACTGGGGGTGGATTATGTTTTCGCTAATTCGGGAACCGATTTTCCACCCATTATCGAGGGGCTGATTGAAGCGCGGGAAAACAATGTCGACCTGCCCGCGGCGCTGACCATCGCCCATGAGCACGTCGCCGTCGGCATGGCCCATGGCTACACCCAGATCACCGGCAAGCCGCAAGCGGTCATGCTGCACACCAATGTTGGCCTGTCGAACGGCGCCACAGGTCTGATCAATGCAGCCTGTGATCAGGTGCCGATGATTGTCATGTCAGGGCGCACCCCGGTCACCGAGGGGGGCAGGTTTGGTGCCCGCACGGTGCCCATTGGCTGGGGACAGGAAATGTTCGACCAGACGGCGCTGGTACGGGAAGCGTGCAAATGGGATTACGAATTGCGCTTTCCCGAGCAGGTGGCCGAAGTGCTTGACCGCGGCTGGGCGATTGCCAATTCCACTCCCAAGGGACCCGTCTATCTCAACCTGCCGCGCGAAGTTCTGTGCGAACCCTGTCCGGTGGAAGGGCTGGACCAGCCGTCGCGGATGAGCCCGGCAACTTCCGCGCCCACAGCCGATGCCCTGCAACAGGCGGCAGAACTGTTGGCGGCGGCCGAAAACCCGCTGATCATCGCCCAACGGGGAGCCGGTTCGCCTCAGGCTTTTGAGGCGCTGGCGGCGTTTGTCGAAGATTGGGCTTTGCCGCTGTCTCATTACTGGGCCAATCAGATCGCCATTCCCATGACCAGCCCCTGTCACGTCGGCTGGATGCCCGGCGATCTGCTGACCAATGCAGATGTGGTGCTGGTGTTGGATGCCCTGGCGCCCTGGTGGCCTGACATGTCAGCTCCGGCGGAAGACGCAAAAATCATCCAGCTGGGCCCCGACCCGCTGTTTGCCCGGTCCACACCCATCCGCAATTTCCGCTCAGACGTGACATTGCCGGGAAACACCTCCGACACCATTCTGGCGCTCATTGAGGCGGTCAATCAGCAAAACAGGGACGAAGATAAAATCACTTCCCGTCGTCAGCATATCGCCGATATTTCGGCCCGGGAGCGTCTCCGGATTGAAGACAAGGCCAATTCCGGCGGCGACGGTCCGATGAGCAAGGACTGGGTCAGCCATTGCCTGGGACAAGCCATAAAGGGTCGCAAGGCGCGTATTTTTAGCGAATTGGGCGGTCCGCTGCCGCCGCTGCAACTGGAAAATCATCAAAGCTATTTTCAGGAGCCCCATTCCGGCGGTCTCGGTTGGGGCGTGCCAGCTGCGATGGGGGCTCAACTTGCCGACCCTGACCACCTGGTGTTCGCCACTATCGGTGACGGCAGCTACATGTTTGCCAATCCCACCGTCTGCCACCAGGTTTGCGAGGTGCTGAAACTGCCGATCATCATCCTTGTTTTGAATAACGAGGAGTGGGGCGCTGTGCGTCATTCGGTGGCTGGATTGTACAAGGGCGGCCGAGCGGCAAAATCCAATGATGTGCCGCTAACTTCCCTTCGCCCCAGTCCGGATTTTGCCCTGACGGCGCAGGCGAGCAGGGCGCATGGGGAAACGGTTTCCAACAAACACGACCTGCCGGCGGCGCTGGAAAGCGCCATTGACATTGCCACCCGCGAAAAGCGCCATGTGCTGCTCAATATTGCCGTTGAGCGGGTCTAGCAATTGAGAAACAGTCCGATTTTGACATCACAGCGACCGCCCCTCCGCCTTCAGCTTCCTGTTGAGTATCTGCCGAACCCGAATGCCGGCGCCGTCCGCCCCAAGTGTAACCTCGAGGTAATCGAGTCCGCGAGGATCCGCTTCAACACTTGCCTGTAACTTCTCCAACAAATGCTTGTCCTCATCAAACGCGGCCGTGACGCTGGCACGGGTCTTTTCTGCCACTTCATCAGTCAGCTCGGGCACATCGAATGCCGCCATCCAGAAATAGTGGGTCTTGCCGCGCTGCGCGGGCGTCACGATGTGGCAGCCACGAACGATAAAGTCCGATCGCCGTCCCGGTTCGGGGGCAGGGTCATGAACATTCCAATCTGAAAAGGAAATCGCCAGGCTGGGCATCCGCCCCTTTTGCACGCGTTTGATGGGCTTATCTTCGGGCAGGCCCATGCCGGCGCAGAAGAGCGGCGACAGGGGTGCGAGGTCAAATTCCTGCTCATAGCAAACTGTATCACCATCCATATAGGTGTCAGGTGCCGTGATCCAGTCGTCCTGCTTGAACGTATTTTTGTGCAGAAAGGCGATATGGGTCAGATCAAGGACATTTTCGCGTATCAGCGCCCAATTGGCGGCCACTTCGTAGTAGCCGTTTACCGGCGTCCAATCGGGATCCACCTGATAGCCCACCTCAGGCGGATCGCAGTCAATCGCATCCTGATCGCCCATCCAGATCCAGATGTAAGCGCCCGCCTCCTTGGCCGTGTAGGACGGTATGATGGCGGTTTTTGGCTTCATGTGCTGGGTCGGCGCCTTGGTGCATTTACCGCGCCTGTTGAATTCCATCCCGTGATAGGGGCAGACAATCTTGTCACCCTCGACGTGCCCTTCGGATAACGGAGCCCATCGATGCGGGCAACGATCATAGAGGGCTGCAGGCGTACCGTCCTGAAGCCGGTAGAGCACCACCGGTGTTTCCAGCAGCCAGCGCGCCAGAGGTTTGGTGGTGACTTCGTCCGCATGGGCTGCAACCCACCACATGTTGCGGGGACAATTGTCCTGCAGCATCCCGTTGGGAATGGTTTGACCATTGGCTGGTGTAACTTGGTGATTCATTTGCTCTCCTCCCCATTTAACAACGCTGCAAAGCGCGCGATTTCTTCAGGTTTCATTTGATAGCTGTGTTCTTCATCCGGGAACTTCCCTGAACGCACATCATCGGCATATTCTGCAAAGGCCTGTGTCGCCAGCGTGGCGATGTTGGCATAGCGCTTGGCAAATTTTGGTTTGAACGTGTCAAACGCCCCCAGAAGATCGTAACCGTTGAGAAGCTGGCAGGTTCCCGCAGCACCTGCGCCTATTGAGAAAGTGAAAATGTCGACGGCCTCGTCCACGGCTTTTCCCACTTCATAGGGCATCGCTTCTATTTCCAACCCGATGGCACCTGCAGCCTCGATTGCCCGGGCGTTATGGACGATCTCCATAGCGGCTTCCGCCGTACGGCCCTGCATTTTGAAACCACCCATCTGGTGCACCTTGTGGGGCAACAGGCCCACATGGCTCATCACCGGCACGCCTGCATCGGCAACGGCCCGGATTATGTCGGCACCTTCGCTCCCCAATTGAAGTTTCAGCGCATCGGCACCGCTTTCCTTCATCATCCGTACCGCGTTTGTCACCGCGATCTCGGGCGTCGCGTAGGAACCGTAGGGCATCGACACAAGACACAAAGTGTTGGGGGCCCCACGCCGGACTGCCTGGCAATGCATGATCATCTGATCAACTGTCATCGCCAGCGTGTTGTCGTGCCCGTGCAGAGTCATTCCCAGACTGTCCCCGACACCAACTATGTCCATGCCCGCCCGCTCAGCCCAGGCGGCCGTCAATACCTCGCCCACGGCCACCATCGCCAGCCGCTCGCCAGACTTTTTCTTAACGGCCAGATCCGGGATGGTCAGTTTTGTTTTGGTATCCGTCATAATGCCCGTTTAAGATCCCGCGCATGTCAATTTTATTGTTCCATATGGAACAATATGCTCTAAGTTCAGTTGCGATGGCAATGAAAAACTGATCAGACCGAACGGGAGCCGCTTTCATGGGTCTTGCACCACTCAACGCTGACACACCGGACCTGGCGGAGATATTTGACGAGATCGAATATCCCGAGGCATTCCGCATCACCTATCTGGCCAACTCAATCGTCTTTCCTGCCTATGGGGAGATCAAAAGAGATTTCGGGCTGGTTCGGTCGGAATATATCCTGCTGGCCTGTCTTTCGCATTTTGAAGAACTGACTGCCCAGGACGTGGCCCGTATCTCGCGTCGTCCACGCAATACGATCAGCCGCGCCGTGCACCGCATGTTAGCTGAGGGATTTTTGCAGCGGGCACCTGATCCCAGTGACGGGCGGCAGGCCCGCCTGCGCATTACCCGGCTGGGCCGTGACCTGCACCACAAAATTGCTTCCTATCTGGTGCGGCGCCAAGATCAGATTCTGGGTGGATTGAGCACCAGTGAACGCTCCACACTCAGCAAACTTCTGAAAAAGGCAGCGTTGCATGCATCGCGTCTTCCTGATTGACCCTGACCATTAACGAGACTTCATCCCATGGCCCAAATTGGTCCCAACACACGTCTTCGCGTCTCTCCCTTCTACGAGGCAACGATACAGGACGGGGTGACGGCATTTTCTCCCTACAACAATATGCTGATGCCGGTTTCTTATGGCGATCCGGACGGCGAGTATAACCGATTGCTCAATGGCGTCTCTCAGTGGGATGTCAGTGTGCAGAGGCAGGTTGAAATCACCGGACCCGATGCACAACGGCTGGTACAGCTGCTGTCGGTGCGCGATCTGTCGGGCATCGAGATCGGCAGGGGGAAATATGTGCCCCTGTGCGACCATCGTGGCGTATTAATCAACGATCCGGTTGTCCTGAAACTGGACGAGAGCAGGTTCTGGCTGTCGATTGGAGACAACAATATTCTGATGTGGGCACGGTCTATCGCGGCGGAACGCGGTTTAGATGTTCAATTGTGTGAGCCGGATGTCTCACCCATGGCGGTGCAGGGCCCCAGGGCAGAAGAAGTGGTCGCAGCAATTTTCGGCGACTGGGTGCGGAGACTGAAGTACTTTTGGTTTGCCAGCGCCGAAATTGACCGCATTCCGGTCATCATCCAGCGTTCGGGCTATTCCAAGCAGGGTGGGTTTGAGATCTATCTGAAGGATGGATCGCGCGGTACGGACCTATGGAACATCGTCCGCGAGGCCGGACAGTCCTGGGGTATTGGCCCCGGGAATCCCAACCCGGTTGAACGCATTGAAAGTGGGTTGTTGTCCTATGGTGGAGACACCGATGATAATACCAACCCGTTCGAAGTGCGGTTGGGGAAATATGTCAACCTGGACATGTGCGACGAGGTGATCGGCATAAGGGCCTTGCGCATGATCAAGGAAAACGGCGTCAAACGGCACCAACTTGGCATCAAATTGGATGGGCAACAGCGCCGTGACGGACATGCGATCTGGTACCAGGTGCAAAAGAACGGTGTGAATGTAGGCCACATGACCAATGGTGCGTGGTCACCGCGGGCCCAGGCAATGATCGGTTTTGTTCTTGTTGGCGCAGATTTGCTTCCAGGCGATGAGGTCGAGGTGATCCTGGGAGCAAACTCAGCCAGCGGCACTTTGTGCCCCCTTCCTTTCTTCTAAGTCTTTAAATGACCTGGCCGCTGTTTCGGCGGCGATGCGGCGGGAGACGTCGTGTGTGCATGGGCAAACCGTCGCTGTGTTGCGGTGTTGCTGGTGTTGCCATAAGCTCGTTTTGGGGTTCGGGATCGCTACATGCAAACAAGCAAACGCAGACTGGCAGCTATAGTCGCGGCAGATGTTGCCGGATACAGCCGGATGATGAGCGCTGACGAAGAAGGGACTATCGCCGAATTACGAAGCCACCGTGCGGAAGTTTTCAATCCCGCATTGGCCAGGTTGGGTGGGAGAATAGCCAATACTGCTGGCGACAGTCTGTTGATTGAGTTTCCCAGTGCAGTTGACGCTCTGAAATATTCAATAGATGTCCAGCGCGATCTGGCTGAGCGCAATCGGTCAAAACAACCTGAAGAACGGTTTGAATTTCGGATAGGGATCAATGTCGGTGATGTCGTCGCAGAGGGCGATGATCTGTTGGGGGATGGTGTCAACGTTGCTGCTCGCATCGAGGGATTGGCGCCTCCTGGAGGGATCTGCCTTTCGCGTTCTGCCCGCGATCAGGTTCGGGACCGGCTTGATGTCGATCTCGAAGATCTGGGAGAAATTGAAGTCAAGAATATCCGACGCCCTGTTCGGGTATTCAGAGTTGTCGACAAAGATGCTGCTGCCAAAGACCAAGCGCCAGGCAAGAAAAAGGGCAAACCCCGTTGGATTGCTGTTTCTGCCGCGATGGTCTTATTGGCATTTATCGGAGCCGGGGCGTGGTGGTGGTCTTTTCAGCAATCTTCCCTGTCTGACGACCGGTCCGAGAATGTGCTTGCCTCAAATGCAAAGCCAACAATAGCTGTGCTGCCATTTACCAACCTGTCGGGTGAGAATTCGGAATCTTATTTTTCAAGCGGTATCACCGAAGACATTGCAACGGATCTCTCCCAAGTCTCTGGCCTGCTGGTAACGTCAAGTTCGACTGCAAAAAAACTGAATAACAACGATAACGACCTCGTGTCGGCCGCCGCGAAATTTGACATTGGTCATTTGATAACAGGTTCTGTGCGGCGTTCTGCCGGCAACATTCGTATTACCGCAAAGCTGATTGACGTTAAAACTGGCACCCAGATGTGGGCTGAACGTTTCGATCGAAAATCTGAAGATATTTTTGCCATACAGGACGAGATAACCGGTCGCGTCGTTGAGCAATTGTCCGCCATGTTTGGGACTGTGGAATTTGCCAGAAAAAAGCGAGCTTATACGCCGAATCCGGAGGCTTACGACTATTACCTCAGGGGACGTGCGCAACGTATCCCGCCAACCCCGGAAAACCTCAAATCCGCCTTTGCCAATTTCAACAAGGCAATCGAAGTTGATCCAAAATTCGCTGGCGGATATGCCGGGGCTGCATTTGCCACCATATTGGCCGCAGCTGACAGCACAAGTGGTCAATCTTCGGTCAAGGAGCGTTTGTTGAGTGCTCTAGGGCTGGCCAAGAAAGCGGTTGAACTCGATCCTGAATTTGGTCCTGGCTGGAGCAGTCTGGCCGAGGTTCATCTGCGCATGGGGCAGCACGAACAGGGTTTGGAAGCGATAAAGAAAGCCATCCAATACGCGCCCAGCGACGCTTTGATGCGCGCAAATTACGGACGCTTTCTCGGCTATATTGGACGAGCACCGGAGGGCATCGAACAGGTCGTCATTGCCATGCGCATGAATCCAGATGGATTGCCACTCCTGTTTTTCCTTGGCTCAAATCAACGGGCCGCTGGCAAGTATCAGGAGGCGACCAGTTCCCTGATTGATCATCGAAAACGCTTGGGAGGCAGGATACTGCCGGCCCCAACTCTGCAGCTGGCCGCCGCCTATGCGCAGTCTGGCAAATTGGAGTCGGCTCGGCAGACCATAGCAGCGCTACTGAAGGTCGTTCCAGGTTTTACGATTTCCAAAGCTATGAAAGTACACCCTTATAAGAGTGAAGAAGATCAAAGGATATTCAAGCAAGCATTGCGAGATGCCGGGCTTCCTGAATAGCTGATTTGAATGAAAGCCAGGCGTGGCATTGGCTGGTCGCTGTTCCAACCGCCACAGAATCCGAGAGGTACGAAAGGGCACATTCCTGAAAGGATCTAGCCCTAATTAGGCGACTATTGGAAAGGGGAGAAAAATTGGTTTGCAATCCAGTCACGCCAAAAGTGCTTCACGTTCCCGACTGGCATGCTCTGGCCACATGTCCATTCTGCCGCCAAAAGAGGCCTGTATCCCACTACGAGTTGAAGGAGTTGGGTCGCCCATTGGACGGATCTGCGGAAATTATTTGTCTCCCATGTGAGACAAAACAGGGATTGAAATTGAAGTTCTGATTCAAGCCAATTGGTTTGGCGATGGAGCTTCGTTCGCGACGACCCGCAGAATCCAAAAGACGGAGCGGTCTTTCGCTTCAATGACTTGAACGGCCGCTTTCGGTTCTTCGCCTTTTGGGTTTAGAGTTTATCGCCCAACCGACGTAGATAATCTTTCGCTAATTCTGTGTTGCCTCTGCTTAACCACTTGATGCAGTCAACAAGCTCCCAAATAAGACCCGCATCACCATTGTCATAGACGGGGAAGTCTTCGTGCTTGATCGGTGGCGCATCTGTTGTACGCTCGGGCACAAGGCGGTCTTTGTCGATGAGTATCTCGAATGGTTTCGACAACCGCAGAGGCGCAGATAGGTCCATGCAGTGTATTTCGGCGCTGGTTAGGTCGCCAAATAGATACTTACGAAAGGTCGTGGGACCGCGGCCGTCACTTTCCAGGGTATAGATGATTTCTTTGCCAGCTTCGAACCTTTTGTATCCATCCCCGCTGTGTCGGTGATAGTCGTTGCAAGTGAAGACAACGATATCCGCGTCCGACACTCTATCCCCTCTGCCAGCAACGAGCGAACCGACAAGAACAATGGCACGTACCTTGGCTTCGTTAGCAAAAGCGTCATAAGCCGACTGAACGAGCTTTTTATGCAAGGGCAGATGTGCAAGTTTCGAAGTGTCGAGGGCCATCGTGCTTCGGATGTTTTCAGACTTGGTGACGTTGGGCTCTTGATACAGCGATAGATCGGATTTTTGGCGTTTTGAGCTAATCGAACCGGTGAAGGTTTCGGAATAAAAATTAGTCGTTGAGCAGATATTCGCAGCCTATGCAGCATCAGTCAAACTGGACTCAATCCGCCCGTCCGGCCCCATCTATCGAAGTGCCTGTGCGGCGCTTCATCGGAAATTATCAGCGCACCGTCACACAGCCAAATCGCCGCTAAGCTTTGGTCATCACCACTTGTGCATAGTCAGATGGCATGGTGACGCTGCCGTCGGTTGAGATGTTGAATTCATTCACCAGCGCGAGAATATATGCGGAAGAAATCGAGATGGTGGAACAGTGAGCGGTAGCGCAACTTGTATTTCTTCCATTCAATCTACAAGTCATTGGCCACTAAGGCGAGTTCCAATGACGTCGCCAGACATCCATTCGCGTCAGCCCGGATATTGCCCTGACTGCGCTGAAGGGCAGGGCGCTTGGGAAACGGTTTCCGACCAGCACGACCAGCCGGCGGCGTTGGAAAGAGCTGTTGACATTGCCACAAGCGAAACACGCCTAGTGCCGCTAAATATTGTCGTTGAGGGGGAATTGGGTTGGCACTGGAAGCCGGTGGAGTCGCAATCTTGTCTCTGCGCGGAGGTTTCTCCGAGCCGGGCAATGGCTGATTGATCAGATTTTCGCTACACTGCAACCGCTATTGTCGTGTGCTCTGAAGCCCTGATTCGAAAGATTCTCAAAACAGTAACTGGAAGAAGTTTGGGCTATAAGACCACCGTCCTTTTGATGTTTTTGCTGCTGCTGTTTTGCGGTACACTTTGTAGTGCAATGATCGTGCCTTTCATGGGCTTTTTCCTGGTGGAAGGCCTGGGGTATCAACCGTGGATCATCAGCATCTATTCCGTTCTCGCCGTCTGTTTGACGCTCTTGGCAAACCGTCAGTTCGCCCAACGAATTGACAGCGGTGCCAGGGTATTTCCGTTGGTCGGTCTGGCGGCTCTCAGCTACACCATGGCTTCATTTGCGCTTTCACTTTCGCCAACTGTCTGGATGGTAATGACGCTGGGTGTGGTCGGTTTTGGCATCGGATCTAGTGCGATTTCCACAATGTTCAGCCTGGGGGGCAATCTGGCCGAAGGTCACAATATCGAGCGCAGTCGCTTCAACGCCTACATGCGTGCAACCACGTCGACGGCGTGGATGATTGGCCCTGCCGTCACGTTTCTTGTAGCTGATCAGGTCAGCGTTGAGGCGGTGTTTGTCGTTGCAACCTGTATCTCTCTGATCTGGGTGGTTCTGTGGTGGTGGACGTTGCCCCAAAACATAACGGCTGCGGCGAAGCCTCCACTCAAAGATCCAGATGAAACCAGCGACGCACCAAATGCATTATGGCTGGCAGCCATATTTGTATTCTGCCTTTCGGTGGCTCATTCGCTGACATTTTCATCGCTTCCGCTGTTTTATGTTCAGGAAGTTGGATTGCCGGGTTACGCGCCGGGGGTGGCCTTCAGCGTCAAGACATTCGTTGAAGTTATCGCAATATTCTCAACGCCGATAATTGTCGCACGGTTTGGAATTCGTGCCGCGCTGCTGGCCACAACCCTTCTGGCAGTCGTAACGATCCAGATATTGGCGTCGGTTCAATCCTTCCCGCAAATGCTCATTGGGGCAGCAATGGAAGGCCTTTATTATGGGTTTTTTGCCAGTCTGGGGATCAGCTATGTGCAGTCCTATGCGAAGGATCGGCCTGCGCGGGCTACCGCAATTTACTGGAACACCGTGATGGTCAGCGGATTGCTCGCTGGCCCCGCAGTGGGGTTCATAGCTCAGGCATACGATTTTCGAACAGTCGTGCAAGTCGCGTCGGTAATAGCCTTGTTTGCAGCTGCCTTTTTGTTTGCAAGCCGCTCAAAAGCACTCAGCGGCTCTTAACGTCGGTAGCACGGCTGCAGACATTCTTTCATCCAAGGCATCTGTGAAAGTGATTGCATACGGTCCTGATTGCCCCAGTCGACCGGTTGCTGAGCCAGTCAGCGGTCTGGTTGCGAGTGTAACCGACATTGGTTTGTCACGCCTCAATGCCAAGCCGGCGCCGACGACATTGATTTGTGTCAAGGCGCAAGAGGCCCATTCGAGATAGGATTTGGGTCTGTTTAAGAAATCGGAGAAAAGGTTCAATGATAGAGACAGATGAGTATGCAAAAGCCAGAAAACGCGCCGAAGCTAACTACGGATTTTTCATTCATGCTGGCGTTTACGCCGCTGTAATGGCTCTGATCGTAGTCATCAACCTGGTGACTTCGCCGCAGCAAATATGGTTTGTATGGCCCTTGATCGGGTGGGGATTTGCGGTCGTCCTGCACGGGGTTCGGGTGTTTTTGCTGGCCGACAAAAACTTGATCCTCGATGCAATGACCGAAAAGGAATTGCGCAAGTCGTCCGCCAGCAAGAAGTTCGGAAGACAGCCATAACTCTATGCAGATGACATAGCGCAGCTTTCTGTGTCCTACGTTTAGGAGGTGCGCCGCTTTATCGTAAGCTATCGGCGCACCTGCACACAGCCAAATCGCCGCTAAGCTTTGGTCATCACCACTTGTGCATAGTCAGATGGCATGGTGACGCTGCCGTCGGTTGAGATGTTGAATTCATCCACCAGCGCCAGAATATCGGCGGTCAGCGCCTGTTCGCCTTCCGGGCCAACTTTTTCGTAGGCTTTGCGGCACAGGCCGTAATAGCTGCGGAAGAAATCGAGATAGTGGAACGGCGAGCGGTAGCGGAAATTGTAGGTCTTCCATTCAATCGACAAGTCACTGGCCGCCGGGCCGAAATGCTGATTGATGAATTCTTCCCGGCCCCAGTTTGCCGGTGCCTTGAAACCTGGAGCTGCCGACATGTGACTGCCAATGGTGGCGCACATGCGGCCGACAAAGCTCTTCGGCGTCCAGCTGGCCAATGCGATCTTGCCACCCGGGCGACAGACGCGGATCAACTCGCTGGCCGATGCCGGTTGGTCGGGGGCAAACATCACGCCAAAGGTTGAGACAACACCGTCGAATTCGCCGTCAGCGAAAGGCAGGTTCTGGGCATCAGCAATCTGAAAATCAATATCCAGATCTTCCGCCTGTGCCCGCGCACGGCCCTTATCCAAAAGCGGCTGGACATAATCGGTCGACACCACATTGCAGAAGCGGCGGGCCAAGGCGAGCGATGCATTGCCATTGCCGGCTGCCACATCCAGCACCCGCGAGCCGGGGATATAATCGACGGCCTCGGCCAGTTCTTCACCGGTCAGTTGTAAGGTAACGCCAATGCGGGCGTAGTCGGCACAGGACCAGGAGGCGTTCAGCCGCTGGTTCCACTTTTCATAGTCGGGCGCCGGTGCCGCCGTCGGAGATGTTGGTACAGGTTTCGTCGCGAGCATGGTCTTTCCTTCCGTTGCAAATGTTCTGCTGACCATTGTGCGATGAAGATGTTTCAGTCCTGTCCCGTGCTGCCAGCCAGAATGTTTCAATTGTATCACAAAAACGGTGAATTTGCACATTTGCCGCGCCGGCGGGATACAATTGAAACACCAAGAGCGGTTCTTCGATATTAGAATGAAACACGGCTATTCCAGATTGGGCGGGTCATCAACAACCCATTTTTACTCCCCGAAGGAACACAGATATGACCAATCAGAACCCAGCCACCACCGCCGACAATGGCGTCAATGTTGAAGCCCTGTTGGGTGCCCGCGAGGCGCTTGAAGCCACACCGGCTGCGGCCCAGTTTAAATGGCGTGCCGAATGTACCTGGAAAGAAGGTACCCACAGCCAGACCATGATCAGCAATTTCTTTGGCCTTGGCGAAGAACAGGAACGCGGCAAGACATTCAGCATTGATGCCGATCATCCTGAACAGTTTGCAGCCGCCAATATGGGTGCCACGCCTGTTGAAATCGCCATGAGCGCGTTGGCCAGTTGCCTGACTGCAGGTGTCGCTTCCGTGGCTCAGCACCGCGGTATCCAGCTGAACTCGGTTACGGCATCGCTGGAAGGCGACATGGATCTGCAGGGCATTTTGGGAATCGATTCCGATGTGCGCAACGGCTTTGACGCCATCCGCATCAATTTCCAGATCGATGCCGACGCCAGTGAAGAAGACATCAAGGCGCTGGTTGCCCAGTCGCAGAAGCGGTCCGCCGTCTTTGATGTCATCACCAACCCAACCAACGTCTTTGTCAGCGTAAACTGACGCAGACCGCCGGCCCGTCACCTCAACATTCCTCCCATTGTTGGTGGCGGGCTGACGGCCTGAAAGGGTCTGGCAGCCCGACGGAGTGCATTATGAAATATGTGACCACAATCATCATCGGCGCCGGTCAGGCTGGTCTGGCCATGAGCAGGCATCTTGCCGACCGCTCCATCGACCACGTGTTGCTGGAGCGCGGCAAGGTTGCCAATAGTTGGCGAACCGAACGCTGGGATTCCCTGCGCCTGTTGACCCCCAATTGGCAAAGCCGGCTGCCTGGCTACCGCTATACCGGCAACAATCCCGATGGCTTCATGGATATGAAACAGGTTGTCTCGTTTCTTGGCGGCTATGCCAGCACAATCGCAGCCCCCGTCATGCAGCAAACCAAAGTGTTGTCCGTGGAACGTCGTTTCGACCGTTACGTTGTCAAAACCACCCGTGGCATCTGGTCCTGCTCCTCGCTGGTTCTTGCCAATGGCGCCCACGCCCTGCCAACGATCCCTAAATTTGCCCGCGGCGACGCATTGCCCGACACGATACGCCAGGTTTCGCCGCTCGACTATAAATCTCCCGACCAACTGGACCCCGGAGGCGTGCTGATTGTCGGCGCGTCGGCAACCGGGGTTCAGCTGGCGCGGGAAATCCAACAAAGCGGTCGTCCCGTTACCCTGTCAGTGGGCGAACATATCCGCCTGCCACGCACCTATCGCGGGCGTGATATCAAATGGTGGATGGATGCGCTTGGTCTGATGGATATGGGTCTCGACGAGGTTGAAGACTTAAACCGCGCCCGCAAACTCTCCTCCCTGCAACTGATCGGCTCGGAAAACGGCACCATGCTGGACGTCAACCACCTGCGTGGCCTTGGCGTCGACATTGCCGGTCGCCTGGCGGGCATCAGTGGCAGCAAGGCGCAATTTTCAGGCTCACTGGCCAATATCTGCGACCTGGCGGATCTGAAAATGGGCCGCTTGCTGGACACTATCGATGCATGGGCCGAGCAGAACATGGATGTGCAGACACTTGCGCCGTCGCACCGTTATGAGCGCACCGATTTCGGCCCGCCACCTGAACTGGTAATGGATTTGAAGGACCGGGGCATCAAAACCGTGATATGGGCAACCGGGTTCAAGCCGGATTTCTCCTGGCTCCAACTGCCGGTCTTCGACCACAAGGGCAATATTCGCCATCAGGCTGGCATCGTCGATATGCCGGGCCTTTATGTCCTGGGCTTGCCATTTCTGCGCACCCGCAAGTCAACGCTGATTGATGGTGTTGGGGATGACGCAGCCTTTGTCGCCGAGCACCTGCGTGCCGGTCTCGACCGGTTGGCCGCATAGACACAAGCTATGTTTCAATTGTTGCAGCGGACGTCTTGGCTGCAACAATTGAAACAATTTGCATGGTCCCCGGAAATCCAGCTGAAACGTAGACCTTGCATAGTGGCTCCAGCAACAAACAGAAAGGAGCCCATCATGAGCTACGTTTCCCCCTCGTCGACCACCTATGCAACGAGCACCGTCATGCGTGCGGTTTCTCACTATTTTGAAAACAGAAGAATCCGCCGCGCCCGTCAGCGGTCGGTCAATGCCCTCAACGGATTGGATGCCATGACCCTGAAAGACATTTCCATCAAGCGGTCAGAAATTCAGTCAGTGGTCTTTGACATTTAACCCAGGCGGCGGCGCCCCCACCGCCGCGGCAGCCCCCACCGCCGCCCGCCGCCCGCCGCCGCTACCACGGTAGCAGCAGCCAGGCCGGTACCTGATCTTAGAATCGGGTGCCGGTCTTTTGCGTTGCGCCAATTCCCCATGAACCGAAGAGCTCAATCCCAAAAAAGGGCAGGAATTTGTGCATTAATTAACGTATACGAAAAAGTATTTGACGATAGGTAGCTTACATGACATGAAAGCCCCAGGAGGACTTCGGCCCATGCCGGCGAAAGCAAAGCGTACATTGGTTGACCAGGCCTATCACGGCATCAAACGGCGCATCCGCGAAAACCAAATGCCGCCGGGGTCCAATATGCCGGAGCAGCAGCTTGCTGAAAGCCTCGGCGTCAGCCGCACCCCAGTCCGCGAAGCCCTGATCCGGCTGGAATCGGAAGGACTTGTCGAAGTGGTGCCCCGCCATGGGGTCAGGGTGCTACCGGTCAAAACCGAGGATATGCGGGAAATCTATGACATCCTGACGGCTTTGGAACCGTTTGCCGCCATGCAATTGGCGAAGTCGGGGCCGGATCCCCGCATGTTGGAAAAAATGCAGCACGCGGTTGAGGAAATGGAGGCGGCGCTTGCCAGTCAGGATCTGGACCGCTGGGCAAGGGGGGACGAATTGTTTCACCGCGAACTGCTCGAAGCGCTCGGCAATCGCCGGTTGAGCGCATTTGTTGAGCGGCTCAATGACCAGGCCCATCGTGCCCGCATGATCACTCTGCGCATGCGCGAGGTTCCCAGAGAATCGACCCTGGAGCAAAGAGCTATTCTGGAGGCTTTGCGGGCGGCGGATGGAAAGAAAGTTGAACGGTTGTTTCGCAAACACAGAGAGCGGGTGGCATCGGAGCTGACCGACATTCTCTCCAAGTTGCAGATAGCCAATCTATAATAACATCAAAAACGAAGCGGAAGTGAGCATGACAAATTCGGGCCTTGTGGCTGTTATCAAAGGGGACGGCATCGGCATAGACGTGACCGAAGCGACGCTGCAATTGGTTGACGCCGCCTTGCAAAAGGCCGGTGCTGAACCACTGGCATATAAGGAAATTGAAGCTGGTGCCGGTTATTACCGCGAGCACGGGGTGGATATTGAGCCCGGTGGCGAAGAGGCGGCGGGAGAGTGTGATGCAATCTTTTTGGGCGCCATTGGTCTGCCCGCCGTACGCCATGAAGATGGCACCGAGATAGCCCCGCATCTTCGCTTGCGCGACCGGTTCGGGCTCTATGCGGGGATCCGTCCGGTCAAGGCCTATCCCAACGCGCCGCAGCGACTGGCCGATCCAAGGGCTGCCAATATCGACTTGGTCATCTTGCGGGAATCGACTGAGGGTCTGTTCTATTCTGCCGCAGTTCACAACCGGGCCGAAGTCAACGGTGATGAATCGGTGGTGGACCGGCTGCTGATCACCCGGGCGACAACGGAAAAGCTGCATCATTTTGCCTTCAGACTGGCGCAGCGGCGCAAGGAGCAGGGCAAAAAGGGCAAAGTGACCTGTGTCGACAAGGCCAATGTCTTCCACTCGATGGCCTTTTTCAGAAAAATCTTTGACGAAGTGCAGCCAGATTATCCCGAAATCGACTTCTCCTACCAATATGTCGATGCCCAGGCGCTGGATCTGATCCGCTATCCCTGGGAGTGCGATGTGCTGGTGATGGAAAACATGTTTGGCGATATTCTGTCGGACCTTGCCGGCGGTCTGGTCGGCGGCATGGGCATGGCGAGCTGCGCTGAAATTGGTGACAATCATGGGTTGTTTCAGCCGGCCCACGGTTCGGCTCCCGATATTATGGGGCAGGACAAGGCCAATCCGCTGGCGGCGATCCTTTCCGGTGCCCTGATGCTTGACTATCTGGCGCAGGAAAAGGGCAATGAGCGCCTCGCCACTGCTGCCCAACTGATTGAAACAGCGGTTGAAGATGCCTTTGAAGCCAATGAAATCCGGCCGATGGAATTTGGCGGTGACATGGGAACGATGGCGGTGACCGATGCGCTGATGGCCCGTTTGAGTTAGGGGGGCATCGGCAATGGACAATCACAGGAGTGCAAAATGGCGGTGTTAATCGGTGCAATTGCTGACGACTTTACCGGTGCATCCGATCTGGCCAACACACTGGCAGGCGAGGGCATGCGGGTGGTGCAGGTCATCGGCGTGCCGGATGATGACACCGACATTGGCGATGCCGAAGTGGTAATCATTGCCCTGAAGTCGCGGACTGCGCCGATCAAGGAGGCGGTTGATCAGTCTCTTGCTGCCCTTGTCTGGCTCAAGATGCACGGTGTTGAGCAGATCATCTTCAAATATTGCTCGACCTTTGATTCCACCGACAAGGGCAATATCGGCCCGGTTGCCGATGCGCTGCGCGTTGCCGCCGGAGCAGATTTCTCTCTGGTCTGTCCGGCCTTTCCAGAAAATGGTCGCACCATCTATCAGGGGCATTTGTTCGTTTTTGATCAATTGCTGGAAAACAGCACCATGCGCGACCATCCGCTGACACCGATGCAGCAAAGCAATCTGGTCCAGATGATGGATGCCCAGAGCCAGGGCAAGTCCGGCCTGATCAACTATCAGACCGTTCAGGCCGGCGCTGCTTCCATTCAACAACGCATCAAGGAACTGCAGTCGCAGGGATGTGTTTACGGCGTTATTGATGCCATCACGGTTGAAGAATTGCGCGCTATCGGGGCAGCGATCAGCGACCACAAACTGGTCACCGGTGGGTCCGGGATCGCCACCGGTTTGCCGCAGAATTTTCGTGCCGAGGGGCTGCTTGGCGCGCATCAGGCAGCTCCGGTACCCGATATCAGGGGCAGGTCGCTGGTTCTGGTCGGCAGTTGTTCGACGGCCACCCGTGGCCAGATCGACGCCGTCAGCGACATCTGGCCAAGCCGCAAGATCGACGTCGATGGGCTGGCTGCTGGTGACGATGTGGTCGGCGAGCTGTGCGCCTGGGCGCTGCAGCAGAACGCGGCGCATCCGGTGCTGATTTACGCTTCCGCCGATCCGCAGGAAGTGGCTGCAATCCAGCAAAAACATGGCACAGAACGATCCGGTGAATTGGTCGAGCAGGCGCTTGGCAATCTTGCCGTCCAACTGCGAAACGGTGGATTCAACCGCCTGATTTCGGCCGGTGGCGAGACTTCCGGGGCGATTGTTTCGGCACTGAATGTCAAAGCGCTGAGAATCTGCCAGGAAATTGCCCCCGGCGTGCCTTGGACACAGGCGCTGGGCAGTCAGGAGATCGCCCTGGCGTTGAAGTCGGGTAATTTCGGGGCGCCGACATTTTTCCAAGATGCATTTGAGATGTTGCCATGAGCGAAGCCCGATCCCGCGAAGACATTGCCCGTTTGGCCAAGTCAATCTTTGACCGCGGCCTGACCTTTGGTTCCTCGGGAAACATCAGCGTGCGGCTGGACGACGGCTGGCTGATGACACCCACCGGATCGACCATGGGTGACATTGACCCGGGGCGCATTTCAAAGCTCGATATTGATGGCAATCACATATCCGGTGACGCGCCCACCAAGGAGGCGTTTCTACACACATCTATGTATGATGTGCGGCCACGTGCCGGGGCCATTGTCCATCTGCACTCCACTCATTCGGTGGCGGTGTCCTGCATGCATGACGTCGATCCGGCAGACGTGCTGCCACCGCTGACAGCCTATTACGTGATGCGGGTCGGGACTTTGCCGCTGATCCCTTATTTTGCGCCGGGGGATATCAATCTGGCCAGGGCGGTGCGTGAAATGGCCTCCGACCACCATGCCGTGCTGCTGGCCAATCATGGACCGGTGGTGGCGGGCGCCAATCTGATGGACGCTGTATGTGCAACCGAAGAACTGGAAGAAACCGCCCGATTGTTTCTCACGCTGCAAAACATGCGCACCCGTCCGCTGACCCCCGATCAGATCGCCGATCTGAAAAAACGTTTTCCAATCAAAACCTGACAGGAATTTCCCATGTATATTGTCTGTGTTGAATTTGAACTGCACGAAGGTCGGCTGGAAGATTTTCTGCCGTTGATGAGAGAACAGGCCGATAATTCCCTGTCGCTGGAAGAGGAATGCCTGCGGTTTGACGTGTTGCAGAATTCTGCCCGGGCGGATGTTGTTTTTCTCTACGAGATTTATACATCGCAAGCGGCCTTTCAGAGCCATCTGGACAGCGCTCATTTCAAAAACTTCGATGCTGCGACCGTTGACTTGGTAAAAAACAAGACGGTTGCCACCTATGATCAGGTTTACGCACCGGGCGACAGCTGAGAAGCCGCCGCCCGGGAATAGCGTGTCTAGTGAAGCATGAACGGGGTTGAAATCTGCTTCATCAGTCTGACCGCGCGGGCCTCATCGGGGTCCGGCTTGAGACGGTAGCCGGCGCGTCTGGCCAGTTCGATCATCGCCAGGTTGGACCGCAACGTGGTGCCGACCAGGGTGCGGACACCGCGATCCCGCGCGGCATTCTCCATGACCTGCAACAATTTGCGCGCCACGCCCTTTCCCTGCCACGGATCGGCAACAGCGATGGCAAATTCAGCGGTCGAGTCGTCGCCATCGCGCGTGGCAAATCTGACTTCCCCGACCATTGTGGTCTGCGCTTTGAAACTGCTGGTCGCCATGAAGGCGACATGATGGGGCGTTTCGACATTGGCCAGACTGCGCAACAATGATGAAGGCACCTGCGCGAACGGCGTCATGAACCGGGCATAGCGCGAGCGGTCTGACAAATTGTCATAAAACGCACTCAACATTTCGATATCCAAAGACGTCATCTGACGAATTGCCGGGCTCACCCGGTCGACAGGCGTCCGGTTGAGAGCGGATATTGCGGGCCGTTCAACTGTCGTGGTGACAGACGGCTTGCCGTGATCGGCGACGGACAGGATGGTCATTGTGAAAATCCTCTCTTGCGGGAGGTGGGGTCGGCATAGGCGACGGAAAGGATTTCGCAACGACTGATTGCCAGATCCTTCAGCGCGTGGCCGTCCAGGCCGGACAGGGCGCGCACGGTCTGCCGGCGCTCGGCGATCTGCCTGCGCTTTTGAAAATAGGTCGCTATCATCTGCCGGACCGAAGTCTTCGACCGGGAGACGGGTGCAAGTGCTGTAATGGTCATGATTTCTGCTCCATGAGGTATCGGTCGATGGAACAAAATTAGGGGGCGGCTGTTTCAGCCTGATTTCACCGCAGGCGGCCAAATGTTGCAATTGTTGCAGCGCCGCGCCCGACTGCAATCAAACTGAAATAAAACCCTTTCAGGACTATCGGGTTGCAATCAGCCCAGCCTGCCGATCCAGTTGGACAATTCACGCCCGATCAGATGGGGATTGTCTTCTTGCAGAAAATGAATGCCGGAACCAAAATCGACGGTCTCCAGGTTTTTGATGGTGTTTTTGCACCATTCCACCCCTTCGGCCCGGATCGTCCCGCCCGGTGTGGCATGGAAAAGCAGCATGGGAATTTCGGTTTCGCCGAGCCAATTGCTGTAGTCTTCAACCACCTTGTGCACATCGGCAGGTGACCCATCGATGGGAATTTCGCAGGGCCATTGGCGCAGGGGCAGGCGGCTGCCAACCGTCGGGTAGGGCGCGCGGTAATGGGCCATTTCAGTTGCCGTCAAATCCCGCACCACCGCGCTTGGCAGCACCTTGTTCACAAACGAGTTCAACCCGGAGATCATCAGCCAGCCGATACCGGGGGTGCGCATGAGTTTGAAACCAATTTTGAAATCTGGCGGAAAGTCTGACCATTTCACCGGTCTGATGATGCCCTCCATGAAGGCGATGCCGCGAATATTGTCGGGATTGCGCCGGGCATAGTGAAAGCCCAACGCTGAACCCCAGTCGTGGATCACCAGAGTGACATCCTCCAGACCAAGCTTTTCGATGAAGCCATCAACAAAGGGAACATGGTCGGCAAAGCGATAGGCGAGGTCCGGCTGGTCGGACTTGCCCATGCCGATCAGGTCCATGGCGATGGCACGTCCCTGCTCGGCGGCATGGGGAATGATGTTGCGCCATAAATAGGACGAGGTTGGATTGCCATGCAGAAACAGGATCGGCTTGCCCTCACCCTTTTCCACATAGTGGATCTGCTGGCCATTCACCTCAACGAATTTAGATTCGAAGGGAAAAGCGTCTGAGATTTCTTCTGATGCTGTCACCTGCCTGCTCCTTGCTTGTCGCCTACGCCGCTGATGCCTCTGCCTTGTCGAGCAGCTTATGGGCCGTCAAAAGGATCAGGAACACAACAATTGGAACACTGGTATAGACGACTGCGCGGTCAAATGTCCCGTCGACCACGATGCCGATGACGCGGCCGATCACCAGGGCAAATGTAAACAACACGGCCGGGCGGGCGTTGTTGATGTCACCGGTGACTGCTGCAAAGACCACCGAAAGGCCAATCGCAGTAACCGCTCCGCCCCACAGGGCCCTCACATTCGACAGGGCCTCGGCACTGTCGGCGCTGACCAGAAGACCGTCAAGCGCACCCGTCGGGTTGAGCATGATGTTGAGCCCGTTTGCCAGCATGAACAGGGCGACGAGCCCAAGCAGTATACGGGCAGTGAGTTTCATTGATTTGGCGGTCATCGACGTTCTCCCAATTGCAAAAATGCGTGTTGTCTCGACTCAGCTGAAATGCTAGTCATATGGATAGAAATAATTACTAGTCACGCGGATAGATAAGTCAAGGGGTTATTTTGGCACGCAAGAGAAATGTCGATCATGAGACGGTTGTTGCAGCAGCTGTTGATCTGTTCTGGGACCGCGGCTATCGCGGCGCCAGCACCCGTGAAATTGAGGAGAGGACCGGCCTGACCCGGTTTACCCTGCAGACCGCCTATGGGGGCAAGGAGGGGTTCTTCCTCGATACGCTGGACGCCTATCTCGACAATGCCGAAGCCAACCATTTTCCAAAGCCGGAAAGTTTTGATCTCGAAGCCCTGGCCAACTGGTTTGAAAACCTGGCCGCCGAGCCGCGCATTCCAGACAGGCAGCAGAACGGCTGTCTGGCGTTCAATTCGATCAGCGAATTTGACCGGCAGGACACGGAGATCAACAAGCGCATTGAACGCTACATGGCCTGCCTGGAACAACGCATCGAACAGATATTGCAAAAGGCGGTGGAGAAAGGCGAGGCGCGCCGCGACGTCGATCCACCTCAAATGGCCCGTATTCTGGTCGGCCTTCTGCTGGGATTGCATGTGGTGATCAAGGCCCGCTCGGACGATGCCGTGCCGCAATTGCACGCAAAATCCGCTGCCGATCTGATCCGCAGTTGGAAGCGGGCCTGATCTGATGCAATTGCGTTGCTAAACCGGAAAGGGATTAGAGCTGAAACGGTTTGGCGTCGACCAGAACTTCCGCAAGGGGGATGTGAAACAGCTTCACATTCACATGGCTGATTTCCTGGCTCACCCGGCGGCTCCCTGCTGACGCAGTTTCATCACCCGCACCTGAAACAGGATCACCGCAAACAGGAAGGCACCGCGAATAACCATTTGCCAATAGGCGCTGAAGCTGATGACACCTTTGCCGTTTTCAAAATTCAAAATATTGAACACCAGTCCCAACAGCAGCGCGCCTGCAATGGTTGCCATGATTGACCCCATGCCGCCGGTCAGCAATGTGCCACCGACAACCACCGCGGCAATTGCCGACAATTCCCAGCCAATGCCTTCCAGCGGCTGACCAGCGCCAAAGCCGGAAGCGAGAAACACTCCCGCCATGCCGGCACATCCGCCTGAAATGGCATAGGCAAACAGTTTGGCCCGGTTGACCTGCAGTCCCATCATGACCGACGCGTCTTCACCGCCACCAACGGCAAGGATCGTCCGTCCCAGGGTTGTCCGTTCCAGCACATACCACAGTACCACCGCCACGATGGCCACTATCACAATGCTCCAGGGCAGGATGTTGAGCGCCTTTTCCATGCCCAGCTTGGTAAAATTCGAGCCCCAGTCGACCGCAATTGTCTGGGCGCCGGAAATCACCAGGGCACCGCCCTTGGCACCGATCATCGTCGCAAGCGTGGCAATGAAGGGGGGAATGCGCAGCACGATAATTGAAAACGCATTGAAGGCGCCAAAGGCGGCTCCCGCCAATACCGCGCAGGGCAGGGCGATCTCAATACCATAGGGGCTCAGATAGGCGGCAACCACCGATGTAAAGGCGGCCACGGAACCGACGGAAAGATCAATCCCCCCGGTCAAAATGACAAAGCACATGCCGATGGAGATGACGATGAACATCGCATTGTAGTTGAGAAACGAGGTGATGTTATAGGCACCGCCGAAATTATCGTAGCGCAGCAGGCCGAACAGAATCAGCACCAGAAGGGCAATCCACACCGCGATCGATTGCGGATTGCGGGAAATGAATCTCCGTAGATCAAATGTATTTTCATCCAGCATGCTAAGCCCTCCTGCCTTGCTGCACAAAGACGGCGGCCAGAATGATCAGTGCTTTCACGATCAGCGCATATTCATCTTCAATTCCATTGGCCAGCAGCGAATATTTGACCAGCTGGATGATCACGGCACCAAGAATGGCGCCGAAGATCGGCGCCCGCCCGCCGGACAACAGCGCCCCGCCAACCACGGCTGCGGCAATCGCATCCAGCTCCATCAGGTCGCCGTTGCGGGCCGCGTCAGAAGCAGAATTGATCGCCACCACGATCATTCCGGCGAGGCCCGACAGGGCCGCACAAATCACATAGACACCGATTTTCACCTGTTTCACCGGGCCACCGGCCAGGGAGGCTGCGGTTTCATTACCACCCACGGCCAGCACATAGCGGCCAAAAGAAGTGCGCTTCATCACCAGCGCCAGGACAATGGCGATCAGCACCGCCAGCCATCCCTGAAACGGCAGGCCGAGAATTTTTCCGGTGCCGAGATAGCTGAAAGCGGGGTTTTTAAAGGTCTGCAGATTGCCGTTGGTCAGTACCTGGGCAATGCCACGTCCGGAGATGAACAGGATCAGCGTTGCAATGATCGGCTGTACCCCCAGATAGGCGACCACCGCCCCGTTGAACAGGCCACACAGCATGGCCACGAATATCGGGACCGCAAGGGCCGCCACCAGGCCCAGAACGGGATAGTCGATGCCGAATTGCGACAGGAAGATCAACGGCGCCAATGCCCCTGACAGGGCCATCACGGCGCCCACCGACAAATCAATGCCGCCGGTTGCAATCACCAGAGTCATGCCCATAGCGACAATGGCAATGGTCGCCACCTGGCTGATATTCACCGCCAGCGTCTGCGCCTGCAGGAAATTGGGGGTGACGATGACGTTAAACAGCAGGATTGCCGCCAGGGCGATCAATCCACCGTGCTGGTTCCAGTCGAGGCTGGAAAACAATTTTGCCGGTTTGGGCGAGCTGACACCGCTCTTGCTCAACTCCATCACGCTTCTCCCACATTGCCATGCGCCAGGGCGCGCACCAGTTTGTTTTCCGTAATGCCCGGATTTTCCAGTTCGGTGACCGACTCGCCCTCATGCAGCACGACGATGCGATCCGCCCCTTCCACCAGTTCTTCAAATTCCGAGCTGATCAGGACGACCCCGAGACCACGGTCGACAAAGTCGCGAATGATCATTTGAATTTCCCGCTTGGCGCCGACATCGACACCGCGTGTCGGCTCGTCAAGGATCAGTATTTCAGGTTCGGTCGCCAGCCAGCGGGCCAGCAGTACCTTTTGCTGATTGCCACCGGACAATTCCCGTACCGGTTGTTCCATGCTCGCCGTCTTGATGCCCAGCCGCTTGATATAATCTTCGACCAGTTCGCGTTCCCGCGCCCGGTCGATCTGGCCGCCCTTGGAAATGCGAGGCAGCAGCGCCAGGGTGAGGTTTTCCCGCACCGACATATTGGGGATCAATCCCTCTACCTTGCGGTCTTCTGACAACAGACCAATGCCCGCATTGATGGCATCTGCCGGTCCCGATGGCCGCCAACTCTTGCCAGCAAGCCTGATGTCGCCCTGCAACAGGGAATCGACCCCGAACAGGGCCCGCGCCGCTTCGGTACGTCCGGCACCGAGCAGACCGCCAAGCCCGACAATCTCGCCGCGCCGCAGTTTCATGTCGAAATTTTTCAGTCGTACCCCGGTGCTGATCTGCTCGGCTTCCAGCAACATTTCCCCATGTTGGGCCGTGCCGCCGCCAAGCTCCGTCATGCCGGCGCTTTGAATCTCGTTGATATCGCGCCCCAGCATGTCGCCGATCAGGTCGAGCTTGGTTTTGTCAGCGATATTGTGGGTGGCGACCGTGCGTCCGTCGCGCATCACGGTGACCCGGTCGCAGATCTGGTACAGTTCGTCGAGAAAGTGGGAAACGTAGAGAACCGACACGCCCGACGCCTTCAGATCGCGCACCACGCCAAAAAGAATTTCAATTTCGGATGCGTCCAGCGACGAAGTTGGCTCGTCCATGATCACCAGTTTGGCATCCAGCGATACCGCGCGGGCAATGGCCACTAATTGCTGGATTGCAGTGGAATAATTGCCCAATTGCTCGGTCACATCGATATTGATGTTGAAGCGGGAAAGGATCTCCCTTGTCTGCCTGTGGGCGGCTTTCCAGTCGATCAGCCAGCCATATTTTTTCGGCTCAAACCCCATCATCACATTTTCTGTGACCGACCGCAGCGGCACCAGGTTAAGTTCCTGATAGATTGTTGCAATGCCGCCGGCCTGGGCGTCGCCGGGGGATTTGAATTCCTGCTGGTCGCCGAGAAAGGCAATTGTTCCCGCATCGCGGTGATAGATGCCAGTGAGAATCTTGATCAAGGTGGACTTGCCGGCACCGTTCTGGCCAATCAGCGCATGCACTTCGCCGGGCACCATCTCCAGCGAGGCACCGGCCAGCGCCGGGACGCCGCCAAAGTGTTTTTCAATTCCCGACATCGACAAAAGCATTGGACCTACCATCGGCTGATTATCATAAGGGCAGGGGCCGAATGGCCCCTGCCCAGAGCGTTCTGCAGTTGCCGGAATGGAGCGGGTCGTGGCGTCAGCGTCCTGAAGTCAGGAGACTGCGGCAAGCCGCCCGGTGCCGGCATCCGGTTCCATCAATAGGCTTCGTCGACGTGTTTCGCCGCATTG
The DNA here is from genome assembly GCA_039977975.1 of Rhizobiaceae bacterium. Taxonomy (GTDB): domain Bacteria; phylum Pseudomonadota; class Alphaproteobacteria; order Rhizobiales; family Rhizobiaceae; genus Pseudahrensia. Next base: position 98,800 of record JBDWCD010000008.1, read on the forward strand.
TCCTTGGTGAAGATACGGTCTTTCACCTGGACCCATGGTTCGATGGTTTCACCGTTAGCGTAGCGTGTCATGACCTCGCAGGCGAGGGGGCCGAAAAAGGGAGAACTTTCAACCGTGACACCCATTTTGCCATCGATGATGGACTGCAGTGCATCTCTTGTACCGTCAATGGACACGACCAGGACATCATCGCCCGGCTTGCGGCCGGCCAGTTCAAGCGCCTGGATGGCACCAATCGCCATTTCATCGTTGTGGGCATAGACGATGTTTACATTTGGATGGGCCTGCAACAGGGTTTCCATCACCTGACGGCCCTTGTCTCGGGCGAAATCGCCGGTCTGTGAGGCGACAATTTCCATCCGCGAGTCCTTGACGATTTCATCGTCAAAACCCTTCTTGCGGTCATTGGCAGGCGATGAACCGGTGGTGCCTTCAAGCTCAACAATGATGCCCTTGTCGCCTTTGAAGTTCTGCGATGTCCATTCGGCAACCCGGCGGCCCTGATCGATAAAGTCGGATCCCAGGAAGGCCACATAGTCGACGCCGGCCTTGGCGGCATTGGGGTCTACTGAACGGTCAACCAGGAAGGTCGGAATGCCGGCAGCGGCGGCTTTCTTAACGGCTGGAATCAGCGGCTTTTCTTCCCGTGGTGGCAGGAACAACACGTCAATGCCCTGGGCGATCATTGAATCCACATCCGCCACCTGCTTGGCTGCAGAACCGGCAGCATCGGTTGCGATCAGGTCCCAGTTACAGGTCTTGGCGGTATCAACAAAGCTCTTTGATTCAGCGATCCGCCATGGATTGTTGCTCTCCATTTGTGGAAAACCAACCTTATAGCGGTCCTTCTTGGCCAGCGGCGGCAGGCCTTGGGCAAAACCCATGGCTGCTGTCGACATGGCCAGGGCAAACACTGTTGCGCCGATTAGGGTTCTTCTTTTCATTTCTTCCTCCTTGGTGGCGGATGGAGACAGATATCCGCCTTGTTTGCGGGGCTAGCCCCAGTTGATATAGCTGGTCTGCTTGCGCAGATAGCCGTCGAATCCATATTGGCCATCTTCTCCTCCGAGCCCGGACAGGCCCCATCCGGTATGAAACCCCTGAACGGCTTCGCCGTTGGACCGGTTGAGATAGAGTTCGCCAAAATTCAGTTCATAAGCGGCGCGTTGCAGCCGCTTGAAATCTTTCGTGAAAAGATAGGCCGACAGGCCGTAGTCACTGTCATTTGCCAACGCGATGGCCTGCTCAAATGAATTCACCCGCATGGCCACTGCCACGGGGCCGAACACCTCACCACGGATGGCCGGCAAATGGTTGCTGGTGGTCGCAAGGACGGTTGGCGCATACCAATGCCCCTTGCTGAATCCATTGCTTTCAACGGGGCCGCCATCGAGCAGCACTTCAGCACCGGCATCGACGCTGCGGGAAACAATATCGGCGACCTTGTCGCGCTCCAACCGGCTGATTTTCGGGCCCAGATCGAACTTGCCCATGGGGTCGCCCATGGTCAGCGCACGGGAGGCTGCAACAAATTTCTCAAGAAATTCGTCGGCAATGGCGTCGTGGAGAAACATCCGTTCGTTGCAGGTGCAGATCTGGCCGCAATTGGTATAGCGCGCACCCACGGCTGCGGTGACGGCAGCGTCGATATCGGCATCTTCCATGACGATGAATGGCGCTTTGCCGCCCAGTTCCAGCCGGATCACTTTGATCGAGTCGGCAGCTGAGCGATAGATTTCCTTACCCGCCCCGGTGCTGCCGGTCATCGTGACCAGGTCGGTCAGCTCATGTTCCACCAGTGTGCGGCCGACAACCGGACCGCGACCGGTGACGACATTAAAGACGCCGGGGGGAAAGCCGACATCATGGGCCAGTTGGGCCAGAGCCAATCCGGAAAGGGGGGTGTTTTCATGGGCCAGCAGGACAAATGTATTACCGGCAACCAGGGCCGGGCCGGCCTTGCGTGCTGCCAGGGCTGCCGGATAATTCCACGCCGTCAGCCCGGCAACCACCCCGTGGGGATGGCGGCGGATTTGAATTTCCTCGTCAACATTGTCTGAGGTGACGATATCTCCCTGCAGGCGGCGGGCATTTTCCGCCGCATAGGTCAGAAAGGTAATGACCGCATCGATTTCGCCACGCGCCTGGGCCAGCGGCTTGCCCTGTTCCAGCGTGACGATGCGCGCCAGGGCCTCATGATTGTCCCGCACGGCAGAAGCCCACGCGGCAACAAGATTGCCGCGTTGGATTGCTGGCAGGGATTTCCATCCTGCAAACGCCTTGTTCGCGGCTTTAACAGCAGCCGCTGCGTCGTCCGGCGTACCATCGGGGATGGTGGCGATGATCGACTCGTCAGCCGGGTTTTCAACTTCGATGACATTCCGTCCATCGGCGCTGCCCCAGGCCCCATCAATATAGGGGGTGCCAGCCAGCGGTTTGGAATTTGGAAAGTCTAGATCAAACACGTCGACAACTCGTTTCAACAGCCAGAACGCCGATGCGTCCCTGCGACTAATGGAAAGCTAATAATTATAAATTGTCAACCAATATTATTACTAATAATTATCTTGCCTGTGGAACCCATTCACGTTAACGTCGGTTCAAACAGGATTTTGAGGTGTCACATGTCAGATGATTCCGCCGCTCTGTCGCGACCGAAGGGCGTTGGCAGGATTGCCGGAAGGCAGCGGGTAACGATGCAGGATATTGCGCGGGCCGCAGGTTGTTCCCAGCCCACCGTTTCCTTCGTCCTGAACCAAAATGATGCAGTAAAGATTTCTGAGCAGACCAAGGCACGGGTGCTCAAGGCCGCCCAGGAACTGGGCTATCGCTCCAACGCCGTTGCCAAACCCAAGGGTGAAAAACCAGTGCCAACCCAATCCTATCTTGACGGGCCGATTGCCTTTGTCATCGACAATGTCGCCACCAGTCCGGAAGGGGTGAATGCCTTTGACGGGGTTGTTCAGTCGGTGCGGGCAATGGGCAATATCGTGATGCTGGCGGAGACCCAGAACGACCCGGTTCTGGAACCCAAGATCATTCAGAATTTCCTCGACATGAATTGTGCGGCGATCATCTATGCCTGTGTATTCTTACGCCCCGTTGTGGTGCCGGAAATTCTCAAACAGACGGACACGCCGGTCTATCTGCTGAATTGTTACAGCGATGACCTGACCTTTCCATCGGTTATTCCAAGCGAAATAGCCGGTGGTCACAGCGCCACCAATGCGCTGATTAACAAAGGCCATACCCGCGTTGGAACGATCACCGGCGAGCCTTTCATGGAATGCGCCAGCAGCCGGACAATTGGTTATCGCAACGCCCTGGCGTCAGCTGATCTGCCCTATGCAGAAGAACTGGTTGTTGAAGGCGACTGGCTGCCGAGTTCCGGCTATCGAGGCACCCAAAAGCTGATGTCCTTGCCGAATCCACCGACAGCCATATTCTGTCAGAACGACCGCATGGCGATCGGCTGTTACGAGGCATTGAAGGAACTGGGATATTCAATTCCCGACGATATTTCCGTCATTGGCTTTGACGATGATGAACTGGCGCGCCACCTGTCGCCGCCGCTGACGTCGATGAACCTGCCGACACGGTCGCTGGGCCGTTGGGTGATTGAGCATTTGTTCCACGGTCACCCGGGGCAATCCCGTCATCCGTTGACCAAGCTGGAATGTGAGTTGGTGGAGCGGGATTCGATAAGTACACCGAAATCCAAATAATTAACGCGAGGAGGGGACCCTTGAGCGAGACATTTGATCATATCGTCGTCGGCGGGGGTTCTGCCGGTTGCGTGGCGGCTGCCCGATTGGCCAGTGAAGGCAAGGCGCGGGTTCTGCTGCTTGAGGCCGGCCATTCCAACCACCATCCGTTGCTCGACATGCCGCCTGGCATCTTCAAGATGATCAACGGCTCAAAGTTCATGACCTATCATGAGACAACGCCGCAACAACATCTTGATGGTCGGATTCATGATATTCCCCAGGCTAATGTTTTAGGCGGCGGATCGTCGGTCAATGCCCAGGTCTACATGCGCGGACGTCCTTCCGATTACGACGAATGGCAGGAAATTTTGCGTGGCAATAACGATGGCATTGGTTGGGGCTGGAAGGATGTGCTGCCGCATTTCACCGGGATGGAATCCAACAACCGGCTGAACAATGACCGACACGGTGTCGACGGACCGATGCTGGTGTCCGATCCTGGCCATATCGACCAGATGTCACGCTGGTTTGTTCAGGCAGTGCAGGCGCTTGGGGAGCCATTCAATCCCGACTTTAATGGTGAGAGCCAGCGCGGCGTTGGTTTTTACCAGTTCATGAACCGGCACGGCAAACGCAGTTCTGCCGCCTATGCCTTTGTGGAACCGCAAAAGAACAATCCCAACCTCACGGTGCGGCTCAATGCCCGGGTCAACCGCGTAATCATCGAAAACGGGCGCGCCGTGGGTGTTGAATATCGTGACAGGTCCGGCACGGTGCATACATGCCGCTCCGATGGCGATGTGCTGGTGACTGCCGGTGCATTGGTGACCCCCAAAGTGCTGATGCTGTCCGGCATTGGCCCGGCCGATCATCTGCAGGAATTCGGCATCGATGTGGTGCAGGATCTGCCCGGCGTCGGCCAGCACCTGATCGATCATCCCGAAGTGCCGATGACCGGACTGGCCAATGGTCCCTACGGTTATTACAAACAGGGCGAAGGCTGGCGGATGCTGAAAAACGGCCTGCAGTTCAAATTGTTCGGCAGTGGTCCGGTTACTTCCGCAGGGGTTGAAGCCGGTGCCTTCGTCAATCCACTCGACCGTGACACGCCGCCAACCATTCAGGCTTTTTGCGTGCCCATTGTCTATCTCGACCGGGATACCCAGGACCAGTTGCAGGACGGCTACGGGATGACGATCACAACCGTGGTCGTAAAACCCCGGTCGCGCGGCGAAGTACGGTTGCGATCGGCCGACCCAGCCGCAATGCCGCTGGTCTCGCCCAACCTGCTGAAACACCCCCAGGACATGAAGGACATGATCGACGGGGTGCGGTTTTTCGTCAAAGCATTCGAATCATCTCCGCTGGCTGAACGCATGCAAGGTCTGGCGCTTCCGCCGCCCGATGATCTGTCGGATGAGGCATTGGCAAGCCATTGCAAGCGCTTTGTGAAAACCAATTATCATCCCTCCAGCACGGCGCGCATGGGGGCTGACAGTGACAAAATGGCGGTGCTGGATTCCCGCATGCGGGTGCGCGGCGTCGACAATTTGCGGGTCTGTGACATGTCGGCGGTTCCCAACATCAATGCCGGCAATACCAACGCCCCGGCGATGATGCTCGGCGACCGTTGTGCCGATCTGATCATGGGCAATATCGCCTAGTCCCTTTCACGTTTGAATGGACGCCCGACCCGCGGATGGCGGCTGGTGATTTTACCTGTGATTGCGTATATGCAATCCGGGCAGTCACACGAAATCGGAATTCTCCAAACCCATGCGCAGCTATACAATCGCCGCCATCCCTGCTGACGGGATCGGACCAGAAGTCATCAATGCCGGACTGGAGGTGTTGCAAGCGCTTAGTCAACGGATAGGTGACTTGAATTTTGAGGTGACAAGCTTCGACTGGGGGTCAGATTATTATCGCCGCCATGGCACCATGATGCCGGAAGACGGCACCGATCAGTTGAAAGAATTTGATGCGATATTCTTCGGCGCCGTCGGCGCCCCCGATGTGCCTGATCACATCACCCTTTGGGGCCTGCGACTGCCGATCTGTCAGGGTTTTGATCAATATGCCAATGTTCGCCCGACCCGCATTCTTCCCGGAATTCCTTCACCGCTCGCGGGCAAAAAACCCGGCGATCTCGACTGGGTGATCCTGCGGGAAAATTCCGAAGGCGAATATTCCGGTGCCGGGGGACGGGTGCATCGCGGACTGCCGGAAGAGGTGGCAACGGAAGTCTCGGTTTTCACCCGCACAGGTGTGGAGCGGATCATGCGCTATGGTTTCAGTCTGGCCCAATCGCGTCCGCGCAAGCTGCTCACCGTGGTCACCAAATCCAATGCCCAGCGGCACGGCATGGTGCTGTGGGACGAGATCGCCGCGGAAGTGGCACAGGATTTCCCCGATGTCACATGGGACAAGATGCTGGTCGACGCGATGACCGTGCGCATGACCCTGAATCCGGAAAGCCTGGATACCATTGTTGCCACTAACCTGCATGCCGACATTCTGTCCGATCTCGCCGGTGCCCTGGCTGGCAGTATCGGCGTGGCACCAACCGCCAATATCGATCCGCAGCGGCGTTTTCCGTCGATGTTTGAACCGATCCACGGTTCCGCTTTCGACATCACCGGCAAGGGCATCGCCAATCCTGTGGCGACGTTCTGGACTGCCTGTCAGATGTTGGATCATCTGGGAGAAGACGCAGCTTCTGAACGGTTGATGAAGGCGGTGGAAGAAGTCTGTGCGGCAGGCATTTTGACCCCTGATGTCGGCGGTGAGGCAACCACACAGCAGGTGACCGATGCGGTGGTCAAAGCGATCCGGGAATCGAACACGTAAGCCCGAAAGGGTCTAGCCGCCGATCTGCTCGACCATTTTGCGCACCTCTTCTGCTGAGGTTTCAAACCGGCCGCCCGGCGGGTCGAAATCTGAAAAGGCGACATCTCCTGCGACCCGCATATTGCAGGCCGCATGCACTTCCGTGACGCCGGTTTTTGCGATCACCCCGGCCACATTGTCTGCCGTCAGCCCGCAACCCGGCATAATGGATATGCGACCGGCCGCCTGCTGTACCATTTGGGCAATCAGTCCGACACCATCGGGGGCCAAAGGTTCGGCTCCGGAAGTCAGCACCCGTTCAAAACCAAGCTCGATGGCCTGATCCAGCGCCACCAGGGGCTCTGGCACCACATCGATGACCCGGTGCATATTTGTCCCCAGGTCTCCGGCTGTAGCGAGCAGTTCCTTCAACAGTGGCATGTTGAGGCCACCGGTTGAATCCTGCGCCCCCAAAACCACGCCGGCCAGTCCGGCCTCACGTGCCATGGAGATGTCGGATGCCATGATCGCCGCCTCTTCATTTGAATAATCAAACAAGCCGCTGCGCGGACGGATCATCGCGTAACAGGGCAGGGGCAGCGCTGCAGCCGCCCGCATCAGGCCTGCAGATGGTGTCAGGCCGCCTTCCGACAGGGAAGAACACAATTCCACCCGCCCGGCACCGCCTTTCATGGCGGCAACCACGCCGTCAATTGTGTCAACGCAAATTTCCAGCACGGCGCGATTCCTTTCAGGGCCAAGTCACGGTGTCAGGCACTTATCAGATGGAAGGGTGCTGTGGTCAACCGCCGGGCGGCGATGCAGGTGAAAGCGCTCTAGGAGTCGATTCCCACGGACAATTTTTCAGCCCGCTTGACCGAATATACCGCGGTTGGGCCCTTGCCCTTGATGTCACGCATGCCTTCCCATGCCGCTGCGAAGCGATCCGACAGCAGGTTGGCGGTTGTCTCAGAGGTCAGGATCTGACCCGGTTCCCCGTGGCTTTCCATGCGCGAGGCGACATTGACCGCATCGCCCCACAGGTCATAGGCAAATTTGCGCTCGCCGATGACGCCTGCAACCACCGGCCCGGAATTGATGCCGATGCGCAACTGCACGTCAAAATGAGTGCGTTGCCGCAATGCTTCGGCTGTTTTCAACATGTCGATGGCCAGGTCAGCTGCCGCGTCGGCGTGATTGTTCTGGGCATCGGGCACGCCGACAACCACCATATAGGCATCGCCGATGGTCTTGATTTTTTCCGCCCCGTGCTTTTCTGCCAGCTTATCGAATTCTGAAAACACCAGGTTCAGCGTCTGGACCAGGTCGGATGGCGCTAGGTTCGCAGACGCTTCGGTGAAATTGACAATATCGGCAAACACCACCGAGACCTGTATATGCTCATCGGCAATCACCCGTTCACCGTTTTTCAGCCGCAGCGCGATCTGGTCCGGCAGAATGTTGCGCAACAGGTTCTCGGCGCGGTCAAATTCCGCAGCCAGGCCCTCTTCAGCTTCCTTTGCGATGAATTGATTGATCCCCAGAAACAACGTCAGAGAGCCCAGAATTCCAACAAAATTGGAGGTAAACAGATAGATGTTTGAGCTGGCTGTAAGCGGATGAACGGGGGGCATGTAGAAGGTCGCCAAACCAAGCCCGCCGGCTGCAAGAACCGCCAGAAAGGCCAGCATCGACCGCAGCTTCCAGGAAAATTTCGGGGTAATCAGGCAGGTGATGGCCGACACCAGAGGGGCGGTCCAGAACAGGGTGGTAAATCCGCCGTAATAGGTGCCGAGCAGGGCATGGAAGGGAATTTCGATCAGCCAGAGCACAACGATCAACAGGATCGCAAGTCTGGACCTGGCCCAGATAAACCCGCCGATCAGAAACAGCGCACTGACGGCCAGATTGTAATAGAACATCTCCTGCAGGTCGTTGAACCAGAAGATAAACGCCCAGGAAATGTGCGACAGAACCGCGACCGGATAGGCGACCTTGAAGAATGCATATTCACGTGCTTCTTCGCTTTCCAGTCGATCTGGAACCGCCAGGACACGGCGAATATTGAAAGATCCGGTTCGGGTGCTCATGCTGCCTCCACAGAGTTCCCCCAAATATGACCAATGAGATCGATTCTGTCATCCTGTTGAAACTAAACATGCTTACCGCAGGGCGCCAAATAAGACCGAGCCCTGCGATAATTCTTGGTTGAGACAGTTAAATTGGCAGCGATGCTGCTGTTACTTACCAGGTTGAGTCTGGGTCGACCTTGAACAAATGCTCCATGAACACCCTGGTGACTTCGCGCAATTTGTCGCTGCGTGCATGGTCGCGCTGCAATTCGGCCGGCACCACATTCCAGGTGATCGGCTCGACCCCGGCTTCGATCATCCGCCGCATGCCGTTTTCATGGCTCATCTGGCTGATTGAGCCGACGGCATCCTCCGGCACATAGACGTCGTAGCCCGCCGCCTCGGCCTCAATCGCTGGATAGGCCAGGCAGACATCGGTCCACAATCCACCCATGATCAGCTTTTTGCGGCCGGTCGCCTTCACCGCAGCGACGAATTCCGGTTCTTCCCAGGCATTGACATTGGTGCGGTCAATGAACACCGCCTTGGGGGCCAGTTTGCGCAATTCTTCGATCATCGGATCATAGCCGTTGAGGCCCACCGCAACATGACTGAATATGATCGGAATGTCGTAGATGACAGCGGTCTTGATGAGGCCGGTCGTGTTGTTGATCAGTTCCTTATGGTCGATATTTTTGACGCCCATCAGGATAGGCGGCTGATAGTCGATCAAAATCAACGCCGAGTTGGATGGCGACAGGAAAGGGTCTTCATCGGCGGCGCGCACCGGCGTGCCCTGATAGCCTTCGGGATAGGTGGCAACACCGTTCAGTGTTTTGATCATCGGTGCTTCAGCAAATGCAGACTGGGTTGGCAGCGCGGCTGCGGCAATGCCCAGGCAAAGCGCGGCGGCGAGAGATTTCAGATGAGTGGTCATGGTTTTTGCTCCTGTTGGATTAGCCGTGAACATGTTCGGCGATGAGTTGCGCCACGGAGGGGCCGGGGCCGACAAGCTCCAGCACATTGCGATCCGGATCGCGGATGAAAATGGTTTTGGTGCCGCGAAATTCGCGGCGACCGGTGATGGTGATGCCATTGACGGAGACGAATTTCTCGGTCGCCTCTGCGTCCTTCACCTTGACGGCGAGGTGAGTGATGCCGGGATATTTCAGCTTCTCATCCATCAGGACGTTTTCGCCCTGCTTGGCCGTCGCAGGCCCCAGCAAATTTATGTTGATGCCCGACGGATGCAGCATGACCAGCGGGTGCCCCTGGTCGTAACCACCGTCGGCGACCAGATCAAAGCCGAGCAGTTGGTAGAATGCGACGGACTTTTCCCGGTCGCTGATACGGATTCCAATGTGGTCAAAATTACTGATCTCAATCATGGCGATTTGTCTCCTTGCTTGCCATGAAGATAGTTTTGATTGTAATGAACTTTAATAGCGCAATCAGAATATCATTTATTCCATATGGATCAAAATAGAGACCTGTTCGACGGGTTGTATCTGTTTCACACAGTTGTCGAACAACAGGGATTGAGTGCCGCGGCCCGGGTGCTGGGGCATACGCCGAGCCATGTCAGCAAGGAACTGGCCCGGCTTGAAACGCGTCTGGGCGCACGGCTGCTGAACCGGACCACGCGCAAAATCAGCCTGACCGAACCGGGGCGAACCTATTTTGAAAATGCCCGGCGCATCATCGAAGATACCCGCGCGGTGGAAGACCGGCTCAGTGTGCTGGGGGACAAGCCGTTCGGTGAATTGCGGATGAGCGTACCGGTGATTTTCGCCCATGGCTGCCTCAACCAGTGGCTGCCGGAGTTTTTGGCAAACTATCCCGACATAAGGCTCAACATCGATGTCTCGGAGCGGCGGGCCGACATGATTGCCGAAGGGATTGACCTTCTCGTGCGCATTGGAGACCTGCCGCCATCTGACCTGATTGCCCGTGAGTTGTTTCGCACCGATCGGCTGACCGTGGCGGCACCGTCCTATCTGGCGCGCCATGGCACGCCCGGCCATCCTGGCGAGTTGAAGGATCACCACTTGATCGACTTTTCCCTTCATGGACCGTCTCGCAACTGGGTCTATCCCATGCCCGATGGCGAGACGGTTTCCGTGCCGATTTCGCCACTGGTGCGCTGCAACGACGCCCAGACAGAGAAAGGCCTGGCGATCGCAGGTCAGGGCATCACCAGATTGCACCGGCTGGCCTGCCGGGATGAACTGGATTCCGGCACGCTGGTGCCGATTCTGGAACAGTTTGCTTCCCCACCAGCAGCAGTCCATGCCGTCTATGCAAGCCGCGACAATCTCCCTGCCAAGACCCGGGCAATGATCGACTTTCTCGTCGACAAGAGCCGCAGATGAGGCATCACCCCGTGGCAATTGCTCCCGAATGCCTTATGCTGCGGCCATCGTCGCAATTGTTGATCAAATCAGGGGCAGAGCATGTATCAGGCGGAACTTCTTGAAGCATTGGACTGGCTGAAAAAGGGCGATTTCAATCCTGGAATCGAGATGGAAAAGGCCCACGAGATTTGCCAGCGACACGAGGGGTTGCCGCTGCACGATTGGATCCACGCGCTGGTGCATCGCATCGAGGGGGACGACGCCAATGCCGCCTATTGGTATCGCAGCGCCGGCAGGCCACGCCATCCAGGTTCAATCAGCGAAGAATGGCAGATTGTTCGGGCGGCGATTGAACAGCAATAGGGCGTTGTGTGGGGCGTGGCTGACCTGCGTCGCTAGTCCAGCTCATTGAGACTGCATTGCCTGATCAGCCAGGTGCCATCGGCCTGACGTTCAAGCACGTTTAGCGAAGTGCCATTTTCCTCCGGGCCATCGCTGTAATGGGCCAGGCACCAGCCAATGTCTCCTGATAGGCCAGCGCTGACGACCTCAATCACCTTGTTGCTGCCACTACCGTCTTCGGCCAGCCATTCCCGGTGGCTGGCCTCAATCGCGATTCGCCCTATGGCCGGTGGTCCGTAGGGCGAATAGAGCTCGGCATCTACGGAATAACTACCAGCACATCCTGCCGCATCCTTTGCGCGGTAACAGGCAAGATAATGGTCAAGAACGCCCTGACATTCGTTTTTAAAGTCCATCACTTCCAACCCGCCGCCAATTCCTGCCGGCCAGCATATCACCGCCCCGTCAATTGCAAAGCAATGGCAGCCAATCGTTCCTCTTTTGATTGTGCATTCTTGCCGTGAAGATTAAAAATCAGAGTAATGTACATTTCTGTCTAGACAGTCGAAATTTTCTCAAATAGCGTCCCAGTGTTTTCATAATTCCACCACAGCCAAGAGGATCAGGATGAAATCGCATTACCGGGTTGTCGTAATCGGGGGCGGCGTCGTCGGCGCTTCTGTCCTTTATCATCTGGCCAAGATGGGCTGGAAAGACGTGGTGCTGGTTGAGCGCTCAGTGTTGACGGCTGGTTCTTCCTGGCATGCGGCGGGCGGTATTCATGCGCTCAATGCCGACCCCAATATTGCCGCCCTGCAGGCCTATACCATCGACTTGCTGCCGAAAATTCAGGAAGAATCCGGTCAGGATATCAATCTGCATATGACCGGCGGATTGACACTGGCTGGCACGCCCGACCGCTGGGAATGGTTGCAATCGGCCTATCGGGTGTTTCAGTCCATCGGCATTGAAGATTGCGAGCTGATGACCCCGGAACAGGCCAAAGAGCGCTGCCCGATCATGTCGACGGACGGCATTCTGGGGGCCATGTGGGCCGACAGGGAAGGGTATATCGATACCACCGGCACGGTGCACGCCTATGCCGGAGCGGCCAAAAAACATGGTGCAGAAGTGGTTGAGCACAATCGGGTGCTGGAACTCAACCAGACCAGCGATGGCTGGCAGGTGATCACAGAAAAGGGCACCATCACCTGCGAACACGTAGTCAATGCCGGTGGCCTGTGGGCCAAGCAGGTTGGCCGCATGGCGGGCATCGAATTGCCGGTCTCGCCCCTGAAACATCACTATCTGGTCTCTGATACCATCCCGGAGCTTGAAGAGCTGGACTTTGAGGTTCCAATGACGGTGGATCTGGAAGGCTTCACCTATATGCGGCAGGACCAGAAGGGCATCCTGTTGGGAATCTATGAGATTGACCATGAGCACTGGGCAATTGACGGGGCGCCCTGGGATTATGGCATCGAATTGTTCCAGGAACAGACCGACCGGATTGAAAACGAGTTGATTCTTGGTTTTGAACGCTATCCGGCGCTGCAGGAAATTGGGGTCAAAACCTGGGTCAACGGCGCTTTCACCTTCTCCCCTGACGGCAATCCGCTGGTTGGGCCGGTTCGCGGCAAGCCCGGCTATTGGTGCGCCTGCGCCGTGATGGCCGGCTTCCTGCAGGGGGGTGGGGTCGGCAAATCGCTGGCTGAATGGATGATTCATGGCGAGCCGGAAGCAGACGTCTATGGCATGGATGTTGCCCGCTACGGTGACTATGCCCACAACAAGCAGTTCATCAGGGAGACCACCGGTCAGTTCTACACGCGCCGCTTTGTAATGACCTATCCCAATGAGCAATTGCCCGCCGGGCGGCCGCTGAAAATGGCCCCGGCCTACTCAGACATGAGCGCCGCCGGGTGCCTTTGGGGCGCCAGTTGGGGGCTTGAACTGCCGCTCTATTTTGCCGAACCGGGCTTTGTCGAAACCCCGTCGCTGAAGCGTTCCAATGCCCATGATATCGTTGGGGAAGAATGCCGTGCGGTGCGCGAAAATGTCGGCCTGCTCGATATTTCCGGTTTCTCCCGCTTTGAAGTTTCCGGACCCAATGCCGAAAAATGGCTCGACCGGGTGATGGCCTCCAAACTGCCCAAGCCCGGCCGTTCGCGGCTGGCGCCCATGCTGTCGCCGGATGGGCGGATGAAAGGCGATCTGACGGTGTTTAACTGGGGCGATGGCACCTGGTGGATCATGGGATCCTATTATCTGCGCGAATGGCATATGCGCTGGTTCCATGATCACATGGAAGACGGGGTCGAGGTGCGGGATCTGGGTGAATCCACCTTCGGCTTCTCGCTGGCCGGGCCGAATTCGCTGAAAGTGATTGAAAAACTGACCGATGGCGACATCGGCGCACTGCCCTTCATGGGCTGCGGCCATTTCGATATCGGGCTCATTCGCGCCAAGGTGGGACGCCTGTCGGTGGCTGGTGAGCTCGGCTATGAAATCCACTGCACCGCCAATGAACACATCACGCTGCGACGCATTTTGCTGGAAGCCGGTGCTGAATTCGGCATTCGCGAATATGGCTTCAATGCTCTGCTGTCTTTGCGGTTGGAAAAGAGTTTCGGCATCTGGTCAGCAGAATTTACTCAAGGCTATACGCCGGGCATGACCGGCATGGACCGCTGGATCGACTGGGACAAATCCGATTTTGTCGGCCGCGAGGCGGCCATCAAGGAACGCGACGGCAACGGACCCTCGCAAGTCCAGGTCACCCTCGAAGTGGACGCCGATGATGCCGATGCATCGGGCTTTGAACCGATCTGGTCGAACGGTGAGCGTATCGGCTTTGTCACCTCAGGCGGCTATGGCCACACCACTGGAAAATCTCTCGCCATGGCATTGGTTAACCGCGAATTGTCGCAGCCCGGCACGGAACTTTCTGTTCATGTGGTCGGCGTTGAGCGGCAGGCCAAAGTCATCGCGCCATCACCCTATGATCGTGAAGGCATGGCGATGCGGAGCAAGCCGGCGTCAGCCTTGCAGAGCGACGCGTAATGGCACCGGGCGATGCCGCGGCGGGGCAAAACGGTGCCAGCCCGCGCAGGTCATCTCGCGGCGCTCGCCGCGAGCGGCGGGTGCGGACCGCCCGTGAAGTGGACTACCACAACCTGACCAACCCGTTCCCGCGCATGAAAGTGTTCAGCGATGATCGCATTGCGGCGATGCATGAGGCGGCGCTGAACGCCCTGGAAAATCTCGGCATCAAGGTCTTGCTGCCCCAGGCCAAGGAATATTTCACGCAGGGGGGAGCCAGGGTGGATGATGACACCGAGATGGTGTTTATCGGTCGCGACATGGTGGAAGCGGCCCTTAAAACGGCCCCCGGTTCGATCCCCGTTCTCGCAGGGAGTCGCGAAAAGGACATTCTGCTTGAGCCCGGAAAACTGGTTTTCCAGTCGGGCGCTGGCGCTCCCCACGCCACCGATCTGGAGCGGGGCCGACGGCCCGGCACTCTGAGCGACTTTCGTGAACTGGTGCAGCTGACCCAGCATTTTGACGTGCTGCACATGGTGCCGCCGATCATCGAACCGCAGGACGTTCCGGTGCATTTGCGCCACTACGAGACCCTGCGCACCCAGCTGACCCTGTCCAACAAGGTGCCATTCGTCTATTCGCGCGGCACGCCGCAGGTTGAAGAATCCTTTGAAATGATCCGCGATTTCCGCGGCATCAGTGACGCGGAATTCCGAGCCTCCAGCCATTGCTACACAATCATCAACACCAATTCCCCACGCCAGCTGGACATCCCCATGGCCCAGGGGTTGATCGATTTTGCCAAGTTCGGGCAGGTATCCGTCGTGACACCCTTCACCCTGATGGGGGCCATGGCGCCGATTACGGTGGCCGGTGCCGTCACCCTGTCCCATGCGGAGGCGCTGGCAGCCATCACACTGACCCAATTGGTCAATCCCGGCGCGCCGGTCTGTTACGGCACATTTACATCAAACGTCGACATGAAGTCCGGTGCCCCGGCATTTGGTACTCCGGAACACTTTCGCGCCAGCCTCGCCGCCGGCCAATTGGCCGATCTGATCGGCCTGCCATGGCGCAGCGCCAGCGGCAGTGCTGCCAATATCAACGATGCCCAGGCGGCCAACGAGACCCAATTGGGCACCTGGGGTTGCCTGCTTGCAGGTGCCACGATGGTCATCCATGCCGCTGGTTGGTTGGAAGGTGGCCTGACAGTTTCCTACGAAAAATTCGTCACCGACTGCGAAGTTTTGCAGATGATTGCTGAATTGTGTTCCCAGGCTCACGCCGGGGACGATGAGATCGCCCTCGACGCCCTGGCAGAAGTTGACCCGGGTGGCCATTTCTTTGCCGCCAGTCACACGATGGAGCGCTATCAGACTGAATTCTACGAACCATTTCTCCACGATTGGTCGAATTTCGGAAACTGGACGGAGCAGGGGGCCCGCGACGCCGATCAACGCGCGCTGGATGTCTGGAAGCGCATCCTTCAACAACCCACTTTTGAAGCGCCCGGCGACAGCGTTGAACAACTGGCGCACTATATCGGCAGACGCACCGCAGCCGGCGGCGCCCCGGCGGTGAGCTGATGTCTCAGGAGGGTAAAATCGCTGCCCTGCGCGCCGCTGAAGACGGGGAGCGTGAACCGCTGGTCGGCAATATCAAGGTGACCCGCGAAGACTGGCTGAACGTGGCGCTGGACGTGTTGATCAGCGAGGGGATCGGCGAAGTCAAAATATTGACCATCGGCGAACGACTGAATGTCTCAAGATCGAGTTTTTACTGGTATTTCAAAAGCCGTCAGGATCTGCTGGACGCATTGCTGCAACATTGGCAGGCAACGAATACGGCGGCGCTGGTGGAACATGCGTCGATGCCTGCGGCAACGATAACGGAATCCGTCTGCAACGTGTTCCGCTGTTCGGTGAATGGGCGATTGTTCGACAATGCACTGGATTTTGCGGTGCGCGACTGGGCCCGCCGCTCGGGAAAAGTGCGCAAGATTGTCGACCAGTCGGATCAGGCACGGTTGGAGGCGCTGGCGCAGATGTTCCGCCGCTTTGACTATCAAGACAGGGAAGCGCTGACCCGCGCCCGCATCCTCTATTTCATGCAGATCGGCTACAATGTTGCCGAGTTGAACGAAACGCTGACTGACCGGATGAAATTTCTGCCTGAATATCTGCGCGGCTTTACCGGTGTCGCCGCCTCAGACGCGGAAATCGCCGCGTTCAAAACCTATGCCAATGAAGTTTACAGTGAGAACCCCTTATGACCCAGAGCCCGGATATCATCATTATCGGCACCGGTGTAATCGGCACGGCCATTGCATTTGAACTGGCCAAGCAGGGCTGGAAAACCCTGTCGCTGGATCGCAACAGCCAGATTGGCCACGGCTCCACCGCCGGTTCCTGCGCCATTATCCGCATGCACTATTCCACCTATGACGGCACCGCTTTCGCCTGGGAAGGCTATCATTACTGGCGCGACTGGCAGGACTATCTCGGCCTTCCAGTGGACGGCGGCGATGGCGCCGCCTCGGATCTGGCGAAGTTCAAGGAAGTCGGCTGTCTGGTGATGAAGACCGATGCCAATGACCATCTGGTCAAACATATGGAAAACAGCCAGGCGCTGGATTGTCCGTTTGAGGAATGGTCGGCCGAGGAGATTACATCGCGATTGCCGATCTATTCGCTGGAGAGTTACGCCCCCGCCAGACGCATGGATGATCCGCAATTTGGCATCACCAATGGCGCCCATCTGAATGGGGCGGTCAACTGGCCCAATGGCGGTTACGTCACCGACCCGGCATTGTCTTCACAAAATCTCGCCGATGCAGCACGCCTGCACGGGGCGCAGTTCCGCATGGGGGTCGAAGTGGCGGCGATATTGCAGGAAGCTGGCCGGGTAACGGGGGTGAAACTGGCCGATGGCGAAGAAATCCACGCGCCGATTGTGATAAATGTTGCTGGACCCGGTTCGTCGATCATCAATTCCATGGCCGGTGTTACTGACGAAATGACCATATCCACACGCCCGCTGCGTCAGGAAGTGGTGCATGTGCCTTCGCCCAAGGGATTTGATTTTGAAACCAACGGCATGATCATCTCGGATAGCGATATTGCCTGCTATGTGCGTCCCGAACACGGCAATCACATACTCGTCGGCAGTGAGGACCCAGAATGCGACAGCCATCAATGGACCGATGACGACAAGGACTTTGACCGCAATTTTTCCGACCAGTGGACTACCCAGGCAATGCGCTATGCCCAGCGGGTGCCGACGCTTGGCATTCCCGGCTCAAGTCGTGGTGTTGTCGATCTTTACGATGCCTCCACCGACTGGATACCGATCTACGACAAGACGTCGCTGGGCGGCTATTACATGGCCTGCGGCACCTCGGGCAATCAGTACAAAAACGCGCCGATTGCCGGTAAGATGATGGCGGCGCTGGTGGCCTATTGTGAAAACGGCAATGACCATGATGTGGCCCCGCTGCAATTCACGCTGCCCTACATCCAGCGCGACATCAATGTGGGTTTCTATTCCCGCAAGCGGCCGATCAACCAGGAATCGAGTTTTTCAGTCCTGGGGTGAGTATTTTGCGTCGACGTTCTCGATGGCCCTGACATTGTCGGCTGAGGGACCTTGCGGGTCAAAATCGCTTTGCAGATAGGCATCGACGATGGTCTTGGCCAGTTCGCCGGCAATGGTGCGGGCACCCAGGGTGATAATCTGGGCATTGTTCGATGTAGCAGCCTTGGCGGCAGAATAGGCATCGCTGACCAGCGCGGCGCGAATGCCGGGAACCTTGTTGGCCGCTATGCAAACGCCGATACCGGTGCCACAGCACAGGATGGCCCTGTCATAGGTGCCCTTTTTGACTTCCCCCGCAACACGATCAGCCAGATTAGCGTAGAACGGATCCGGCCCCAGATCAGTATGAGAAATTTCTGATACCTGGTGCGCATCACCGAGATACTCGGCGAGAACTCGGGCCAATTCTTCCCCGGCGCTGTCACCTGCAACCGCTAATCTCATTCCTGTCTCCGTCGAACTGGACGTGAAAGGTCTTAAAGGCCAGCTTCACCGCCGATTGTCAAACCAGTCAATTCGAAAATTTTGCAGTGCCAGTGTTTCTACTCACGACTGGTGATCGTTTGGTTTCGCTTATTCGCTCTACTGTACATGTCCTCCTCTCTTAATTGCTGAGCATCTGTCGCCGACCGGATGACTGCAAATCTTCGGCGTGATATTCTTAGTCACCGAGAGGGGAGGACAATGGAAGCCAGATTACGCCGCTCAGGATATCGGATACGGCCCAGTGCGCGTGCCGACCGGCAGGACATTGCAGAACACATATTTGGCAATGTGGAGGTCGCCAAAACATTGGTTCACAATGTGTCATCGCGCGAGCATGCCCTGATCGCAACTGACGCGTGGTTGGAAGTTCTTGCCAAGGATGGCAGGCGCAACCCAGGTCATAGGGATCATATTGGCTTGTGGACGATTCGTGATGAAACCAACAACAACCGTTTCGTTGGCATTCGCGGCGTGTTTGTTGCACCAGGGCTTCCCGATAATTGCGTCGCCACATTCGTCGCGATTGCAAAAGCCTATTGGGGCAAAGGTGTTTCGGGAGATTCCTCCGCACTGCTTTGCAGACAGGTCTTTGAGACATCGAATGTGGACGCCATCTATACGCGCATATGGCCCTTATTGAATCCCGCAAGCGATGCGGTTCAACGCCGATTGGGATTTGTGCCCGCAGAACGACACACGCTCACCGATACGTTCGGTGAGGCACGGATGGGTGAAGTATTGGAGTTTGATCTTTGGCGGGCAGCAAATTTGGGTCCTGAAAATTTTGACGAGACCCTCCGTCAGGTGTCGATAAGGATTGGTCAATTGGCGGCTGAAGATTTGCTGGAACCGGACGATGCCGCAAACCGTATCATTGCGGTCCTGCCAGAACTTGTTGCGCAAAACCCAGAAATACGAGCGCGGGTGACAAGAGATATCCAGCTTGGACTATCAAACCCGGCCTGGGCGAGCTATCGAATGTCCCGCAACGCCTGGTCTTCACGCTAAATCTGAAGGCATTCCAATTTGGGCCTGCTGTGAACCAACCTGGTTTTGCACAATCTCACTTGCAATTGGCGAGAGCGAAAATCTCTTCGAACTTTTGTATCCCCTTTAGCGCATGAGATCCCATTGGCTGTGCCTCATCTCCAAGCAATCTTGCAACAGATGAGGAGAGCAACACATCGCGTTTCAAGGTCTTGCACAGGCCTTCAATTCGTGTGGCGATGTTTACAGCGTCGCCAATCACCGTGAAATCCAGACGTCGGGACGACCCGATATTGCCAAAAAACACGTCTCCCAGATGCAGCCCAATACCAGTCTGCAACGCCCGCCACGATACCTGTTTACCCATGTCGTGATTGAGCTTGTCCAATTCAGCGACCGCCTCGCGGGCAGCCTTTGAAGCCGCGATGGCAGCCGATTCAGGGCTGTCAAACTCGGCAAGGGGAAACACCGCCAGCAGGCCGTCGCCGACGAATTTCAACACATCTCCACCGTTTCGGATAACCGCATCGGCCAATGCCGAGAAGTAATTGTTCAACACATCGGCAACGACCCGGTTTTCGTTCTGCTCCGACAATCCGGAAAAATCACGCATGTCGGAACTCCATACGATGGCGCGAATGGATATGCCGGACCCTCTTTTTATGGTGCCACGAACCACCCGTTCGCCTGCCATCTGGCCCAGATAGGTGTGCGAAATATTTTGGGCAATACGGCTGACAATATGCCGTTCAACGTGAAGGGCAAAGACATCGAGAAGGCCCGACAGTTGATCCAGCTGCGACTGTTCAAAGCCGCCGTCCTGCAAGGTGGCAAGGGTCACTGCATTGTATTTCTCGCCGCTGGCGGAAAGCGGCGTGGCGATATAGTCGGTGAACCCAGCATTGGCCAGCTCTGCCATCAAACTGCTTTGCTGGCTTGCCGTCCCCCGGTTGAGCTGCACCCGGGCCACTTCTCCAAATTCGATGACGCGGAAGATGGGGTTTTTGCGGTACTGATCCGACAGCAGCGTATCTTCACCGATCTGAATTTCGTCGCATATGCCATCGAGAATGTTCCAGTGCCAGGCATAGCCATAGGCTTGTGGGTGCAAAGTGCCGACATTGAGGATCATCCGGTCGACGCCCAATCCGGCACAGGCCACCCTGCAGGCGAAACCTTCCACCAGGGCATGGGCATTGGCCATTTTGCTGGCCGCTCTCAACAGCCAGTGCTGCACATCTTCAACGCTCAGACTGTCCTGTTGGGCGCATTCAAATTTTCGGCGACCGAGCAGCCGCACGCCAGGGGCATAGCTGCGAGGAGCGTGGTCAATATCGTGCCCGTCGGGTGTAAAAGGGTGATCGTTGTTGTTGACCATTGCGGTTCCTAAAAATTGCCAGACGGCGCGCATTTTGCCTTCAACATGACATGCCGGCGTGCCCAGGGCCATTGGGAAAATTGACCGGCGGAGCGACGATTCAGATCGCTCCAGTCTCTCTTCGCACCTATAACAGCAGCGACGCCACCAACAGGCAAAGACAGGATATTGCGCCTATGACTGGTATCGGCAGCGGCACCACGAAGACGCCTTCCGGCGCCGGTTCACCGCGCCATTTTACCTTGATCAGGGCCGTGTTCACGAGAAAGAATACGGCCAGGATTATCGCTGATGTCCATTCGGCCAGGGCGTTTAGCGGAACAAACAATACCAGCACCAGAACCGCAGCGGTGATAAGCACGGTGGCGGTTACCGGCGTTCTGGTGACCTTGTTGACCCTTCCCAAAAAGGCGGGAAGGTTGCCGCGTCTTGCCAGTCCATAGGCCACGCGCGACGCCATGATAATCTGAATGACAACACCATTGAGCGTGGCAAAAATGGCAATCAGGGTGATTGCCAGTGGCGACAGGCCGGTCAGGCGTTCAAACAGCAGCCCAACCGGGGCCTGCGATTCTGCCAGTTCGCCAAGCGGCAGATTGTCCAGGGCAACAAGCGCCACGAGAAAATACAACACCGTCACCATCGCCAGGGTGATGCCGATCGCCCATGGCATAATCTTGGCCGGGTTCTTTGCTTCCTCGACAATGTTCACCACATCGTCGAACCCGATAAAGGCAAAGAAGGCGATCAAACCGGCACTGAAGACCGATGCGATGGCGGCACCATCGCCAATCGACGGTACGGTCTGTGGTGCCAGGGCGAGCAGTGAGGGATTGACGTAGAAGCCGGCAACGATGATGGCCAGCAATCCGGCCACTTCCAGGACTGTCAGCAAGCTGGCAAAGAATATTGATTCCTTGATGCCCCAGGCTGCCAGAAGCCCCATCAGGCATAGTACGACAGCTGCAATGACCGGTCGGGGTGCATCAATTAACAGGCCGATATATCCCGCGCATCCAAGGCCAATCGCGGCAGCGGCGATGGTCGCTGATACAATGATGGAAACGCCAACAGCCAAAGTGAGCCAGGGCAGGCCAAACCCACGGCTGACATAGGACGCTTCGCCCGCACATTGAGGCACGCGTCCGGAGAATTCTGCAAATGTTGCGGCGCTGAATGCCATGACGATTGCCGCCAGCAGAAAGGAAGTGGGGGCGTGAATTCCAGCACGACCGGCAGTTTCTCCGATCAGCACATAAATACCGGCGCCGATGGTGACACCCAGTCCATACAGAACCAGCGGGACCAGCCCAATGGATCGTTTCAGCGTGACCTGTTCGGACAGGCTTTCAGACGGATTGTTCATTTTGCGGCTCTTTCGGTTGTCAAAAGTGCTGTGGGCCTGCTGGCTTTTTCCCGGGACTGACCACCAACGCCGTCATTATCGCGCGGCTTTGCCCAGTGTTTTCATCTTTTCAATCCAGCCGGCTCGTTTCTCGTCGCTGACTGATTCAACCGATCCGTAAAGCGTGCTGCGTATCGGTCGGATTCCGGCAATCCCCAATATGCTGCGTTCCAGATTTTTCAGGCCGTGGGCAAGGAAATACCAGCGATAGACCAGGGCCGGCATTCCCATGGTTATCACCACCCTGGCGGATTTTCCCTTCAGCAGAGGTTTGGGGAAGCCTTCGTCGTAGCTGAGGGCCATGCCTGGTCGAAATATCTGCTCAAGGAACCCCTTCAGCACCGCTGGCATTGTGCCCAGCCAGAGCGGATAGATAAAGGTGATGTGGTCCGCGTCAACAAATGCAGCCTGAGCCGTTTTCAGCACTTCCGGGGTGTTGGAAATGCCTTTTTCCCAATCTTTCTGATCCCGCAATAATGGAAAATCCAATTGCCCCAGATCAACCAGTTCAACCTGATGATCGGCTGACTCAGCCCCCTCAATATAGGCCTGTGCCAATGCATGGCAGAGGTGATTGACCGACCCGTCGGGATGCCCCTGGATGACAGCAATTTTTGACATGAAGAGACCTCATCTTCCTGTTTCATGATCATCCTACATGGCTGACGGTCAATGTTCTTGATATAGCTCAAAGTTCAGACCGCCCCGGATTGTATGTTATTCTGTATGCTATTCTGGTCGAGGTGACCGTATGGTGATCTGCTCAACCGATAAGTGGGAGACTGTAACGATGCTGAAAATGGGATTTAAAGAACTCTTGGCACGGGCCAATGCGGACATTGATGTCATCTCTGTACATGACTTTGCCTATATTGCTGATGCCGATGATGTCGTTGTTGTCGATGTGCGGGATGCCTGGGAGAGGGAAAACGAAGGCGCAATTCCGGGCTCGATTCATGCCTCCAGGGGCATGTTGGAGTTTCATGCCGATCCTGAATCGCCAGCCCATAACGCGGCATTCGATCCCGAAAAACGTCTGGTCCTGTATTGCGGAACGGGTGGCCGTTCGGCTCTGGCTGCAAAGACCCTCAACGATATGGGATTTCCCGAAGTATCATCCCTGGCCGGCGGATTTGCTGCCTGGAAAGCGGCCAATTAGTAATCGAAGCAATCAAGCTGACCGGCGCGCGGTGAGGGGCTGGATATTTTTTCAGCCTCGGCACCGACTGGCTTATGAGACGGTGAACTGACCCATCATCCCGGCATCCTCGTGTTCCAAAATATGGCAATGATACATGAAGGGAACGGCATCGAGCGCTTCGTGGTCAACTTTAACCAGCAATTCCGCTTCACCCTGTACGAGAGTGACGTCTTTCATGCCCGTGGTGGCGAAATCGACCGGGCGTCCATTTTCCCTGACAACCTGGAAGGCTGTCCCGTGGACATGGAAGGGATGCGCCATCTCATCGGCGTAAATACGCCACAGTTCAGTGCGCCCGCGTGACATTTTCACGTCGATACGGTCGGGATCGTAACTGCCGTCATTGATCGACATCATCCCCATGACGCCGCCGCCGCGCATGCCTCTACCCATGCCCCGGCCCATTCCACGTCCCATTCCACGTCCCATGCCCTGGCCCATGCCCCGGCCCATACCACGTCCGGGGGCATGCATGTTCAGAACAAAGTCTCGCTGCACCTCAGGTTCATCAAAATCGGGTTGCGGAGCGCCTTCGAATTGTTTCGGAAGGACCGATACTGAAGACTTTTTTGACGCATCGGGCTTAAAGCGCATGACTTCGAATTCCTCTCCATCACCGAGTTCCGACGGGGCAGGTGACCCGGGCAACATGCCCCCCATCATCCCCTGCATCATTCCTCCCATCATGCCACCCCCCATGGGATCATTGAAGTCCTGCCCGCTCAGCAGCGTTGCTGCATCGCCGTTTGAGAAATCAACCAGCAGCTCCACGCGTTCCGCTGGTGCCAGCGTAAGTTTGGTCATCGAGACCGGAGCACCAAGAAGGCCTGCATCGCTGGCAATTTGGTGAAACTTGCGGCCATCTGAGAACCGCAGATGATAAATGCGGGCGTTGGAGCCATTGAGAAGCCTCAGCCTGACCAGCCCGGAAGGCACGCTTGCCTGGGGTCTCACAGCCCCGTTGACCATCATCTGATCGGCGCGAAATCCATGCATCAGAGCCGGACCCTGCTTTATGTAATAAAACGCACCATCTTCATTGAAAGCCCGGTCCTGAAGAACCAGCGGCAGGTCGTCGACACCGTAATTGGAGGGCAATATTTGGTCGTCTGGTCCGGCACCATCGACAATGATCATGCCCGCCAGGCCGGCATAGACATGCTCAGCTGTCACCCCATGAACATGCGAGTGATACCAGAGCGTCGCCGCGGCTTGGCTGACAGGTAATTCGACATCCCAGCTGCGGCCTGGTTTGATCTCCAGCTGCGGTCCACCGTCCATGATCGCTGGTACGTGCAATCCGTGCCAATGGCTGGTAACCGGGAATTTCAGCCGGTTTTTCACCGACACACGTGCAAGCTCTCCCTGCTTGAAACGCAGCACTGGCCCCAGATAGGACTGGCTGAAACCCAATGTATCGGTTGTCGCACCGTCGATAAATGAACTGGCCCCGCTGATCGTCTCAAGCTTGGCAATGCCGTTGGTGGCGTCGACCAATGGCGGAATGGGAAGCTGCCCACCGGCCTGTACCGCCATGGCGCGTCCGATGATTGCCGGTGCTGCAATGCTGGCCAAGGCTCCGGCCAGAACGCTTCTTCGGGTTATGCTCATCTCATGTGTCTCCTGTTCAACCACTGCTCTGGCTGGTCATTGTGTGCGGAGCAGCCATAGAAATATTAAATATTAGAGATGTCTAATATTCTTTGACACAGATCAACTTACTGGTCTTCTGTGCAGGTTTGTGGATGCGCGCAATCCAGCTGAAGTTGAAAGGCTCTAAGCTCTTCCTTGGGTGTAATCAGATTAACTGTGTCGGCCTAAACTTGGTTTCTGCTTTTTATATTGTGCTAATAACTATGGAACGTGAAAGTATTCTCCAAAGCTGATGAGGCTGCTGGAGCGATTTTGAGTTGGTATCTGAGTAGAGTCCTTGGAGTAAAATATCATGTTTTCGAACAAACAACGGCAATCATTCGAAACGTCCCTTGATCAAAAAACACTTTGCCTGGAAGGCCGTTTCGATGGTCAGCAAGCAAATTGGCCAAAGAAAACGCTCCTCTGCAAGCCCAGGGGTTCGGTATTGTTGGCTTGCCTGGTCCCTTTCTTCGGCTCAACATTTCTTGGCAGTTTGACGTTGGAAGCCGAGGCGTCACCAATCCATGTTGAAATTGGCTTTTTGGCGGAACTTCCGTCTGCAGAAAACAGTTTGCCGATTGTTAAGGTTTCAGAACACGACGATGAAGACGATGACGATGACGATGACGATGATGAAGATGATGATGAAGATGATGACGACGACGACGAAGACGACGAAGACGACGACGACGAAGACGACGACGACGACGACGACGACGACGACGACAGGGACGCCAAACTCCATGACGCACACCAACAACGTAATTATTTGCGCCTGAGTTCACCGGTTCATCAACAGATTTACTGCGCAAAAATTGACAGTTCAGGACGCATCATGGAACGGGTCAGACCCAAGCGGCAGCAAAGAAACAGAAATTGTGAGCGGGGTTACGAGCGCATGCGGTTTGTCGGCGGCAACCGAAAAGCAGTGCTTCTTGATCGAGGTGGCAAACGGACCTTTGCTGTCAGGAGATCTGGAGGCGACACAACGCTGATCGGCTTCAAACGATAAAACAGCGGGGTGACGGAGCAGATCGCTCCGCTATTCTGGCATTTGATGGTGGCCGGAAACCCCACAGGAAACTGTTTTTCTGCCCGCATTTTCTCAGAAGTCCAGGCGCACACGAAATGTCGACGGGTTCGCGTGTCGCCGCGAGCCGGGTCAGGCGTCGAAGTTCCAGATGTCCTGATGAATTTTCCAGCCGCTGGCTGTCTTCTTGCCAATAACGATGTATTTCCCGGTAAGCGCAGCGTCGCCCATTTTGCCCGAAAGCGTTCCAACCGACACTGAACTGTCGCCGGTAATGTCGACTGAACTCGCCACGATACTGACGTCGCTGAGCCCGGCATCAATGCCGGCTTGCCAATAGCTCTGTATGGCTTCCTTACCGTCCGCGCGCCCAGCGCCCGGCGGATGAATCGCGGCGTCATCGGTATAATGCGCCGACACAGCGGCGGCGTCCCCAGCATTGATTGCTGTGGCCACGCCACTATCGAGCGCCTTTATCTGGTCAAGGTCCGACATTCATTCCTCCACTATTGTATAATTGTGCAGCAAGCTTAGCACGTAGTTCGTGCATTGGCTAAAACTGGCCAATTGCGCGGGACGGCTCCATTGTGGCGATGCTGATTCACCACAGGATTGCCAGTTGTGCATTTTGGTGAGCCACGCCTTGCAAAGAGTGTAATGGCTGACGTCTTGATCGGAAAGGTTGTTGAAGGAGCCCCGGCCGACGGCGTCTGAAATGCAGACTCCTTGCTGTATCCACAATGATTTGTTGTCTAACTAGCGATACGGATTTTGTTGCAAAAATTTGACAAGAACTGAAGAATGGCAACTAGATATTGCGTTCACCCAGACACTTAATTTGGACGCTGACACCAAAAGTTATGAAAAACGTAGCCACACTGTCCGCCAGATTGGGTTGATCGACTCGCAGTAACGACTGTGGCACCATTTGCAAAGCCAGATTGACAAAATGCTTGCATCATCGACGCTTCATTTGGTTTATTTTGGCAATTGCCAATCACCTCTGCATTTTGACAAATGTTGATGTTTTCCCCGATGCAAAGTTGAAACAGTTCAGATCTGGCTGGCTCTGGATTGGAAGAAACAGCGACGTTGGTCTTTTCTTGCACATTTAAGATCAAGCTGTCTTTGTCGGTCAATCCACCTTTGTCCGATACGGTCAGAATTATGGAATAGGCTCCCTCTTTTGGGAAGGAAATTGAGACATGACCAGCCGTAGGGTTACTCAGCTGCAACGGTGTTTCCCCCTCTATTTCCCAGATAAATGACAGCTCCTGTCCCTCTGGGTCATTACTTCTGAAGCCGTTCAATACGATCTTTTGTTCAGCAATCGGAGTCAGAGTGCTTGGAGTAATAGTGGCAATGGGAAGCTGGTTCTCAGGAAATATCTTGGGTAATACAAACTTGGTGATTGCGCTTCCGACACCGCCAGCAATCACGAGAGTTGCAAAAAAAGTTCCAGCTTTACCCAATCCACTTTGTGGCATTTTAGTCCCTCATATTATTCTGCTGGGTCGGTTCTTACTAATTGTTATAGTCTACAACCTATATGCGCAATCAATACTTTTACTTGACTCCAATACACGTTTGAAAAATCAATAAATTGTCGCAAAACGGCGACAATGAATTTTCTATATGAAGGTTTTCAAAGACGAAACGTTGCAAATGTTTTTTTATCGGTGATGACGTTTCTTCAAATGAATTGACGTTGCCGATATTTGGGCGGCTGAAATACAAGTTCAGATCGCGACAAGCTTGAATATGTGAGTACGGCCTCTCATCAGCCGTTCACCAACAGTGGATTAGCGGCTTAGTTTGCGCCAGTCGGGGCGTTAGATGACAAAGCATTTGTAGATCGGGGCTGGCGGCGAGGCTGTGCCTGCGAAAGCTTCCACTCAAGCGGCCGGGTCGCGTAGGCAGAACCCGGCCGCTTCGATTGTCGATGTTACGGGCTCAACCGCTTTTCTTGCACTGGTATCCACGCGATGTGCTGGTGCGGAAAGTTCCTTTTTTGAGGGCGCGTTCCAGTCGGTTGTTACACTTCATACGGGCACGGTTGCAGGCCCATTTTTTCTTCGCCGCATGGCCTACACCGCGAATGTTGAGGTAGCGGCCCTCGGGATTATAGGCCTTGTAATAGCAGCCCGCTGCTTCCGCCGGGGCGTTGTCGCTGGTGAAGGTTACGGCGCCGATGGCAAGAGCCGCAGCGGTGAAGAAATATCTGGCATTGGGTGAGAAGTTCATGACTGTTCCTTTCCGTTCAATTCCTTATCGTGTCTGGCTTCGGTTCCCCGAAGGGTAACTTCCGATGGACCAGGAATATGCAGCTGGTGTTTCAGTCAGATTTCGCGAACTGTATCAATTGTACCAGCGGCGCGGGGTCTAAGGCTTCGCAGCAGACAGTGTGGAAAATGAAAGCCATTGGGCGATGACCTGTCTGATATCGCAACGCACCAACCCCCCTCCGAGATTGTCGGTGAATGGCTTTTATGCAAGCTTGTTGGATCATGATGATATCCTGGAAGATGAATATTTATGGCAGATTTGGGAAACGAACGCATTTGCACCTTTGAAGACCTGAAGAGCTTCGAAGCGGAAATGACCCTGGAACAACGTCTGCCCGAACGCAGCATTTTGGATGTGTTCATCGCCAGTGCTGCAATGCAGGGGGACGCCACCGCCATCACCATGCTGATGACCGGCGCAGAAGACGAGCAACCGCGGCGTGTCAGCTACAATCAATTGCTGGGACTGATCCGTGGCGCCGCCAACCTGTTTTCCGAATTGGGCGGTCCCGCACCCGGGGTGGCCTATATGTTGCCGTCTCTAGTCGAAACCCATGTCACCCTGTGGGGGGCGGAGACTTCAGGCTATGCGGTGCCCATCAACTTTTTGTTGCAGCCCGAAAGCATCGCCGAACTGCTGAAAGCATCCGGAGCCAAAATTCTGGTGGCGCTCGGTCCCCATCCTCAACTTGATATCTGGCAAAAGGCCCTGGAACTGCGCGACAGGGTTCCCGGTCTGACCCTGGTGCGCGTTTCCCCACCGGGAACCCCGTCCGAAGACGGGGTCGTCGACTTCGCCACCGCCCTGATGGCGCAACCCAATGACCATCTGACTTTTGGCGAACCGCGCGGCGGCGATGATGTGGCGGCCTATTTTCATACGGGCGGCACCACCGGCGTTCCCAAACTGGTCGCCCATACCCACCACGGCCAGCTGGTCGCGGCGCTCGGTGGCGCGTCCATGTGTGGCTATAGGACTGATGATGTTCTTACCGCTACCCTGCCACTGTTTCATGTGGCCGGCACCATCGCCGCCGGTCTCAGCGGCTTCATGGCAGGTGTCGAGCTGCTCATCATGTCACCGGCGGGGCTTCGAAATCCGGCCATAATAGAAGGCTTCTGGCGTCTCGTGGCGCAATACAAGGCGACACTGGTTGGCGGCGTTCCAACGGCAGTTGGCGCTGTATTGCAGGTTCCGGTCGGCGATCATGACATCAGCGCCGTGCGCGCTGGTCTGACCGGCGCTGCACTGCTGCCGCCGGCCGTTGGCGAGCGGTTTAAAGAGGTGACGGGGCGTACCCTTTACGAAATTCTCGGCATGACCGAAGCCTCCGGTCTGATCAGCATTGATCCGCTTTGCGGATCCGGCGGCGTTGGCTCGGTCGGTTGGCCGTTGCCCTATACGCAGGTTGATATTCTGAAGCTGAATGCCGATGGCACGCTGGGGGACGCCTGTCCGGCCCGGGAAATTGGCGTTGTCGCCATAAGCGGTGACCATGTGTCGCCCGGATACCGCAATCCCGACCACAATGAAGGTGTCTTCAATGACGGAATCCTGAATTCAGGGGATCTTGGCTACAAGGATGAGCAGGGTAGGGTGTACATTGCCGGCCGCTCCAAGGACCTGATCATCCGCAGTGGCCACAACATTGATCCGGCGATGATTGAGAATGCCATGAGTACCCATCCATCGGTCGCTCTCGCGGCTGCCGTGGGCCAGCCGGACGCCTATGCCGGAGAGCTGCCGGTATGCTTCGTCCAGTTGCATCCGGGCGCTGAGGTCGGCAGCGAAGATCTGCAGGCGCATGCCCAAAGCAGCATTGACGAACGCCCCGCCTGGCCGAAACAGATTCATATTGTAGATACGATTCCGCTGACGACGGTTGGCAAGATCTACAAGCCGAGCCTGCGTTGCGACGCTGCAAGGTTGAAAATTGCCGACCTGGTTGAAAATGAACTGGACCTGTCGGGATCCACCATCGACGTCGCTGACGGTGGCGTCCGGGGCATGCAGGTCACGGTGACCTTGGCTTCAGATGACGGGGAAAGCGTTTCCCTGCTGGAAAAAGCCCTTGCCGATTACCTGTTCGAGGCCGTGGTGAAGGTGCAGTAGCTTGGTGTGGTGGCGGTCTATATCCTGAAGCGCGGCGACCTGTAGTCACTCAGCTTCTGCCGACCGATATTCCTGCCAGGCCTGAGCCAAAATCAATTGCGAAGAGCGCAGAAACAGCCCGGCCATGATGATAGCGACGACCAGGTCCGGCCATGCCGAGACCGTGAACCAGACCGCGACGCTGGCGGCCATGACGGCCACGTTGCCAATCGCGTCATTCCTTGAACACAGCCAGACCGAGCGCACATTGGCGTCGCCATCCTTGTAACGCATCAAAAGCAGAACGCTGGTGACATTTGCAGCCAGTGCCAAAACGCCAATGACTCCCATGATTTCCGCCTTGGGCACGCCGAGAACAAAGGTCTGATAGACAGTCGAGCCGAATACCCATAGCCCCATCAGCAGGAGGCTAAAGCCTTTCAGCAGGGCGGCGATTGAACGAACTTTCAGACTCATGCCGATGACTGCAAGGCTTATTCCATAGGTCAGTGCATCGCCCAGAAAGTCCAGCGCATCTGCCTGAAGCGCCTGTGAACCAGAAAGTTTGCCCGCAGCCATTTCAACGAAGAACATGGCGCCATTAATCAGTATCACCAGCCACAGAACGAGTTTGTAGCGGCTGTCGACACCGTCAAAAACGGGGTTGCCAGAACAGCCGCAGGCTCCATCTGCCGTGTCGATAAGATCAGTTTTGGCTGTCATTCTGGCTTCCTTGATTATCATCACTTCTTTAATATAATTCCTCTAGTTACTATAGGTTCAAGGGGTAGTTGCGAAAATGTACTCGATTGGCGAATTGGCCCGCCTGACGGGCGTCAAGGTTCCGACAATTCGATATTACGAACAGATGGGACTTGTGGATGCGGTTGAGCGGACCAGCGGCAATCAGCGTCGCTACTCACGCGCAGAACTCCAGCGCCTGTCGTTTGTACGCCATTCAAGAGACCTTGGATTCACAATTGAAGACATTCGTGAATTGCTCGAACTGAGCCAGCATCCGGAACAATCGTGCAGCGACGCCCACAGCATCGCTGTGCGGCATCTTGCCGATACCAGAGCGCGCATCAAAAAACTCAAAAGCCTGGAAAGGGAACTCAGGCGGCTTGCCCGGTGCGATGCGGATTCAATCCAGGATTGCGCGGTGATCGAAACGCTTGCCGATCACGGTGTTTGCGAAGGCGATCACTAATCTTCTAAACCTGAAAGGTCCAAGGATTCTTACCACGATCGTGCAGAGTGATCCGAACTGGAATAAGTCAGGCTGCAGAAAGATTGACTACGAAAGTGCCTAATCCTGCAGCGACAATATAAGGTCCGGTGCCGGTTCAAGTGTCTGCACGACAAAGCTCTCAAATGCTGTGTTCTTCATGGTGGTTTCCAGACGCGGTACATAACCTGTTTCGGTGTTTACCCAGAATTTGTCGTGAATATCGGCTTCAAAACTGCCCAGCATCTTGTAGTCGGCCTCAACGGTCCTGTGAACCACACCGTCGAGGTCAGCTTCGCCACATTGCTCATTTGCCACCGTCGCCGCACGTTCCTCCATCGACTTCTGGTGCGCTTCGTTCTGTTTATCCATGTCCCGTATCTTGGTCCATGACTTGCCCTTGTCCGACGACGTATAGAGCACATCGTCGAGACCCATGGACCATGGAGCATTGGCCGGGTCGACCATTTCGGTGCGCCAATTGCCCTTGCCGTCCTGGTAATTCCAGTTGACGGTCTTTGCCCCGCCCTTGATTTCCTGGGTGACCAGAATCTTTGTTGGTTCTTTTGTTGTCCGCTCCGTCATCAGGCGAACAAAGCTCTCCCTGCAGCTTTCGGCAAGCGCATTTGGGGCTCCGGCAATCAAAATGATGGCAGCGAGAAGGTGGGATTTCATAAATTGCTCCAGTTTGGTCGATTCCATGTCATGACCTTCACCGGATTCAATCGCAATACGGGCAATCTGGCAAACCCATTTCACCCAAAATGCGACGATAGCGGTGCAAACGATCCCGCTGAACTTCCTCTCCCTTCTTCCCGGGGTTACGATTGGATGGATCAGGCCGAGAAGTGCCCCGCCCATTGACCTGTTTGGACAAGATCGACCGGCGACGAATGGCAAAGCTTCCGATCTGAGGAAAAATAGACCGATCTGAGGAGATCACGACATGCTGGAACCCATCCCCTTTGACCGTGGAGGTTGGTTAAACCCGCCGGCAAAGAGTCAGATCACCTCCGACCGGCTGATGATCGAGACCGATTTGCAGACCGATTTCTGGCGCGAAACCCATTACGGGTTCACCCATGCCAATGGTCACGCGCTGCTGTTCGACATGCCGGCGCGTTTCGTCGCAGAAGTCACCTTTTCAGGACATTTCGCGTCAAAATATGAGCAGGCGGGATTGTTGCTTTGGGAAAGCGAAACCCGCTGGATAAAGGCCGGCATCGAAAATGCCGATGGGCAGCCCAATCTGGCCGTGGTCGTGACCGAAGGCAGATCGGACTGGTCGATGGCACCGGCAGATGGCGGAGTGAACGACTGGACGATCCGGATGACGGCCACCGACGCATCCGTAATCGTTCATGCGCGCGTTGTGGGCAAGTGGCAGATACTGCGCGTTGCAAATTTCATTGCCGATGGCGCGCGGATCGGGCCGATGGCTTGCTCGCCGTTGGGCGAGGGACTTCAGGCCACCTTTTGCAATTTGTGCACCGGGCCGGTTCCTGAAGATCCACTTTACATTTCAGACTGACCGTCAGATGCCACCGAACTGCCGATAGCAAACAAACAGATCAGGTTTTTAATTCGATTCTGATGCCGTGAACAACCGTGTCACCATTGTTCAATACCCGTCCCAATGGTTGCGGCGCCATGTGCACAACAAGTGTGCTTTCTCCATCCCAGGCTTCAACAGCCTGCATCACATCGCGACTTGGGGGTTGGCGCGTGCCATCGGGCGCATAGTCGTGGATGTCGCCATGCACCGAATCCAGCACGAATATCGATGGCCAGCGGTGGTGATGCAGAGGCTCTTCATCATTGGGTTCCAGAGTAACGTCGAGCACGCGTAGATTTTCGTTTTCGAAAACCACCTTATGGTGATCAGGCGCGGCTGCCACTGCATCCAATTCCGGGTCCCATGTGGATGGATCGGATGGATCGTTGGTCGGTTTCATGGTGCGGCCTCCTTGGTGTTTATCTGGCTAGTCTACCGACAGGACGCAAATCTGCAAATCGCGGTCAAATCGGCGGCGATTTGCGAAGTGATTACAGCCAACTGGAAACACAAATTATATCTCAGGATTGGCACCTCTGATGATCCCGTCGAGGCCCCCGGAGAATCTACCGAACCCTGTTCCAGTCACAGTCCTTCGGCGAGTATCAGGTCGGTGTCGGAAATATTTTCCCTGATGGCACGTGCTTCACTGTAGGCGTCAGATTCGTAGAAACTGCGCGCTGCTTCAATGCTTTGAAATTCGATCACGATGGCCAACCCCTGTGCGGCGCCCTCCCGATGGTCCGGGGCCGGGTTGCGAACAAGAACTCTACCATTGTGAGCCTTGATGGCTGCACCAGAAAGCTGCTTGAACTCTTCAAACGCTTCTTTGTCGCGAACTCGAATATGGGCGATGAGATAACCTTTTGGCATCCTGCTAATCTCCTTTGCTCGTATCTGAACAGGCTGACAATCCGCCAGCCTTCAAACCGTATCACGGTTTGAGATCAAAGTCGGCAAAGGCCACCGGGCTTTGGGGCCGGGTTGCGCAATTGCTCCTATCGGCGCTTCTTGAGCCTGTCCGAGTAAATTTCATAAACCGAGGCCGTGTCCAGGTGCTCAGGCAGGGCCGCATCGGCCTGTTTATAAAGCTCCACACAGGCGTCAAATAATGGCGCATGGGCACCTGTCTTTTTGATATCATCGCCAATGATCTGCAGGTCTTTTTTAAACATCATCAGGCTGGCGGTGGCAGGTTCGTATGTTCTCGACATCATCAGTGGCATTCGCAGATCCGACATTTTCGACTGGCCCGCGCCGGTGGACAGCATGTCGTAAATGACGTCCTGATCCAGCCCCATTGAAACCGCATAGTTCAGCGTTTCGGCGGCTGCGACATTGTGGAGAGCAACGGCATGGTTGGCCACCAGTTTCAGTTGCGTTCCAGCCCCAAATTCGCCCGCATCAATAATTTTCCTTGATATCATTTCAAGATAGGGCCGGGCGGTGGATTTGGCGCCTTCCGGGCCGGAAGCCATGATGAGAATGTCCTTGGTCTCGGCCTGGATGCCGGTGCCACTGATGGTGCAATCCAGCAAATTAACATCCGCCGAAGCCAGAATATCGCGCGCCTGCACTTTGTCAGCCATGGCAAAAGTGCCGGTCTCAACAACAACCTGGCCGGGATTCAGGTTCCGGGCCAGGGCTGATGCGACGTCGAGCAAAACATTTGGCGATACGAGAGACAAGATGACAATGTCGCACTCCTTCAGCCACGGGCCGGCGGAATCGTGAACCTGCACCCCAAATGCCGCACAGCGGTCGCGGGCTTCGCCAGACGGGTCCGCGCCCGCAACTGCCTGATCGGCACCAATAAAGTTCCTGGCATAGGCGGTGCCCATAATGCCCAGTCCGATGAGTCCGATGGTCATGTCTGTGGTTCCTAAAGATCAAGTAGATTGGCGGCAGTTAGTCCGGCAACGGCCGCCTTGTCGGTATCCGACAGGGCAGAAGTCACGATGTGCTCAACCGGGTCGTAATCGGCCATGTCGAAGGGATAATCTGACCCCATGACAATGTGATCCGATCCGAATGTATTGACCAGATATTCCAGCTGATGATGGGTGAAAACAACGCTGTCGAAATACATCTTGCGCAAATATTCGGTTGGTGCTTTGGGCAGGCCGGCGCGGCAATCAGCGCGGGCCCCCCAGGCATGGTCGATGCGGCCCGAATAGGCAGGCAAAAAGCCGCCGCCGTGAACCCCAAGGACCTTCAGATCGGGCAACCGTTCCATGACGCCATTGAAAATCAGATAGTGCAGCGCCAGGGCCGTTTCCAACGGATTCCCGAACACGTTTGAGAAATAATAATCATGCAGACGGTCGCCTTCGGTAAAACCATTGGGGTGGATCATGACAAGTGCACCAAGTTCCTCGGCCTTGCGCCAGAAAGGTTCAAACCGGTCCGCTGCGACTTCTTCGCCGTCGACATTTGTCAGGATCATCACACCTTTCATGTTCAGATGCTTCATCACCCTTTCCAGTTCCACAACAGAGGCGTCAGGGTCCTGAAGAGGCACGGTCCCCAGTCCTGCAAACCGGTCCGGCGCCAACCCAACCCATTCGGCGATGCCGTCATTGACCATTTGACTGGCCCTGATCGCGTGTTCGATCGGCGACTGATAATAGCATTGCGGTGGTGGCGGCGCGACGACCTGAATGTCGATGCCTTGGCTGTCCAATACCTTGATGCGATCCGGATTGTCGGCCATTGCAACCGGCCCCCTGTCGGCTTCCTGCTTCATGTTCAGGGCGCGGGTCTCATCATTGGCGTGCTTGACCATTGCAATGCGCATCATGTCCACATGGGGCGCCATATATTTCGCCGCCTCGGGCACGAAGACATGGGCATGAATATCCACGGTCTTGGATTCCAGTCGGTTGCTCCCCCGGGGACGCGCTCGGGCGTCTGTGGGGCCATAACGGTTGGCCTCGGTTCCCAGAGTTGGCGTATCGATTGTGCTGTGTGTCATGTCACTTCGTCTCCGACGATGAATTTGGGTGTAGATACTGTTTCCAGCCACAACCCTTGGAAGCTGCGCCGAGACAAGCTCGGTACGAAATTATCAAGAAGCGAGGCCGCAGATCAACCCGGGCGCTCCATAGGGTCCCGCCCAAGGTCTGTAGTCCGCAGTTAATTGCCTTCGAAAACTCGCAAACGGATGCCCCTTTCCCACCTGACGTTTGTCGTTATCAAGGCAGCCGATGCGCTCAAGTACAAAACAACCGCACCCAACCGGCTTGGCAGAAAGACTTCACCTATTTCAAGGTTTTTGGCTGGGGCCGGTACTAATTCGGCCTGTTTGGATTTGCTTAGGTTCATTCGAAAACAATTGGCAAATGCGGGTTCCGGTCGTGGCGTTGACGTGACACTGCTCCGCACGGGGGATTAAGGCCATGAATTTAGGATTGCCGAGATTTCATCCTCCTCTCCCTGAACGCAATAAATAAAGCGGAGGAGAAGATAACTGTGGCGCCGATCCAGGTGTAGAGATCCGGTGTTTCGGAGAAGAACCATACACCCAACAAGGCGGTCCAGATTATCTTCAAAAAATCAAATGGCATTACAGAGGTTGGTTCAGTCTCCTTCAGGGATTGACTGAGGGAAAATTGTGCAGCGGTTCCGGTCAAGCCGATGATCACCAACCAAAACAGGTTTTCGTTGGTGAATGGTTGCCAGACCCAAAGCGCAGGAAACAGCGAGAATATGCACAAAAACACGCCCATCCATGCGACGATGGACAGGCTGGATTCCGTGCGTGAAAGAATCTTTATCAGGATCATCGCAACGGCCCACAAGGCGGCCGAGCTGGCGGCTAAAAGTCCCCCCGTGTCGAGCGCGATAAATCCCGGTCTCAGGATGATCAACATGCCGAGAAAACCTGCAGCAATTGCCAGCCATCTATACAATCGAAATTTTTCACCCAACACAACGATGCTCAAGACGGCCATGAAAATTGGCGCGGTAAAACTTAATGCGGTCACTTTCGCCAAAGGGGTGATCGACAGGGCAGTAAAGAACATCAGCATAGCGGCAATATTGATCAGGCCGCGCAATGCGTGAAGACCTATGCGGCGGGTTCGAAACATTTCGAACTTGGACTGAACAAGCAAAGGTACCAGGAATGCCAGGCCGAAGAGGTTACGAAAAAAAGCTATCTGAAAGGGGGGCAGATCCGACGATACGTATCTGACTGCGGCATGCATGATCGCAAATGCCACGGTGGAAACACACATCAACAGGACCCCACGCACGACACCCGATTGCCGGTGCCAAGCGTCACTCAAAACATGCATACAGAGGAAGCAGCCAGAATTTAATGAAGGACGCTAATTGCTTATCAGAAAGTCGCCAATGAACGAAGGAAAGAATTGTCACCGGCGTCCCGGCGATCGAGATTCAAATGGACGTATGCTGCCCCCGGAGATTGAGAAACTTCGAAATAACGTTGATCGACCCTGCACTTGGTGAAGAGGGAGTTGTGGTGCGTCTTTCATCAACCGGTTTTGCGGGTTTCCCCGTTGCAGGCTGGACTGGTCATGAACTAACATTCGTCCCGGACCAGGGGAATCGGCTTGGTCAGAACCCAACTTAATCCATCCGTATCAAACCGATGAAGCGCCGCGTGAGCACATAAAGGATTGGCTGCAGACGCAAATCAGGGACTGCGAGCCACTTTGCCCGGCTCTACCCAGCATGTTTCAGGCTCAGACTTCCAGACTCCCCAAATTGATGGGGAGCACCATGAAAAGTCAGCCAGACGCCAAGCTGTCAATCCGATCTAAATGGAGGCCGCGACGTTAAATTCGCAGGCGATCACAGAATGAAAATCGATAGCCATTCTGGCGACGAGGCTGACGCTGACCGCATGTTTCGCCGGACATCTTCCGTCGATCCCCATGCCGGGCTGGGTGCCATTGCTCGCATAACGCGAATGGCGTTTCGATACCGCATTCGCGCCGGACTGGCTTTGATCGCGACGGTGGCTGCGGTGTTGATGCAGTTATCGATACCCGTGCTGTTGGGACGCGCGGTTGACGAGACCCAATCTGTTGCTGCGGCAAAAGCTGAACCAGAAACGCTCTATGGCATCGCAATTCTGTTGTTTGCGGCCAGCGTCGCGCGGGGAATATTCACACTCGTGCAAAACTACACCGCAGAATCCGTTGGTCATTTATTGGCACGCGATATCCGCAATGCCGTTTACGGCAAAATTCAAAGTCTGCCCTTTTCCTTCCATGACCGAACCCATTCGGGTGATTTGATCACTGTCGGCATGTTGGACCTGGAAGGCGTGCGCATGTATTTTTCAACTGCCCTGGTACGCACCGTTCTTCTGGGATTGTTGATCGGACTAGGAGCCACTTTGTTATTGTCCACCAACCTGACCCTTGGTCTGCTGGCCCTGTCCTTCGTGCCATTTGCCGCGTGGCGCAGTACGGTCATGCGACTGATGCTGCGCCGGACCTGGCTCATTTTGCAGGAGCGGCTGGGGGTTTTGAGCCAGGTGATGGAGGAAAGCCTTGCCGGCATTCGCGTGGTTCGGGCATTTGCCGCGTCGGATCACGAAATGGACAAGTTCGAAACCGCCTCGAAATCGGCGCTGGAGCTCAGTCACAAGCGGATTGAGACTCGGGTCAACAACACATCGGCAATGACACTGGCATTCTTTGCCGCCATGGGGCTGGTGTTGTTCTTCGGTGGCCGGCAGGTGGCGTCAGGCGAAATCACCCTGGGCACGCTGGCGACTTTCCTGACCTTTATGACCATCCTACAGATGCCGGTGCGCCAGCTGGGCATGATGGTAAACGGGTATGCGCGTGCCTCAACTTGCGGTGCTCGCCTGTTTGCGCTGATTGATCACGAAACCGAAATAGATGACGCACCCGGTGCCAAGGATCTTGAGGTCAGCGACGGCACACTCAAACTTGAAAATGTCAGTTTCGCCTATGCGAAAGACAGCGACCGACAGGCCGTATCCAATATCGGTTTTGAGGCCCGCAAGGGGGAAACCATCGGCATTGTTGGCCCGCCCGGTTCAGGTAAGACAACATTGATGCATTTGATCCCGCGTTTTTACGACCCCTCCAAAGGCACGATCAGCATCGACGGACAAGACATCAAAGACGCCACCCTGTCGTCGGTTCGGCGGGCCGTTGCTGTGGTTCAGCAGGACAGTTTCCTGTTCACTACCTCAATTGAGAACAACATCGCCTATGCCGATCCATTCACCGAAGACCGGCAAATTCGCAGCGTTGCGGAATCGGCACAATTGCATGACTACGTCCTTGGCCTGCCCGGTAAATATGGAACCATTGTCGGTGAGCGCGGGGTTTCCCTGTCAGGTGGTCAACGCCAACGACTGGCGATTGCCCGAACTTTGATGAAGCAGCCAGCGGTGCTGATTTTCGACGATTCCACCGCCGCCATCGATGCCGGTACCGAAAATCGCATCAGAGCGGCATTGAAAGAATATGCGAAAGACCGGGTCACGCTGATCGTTGCTCACCGGCTTGCCAGCCTGATGCATGCCGACAGAATTCTGTTTCTCGAAGCGGGGAAGATCGTCGAGCAGGGCAGCCATGAAGAATTATTGAAACTGGGGGGACGCTATAGTGACCTGCACGAATTGCAGATGAGCCCGGGAGCCGAGATGCTCAACCAACAGGAAGTTCGCAGATGAGCCAGGCGAGTAACGGCGAACCGCGGGACCACCATGAGGACGAACGTCCACGCATGCGGGCAGTTGTCGGGTCTGACCGCATCGAGGAAGAAATATTTGGCCGGGTATTTGACGGCAAGGTTGCACGCCGGATTTGGCAATTTGTCCGCCCCTATAAACGGCATGCATCGATTTCGGTGGCTGCCGTGGTTGCATTTACCGGCTCCCAGCTGACGATCCCGCTTTTAATCCGTTATGCCATCGACCATGGCATGGCACCTGGGGCGGCGCCCTCGGTGCTGGTCCAAATCATCGCCATTTTCGCCGTCGTCGTTGTCCTGAATTTCGTCGCGTCGCGGATCCAGGAAAACGTCACCGGACGCATGGCCGAGAACGTTCTGTTCGACATACGTCGCGCCATGTTTGGCCATCTGCAGCGCGTATCGCTTTCCTTCATGGACAAAACCGAAGTCGGACGATTGATGTCGCGGTTGCAAGGTGATGTGAATTCGATGCAGGAATTTCTTGAGACGTCAGTTCTGGCTGTCGGGGACATTCTGTTGCTCTTCGGAATCGTCGCAGCGATGTTGTGGCTGGATTGGCAATTGGCACTGATGGTGCTGACGGTTATCCCGATCTTGTTGGGTGTCCGCATCCTGTGGCTGACACGGGCCCGGGCGGCCTTCATGGCGGCCCATGAGGCAAATTCGATCACCAATGGAGCCCTGGCAGAGGCGATACACGGGGTGCGCGCCGTTCAGGCCATGGATCGCGCCAGGCTGAACGAAAAACTCTACGGTCAGCTTGTAGACAATACATTCAACGCTCAGTTGCGAGCTTCAAAATTGGCGCAGATCATGATCCCGATCGTCGATACTCTGACCGGCAGCGCCATGGCAGTTGTCGCCGTTGCCGGTGGGCTCATGGTTGTGTCTGAACGCATCGAAGTGGGTGTTATGGTGGCGTTCCTGTTCTACATCCAGCGGTTTTTTGACCCGATCCGGTCACTTACGATGCAGTATTCCGTGATGCAGCGCGCCATGGCCTCCGGCCACCGGCTGACGGAGGTTCTCGATGTCGAGGTGGATGTTGAAGATGCTGCCGATGCAACACCGCTTGGGGAAGATGATGACGGGTCGGTTGAATTTCGCAATGTGACCTTCGGCTATGATCACAAAAACCCGGTGCTCAAAGGTGTCAATTTCAGCGTGAAATCCGGTGAGACAGTGGCGTTGGTGGGGCCAACGGGCTCTGGAAAATCAAGTTCAATGGCACTGATTCACCGCTTCTATGATGTGCAGGACGGCGCTGTGTTGGTTGCTGGCAAGGATGTGAGAAGTGTCACCCAACAAAGCCTTGGGCGCCATATCGCCATGGTTCTGCAGGAGCCCTATCTTTTCACTGGCACGG
This sequence comes from Rhizobiaceae bacterium, assembly GCA_039977975.1. Lineage (GTDB taxonomy): Bacteria > Pseudomonadota > Alphaproteobacteria > Rhizobiales > Rhizobiaceae > Pseudahrensia. Next base: position 140,096 of record JBDWCD010000008.1, read on the forward strand.
TGCGTGAAAACATTCGCTATGCCGCCGATTGGGCCGACGACGAGGCGGTGGTTGAGGCTGCTAATGCCGTGGGTGCACATGAATTCATCGAAGCCTTGCCGCAGGGCTATGACACGATGTTGGCCGAACGAGGTGGCAATCTGAGCCTTGGGCAACGCCAGCTTTTGAGTTTTGCCCGTGCCCTGGTGGCTGATGCAAAAATACTGGTGCTGGACGAGGCGACGGCCAATATCGACAGCTATACCGAAATGCAGATTCAAAAAGCGCTCCAGCGGTTGCTGGAGGGGCGCACCGGTTTGGTCATCGCCCACCGCCTGGCGACAATCCGCAACGCCGACCACATCATCGTGCTGCAACAGGGCCAGGTCGTGGAGCAGGGAGCGCACGATGCACTTGTCGCGCAGGGCGGGCTTTATGCGCAACTTTACAAGCTTAATTATGCCAGCTTTGATGACCTGCCTGATCAATTGACCGACGAAGACCGGGCGCTTGCCACCTGAATCGCCCTCCCTTGCGGCCGAAATATGTAAGCTTGGTTGCTGGATTTAATTGCGGATTTTTGGGATAAATCAACATGGATAAATCACAGGCAGATAACAAGCTATCTCCATGTTGCGTTCCCCCGGCATCGATTGAAAAGGGGGCGAGCAAGAGTTCAAAGTCGACCAAGCTATTGCAATCGCAAAACCTGGTCGACGGAGTTAAACCATCCCGGTTGATTTCCTTGCCTGCCGGGCGTGGGCTTGTCGGAACCAATAAACCACTCCTTGCGATTGATGGCGAAAGCCCCATGCGGGAGGTCGCGATCCAGGCGTTTGAAATCGACCCCTTTGCCGTGACCAACGCATGGTTTGAGCAGTTTGTTTCGCAAACCGGTTATGTCACCGATGCTGAGCAATACGGTTGGTCAGTTGTGTTTCACCACAACGTGGAGACACCGGGCGACTTGCCCCGTGTTGCCAATGCCACCTGGTGGGTCCGGGTAGACGACGCCTGCTGGAGCCATCCCAGCGGTGCGGCTTCGACAATTGACGGGCTGGAGAACCATCCTGTCACACATATTTCCTGGAATGATGCGCAAGCTTTCGCCCGATGGGCGGGTGGCCGACTGCCAAGGGAGGCAGAATGGGAGTATGCAGCCCGCGCCGGACAGGGCGATGTTCGCTATCCGTGGGGAGACGATGAGCCAACGGATGATCAGGAGATATTTCGGTGTAATATCTGGCAGGGCGACTTTCCAAACACCAATACCGAAGCAGATGGCTATGCCGAGACGGCACCTGTTGATGCCTATGCGCCCAATCCATGGGGCCTCTACAATATGGTTGGAAATGTATGGGAATGGTGTTCCGATGGATTCAAGATCAATTCCCTGAGGCGTCAGGCCAAACTGCGCAACCAACAGGCGGCGCAGGAATCGGAGAAACTGCTCAAGGGTGGATCGTATCTTTGTCACCGTTCCTACTGCACCCGGTATCGCACGGCTTCCCGGTCAGGAGTCAGAGCCGACTCTTCTGCGGCACATACCGGCATGCGCATTGTGTTTGATGCCTGATAAAATTCACATTCGAAAGTGATCTGATACGGCATTGCCAGAGCCGCACGCCAGCGATGTGATGCATTGGTTTTCAATCGTCGTGATCGAAAACTTATCTGTTGCTGGATGCGCGATAAACTATAAGCTGTTGCATCAAAATTGAGAATTTCCATAACCAACAGGAATGCATCATGGATCTGCGCCAGCTTCAATATTTCATGACGGTTTTGGAAAACCGCAGCTTTGGCCGAGCGGCGGAAATTCTTCATATTTCTCAACCGGCGCTTTCCAAGGCGGTCAAACGCCTTGAGGACGATTTGGGAGTAAAACTACTCGACCGCTTGCCGCGCGGAGTTTCTCCCACCTTATTCGGCGAGGCATTGGCGGCCCACGCCAGTTTGATCGACGGAGAAATAGGCCGCGCCAAGGACGCAATCGAGGCGTTGAAGGAAGGAAATTCCGGACGCGTAGTAGTTGGTGCGGGGTCGTCGATGCGAATTGAACTAATGCCAGAGGCCGCGGTGAGATTGCGGCGTCGTCATCCTGACGTGAAAATAGAACTGGTGGGAGAACTCTATGATGATCTTCTGCCAGATTTGCAAAACGGTTTGCTGGATCTTTCCCTGTCGATGATCCCGACAACTGATACGACACCAGACCTCATTTGTGAGCCGCTTTACATTGACAAGACTCATCCCACGGTCCGCGTTGGGCACGGCTTACTGGAAAAACCATCGCTGAAAATTGAGGACTGCCAGGGCTATGACTGGATTCTTCCAAAAAGCGAAAATCTTGGCAGGCGGCATTTGGATGCGTTTTATCTGAAACTCAATTTGCTGGCTCCGGTGCCCGTCATTGAGACCAATTCCACCATATTTGCCATTCAAACCATTCGCCGGAGCGATTTGATCGGTTGGCATCCAACGCGGGTAATCGGAAATTCCGACGAAACGGGCCTGGCGGCTCTTCCCATCGATGAGATTACCTTGACCCGAACCGTCGGTATTACCACACGCCGGGCAAGTGTATTGTCACCTGCCGCATTGCTGCTGATTGAGGAACTGAAACAGGTGAGTGCAGAAATGATCGAAGCGGGAGTCGTGTTGCCGCTGCCGTCCAACTAATCGGCTTGCCATTACCAACGGTTATCGATCCGGGTGCAGGCGTGAATTGTTTGACGGTACTCTCCATGAAATGATGGGCCTGACAACATCCGCAAAGGACCGTTTCAAGTGACCGACAAGCGCCCCAATATTCTATTCATCCTGACTGACCAGCATGCCTTCAATATTCTGGGCTGTTACGGTGATGAAATTGTTCGCACACCCAACATGGACCGGCTTGCCAGCCAGGGGGTCAGGTTCTCCAACGCCTATACGGCCTCGCCGATCTGTGTGCCGGCGCGCATGTCGCTTTTGACAGGGCAATATCCCTACAAACAGCAATGCTGGGCGAACAGCGACAGTCTGGCCTCGGATATTCCCACCACCGCCCACGCGCTGGGTGCGGCTGGCTACCGGCCACTTCTGGTTGGACGCATGCACGCCATCGGGCCGGATCAGATTCACGGATTTGCAGAACGTGACATTGGTGATCACATCACCGATTGGTACGGAGGTACGCCTTATTCGATGGGAGTGTTGGATAAGGCGCAACGGCCGTTTCGTGAAAGCCTGGTGAACTCTGGCCCAGGGCAGATGAGTTATGAACTGGTTGACCGGGAAGTCACAAGACGCACGCTTGAGCGGTTGGACGAGATTGCGGCTTCCCGACAGGCAGGAGATGAGACGCCATTTTCGCTCAATGTGGGATATATGCTGCCGCACCAGCCCTATGTGGCTGACCCGGAAATCTATGCCTATTACGAAGGCAAGGTCGGTCCCCCAAGATTGCCGCGAGCCGATGAAGGGGAGGACACATATCTGGCCTGGTGGCGCCAACAAACCGGGCTGAACGACATCAGTGTTGAAGACGAAATCCGCGCTCGCACTGCCTATTACGCACTGGTGGAGACGATCGATATCGAGATTGGCAAAGTTTTGTGCAAACTTGAAGAACTGGGCCTGGATGAAAACACGCTTATCATCTACGCCTCCGACCATGGTGATCAGTTGGGGGAGCGCGATCTGTGGTGGAAGCAAACCTTCTATGAGGAATCGGTGAAAGTGCCGTTGATCATGAAGTGGACGGGGCACATTCCCGAGGGCGAGTGCCGGTCGCAGGTGGTCAATCTGGTAGACCTTTCAGCAACACTTGTTGATGCCGGACGGGGGCCGCAACTGCCCAATGCCGATGGGCAAAGCCTATTGCCGCTCGCAATCGACGGGGCAACGGAATGGCAAAATGAGACCTATTCGGAATATTGCACCGATGGTCTTTTGGCCTGGTCCGGTGGCCGGGTCTTGCAATCGCGCATGGTAAGATGCGGCAGATGGAAGTTTAACTACTATCACAATTGCCCGCATCAGCTGTTTGACCTGGAGGCCGACCCCGACGAGATGAACAATCTGATCGATGATCCGGACTGTCAGGAGGTGGCCAGTGAAATGCGGGAAAAGGTTTTGACTGGTTGGAACCCGGACGAGATCGACAATACAATCAAGTCCCGGAACGGTGAGAAGGCCATTTTGAAGGCCTGGGCGCAAAGTGTGAAACCAGCTGACAAGTATCGTTGGGAAACACGGGCCGAGGACAATTGGCTGGTTAGATAGTGCGATACGTCTGCAACAACGTGTCAATCAGGCCAAATGGCAAGCCACGGAATGTCCCGAGCCGAAAGTTTTGAATTCAGGAACTTCCTGTTTGCAACGGGGCTCAGCCAGCGGGCATCTTGTGTGAAACCGGCAGCCGGCAGGCGGGTTGCTGGGGCTTGGAATGTCGCCTTTTAACGTCCGGTCGGCGGAAGGTTTGACTTTGGGGTTGGGTGTGGGAATGGCCGCCACCAATGCCTTTGTGTAGGGATGCCGTGGGTTATTGAACAATTCATGGCGCTCAGCGACTTCCACGATGCGGCCAAGATACATCACTGCAATCCGATGGCTGATCTGGGCAACAACTGCCAGATCGTGGGCGATGAAAAGGTAGGAAAGTCCCAGGTCCTTTTGCAGATCAGAGAACAGGTTGATGACCTGCGCCTGAACCGACACATCAAGGGCCGACACCGGTTCGTCTGCAATTATCAATTTGGGGCTGAGCGCCAGAGCTCTTGCGATGCCGATGCGTTGGCGCTGGCCGCCGGAAAACTCATTGGCATAGTTGCGTGTATGAGATGGCTGCAAACCGACCTTGCGGAATATGTCGACCACCATATCGTCGGCTTCCCGGCCTGATGCGATCCCGTGCAGGCGGATGGCTTCGGCAACAATCTTGCCAACCGGTATGCGTGGGTTCAAGGACGAATAGGGGTCCTGAAACACCATTTGAACCTTGCGGCGGTGGCTGAACATTTCAGAACTGCTTGATTTTGTAATATCGACACCGTCCAACCGCACCTCGCCCGAAGTCGGCTCCACAAGTCGCATCACACTTTTACCAAAGGTGGACTTTCCAGAGCCGCTTTCACCCACCAGCCCAAGAGTTTCGCCCTGATTGATGGATAGTGAGACCCCGTCGACGGCTTGAACATGACCACTTATGCGTGAAAACACGCCGTTCCTGACTGGAAAATGGGTTTTCAGGTCCGTCACCTGCAACACCGGACCATTGGAGTTTGGAGCTGCGGTCATTGAAATGGTGCCTCGTGCCAGCACGCTGCCCAATGGCCTTTGCTCTTTTCTTCCAAAACCGGCCTTTCCTTGCCGCACCGTTCGGTTGCAAATGTGCATCGGTCAAAAAACGCGCATCCCGACCGTAATTCAGACAATAGCGGCACCGTGCCCGGTATCTCTGTCAATCGCTCAGGAGCCCCGTCGGCTGCGGCAATTTGGTCAAGCCTTGGAATAGCCGTCATCAGTCCCACCGTGTAAGGATGACGCGGCTGCTCAAACAGCGCATGGATGTCGGCATCCTCAACTTTGCGTCCGGCATACATAACGACCACCCGATCGGCGACTTCGGCCACGACGCCGAGATCATGGGTGATCATGACTACCGCAATTCCCAGTTTTTCCTGCAATTGCTTGATCAGGATAAGGATCTGCGCCTGAATGGTGACGTCGAGTGCTGTGGTTGGCTCATCGGCAATAAGAACTTTGGGATCACAGGCAAGCGCCATGGCAATCATCACCCGCTGGCGCATGCCGCCGGACATTTCGTGCGGATAGCCGCTCAACCAGGATTTGGAATCTGGAATCTGCACCAGATCAAGCATTTCGCGGGCGCGGTCCAAGGCGTCTCTCTTGCTCAGTCCAAGATGGCGGATCAAGGGTTCGCTGATCTGATTGCCGACGGTCATCATCGGGTTCAAAGAGGTCATCGGCTCTTGAAAGATCATCGAGATTTCTTTGCCGCGGATGTCTCGGATGCGGTGGTCCGGTACCTGGGTCAGATCCTCGCCCTCGAACATCACCGAGCCGCCGACAATTTTGCCGGGCGGGTTGGGAATTAGTCGCAGAACCGAAAGGGATGTAACACTTTTTCCGCAACCCGATTCCCCCACGACCCCCAGCGTTTCTCCGTGATTGACATGATAGCTCACGCCGTCGACGGCCCGCACAATTCCCGAGCGGGTTTCAAACTGTGTCTGCAGGTTGTTTAGTTCAAGGACAGGTTTCATGGTTAGCGATCAGGCCATGCCAACGGGGATTTTGGGTTCGATCATGTCATCGGGTCGCGAGCGGATCATGTCGGTAAGCTCGTTTCGCAAAGCTGTGTAACCCGAATCGTCGAACAGATTGTCCATTTCATGCGGGTCATCTTGCAGGTTATACATTTCGCCGGCGCCGGATATTTCCTCCAGTGTCAATTTCGCGGTTTTGGTCCGAACTGTGCGCAAATTCAGTTGGACGCCGTTGCGAGACGGCCGCAAATCCCATTCGCTGCGGGCAAAATCCCTTGGCTCGGATTTGCCTTCCAGCAAAGGCCGCAGGCTTTTGCCGTGCTGCAGCAGCTCCGGGGAAATGCCGGAATAGTCGTGGAATGTGGGTGCCAGATCAACCGTCGAGATCGGTTCGTCGACCACCTGTTGCTGTTTGATTCCCGGTCCACGCGCAATGCAGCCAACCCGCAGCAGGCCATCATAGAGCATCGGTCCTTTCAGCAACAATCCATGATCACCAAGCCATTCGCCATGATCGGCGGTGAAGATAACGATTGTATTGTCCGACAGTCCCAGTTCATCAAGCACGGTCAGGATACGACCTACATTGTGATCGATCAGCGAGATCATGCCATAGTAATTGGCGATGGTGTGGCGCAGGCGATGTTCGTTCGGGGGTTCAACCCGTGAATATGTGGCGCGATGTTTGCGCAACACTGCGTCTTCAATCTGCGGCGTTCCCTCAAGGCTGGCCGCATGCCACCAGGGCCGCCGGTCCAGGTCGCGTTCTATGTGATGCGGCACATCGACTTCGTCGGGATGGTGCGCATAACACCAGGGTTCTGGGCAATCAAAGGGCGTATGGGGATCGGGAAACGATGTCCACATGACGAAGTTTTGATCCTTGTGGTTTTCCAGATAGCGGATCGTTTGATTGCCTACCCAGGTGGAATGGTGCCAGGCAGAGGGCAGGGCGGAATTCCACGTTTGTGGCGCTCCAACATCCGGCGGCAGGTGGGTGTCCCAAAGGGCCATTTTTTCCGGCCCGCGCCCATCGGCATAAAGCCACTTTTCATAATGCAACGTGTCGGGCGGCGGTGCCGGGCGGCCATGGGTATAGTGCCCCAGGATCATCGTCTCCATGTGATCAAAGCCCATATAGGGCCCCATCCAGTCTTCCGGCAGGTCGGGAATGGTGGATTTGTCCTCGGGCGTGCCGGTTGGCTCAAACGTGTGGTGGGTGGAGAAATGGGTCTTGCCAACAAAGGCACTGTTGTAGCCGGCTCGTTCCAGGGTTCGTGCAAACCCCAGTTCACCCAGCGGTGTCTCCAGGTCGATACCGTTGTCGCTGACACCGTGGGTGCAGGGAAAGAGCCCCGTCAGAATGGAAGCGCGGGACGGTTGGCACACGGCATTGGGTGTTATGCAGTTGGAGAACCGCGTGCCTTCACGCGCCATCCGGTCGAGATGTGGGGTTTTGACCTTGCGGCCTTCAAACCCGAAGCAATCGCCCCGGTGCTGGTCCGATGTAATCAGCAGAATGTTGGGTTTTTTGCTCATGAGTGCTCCTCTAGACAGCGCTGCCGCCGCGTGGATCCAGATGATCCCGCAGACCGTCGCCCAGCAGGTTGAAGGCGATCATGGTGAGAAATAGAAACAGCCCCGGAAAAACCGAAATCCAAGGCGCAAAGGTCAGATATTCGTTGCCCTTGGCGATCATCGTGCCCCAGCTAGGGGTCGGTTCCTGAATACCCATGCCCAAGAAGCTGAGGGTCGATTCCGTCAGGATCACATTGCCCAGCAATACCGAAGCCAAAACGATGATCGGGCCGATGCAATTGGGCAGGATATGGACGAAGATGATGCGCAGGTTGCTCATCCCGATTGCATGGCATGCGGTGACATAGTCCTGCGACTTGACGCTGAGAACCGATCCGCGGGCAACGCGGGCAAACTGGGTTATCCTGCGGATTGAAAGCGCCAGCACGATGGATGGCAGGCTTGGACCAAGCACGCTGACCAGCGCCAGTGCCATGATAATGCCAGGGATGGACATAAAAATTTCAACAATGCGCATGATGATTTCATCAACCCAGCCGCCCAGATATCCAGACACGGCACCGATCGTCACGCCGGTCAGGAGGCCGAACAACACGGTGACCAGGCCAATGGACAGTGACGTGCGCGCACCATAAATGACCCGCGAAAACACATCGCGCCCGGCTTGATCTGTCCCCATCGGATGTTCCCAGCTTGGTGGCGACAGGCCGAGAGCGGGATTGATTTCATCATAGGGATAAGTCGCAACAAATGGCGCGATGACGATTAGCAGCAGCAAACACATCGTCAATCCGAAGCTGAAGCGGTTCAGCTTGCTGGACAGAAAGTGCTTGAAACTCTCCTTGAGCAGCGTCCAGTCGTTTTTGGTTGCTGTGGCCTGTTCAGCTGTTTGGGATGGCGTCATGGTCATACGCGTATCCTCGGGTCGATGACCACATAGAGCAGATCGACGATCAGATTTGACAGGGCAAAGGCAATGCCAATCACCAGAACCGCCCCCTGGATGAGCAGAATATCCTTTTCATAAATTCCCTCGATCAGCAGGCTGCCGAGACCCGGCAGGGAGAAGATGAATTCAACCGCGACTGCTCCGCCCATCAGATTGGCAAACTGAAAGCCGATTACGGTGACCACCGGATTTATGGCGTTGCGCAAACCGTGCACCATAAACACCCGCCACTTGCCCAGACCTTTGGCGGTGGCGGTGCGGATCATGTCCTGGGAAAGAACCTCAAGCATGCTGGAGCGGGTCATGCGGGCAATCAGCGCCGCCGGGTGCAGGGCAATGGCAAGGGTGGGCAAAGCCATGGCGATCAGACCATGTTCAGATACCGGCCCATTCATCGGAAAAATCGGGATCGCGAAAGAAAAGGTCAGCATCAGCACCAGGGCAAACCAGAAGGTCGGTGTGCTGACCCCGATGATGGCGATCATTCGCGCCACATAGTCCATGCTGCGGCCCCGGAACACAGCGGACACGATGCCCAGCGCCATGCCGGATACGATGGCGGTAGACATTGTCAGGATCAACAGCAGCATTGTTGTGGGCAAGGCCTCAAATACCATTTCCGATACAGCGGTGCTACTGACATAGGAGGTGCCAAAATTGCCCTGCAGCGCGCGCCCCAGCCACTGCAGATATTGTACGATCAGCGGCTTATTGAGTCCCAGTTCTTCTCGCACCCGAGCCAGTTCGTCCGGGTCGATCATCGATTCACCGTCCAGATCCAGGCCCATCGCAGCAATAGCCGGGTCGCCGGGCGACATGTGGCCCAGCAAAAAGGCCAGCGTTGCCACCCCAAGGATCGTTGGGACAGAAAGCAGCAGGCGGCGAAGGATGACGGTTGTCAACATGGTTCAGACCGTATCATCGAGTGGAAAACTAGCCGCCGTCAAGCGTACCGATGGGGCATTGGCTTCCGCCCATTTGGGAGCAATGGGCGGAAGCGACAGTTGTTACTTGTCGAGCCAGACCCGACGCAGATCCTCACGACCTTTCAGTTTGCCGGTCTCAAAATTCATAACGTAAGACTGGCGCGCGGTCCGATGGTTGCGGTAATTGAGGAAAATGTAGGGCACGTCCTCAAAGACGAGCGACTGCAATTCCTTGATCTGGGCACGAACCGTATCGGGATCTTCGGTTTTGACGATCTCGTTGGCGAGTTCGTTGGCCCGTGCGTTCTGATAGCCACCTTCCTTGTTGTAATAGGTGTAATTGCCGGTGCCATCGGAGGAGAACAGGTTCCAGGCATAGTCCTTCATGTTGGGTCCCCCCAGCATCTGCCACAGGATCATGTGGTAATTGCCTGAATACATGTTCGACAGGGCTTGCCCCATGGAGATGTTCTGCACATTCAGATCAATGCCGACGGCTTTCAGCTGGGCCTGGATGAGCACGCCTCGTTGCACATGGGCACCACCTGAACCGGTTTCCATATTCAATGTCAGCTTCTTGCCACCGGGGCCATAGCCCGCATCTGCCAGCAGTTTTTTAGCCTTTTCGACGTCCTGACGAATGCCGGAGAGATCTTCGGATTTTTCAAAACCGGGGTGCCAAGGCGGGAAGATTGACTCGATTTCTTCGCCCGCACCGCCATAGACATTGTCGATGAGAACGCGTCCGTTGACGGCCAGTTGGATCGCCTGGCGCACGCGTTTGTCAGCCAGGGCGGGATGTTTGGTGTTCAGCGGCAGAATGGTCAGGGTCGACGCCTTGCCTTCCTGCACAGACACATTGGTTACGCCTTCAAACTGAGGGAATTGCGATTCCGGGAACGTGTTAATGACGTCCAGATCGCCCTTCTTGACCGACAGAATGCGGACGCTGCCGGACTTGATCGTCCGTGCCTGATAACCATCAAGGCAAGGTTCGCCGGTGCGGTAATAATTTGGATTGCGTTCCAGCGCCAGCAAGCTTTTGGCCTTGAACGACTTAAACATGAATGGGCCGGTGCCAGCTGCACCTTTGATGCCGTAACTCTTGCCCAGTTCCTCGATTTTTGCAGGTGAGGCAAAGCGAAGAGATGTTGCGGCTTCCCAAAGGAAGGAAGGCCATTTTTCCTTGAATTCGAATTTGACGGTGTGGTCGTCGACCACGGTTATGGCACTGAGGAAGCGTTTCCAAGTCCCGGTATAGGGTGACTTGACCTCGCCCTTGATCAACCGGTCGGCGTTGTATTTTACCGCCTGTGCGTTGAAGTCGGTGCCGTCGTGAAACTTTACGCCCTTGCGCAATTTAAAGACGAATGTGGTGTCGTCCACCTGTGTTGGCATGGCTTCAGCAAGGCCTGGTGCGAGGCTGAGATCGTAATTGACATCCAGCAGGGCATCATACACCAGCCGCATCTGATAGACCGGGTTGGCCCGTTGGGTTGGGTCCACGGACTTGTAGTGCATGTCCACGGTCTTAAGTACGCCGCCGCGTTTTGGGCAGACTTCATCTGCCAGCGCCGCTCCGGAACTGTTGAGGAACGCTGCAAATGCGGCGACCATCGTGATTTTTGCCGTTAGTTTCATTTCTCTCTCTCCCTGTTTAATCGTGATTGGTTAGTTCTGTTTACTTCGCTCAAAACCTGCCAACGCGCTCTATTCCTGCAGAGCTCGTCGCCATAACTGCATCGAGATGTTTGTGAAGCAGTTGCAGTTTCAATTGCTGACTGTCCGGTTCGTGCCACAGGTTGTGAAATTCCCCAGGGTCCTCCTGAAGGTCAAAAATTTCCCCCAATTCGTGGCCGTGATAGACAATCGATTTGTAGCGGCCGTCAAAATTCATCGTTGCATGGGTGGGGACGGATTCTTCTGCCGACCCCAATGCGTCGTTGAATTCGCATACGACACTTTCCTTGTGCTGACCGGGGTCGGCTTCGCCCAGCAATAGCTTGTGCAGGGATTTTCCCTGCATGTAGTAGGGAATATCCACGCCCGCTGCCTCCAGCAGGGTCGGTGCGATGTCGACCAGTTCAACCAGTGCGTCGCTGACTAAGCCGGCTTGATAATGGCCCTTCCACGAGAACATCAAGGGCACGTGAACCAGGCCTTCAAAGAAGCGGCAGCCCTTGTAAAGCAATCCATGATCGCCAAGCAATTCGCCATGGTCAGAGTGGAAAATGATGATGGTGTCTTCCAGTTGCCCCGCATCGGAAAGGTGATCGACCAACCGACCAAACTGCTCGTCGATCAGTTCAATCATTGCATAATAGGCGGCGATAACTTCGCGGCCGTTGAAATTGTCGGGGGGACGTGTCGCGGTGTTTTCCTGCCGCTCACCTTCGGCCAGATCTGCATTGACGCCATTGGGGTCGACGGCATGAACCGATTGCTGGCAGATGTTGCGAAACATCTTTTGCCGTTCCAGATCGGAATCTCGAAATAGCGGGCCCGGCAAGCTGTCGGGATCGTAGCGGTCACGAAATTCCTTCGGTGGATCGAAGGGCGGATGCGGATCAAAGGGGTTGATCGACAACATCCACGGCTGATCACCTTGCTCGTCGATGAAACGAATGGCCGTTTCGGTGCACCAAGTCGATTGATGCAGGTCAGCTGGAACGCCATTGCAGCAAAAACTGTTGACCGAAGAGTAGAGTTCCTCCGGATCGACGCTCTTTTCATCACGCAGCCAGCGGTGATAGGCGTTGGATTCCGAATCCAGATTCGGCATGGGATGGTGGCTCCACTCAAACAGGCCGTAACCATCATCGGTGCGTTTTTCAGATCCGGAAGCGGCGCTTGCCAAATGCAGTTTGCCGATCAGCCCGCAATTATAGCCGGCATCGGAGAGCAATTTGGTGACGAGTATCTCGTGATCCGGAAAATGGGAATTGCCGTTGCGGTGAACGTGATTGCTGGCTGGATATCGGCCAGTCAGGAATGATGCGCGGCTCGGCGTGCAGATGGGGCTTTGGATATATGCATTGGTAAAAGCCGTGCCTGTTTCGACAAACTGATCAATTTTCGGCGTGTTGATGTGCCGATTTCCCAGCGACCCAATCGTGTCGTATCGCTGTTGATCAGTGCAGTACCAAACAATGTTTGGTCGTTTGCGGGGCATGTTTTCTATCCGACATCAGATACAACTGCTTCTTTGATAATTCAGCCTAAACATAATCACTAGTAACGAATGACCCCAAATCCATAACCATAATTCATGCCATGGTCGCCACTGGTCCAAAATCTACTAAAAATTCACGCAAATTGCCTTTTTGGCGTAGCGATCAAACGACCATGACATCGGCGGGGCAGGGGGCCTGCTGGACATCGGTTCGGGAAAGCCCGCCTGAGACCGGATCAATGCGAAAACATTCGACGCTATCGGCATCCTGGCTTGCGACCAGTAAGAACCGGCCGCTTGGATCACAGGTAAGATTGCGTGCGTTCGAACCTGGCAGAAGCGATGTTCGACCGGAGAAGCTTAGTTTGCCGGACTCCCCGTCAATATCAAACTGAGCAAGGCTCTGGTGCACCCGACAGATATAGTAATAGTGTCGGCCATCTGCGGTTACGCATCCTTCGGCTCCCCAATATTGCGCCTGTCCAAAATTGTCCTTGTGGTTTTCCCCCTCAAAATCCGCGGGGTAACATAGTTCCGACTGGATCGGTTTCAGCCCGGTCTCATCGTCGACCGCACAGACAACCACCGTCCCGTCCAACTCGCAGTTCACATAGGCCATTCTCAGCGTCGGATGAAACGCGATGCCCCGGGGACCGCTGCCAGATGCGAAGGGGACTTCGCTGTGCAGGACAAGGTCTCCCGTATCAAGGTCCAGTTTATACTGATGGACTCGGTCCGTTCCCAAATCCACGGCGTAAACAAAATCCGTTTTTGGGTCGCCGTGTATGCCATGTGGATGCGGTGAGGACTGACGGGTGGGATGGGGTCCAGATCCGTTGTGGCCAGGTAGGGCCGTGATCTCACCAATCTCGCCGGTATCCGGGTTAAACCGCAATGCCGCTACACCCCCATCCCAATAACGCGTCACCAGCAGGAAACAGCCGGTGCGGTCGAAACCGGTGCTGGTATTGCCGCGTCCACCGGTTGGCCGAGTATTGACCTCTGAAAGCGATCCGTCCTGGCCAATGCGATAGGAGGTCAAAAACCCCACCCCTTCTTCGACACCTGTGTGGTGAGAAAGTTCGTGGGTTGCAATGAGAAAGCGGCCGCAGGGACTTGGCTCCAGCCAGGAGGGTGAGGCCTGCCTGGTGACATGACCGGTGGCAGACAGCTCACCGTTGGCTTCGTCGAAATGGAAGGAGCTTATGCCTTCGCCAGGTAGGTTTGACCCAACCCAACCCAATTGCCCGGGTTCAAAACCCGAATAACAACCAACAAATGCAAAGCGTCGTGCCATGCCCATCTCCTTTTATCAGTTCGTTATCACGAACCGTAGGCCGTCCTGCATTTTTTACCAAATGATCCGAAGACAAGGCCAACACGGCGTCCGGCGTTCCAATGGCCATGGCGCAGGATGGTTTATCTCCACAAGGCCCAACCAAATCCCGCTGGCAACGGCGATTCTCAGTCCACCAAGTGTCTGATTTAAAATCCGTTTTGCTGGCCACCCATACCCAATTAAATATTGGTCTAGACAAAAAGACAAGATAAATCTAAATTGGTCGGACCAATTATTTTGATGCCCTCGGGAAGGAAAAACGATGACCAGGATGAACAAACGGACTTTGGCGGCAGGGGTAGGCGCATGTGCGCTGCTTCTCGGATCAAGTTTTGGACTGACAACTTTTGCAGGAAAATCCGACGCTCACGCAGCTGATTTTCCCTCCAAACCAATCGAGGTCGTGGTGCCCTTCAAGCCAGGTGGCAGAACCGACACGGTGGCTCGACTGTTGGGCAAAAAAATTCAGGAAAAAGGCTGGCTCTCCCAACCCTTCGTTATTGTTAATGCCGCCGGCGGCGGTGGCGCCAATGCGGTCAGCCGTATGAAACGCGGCGAGACAGATGGCCACACGGCGGTGCACTGGCACCACCAAATGCTCATTTCAATTGCCATGGGTCTGGGCAACTACGATCTCTCTGCATTCCGTTCACTCGGCTATACCGGTGGTGGCAGTCCTGTCTGGGCGGTTCGCGCCGACTCGCCGTTCAACTCCCTTGAAGATGTGGTCAATCACCTGAAAAAGGAGCCGCGCTCGCTGGTTGAGGCCGTTGGAATTGGTTCAATTCCTCATTTCGTCGGAGCCATGCTGGCCAAACAAGGCGGATTTGAAACACGCTATGTAACAGCAAACAGCGGTGCCGACCGTCTGCGTCTGCTACTCGGTGGTACTGCAGATATCGCCCTGTTTGCAGCCTCTGAATATACCGCCCAGGGCCGGGGACTCAAAGCGCTTGTCTATTTCGGTAAGGAGCGTCTGCCCAATCTGCCGGATCTGCCAACGGCACTGGAACTCGGTTATGACGTTTCCTGGGCCAATCCCAACTGGTGGCTGGTTCCAGCAGGCACGCCCGATGCTGAGGCAAATGCAATCTCGGCTGCGCTGGAAAAAGCCATCGCTGATCCAGACATAATCAAATATTTCAAGGAAAATACGTTGCAACCCTATTGGGTGCCCGGGGCCGCGGCGATGGAGGATGCTCAAAAGCAACTTTCGTCTTTGAAGCCTATTGCGGAAACCATCAACTAAACTGATTTCTCCCACCGGTCATCGCTCGAAAGAGGGATGGCCGGTACTCCAAAGCTCCAAATTCACTTTAAGCCGGAGTGCAAACATGCCGATCTCGCGCCATAAAGCACTAATGCACGACGTCTATCTGGCGATTGGCGCGCTTTTCCTCGCCGGAATGCTGTTTTACGGCGCAATGGGGCTGCCTACACCGCGGTTTGAACCCATGGGTTCAGCCGCGCTTCCCCAAATACTTGGCGGATTGATCGTTTTTCTGGCATTGCTGCTGTTGCTCAATGTGTGGCGCAAACTTCAGGCCGCGGGCGAAACTGCCTCTGAAGAAAAACCGTCGACTGAAGCGCAGGGTTTGGCAAAGTTTCGTCCGCTCGGCGTTCCCGCCTGTCTGGTAATTTATGTCGGTGCGCTGGACTTCCTGCAGGCCCCCTTTGTGATTTCCACAATCGCGCTTGTCGTCGTCCTTGGCATGCTTTTGTCAAAACCAACCCTGCGCACGGCCCTTATCTTTGCGCTGTTTGGGCTTGTGCTATCGGTTTCAATCAATCTGGTCTTTACCCATTTTCTGTTCGTGGATCTGGGCTGAACCATGTGGGAAGCCTTTCAAACCCTGTTTCAGGTCGACAATCTGTTCTTTCTGTTTGTCGGAACTTCAGTCGGTATCGTGGTTGGCGCAATTCCCGGCCTGACCGCCACCATGCTCATCGCACTGACCCTGCCGCTGACCTTCCACATGATGCCGGTCAACGCTGTAACGCTTTTGATCGGAGAATATGTCGGGGGTATTTCCGGTGGACTGATTACTGCCATATTATTGCGGATGCCGGGCACGCCAGCGTCCATTGTCACAACATTCGATGGCTATCCTTTGGCGATGAACGGTCAGCCCCAACGGGCGCTTGCTCTGGGCATCATGGCCTCCGTTGTGGGAGGCATTATCTCCTGGTTCTTTCTTGCGGGCATGTCACCGTTGCTCGCCAAATTCGCCCTGCAGTTCGGACCATGGGAATATTTCGGTCTGGTGATGATGGCGCTGGTTATGTTGGCAGCGCTGACCCAGGGCTCTGTGATCAAGGGACTTCTGGGCGCTGTTTTGGGCATGGCATTTGCGCTGCCGGGAATTGACTCCACCACCGGTCGGGCACGACTGACTTTCGAGATTGACTCGCTGCTGTCAGGCTTTGGACTATTGCCGGTTCTGATAGGTGCCTTTGCGATCAGCCAGATCTTGAAGGAGACAGCCGCCCCCATCGCTCCGGGTCCCGGCTTCAAATTGCCGAAAGGAAAACTTCCGGTCTACTGGAGCGATGCCCGCAAACACAGCGCAAACATGGCTCGCTCAGGTGTGATCGGTACGTGGATTGGCCTGTTGCCCGGCATTGGCGGCAACATCGCAGCGCTGGTTTCCTACACAACGACGCGTCAGTTGTCGAAGGAACCCGAAAAGTTTGGAACCGGACATGAGCCGGGCGTTGTCTCTGGCGAGACCGCCAACAACGCATCGATCGGTGGCGCGCTCATTCCTTTGATCACCATGGGCATACCCGGCTCGGTAACCGAGGCGATTTTGATCGGCGCCCTGACAATTCACTCCCTGCAACCCGGCCCATTGCTGTTCCAGAATGCACCGGAAATTGCCTATGGCATTATCGCTGCCTATCTGGTCGCCAATATCCTGATGCTGGCGTTGATGTGGAGCACCGTTCGCTACATCGCCATGATTACTCAATTGCCGCGACCCGGTTTGCTAACAGGCATTCTGGTTTTTTGCGTGGTCGGTTCCTATGCCGTCAACAACAGCTATACAGACGTATGGGTGATGCTGGCATTTGGTGCCATTGGCCTTGGCCTGGAAAAATGTGGCGTGCCGTTGGGCCCGTTTGTCATCGGTTTTGTGCTGAGCCCCATCTGTGAAGAAAAATTACGTGCGGCACTGATGATGTCCGATGGCAATGTTGCGGATGTTCTGACCAGACCCTATGCAATTTTGTTTTTGGCTATCGCTTTGCTCACATTGTGTTTGCCGGTATTGGCATCCAACAAAAAGGCGGTGCTCGCTCCACCTTCGGGAGAAGGACCTTCATAATGAACAATATCCTCGATCTACCCAGCTCTGGTGAGCGTCGTTATCTTCAGATTGCCAAGAACCTGGCTGAACAGATTGACAGCGGCACCTATGCGATGGGAACCAAGCTGCCTCCGGAACGGGAACTTGCTGCATCGTTGGAAGTCAGCCGGACAACCGTACGCGAAGCATTGCTGGCTCTCGAACTGATGCGCTATGTGGAAATTCGCCTCGGTTCAGGCGTTTTTGTTCTGCCCAAAAGTGAGCGCCAGTCTTTGGAAGCCGAATCCGTTCTGGCAGATGAGGTGGGGCCCTTTGAAATAGTTGAAATGCGTCGGGTGCTTGAGGGGAGTCTGGCAGCCAAAGCTGCCGAACGCATAAGTGACATGCAGCTGAATCGCCTTGCCCAATGCCATGAGCAGATGGCGTCCTGTGTCGATGACATTCCAGGATTTGATCGCGCCGACCGGGAGTTTCACGTTCTTATCGCCGAAGCTTCCGGCAATTCCCTGATGGAACGTTATGTTCGGGAGTTGTGGCAAATGCGCGGCGGGGCCTTGTGGCTGCGCTGGTATGATCAGACCCGCAGCCGGGCCAATCGGCTGCAATCGGTGGACGACCATGAGCGCATTTTGACCGCTCTGCGCCGCCGCCTGCCTGATGTAGCCGGCACAGCAATGCGGGCACATATCGATATTCTCGCCGACCGGTTTTTTGAACTGGATCTGGACCCCGACGAAGATGCCAACAACGCCAATTTTATGAAAAAGGACAGCCATCAATGAGTGCAAGCTCTCCATTGGAGAAAACCGGACATGCCGGGGGCAACGACGACCCGGATCGTCCCGACATCATATTGATCATGACCGACCAGCAGCGTTTTGACACGATCAACGCTCTTGGTGCCAAACACATGGACACGCCCAATATTGATGAATTGGTGGAAAGGGGCGTGAGTTTCAACAATTGCCACATCACGGCGCCCAGTTGTGTGCCCTGCCGCGCCAGTGTTTTTTCAGGACAATATCCCCACACCAACGGGGTCACCGCCAATGGGATGGAATGGAGCAAAACATGGATTCCGCGGCTGCAGGAGCGTGGCTACCAAACCGTTTCCATCGGCAAGATGCACACGATTCCCTATGAGGCTCCAGCCGGGTTTGACGAGCGTTTCGTTGTTGAAAACAAGGATCGATATTACGAAGGACGATGGTATCTGGACGAATGGGACAAGGCGCTGGCTGCCCATGGATTGAAAAAACAGCAGCGCTCCCAATATCGCAAACGCGATGATTACCGCCAAGCTCTGGGAGCATTCACCTGGGAACTGCCGGAACATCTGCATTCAGATATCTTTGTTGGCGGCATGGCGCGCTGGTATCTGGAAACCAAGCCAGTTGAAAAGCCCCTGTTCATGGTGATCGGCTTTCCAGGTCCCCATCCTCCCTATGATCCGACCCCGGAATATGCCGAGCGGTACATGGATCGTGACATTCCACTGCCGAATGTCACGGCTGAAGAACTCGAACAACTGCCGCCCCCGTTCAAGGTGAAGCGAACCCATGATGTGGAAGTGGATCATGATTCCGTTGCATGGAGCCTTGATCCGACCGATGAGCAATTGCACCGCATGCGGGCGTTTTATTGTGCCAATGTGGAAATGATTGACCGGGAAGTCGGATTGATCATCGATGCGCTGAAGGATGCCGGTCGGTATGACAATTCAATCATCGTATTCTGTTCCGATCACGGGGATTGTCTTGGAGACCATGGCCTCAGTCAGAAATGGGCACCCTATGATGAGATCACACGTGTGCCGCTGATCATCAGCGCGCCGAAGAGGTTTAAGGGCGGCCGCACCGTTGACGAAATGGTTCAGCTTTTCGATCTCGGGCCAAGCATTCTGGAGTGGGCTGGGGCTGAACTTGATGAAACCCACGAAGCGATTTCATTGAATGAAGCACTGCACGGAGACGATTTCGTTGGGCGCGATCATGTCTTTTGCGAGCAGAGCGGGGATGTCAATTTCACCGGGGCAAAATACATGACCATGGTGCGTTCCAAGACGCACAAATTGGTGCATTTCATGGATCATGAATTTGGCCAGCTGTTCGATCTGACATCCGAAAAAGGTGAAGCCGAAAACCTCTGGGATGACCCTGACAAGGCAGATACCAAGCAGGAATTACTCGATGTGCTTCGTGAATGGCACATTTCCAGCGCCTACAATACCCGCGTCGCCCGGCGCGCCATGGTCAACTGAGGAGAAACGGTCATCACCTTCGGCATTACTGTTTTACCGGAGTGGGCTCAGGCAGAAGGCATTGAACCGCTGCTTGATCGGTTGCAGTCGGCCCATGTAACAGATATCGCCACAAGCCCCTATGTCATGGAACCGTCAGACGCAGGAACAAGGGAACCGCCTGCAGATGCGGGGTCGGGAAAGGTCCGTTTGCTCGACAGAGAACTTTGGGGACGACGCGAAATCAAGGTGCGGACAGCGCCCAGTTTCATTCCCGACAAATCTCTCTACACCAACACGCCCTATCAACCACCGGAACCCGATGAACTGACACGGCGCGAAGGCGACACCGTTGCCGAGTTTGTAA
Organism: Rhizobiaceae bacterium; assembly: GCA_039977975.1. GTDB lineage: Bacteria > Pseudomonadota > Alphaproteobacteria > Rhizobiales > Rhizobiaceae > Pseudahrensia. Next base: position 160,192 of record JBDWCD010000008.1, read on the forward strand.
GAGCTGCAAAAAACCGTGGCATGAAAGTATGGTTTCAGGTTCAGTCGGCAATTCCACCCAGTTACAGGGTGCAGTTTGGCGGTCCATCCGACAGCGACCGCCCACTGGGGCCAGATGGCAGCGCCGGTCCGCCGCGGGTTGATGCCAATGCCAGCCTCGCCGCGCCTGATGTGATTGAATATGGACGTGCCATGATGAAAGATCTGGCACGCGCCTATCCCGATATAGACGGCATTCGGCTCGACTGGCCCGAATATCCGCCTTATCACGCCCACGCATTGTTTTTTGATTTCAGCGATCATGCGCTCCGCGTTGCCGGAGCAATGAACATCGACACTGATCGGATGCGGCTGCATGCAAGGCAGGTGCAGCATAATCTCAGCCAAGCACTGACCGATGAGTTGCTGGACAAAAGTCAATATTTGGACGACAGCAATCTTGCCCGTTGGCTGGCTGATTATCCGGGCATGCTTGACCTGTTGACGTTACGGCGCAAGCTGTCCTTCGATCTGATCACCTCGTTTCGTGCCGCATTGCCGCAGCACATGGCTCTGGTTCCACAAACCTTCCCGCCGCCGTTCCACCTGTTATCAGGTTTCGACCTGGCCAGCACGGCCCGGATTGTGCAGGGCATTGGCGTCAAGTTCTACACGATGCACTGGCCGATGATCCTGTCGGACTACGCGCAAGCCATGGCCGTTGGTTCAGCCAGCAGTGAGGCAATTGCAAATGCGCTGGTCACCACTTTTGGTACAGGCGAACAACCGCCCTCGGCAATTGAACAATTTCGCTATCCGGAACCGGATGAGGATCACACCGCTTCAGACAATGCAATCAGGGAAAAGATCAACACAGCACAGGCCGCCACCGATGCATGCCAGATCTACGCCTTCACGCACGCTTATGGTCCGCTTGATGATGTCGCCCGGCGCGCCCGCGCTTGTTGGGAAGCGTCCGGTGGCAATATGTGGGTCAATCGATATGGATATATGTCGAATGAAAAAATATCCGCATTTGCAGATCTCGTGAAACCGGCCCGCTGACGCTGGATTCAGGCATTCGGCCCGCCGCCACGACTGACTGAAATATCCTCCGCGTCGACAAACGATTTTGAATGAATATCCAGATGCGCCGGCGAAACAGTGACACCCAATCCCGGCAATTCAGGAACCTGCAACTTACCATCGCGCAGGGCAATCGGCGTTTCGACAAGATCGTTGTAGATCGGGCTTTCATTGACCTGCCGCTCGAGGATTGAAAAATCCGGCAGGACCGCCGCCATTTGAACACTGACCGCGTCGAGCACCGGCCCGGCTGGGTTGTGCAAGCTGGTCATGACGCCGTGGGCCGCGGCGACATCCAAAATCGAGCGGGCCTGCAAAATGCCGGTCTGGCGCAGATCAGGTAACATGACATCCAGCCCGTCCTTGCCGAGCAATGCCAATGCATCACGCATGGTCCAGACATTCTCACCGCCTGCAACCAAAATGTCTTTGGCGTTGGAAATTTTGCGCAGCTGACGAAGATCATCGCCATCCGCCAGATCATTATCGACCAGATCCTCCAGCCAATAGGGTTTGAAATCACCCAGCATGGAGATAACCCGCGCTGCCATTTTTATGTCAAACCGCCAATGGCAATCGACCAGGAGGCGACAATCTTCGCTGATCGCTTCTCTCACCGCTGCCACCCGCGCAATCCCGTCAAGCAAGAGTTGTTCCTGGCTGTCGGGAGCAGTTTCATTCCATCTCAACCCATCAAACGGTGCCACTTTCACGGCCTGGTATCCCATGCCTCGGGCAGCCAGTGCTGCCTTGGCAAAACCCTCTGGAGTACGGTCTGCAATTCCGCGGTTGATGTTGGCATAGACCGGAACTGATTGCCGTTGATTTCCACCCAACATGACACTGAGGGGCAGTCCGGCCCGTTGAGCAATCCCCATCAACATGGCTTGTTCCAGCGCCGACAGAACACTGGCCATGGACTTGGAATTTTCCGACGTGCGAAACCGGGCCAAGGGAGGGTCAAAGGCGACCAGTTTTTCCTTCGCCACGACCTGCGATACATGCAGGGCATCGGCAACCACAGCGGTTTCCTGTCCAAAATAGCTTGCCTCACCAAATCCGACACTGCCGTCGCTGAAAGCCACCTGCAGAAAAAGCCAAGTGGTTTTTTGGGAAACGGGCACGACCTTCAGCTTGACCGAAGTGATGGCAAGATCGTGGCAGGGCAGGTCAGTTGATTTGGACATTGCATGGCTTCCATTGAAGAGCGATTGATTTGTTGCCCCATCGCGTCTGGACATCGAACATTCTGTGGCGGAATGTAGCATCATGGTCGACAACAAAAACAACATTGTATGGCAATATTTTCTTGCGGCGTGCCAGCACCGCAACATGACCACTGCCGCCGCCGAATTGAACATCTCCCAACCCGCTCTCACCCAGGCAATCGCCCGTATGGAGCAGCTGCTCGGAGTTCAACTCTTCAACCGATCGACACGACCATTTGCTCTCACCCCCTATGGCGAGGTTGTTCGCGCACATGCATTGAACATGGAGCGAAGCACCTCGGACATGCGAAAACAACTGGTCGCAATGCGACAGGGGGTTGGCGGAAGTCTGCGCTTCGGGTGCGGGCCGGATTGGGTCAATGAAATACTGCCTCTGGCCATTTCGCAGATGAATAGAACCGCGCCGGATATTCATTTCGATATGCGTGTTTCTCTCAACGATGACCTCCATGCATTGCTTGACACGGGTGAAATCGATTTCTTCTTTGCGGCAATCAGCGATGCGGTCATCGGCCCGGACTACAATATCGAAATACTGCTCCGTGATTCCATGGTTGTGGTTGCACGCAGCGACCACCCGCTTTGCACGCAGGGCGAGATCGATTTGGAGAAAACCACTGAAGCCCAATGGGTGTTGACCGGTGACGGGACCTACGGCCGACAGGTGCTGACGCGGTTGTTTCATCAAAACCGCATGGTCCTGCCAAAGCCAAGTGTTGAAACAAATTCCGTTCGGGCAATGGTAAATATCGTGCGGAGCAGCGACATGCTGGGATTCATGTCAACGACCCATCGGGCAGGGTATCCCGACATCGTGCAGGTGCCGGTCAAAACGGAAATGCCACCTCGAGCTGTCGGCGTAACATGGCGACACGACAGACCATTGCTTCCCTCGGCGCGCCAACTGGTCGATGAGTGCACTATCGTCGCCCAATCTCTGCAGAAGTAATCAACGCAACCAATCAGGGAGCCCCCACCACTTTGCTGAAATCGCCCTTGGGAGGTTCCGGATAGTGCAGGCCACGCTGGGCTGAAAGGCCCCGATTTTCCGCAGGTGGTAAGTCGGGCGGTGTAAAGCCCCGCAATTTGCCGTCGTGAACCCACTCCAGATCGATCCCATAGAGGTGATCGATAAGGTGTTTTTCCATCCTGTTTAGTTCGCTTTCAAAGTCGGAAAGCTCCGATAGATCACGCAGTTCTTCGGGATCATTTTCCATGTCGAACAGTTGGATATGGTTGCCGGCGGGATACCAGATCAGTTTCATTTTGCCATCGGTCAGCATGCGCGTCGCGCCAGTGTCCTCCATGGCTTCAGCGTAAAAATACTCCCGCCTGGCCCCACTGATCATCGACCTTCCCGTGCAACCGTCCGGAATGTCAATATTGGCCATTTCCAACAGGGTCGGCATAATATCCTGCATGCCGACAAGGCGATCATCGACTTTGCCCGGCGCCGTGGCTTTGTCGCCTTTTGGCCCCATGATGATCATCGGAACATGTGCAGACCCGCGATACATAAGGCGTTTTGCATAAAGTCCGTTATCTCCCAACATATCCCCGTGATCGCTGGTGAATAAAATGATCGTATCGTCGAGCAGCAGATGCTCGCGCAAGGTTCCAATGACCCGGCGAAGCTGGTGGTCAATCTGAGTACATTGAGCATGGAATGCGCGGCGCATGTTCATGATTTTCTCGCTGGTCAGTTCGGGCCAATTTCGCCTGATCTTTTGCAAAGCCGGTGGCACGGCATCGGGATCTTTCGCCCAATCGGCCAACAAGGGGGCGTCCATGCTGCGCCCCCTATATGCATCAAAATAGGCGGCAATGGGCACAATAGGCGGGTGCGGGAAATTAAACGACAGGTGCCAGAATTGCGGTCGCGTCGGATCGCGGCGCTGGATCATCCGGCACATCTGTCGCGACAACCAATTGGTTGGATGTTGCGCTTCTGACAAATGCCAGGGCCTGAATTCATACCCGTTGTTTGACATGCCGTGGGCATAGCCATTTCCAGCTTCTCCATGGTCGGCCAGGAACAATTCCCAGTCGTCCGGGCCGCCCAGTTGGGGCCGTCCTTCTTCAAAAGAAACCAGCTCTTCAAAACCGATGCGATTGCGTGACGGATAGACGTGAAGTTTTCCAACCGCCCCCGTCTGGTACCCGGCATTTCGAAAGGTTTCCGCCAACCAAGGCAGGTCGGGCATTGTCATGTCGGGGGTAAAAACACGGTCGCCATGGGTGCGTGGATCGGTGCCTGTCATCATCGAACGGCGGGCCGGAATGCAGATCGGGCACTCAGAAATACAGTTGGTAAAACGCACCCCGTTTCGGGCCAGTTGATCCAATGTTGGGGTGTCAATATCGCGCCTGCCGGCAATGCCGAGCAGGTGACCCGGCCACTGGTCAACAGAAACGAACAAAACGTTGTTTTTTTTGGCATTTGCCATGTGAAAAGCCTCAAGAAATGTTGCAATGAACCCAGAATAGTATAATTTAAACTAGCATAAAAAAGACGATAAAATAAGCATAGATTATTCTATAACAGCGAGAGGAAATCATGAAAAAACTTCTAGGCATACTAGCCGCTTCAGCAATTGCGTTTACCGGTTCCGCGTCGGCTGCAGGGTGGCCTGAAAAACCGATCAAGCTTGTGGTTCCGTTTAAAGCCGGCGGCACGTCCGACCAGGTTGGTCGCGTTTTGCAGGCCGGGATTCAGGAAAACAAAATCCTTGATCAGCCGATCACAATCGTCAATGTCGGCGGCCATTTTTCAATCGGCGCGCGCCGGGTCAAAGAGGCGACACCTGACGGGTATGAATTCCTGCTGATCCACATTGCCTTGATGGGTGGCGAAGGCACCGGGGCACTCGACTTTGGTTGGCGTGATTTCAAACCGGTTGCCGGGCTTGGTGAATTCTGCATTGCACCGATGGTGCGCAAGGATTCCGGCATTAACTCGATGGCAGAGTTGCTTGCCAAGGCCAAAGACGAGCCCGACACGCTGATTTTTGGTGCCAATCTGGGTGCGATCAACCATCTTGCGGGCCTGATGATTCAGGAATCAAATCCCGGATCGAAATTCCGCTTTGTCCAAATTGGTGGCGGAACGGCGAACTACACGGCGCTGACGGGCGCACAGACCAACACCACGGTTTTGTCCGGGGCTGAAGTTGTGCAATTCACCCAGCTTCCTGATGGCAGCGACAATCCGGAATCGCAGATCAAACCGCTTGCCTATTCCGGCGCGGAAAGATTTTCAGGCATGCCGAATATTCCCACATTGAAGGAGCTTGGCTATAACGTTCAGTTCTGCATCAATTCGTGGGTGTTTGCTCCCAAGGACGCTCCCGCAGAAGCAGTTGAAGGCATGGCAAATGCGCTGGAAAAATCTGCCCAGACCGACCGCTATAAGGCGTTTATCAAGAAGAAGGGTTTTTCAGACAACTTCCTGAAAGGGGACGCTTTGCAGGCAAGCATGCAAATGACATGGGACGCTATTGAACCCATCGCAAAACTGGCCAAGAAAAAGTAAAACTTTTCTGACGAACTTCGCCCGGGCCTTCACGGTCCGGGCGGATTACCATTGGCGGGTTAGAGGGGATGGTTTTGCAAAAAAACCCAATTACTCAGATATTGGTGTGCGGATTTGTTGCGCTGATTTGTTTGGTATTTTTGATCAACGCGTGGAGTTTGCCACCTGGCACGTTTGAACCCCTGGGGTCGGGACCGGTCCCGCTGGTTACTGCTGCCATCGTCATTATTTGCTGTCTTGTGATCATGATCGGTCAGGCCCGTATTCTTTTTCGCGGTGGTCAGATTGAACGTCAGTTTCGAATGGAATTCATGACCAGGTCCCCCTATGGGCCGCTTGTCACACTTGGTCTGACTGTTGTTTACGTAACCGCCCTTGATCTAAAGGTCGCGTCCTTTGGCATCATCACCTGTGTATTCTTGACGATATTGATCTCGGCACTGGAAAATTTTCGACTTAAATCTCTGCTTCCCGCGTTCATCGTTGCAGTCATTGTCAGCTTCGGCGTGGAGTACATGTTCACCAATGTATTCGTCGTCGATTTACCTGCCTAGGAGCGCATAAATGGATCTTTCAGCGCTCTCAACCGCCATCCTGCAGATACTGACACCCTGGTCATTTTTCATGCTCTTCATCGGCACTCTGCTCGGCATTGTCGTCGGTGCCATTCCGGGTCTAACCGGCGCCATGTTGATTGCGCTCACACTGCCGCTGACTTTCTACATGGAGCCTTTCAACGCTGTTGTGTTGCTGATTGCCATGTATGTGGGCGCAATCAGCGGCGGGCTTATCACGGCGACTTTGATGCGCATGCCCGGAACGCCCGCTTCGGTGATGACAACATTCGATGGATACCCAATGGCGCGCAGCGGAAGGCCGGGACGCGCCCTTGGTCTCGGCATAACGGCATCGTTTGTTGGCGGCCTCATCGCATGGGGGGTTTTGCTGACAATCACCAAACCACTGTCCATTCTCGCCACGCGTTTTGGCCCTTTTGAATATTTTACCTTGATCATGATGGCGATGGTGCTGATCGCATCTGTCAGTGAAGGGTCAATGGTGAAGGGGTTGATTTCTGGCCTGCTGGGCATGTTGGTTTCCATGCCGGGCGTTGATCCAGCCTCCGGCATGCCGCGCCTGACATTTGACTGGTACCTGCTCAATGGCGGCCTGCAATTGCTGCCGGTTTTGATTGGAACTTTCGCTGTCAGTCAGATCATTGCCGACACGTTCGACGTCCAGAAAAAGCCCGAACGAGCGGAGGTGGCAAATGACAGAGTGTTGATGAGCTTTCGCGACCTAAAGAAGAATGCCGTCAATATGATCAGGTCATCATTCATCGGTACGGGCATCGGCATTTTACCAGGCATAGGCGCATCAATTGGCTCGGTAGTCGCCTATACGACGGCTAAAAACGTATCGAAAACCCCCGAGAAATTCGGCACTGGTTCGGAAGAGGGCATCATAGCTTCCGAGGCCGCCAATAACGCAACCGTGGGAGGTGCCCTTATCCCGCTGATTGCAATGGGTATTCCCGGAAGTGTGATTGACGCGATTCTGATAGGTGCACTGACCATCCACTCTATCCAGCCCGGGCCGACGCTGTTTTTGACCAACAACGATATTGTCTGGGCGATGATTGCCACCTGCCTGTTGGCCAATATCCTGATGTTCGTCCTGATGACCTCGTCAGTTCGCCATATCGCCTCGATGATTTATCTGCCGCGAAGTTTCGTACTGCCCGTGGTGGCCATGTTCTGTGTTGTGGGTTCATACGCCCTCAACAACACGATGTTTGATGTCTGGGTCATGTTGTTGTTCGGCGTGATAGGTTTCATGCTCGAACGTGCCAAAATTCCACTGGGCCCCTTTGTGATCGGATTTGTCCTGGCACCGCTTGCCGAGGAGAAACTGCGCAGCGGTCTGATGATGACAGCCGGAGATATCTCACCAGTTGTCACTCGTCCGTTTCCACTGGCCTTCACCATAATCGCAGTCGTTTTGCTGATCTGGCCCTTCTGGACAGATTACAAGCGCAAACGCGACGCGAAGTCCGACTGATGTTGAATTTATCAAAGGAGAATTCGCAGTTTGGGCAATGACAGAAAATACTCTCGAAAGAGCAATCAGGTCGTTGCGATGAACTGCCTGTCGGGATGCAAAACCGCTCTATGACAAAGCTGCGCAAAGTCGAAATATTTCACTTCCGCCACACGTTGGATCACCCGTTGACGACAGTGATGGGGCCAGTGACCCACCGCCCGGCAATTCTTCTCTGCGTCACCGATGAGGAGGGCAATCAGGGGTGGGGTGAGATTTGGTGCAATTTCCCACCTGATGGAGATTTCCACCGGGCTCGATTGGCGATCAATATATTACCAGCCGCTCTCGGCACCATTTCACTGGACCGCCCATTTGATACTTTCGATACTTTGCGGCGCAAACTTCATCGGTTGGCGCTTCAGGCCGGCGAATTTGGACCCGTCGATCAGGTTGCGGCCGGTGCCGATATAGCGGTTCACGATCTTGTTGCGCGGCGCAAGGGCGTGACGTTGTCAGCCCATCTGGGGCGCCAAACAAGCTCCGTCGCAACATATGCCAGCGGATTATCGCCGGATCTGTATCCAGTGCAAATTGAGCGTATGAGGGCGTTGGGCTATCGACGTTTCAAGCAACGAATCGGTTTTGGACCGGACGACGGGTTGACCGAGCTGGAATCCGCTGCGGAAAGCCTGCTGCCGGGCGAGCAGATGATTGCCGATGCCAACCAGGCGTGGGCATTGGACAAAGCCCTCCAGCAAATGAAGCGGCTGCATCAGTTGAATCTCGCCTGGTTGGAGGAACCGTTGCCTGCAGATGCGTCGACGGCGGACTGGCTGGAACTTGCCCGGTCGAATTTGATTCCCCTGGCAGCTGGAGAAAATCTCAGAGATCGCCGCAATTTCAAACAAGCTATCGAAGCTGGCGCGATCCGGGTTATTCAACCCGACATTTGCAAATGGGGTGGATTGTCCGGCTGCCTGGCTGTGGCCAATGCCGCGGTATCAAACGGAATGACCTATTGTCCGCATTTTCTTGGCGGAGGCGTCGGACTGATTGCCTCGGCTCATTTGCTCGGGGCAGTGGGCGGTGATGGTTGGCTGGAGGTGGACAGTTCTGAAAATCCGCTCCTGTCGCATTTTTCAGATGGCCGCATTAAACTGCAGAACGGCAAGTTCGCCCTGCCACAAGAACCCGGTCTTGGCTACGTTCCCGACATCGAAGGAGCATCTGATATGCTGCATTCACATGAAGTGAGAGATATTCATTGACGAAACAGGGCCAGTATCAAGCCATTTTGCTGCACGAAAACGACAACGTGATCTGTCTGCTGCGGGATATGAGTGCCGGGGAGCAACCTATGGTTGACGGAGCAAATCCACCGGCCTTGTTGCAGGACACAACGCTGGGACACAAAATTTCACTTACCAAAATCGGTCGCGACGCGCCGGTTGTGAAATACGGCGAAGTAATTGGCCAGGCGACACAGGACATCGAACCCGGTGAGCATGTCCATCTGCACAATCTGACCGGGCTCCATCAATCGGAAACTGACCCAGCATGATTGCGCGCGAATTTCAGGGCTACCTGCGAAAATCCGGGCCGGCCGGGGTGCGCAATCACCTGCTGGTTCTCGGCACGTGCGGGCTCAATGCATCGGGCGCGCGAAAGACTGCACACTCGTTGCCGGGTTCCAAACTTGTGGCATCGCCTTATGGACGCGGTCAGGTCGGCGTCGACAAGGCCTTCCATCAAGCCATGCTGCGGCGATTGTCCTGCCATCCAAATGTGGGTGGCGTGATCATTCTGGCTCCCGACAATGGTGCTCGCGATCTTTATGCTGATGTGGTTGAAAAAAACGGCCGCCTCTGTTGTGCGCTGTCGCTGGAAGGCTGCGACGAAGATGGCGAGCTTATCGTTGAAACTGCCGTCGAGCAGGGGCGGAAGATTCAACAATCCCTGCTGGCGCAAAGGCGTCACACGGCGCCAATATCGGATCTTGTTGTTGCTGCTGAATGCGGTCATTCAGATGCATCCTCGGGAATCATCGCAAATCCTCTGGTGGGAGCATATGCCGACAGTCTGATCAGCCGTGGTGGCCGATTTGTCATCAGTGAAACTCTTGAATGGACCGGCACGGTCGATACTTTATCCCGGCGCTGTGCAAACGATGAAGTCGCGGCACGATTGAGAGATTTGTACCGGACACGACATCGCATGGCAGCAACCGCGGGAATCGATATTTCATTGGGAAATCCGGGGCCACAAAATCACGCTGGTGGTCTGACCACCCTGGAAGAGAAATCATTTGGCGCGGTGATGAAGGGCGGCACCGGGCCCATCCAGGGCGCGCTTGAACAAGGTCAAACTGTTCCCGATGCACCGGGTCTGTATTTTATGGACAGTCCCGCTCTTTCCCCAGAATCCATAACATCGATGGTGGCTGCCGGTGCCCAGATCGTTTTGTTTACCACCGGACAGGGAAATCCCTATGGCAGTGCTCTTGCCCCAACCGTCAAGATCACTGCCAACCCAAAATCTGCCGCCCGTCTGCCACGCCAAATCGATTTTGATGCGTCGAAAGCTTTCCTGGGAGAATGCGCGCTGGAAGACTGCCTGCCAGAAATGGAGACGCTGGTGGCAAATGTTGCAGAAGGAGCACTCACTTGGTCTGAAAAACTCGATGAAGGCGAAGAAGTCATCAGCCGTCAATTCGCGTCAGTTTAGGTTTTTTTGATTGATGCCCAGACAGCGAAACCAGCAACAAAAACCCCCAAACTCCAACACTCCAACTTGCGGAATATAAGTTATGGCAAAGCGCCCGAACATTTTGTGGTACTGCACGGACCAGCAACGATTTGACACGATCGGGGCGTTAGGAAACCCCCACGTTCAAACTCCAAATCTGGATGCGTTTGTGGAATCTGCAACGACATTCACACACGCCTATTGCCAAAGCCCGATATGCACGCCCAGTCGGTCCAGCTTCATGACCGGCATGTATCCAAGTCGCGTCCACAATTGCAGAAACGGCAATGAATCCTTTGATGGTCACCCCCCACTGATATCAAAATTGATCGCAGATTCGGGATATGATTGCGGCATGGTGGGCAAATTCCATTTGCAAAGTTCAGGAAAGAGAACCGAACCGAGATTGGATGACGGCTATCGGTTTTGGAAATTCAGCCACGCCCCAAGGGATGATTGGCAAGAGGGGCACGACTATGCCGATTGGGTTCGGGAGAAGGGCGCCGACTTGGGTGAACTGCTTGACGAAAAAGAAAATGTGCCAACCGAGTTCCATCAGACCACCTGGACCTCTGACCGGGCGATAGAATTCATTTCCGAAAATCGCGACGGTCCGTGGTTTTTGACGCTCAATCCCTACGACCCTCATCCACCGTTCATTCCGCCCAAACGTTACGCGGACCGGTTCGATGCCGATGAAATGCCAGGACCTTATTTTCGCGAAACCGATCTGGCACAACAGGAAAAACTGGTTGACCTGGATTTTCAAACCCGTGCCCAGCGACCCGAAGAATTCGACGGGAAAAAACAACAGGCGCTTTATTACGCGATGGTCGCCCAGATCGACGATCAGTTCGCCCGCATATTGAAGCATCTGGACGACACGGGGCAGCGGGAAAACACGATCATAATTTTCACAAGTGACCACGGGGAATCGCTCGGCGACCACGGCCTGCAGTTCAAGGGATGTCGGTTCTATGAAGGTCTCGTTCGGGTACCTTTGATATTCTCATGGGGGGGCCATTTTCAGGCGGGATTGCGCAGCGATGCCCTGGTGGAACTGATTGATATGTCAGCGACACTGCTGGATTGTGCCGGTGTCGAATTGCCCGAGCAGATGCAGGGCAGAAGCCTGCTGCCCATTCTCAATGGATCGGAACCCCCACAGGAGCACCGGGAATTTGTCCGCAGCGAATATTTCGATGCGCTCGACAGCATTTTTTGCCCTGGCGACGGGGATCAATCGTTTGCCACAATGTACCGCGACAGGCGTTTCAAACTGATCGTCTACCATGGTCATGAATGGGGAGAGTTGTATGATCTGCAAAACGACCCCTGGGAATTTGACAACCTGTGGGATGATCCGGATTTGGCCAATGAAAAGATGCGGTTAATGCATGCCAGTTTCAACGCATCAATGACACAATCGATTGATGTGGGTTCTCGTAGAATTGCCCCGATGTAGTCCGCCGAAAACCAGGCCGGCATTCATTCAAAGTCTCGATCCGGTAGAAAGCGCCGGTGATCGCGAAAAAACACGGGCAAATTCTGGTTGTTTCTTTCAGTTTCGGATGAAAAAACGACTGAACTTTCCCAGTGGAACGAGCGGTTGTGGGGATGAGCTTTGGTCTCAATTCGTCCTTCCGCCCACAGGTTCGGGCTGTGCCCAGTAGCGGGAGCATTCCTGCTCCGGCCTTCGCAAGCTGAATTCACGGGACAATATGCATCGATACTCGAACCATATCGCTAAGTGCTTGTTATTGTTGGCTGGGGAACCTGGATTCGAACCAGGACTAACGGAGTCAGAGTCCGTGGGTCTACCGTTAACCTATTCCCCACCGAGCGCCTTGTTGAACAAGGGGTCAGGGGTTGCTGATACATCAAAACCGAAGGCCGTGTACCAATGGCAAGCCCAGCAAGGCGGTGTTAGACAGTTGCACAACCTTCGTCAAGCGCAGAATTGCCAACAAGTGCAACAGCCGTCGGCCCCGCTTATTCATCGCTCAAAACCACCGATAGTTTTTTCGCTTGTCGTTCATCGTTGGGCTGATAGAGTGGCAGCAACTTAAATATTAGTGCATTGCCTTGCCGGATCTGACGGGTCTGCTGCATCGCGGTGTAAAGGAACATCCGGTGTCCGATGCGAATTCGGGGGACGAGTCCCCCAAGCGGCCGGGGATGAATGCTGAACGAGCGGATGGTGGGGGCCAGGACCCTGCGCAAAATCCGCCCAAAAAGAAGTCGCGGCGGCGCTGGAAACAGCGCCACAAGCGATCTGAAAGTGGCATTCGGGCCGAAAATACCAAGCCTCAGGCGCCCCAGGCTGGCGACGGCGTTGCTGCGTCCGCCAATTCAAGCACGCCAACGGCGAACCCAGATGCAGCGCATACCGCCGCCGGGTCGCCCGCTGAACCGGCCATAGGCACGCCCAAAAATAGCAAGCGGCGGCGCCGTCGCCGCAATCGGTCGCGGTCCAGATCCGGCGATGCGCGAGCAAACAACCAGGCCTCTGAATCAGCCGCACAGGTTGGCAATGCGGAACCCTCCAATGCATCGGGCAATCAGCCCCACGGGAAAAACCATTCCGTTGGCGACCGCGGCGACCGCGCCGACCGCGGCGACCGCGGCGAACAGAGCGGTAAGCGCCGCCGCAACAGGCGCCGCCTGCCAACCGACAAATCAGGCAAAGACCAAAGGCCGGGCAATGATGCAGAATCAGCCAATGGTCAGACGGCACCTGCCGCCAGCAAGAAAACGACACAACACGACAAGTCAGATGCAGGCGACCGCCGCCGTCGCCGTCCCCGCCATTGGGGGGATGCCTATGCGGCGCTCGATCTGGGCACCAATAATTGCCGCCTGCTGGTCGCCGTGCCCCAGCAACCGGGACGGTTTAAAGTGGTCGACGCCTTTTCGCGCATCGTGCGCTTGGGGGAGGGGCTGGCGGCCACCGGAGAGCTGCGCGAAGAGGCCATGGAGCGGGCCATCGGAGCGTTGAAACTCTGCGCCGGTAAGCTGAAAAACCGTCAGGTCAAAGGTGTACGCCTGATCGCCACTGAGGCCTGTCGGCGCGCCAGCAATGGTGCAGAATTCCTGCACCGGGTGGAGCAACAGACCGGCATCAAGCTGGAAATTATCGACCGCGAAACCGAAGCCCGTCTCGCCGTGGCCGGATGCTCCAGCCTGGTCGACCGCAAGGCCAAGGGCGTGGTCCTGTTCGATATTGGCGGCGGTTCCTCCGAACTTGCCCTGCTCGACCTTGATAAGCGCAATCGCCATGATCTGGGACCGGCCATGGTCTCCTGGACATCCTTGCCGCTGGGGGTGGTCACCCTGTCGGAAAAGCACGGTGGCGGTCGCCTGGTCACTCGGCCAATCTTTGAAAACATGGTCGATGATGTCAGTGAGCTGTTGATGCAGTTTGAGGGGCGCGAAGCGCTGCAGGAAGTCTCCCAGAGAGGCGAGGTCCATCTGCTGGGCACCTCCGGCACGGTCACCACTCTGGCCGGCATTCATCTCAACCTGCCGCGCTATGACCGGCGGCGGGTTGATGGCATCTGGATGAATTCCAACGATGTTGACGCGATGATCAACCGGCTGGTTGATATGAGTTTTGAACAACGCGCTGCCAATCCCTGCATCGGCTATGACCGGGCTGATCTGGTGCTCGCGGGATGTGCAATTCTGGTGGCAATCCAGCGGCTCTGGCCGTGCCCCAGACTGCGGGTCGCCGACCGGGGATTGCGTGAGGGCCTGCTGACTGAAATGATGAATGCGGACAATGCCTGGCAACGGCGACCAAGATATTTCCGCCACAACCGGAACTGAACAAGATGGCAAAATCTGGAAAACACAGTGGCAGCGGCGGTCGCGGCGGCGGCGGCGGTGGCGGCGAGCGCGGCGGCGGACCGGGGGGCGGTCGTGGCGTCAATCCGCGCAATATGTATACCAGGGTGAAAACCGCCCGGGGGCGCAAATTGTCGTCCACCCTGTGGCTGCAGCGCCAGCTCAACGACCCCTATGTGCAAAAGGCAAAGGCGGAGGGTTATGCCTCGCGCGCGGCTTATAAATTGCTGGAAATCGACGCGCGCTATGATCTGCTGAAACCCGGGCAGCGGGTGGTCGACCTCGGCGCGGCACCGGGTGGCTGGTGCCAGGTGGCAGTGGCAAAAACCGGCTCTTCGGTCGACGACATCCGCGTCGTCGGTATCGACTATCTGGATATGGACCCGGTGCCTGGCGCGACGATCCTGAAAAAGGACTTTCTTGACGACGATGCACCCGCCGCGTTGATGGAAGCTTTGGGCGGCGAAAGCCCTGATCTGGTGATCTCCGACATGGCGGCACCGACAATCGGCCACCGCCAGACCGACCACATGCGCACCATGGCGCTGGTAGAAGTGGCGTTGGATTTTGCCCTGCAGGTGCTGAAACCGGGCGGGCACTTCATTGCCAAAACCTTCCAGGGTGGCACCGAACAATCGCTGCTCAACCTGATGAAGCAGAATTTCAAACAGGTGCACCACGTCAAGCCGCCAGCCAGCCGCGACGGCTCGGTGGAACTCTACCTGCTGGCCAAGGACCGAAAGCCGCCACAACAGGACAGTTGAGGTAAAAATCGGCGGGAAACAAAAAATTCCCGCAATTGTGTTGGATGACGCCAATCTCCCCTTTGCCAAGCGTTCACAGGCATGGTAGGCGACGGCGGCAAACGCACCGGCTTTTCCGTAAGGCCACCGCGCAGCAAGGTTTGATCATGGCCAAGATTATATTGACTTCCACGGGTGAGCAGGCGCTCACCTTTGACGACGTGCTTTTGCAACCCGGACACAGTGAAATCATGCCCAACCAGGTGGATGTTTCCAGCCGGTTGACCCGCGATATCAATCTCAGCCTGCCGATCCTTTCGGCGGCCATGGACACGGTCACGGAATCACGCCTGGCCATCGCCATGGCCCAGGCCGGCGGCCTTGGCGTCATCCACCGCAACCTGACGCCCCACGATCAGGCCGAAGAAGTGCGCAAGGTCAAGAAATTTGAAAGTGGCATGGTGATCAACCCGCTGGTGATCGGTCCCGATGCAACACTTCAGGATGCCCTGAACCTGATGGACGACCACAAGATTTCGGGCATTCCGGTGGTCGAGAATGGCGGCAATGGCGGTCATCACAAGGGCCGGCTTGTCGGCATATTGACCAACCGCGATGTTCGCTTTGCCTCCGACCCGGAGCAAAAGGTTTATGAGCTGATGACCCGCGAAAACCTGGTCACGGTGAAAGAAGGCGTCAGCCAGGAAGATGCCAAACGGCTGTTGCACCAACATCGCATCGAAAAGCTGCTGGTGGTGGACAAAAAGGGGCAGTGCACCGGCATTGTCACCGTCAAGGACATGGAGAACAGCCAGCTGCACCCCAATGCCACCAAGGATGAAAGTGGCAGTCTGCGGGTGGCGGCGGCGACAACGGTTGGTCCCGACGGTTTTGAACGGGCCGAACGGCTGATTGATGCCGGCGTCGATCTGCTGGTCATCGACACCGCCCATGGCCATTCGCAACGGGTGCTCGATGCAGTGGGAAGGGTCAAAAAACTCTCCAACAAGGTGCGCATTGCCGCTGGCAATGTGGCGACCGCAAGCGGCACGCAAGCGCTGATCGATGCCGGCGCCGATACGGTCAAGATCGGCATCGGGCCGGGGTCAATCTGCACCACGCGCATGGTTGCCGGTGTCGGCGTACCCCAATTGTCGGCCATCATGTCGGCGGTTGAAGTGGCCGATAAGGCAGATATTCCGGTAATCGCAGATGGCGGTATCAAATTTTCCGGCGATCTCGCCAAGGCACTGGCCGCTGGCGCCTCGGTGGCCATGGTTGGCTCGCTTCTGGCGGGCACCGATGAAAGCCCGGGCGAAGTCTATCTGCACCATGGCCGGTCGTTTAAATCCTATCGCGGCATGGGCTCCGTTGGCGCCATGGCCCGCGGCTCTGCCGATCGCTATTTCCAGTCCGAAGTCACCGATTCCCTGAAGCTCGTGCCGGAAGGCATTGAGGGACAGGTGCCCTACAAGGGACCGGTCGGCTCGGTCTTGCATCAATTGGCCGGAGGCCTGCGGGCATCGATGGGCTATGTCGGCGCGGCAACCCTGACAGACTTTGTTGAGCGGGCCGAATTTGTTCGCATTTCTTCTGCAGGACTGTCTGAAAGCCATGCCCATTCGGTCTCTATCACGCGCGAAAGCCCCAATTATTCGGGCCGTTAGGAGTTTCCACCATGGATAGCCTGATGTTGTTGTGGGATTTCGCTCCCACACTGAAAACCAAGCTTTTGTATCTGGCGATATTCGCGCAGATGTGCCTGGCGATTTACGCCTATACGGTCATGTCAAAGGCGCGCCTTGCCGCCGGACGCGCCAAGCGCATTACCGCCGACGATTACAAGGCAACCCGGGATGAGCCCGAGGACCTGCGGGTCTACACAAGGGCGGTCGCCAATCAGTTTGAAATGCCGGTGCTGTTCTATGCCGTGATATTGGCCATGCTGACGGCGTCGGTGCACAGCTGGATCACCGTTGCACTGGCCTGGGCCTATGTGATTATCCGCGTCATCCATATGCGCGAGATGATTGGCTCCAATCAGGTCAAGCTGCGGCGCAATATTTTCATCTATTCAGCGCGTATTCTGTTGCTGATGATGGCCGAACTCCTGTTGGCTATCCTGTTTCTGGTACAGGCCTGACCATGCGGCTGGGTGGACGCCTGCAGGCGGCAATAGAAGTTCTCTCCGACCTGGAAAAGCGCAAGCGTCCGGTATCGGAAGCGCTGCGGGCCTGGGGGCTGGATCACCGCTTTGCTGGCTCCGGCGACCGGGCAGCGATTGGCAATATCGTCTATGATTGCCTGCGCAAGAAGGCTTCGACCCAATATCTGATGGGGTCAGACAGCACCCGCAAACTGGTTTTCGGCACCCTGCTGCGCGACTGGGGCTATGATGGCGCGTCTCTGAACGGGGCGCTGGAGGGTGACAAATTTGCTCCAGATCTGCTCAGCGATGAAGAGATCGATACCTTTGCCAAGCGAAACCTGAGTGACGCCCCGCCGCATATTCAGGCGGATATTCCCGAATGGCTGGTGCCGTCGCTGGAAGCCAATTTTGCCGACGAATGGATTGCCGAGGCCCAGGCCTTTACCCGGCGGCCTCCGGTCGATCTGCGGGTCAATATCTTAAAATCAAATCGCGACAAGGTGGCCAGGGCGCTGCACAAGGCAAAAGCCCAACCAACCGAGATTGCCCGCAACGGTTTGCGCATCGCAGCAGGTGAGGCGGCGGCACGCCAGCCCAATGTTCAGGCTGAGGCAGCCTTTCAAAAGGGCTGGTTTGAGATCCAGGATGAGGGCAGTCAGATCGTTGCCGATCTGGTCTTTGCCTGTCCCGGCGAACAGGTGCTGGACTTCTGTGCAGGTGCCGGCGGCAAGACGCTGGCGATGGCCGCTTCGATGGAAAATCGCGGTCAGATCCATGCCTATGATGCCGACAAGAACCGCCTGAAGCCAATCTATGAACGTCTCAAGCGGGCCGGCATCCGCAATGCCCAGGTCCATGGGCCGGATGATGATATGTCCGACCTTGTCGGCAAGATGGACCGGGTGGTTGTCGATGCGCCCTGCACCGGTACCGGTACCTGGCGCCGTCACCCCCACGCAAAGTGGAAGCTGACCCGTGAAATGCTGGAAACCCGGCTGACGGAACAGGATGAGGCGCTGAGCGAAGCAGCCCCTTTCGTCAAGGCTGGCGGTTATCTGATCTATATTACCTGCAGCATTTTGCCGGAAGAGAACGAAAACCAGATCACCTCCTTCATTGAAGACAACCCGCAATTTGAATTGCTTTCTGTGGGGGAAGTCTGGCAGGACCTGTTTGGTTTTGATAAGCCGCAACCATGGTCGTCAGATATGAAGACCGTTACATTGACTCCGGCCTCGGTGAATACCGATGGATTTTTCATCGCCGTCGTCGGCCACAAGGGCTGACCGGGCATCGGGCAGGCTCCAAACCTGCAGGTCACATCGCCGCATGACAAGGAAGTAAAATTGGCCAAATTTGTAACCCTGATCATTTTTGTCCTGGTCGTCGAAGGTGTTGGCGCTCTGATCGGCACAAGTTTTCCCGTCGATGCCTGGTATGATTCTCTCAACAAACCGTTTTTCATGCCGCCACCGGCCCTGTTCGGCATTGTCTGGCCAATTTTGTATCTGCTGGTGGCGCTGGCTGGCTGGCGGGTGTTTACCAGCGAAGGTGAAACCCCCGGCTGGGGCTTGTGGCTGGGCCAGTTGATTTTGAACTTTGCCTGGAGCCCGATCTTCTTCGGTGCACATATGATTTTCTGGTCGATCTGGGTGATTGTCGGCGTATTGTCGCTCAGTTTTGCTTTCATGAGTGTGAGCTGGGACAAGGACCGCTTTGCCGCCTTGTGCTTTGTGCCCTATGTCGCCTGGCTGGCTTTTGCCCTGCTGATCAACGTTTCTGTATGGATGATGAACTGAACGAGAACCATTTTTCTCTGTTTGTCCCGATAACGCCTGTTTGAAGGAGTTGAATTGGACTGGAACGCCTTTCTGATTGAGCAATTCGCCACCCCCGGCAAACTGGTCGGGCACCTGTCCTATGTGCTGCTGGTGGCGTCGATGATGATGCGGTCAATGAAATGGCTGCGTGTCATCGCCATTTCTGCGGGGGTCGTGTCGGCCCTGTACGGCTATTTCTTCCTGCTCGATTTCGTCACCGTGTTCTGGGAAGTGATTTTCGTCAGCGTCAATCTGATTCAATTGCTGATCCTGGAATTTGAAAACCGGCGGGCAAAATTTTCCGAAGACGAGAAGAAATTTGTCGAAACCGTTATCCCCGACGTTGAAAAAGGCGTCGCCAAGCGGCTGTTGAAACTGGCCAAACATCTGGAATATGAACCCGGATCGGTTCTGACCCAGGAGGGCCAACCGGTGGAGCGGCTTTTGTTCCTCATTCGCGGCGCTGTGCGCATCGACAAGGAAGGGGCGATGGTTGGTGTGTGCGGCCATGATGATTTTATCGGCGAGATCGGCTTCATGCTGAAAACCAACGCCACGGCCACCTCGGTGGTGACCAATTCGGCGCGCTGTCTGAGCTTCGAGCCGGAGGCCTTGCGTAGTCTTTTGAGCAAACATCCGGATTTGAGCCATGCATTGGAATCCAGTTTCAACCGCAACCTGGTCGGAAAGCTGATGAAATCCAACGAAGGTCCGTCCCAGGCCACTTAGCTGGGGGCAGGGCAGTTGACCGCATTGCGGCCATCGGTCAGAAGGCCTAACGCATGTGCAGACACTCAATCCGGGGCATTCTATGACCGCGCGCCAGCAAACCATCCTGATTATCGACTTTGGATCGCAAGTTACCCAGCTGATTGCCCGTCGCGTGCGTGAGACCGGCGTCTACTGCGAAATTGCCCCCTTCAACACCGCTGACGAAGCCTTTGGGCGGTTGAACCCTGCCGCGGTGATTTTTTCCGGCGGCCCGGCTTCAGTCATCGACGCCGGCTCGCCACGGGCGCCGCAATGCGTCTTTGATTCCGGCGTGCCGATCCTGGCCATCTGCTATGGTCAGCAAACCCTGTGCACCCAGTTGGGCGGCAAGGTCGAGGGCGGCCACCACCGTGAATTTGGCCGTGCGGATGTAAAAATTGAAAAGCCGAGCAGCCTGTTTGACGGTATCTGGGAGGTTGGTGGCCTTTATCCCGTCTGGATGAGCCATGGTGACCGGGTGACCAACCTGCCGGACGGATTTGAAGTCGTTGGCACATCCCCCAACGCACCTTTTGCCATCGCGGTGGATGAGGAACGCAAATATTACACCACCATGTTCCATCCCGAAGTGGTCCACACGCCGGATGGCGCCAAGCTGCTGGCCAATTTCGTTCACCAGATTGCCGGTCTGAAGGGCGACTGGACCATGGCGGCCTACAAGGATCGCGCCATTGAGGCGATCCGCCAACAGGTCGGCGACAAAAGGGTGATCTGCGGCCTTTCGGGCGGTGTCGATTCCTCCGTCGCGGCCCTGCTTATCCACGAAGCGGTTGGCGATCAGCTGACCTGTATTCTGGTCGATCATGGATTGATGCGCATGGACGAAGCGGCGCAGGTGGTCAACATGTTCAACCAGCATTACGACATCAACCTGGTGCATGTGGATGCCGCCGAACGGTTCATCAGTGAACTGGAAGGCGAAGCCGACCCGGAAACTAAGCGCAAGACCATTGGCCGCCTGTTCATCGATGTCTTTGAGGAAGAGGCCACCAAACTGGGCGGCGCGGACTTCCTGGCCCAGGGCACGCTGTATCCCGATGTCATTGAAAGTGTCAGCTTTACCGGTGGACCATCGGTGACGATCAAATCCCACCACAATGTCGGTGGCCTGCCGGAGCGCATGAACATGCAATTGGTTGAACCGCTGCGTGAACTGTTCAAGGACGAAGTACGCCTGCTGGGCGCTGAACTTGGCCTGCCCGAAAGTTTTATTGGCCGCCATCCTTTCCCGGGACCGGGCCTGGCCATTCGCTGTCCGGGCGGTATCAGCCGTGAAAAGCTGGAAATTCTGCGCAAGGCCGACGCCATCTATCTCGACGAAATTCGCAAGGCCGGTCTCTACGACACGATCTGGCAGGCCTTTGCGGTTCTGTTGCCGGTGCAGACGGTGGGGGTGATGGGCGATGGGCGCACTTATGAATTTGTCTGTGCCTTGCGGGCGGTGACATCGGTTGACGGCATGACGGCAGACTTTTTCCACTTTGACATGAATGTTCTTGGCCAGGCAGCGACGCGCATCATCAACGAAGTGCAGGGTATCAACCGGGTGGTCTATGATGTGACCAGCAAGCCTCCGGGCACGATTGAGTGGGAATAGCGGTACAGCTGAATGGGTGATGGGTCGTCTTTTGAGCAGCAGGTAATACAAGCATGAAACTGGAATTTCACCACATCAACTACGTCTCCAAAAACGTCGACGAGCTGAACCACTTCTACAAAAACGTTCTGAAGATGGACTCCATTCCCCAAAGCAATTTTCCGCGCACCGAGGCGACTGACGATTCCGGCTTTGATGGCAAGATCAAATTCGTCACTGAAGGCAGTATGGAGATGCATCTTGCGGAGCAGAATTTTGACGTCGCCGCCCTCAACGGCCAGCACATCAATCCGGTGGAAAAGGGGCACATCGCCTTTCGCACCGATGATATCGACGCCTTCAAGAAAGTGCTGGAGGAAAATGGCATTCAATATGCCGACTATGGCACCGCCTTTGCCAAGCAATGGCATCAGCTTTTCTTCTATGATCCCGTGGGCAATATCATCGAGGTGCACCAGGTGCTTGACGACGGCTGAGGTCGCTCGCCGCTCGTCGCCGCTATTTGGCGCAGCTGACGCAGAGTTCGGCCATCGGGTCGATGGCAAGGCGGCCATCGGGGATTTCCTCGCCACATTCTTCGCAATAGCCGTATTCATCATCGCGCAACCGCCGTTGGGCGGCTTCGATGCGGATGAGGTCATATTTGCGTTTCTGTTCGGTCGCCTGATTCATCGCCTGTTGCTGCATGGCGTCCATGCGGGACAGGCGGCCAACGGATTGCTGGTCCAGCGACACAGGGTCGCGGGCCTGCGCTGAAATATCGGACAAATCCTGCAATTCCCGCTTTTTCTCTGCCAGTCGTTGCTCGGCCTGTTTTATGTCCACCATCAATAATGCTCTCCGCGAAGGTCACCACTTGAATCACCGGGTTGCTTATCCCACCATGCATTCAACAGAAATGACAACAGGCGACGCAAAAATGGTGCTTCTGGTATTGGGACTGGTGATATTTCTGGGGCTGCACTCGGTGCGGATATTTGCAGCAGACTGGCGTGAGGCACAGATAGCGGCGCGTGGAGAAAATTCCTGGAAGGGGATCTATTCGGGCGTTTCGATCCTAGGCTTTGCGCTGATGGTCTATGGGTATGGTGTGGCACGGCAATCGACGGGCCTGTTATATGTGCCGCCCGAATGGGGACGCTCGGTATTGCATGTGGCAATGCCCATCGCCCTGGTGCTGTTTGTTGCTTCGCAATTGCCGATGGGGCATCTGAAAAAACGATTTGGCCACCCCATGCTATGGGGGACGGTCATATGGTCAGCGGGCCATTTGCTGGCCAATGGAGATACCGCCTCGGTGCTGTTGTTTGGCGGTTTTTTCGTCTGGGCCCTGGCCGACCTTCATTCTGCATTCAACCGCCCGGCAGGCGAGCAGGAAAAGCCAAAAGTCTGGCCAGACCTGGCGGCAATGGTGATTGGATTTGTGGTGACCGGAATTTTCGTGGCATTCCTTCACCAATGGCTGATCGGCGTGCCGGTTATGTAAACAGGTGATGGGAACAGGGCGACCATCAATGTCGCCCAAACCTGAAACGGGCCGGTAAATTAAACGCGATTGCAGTTTCCCCTTACTTCCGGCGCAAATTCATGTAGAACCCCGCCAATGTGAGCGGAAACCAAGTTTCGCAAAACGGGATTAGACATGTCAGACGATTCATTTATTCGCGAAGTTGATGAAGAACTGCGCACTGAGCGCTTTCAGGATTTCTGGAACAAATATGGCAAGCTGGCGATTGCCATCGCCGTGGCGATTGTCCTGGCGACGGCTGGCTATCGCTTCTATGACTATTATACTTCCAAACAGGCAGCTGATGCAGGTGATGCCTTTATGGCGGCTGTCAACCTTGCCCAGGAAGGCAAGCAGGACGAAGCACTGGCGGCGTTTGAAAAGCTGGAAGACCAGGGCAGCGTGACCTATCAGTCGCTGGCGCAAATGCGCGGCGCCTCCGAACTGGCCAAGTCCGGCAATGTCGAAGAGGCGGTAAAAAAGTTTGATGCCATTTCTGCCAATGCATCGGTTGATGACAATCTGCGCTCCATCGCCCGCATTCGCGCCGCCATGCTGTTGGTTGATACCGGCTCTGTCAGCGATGTTGAATCCCGCGTTTCGCCCCTGTCGGCGCCGGGCGCGCCCTATCGCGCATCGGCCCGTGAAGCCCTTGGCCTGGCTTATTATAAAGCCGGCGACCTTGAAAACGCCTTCAAACAGTTTAATTCGCTGGTTGACGATGGCGAGACACCGCAGGCCCTGAGCCAGCGCACCCGCATCATGATGGACCTGATTGCCTCCAAGGGTGGCCCCGTCCGCGACCAGTAATCTGAGCCCCTATCCGACTGTTCCTTAATTCAGCCGGCCGCCGCAACCTGAAGGGATGGTTGAATGACATTTACTGTTGCCATCACCGGACGGCCCAATGTTGGCAAGTCGACCCTGTTCAACCGGCTTGTCGGCAAGCGGCTGGCTTTGGTTGACGATCAACCCGGCGTTACCCGCGACCGCCGCCAGGGTGCCGCCCGTCTGGGGGACATCAAGTTCAACATCATTGATACAGCCGGCCTGGAGGATGCGGATTCAGCGTCCCTGGAAGGCCGCATGCGCGACCAGACGGAACAGGCCATTCTGGAAGCCGATGTCACCTTGTTCCTGATCGACGCCCGCGCCGGTGTGACGCCATTGGACCAAAGCTTTGCCACCATGCTGCGCCGTTCCGGCAAGCCGATCCTGCTGGTCGCCAACAAGGTTGAGGGCCGCAAGGGCGACGATGGTCTTTATGAGGCCTATTCCATGGGGTTTGGCGAACCCATCCCGATTTCGGCGGAACATGGCGAAGGCATGGTCGATTTGCGTGACGCGCTGGTTGAAGCGGTTGGAGAAGATATCGCCTTTGGCAATGCGGCGGCGGCCACCGCCGAAGCGGAAGGCGAAGATGAGTTTGACCCTGAATCCTGGGACGACGACGAGTTTGCCGCCGCCGCCGCCGCTGATGATGATGATTTTGAGCCGGAATATGACGCCAGCAAACCGCTGAGCATTTGCATTGTCGGGCGTCCCAATGCGGGCAAGTCGACCCTGATCAACCAGATGGTTGGCAGCGACCGACTGCTGACCGGTCCCGAAGCCGGCATTACCCGCGACAGTATCTCGGTCGACTGGGAATGGCAGGGACGGGCCATCAAACTGTTTGATACGGCCGGCATGCGCCGCAGAGCCCGGGTTCAGGAGAAGCTGGAAAAGCTCTCCGTCGCCGATGCGCTGCGGGCGGTGCAATATGCAGAAACCGTCGTCATACTCTTCGATGCGACAATCCCGTTTGAGAAGCAGGACCTGCACATTGTTGATCTTGTAGCGCGCGAAGGCCGGGCACCGGTGCTCGCCTTTAACAAGTGGGACCTGATCAAGGACAAGCAGGCGGTGCTTAAGGATCTGCACGAAAAGACCGAGCGACTGCTGCCGCAATTGCGCGGCCTGCGCACCGTCACCCTATCCGGCCAGACCGGCAAGGGCCTGGATCGATTGATGGAAGCCATTGTCGACACCGACCGTATCTGGAACAAGCGTATTTCAACCTCGCGTCTTAATCGCTGGCTGGATGAAGTGCAGGCCTATCACCCACCACCAGCGGTGGCCGGGCGGCGCATTCGCTTCAAATACATCACCCAGGCAAAGACCCGGCCGCCGACATTTGTCGCCCAGTGCACCCGTCCCGAAGGCCTGCCGGCGTCCTATGAGCGCTATCTGCTCAACGAGTTGCGGGCGACTTTTGAACTGCCCGGCGTGCCGCTGCGGCTGCACCTGCGCAAGCCGGAAAACCCCTACGGCAACCGCAAGCGCAATACGTCAAAATAAAACCATATTTCTGCCCCGATAAGACCACGACCGGCCCGCAAGGGAGGTCCTCGTAATCGTCGGTTCGGAGAGATTCGTTCGAATCACCCTGAGCCCCAGCGATTGCATCCGCGTTGCCATTCCGCCCCCAGAATCCGGTTAACGCAAAATCAAGGTTAACGATCCACAATCACCGCCGGACGGTACAGCAGGCATGTCCAAAGCTCAGCTGTCGTCCCGTTTGATGGAGTAAAGTAATGCGTACAACCGGGACACGCCTGTTAGGTGGCTCACTAGGCTTTTGCATGGCCCTGGGTCTCGCTTCAACCGCGAATCTGGTCACTGGCAGCAGCACTGCCTTGCAGGATATTGCCGAACTCACTGGTGCAAAGACCCAACAGCAGAACCGCTGGATGGCCCGGCTGGTTGAAATCCCCCTGGGTGCTGATTTTGTTGCTTCCGGCAGTGAAAAGGGCGCCGCACCGACCGATGTTTCGCTGACCATGGCGGTGAAGACTGCTGAATCAGTGCAGGTGCTTGACCACAACCTGGTGTTGGAAAGCGGCAAAAAAGCGTCTATCAACCGTGCCCTGAAGGGCGACCGGGTTGTCCAGCCGAAGAAACAAGGCCTGTCGATTGCCGGCATCCAGTCGCTGACAGGTGCAGCACCGCTCGTCACCGGCAGTATCAATCAAACCGATTCTCATGCATTGCTGGCCGCGGCGGGATCCTTCCGCAGCAGCTTGCCAGCGGTATTCTCGCCCAGCGTGTCCGTAGCGGCGGCGACGGCAACGGCGCTGGCCCGAACTCAACCAGCGCCGACAGGCCGGCTGGTTCTGGCCAGCGTAGACCTGCAGGATTTTGAAACAACGGCCCGCGGGCGCGTGCCACTGTCAACCAACCAGATGAAACAGGCTCGCGCTGTTGCCAAGATGATGAACAAGGCGCTTGTGCTGGCAAAGAAACGCCGGGAGAAGGCCGAATCACTGGCTGAAATGCCGGATGTGACGACCGCCTATGCACCGGGCATGAGTTCTCAGGAAACCGCCATGGCCAGCGCTTTTGCCGCGGTGCTGCGGCCTTCGCTGCGAAAGTCGAAGGATGGGGTGGTCAAGATTCGTCTGGCCAAGGGCGATCATAAATGGGCCGATGACCCATTGCCCAAACGTTCCTATTCAAAAGCCGAGCGGCGTTGCCTTGCCAACGGCGTATATTTCGAAGCCCGCGGCGAACCGAAACTGGGCCAGAAGGCTGTCGCCCAGGTGATTCTCAACCGCGTGCGCAATCCCGCCTATCCAAACACTATCTGCGGTGTGGTTTATCAGAACAAGCGCAAGCGCAATGCCTGCCAGTTTTCTTTCGCCTGTGACGGCATTCGCGACCGGGTGAATTCAATGAAACACTGGCGCATGGCCACGACAGTTGCCAATGATGCCATCGATGGTCGCTTCTGGCTGCGCAGCGTGGGTTCGTCCAGCCATTATCATGCGGACTATGTATGGCCCAAATGGCGTCGCAAAATGCGCAAGATGACCAAAATTGGTCGCCACATCTTCTATCGCACCTTCGGAGGTGGCTGGAGCTAGAACTCAACCGGCCCCTTGCAGGCGGCGGCGATAGGTGGTTTGACAGCACCAGAACCGTCCTCGCCATCGAAACTGGTCTCACCATGTCTGAAAAAGACAGCAATTCCGCGCCAAATCGCCGCAAGTCATCCCTATCGGGGGACGATGACGGATTGGATGAGCGGCTGGAACGGCTGAAATCCCGGCTCGACAATTCCCAACTGGCCGCAAAGTCGCGAAATTCCACCGAAAATCAGTCCCAATCCAGCAAAACCACCGCCGGTATAGGACAAGCCTTTCGTCTAAGTTCAGAATTCATTGCAGGCGTTGTAGTGGGCGCTGGAATAGGCTATCTGGTCGACACATTTTTTGGCACATCGCCATGGGGTATGATTGTCTTCCTGTTGTTGGGATTTGCCGCTGCAGTACTCAATGTAATGCGCGCGGCGGGCATGGTTGCAGAATCGCAAATGCGTCTGAAACCCGCTCACGACCTGCATAATCAGCCGCAAAACGATGAATCTGACGACCAAGCCAAAAAATAGTGAACAATTTCGTGCGGCAACGCGATTCCGGGCTTGAGCCTGAGCCCCATTGTGTGCCAAACGATCATCGCTGATGTCGGGCGTGCCCGGCGCAATTGCTTTTTGCTGGGTGACCACCCGGCCAGACAGATAGACGAGGCCAAATTGGCAAACGATCCTATTTCACAGTTTCAGATCTCCAAGATCCTTCCCATGGAAGCAATGGGTCTTGATATCTCTTTCACCAACTCCTCCCTGTTCATGGTGGCAACCGTTGGTGTTTCAGCCGCATTTTTGATCATGACCACGTCGGGCCGCGGTCTTATTCCGTCGCGCCTGCAGTCGATCTCTGAAATGTGCTACGAATTCGTCGCCGACCTGCTGCGCAGCAGTGCCGGTTCGGAGGGGATGAAGTTCTTTCCGCTGGTCTTTTCGCTGTTCGTCTTCATCTTGATGGCCAACCTGTTTGGCATGTTCCCCTATTTCTTCACGGTAACCAGTCACATCATTGTCACCGCCGCCCTGGCGTTGTTGGTGATCGGCCTGGTGCTGGTCTACGGCTTCTGGAAAAATGGTCTGGGCTTCCTCAAACTATTTGTCCCCTCAGGGGTTCCCGCCGTTCTCATTCCGCTGATTGTCGCGATTGAAGTGATGTCTTTCATTTCTCGTCCGATCAGCCTGTCAGTTCGACTGTTCGCCAACGTTCTGGCCGGACATATCACGCTGAAAGTCTTTGCTGGCTTTATTCCAATGCTCAGCAAAATCGGGTTTGTCGGCGTTGTCGGTGCCATATTGCCGCTGGGCTTTACGGTAGCGCTGACCGCTCTTGAATTTCTCGTTGCATTTCTGCAGGCCTACGTCTTCGCGATCCTGACCTGCATGTATCTCAACGATGCCATACACCCGTCACACTAATCGGCGGATCAACTCACACTCATTAATTAAGAATTCGGATATTCCACAGGAGAAATACAATGGAACTCGAAGCTGCAAACGCACTTGCAAATGCCGGTAAATACATCGGTGCTGGTCTGGCTTGTATCGGTATGGCCGGTGCTGGTGTCGGTCTTGGTACCCTGTTCGGTAACTTCCTGTCAGGCGCTCTGCGCAACCCATCTGCTGCTGATGCACAGTTTGGTCGCCTGATCTTTGGCTTTGCTGTGACAGAAGCCCTCGGCATCTTTTCGCTGCTGATCGCCCTGTTGCTGATCTTCGCCATCTAAGACGCTTAACTGTGGTTTCCGGTGCCACATGTGTGGCGCCGGGCAAAAACCCAATGGAGAGCTGAATGGCTTCCACAAACACAGAAGTTGGCACCGCGTCAGACCAAGGTGGATCGGGTACCTTTCCACCATTTGACTCGACGACGTTTTCCTCCCAGCTGCTTTGGCTGGCGATCACGTTCGGCCTGTTCTATTTCCTGATGTCGAAGATTGCGCTGCCGCGCATATCTTCCATTCTGGAAACCCGCAGCGGGCGTATCGCCCAGGATCTGGATGAGGCCAACCGGCTGAAGACGGAATCCGACGAGGCGATTGCCGCTTATGAGCAGGAATTGGCAGATGCCAAGTCCCGCGCCCACGGCATAGCCCAGCAAGCACGTGATGCGTCACGGGCGGAGCTGGACGCCAAGCGGGCCAAAATCGAAGCCGACATGGCTGACAAGGTCGCCGAAGCTGAACAACGCATTGCCGGTATCAAAGCCAAGGCAATGGGTGAAGTAGCTGGCATTGCTGAAGATACAACAGCGGCCCTGGTCGATCAGTTGATTTCGGCAAAGGTCACCAAGGCTGACATCAAGTCGGCAGTCGCCGGCGCGAAAGGCTAGGGGAACGTTATGGAATTTGACGCTTCATTTTGGGCCACCGTTGCACTGGTCCTGTTCTTTGCACTGATCGCCTACATGAAAGTGCCGGGACTGATCACCAAGGGACTGGATGACCGCTCCGACAAGATCCGCAATGATCTGGAAGAGGCCCGCCGGTTGCGCGAAGAGGCCCAGCAATTGCTGGCCGAATATCAGCGCAAGCGCAAAGAGGCTGAGCAAGAGGCCGACGAAATCGTCGCGGCCGCCAAGCACGAAGCCGAGACCATGGCCAAGGAAGCCGAGCAGAAGACGGAAGAATATATCACCCGTCGTACCGCTCTGGCCGAGCAGAAGATTGCCCAGGCCGAAGGCCAGGCCGTTGCTGAAGTGCGCACCGCCGCCGTTGATCTGGCTGTCGAAGCTGCTGAAGCCGTGATTGAGAAGAAGATGACGGGGGCTGCAAGCACCGACATGTTCAAGTCCAGTCTCGCTGAACTTAAGGCGCGGATGAATTAGTCCGCCTTCCCATCGCCAGGAATTATGACCCGCCTTCTGATTTCAGACGGCGGGTTTTTTATTGCCCGTTTTTTCAACTGCCGCTGCACTCGCCGCTGCCGCTGCAACTGGCGCAAAACTGCGGCGGTGTAGCGGACAGGGGCCGAGCTGCATAACGGCCTCGCGATGCGCCTTGGTGGGATAGCCCTTGTGGCCGGCCAGGCCGTAGCCTGGAAACAGGCCATCGGCGCGGACCATCAAACGGTCGCGCATGACCTTGGCAACGATTGAGGCTGCGGCAATCGACAGGCTGCGGGCATCGCCTTTGACCAGTGCTGTAGCCGGGCAGGGCAGGCCTGCCGGCAGGGCATTGCCATCGATGAGGGCGTGGCCAGCGGCTAGGGTGTCGGCGGGGACAGGCAGGCCGTCGACGGCCATGCGCATCGCCAGCAGAGAGGCCTCGCGGATATTGATCTGATCGATGGTTGCTGCAGACACGTGGGCGACGGAAACCGTGGCCTGAATCAATATTTCATCAAACAGGGCAACACGTTTGGTTTGATTGAGCTTTTTGGAATCGTTGAGCCCGTCGGGAATAGCGTGAGGATTGAGGATGACAGCGGCTGCCGTTACCGGTCCGGCAAGCGGGCCGCGCCCGGCTTCATCGACACCGCAAATCGTATTGACGCCGCGCCGGGCAATGGCCGCTTCGGTTTCAAAGTCTGGCCCTTCGGCAATCGAAAAAAGAAGCGGAGAATCAACGTTGGAGGATGCCATGGCACAGTCGTGCCTTCCGGCATTGTCTACGTCAATTCTCCGCAGTCGCCTGTGGGCAACGAGGCAATGCACCGCACAGGTTTTGCACCAATGCTCACGGGGTTAGAGCATTGGTGCGGGGATAGGTGGCCTAGCTAGAACAACGACAATTGGGCGCCCTGAGGCGTTGGAGGTGTGAACAGGTCGCTGCGCAAGCTCATCCGCATGGGCTGCAGACCGATCTTGCTGGTGGCCAGGTCAAAGCGGCGACCGACCTGCCAGGCATAGGGGCCGGTGCCGCGCATCCGTGTGCCCCATTCGGCGGAATAGTCCTTGCCGCCGCGCATGGAGCGCATCAACGACAGAACATGGGTATAGCGGTCGGGATAGTGACGCAGCAGCCATTCCTTGAACAGGCCGCTGACCTCATTGGGCAGGCGCAGCAGGATATAGCTGGCATCCTGGGCTCCGTTGGCCTTGGCGGCATCAAGAATGCGTTCCATCTCATGGTCGGTCAGCGCCGGGATCACCGGTGCCACCATCACGGAAGTCGGAATGCCGGCCTCCGCCAATTGCCGGATTGTGTCGAGCCGCAGGGCAGGGGTCGCCGCTCTTGGTTCCATGGCGCGGGACAGCTTGCGGTCAAGCGACGTGACCGACACCGCCACCCGCGCCAGACCCTTTGCGGCCATGCGGGAGAGAATATCGATATCGCGGGTGACCAGCGCCGACTTGGTGACAATTCCCACCGGATGATTGGTTTCTTCCAGCACTTCAAGAATATCGCGGGTTACCCGCCATTGTTTTTCAATCGGCTGATAGGGATCGGTATTGGTGCCCATGGCCATGGACTTCACCTTGTAGCCCGGAGCGGCCAGTTCCTTGCGCAGCAATTTAGCGGCGTTCGGCTTGGCAAACAGTTTTGATTCAAAATCCAGCCCGGCCGACAGGCCCATATAGGAATGGGTCGGGCGGGCAAAGCAATAGACACAGCCGTGCTCACAGCCCCGATAGGGATTGATGGAGCGATCAAAGGGCAGGTCGGGGGACTCGTTACGGGTGACGATGGTGCGTGGCGCTTCAGCCGTCACTTCGGTCTTGAAGGGCGGCAGTTCATCCAGCGTCTGCCAGCCATCGTCAAACAGGTGGCGGCTTGAGGCTTCAAAACGCCCGGTTGGATTGATCCCTGCAGCGCGCCCGCGCATCCGCTGGGCGCCAACCCGGATGCCGGAACGGTTTAGCAGATTATTGGCCGCCTCGGCGCCACCCCGGCCTCTGCCCGCACCAAAAGGCGCAAAGGCATGTTGATCAGCAGATTGAACTGTATCAAGCGTTCCAGACATAAGGCACCTCCTGGCCGACTCAGCGGCATGTTCATTGAATATATTCCTATCTTGAAAAAAAGAACAAAGCAAGAACAAAAGTCAGAAATGAGAACAGATATGGTTTGCGCTCACGCTGTCGACCAGCCGCGCTGCGGCGGCTGGTCTGCGCTCCCCTCTCTTGTTGGGGATGGGGGCGGCCCGGCGGCGAGCCGGGCCGGGCCGCTCTTCGCGGCCTGTGGAGAGGGTGGTGGTATTCTTGCCGCCGTTACTCGCCGCCGCCGCCGCCGCCGCGTTTGAGGTGTTCGTCGAGACGCGGCATGATTTCTACGAAATTGCAGGGCATGTGCCTGTAGTCGAGTTGGTAGGCCAAAATACCGTCCCAGCCGTCCTTGCAGGCGCCAGGTGAGCCGGGCAGACAGAAGATGAAGGTTGTGCCGGCAACGCCGGCGGTGGCCCGGGACTGGATGGTCGAGGTGCCGATTTTTTCGTAGCTGAGCTGATGAAAGGCAACGGAAAACCCGTCCATACGCTTTTCAAACAGCGGCTCCAGGGCATCGGGCGTGACGTCACGCCCGGTAAAGCCGGTGCCACCGGTAGTGATCACCACATCGATGTTGCCGCTGTCGATCCAGCCGCCGACCTTGCTTTGGATGATTTCTACATCGTCGGTGACGATTGCCCGGTCAGCGAGCTTGTGGCCGGCGGCCAGCAGGCGCTTTTCCAGCGTGTCACCGGATCGGTCTTCGTCCAGACTGCGGCTGTCAGATACCGTCAGCACGGCAATGGAGACGGGAATGAAGGGGCGGGACTCGTCGATGCGGTTCATGATGGATCAGCAGGTTGTTTTGGCTGCAGTTTGAAGAGCCCGTCTTCGGTGGTCAACCAAGGCAGTGTCATCCAATGGTCTTGGTGTCGGCCACCCACCAGTCGGGATGGCGACGACGCAGCTCTGCAGCGGCTGATTGGGCTTCATCGGCGGTCTCAAAAAGGCCAAAGCAGGTGGCACCGGAGCCGGACATGCGGGCCAGCCGGCAGGCGTCAAAGCCTTCAAGCGATTTCAGGCAGTCCCCAATGATTGGCGCCAGCTGCAGCGCGGCAGGCTGCAGGTCGTTGCGCAGGTCCGGAAGATGGTCGAGCCAGGGGGTGCCAGAATCTGGCAGCGGCGGATTGTTCTTTTGATCAAGCGTTGAGAAGACAAGTGGCGTTGAGACGGCAATCCGCGGATTGACCAGCACCAGCGCCAGCGGTGGCAGGTCGATCGGTTCGATCACCTCACCAATACCGCTGACCCGGGCGGACTGCCCCGCCAGGCACATGGGAATATCCGCCCCCAGCGGCAGGGCGAGTTTTTGCAGTGCCGGCAAATCGAGATCCAGTTCCCACAAATTGCAAAGGCCGATCAACGTCGCCGCTGCATCAGCCGATCCGCCACCGATGCCGGAGGCCGTGGGCAGGTTTTTTTGCAAATGGATCGTCGCCCCGAGTTCGGGGCTGCCCAGGTGGTCGCGCAACAGGCTTGCGGCTTTCAGCACCAAATTCTCAGATCCGGTCTCAAGGCCCGCCGCTTCCTCGCCGCTCAGGGTTAAATTCAACCCCTCGCCCGGTTGGAATTGCAGGCGGTCGCCGAAGTTGGCAAAGGTCACCAGCGTGTCGATCAGATGATAGCCGTCCGGGCGCTGGCCCGTGACATGTAAAGCCAGATTGATCTTGGCGGGAGCCAGCAGCTGCATCTAGAGCCTTTCACGGTCAAATGGAGACAATTCTGTTTGTGACTGGCGAGATGATCCAGAGTTGAAACGTGCGCAGCGCGATGCCCTCGCATCGGGCAAGCGCGGTTCGGCTCTGGGCGTCCGCCAGTCGCAAACCCTTCGGGAAGGGCGCTTTTGCACCAATCTCGGCGCAAAGGCTCTTGGACGTATCCCCGATATGACCTGCGATCCTTTACTTGATCTTGTCACAAAAGCGCTTCTTCAGAATGGTTCCATTTGACCGTGAAAGGCTCTAGCCCTCGTCGGGATCGCTTTCCGAAGCCATTTCGCGTTTTTCGACCTCGTCGAGACCCACCTGCAGCTTCTGTTTGATCCGCTCAATATCGGCTTCAGGTGGTTCCAGTGCTAGAGCGTGCTGCCACTGGAACGTTGCTTCAAGCTTTCGTTTGGCCTTCCAGTAGGCGTCACCCAGGTGGTCGTTAATGGTTGGATCGCCGGGCCGCAGTTCGACTGCCCGTTCGAGCTCCACAACCGCCTCTTCCATACGTCCCAGCCGGTAATAGGCCCAGCCCAGACTGTCGACCATATAGCCGTCATTTGGCCGCAGACTGACCGCCTTGCGGATCATGTCGAGGCCTTCCTGCAGGTTGATATTCATGTCGACCCAGGAATAGCCCATATAGTTGAGCACGCTGGGCTGATCGGGATTGAGCTTGAGCGCTTGCTTGAACGCTGCTTCGGCCTTCGGCCATTGTTTGGTGCGCTCATGGGCAATGCCAAGGCGGTAGAACAGATTCCAATGCAGCCGCCGCGGTTGGTCGATGCGGGCGATGATCTTGTTATAGACATCAATCGCATCGTCATATTCCTCGTGGCGGGCCAGTACGGCGCCATAGGACAAGTGCAGGATCAGATCGTCAGGCGCCTCTTCGACCAGTGAGTCCAGCAGTTCGCGGGCTTCCTCACGCTTGCCAATTTCGTCGAGATTCAATGCCTGTTCCAGCCGGGCAATGCGGTGATAGGCAGAGCCTTCGCTGATTTTGCCAAACAGGCCATTGGCCCGTTCCAACAGGCCCTGATCATCGAACAATTCGGCCAGCTGGACGGTCACCGCGTCGACATCAGGCGCCAACATCGACGCCAATTGAATGTAGATACGGGCAAATTGCTTGCCGCCCTCGCGGTTGATCGCGGTGCCCAGATTGAGAAATACTTCGGCTGCGCCAATCTGCGGAGTTGCCATGGTCGCGGGCAGGGCACGGCCTTCCGTCAGGCTCAAACGGGCATTTTCAAACACTGGATTTTGCGGCATGCGGCGCAGTGCATCCTGGGCATTTTCCAGGGCGGTTTTTACATCGCCGGACTTTGCCTGGGCATGGATCAGCGCCAGCAGCACCCTGGTATAGGTGTCGTTTGCCGCCTGACCACCGGCCCGATTATCGGCAGCGGTCTGCAGCCGTTTGACGGCGCCTTCGGTATCACCGCCCGACAGGGCGATCAGGCCGCCGTGATATTGCACGAAAAGATCAAACCATGCAGGGCCCGTCAATCCGTCGACGGTTTTCAGCGCGCCGTCCAGATCGCCACTTCCAAGCTTGGCCCACCCGAGCACCAGACCGGCCATCAGCCGGTCAACAGCGCTGCGCCAGTCCTTGGTCAGTCGCCGTTCGGCTCCGGCCCAGTTTTTCTTTCGGATATCTTCAACGGCCAATACCAGGTCAACAATTTCCGATTCATTGCCCGACTGGACGATCTGATTGCCAAGCTCAACACCCTCGGCAAAGTTGCCATTGCCAATGAAGCTGAGGAATCCTTTCAGCTTCAGCGATATGTTTTCCGGATCCAGCATGATGGCCTTGCGGTAAAAGGCTGCTGCATTGGCCGTATCACGGTCTGTGGCGGCAATGCGGGCGGCCAGATAATTACCGGCCAGGCTGTTGGAGACCCTGGGCTTGCTGTCAGCATCGCCTTCGGCATGGGCCAGATGGGCTGGTGTCAGCGCCAGGAAGCTGCACAGGCTGAGCAGACTGATCCGCTTGGCAATAATCCGGGAAACAATTTTCATAATCGCTCACTATCCGATTCTAATTTCGGCCCAACCGCCGCTTTAATGTCCTTTGATTCGGACTTAAACATGGCGGTTTTCAACCTTTGTCACAAGATGGCAGCAATTGCCTTAACAAGTCTCCAACTCAATCCAATATCGCCAGTCTTGCTGGCCAGGGCCGACGGATGATATCAATTGACCCGGCTGACGCAGAATTCAACCACTTCCAACATCGCATCCTTATGAGCGCTGGCCGGCAATGGCGCCAGCGCGTCGCGGGCGATCTCGCCATAGTGACGGGCGCGGGCAACGGTATCGGGAATGGCACCATGTTTGGTCAGCAGGGACATGGCATGTTCCAAGGCTTGCGGATCGGCGCTGTCGGCTTCCATCGACTGGCGCCAGAATTGCTGTTCCTCGCCATTGCCGCGGCGATAGGCCAGCAGAACCGGCAGGGTGATTTTGCCCTCATGGAAATCATCGCCGACATTTTTGCCCAGATCGGCTTTTGAACCGCCATAATCCAGCGCATCATCAACCAGCTGAAAAGCCAGGCCGAGATTCATGCCATAGGAACGGAAGGCATCGCGCACCGGTTTTTCAGCGTCGGCAAGAATGGGCCCCACTTCACAGGCGGCAGAAAACAGCGCTGCCGTCTTGCCGCGAATAACCGCGAGGTAATCGTCTTCCGTGGTTTCCATGCTTTGCGCCGCTGCCAGCTGCATGACTTCGCCTTCGGCAATAACGGTTGAGGCCGTGGACAGCACGTCCAGTGCCTCCATCGAGCCGGCATCGACCATCATGCGGAAGGCCTGGCCCAGCAGGAAGTCACCGACCAGCACACTGGCCTGATTGCCCCACACGATCCGGGCAGACTGCTTGCCGCGCCGCATATCGCTTTCGTCAACCACATCATCATGCAACAGGGTTGCTGTGTGCATGAATTCAACACTGGCGGCCAGGGTAATATGCGCGTCGTTGTGGTATCCGCACATGCGGGCTGCGGCCAGGGTCAGCATCGGCCGCAACCGCTTGCCTCCGGAATCGATGAGGTGCTGCGCGACTTCGGGAATCATCGTCACTTCAGATCCGGTTTTTGACAGGATCAACTGATTGACGAGGGCCATGTCCTCGCGGGTCAGATCCACCAGCGGCTTTACACTTGCCCGAGACTTGTTGCTCTCATCGATTGCAACCACAACACCCATAGTCTTGTTCCGTATTTGCTGAACGAAAAGGTCTATGAGTGTGATAGGGTGCCGGGCGTCACTTCACAAGTGCCACAGCGTCGCAGGCGCCCCTGTGCAATACAATTTTTTCTGCTTTGACAAGCACATCCATCAACCGGACAGGAGTAGCGACTGAATTCCGGCAAGCCAGATCCCCGCGATCTCGAAGGGTTGAAAATGAGGGTCTTGTCAGCGCCACAAAATCCGGGTGAATGTCTTGCATGGAAGAACTTTTGCGCACCAACAATCCGGTTACCGTATCCTTTGCCGAAGCGCTTCTGACAGAGCAGGGCATTCTGCATTTCGTCGCCGATCACCATATGAGCATCGTTGATGGATCGCTGGGCATTCTGCCGCGGCGAATCATGGTCGACGGTGACAGGCTGCACCAGGCCCGCCAGTTGATGCAGGACGCCGGCCTGGGTGCTGAATTGCCGGACAAGCCCATCCGACCAGTTGACTGACCCGATATGGCAACCTCCATCACCACCGACTATTTTCTCGATTCTGCGATTGCCGTTCAACAGATGAAGGGCGCCGGCCATCGATCCGGACTTGATGCCATCATGCTGGCAGCGACCCCGCCGCAAGACCTGCAAGGGCAGGTGGCCGATCTGGGTGCCGGGGCCGGGGTGGTCGGCCTGGCAGCGGCACATCGATGCCGACACAGTCGTGTCGATCTGTTTGAGATCAACCCGCAACTGACTGAGCTGAGCAATCAATCCCTGCAACTTGAGCAGAACCGGCATCTGGCGGGCCGGGTTACCGGCTATTGCGCAGATATCACGCAATCCGGCGAACCCCTGGCCAGCAGTGGCGGCCAACCCGGTTCCTATGCTGCCATCCTCTGCAATCCGCCTTACAACGATAACAGCCATCAGGCCTCGCCGGACGATCAGCGGTCATTGGCCCATATGGGGTCGGCTGACGCCGTAGACATCTGGATCAAGACCGCTGCGACCATGGCGGCCCATCGTGGCCTGCTGGCGATGATCCTGCGCCCTGCCAACCTGTTGGATTTCGCCAATCCGATCCGCCGCAGTTTTGGCAATGCCATCATCAAACCACTGCACCCACGCGCTGACCAACCAGCCAGCCGCTTGCTGCTTGGCAGTATCAAGAACAGCCGCGCGGCGCTGAAAATACTGCCGCCACTTGTACTGCACCACTCCGATGGCAGTTTCACCGACGAAGCCGACGATATTTTGCGTGGACGCCGGGCAATCGACTTATTTGCTTGAAATTTGCCGCCCCGCACCTCAATTAGACACTAATTGAACCCAACAACGGGCTGACAAATTGGCTGGTCGACTGAAAAAACTGCTTCCTAAGAAACTGCGCGCCAAATGGGGCAGCGATGATACCGTAATCCCGGTGGTCAAACTGAGCGGTGCCATTGCCGATGGCGGTTCGGCCCTGCGCCCCTCGCTCAATCTCGGCTCCTGCGCAATGCGGTTGGAAAAGGCCTTTGAGACCAAGGGCACGCCGGCCGTGGCCATCGTCGTCAATTCCCCCGGCGGTTCGCCGGTCCAGTCGCGGTTGATCCACCAGCGCATCCGGTCGCTCGCCGCCGAGCACAAGAAAAGAGTGCATGTCTTCGTTGAAGATGCCGCCGCTTCCGGTGGTTACATGATTGCCTGCGCCGGCGACGACATCACCGCCGATCCTTCCAGCATTGTCGGTTCCATCGGGGTGATTTCAGCCAGTTTCGGCTTTGTCGACGCCATCGACAAGCTCGGCGTCAAACGCCGCGTCTATACGGCCGGTCAGAACAAATCGGTTCTCGACCCTTTCCTGCCGGAAAAGAAAGCCGACATTGCCCGCCTGAAGGAACTTCAGCTGGAAATCCATGAAATCTTCATTGATCTGGTGAAAAAATCCCGCGGTGACCGTTTGGTCGAGCACAAGGACATGTTTACCGGTCTGTTCTGGACCGGTGGCAAGGCAAAGGAACTGGGGCTGGTGGACGAGATCGGCGATCTGCAATCATCGCTGCGGGCAAAATATGGCGAAAAGACCAAGGTCAAACTGATCGAGCCGAAACGCGGCCTGTTCGGCAACAAGGTTGCCGCCGGCGTTTCGTCGCTCACCGAACTCGATGGAGAGGCCCTGGCCGCAGGCGCCGCCAGCGGAATAATTACCGCAACGGAAGAAAAACTGTTGTGGAACAGGCTCGGCCTGTAGTTGAATAGGCGCAAGCTGAATGTTTGTGCCTGTTGTTTGGAGGGAAGATGATCCAGTTGGTTGCCGTTGCTGCTGTTGGCGCCGTGGGCCTTTATGCCTACAGCTCCTTTCGCAAACATATGGATGCCATCAACGCTGAAGAGCGCAAGAAGGCACAGGCCGCCAAGGCCCCTAAAAGCGCTGGCGATCTGGAACATGATCCCAAGACCGGTCGCTACCGCTTAAAAAAATAAGCGGCGGCGGCGGCGAGCGCGGCGACGACGACGGCGGCGATGGCGACGACAGGCGATTCCTTTGCCGTCAATTTGCCCAATCGCGGATGTGTCCTAACTTGCCCCGAAATTAGAAACTAATATTTTGGTTCCGCCAAATTCGCGGAAAATCCATTTCTTCCAAAAGTCTCATTTTTTGATCAATCTCGTCAGGTACCTGGAAAGGATACCCCGATGGAACGATCACAACGCGACTTTTCACACCTTGTTGACAAGCTGAACAGCGACTTCGCCCGGCTTGAACTATCTCAAAGACTCGAACTGATCGGCGAGCTTGCCGAGCAGGCGGTTTTCACCTCCAGCCTCGGCATGGAAGATCAGGTTCTCACCTGGGCAATTGCCATGTCCGGTCAGCCAATCGAGGTGGCGACCCTGCAAACCGGGCGTCTGTTCCCTGAAACCCTGTCTCTGATTCAGATCACCAAAGACCGTTATGGGGTTGATATTAAAGAATATACCCCCAGACCGGAATCCCTGGAAGACTATGTTGAGACCTTCGGGCTGGACGGTTTCTACAACAGCGTCGAGGCTCGCAAGGCCTGCTGCAAAACCCGCAAGCTTGACCCTCTTGCAGAGGCGTTGAAACCGGCGGATGTGTGGATCACCGGCCTGCGCCGTGAGCAGTCTGAAGATCGCAAGACGATTGAATTTGTCGAATGGGACGCTGAGCGGGGGCTGTTGAAGGTCAATCCGCTGGCCGATTGGACGGTTCAACAGGTGAAGCAGGCCGTTGCCGGTCATGAGATCCCGGTAAGCCCATTGCATGCGCGTGGATACCCGTCGATTGGCTGCGAACCCTGCACAAGGGCCATCAAGCCGGGCGAGAGCGAACGTGCCGGCAGATGGTGGTGGGAACAGCAGGACAGCCGTGAATGCGGCCTGCATGTTGCCGAAGATGCAAGTTCTTCAAAGCGCGAGGCGGAAATCCGCGACTATGCCTGATCAAAACACCTTCAAAGAGGGTGGCGGCGCTCGCCGCCGCCTGCATCCGCATTTGCAGGCGCTGGAGAACGAGGCGATCCACATCTTTCGTGAAGTGGCCGCCGAATTTGCCAATCCAGTGATGCTTTATTCGGTGGGCAAGGATTCTTCCGTGCTGCTGCATCTGGCGCGCAAGGCATTTCATCCCGGCCGGGTACCGTTTCCCCTGTTGCATATCGATACCGGTTGGAAATTTGACCAGATGATCCGCTTTCGCGACGCCGTGGTCGCCGAGCATGGCTTGCAAATGATCACCCACACCAATCCCCGGGGTGCTGCAGAAGACATCACGCCGTTTGGCGATACCAGGTCGATCTATACCGATGTGATGAAAACGGAAGCGCTGAAACAGGCTCTTGACCGGGGTGGTTATGACGCTGCCTTTGGTGGTGCACGCCGCGATGAGGAAGCTTCAAGGGCCAAGGAACGCATCTACTCCTTCCGCACCGCCGATCATCGCTGGGACCCCCGCAACCAGCGGCCGGAATTGTGGTCGATCTATAACGGCATGATCAACAAGGGCGAAAGCGTCCGCGCCTTTCCCCTGTCCAACTGGACCGAGCTTGACGTCTGGTCCTACATCAAGGCTGAATCAATCCCCGTCGTGCCGCTCTATTTCGCTGCCCAACGGCCTGTCGTCGAGCGCGACGGCATGTTGGTGCTGGCCGAAGACAAGCGACTGCAATTGCACCCCAATGAACAGGTGCAGCACCAGATGGTGCGGTTTCGCACGCTGGGATGTTTTCCCCTGACCGGCGCCGTGCGCTCTACCGCAACGACCCTGGATGAAATCATCGAAGAATTGCAGTCGGCAACCCTGTCGGAAAGGCAGGGACGGGCGGTGGACCACGACCAGGCGGCCTCCATGGAGATCAAGAAACGCGAAGGATATTTTTGATGTTGTCTCAACAACACGATGCACCGGTTGCAGAAAATCCTGCAGCCGGACCCGATCTGCTGCCGAATCCTCAGGCGGCGGCGACGGCGGCGCCCCCGCCGCCGCCGAGCCGGCTCAACAGCAAGGCTTTGCGGTTCATCACCTGCGGTTCGGTGGATGACGGCAAGTCGACCCTGATCGGCCGCCTGTTATGGGATACAAAATCTGTCAGCAGCGACCATGCCGATGGCCTTGCCAACTCGTCCGTGCAATCCGATGAGGAAACCGGAACCCATATCCCCGAATTCGCCCTGCTGCTCGACGGATTGCAGGCGGAACGTGAACAGGGCATCACCATCGATGTTGCCTATCGCTATTTCTCCACCGCCAACCGCTCGTTCATCGTTGCCGATACGCCGGGCCACGAACAATATACCCGCAACATGGCCACCGGCTGCTCAACAGCAGACCTTGCCGTCGTTCTGGTCGACGCCCGCACCGGTATTCTGGAACAGACCCGCCGCCACGCCACCATCGCCACATTGATGGGCATCCGGCAATTGGTGCTGGTGGTCAACAAAATGGACCTGGTGGACTACAGCCAGTCGATTTTCCAATCCATCGCCAGCCAATTCATCGATCTTGCCGATTCCCTTGAAGCCAATAGCGTGACGGCAATTCCCGTCAGCGCCCTGCGTGGCCACAATGTTGTTTCCGTCGGCAGCGCCCGGATGCCCTGGTATCAGGGGCCGACCTTGCTGCAAGCCATCGAAACCGCCCCAGCTGCCGCCCGGCAGGACAGGGGGTTCCGATTTCCCGTACAACGGGTCAGCCGTCCCGATGAAAGCTTTCGCGGTTATCAGGGAACCATTGCCGGTGGCAGCGCGCAGGTTGGACAGAAACTCACAGTCTGGCCCGGCGGGGCAACGGCAAAAATCCAACGCATTCATACCTTTGATGGCGACGTGCCAATGGCGCAGGCCGGTGATGCGGTCACCCTGGTCCTCGACCGCGATGTCGATATCGCCCGGGGTGACCTGTTGACGTCGTCCGACCAGCCACCCCTTTCCGGTCGCCGGTTTAACGCTGAAGTGGTGGCTCTTGATCCGGCTGGACTTGAGGCCGGGCGACAATACTGGCTGAAGTCAGCCACCCGTCGTTTGCGGGTTCGGCTTGATCCCGAAACCCGGCTCGATCTGCAGTCAGGCGACTGGCGGCAGGTCGACCAGTTGGAAGTCAACGGCATTGGCAGGATTAAGGTGCAGTTCGAGGAAGACGCGACTTTTGATCTCTACAAGGAAAACCAGACCACCGGCTCGTTTGTGTTGATCCACCCCCGCACCAACAACACCATCGCCGCCGGCATGGTGACGGGTGTTTTGAGCGGCGCGGGCGGGCAGCAGAAATCGGCATCAACACAAATGATGCAACTGACCTTGCCAGCGGATCTGGCACGCAAGCTGCTCGACTCCGAGATGGCCGCCGATTACCGCGAGCAAATCCGCACTCAATTGGTGCCGGTGTCGGAATAATCCGTCTTGTCTTGACCCTATGGCGGCGTCATGGCATCGGTCTGCCAGTTTCCACAAACTGATCATCTTTGGGACCGATCCATGGCGCACGATCCGCAAAATACCTTTCAGGGCCTGATCCTGACTCTGCATGAATACTGGGCCGACTATGGCTGTGTCATTCTGCAGCCCTACGATATGGAAGTCGGCGCCGGGACATTCCATCCCGCCACCACTTTGCGCGCGCTGGGCCCCAAACCCTGGAATGCCGCCTATGTGCAGCCGAGCCGTCGCCCCACCGATGGTCGCTATGGTGAAAACCCCAACCGTCTGCAGCATTATTACCAATACCAGGTGCTGCTCAAACCCAGCCCGCCTGATCTTCAGGAGCTCTATCTGGGATCGCTGAAAGCCATTGGCATTGATGCTGCCCTGCACGATATCCGCTTTGTCGAGGATGACTGGGAAAGCCCGACACTGGGCGCCTGGGGCCTTGGCTGGGAAGTCTGGTGCGACGGCATGGAAGTCAGCCAGTTCACCTATTTTCAGCAGGTCTGTGGCCAGGAATGCGCCCCCGTGGCCGGCGAACTGACCTATGGTCTGGAACGCCTCGCCATGTATGTGCAGGGCGTCGACAATGTCTACGATCTCAACTTCAACGGCGGCGGCGGCGAGGCCGGCGACAACAACAAAGTGACCTACGGCGAAGTCTTCCAGCAGACCGAGCGCGAATACAGCCGCTGGAATTTTGATATCGCCGACACCGACACTTTGCTGAAGCATTTCGAAGATGCCGAGGCCGAATGCCAGCGCATTTTGGCCACCCCGGCCATCGACCCTAAAAAGGACCGCGCCATCGTCATGGCCCACCCGGCCTACGACCAGTGCATCAAGGCCAGCCACGTGTTCAACCTGCTGGACGCCCGCGGCGTTATTTCGGTGACCG
The DNA here is from genome assembly GCA_039977975.1 of Rhizobiaceae bacterium. Taxonomy (GTDB): domain Bacteria; phylum Pseudomonadota; class Alphaproteobacteria; order Rhizobiales; family Rhizobiaceae; genus Pseudahrensia. The sequence goes on from JBDWCD010000008.1 coordinate 203,785, forward strand.
AACGCCAGAACTATATCGGCCGCGTCCGCGATCTGTCGAAAGCCTGTGGCGAAGCCTTCCTGATGACCGAAGCCGGCGGTGGCGGCGGCGACGGCGAGGCGGCTTAGCAACAACATCGCTCGCCGCACTCGCCGTGACCACTCGCCGCACTCGCCGCCGCCGCTGCCGCATCTTTGACAGGGGGCACCTTCTGGGCGACACTTTGGCTACGAAGTGAACGAAGGAGACAGGCCATGTCCGAACACGGACGCTTTTACTGGAACGAATTGATGACCAATGACGTGGAGCAGGCCCGCGCCTTCTACCACGACACGATGGGCTGGGAATTTCAGCCCATGCCGATGGAAAGCGGTGAGACCTACTGGCTGGTGCCAGGCGATCCGATGCCCGTTTGCGGCATGTATCAGATGAGTGAAGAACAGCACCAGGGCATGAGCGACCACTGGCTGGCTTATATTTCAGTCGATGACATCGACGCGCGTGTGGCCCAGGCCAAGGAAGCCGGCGCGACCATCATGCAGGGCCCGTTCGACGTCCCAGAAATCGGCCGCATAGCGCTGATTCGCGAACCCGGCGGTGCGATGATTGGCTGGATGACGGTGGCCGAGGGTGGCGGCGAGAGCGGCTAGCGCGGCGAGAGGTAGGCAGTTCTGGCTGGTGCGAATTTCGGGTGGGGCCCAGTTTGGCTGAGATGGCTGTGTCGCAGATGGAGTGGTCAAACTATCAGTTGGCCGATACTTTTAACTACCGTGGACGGGCAGCGCCGCCGTGCATCGCCTAGTTCTGTCGCTTAGGGGCGATAGGGCGCGTGTTTCCTGTCAGCATTCACTTGACAGATTTGCGAATTTGCCGCTCATAGTGGCTTACATCTACCCAAGCCCTGGACCATCCGCGCGCGCTGAAGTTGGGTCATGCATGTTTTCTGCCAAGTATTTCCTCTCCAACGTTTACAGAGATAGCAAGTTCGCCCCTTTCTCGAGCTAGCAGATTTTGAATCAGGCGCAGCCTTCGCATTTTCACGTTTGCCTATCCTGTAGTCTACTGTTTGTCCTCGACCGCGGTTACGGACCAAACGAAAAGTTCTTCCTCTTACAAATATTTTTTGACAGTCGTGGGACAATTTTTGGGAACCGAGAGTTCCCGATCGGCAAAAGAATCCCGAACGCCAATTCCATTTTAGTCTTATTTTGTGAGCGCGTCCGTGTCCCGTTACTCTCCCATTGGAACGAATTACAAATTTTACACCTGGCGCTGTTATTGTTTTGCCGACGACTAACGCCGAAAATTCTTGACGTGACTTTATTTGCTTGAATTCAGCACCTGTAGCGATCGGGGATATAAGAAATACAAATACAAAATAAGAGGTTGCAAACAATATTTTTATTGCCATAATTGAAGCCTCGCAATATAGAGAGCCTGCGTTCAAAACAACATCTCTTACAATGTTCAGTCAAATATTGAGTTATGCTTTCGTGGCGATGTGTAGATCAGCGTGCGTTGATAAAAGTAAAATCCGTCATAGGCATCTTAAGCAGTGGATGTGAATTTGGCAATTAGATGAATTTCGTTGGAGATTTATCTTTGCAGAATAAGCATAAAATAAAAAGTAGATCAATTATATTTACTAAACGATGTTGCATAGGCCAAGAGCGAGAATATCACTTTACGTCTACAACATACTCGAATTTTCTTGTTCCATATTTTTGAAAAATTTTCTTGGGGTGGCGTTTCCATCTGAATTTAACCGAGCCCTGATCAAACCCCCGGAAACCTCGATTAGGTTGATAAATTATTTTGTACCCATTGATCCGTTTTCCTTTACAAGCAGCTTCATTTACAGATACGCGGCCCCGTTTGAGCGTAAGGCGGCCATTACGCGGCCGATGAGTGATTGTGAATTGGGGCAAAGTGCCTGACAGACAACTCCCTTTTTCATTCAACCAAACAGCAAATGTGTGAATGACCCGGGGCTTGGAACCGTTAATCGTGGCGTTTATCAGCTCCGCCTGGGCGGAATGCGCAATCGAAGTAAGTGTGATTACCGATATAAGTAATAGTCCAAAACGTCTCCCGTAAAAATTGATCATCACACCTAATTCCTTTCGTTAAGGGGGGTGAAAAGGGAAATACTTCGTTTTAAAGATTTCTTTGAAGCGGATTGACGCAAATCCAAAAACTTATGCTCGTTTGCGCTCAATGGAGGTCGGACCCAACGACCCTCTCCTGCTATTCCATGATGCGCCTCGCGCCAGGTTTTTGCAATGCGAAGGAGACCTGCTGGCTCAACGGTGAATTGGCTTGCCCGCAGACATTATTGTATCTTTTCGAGTCCTCGGAGCCTACTTTGTCGCCAACGATGCAAAACCCCATCGAGTGGATGGGCTCGGAAGCGCAAATGGGATCCACCGCTCGATGACAGCCTGTCACCGATAATCGTCAGTTTGTTACGACCGTATATTTGACGATGCGGTTATTGTCGGAATCGGCGAAGAAATATTGACCGCCCTGGATCTCAACACCTTCCGGATCGTCAAAAATATTCGGGCCGATGCCGGGAGACCCCGATCCAATCACACCCAAAAGTGTGCCTCCGTCTTGGCCTGAAGGATCGATCATAAGAATTCGATGCGCGTCCTGGTCAGCAACAATGAGTCGGCCGAAATCGTCGACGTCGAGATAGCGTGGACCAACGAAGCCAAACTTTGAGTGATTGATGATCTGCAGAAGTTCCAATTCCGAAGAATATCTCACCAGTCGTCGGTTGAAATTGTCCGCCAGCCAGATGCTGCCGTCTGGCGCTTCAGCAACATCGTGTGCACCAGAATGACCAGAGGCGGAGGCAACCAGCTGATCTCCCTCATAGGCCAGCAAACTTCCAATTCCACCGGCCACCGCGTAAATTCGACCGTTTGAATGTGCCAGCGCACCTTCGGTACGTGATGCAGGCAGTGTCAAATCTGGTGTGTCGCTTTTGTTGACAAAGTCATTAAACACCAGCACTGCACCTAAGCCGGTAACGGCGATGACCGCACGACCGGAATCATCAAAATCGATGTCATGCACACCTGGAAGCTGTCCCTGGTTCCTGTATTCAATGAGTTCCAGGGTTTCGGCATTTAAAACCGTGATACGTCCGCCAAACTTATCGGCAACGTAAAGATGCCCGTCAGGTCCAATTTCCAGATCGTGTGGATCATTCAAAATTGGTTCGCTGGCGCGCTCAAATGAAGCAAACTGCCCCATCGGTTCCTGGGCGATGGCTTGAACCAAGCCAAAAACAACAATTAAGGTAGCCAACGCAAATTTCATTTGATTTGCCCGAAGGGTCAGGTTCCTGAACTTTTTTATTGTGTACCAAAGTTGTGTATGCGGTCCAGTAGTCGCGTGGCATTTCGAAGTTCCCTCCTGTCCGGCATTGCCGCCGTTCCGGACTGTCCTGACAGCCTCAACCAACCAATCCCCAATCCGCACCTCCGCCCAACACGCGCCCCAATTGCCGTCACATCACCGGCTTGCGTTAGAGTCTCAACCCACCAATCAAAGGAGGCCAGTTTAAGTCTGAACCAACCCGGGCATGTGATGCTCTCATCTCGGTCGAAGTTGAAGCCGGAAAATTCTATATTGGCCCTCCCTTTACTCAATAATATGGTGGATATAGGATGGATATAGAATGGATATAGGGCGGATATATGATGCATATGGGATGGGGCAATAAATTTGGGGCAGGCTAAAGTATCTTTCGATAAATTAAATTTGTGTCGCTGCCGGATTTGTTTGCAAGAGGATAAGCAAATGATGTTTTGGAGGATCGTAGTTGCCTAGAAGAAATTTCTTACGCCGCGCCATCGCATACTTTGTTGATATGTTTTCACTTTCAATTTTGTTGAGTCTTTTACTCGCTATTTTGATTTCGGGACTTAAGCTCGATACTCCCGGTCCACAGATTTGGGTTTCAAGCACCTGCGAACCAGGAGAAATGCTATCTAAAAATAGAATTCGGGAGATCTTTGCACCAAACGAATCGTTTGAACACGTTCAGTTCATTTGCAGCGCAGAGCCATTGTTCGGCAAACCTTATACTTTCGTAAGCATTACCGTCGCCGAAACAAAAAACGGCAGTCGCAGTTTTCGAAAGATTGAATTTGCCATCGATGAAAATGGCAAGTTGATAAGTCTCAACGCTTTTAATTGGATGTTGATTTTTGCAGCGCCACTCGTCTTCGCGTTCTTATTGCACAAACGTGGATACACGCTCGGAAAGTGGTTGATGGGCTTGAGAGTTCGCGCTGAGGGGAATATCAATCCAAAATTTTCAACTGCGCTGAAGCGAGAATACTTAAAAGCTCTCCCATTTCTGCTGATTACTTTGGTCTTAGGGTTCCAATTACAGCCTGCCACGTCAGACCTCGACGAGTTTTTGAAGTCCGCTGCATCAAATCTTTCGATTATGTCCAGCATTCTGCAAAATCCCTGGCTGTTTTTCCTGGTTTGGGTACTTATGACGGTGCCGATGATTTGGTACCAACTCGGTTCATTTATCCGCTGGAATGGAAGAACTTATTGGGATCGCTGGTCTGGCTTAACAACATTTCGCCCAAAGCGTGAAAACGAGGCAAAAAGATAGAACGCACTAATCATCTTTTTTAGAAGTGGATCGATCGCTAACTTCGACGCTCTTCGACGAGATCGAATGGCGCCGAAAAATGCTGTTGGACTGCCTGATCATGTTCGCTGCCATCTCTTAACACAGCCGTTGTTACCTCAAGAATCCGACTGCAGAAAATACCTGTAACTTACTGAAAATGTTATATAATAAAAACAATTTCTCCCAAAGCCAGCATTTGCCTGCTGTCATTGTGACAATGGTCGAACGTTCTAATTGTCCACAATTTCCCCGTTCAGTGTTGTCTCGTTAGCCTCAACCAATCCAATCCCCAATCCACACCACTTCCCAACACCCGCTCCAATTGCCGTCACATCACCGGCTTGCTATGGAGACCCAACCCACCATTTAAAGGAAGCCAATTCATGTCTGAACCAACCCGCGCGGGGGATGCTCCTATCCCAGTCGAAGTTGAAGCCGGAAAATCCTATTTCTGGTGCGCCTGCGGTCAGTCGTCGAACCAGCCATTTTGCGACGGTTCCCACAAAGGCAGTGATTTTACGCCGGTCAAATGGACCGCCGACGCCGATGGCCGCAAATTCTTTTGTGCCTGTAAATCGACCGGCAACCAACCGCTCTGCGACGGCAGCCACAAATAAGCGGACCACACCGGCCAGCCGCGGCGGGGCGATTTGCGCCCAGCGCCAAGCGCCGTGCTCGCCGCCCCGCTCGCCGCCGCGACTGACGCCAATTTGCACCGTTTCATTCCCTCTGGCATAATGTAGTTGGGAAGGGACTGGGCGATATCTTAAATGAGACTTGCCGTTTCAATTACGGTACTGGCTTTGTTGGCCTTGATCGGCCAGCCCGGCAGCGCTTGGGCGGAGAGACGGGTTGCCCTTGTCATCGGCAATTCAGCCTACGAACAGGTTCCCGCGCTGGCCAATCCCCGCAACGATGCAATTGCGATTTCGCAAGCCCTGAAACGCCTTGATTTTGAAGTTGTTGAGGGCATTGATCTGACAAATCGCGCGTTCCTTTCAAAGGTGCGCGAGTTTACCAAGGCGATCCGCGGTGCCGATGTTGCCTTGCTGTTTTATGCCGGCCATGGCCTTCAGGTCGAGGGGCGCAATTATCTGGCGCCCATTGACACCCAATTGCTTGATGAATCGGATCTCGATTTTGAGACCATCCCGCTCGGCGTCATAATGCGCCAGATGGAGCGGGAACAGAGGGTCAATCTGGTCTTCCTCGATGCCTGCCGCGACAATCCCCTGTCGCGAAATCTGGCCATGAGCATGGGTACGCGATCAACAAATGTCGGGCGTGGTCTTGCCGTGGTGGAAAGCGGCGTGGGAACCCTCATCTCCTATGCAACGCAACCGGGCAATGTGGCGCTGGATGGCGATGGCGAAAACAGCCCCTTCACGTCTTCTTTGCTAAAACACATAGAGACGCCAGGGGAAGATATTGCGGTAATCCTGCGCAAAGTGCGCGGTGAGGTCATTGAACAAACCGCCGGAAAACAGGTGCCCTGGGGCAATTCGTCCCTGACTGGCCGCGTCGTGCTGAAGCCAGCTGTTGCCACTCCAGCCCCTGAACCTGAAGCAGACAGGCAACTGGACGCGATCTTCTGGGACTCCATCAAGGATGAGAAAAGAAAGGTCTATTTCAAGACCTATCTGGACCAGTTCCCGGATGGTAAATTCGCTCCAATTGCCCGCTTAAAGATGCGTGAGATTGACGCTGCGAATCTGGAACGTCGGCAGGCCGAGGAGGCCAGACGCAGGGCCGCTGATGCCGCCGATGCAGCCGAACGCCGCCGCCGGTCCGAGATTGAGGCGGAGCGCCGCAGAAAAGCTGAAGCGCAGCGACTGCGTCTTGAGAAAGAGGCTGAATCGGCGCGGCTGGCGGCCAGCAAACGCCAGGCCGAGCTGGAACGGCTTCGCAAAAAACAGCAAGACGAAGAGGCTGCCCGCGCCAAGATGCTGGCTGAAGTCGAGCAGACCCGCAAATCATATGAGGCACGACTGGCAAAGCTTGAGGCGCAGCGCAAGCAAATGTCAGACCAGTTAAAGTCCAAGAAACGCCCGGCGCCGTCTGGGGAGATCAAGACGGCCCTGTTGGTGCCCGATGCTGAACCGATAAAAAAGCCTGCAGAATCGGCAATCGACTACAAGAAGGACCGTGATTTTGTTCGCTCTCTGCAGACCGAACTCAACCGGGTGGGCTGTTCAGCAGGCACGGCGGATGGAATTTGGGGGCGCAACACCCAGCGCGCCATGAGTTCCTATGCGAAAAACGGCAAGGTTAAACTGGCTTCGCTTGAACCTTCTCCGGACTTTCTGGAAAGCCTGAAAAAGCAAAAACAGCGCATTTGTCCGCTGGTCTGTGGCAATGGCTATAAGGTTAAGAATGGCCGGTGCGAGCGGGTCAAATCAACCAGCCCCACCAAAACTAAAACCAAAACCAATACTGACAGCAAGAAAAGCCAGCCGACGGTGAAGAAGAAGCAAAAGACAAAAAAAGTGGCATCAAATTGTCCATCAAATGCCAGAGGTGCGGCCTTTTCAATATGGCCACGGGGCAGTGGTGTCGGTCGTAGTGGGGTTAAGCGGATATCCGGGAGACATAGATGCGGCCGAAGAATTGTCTGTTCCAGAAGTTCTTCGTCGTCCAAGTTCTGGAAGTGTGCCTGGCAGTAGGTTTCATCCCATTGAGGGAATGGAGTTCTAGTTCACCGAAAAATTCGGGATGATGCCGATCAATCCCAGATGATCGAGTGTTTCCAATGTCAGCCCGTTTGGTTTCAATTTAAATTCTGTCTGGTACAGCTGCAGCGCGGACTTGGAGCCACTTCCAAAATCACCATCGAGCACGCCGCTGTAAAATCCGCGGGTCTTCAGTTCCTGCTGAATTGTGGTGAACTCATCGACTCCCATCACCACGCTGAAATCCGATCCCTGAAGGTTTACCCTGGATTGCTGATGACCTCTGGCCGTTGCCTGTCTGAGTAATTCAGCTCCTTTTTCAAAGTCCTGCTTCACCCCCTGGCCGTTGATATACATGACACCCAGATTGTTGATCGCGTGGATGTAACCCTGGGCGGCTGATTTCTTGTAAAAGGGAATGGATTCAGAATAGCTGCCTCGCGCATCCAGGGCCCGCGCCAGATTATGAAGCAGGCGAGGGTGGTCGGGTTCCTTCTCCAAAGCCTGTTGGCAGGCAGCAATCGCCTCTTTTGACTTGATGGCATCAAAATCGACGCCCTTGATGCTCAGATTGTTGTAGGGCTCGACCGCCAGATAGTCACATTGGCTTGGCTCCGGCACGAGAAAATAGAATTCGTCGGTCAGCTTGACCAGATATTCGGGGCGCTGCCCCCCCGAGGTTTCACCGATCACGTCTGCGGCAACACCGCGCAACATGCGACCGATTTCAAGGCCGGGCTCTTCAATGCGCTTCAGCAGAGCCGTGGTGAAGGGGCTGTGGTCGCCCAAACCGTCTTCAGCAACCCGGCCAGGCGCGGCGGCATAGGAGATGACGGTTCCGTAGGTGTCGACTTGCGATTGTTCCAACTGGCCTTTTTGCACAAGGTAGTCCATCTGACCCAGTCCGACACCAATCGCCCGCGAGTCTCCTTCACCCTCCATGGATTGCTGCAGCAATTCGGCCATTGGATTGTCCCGACAGGCGTCGAGAATGATGATTTTTGTCTTTGCCAGGTCATCCATCAGGTTGACATATTTGGCCAATTCAAACGTCTGATTGGCCAATGAAGAAAAATTCTCCAATTGGGCATCAACCGGGATCAGATAGTTTGACCCGTCCACCTGAACACTGTGGCCGGCATAAAACAGAAGACCGACATCGGCGCCTTTCAATCGCTTGTAGAGTTCGAACTCGATCTGTTCAAAATCACCGACTGACGGGTTTTCCAAGCGCATAACTTCGAACCCCAGACGGGTGAGAGCATCGGCCATGGCGCGTGCGTCGTTGACCGGGTTGGGCAATTCATCGGTGTATTGATAAGCGCCAACCCCGATCACCAGCGCTACACGTTTCTGGTCGCCATTGTAGAGGCTTTTTTGCTGGGCGGATGCCACCCCCGCCATTGTTGCAAGCACCACACAAACAATCAGGAAAAATCTTATCAATGCCATGTCTGTTCCTTGTTGGGATAGATCATCAATCAATTCGCGTTCAGCAACCGCCGTCGCTACCCAGGCAGGCGGGCCCATTGGCATAGGCATGTTGGCAGACGGGTCGGCCGAGCGGATTGATGACCGGCTTTTTTGGCTTCTGGGTCACGGCGGAAGGTTTCAGGACTTTTGCCTTTGAAAGCTTGATTTGCGATTTGCTGGTGGCCTGGAAGGGCAAAATGATTCCAGGTCCCTTTTCATAGTTCCAGCACTGACTGCGCCAGTCTGAACTTGGTCCCTTTGCGCAGGTAGCGGATTGCTTTTTGGTCAAAAAACAACCATCGACCGGATGATAATTCATCTTGCAATCGCGCCATGGCGTGCTGTTTTTGAAACATGTCGAGACGTTTTTCGCCAGTTCTGTAAACGTGTTTCCAGTAATTTTGCGACCCGTATCGGGTGAAAACTCCGTGTATACAACGACGCCTGCTTGTGCTCGGTATCGGTATTTAAACTGGTCGATCAGTAGCACGTTTTCCTGGCCCCAGCGCCCGGCCCTGGCACCCCAGGGGTCTCCGGCTTTGGTATACATGGCAAACAATCCCCCCTGCAGAACGGAAATGCGTGCTGATGCACTAAATCCGCGGTCTTTCAAAATTTTGTCGGCGCGCCAGAAATCCTCCTTGCGATCGTCAAACTCTGTGGGACTGCCGCAGTCCAGTGATTGCATGAAGACCCAACCCCATTTGCGCTGCTCCCCCTGGTAGTTACCGGACGCAAAGCCCCAGGGACGGCCCTTGGCATCATTTTGATATTTGTTGATAGTCACAAATCTTCCGTTGCGCAGGCGATTTACCAGATTTCCGTTGGGGGCGTCGCGGACATTAAGCGAGTTGTCAGTTGGGTCAGCAATTGTGCAGTAACGATTTCGACCCGGATGAAGTTGAATGACGTCTGCCTTGCCATTGGCCTGGCAATTCACAGAATCCATGAAGATCCAGCCCCAGTCCCGGTATTGCCCCTTGAACATTCCCGAAGCCTTCCCCCAGGGGCGGTTTTTGTCATCCAGATAGATTGAGGAAATGTCGACCCGGCGACCGTTTCGCAGTCGGTTTGTAACGTCCCCGTTGGGCTCTCCGCGCACATTCAACGCCGTGTCGTTGGGATCGGCAATAGTGCAGACCGATTTGCGTGAACCTGCGGATTTCACCACGGTCGGGCGTGGTTTGCCGGTGCAATCCACCAGCGCCATAAAAACCCAGCCCCAGTCACGATAGGTGCCCTTGTAGTTTCCTGTTGCAAATCCCCAGGGACGACCTTTGGAATCGTTGCGCAGGGAGGTGATTTTGACCTTCCGACCATTTCGCAATGCATTGACTACCTTGCCATTTGGCGTGTCGCGGACATTCAAAGAAGTGTCGTTTGGATCCTGGATGATACAGTCTTTTGCCTCAGCCATGCCCACCGATGTTAAGGCGAGAACAAGCGCAACCCAAAAGCTTCTCATGGCGGTCAATTGATCATCCCCGCTAACCCACTGATGGTGAACGCTAGTCCAGTTTGGGCTGCCATTGCAATAAACACTTGTACAGACTTGTTTAATCTGCCTGGCGGTTGGGACGGGCAGGGGAAAGTCACCGGTCAAGCTTGCCAGCAGTTTTCAAATTGGTCACACTCCTCACTGAGGCAAGTTTGGATGGGGGGCATGTCATTGACGCTACGCACACTGGTTCGAACACTTTTGATAGCCATGCTGTTGGTGTGGCAAAGTGCGACCAGCTGGGCTGCCGTATATCCCGGTGGCGGCGGCGACAGCGCATGGCTGGTCATTGCCAGTCGGGACAATTCAAACGCTGCCATTGCAATGGCACGCCGCTACGCCTCCAAACACCCCAGCGTCGGCGTCTTCCTGTCGTCAAACGGATGGTATGCGATCAGCCTTGGCTGGGCTTCCAAATCGCGGGGTGAATCGCTGCGCCGAGGCCTCGTTTCAGAGGGCGGGATTCCATCCGATTCCTATTTTCACTCCGGCGAACGTTTCATTGAACTAATCTGGAGCGCGTCGGGTGTGCGAGGCCGCAACCGTAATTCGATTCTGGCAGCAACCAAGCTGGACACATCCAGCCGGTCCAATGATGTTGTTGATTCAGGCAATTATGGGCGCGGCTACGTCACCGGCCTGTCTCGCACGGGGGACAATTATCTTTCCTTTCGCTCCGGACCCAGCACATCCAACCGTGAGTTGCTGCGCCTGAGTGAGTCGGTTTCCTTTGATATTATCGGCCGTTCTGGCCGCTGGTACAGAGTGCGTCTCAACAATGGACGAACCGGATGGGTTTATGGAAAATATGTAGCGCTTGAGCCGGTGCAGGTCGTCGAAGCGCCGAAAAAGCGTCCCACCCCAGCGGAACCCGAAAAGCCCAAAAAGATTGAAATTGACGACTCAAGCAATGGCCTCAAACTCCAGGTGAGTGGCCTGTCGGCGGCAGGGTTTGATTATCTGTCGATGCGTGGCGGCCCCGGCAACAAATATCCCGAACTGGCCCGCCTGCGGGAAAAAACAAAGCTGGTGGTGACCGGCAAACATGGCGATTGGTTCCAGGTGCGACCGGCGCCCTCTGTGGAAGGTTGGGTCAACAGCAAATATGTGATCGCTGCAGATGTGCCAACTTTCGGGCCTGACGACGAGACTGAGATCCGGGAGGTCGTCGCTGTCGTTCCAGACAAGCCGAAACCGGATTTGAGTTCTCGGCCTTCCCGAAATGATGACAATGCAGTGCAGGGCGATCAACGCCGCGTCGCCCTGATCCTCGGCAATTCCAAATATGAAAATACAACGGTCCTGGCCAATCCCAAAAATGACGCCGACAGGATAGCGCGCGAGTTGCGCAATCTCGGCTTCGAAGTGGTGCTTGGATTGGACAGAAATAAACAGGGCATGGAATCCTCGATCAGGGAATTTGTCACAAAACTTCCCGGATCCGATGTCGCGCTGTTTTTCTACGCCGGACATGCGATGCAAGTGAATGGTCAGAACTATCTGATACCTGTCGACGCCAAGCTGGAAGACTCAACGGCCATCGATTTTGAGACCATCAATCTGGCGTCCATTTTGAGCTTCGTTGATCAGCCCGGCAGAATATCGATTGCCCTGCTGGACGCCTGTCGCGACAATCCGCTGTCGCGGCGGTTTGCCCGTTCATTGGGAGCCACTCGGTCAGCCTTCCTGGGTCGCGGGCTCGCCAATCCGACCAGTGCCGGCAATCTGTTGATCGGATTTGCCACCGCGCCCGGCGAAGTGGCCCTGGACGGGGAGGGGGAAAACAGTCCCTTTACCACCGCCTTGCTGGACCATATCGCGACGCCGGGCCTGGAAATCGAAGCAATGCTGAAGCGGGTGCGTTCTGACGTCTTCGACTCGACCGACAAACAGCAATCTCCCTGGGTCAATTCAGGATTGCGCCGCGAGTTCTATTTCAAACCAAAATCTTAATTCAATATCGAGCTGTAGTGGGATCATGCAAAAATCAACAACTGTTCCAGTCGCATTCGTCGCCATCGTCGCCTCGATTGCCACCGTCACCCTTGCGGTCAGCGTGGCGGGTACCAGCAGCGCCAGCGCGCAGGAAATATCTTCCGATGACATCATCAAGAAACTGGCGAAAAAACCGAAGACACGGAGCCTGACCCGCAGCCTCAGCAAAAAGAAAAAGATGAAGGCTCAGGACCGCGACTTCCTGGGCTCGCTGGGGCGGACGCGCGGCATCAAGTTCTTGCCGAAGGGCGGTTCGGAATCTGTGTCGAACTCTTCGCAAGGCCAATCAAAGCAGCCAACCTATGAATATGCCGAGATCGAAAAAATCGAAAAGATTGTTGATACCTACGAATTGCCCAAGCTGGAGTTTCAGATTGCATTTGAATTCGGCTCAGCCCAGGTCAGCGGCAGTTCGATCATTCAGGTGGTGGAACTCGCCAAGGCACTCAACCACCCATCGCTGCAGACCACCCGAATTATTCTTGGCGGCCATACGGATGCAAAGGGATCGGATGAATTCAATCAGCAGCTCTCTCAAAAACGCTCCAACGCCGTTGCCAAACTGATTGCCGAAATCGGACATATCGACGCAAGCAGACTGGTGCCAATTGGCTTTGGCGAGCATCAGCTGAAAAACACCTATGACCCCCACGCGGCTGAAAACCGGCGCGTCGAAGTGATTAATATCGGTAATAATTAGGGGCCAGATGCGTGGTTGGGCAGATAGCCGTCTATACGTTGTTGGGTGCAGCCCTGTTGCTGTCGGTGCCAGCTGCAAGTCATACCGGGCTTTCAACCTGGGGGTCTCTGGCCGCCTCGTCCATGGCCTTTGTCGCCATGGCACTCAACCAGTTTCTGGCAACGCGTCAAAAATGGATGGAAGGCTTTTTCGGTGGGCTGGACCGGATGTACCGGACCCACAAAAACCTCGGCAAAATCGCCCTGGCGCTTATTTTGGTGCACTATTTTGTGACGCCAAATTTCAAAGGGCAGATTCTCACCGGCGGCCTCAACTCACTGGCCAAGGATGCTGCAACGATTGGCTTCTGGAGTTTGATTGTGCTGATCGGTCTCAGCCTGTTTAAAAAAATTCCTTTTACGAAAATTGAACTGCCCTATCACTTGTGGCGCCAAAGTCATCGCTTTATCGGGGTGGCCTTTTTGTTTCTCGCTTTCCATCAGATGTTTATCAAGCGGCCCTTCGATGCCACCGCGTCGCTCGCACTCTACCTGAACGCCTTCGCGATATTGGGCGTTGTGAGCTTTCTCTATACCCAGTTGGCACCCTTTGCGCGGCGCAAGCTGTACAAGATTATCTCGGCCGATCGCCAGGGTGACGTAACTTTGTTGAAAGCCGAACCGGCGCGTGGATCGGTCAGCAGCAAAGCCGGGCAGTTTGCCGTGATCAATTTCAAGCGCTCCGGGCTGAAAGAACCGCACCCTTTCACCATCTCCGGTCGCCAGGAAAATGGCGAACTCAGCTTCGCGATCAAGGCCAGCGGAGATTTTACCAGGCGGCTGCATGAAACGGTGGAATCTGGAGACATTGCGCAAATAGAAGGTGGCTACGGTCGATTTGATTTCGATAAAAAATCTGAAAATCAAATTTGGCTGGCGGGCGGCATCGGCATTACGCCGTTTCTCGCAATGGCTGAGGAACTGGGCAACGAATTGGCCAGCAATATTTGCCTGGTCCACTGCGTGCGCGATTCCTCAGAGGCGGTTGGCAGCGCTCAATTATCCGCCACGGCTAATCAAGTCGCCAATTTTTCCTATGTCATGTTTGCCTCCAGCGAAGAGGGGCGCATGGACGCTGAGAAGCTTCAGGAACGGGTGGGCTTTGACCTGGATGGTGCAGCGATGATGTTTTGCGGGCCGCCGCCGCTGCGTTCGGCGATCATTGGCGGGTTGAAGGCTATGAACAAGAAACTTGCGTCGGTAAAATATGAACTGTTCGAATTCCGCTAGAATTCGGTCAGTCCTGTTAACGTGGGATGAGTAGGAAAGTTTGATGAGACAATCAGAAAGGCAGGGCCTCATGGTCAATCGTTTGCAGCGCATCACCGGGATCGCAAAAATCTCGGGAGTTCAACTTGCACTCGCCCTCTTGCTGCCGGTGTTTGCACAGGCCCAGGAACTGTTTCCTGACGACGCCTATGCCAATTACAAGGCTGACGTCGCAAACGGGCAAAGCATCTTCAATGCCGGCGGTTGCGGGTCCTGTCACGGCGCAGCCGACAATCCTGAATTGCTCAGCGGTGGTCTGAAGCTGGATTCCTTCGTCGGCACCTTTTACGCGCCCAATCTGACCCACTCCGCAAAAGGGGTGGGCAACTGGTCCAACGCCAATTTCCTCAACGCCATGATCAATGGCGTGTCACCGGACGGTTATCACTATTATCCGGTATTTCCCTACACCAATTATGCCGGCATGAAGCCGGAAGACGTTCTCGACATCAAAGGTTATATTCAAACGCTGGAAAAATCAGACAATGTGGCGCCCGAGCACGACGTCTCGTTTCCCTACAATTTGAACGCCACCATGTCGTTGTGGAAGCGGAAGAATTTTTCGCCGCAACGCTGGGCCCCCGGTAAGGATGACCAGCTCAGTCGCGGCCAATATCTGGTGGAAAATGTTGGTGCCTGCGGCGCCTGCCACACGCCGCGTTCAACGACCTACGGTCTCATCGAAGAGGAGGCTTTCAAAGGCACAATCGGATTGACCGGCAGCGTGGCACCGGCAATTGACGCGTCGGTAATGAACGGCCTTGCCTCGCCGGAAATATTCACCAAGGGCGTGCTGGTTGATGGCAAAAAACTCAACGGTCAGCCACTTGCCGATCCGGTTATGCGCAGGGTCACCAAACTGACCGCCAAACTGTCTGAATCTGACCGTCTGGCAATGTTTGCCTATCTCAAGGGCAGCGAAGTTGTGAAAAAGAAACCTGACCTGGTCAGCCAGACCTGCAGTGGCAGCATCAGTGCCGCCTCGCAAGGCGCCGCAGGGTCAAATGATTCACTCAGCAGCGATGCAGATGAGTTTATCGGACGGTATTGCCGCAACTGTCATGGGCCTGGACAGAGTTCTCAGGGCAGCTTTCCTGCCGGATCATTGAGCAGCATTGCTGCAGATGCCTCGTTCGTCACACCGGGAAATCCGGCAGCCTCGAGACTGTATAGTTCGATCACATCCGGCCGCATGCCGCTTGGCAATCAGCCGAGCCCGGAGGAGATAGCCAGACTGGAAGAATGGATCACCTCCCTTGGCTCCGCCAGTCAGAGCGGCCCCGTCGCGGCAGAATTGCCGCCAATGCGCAGCAGAAAGGTCTATGAGCGGGCGGAGCTGATCCGTGCCGCCCTTGACGATGTCGGCTCATTGGATGAGCTGGATCGCCCCTATATCCGGTACTTCTCCTATCGCAGTCATTACAATGGCCGGTTTCCGTGCGAAACAGATGCACAATTTGCCAAGCGCCTGGAACTGTATGGCGCGGCCTTCAACAAGATGCTCAACTCGGTCTCGTCGGGGCCCCGCCTGGTCGTTCCCGATACCGTAAGCGATACCAAGGAACTGCTGGTTCGGGTCGATATTCGAGATCTGGGATGGGACCAATATCAGTGGGACGTGCTGGTTGAAGCCTATCCCTATGGAGTGGACCCGCACAGCGATGCCACCCTTTCGGCATTGACCAAAGAAACCCATTCGGTACTGCCGATTATGCGCACGGACTGGTTCTCGGCCAATTCTTCGCGCCCGGCAATTTACCACGCCCTGTTGAACCTGCCCGAACATATCCGTGATCTGGAAGCGCGTCTGGGCGTCGATGTCGACCGCAATATCGACCGGGGCGACGTGGCCCGCGCAGGTTTTGACAGAGGCGCATCAGGCGTATCGGCTCACAATCGCATGGTCGAACGTCATGATCTGCCGCAGGGAGGCTATTATTGGAAATCCTATGATTTTGCCGGCAGTTTTGGCACCCAGTCGCTGCGTGACTTCCCACACGGCCCACCCGAAAATGCCCCGCTGGCATTCAACCTGAAACCGTTCACCCATGATGGCGGAGAGATGATCTTCTCGCTGCCGAACGGCTTGCAGGGCTATTACCTGTCAGACCATCTGGGCAATCGCATCGACGAGGGGCCGGAGAAAATCGTGTCCTATCAGCAGCGCCCCAAGGACAAGGCACCGACCATTATCAATGGGCGTTCCTGTATTGATTGTCATGCAAATGGAATCCTGACCAAGCTGGATTCGATGCGCAAACACATTCAGACAACCAACAAGTTTGATATCGATCAGGCGAAATTCCTGTTGTCGATGTATATCGAACAGGCGGAGATGGACCAGTATTACGACGATGACATGCAGCGCTTTGTGCGCAGTCTGAAGCGGATTGGTGCCACTGAAAAGGGTGTTGATGGCCGTGACAGAAGCCGCAATGCGCCGGGCAAAAAGGAAATCGTCACCTGGTATGCCGACATGTATGAGGACAATTTGAACCTCGATGCATTTGCCGCCGAGTTCGACCTGGAAGGTGATGATTTCAAGGCATCGATCCTGCGCATTCAGGACCCGCTCGTTCAACAATTGGCGATGCAGAAAATTCTTCAGCTTGAAGGCGGCGCAACCGTGCCGCGATTTGAGGTGGAGCAACAGTTTCCCTACCTGCAAAAGGCGTTGATGGGGCTCGACCCGCTGACCTCGCAACAGGTGAGCGAATATGCCAAGCAATACACGCCCGCGGTCGCCAACACCGAAAGCAAAAAACCGCCGGTCAAGCAGGTGCATGCAGAAAAGGCCTATGAGACAGGCCCCGTCGTCGCCAAGGCCGATCCGGTGGACGCCTACAAGCAGGTCATCCCGCAATATCAGCAAAAGACCTATATTGACGGCGACAAGCTGAAACTGGCGCTGAAGGTAGACAGCACCAAGGTGCGTGTCGGGGAAAAACTGGCCTTCACGATTGAAAGCAATCACGACTGCGAGGTTCAGATCCTGTATGTTGAATCCAATGGCAAGGTTGAGGTGTTTCCATCGCAACTGATCGGCGATCCCTGGTTGAAAGCCAACCAGCCGAAGAGAATTCCGGTTGCGGAAGCAGGCCATATTGAGTTTGACGAACCGGCCCATAGTGAAAGCCTGATACTCTTCTGTGACCGCAAAGGCCTGGCTGCAAGCGGGCTGTCTGCAGATGAGGCACGCAAAATTGCCGCGAAGTCAAAAAAGCCGGCAACCAGGGGCATCTCGTTCAAACTGGCCAAAAAGGTGAAGAAGGCGCAGGGCAGTTCTGCGTTCCATACGGTGACGTTTAACGTTCGTCCGCATTAGAGCCGTTCAGGTTTGGCAGGAGCCAAGTGAGCATGAATTTGAACGCGGGTTCGCCCGCGATCAAATTTTTGTTTGAGCCCATTTGAGCGTCGCTATTTGTCCGGCACCGTGATAGCAATGTTGCCGAAATATAAAGGGAATCCAATGACAAAACTTACCGGAAAATGCCTCTGTGGTGACATCTCATTTGAAGCCGATGGCGACGTGCCCGTGATGGCGAATTGCCATTGTACCGCCTGCCGCCAGTCCACGGGCAGCGCCTTTGCAACGCTGATGTTCATGAGAGAGGACAATATGAAGATTACTGGCACGCCGAAAACTTTTCAGCACCAGTCAGATGCCGGCACCACGATGACAAAGCATTTCTGTGGCAATTGCGGAACGCCGCTGTTTACGCAGAATTCGGCCCGAGAAGGCATGCTGGGCATACGTGCTGGTCTGGTCAACGAACATGAAGAATTCGCCCCCAAGGCGAATGTCTATGTGTCGAGCAAGATGAAAGCCACTATCCTTGAAGACGGGATCCCGGCCTTCGACAAGATGCCCGGCTAGACACTTCAGGCTTTCAGCTTTCCTTGTTCTGGCCATACAGAAAATCCATATCGGGTTTTTCCGTCGCAAAAAAATGCACCCAGATATAAGCGTGGCTGAAAGCCGCAACAGCCAGTGCGGCACTTGAATTGAAGCCGGTGGCAATCGCCCAGAAGAGTAAAAACGCATAGAGATACATGCCGTTATCGGTGAAGCGAAAAATGCCCCTCTTGACCAGCGGCATGTCGCGATAGCGCGCCTCGAAGTGATCGGCACCTGCTGCCCGTCTCATCCCAAAATATCGCTGCACACTGTAAATGGCGTAGATGCCCGGCACCAACAGCAAGGCAGTGATGATAACCACGAGGCCGGGGGCCAGGTTCAGGCTGCCGCGATCCAGCCATGCCAGCACGGCAAGCGTGGCAAAACGGCCTGCAAACAGCGCGAAGAACACCCCGATATAGGTTTCAAAGCCGATTAGCCTGCTGGACGTTGATGATTGCAATTCGATGCGCCAGGCGACCCATACAAAGATCTGGTGCAGGATCGGAGCTGCAACCGCCACCCAAAAGGCGACGGCGAACGGCTCTCCCAGTCCTGTCCAGACAAAATAGAGCAACGCCAGCAGCACGATCAGACTGGCGAAATGCAAAACCTGCCCCGTGGATAAACCCGGTGGATGCTTTGATGTCTGGGAGGTGGTGACCACTGCCAGTTCAGACCCGCTTTAGATGTTGGACGCGCCCCAGTGTAACAACACCTGCGCAAAAACCAACGTGCAGACGGATTGCGCCGTCACCTTGTGATCGCAGCCACAATGCGGCCGGCCCGCCAGATCAATTGCAGCAGCGACCAACAATCCGGGTGACATCGCGGCGCACCCTTGGTATGAGCGGCGCAGAAATTCTCCCTCATCGACACGCCCATGCCCGACCTGCTGATAGAACTGTTTTCCGAAGAGATTCCCGCCCGCATGCAACGCAAGGCGGCTGGCGATCTGAAAAAGCTTGTCACCGATGCACTGGTGAATGCCGGCCTGACCTATGAGGGTGCCCGCGAATACTGGACACCGCGTCGCCTGACGCTCGACCTGCGCGGCCTGACCGCCCGTTCCGCCGATATCCGTGAAGAGCGCAAGGGCCCGCGCACCGACGCGCCGGAAAAGGCCATTGCCGGCTTCCTGCGCGGCGCCGGTCTGGCTTCCGTTGACCATGCAGAAATACGCAGTGACCCGAAAAAGGGTGACTTTCTGGTTGCCGTGATCGAAAAGCCGGGCAGGGACGCTCAAACTGTCATTGCCGAGGCGATGCCCGGCATTATCCAGAACTTCCCCTGGCCGAAATCCATGCGCTGGGGTGAAAAGTCGCGCGATGCAGGCAGCCTGAAATGGGTGCGTCCGCTGCAATCCATCCTCTGCCTGTTTGCCTCCGATACCGAAGAGCCGGAAATCATCCCCTTCGAAGTCGGTGGCGTAACCAGCGGCAATACCACAAGTGGCCACCGCTTCCACGCACCAGACCCCATCACAGTGCGCCGTTTCGACGACTATGTCGCGGCGCTGGAAAAGGCCAGGGTTGTGCTCGATGCCGAACGACGCAAGGAAATCATCAAGGCTGACGCCAGGAACCTGGCCTTCGCCAGGGGGCTGGAACTGGTCGAGGACGAAGGCCTGCTGGAAGAAGTCGGCAATCTGGTTGAATGGCCCGTGGCAATCATGGGCGAGTTCGATGAAGCCTTTCTCGACATTCCGCCGGAAGTTATCCGCCTGACCATCAAGGAAAACCAGAAGTGCTTCGTACTTCGCAGCGGCGGCGGCGAGGGCAGCGAGGGCGGCCTGTCCAACAACTTCCTGCTGGTTGCCAATATCGAGGCGACCGACGGCGGCAAGGAAATTGCACTGGGCAATGCCAAAGTGGTCAATGCCCGTCTGGGCGACGCCAAATTCTTCTGGGAAACCGACCTGCACCAGATCAATACCAAAGGCTTTGCCCCGTGGCTTGAAAAGCTCGATGCCGTCACCTTTCACGCCGAACTCGGTACCCAGGGTGCCCGGGTGCAGCGACTGATGGCATTGGCTGAAACGCTGGCGCCTGTGGTTGGTGCCGATCCCGCACTGGCCCGCCGCGCCGCTGAAATCTGCAAGGCCGATCTCAATTCAGCAATGGTCTACGAGTTCCCTGAACTGCAGGGGCTGATGGGCCGACGCTATGCGGACCGAGCCGGCGAAGACGCCGCCGTCGCCGCCGCCTGCGAAGATCACTGGAAGCCACAAGGCCCGTCTGACGACGTGCCCACCGATCCGGTCAGTGTCGCCGTGGCACTGGCCGACAAGCTTGATGTTCTCACCGGCTTCTGGGCGATTGATCAAAAACCCACCGGCAGCAAGGACCCCTATGCCCTGCGCCGCGCTGCATTGGGCGTCATCCGCCTGGTTGGGACAAACAGAATTAAGTTGTACCCGAGAGGCGTGTTTGAAAGTCATGGATCGCACTTTGGTCTGTCTGCGGAGAATTATAAGGACTGGGCCTCCATTGCCGACGACTTTCAGCTATTTTTTGAGGAGCGTCTTAAGTATCACATGCGGGATCGTGGCATCGGCGCGGACGTTGTTGACGCAGTTTTGACACACCAAAGTTCGGAACGTGATCTACTAACACAAATGCTGTCGGCGGAAGCTCTGAATGATTTCCTCGATACTGAAGACGGCAAGAACCTGCTGGCCGGCACCAAACGCGCTGCCAATATTCTCGCCGCCGAAGAGAAAAAGGGCACCGAAATTGCCGCCGCCGCCGCCGCCGCCACAATCGTTGAATCATTACTTGAAGAAGGCCCTGAATCATCACTTTATGAAGCGGTGAATCAGGCTGAGAGAGATGCTGCACAGGCTATTGAAAAGGAAGACTTTTCTTCGGCCATGACAGCGCTTGCCAAATTACGTGAACCGGTTGATTCATTTTTTGAAGACGTGATGGTCAATGCCGACGATGCAGATGTGCGCGCCAACCGCCTGGCGCTGATGCGCCGCATCCGGGAGGCAACGGCAACAGTGGCAGACTTTTCAAAAATCGCCGGCTAGCGGCGAGCGGCTCAGGCCGGTGGCTTGCCGCGCAGGAAATCCACCTTGCCGAGCACCACGCCATTGTGGCGCAGGATGTTGTAGGCGGTGGTCATGTGGAAATAGAAATTCGGCACCGCAAAGCCGGTGAGATAGCTGGCGCCGGTGAATTCAAATTCCCCCTGGCCGGTTTTCAAAATCACCGTGCGGTCTTCGGCGCC
Source organism: Rhizobiaceae bacterium (assembly GCA_039977975.1). Taxonomy (GTDB): domain Bacteria; phylum Pseudomonadota; class Alphaproteobacteria; order Rhizobiales; family Rhizobiaceae; genus Pseudahrensia. The sequence goes on from JBDWCD010000008.1 coordinate 225,204, forward strand.
TTCAAAGGCGTCATTCGGCACAGTGGCGATGAAGTCCAGCGTCTTGGCAATGCGCGCCTGCAGCTCGGCGAAGCTGGATTCATTGTCTTCGAAGACAGGATTGTCGACCCCCGTCAACCGCGCTGCCAGGCCCTTGGCGGTGTCGCAGGAAACGATGACATTGCGGATGGTGGTGAACATGTCGGGAAACAGCCGTGCGGTGAGCAGGGCGGCAGGGTCCAGCTTGTTGTCGGCGCAATGGGCCTCCGCTTTGTCGAGAACATGGGACAGGCACTTCAGCGAGTTGACGATTGACGGCATGGGAGATTGCATCGGGAATTCCTTGGTGAGCGGGGCTGGTGGAGATTCTAGCACGGCTGGGTTGGATAGCTAATATATTTGGGGTCGGATTGGGCGGGATCAAGAGGTTTGCACCACTCTCTTAGATCTGCCTCTGCCTGCCAGTAAAAGACGGAGAAAACTCGACTGTGCATGATTGGACGCAGGAGACATCAAGCTTTTTCCGCAACTGATCGGACTTGATTAATCGCTACTGTGATGGTGCAAGTAATCATCCAATATACGCATGGAATCGGTGTCATGGCTAAAAGTGATCTATACATCTCAATTGTCCCACGCGACAAAATCGCCAATGTCTGGCCAAAGGTGGAACCATTCTTGATAGAGGCGATGGGTACCGTGCCCAGGCAAACTGATTTGGTCACGTTGCGAGGACAGGCTGAAAGGGGCGAAGCTCAGATTTGGATCGTAGCAGAGCAAGATCAAGCATTGGGAGCGTTTACCACCAAGATATACAAGTCCAACCGAGGACAGATTTGTTCGGTGGAATGGCTTGGAGGTAATAAACTGCTTAGTTGGATAGACATCATGGCTGAGATAGTCGAAAAATTCGCTAGAAAGCACAAGTGTGTACAAGTCGAAGGCTATGGTAGAATGGCCTGGCTACGCGTACTGAAAAAACATGGCTACGAAATGCAAACCATTACTTTTGCCAAAAAGCTTGACTAGCATTGAGCAACCTAATCTGTGTTAATTTGGCAACAGATACTATAAAAGATTAATAATTCTTTACATTCCGAAATTTTTCTAATCGGCCGCAGATTTGTTCTGCAACGCTGATTCGTTCAAATAAATCAACGCATAAGACGTTCGAGTTGCCATCAAGGGTTTGGGCTTGGGCTTTGGAGGGGTGTTGACTCCACCAAAACGGCTTTGTGTAAACTTTTCCACAGGTACAAGATATCGCAGTTGACGAGTAGAAAGTCAGCTCGCGGCGTAATGGGTTAGTAGTTGGGTTAGGGTTTGTAATGTCAGTTCTGGTTTCTCAGTATCCTCGCAGTAGGTTCACAAAACATGTTCTCCTTTTAAGCACAGCAATTGTTACAGGCTCTGTTGCCATGCTCTCAACGGGGCAAGCCAACGCCCAATGTGTTACAAACGGTGCAAATGAACTGAATTGTAACAATACTTCCACAGAAAATGTCGAATTCGAGCCTGAGAATAATTTCGATGTCAACGTTCTTGGTGGCAACAATCCTGCAATGCTAACCGGCAGCGGAAGTAACGGGGATAACGAACCGGTTATCGAAATTGATGCTCAAGACGGTTCCAATGGAGATCTCAATGGAACAATCGTTCTGGATCAGGGAACAACGATTACCGGTGGCAGCAATGGCAAGGCAAGCAAAGGCGGCAATCGCGACGGTATCGAAGTAAATGATGGCGCAAATATTGAATTTTTCATTGAAGGCCAGATTTTTGCCGACAACACTGGCCTCCTAAGTAGGAGCAGGGCACTGGACCTGAAGGGCAACAGCAATTCTCAATACACGATCAATATCGGCGTTGATGAGCATTCCAATGTCAGCGGTGTCGGGCAGTTGGGAAATAGTGCAGATGATCAGATCATCCGCGCCAACGGTGGCGTCATGCCCACCACGATCAACAATTATGGTACCTTGTACGGCAACATGGCCTTTGGCGGATTGCTGTCCGATTGGGGCAATGGCGCCGTAACCATCAACAATTACAGCGTTGAAACCTGGAACACTTCCGGGCCCAATATTTTTACCAACAACAATGATACGATAAACAACGACGGCGGTGTTTTGAACACGGACCTGGCCATATCGTTTTTCTCATTCAGAGATGGTGCTGACAAGATCCTCAATCAAAACGGTGGTCAGATTACAACCGGAGCCGCGTCCACGACCTTTTTCATGGATAATGGTGAAGATCAGATCATCAACGACACCGGCTCCACGTTCACAACAGGCAATGGCGTAAGTACCGATTTCTACTTTGACACGCCTGAATTCTTGCTGGTTGTGCCAATTCCCTTCTCGGAGACCGCAGACAAGTTCAACGACAAGCTGGAAAACAAGGGTGGATCGACATTTAACGCGTTTGGCTCCTCCCGCTTCTTCTTTGGCGGTGGCATGGATACGTTCACTAACACCAATGAGTACACCCAGTTCAACACCAGCGGCCTGACGACCTTCTCATTCGGCACTGGCGAAGACACTTTCACAAACACTGACAAAGCCAGCTTCACAACAAGTGAAATCACCAGTTTCTTCTTCGATAATCCGGATACCCTTTTGGGTTTCGGGATTCCGTTCACCCAGAATGGTGATCAGGCAAACGATACGTTCACCAATTCCGGAATGGCCAGCTTCACCGCCGGTGGCGCAACGGGCTTCTATTTTGGTGGCGGAGAGGACACGTTTAACAATACCGGCACGGGAACCGTGTTTACTGCCAATGACATCACCTTGTTTGGCTTCGGAACCGAAAACGACACGTTCTGGAACCAGATGGGGGCAACTTTCCATGCCAATGACGGCACCGGCATTAGCTTTGGAGACGGCGCAGACAAGTTCTGGAACACCACCGGGGCGACGTTTAATAATTCTGCTCTCAACGTATTCTCATTTGGCAGCGGTGCCGATGAATTCTGGAATACTCAGGGCGCGATCTTCAACGTAAACGGTATCAGTTGGCTGGACTTCGGCTCCGAAACCGATGTCGCCAATAACAGCTCGACCATCAATGTCGCCGGCACATTGAACTTCTTGCATCTGGAGAATTTCAACAATGGCGGCGGTCTGATTGACATGCGCAACAGCAATATCCTGCCCGACAGCACCAATATCTGGAACGGTGGTAATTTCAACGGCGGTGCTGGCAGCATGCTGGGAATTGACGCCACGCTCACTCCGGGCGGCGCAGCCGACTTCCTCTACGTGTCTGGAGACGCAACCGGCGCCACCGAAGTTAAGGTGGCTGACCTGGATGGCGGCCCCGGCATGTATGACCCCGACGGAGTGATGTTTGCCCGGGTTGATGGCAGCAGCGATGACGGAGACTTTTTCACCAATGGTGGCATTGAAAAGGGCTTCTTCACCTATGATGTCTTCCTCAACCCTGACACAAGCAGCGGTTCCGGCGAAAATGAATGGGTTCTGGCCAACTACCAGAACAAGAACGCTTTTGCCGTCACCGGAATTGCCGCTGGAGCCAATAATTTCTGGCATCAGGGTGCCGGCACCTGGCTTGAGCGCACATCCGATCTGCGCAGCCAGATCAACAATGGCGAATACGGCCTGCAAATGGCCACCGATAGCGATGGCGATGCCATCAAGCCAAGCGCCTGGGTGAAAGCCTATGGCGCTAACGAAGAGCGCGACATCTCGCGCACAATCCCAGCGCCTGTCGGCGGTGGCTCCATTACGCTGAATGACAATTTTGACCAGGACCACCGGGGTATTCTTGCCGGTATCGACCGGGTCATGAGCAGCAATAACGGCACCTGGTTGCTGGGCGCCTTTGGCGGCTATGGAACCTCCGATCTGAGCTACGCGTCTGGCGCAAATATCGATCTCTCGGCCGCTTCGGTTGGCGCCTATGCCACATATATGAGAGATGCTCTTTATGTCGACATGCTGGTGAAGGCAGATTTCGGTGAGGCTGATTTCACCTCCCCGGGCGTCGGCACTAGCTTCGACACGGACTTCCGCTCCATCGGTGGGGTGATCGATGCCGGTTACCGGATCAATGGTGCGAAGCACTTCATCGAGCCACAGGCAACACTGGCCTATGTCCACACCGACTTCGATGGCAATCCAACTGCCGCGGGCGTGGCGGTGAACCTGGACTCCGGCGACAGCCTGCGCGGCCGCATCGGCGCCCGGCTTGGCACCGAAGTGATGACCGAAAAGAGCACGGTTGAACCTTATATCGAGGCCAGCCTGTGGAACGAGTTCAACGGAGACTATTCAGCGACAATCGGCGTCATGCCCGGCGCACCGGTCTCCTATGATGCAGAAGGTGCCTTCGGTGAGATCGCCGTCGGTGTCGATGTGGCCCCGATCAGTGGCAAGGCTAAATTCTTCGCAAAAGGCAGCTATCTCAGCGGCGATGACTACGAAGGAATTTCCTACAATGCCGGTGTCCGCATCAACTGGTAGCATCGCGCAAAGCTGAGGCTTGCGCGGCGCACGCTCGGCAGGGTGTGTGCCAATGAGTGAGAACAAAGGGGAGTAGCGGCGAGTCGGGTCGACGACACGCGTCGAAGTGGGAAAATCCCGGCTCGCCGCCGCCGCCGTCAGCTATATTCGGGGTTTGGGTGCGGGCTCCCGGTCGGCATCACCGGAATTGGGTTCGCCCTTTGGTTCGATCAGCAGCACTTTGACTTCCCTGACGGCCCGGGGCCGGTGCACGACGCCTTTCGGCACCACGAACAACTCCCCCGCCTTCACCACGCGGGAGGGCTGGTTTTCAATCTCCATCACCATTTCTCCTTCCAGCACGAGGAAGAAATCGTCTGTTGTATCGTGTTTGTGAAACGGGAATTCCCCCTGGAACTTCACCACCATGATGTCGTTGTCATTGTAATCGGCGACAATATGCGGGTCCCAGTGGGAGGCAAATTGCGCCAGCTTGTCGGACAGATTGATCGGTTTCACATTGCTTTCCTTCCATTGGCCCGCGGCAAGGCTAGCAGAAGATGCAGCCCCATGCATGACCCTGCTGCAGTGATCAGTGCTTGGTTGTGTCCTCTTCATCCTCGCTCAGCAGTTCATCCAGCAAGCGCGTTTCGTCCCGTTCAATTCCCGGCGGCGAGGCGGCGAGGGGCCTGGCGACAACATGCATTTCGGTGTGAGCGGCAGTCATTCCGGGGGACTCCGCCAAACCAAAATCGATTTATTCTGGACAAATTTGTTATGCCAAGCTTTCCTCTGCCCAATATTGGAAAGGAATTGAGTGTGAAGCTTCTTTTTGAACATGACGAGTACCGCAGCCGCGTAGCGCGCGTTAAAGATCAGATGCGTGCCAGGGGCATTGATGTCTTGCTGATCTCCAATCCTGCAAATCAGTTCTACGTCACGGGCTATGATGGATGGTCCTTTTACACTCCTCAAATGGTTGTGGTGGCACTTGGTGGCGACGAACCGATCTGGTTTGGGCGCAAAATGGATGCCGTGGGTGCAAAATTTACCGCCTTTTTGGCCCCGGAAAATGTGATCCCCTATCCCGACAAATATGTTGGCAGCGACACACTTCATCCAATGGACTATCTCGTTGAAATTCTGCGCGACAAAGGTTGGGACAAAGGACGGATCGCGGCGGAACAGGATGATTATTACTACACTGCAAAGTGGAACCGCATACTGACACAGGCTTTGGGTCAGGGTGAGTTTGAGGACGGGTTCCTGCTGGTCAACAGGGTGCGGATGACAAAATCTGCACAGGAACTGGAATATATGAGCCAGGCTGGACAAATTGCTACTTTGGCAATGGACGGCGCCCGTAAACTGGTGCGCCAGGGAGTGCGCCAATGTGATGTCATGGCAGAATTATACCGCATCACAACGTCTGGCACGCCTGAATTTGGCGGCACGTTTCCCTGTAAGCCGCCCAATGCGATGGTCGGAGAAATAGCTGCGGCTCCCCACCTTAGCTGGTCGGATAAGCCGCTGGAACAAGATGAAATCTTCTATATCGAGATGGGCGGTGTCCGGCACCGATATCACTCGCCCCTGTCGCGGTGCGTCTATGTTGGCGACCCGCCAAAAGGCCTGGTCGATACAACGGCCATCATTCGCGAAGGCTTGGAGGCGGCACTGGATGTGGTCAAGCCCGGGATTGAGTGTCAGGATATGGCCGCCGCCTGGGAGAAGGTGATCAGGAAACATGGCATCGAAAAGGACAGCCGCATCGGCTATCCGGTCGGAATTGGTTTTCCTCCGACCTGGGGAGAATTGACCTGTTCCCTACGTGCCGGAGACACAACCGTGATGGAAGAAAACATGACCTTCCACTGCATTCCGGCCCTCTGGATGGACGAGTACGGACTTGTGGTCAGCGAATCCTTCGCCGTTACCAAAGATGGCGCAAAGGCATTTGCAGATTGTCCCAGAGAACTGCTGACGGCTGACTGACCTATCGGATGCAGCCGTTGCCAACGGGCCTGTGTTGCAGGTGGCCGAACCCCATCTGAACGGCTCGGCAGGTGACCTGCCGCTGCAGCGCGGCTGGCCTGCGTGAGCGCAAATCAAAATCACACTCTTGCCGCTCCCCTTACCGTGAGTCTCCGTCGCCGCTTGTGCCATCTCCCTCCTCCCTCTCCCATGGCGGCGGCGGCGACGGCGAGAGCGGCGAGGGCGCCGCTCTGGATTCCACTGCCGCCCGCACCAGCCGCGAAACCCCGCTTCCAGCCAGCGCCAGCAGCGCTGCGGGAAGAAACACCCAAAGAAATTTCAGCCAGTCCGGGTTGGACCGGTAGGTGGTCAGCAGATCGGCCCAGAAATTGTAATCGGTTTCCATGGTGGTCCTCCTCTTGGTTTGCGCTCACGCTGTCGGCCAGCCGCGCTGCGGCGGCTGGCCTGCGCTCCGCGAGGCGGTCTATCGACCGGGCCGCTCTTCGCGGCCTTGCACGGGCCCATCGCGAGGCACCTGTCGCGTCGACAGGAGATCCCTCGCACCGCCCGGGCCAGACGGCGAAGAGCCGTCCGGCGCTTATGCGCCGCCCCCGTGGAGCGGCGGCAAAGCCGCCTGCGTGAGCGCAAATAAATTTTAATGAGATCACCGGAGGCATCGCGGCGGCAGAAAAACCGTGTGCGGCGACAAACCTCTGGTGATCGGGGACTGGTAAGACCGCCACAAGACAGCCGCTATGGCCTTTAGGAACAACCCCGGGGGGCGCGCCCTGGACATACGCCAAAGCCTCCCCGACCTGAAGGTTGGAGAGACATTGTTGCGGTCAATGTCGGACCGCTTGTGGACGGGGCTTACCAGACCCCAAAGCACGCGCGGCTGGCGGGCTTATGGGGTGAGTGTAGTGGGGATGGGGGAGGTTGGGAAGGGGGAGTTCGGCCCGAAGCGGGCATTTGCGCAAAGCCGGAGTTTTCCCATCGATTTCACCAAAGCTGCCGTTCGAATTTGGTGTTTGTTCCGAGCATCAAAGGTCAGGTGATCGGATTTGTTGCCGTTGAGTGTTGGGCTACCGTCTCTGCTGCTATATGGCGTGGATAACAATTGAAGGCAATCTTCGCCACGCGTCAGTCACAACATCTGCGAACTTGCTCAGCTCTAGCACCTGACGGAATTTCCATGGCAGCGTTACGACGTCTGCCAAGTCACTCGTTTCGTGAAGATCGACTTTTTCGATCGCAAGGGCTGCGACCGGAAAACTTGGTTCGCATCCCAAACAAAGAAAGCCGGCCCAGTTAGAGCCGGCTTTCCAATGCTATTTTTATATGACTAGTTAGTCCGTCGCTCGGGCGACGGCTTGTATTCTCATTATGTCGGCAATATCGACGCCTTCGCCGTAGTGGTCACGCTGATACAAGTTATCGTAGCCAAAGCTGGCTTTTAACCCGATTTTGAACACATAGGCTTCCGCATCGTCGTTGACGTCCGGTGATTCGTTCGCAAAGAACGCATCAAACCGGCCGAACGCAGATATATATCCGTTGCTGTAGCTGCTAACTATGTGCTCAACCTCGACGCCAAATTGCCAAGCATCAATATCATCGCCCGTCGATTGCTCGCCGCCGACATAAACTACGTCGCCCTGCAATTTTGTCATGCCATCATTAAAGAAATGCTTCACAGCACCTCTCAAATATACGCCATTTTGAATCCAATCACTATCGGAATTATCCAAATCACTTGAATCCGCAAAGGCAACCTGTCCGTACAAGGTCCAGTCATCAATATGATACTGACCTTCAACACCTGCCAGATATATGTTTGCGGTGCCTGAGGATTGGTCTGATGCTGTTTCAACACTTCCGAGGGCTCCAAAAGCCCCAAACAAATAGGCTTCTGGTTCGCGGAAATTCAAATGTGCAGAACCCATTACTCCGTTTGCATATTCTTGAGAGCTGGAAAAATTGCTATCCTCACCAATGATGTTGCCAGCTTCGCCATAGAAACCGAGTTGCAGCGACAAATTATCAGCTACCGGCACCGCAACATTCCCAAAACCACCTAGCGAAAACCAGTCGTCAGGATCTGAGTTGGCACCGTGGCATTCGGATTCGTGACAGACTCCAGTTGTGTAGGAGCCAAAGATTGCCATCGAACCCGACAGGACGCGATCTGGTGCTTGAAGCTGGGGGTCAGCAGCAGTTGCTATGCTGCTTGTTCCCACGACGAGGGCAAACACTGAGGTTGTGCCCAGTAATGTTACAAATGTTTTTCTCATGATGTTAGACTTTGGTTACGCTGTGAATATCAAATTCCAAAGCGCCAACTGCGATATACATCGCACCCACACGTCAACGCGGCATTAACGTTTCGTTAACATTTAAGCCGATTGGTGCTGCCCAGGACAAGTCGAATCTGTTATTGCCCGTAGTTATAATTGTGCCTGTAGTAATTAAGTCACACGTCAGTGGCGCATGATCTAGGAGGCGGTCAGTACCTTGTGAAAAATTTACCGTAGGCTTTTGAACAACCCCTGTCATCGGGATATGGAGGCAAATCAATTGACGGTGACGATATTTCACAGAGCTCGGCAGCGAGTGTTTGCACCAAAGACTGATCGTTCACCAGATCCTCGTTCGATACTGTGCGGCATATGTCGGGCAATTGTTTTTGCCAATAGTTTATCAGGCCGTGATACCAGTCGATCTCGTCGAACGTATCCTTGAGATCGTAAGAGTGGACGTTGCTGCCCTCCTTGTAATGTTTCAACAAGACGCGAAGTGCCGTATCCTCGCGGTTTCGGACAACAAAAATGAAGCGGACGTTGGGGACCAACATTGCCAGCAGACCAACATCAATGATCCGACCTGGATGGGTGTTCGTGAACGCGCGAGCGTCAGACGCTCGAGCGGTCAGTTCGGATATGTAGTGCTCGCGAAATTTGTCGCCCAGACCAATTGGCAAATCGAAGAGATTGCGCGCCGTCAGCAGACCTGCCTCCTGTGTGGTGCGAGACACTGCAAGCTCGACTATTGGATTTTCATAACCCCGCTTGATGCCTGGAAGGGCCGCCAATAGTTTTTCCAACGATGTCTTGCCGGATCGCGACACCCCAAGAACATACAGCGATATCGGCACCTTCTCGATCAGGTTGTGGCTACCTTTGTGCTCAGGCAAGGCTTCAATGTTGTTCCAGATCGCCTTTCTGTCACTTCTGCGAAGCTCCATTTTCGACTGGTACCTTTTTTTGAGTGGAGCATTGGCCTTGTTCAGCTGTTCCCAAGCTTTCTCAACTTGCCCCTGCCGGTCGTAATTGAACGCCAGTGCAAAGGCCTTGCGGACCTCGAAATCCTCTGTCGAGGTTTCTTCTGTAGGTTTGACGGCTTCCAACGCAGCACCCAAATCCACATTGGACACACCTGAGGGCAACTGAGCCAATCCCGCAAGCGGCGCCAGACTTTGCGGATTTGCCCTGTGAACCTGATTGAGCACCTTGGCTGCTTTGTCAAATTGCCCCAAATGCACCAGGCAGGAACCAAGCTGAACGGCCGCCGCCGAGTTATTGGGTTCCAGTTCGTGAGCTCGACTCAGCGACGATACCGCTGCTTCGTATTCGCGTTCACGTTCATAAATGATCCCTAGAGTCTGGTGGATATTGAAGTCATCACTATTGATTGCGATTGCCTGCTCAAGAGTGTGAGCCGCCATCTCTTCTGCATCTAGTGCTATGTAGCATTGCGCCAAACTCGTCAGAATAGCCCAGTCGCGCGGATTAAGCATTGCAGCACGTACGAAACATGAAAGCGCAGACCAGTAATCACGCCTGGCCATATGAGCCAGCCCGAGAGTGTGCAGAGCTCCTACATAAAATGGAAAGTCCTTGATCAGTTCTTCACAAATCCGAATAGACTTCTGAATCCGCCCTGACCGACGCTCAAAGTTTGCCTTGTTCAATTTTTCCAGAGTGGGCTGCATATGAACACGAACGCTTTTGTGTTCCGGTTTCAGCGGCTGCTTCTTCGAACTTCTGCGTTGTCTGGATTTCATGCTGACGCGTGACTTGTCGTTTTTAACCGTTGCTGATGAGGCAATGGATACCACGCCATCGCCAAAAATGCTTCTTTGACAACAATTATTGTATTGCCCAGTTTTTCGTACCACCTCAAATGGTGTTCATCAACAGTCAGTCAGGCCCCTCGGAACACCTCTGATTTGTGGGTACGGTTGTATTTTGATCAGCGTCAATGGCCCGCTCGCGCCAGAAACAGAATATGAGCAAAAGGGGCCGTCATCCTGTTTGCGACGCTCAAGGTACTTCGAAAAGAGCTCCACGGAGACATTGGCGGTTTCTCTTCTTGCCATGCTTCATGTCTGCTTTCTCCGATTCCGGCGGCTGGCGCTTTTTTTCTCCCATGGCCGCAATCCCCCACTACCCCCTCGCCGCAAAAACTTATCCCCGCCCATCGCACCCATAATACAATCCCCCCGCTTTCCCCGACCGGAGGTGTTCTCGAGGCGTCGTTGGCATGGAGAAAGCCGGTGCCCGGTGGTGCGGCTTAACGTGTGTCGTCTCGCCGCCGGGGGGCGTATGGTTGTACTGACCGTTCTCTCCCGGCCGCTCACAATCGAGACGGCCGGGGATAAAGAGTTCCGCGCGTGTGAATGCGGTTCACGTAAAAGCGCACAAGCCTCTGTTAAGCCGCGTCAAACCGGCCTCTTGCAGTCGGAAGGTGAAGAGCAGGGAACCAGCCGGTTTGCATTTCCGTGCAGCAGGCCCGGTACATACGTCACAAGACGGAAAGCTCAAAAGGCGACCCGTCCAAGAGCTGAAATGGGTGCTTTCAGGCATCACATAAACGTAAACGGATCTGGTGCCTGGAAGCATCCTCTCCAATCGCCCTCCATACGACGAGACCGTTGTATTGGGCACGATCAATACCCGGACGCTGGGTTCAGCGGGTGCGGGAAGGCTGGAGTTCGTTTGGTTCGCGCTTTGCGCTTGCGCTCACGCAGACCAGCCGCGCTGCGGCGGCTGGTCGCTCCGCGGGGGCGGCGCATAAGCGCCGGGCCGCTCTTCGCGGCCTCTACGGTGAATTCGGGGGCTGACTAACGGAGAGCGCCGAAGGCCCGCATGTCACCCCTAACCAATCAACTCATCCGACTTGTCGTCCGTCTCGCCGAAACGCTTCAGCGTCGCTGGTCTGGTGCCTTCATAGACCCGGTCGAGATTCGCCGAAATCTTGGCATTCTCGCGCTCAAACAGGCTGTTGCCTTTCAGATCGCTCTCAACAATGAAAGGACCCATATTCTCCGCTTCCAGCACCCACATGGCCTGGGCCAGGCCCAGTTCCTTGTTCCAGTGCACCGTCTTGACCCGCTTCACCCCGCGCCCCAGCAGGGCACCGGTGCCATAGCCGACCGTGGTCAGGTAGATCGCGCCATTGGGCACGAAATGGTCCTTGTAATCCTGGGCGCTCATGCCGCCCTTGCCGATGATCAGCTTGGCCCCGGACTTGGCCATCCATTCGCCGATCCATTTGGAAAAGCGAAACGAGGCGGTCGCCGTGACGGCGCCGAGTTCGTAGGTGCCGTCATCATTGATCCGCGCCGCCGGAGAGCAATGGAAATTGGCGGCGCTTTCGGTGGGCAATTCCATCGGGATATTGGCCTTTTTCTCCAGCGCCCGCATATAGACGCCTTCGCGCGCCGTGTAGAGCAGGCCGTCGAGATAGACCACGTCGCCGAGACGCAGCTCGGCCAGCGCTTCCGGCGTCGGCGTGGTGCTCAGGCGTATTGTGCGGATTTTTGGGGCATTTCCCATTCGACCGTCTCCCTGCGTTGATAGTCGGTGAACCAGTCCGGATCGGTGCGGTATTCCACCCGCCCGTCGCTGTAAATTCGGGCAACGGCGCGGCGCGACGACAGGCAAAACGCATGCACCGACATCTGCATGCCGCCGGTATGGCAATAGCCAACCTCGATATGGGCGTCGACCACCATCGATTTGCCGACAAAGCCCATCGCCCCCATGCCGATGGAATTGCCCAGGTCCTTCAGCTCGTCTTCGAGTTCGGCGATTTTCGGGTCGGAATTTTTCGAGCCGACCACCCGCAGGCAGGCGGCGCGTTTGCCGAGCACCATGCACGTGTCCTTGCAGCCGCCGAGACCAATGCCGATGATCGCCGGCTGGCAGGCAAGGCCGCGCTTGCCGAAGGCGACGAGGCAATCGAGATAAAAGCGCTTGATGCCTTCAATACCATCGGAGGGGAACAGCATGCGGTAATCGGTGCCGAACAGCCCGCCTTTGTGGACCGTGATCAGGTCGATCCACTCGGCTTTTTCTTCTCCGGTCTGGGCTGGCTCATAGCCATATTCAATCTCCGGGGCGCCGATGCCGACATTGTTGTCATGGTCAGTGCGCCACAGCGGGTGAACGCGGTTGGGGCGCAGGGGCACGCCATTAGTAGCGTTGGCCGTGGCCCGGCGCAGGGCGGCTTCGAGGGCAATCGGGCCGCCTTCGATTTGAGTGTCATTGCCCATTTTGACATACCAGCGCGGGGTGCCGGTATCGCCACACATGGCGCGGCGGTCTTCTTTTGCTGCCTCGTAGTTTTCCAGCATCGCCTGCAGCACGAAGGAGGACAGGTCGCCATCTTCCACCGCGGCCTGGGCCTTCAGGCCATCGAGATAGTCCTGCGGAATTTCAATGGCCGCCTTGTCCATCAGGACTTCGGCTGTCGATTGGATTGTCTCAATAGAAATCATGGATTTGCCACCAGGGTTTCAGGTTCGTGGTCGGGCAGGATCGTTTCGCCCGGTTTGACTATTGTGAACTGAACATCTTCGCGTGTCACGCTGAGCGCCTCGCCGGATTGGGTCGCGACGGTGAAATAGGAATTTTCCATCGTGCCGCTGTTGGGAAAATCCTCGCGGTAATGGGCGCCGCGGGAATTATGGCGGGTCAGAGCCGCCTGGGTGATGACCTGCGAAATATCGCACAGGCTCGCCATGTTGAGCCAGTCATGCCAGGTCAGGTTGAAAGCCAGATTGTCTCCGGCGACGCCGGTCTGCATCAACTCTTGCTGGATCTCAGAAATCCGCGCCGCCCCTCGCCGCAGCCCGGTGCCGGTGCGTATGACGCCGACATCGTCCCACATCACGTCCTGCAGGGTCTGGCGCAGTTCGTGGATCGCCGCCGGCTTGCGGGAAAGCGGATATTGGACCCGGGCAATTTCAGCAGCGAGCACGTCTTCGTCGGGATCACGCAGGGTTGCCATTTTACGGATATCTGCGCCCATCACGTCGCCCGCCACGCCGCCATAGACGGTCGAATTGGCCACCCCATTGCCGCCGAGACGGTTGGAGCCATGGGCACCGCCCGCATCTTCACCGGCCACATAAAGCCCTTCCATCGCGGTGCGGGTATCGGGATCGACCACCACGCCGCCCATGAAATAATGGGCCGTCGGCACCACTTCGACCAGACCGCCGGCGAGATCAAAGCCGCAATCGGCACAGCGCTTGACCATGCCCTTGAATTTTTGGCGCACATCGTCGGGGCCAAGATGCGACATGGAGATGTAGACCCCGCCATTTTCCGACGAATTGTTCTTGCGCATTTCGTCATAAATGCCGCGGCTGACCACATCGCGGGTGGCCCGCTCGCCCTTCGGATCATAGTCGAACATGAAGCGGTTTTCAGCGCCGTTCAGCAGATGACCGCCAGCGCCACGCAGACCTTCTTCCAGCACCGTGCCAGTCATTTTCGTATGGTCACCCGCCAACAGGCCGGTGGGGTGAAACTGCACCATTTCCATATCGCGCAGCGGCAGACCGGCGCGCAAGGCCATGGCCAGGCCGTCCATGGTCTTGTCGCCGGAGGGGGTGTGGTATTTGTACATGGTCGGGCCGCCGCCGGTGGCCATCAGCACGGTTTTTGCCCGCACAAAGCGCAAGGTCCCGCTGCGCATGTCAATGAACAAAACCCCGGCCAGGGCCGAACCGTCCTTGGTTGGCACAAGACCAACTGCACGATGCTCCTGCAGTTTTTCAACACCGGCGTGGAGCACTTTTTCCATCAGCCGGTTAATGATTTCGATGCCCGTCAGATCGCCCTTATGCACGGTACGGTCGGCCGTCTGTCCGGCAAAGGCTTTTTGGTGCAGCGAGCCGTCGGCATTGCGGTCGAAAAAGCAACCGACTTCGTTTTCCAGCTCTCGAATGCGCACCACCGCTTGTTCGCAAAGCTTCCAGGCCATGTCCTGATTGGGCAGCCACTTGCCGCCATTGATCGTGTCCATGAAATGGCGTTCGACCGTATCGCCACCCCCCAGCGCCACATTGTAGCCGCCCTGCACCATGCGGGTGCAGCCGCATTTGCCAATCAGGCCTTTGACGGCGAGCGTGATCTTTGTGCCTTCAGGTGCCGATTGCTGGGCATGCAGCGCGGCAAACAGGCCAGCACCGCCACTGCCGAGGATCAGGATATCCGTGTCGTGCCGTTCGAGATTCATTCGCTTCATCGCCTCACAATGCACTCAGCAGAAAACCGCCGGACAGGAAGAATGCGGCGGCAATAGCAGCGGCGGCGAAGCTCTTTTGTTTCGAAGACCAGGGCAGGAATTCAAGTGCCATCAGCCGCAGTCCGCCGAAAATATGGACGGCCAGCAGAAAGACAAGACCAAACTCCGCCGCCTTGACCATTGGCTGATCACTCCAGCGCAGGAAGCCATCCAGTGCCTCAGGCTGGTTCAGTGCCAGTGACAAGACGTAAAAATGCAGCGGCAAAAACAGGGCGAGCGCCACTCCGGAGAAGCGGTGCAGGGCGAAGGCAAACCACAGGCCATGTTTTTGATGTCCCCGAAGCTTCATAGCGTCACCGCCATCACCGCATGGAGACCAAGCGCTGCCAGACCGGCGGCGATGGCCCATGTGAAAACCGACAAAGCTGCTCCTTTTAGTCCGAAGGTTTCATGCACCACCACACGCAGGCCAATCGCACCGTGAACCGAAACGGCCAGCGCAAAACTGCCATAAAACAACATCCACCAGACGCTGCCCTGGGTGCGGGCAAGAATTTCGGCTGCCGACAGACCGCCCTGCACGGCATAGATCATCACCGCAATATGGCCAAGCGTCAGCGGCGCCATGATCAGCGCAGTGATGCGCTGCAGCATATAGAGGCGAAGATCGAGCATCAGGAGCCACCTCGCCGCCGCTGGAAAAAGGATGTGGAACTGGCCCGTTTCAATCCGGCAATGGCCTTCATCGGGTTCAGCTCATTGGGGCAATAGTGGCTGCAGCCCCCCTGGCTGTGGCAATTGAGACAGCCATCCTTGCCGGACACCGCGTCCAGGATCGCCGCCTGTCCATCGTCCTTGGCGTCCTTGTAGAGGGTCCAGGCCCGCTGCAGCGCTGCCGGGCCGAGATAGTCTTCATTGGCGGCGACCGTGTCACAAGCGGCGTAACAGACAGCGCAATTTATGCACTCAATGCCTTCACTGGCTTCGACCCTGTCGGCATCGGTGGGATCAATTGGCGCGATGGGATCATGTCGGCTGCGCGACGGATGATGCACGCCTTCGGCGTCCACCCATTTGTCAAAAAACGGATCCATGTCTGCGGCGAGATCCTTGATCACCGGCAGATTGCGCAATGGCGCGATTTCCAGGCGATTGCCTTTCACCGCATTGTTGACATGGGTGCGGCAGGTCCAACGCGGCTCGCCATTGACCATCATCGCACAGGATCCGCACATGCCGACCCGACAGGCGAAGCGATAGGTCAGCGCCGGATCGAGGTTTTGCTGAATATAGGCAACCACGTCCAATACCGTCTGGTTTTGTCGGGCCGGAACCTCGAAGTTCTGGAATTGCCCGCCTTGCGCATCGCCACGCCACACGGTGACAGAGAGAATTTCAGTTTGTCTGGTCAAGCTCGGTCCCGCGGTGAGGCGATGTCTTGATTGAATTACTGGCAGTTTTTGCCGCAGCCAACAAGCTTCAATATGGGAGGATCACCCGGCCTATGAGCGATTGGCGTTGGGTTATCACCGTGACGGATTTGTTGAATTGAGGCTGGGCCGTGGGGTGGTATGACTCGTTGAAGGGTGGATTGCGAAATACACAATCAATGGAGCGGGACCTTGAAGGAAAGAAAAAACGTTCTCTGGATCATGGCAGATCAGCTGCGTTGGGACTACCTGAGTTGCTACGGCCATCCTCACCTGCACACGCCGAACATCGACCGGTTGGCGCAACAGGGAGTGCAGTTCAACCGCGCCTACGTAAATGCACCGGTGTGCGGTGCTTCGCGCATGTCTTATTATACCGGCCGCTATTGCCGCAGCCACGGTGCGACCTGGAATTTCTTTCCCCTGCGCATTGGCGAATATACTTTGGGCGACCATCTAAGAGAGTTGGACGTGCGCAGCGTGCTGGTCGGCAAGACTCATATGATAGCCGATACTGAGGGCATGGAGTGGCTTGGAATCGATCCCAGCTCCGATGTCGGGGTCAACCATGCCCAATGTGGTTTTGAAGCCTTTGACCGCGACGACGGCAACCACACTACACGAAAATATCAGACCCACGCTTATGATGATTATCTCAGGGAATTGGGATTTGAGGGAGACAATCCCTGGCATGACTGGGCCAATTCCGGTGAAGCGGACGACGGGGAAGTTCTATCTGGCTGGTTGATCAAGAATAATGGTTCACCCGCCCGCATTCCCGAAGAACATTCAGAAACCGCCTATATGACCAACCGGGCGATGGAGTTCATGGATGGTGCTGGTGATGAGCCCTGGATGTGTCATCTGTCCTATATTAAGCCACATTGGCCGTATATAGTTCCGGAACCGTATCATAATATGTATCCGCCGGAAACCTGGTTGCCGGTAAACCGCAGCGAGGCCGAGAAGGTCGATGCACAGCCGGTATTTGATGCCTATATCCGCTCCCGCATCTGCCGTGCCTTTTCCCAGGACAAGGTGCGTGATGCAATGCTTGGGGCCTATATGGGCTTGATCAAACAGATCGACGATCATCTTGGGCGGCTTTTTGACCATATGGAGAAAACCGGTCTGATGGACAATACGATGATCATCATGTCCTCCGACCATGGCGATTATCTCGGTGATCACTGGATGGGTGAAAAGGATTTGTTTCATGACTGTTCGGTGCGAGTGCCACTGATCATTCGCGATCCCCATGCCAGCGCCGATGCCAGCCGTGGAACCGTGTCGCAAGCGCTGGTCGAGGGTGTCGATATTGCCCCGACATTACTGGATTTTTTTGGGGGACAGCAGAAGCCGCACATTCTGGAGGGGCAGAATCTGATGCCGATCCTGCGCGGCGAGACCGAAAAGGTGCGCGACTGGGCCATATCTGAATTTGATTTCGTGACCCGCGAATCGCGGGCAATTCTTGGTGTGGCAGCAGATAAAGCCCGACTGGTCATGTGCGCCGATGAGCGCTGGAAGTTCGTCCACTCAGAAGGCTTTCGGCCGATGTTGTTTGACTTGCACAATGACCCCAACGAATTGGTTGATCTTGGCGCCAGCGATGCAGTCGAACATGTTGCGATCAGACAATTGATGGAGGAGCGTATTTTTGAGTGGGCACGTCGCCATCACAATCGGACAACCAAAAGTTTCGATATACTTGATTCAATTGTCGGAGACGAACCGCCGGGCATTATCATTGGCGTCTACGATGAGGATGACTACGAAGACTGGCTTGGCCATTCATTTTCTGAACGTCCATAGGTGCTGCCTTGACGTTTTTCAGGTGGACGGGCAGAACATGCCCAACATGAAAAACATCAATCGCATGGGCAGATTATGGGCAAACCCGTAGTTGGCATTATCGGCAATTCATACCGAATCGAAGACCGGTTCCAGACTCAACTGACCGGTGAGGCCAATATGACCGCGGTTGTGCAGGTGGCCAACGCATTGCCGCTGGTTTTCGCCGGGTCGCCGCAACTGACCGATATTGGCGCTTTGCTGGATACGGTTGACGGCATTGTGCTGACCGGCGCCCGCGCCAATGTTCATCCGACATATTTCGCCACTGATCCCCACGAAGCCTACGAGCCCTATGACCAAAACAGGGACGAACTGGCACTGACACTGACTCGCGCCTGTCTTGAAAAAGACGTCCCCATTTTCGGGATTTGCCGGGGCATGCAGGAAATGAATGTTGCCTTTGGCGGTTCGCTTCACCCCGAGATCCGAGACATACCCGGCCGCATGAATCACCGGATGCCGCGTCTGGATAATGGTGAAATTCACCCGGATCCGGAGGTGATCTTCGCTGACCGCCATGACGTCCATTTCACCGCACAAGGTGAATTTGAGCGGATCTATGGCAAGCCCTCCATCCGGGTTAATTCGCTGCATGGACAGGGGGTTCTGGAAACAGGCGGTCGGATCAATATCGAAGGTGTGGCGGAAGACGGTACGGTGGAAGCGATCAGCGTGGCGCAGGCCCGCACATTTGCGCTCGGCGTTCAGTGGCATGCTGAATATGACCCGCACGAAAACCCGGTCAATCAGGTGCTGTTTGAAGCCTTTGGTGACGCTTTGCGCGAGGCCCAGCGCGCCTGACCGGCAGTTTCTACATCGGTCGGGGGTTGTCTCGAAACACCGTGTGGATGTCAGACAGCACCTCGTCCGTCAACACGAGATCCTTGGCAGCGATATCAATTTTCAACTGTTCCATCGACGTCGCACCGATGATCACGCTGGTCATGAACGATCGGGTCAGGCAGAAGGCCAGCGCCATCTGTGCCAGGTCCAGACCGTGCTTTTGAGCAACTTCATGATAGAGCGCAATGGCTGCTTCACTTTGCGGCTCATAGCGTCCGTTCAGCCCATCCTGCATTGAGCGCCGCGATCCGGCCGGCACAGACCCGTCGACATATTTCCCCGACAAGGCGCCGGCGGCGAGTGGCGAGAAGGCCAGCAGACCGACATTTTCCAACACGCTGACTTCTGCCATGTCGGTATCATAGATTCTACAGATCAGACTGTATTCATTCTGCATGGAGACGATACGCGGCAGATCGTGTTTTGCTGCCACGTTGAGAAATTTCATGGTACCCCAGGCGCTTTCGTTGGACAGGCCGAACGTGCGCAACTTTCCCTCCTGCTGAAGCCGCTGGACCTCCCCCAGAATGTCGGCGACTTCCTGATCCATATCGGCAGGATCGAGGTTTGCAGCGTCGAAATTCCAGTATTTTCGAAAGTGATAGGAACCGCGATTGGGCCAGTGCAGTTGGTACAGATCAATGATGTCTGTCTGGAGTCGAGAAAGGCTTGCTTCCAGCGCCTCGCGAATAATAGCTCCCGTCACCCGCGCGCCGTTGCGGACATCTTTGTTTCCTTCGCCAGTGACCTTGGTGGCCACCACCAGATTGTCGCGGTCACTGCGGTTCTTCAGCCAGCTGCCGACATATTCTTCGGTGCGACCGGTGGTTTCCGCCAGTCGCGGGGTGGTCGGATACATTTCTGCCGTATCAATGAAGTTGACCCCCTCGCCAACCGCATAGTCGAGCTGTTGATGGGCCTCATTTTCCGAATTTTGTGACCCCCATGTCATGGTGCCGAGGCAGATTTCACTGACTTCAATTGAGCTGTTGCCCAGTTTGCTGAATTTCATCAAATGCTCCAGATGAGTTTGGAATTGTTGCCCTCAGTGCGCCGCAAGGAAAAGGTTCAGACCTTTTCCAACGCCACTGCGATGCCTTGTCCGACACCGATGCACATTGTTGCCAGTGCGTAGCGGTTTTCAGGATATTCGTGCAATTGCATGGCCGCGGTGCCGGTGATGCGCGCACCGGACATGCCCAGCGGATGGCCCAGTGCAATGGCGCCACCATTGGGGTTGATATGGGGCGCAGCCTCGTCGAGACCGAGTTCACGCAACACGGCAATGCCCTGTGAGGCGAAGGCCTCGTTCAGTTCGACCACGTCGAAATCTGATGGTTTGAGATTCAACCGGGCGCACAATTTCTGCGTTGCCGGAGCCGGTCCGATGCCCATGATACGTGGCTCAACACCGGCAACCGCACCGCCCATGACCCGCGCCACCGGGGTCAGCCCGTGTTTGCGGGCAGCCTCTTCTGACGCAATGATCAGCGCCGCCGCACCATCATTGACGCCGGAGGCATTTCCGGCTGTGACGGTGCCGCCTTCGCGAAAGGGTGCACGCAGGGCGGCAAGTTCTTCCAGGCTGGTGCCGCGGGGATGTTCGTCACTGTCGACAATGATGTCATCACCGCGCCGCTGGGGAATGGTGACCTGCGCAATCTCCTTTGCCAGCCGACCATTTGCCTGGGCAGCGGCGGCCTTTTCCTGGCTGCGCAAGGCAAAGGCGTCCTGGTCCTCGCGGGAAATCTGAAACTGTTCGGCGACGTTCTCGCCGGTCTCCGGCATGGAGTCTATGCCATATTGTTTTTTCAGCACCGGGTTGACGAAGCGCCAGCCGATGGTGGTGTCATACATCTCCGCGTTGCGGGAAAAGGCCGTCTGGGCTTTTGGCATGACGAAGGGCGCACGTGACATGCTTTCCACACCACCGGCCAAGATGAGATCCGCCTCACCGGCCTTGATGGCCCGGGCGGCATCGATCACTGCATTCATACCGGAGCCGCACAATCGGTTGATGGTCGATGCCGGTACCGATTGCGGCAGGCCGGACAACAATACGGCCATACGCCCGACATTGCGATTGTCTTCGCCGGCCTGATTGGCGCATCCATAGATGACGTCTTCCACAGCTTCCCAGTCGACATCAGCATTGCGAACCTGCAGGGCAGCTAGCGGGACGGCACCCAGATCGTCGGTGCGAACGGCTGACAGGGAGCCGCCGAAGCGGCCGATGGGGGTGCGAACATAGTCGCAGATAAAGGCTTCAGGCATCACATTCCTCAAGAGGCGGCAGCGGCGGCGGCGTCAGCGTCCGCGGCGGCATGAGCTTTGGCGGTCCGCGAGTTCAGATCGCGTAATGTGGTCAGTTCTAGCGTGGAAGGTGGTGGTGTTTCCACTACATTTTCGTCAAAGCGCACGGTCCATCCGCAGGTCTCCTGGACCTGGTCGCGGGTGACACCGGGATGCAGCGAACGGACGATGAATTCCTTGCTGGTATCATCGGGTGTCCAAACTGCAAGGTCAGTGATTAACAGCGTCGGGCCCTTGGTTTTCATTCCCAGCTTTGCGCGCTGGTCGCCGCCGCCGCCGCCGCCGCCGCCGCCGCCGCCGCCGCCGCGGCCGTCGTGATCGCCGCCGCCGTGGCCGAAACTGGTGAAGAAGTCGATCTTCTCAACCATGCCGCGCAGGCTCTGTTTCATGGTGATGTAGATCTGCCCTGACAAGGCGGCGATTTCGGGTGCACCGCCGCCGCCCGGCAGGCGGGTTTTGGGATTTGCATAATCGCCAATCACCGTGGTGTTGATATTGCCGAACTTGTCCAGTTGGGCAGCGCCGAGAAATCCCACTGTGACACGACCGCCCTGCAGCCAATAGCGGAACATTTCCGGCACGCTGACGGTGGTCAGGGCGGTTTCGCACAATTCGCCATCGCCAATCGATAGGGGCAGCACGTCCGGTGCGGTGCCAATGGTGCCTGATTCGTAGATCAGGGTGATATCTGGAGCATGAGTTAAGCGTGCCACATTGCAGGCGGCCGACGGGGCGCCGATGCCGACAAAGCAGACGTCGTCATTGGTCAGCGCCCGCGAAGCGGCGATGGTCATCATTTCGGTGGCTGTCACATCACTCATGTTTTCCACCTTCCACCTGTTGGCGCAGATGAGCCACCCGCGCGCCAAAATCGTCAGGCGAGGCGTTCAATACGTTCTTCTCCATCCATTCCAAAAAGCGTTCCCGGTCGGCAGATATCCTGTCCCATTCCACATAGCTGGCATTGTCGCGATCATAATAGCCCCGCGCATAGGAGGGATGGGCCCCGCCTGGCACCTGGCAAACAGCATCGATGGTCCAATGCGGTAGCACTGCTACGTTGGGATGAATGTCGTCGAAATTATCGACGACTTCTTCAACGGTCACCACGGCGCGTTTCGCCGCCAATACGGCTTCCTTTTGAACCCCGACAATGCCTTCGATCAGCACGTCGCCTTTGCGTGTAGCCTTTTGGGCATGAATGAAAGTGACGTCGGGCCGGTTGGCCGGAATGGCGGCGAGTTCTTCCCCGGTAAACGGGCAGGTGACGGATTTGATGTTTGGGTTGACCTGTTTCAGCTCGGCCCCGAGATAGCCGCGAAACACCGCCATCGGCAGGCCCGATGCGCCGGCCTCGTAGGCATTGGCCATAGCGGCGTGGGAGTGTTCTTCAATCTCCAGCGGCCTCGGCCATTCGTTTTCAACCGCATCGCGCACCCGGCGCAGCAGGCCGACGCCGGGATTGCCGGCATAGGAGAAGATCATTTTCTTCACCCGGCCCAGCCCGACAAACTGGTCGTAAATCAGATCCGGGGTCATCCGCATCAAAGTCAGGTCGGTCACGCCCTGGCGCATGACCTCATGACCGGCAGCATGGGGTATCAGATGGGTGAAGCCTTCAAAGGCGGCCGTGTCGCCGGACTTGATATTCGCCGCTACGGCCTCACTCAATGTTGCAACAAGTGCCATTTGTGATGTCTAAACCTTGGCCAGCACAAAGTCATGTTCGACGTCATAATAACGACCTTCCAGACCCAGCTCCCTGGCCCGCTCCTCATCATCTACGGGCTTGAATTCTGCCATCAGGCTCTCCTTCACTCCGAATACCGCATCGGAATTGATGAACTCGTCGTCGGGATCAAAGATATGAGTGGTGAGTTTGTCGTAGCCGTCCTTTTCAATGATGTAGTGAAAATGGGCCGGACGGTTGGGCAGACGACCCATGGCATCCAGCAACTGACCCACCGGCCCATCGGCGGGGATCGGATAATAACGCGGTTTGATGGCGCTGAAGAAATAACGCCCATCGGCGTCGGTACGGAACACCCCGCGCAGGTTGAAATCCGGCTGAATGCCCTTTTGCTGAACGTCGTAAAAGCCTTCGTCATTGGCCTGCCAGACATCAATTTTCACCCCTTCCAGGGGGGCGCCGTCGGTGTCGAGAATACGGCCATGGACATACATTGGCTCGCCCTTGCCATCGAGGCAGATATTGGCACCCATCGGTAGTTCCGGCGCGTCGGGGAGATGAAATGGCCCCAACACGGTGTTTTCAGACGCACCGGTGGGGCGCCGCGAATTGATCGCATCAACCAGCATGGAGACGCCGAGAACATCCGACAGCAAGATGAATTCCTGACGCCAGTCGTCGCTCTTGTGGCCGGTTTTTGTCAGAAACTGGATCGCCTGCATCCACTCGTCCTGGGTCGGTTCAATTTCCTTCACCGCTTCGTGCAATTTGCGGACGATGACCTCCATCACCTGGGAAAGTCGTGGATCCGTATCGGCAGCCATTCGGCCATTTACGACCTCCACCGAATCCTCTTCGGTAAAATATCCGTTGTTGAAACTGGTCATCGGATTCTCCCGTGTTACTGAACTCAAAGGGCCATGATGGACTTCATGACCTTGCGCAGATCGCCTGTCGGGTCATCGCTTGCCGCATGGGAACGCCAACCAACATGCTGGTCAGGGCGCACCAGGATCATGCCGCCGTCGCGGATTTCGCGGTTACGCCCCCAGTCGCCGGTAAAGTCCTGCCAATGCTGGCGCGGACCGATCTTGTGACAGACAATGTCGATGCCCAGCTCATTGCCCACCGCAGCGGCGGCGTCGATCCAACCGTCTCCGCCAATGCCGGTCAGAATGGTGAAACGGCCCTGACCACACAGATCAAGGGTTGAAGCCTTGCCGCCGTCCTGATTGAACAGCCAGACATGGGGCAGGCGCGCGCCGGGCCAGGTCGTGGGGTGAAAATGCAGCTCGGCATCCATGGCGAATTCCGGCTCCTGAGTGCCATCGCCGACAATCGCGTCGGAGCTGTAGCGCTGGTTCATTTCTACCCCGTGACAGTCAAACTCGTATTTCTTGAAGGCAATGGCGTCGGCAATGGCCTGTCGTTGTTTTTCCGCCTCATCGGTATCATCGCAGCGGGCATCCATATTGGCCTGCATCTTCACCGGATCGATGGAGTCCAACAGCCCCAATGCGCCAAAGATTGGCCCAAATTCCTCAATCGACTGGTTGGCGCGAGTGACGATCTGCTTGGCAATCGGCGAGCGTTCGGTCTGATAGGAATCCAACAGGCCGGCATCTGCCTTGCCGTCGAGCACGGCTGCCAGTTTCCAGGCCAGATTGAAGGAATCCTGTATCGACGTGTTTGAGCCCAACCCGTTGGAGGGCGGGTGACGGTGGGTGGCGTCGCCACCACAGAACACCCGCCCATTGGTATTGGTGGTGGCGTACATATTATTGACGGTCCAGGTGGAGACCGAAGTGATGTCGATCTCGAGATCATCATCACCGACAAGACCGCGAATTGTCTTTTTGGCGAAGTCGTCGGTGACCTCTGGTTCGCCCTCATTAATGTCGTAACCCCATATGGCCAGCCATTCGTTCCAGGGGCGAATCATCCGCACGACTCCCATGCCGATGCCACCGACATTGGAGCCCGGTTGCAGCACCCAATAGAGAACCGACGGGCGGTGGGCGACATATTTCGACAGATCCGCCTTGAACAGCAGATTGATCGATCCGGCGACACCCATCTGACCGGCAAATTCCAATCCGGCATGTTCGGCAACCAGCGAATTACCACCATCGGCGCCGTAGAGATATTTTGACCTGATGGTGAACTCCCTGTTGGTCAGTCGGTCGAGACAGGTGGTGGTTACTCCTTCGCCATCCTGTTCGTGGCGCAGATATTCGGTCGACATGCGCGCTTGCGTGCCGCGGGAGCAGGCGGTCTTGAACAGCAACGGCTCCATGAAAGTCTGCGGCAGATCGTTCATGAAACAGGGGGAAGAAAGCAGATGCTCTGCGGCTGAATTTGGCGTATTGCCCCAGGTGCGGATACGGCCGATTTCTTCGCCAGCCAGCGATGTGCAAAATACATTTTCGCCCATCAGTTCCTTTTCGGTGGCATGCATATAGGCCTCCGCCTCGACGTCCTGACCCAGATCGCGCAGCACTTCCATAGTGCGCTGATTGGTGATGTGGGCGCGGGGCGTATTGGCCAGCCAGCGATATCGGTTGATCACCATATTCTCCACTCCATAGGTGGAGAGCAGCGCCGCCATTGAAGCACCCGCTGGTCCCGTGCCGATGATCAATACGTCGGTTGTAATGTCAGCCATATTCAATTCCTCCCGAATTCCCAGCATCATCCTGTGTGGATGAAGGCTGTTGGTTCCGCCAATTCTGTCATCGGCCGACATAATCGCCGATCGCCGATCGAGTGACCAATGCGAACCCCTCACAATAACGCCAATCGCGCTGAACAGAAGCCGCTGGTTCGGTATTTTCCGCGCATCGGTGCGAAAATTCCTGCCAACGGTGAGTGCACGGTTTCCTTCAACCAAATATGCGCGGTTTCTGTTCCTCAGTTGATGAAATCCTATCGATATATTATAGCAAATTGCTATGAAAATTGACGAAAAACATCTCGTGCAGCTGGCTGCAGTCGTTGAGCATGGCAGCGTGTCAAAGGGGGCCGAGGCTCTCGCAATGACACAGCCAGCAGTTTCCCGGACGCTAACCCAGCTGGAAAAGCGGTTGGGGGAGCAGCTGTTTGAGCCCGGCCGCAAGCCGCTGATCCCGACTCCATTGGGGGAGGCGCTGGCCTTGCATGGCCAGGCGATACACGCCGCATCGCGCAAGGCATCGCAGGTGCTGGAGGGGTTCAGGCAGGGGCAGACCGGCGTGGTGCGGGTCGGGGGAACGCCTTATTTCATGGACGGAATCATGTCGACGATGATTGCCGAGTACCAGGATATTGCC
This sequence comes from Rhizobiaceae bacterium, assembly GCA_039977975.1. Taxonomy (GTDB): domain Bacteria; phylum Pseudomonadota; class Alphaproteobacteria; order Rhizobiales; family Rhizobiaceae; genus Pseudahrensia. The sequence goes on from JBDWCD010000008.1 coordinate 251,602, forward strand.
CCCAATGTGCGGGTGGATCAGACCTATGGATATTTTGCTGAACTGCGCGAGGCCCTGGCCGCCCATCGCGTCGATCTTGCTGTATGTCCGGTGGATATTCTGGAAGAGGATTCAGAATTGTCCTTCACCGAAGTATTGCCCGGTCGCAATGTCATTGCCTGCCGCAATACCCATCCATTATTGCGTAAGAAACCGGCCTCAGTTGAAGAGTTGCAATCCTATCCCTGGATTGCCCCTCCCCCCGGCAGTCCGCTTCATGCGGATTTGCGCGACACGCTCTATGCGCTGGGGGCGCGAGAAATCAAGATTCGCTATAGCGGGGCGTCCCTTGGGGCGGTGTTGAATTATCTGCGCGCCACAGACGCCCTGGTGGTTCTGCCGCACAGCGTGGTATTCGCCTATCGCAAACGGGCGGCGATTTCGGCACTGCCCAATGACATTCAACAACGCCAGCGGGCGCTGGGGCTGCTGCGGCTGCGCAACAGTCAAAACCCGCCCGCCGTTGACAATCTGGTGCGCCATATCGAGCGGTGTTTTGACAATTTGCGCCATAGCATCAAGCGCCACGAACGCATGGTGTTTGGTCAGGAATAACTGACGACTTCGATCTCAATGCCGTCGCGATTGTAGAAATAGAACCGGCGCCCGGGCTCATAGTCCCATTGCTGTCCTGGCTTGTAGCCAGCGGCCTTGACCCTCTCTTCCATCGCATCAATGTCGGGCACCACCAGGCCAATATGATTCAAGCCCTTCTGGGTGGTGTAATTGTTGCTGTCGGAGGCGCTGGCCTCGCTATTTGGCGCATAAATGGCGAGATAGGAATCGTCCGATCCAACGTGATAGGTTACCCCCTCTCCGTCCAGTCCGTCGCCGTGCCAGCGCACTTTCCAGTCAAACAGGGAGCAGAGTTCCTCCGCAGTCGCCTTCGCGTCGCGGACTGTGAAATTTATGTGTTCCAAAACAACCGGGGTCATGAAATGTCCTTTCCTTCAGTGGATTTTCGATGTTAGGAAGCAATCGTAATTCCTCAAGTTAACTTGAGGTCAAGCTTTATTGGTGAAAATTTTTTGGAGGAAGGATTGACCAGCAAACCCAATCAATTGCCGATCGGAGAAGTCGCTGCCCGAACCGGGCTTTCGGTGTCTGCCATCCGGTTTTATGAACAGCGCGGATTGGTGATTGCCGGGCGCAACAGCGGCGGACAACGCCGTTTTGCCCGGTCTGACATTCGCCGTTTGTCGTTCATCATGATTGCCCAGAATATGGGATTTTCGCTTGAACGCATTGCTGAGGCACTATCCGACTTGCCGACTAACAGGGCGCCGACAAAGGCAGAATGGGCCGGCATGGCCAACAGGTTCCGTGGGGAGCTGGAGGAACGCATCGCTGTCCTGTCGCGGCTGCGAGACCGGCTTGACAAGTGCATTGGCTGTGGCTGCCTGTCACTGGAGGATTGTGGTCTCTACAATACCGATGACAAGGCGGGCCGAACCGGAACGGGGCCGCGCTATGTGATCCGCGATGCCAGCGATGTCAGCGAGGTTTGTTAGAACGCCACACTGACCAGAGATTTGGCTTCATCGCTGGCCCATTCTGCCGGGCCGTTGAGGGTTCCCAGAACGCAGCCCTTATTGTTGACCAGCAAAGTGGCCGGCAGGCCGAAGGCAAGGCCGGCCTTTTTCAGAACATTGAGAGTTTCCAAATCGCCGTCATGGAAGAAGCCGGCATTCTTCATGCCGATATCCTGATAGAACTTTTTTGGTTTTTCGGGCGTGCCCAAATCAACACTGACCGGAACCACTTCAAAATTGTCTCCGCCCAGGTCTTTTTGCAGGGCGTCGAGTGCGGGCATTTCAGCCCGGCACGGAGCGCACCACGTGGCCCAGAGATTGAACAGCACGGTTTTGCCGTTCCAGTCGGCCAGGCTGCGTTTTTGTCCGGCCTCATCATTAAAGGCCAGGGTGGCGACCGAGACGGGACGGTCCAGCGCTTTGAATGCCGCCAGATGCCCCTTTGCTTCTGCGTCCAGTTTTGTCCGCAATGATTCATCCACCGTGCAGGCGGCCGAAGCCAGAGGCCCCTTTCCGCCGTCGCCGCCGCCGCTGCCATTGCCAATCTGCCCGGAAAAAGCGTATAGGCCTGCACCAACGGCAAGTCCCAGCACGCCGGCGAGAAGTGCCATTTTGAGTGTGGTGTTTGCCTTGCTGATTTTTTCTTTTGTTTCGGGTGAATTCTCTTCACTCATGCTCTGTCCAGACAAGGTTTTGATTCATGGCCAACAAACAGCAACCTACGGCGGCAGCCAGCGAAAACACCATGTGGGGTGGCCGGTTTGCCTCAGGCCCGGACACCATCATGGAAGAGATCAACGCGTCGATCGACTTTGACCGCAGGTTTTACGCTCAGGATATTGAAGGATCCAGAGCCCATGCGCGGATGTTGCACGATCAGGGCATTTTGTCATCAGCAGACCATGCGGCAATTGATCAAGGTTTGAGCACAATTTTGTCAGAAATCGAGGCCGGAGAGTTTCAGTTCTCCCGGACGCTGGAAGACATTCACATGAATGTTGAGAGCCGGTTGGCTGAACTGATCGGCCCCGCTGCGGGTCGTTTACACACGGCCCGGTCGCGCAATGACCAGGTGGCGCTGGACTTTCGCATGTGGGTGCGTGATCAGACGGATGCGGTGCAGGTGGCGCTGCTGGCGTTCATTAGGGCGCTGCTTGAAAAAGCTGAACAACATGCCGATACGGTGATGCCGGGCTTCACCCATTTGCAGACCGCCCAACCGGTGACATTTGGTCATCATTGCCTCGCCTATGTGGAGATGATGGCTCGTGACCTGTCGCGGTTTCGCGATGCGCGCGAAAGAATGAATGAGTGCCCGTTGGGCGCGGCCGCCTTGGCGGGTACCGGCTTTGATATCGACCGCCACGCGACGGCCAAGGCGCTGGGCTTTCGCGAACCTACCCGTAATTCTCTCGACAGTGTATCTGATCGCGATTTTGCCCTGGAGTTCCTGTCGGCAGCGAGCATATGTGCCACCCACCTGACCCGCATGGCAGAAGAAATCGTTATCTGGTCGACACCGCAATTTGGTTTTGTCCAACTATCGGACAAATTCTCCACCGGCTCCTCCATCATGCCGCAGAAAAAGAACCCGGATGCGGCAGAACTTGTGCGCGGCAAGGGGGGCAGAATTACCGGGTCGCTGATTGGCCTTCTGACGGTGATGAAGGGCCTGCCGCTGACCTATTCAAAGGACATGCAGGAGGACAAGGAAGGCGTATTCGATGCCGCCGAGACCCTTGAACTCTGTCTCGCCGCAATGACCGGTATGATCAAGGATATGTCGGTTAATGTTGCGAATATGGAAGCTGCCGCAGGTTCGGGCTATTCAACTGCCACAGATCTTGCCGATTGGCTGGTACGGGAAGCGGGCATTCCCTTCCGTGATGCGCATCATGTCACTGGGCGGGCCGTGGCCATGGCAGAGGCGAAAGGCTGCGAGTTGGCAGAACTGGATCTTGCTGACCTGCAGCAATTGCATGGCGATATTACTGATGCGGTGTATGAAGTTCTGACGGTTCACGCCAGTGTTGCCAGCCGCACCAGTTTCGGTGGCACGTCGCCTGACAGTGTCCGGGCCCGGATCAAGGATTGGCAGGACCGGCTCTTAACCTGAATGGGTCTAGCGGGTGGTATCGACCAGAAAACGTGATATGAAGCACCATTGATTTGAACAGGCAGGTCGATAAGGCGAAATGGCAACACTGTTGACTAAGAATATAGTTACGCGCGCGGCCATGCTGGTGGCAATTGCGGCTGTATTGTCGGCTTGCGGTCGCGCGGGGCCGCCGATCAAGCCTTCGCAAGCGGCCATTGAGCGCGCCAAAGAGGCCAAGCAACCGCTGCCCGAAAAACCTGTTCCAAATAGCAAAAACGAGGAAAAACGGTTTATTCTGGATGGCTTGCTCGAATAGCCGCCCTTGCCTCTGTTTTCGCCGTTGCTTGCTCCGTTGGCCTCACCGCTGCCCTGATTCTCTAACTCAGTAACATCATGAACCACTTCGATTACCGCGATGGCATACTGCATGCCGAAGATGTCAGCCTGCCGGAAATTGCAGCGGCTGTTGGTACGCCGTTTTATTGTTATTCAACCGCCACGCTGGAACGGCACTACAAGGTGTTCAGTGGCGCCTTCAGCGATATTGATTCCATGGTGTGCTATGCCATGAAAGCCAATTCCAATCAGGCGGTTCTGGCGACTCTGGCGCGGGTTGGGTCCGGCGCAGATATTGTTTCAGAAGGTGAACTGCGCCGTGCGCTCGCCGCTGGCATTCCGCCCAGCAAGATCATGTTTTCCGGGGTCGGCAAGAAGCCGTCGGAAATGGATTATGCACTGAGTGAGGACATTTTCTGCTTCAACATCGAATCAGAGCCCGAGTTGGAAGTTTTGTCAGCCCGCGCGGTGGCGATGGGCAAAGAGGCGCGGGTTTCCTTCCGCATCAACCCGGATGTTGATGCCATGACCCACGCCAAGATTTCCACCGGCAAGGCGGAGGATAAATTCGGCATTCCCTGGAAGGATGCACCGCGCATCTATGCCATGGCTGCGGAACTGCCCGGTATCAAAGTAACCGGCATTGATATGCATATCGGCAGCCAGATCACTGATCTGGATCCGTTCGACCGGGCCTTTGCCCGCCTGGCTGAGCTGATTGAGAAATTACGCGGCGATGGCCATGAAATTGATCATGTGGACCTGGGAGGGGGCCTTGGAATTCCCTATCACGAGGACAATCAGCCGCCACCTGATCCCGATGCCTATGCAGAGGTGGTCAAGCGCCACGTGCGCAATCTCGACGCCCAGGTGATATTTGAACCAGGCCGGCTGATCGCCGGAAATGCAGGTATTTTTGTTACTGAAGTCACCTATGTGAAGGAAGGTGACGACCGGGTATTTGTCATTGTCGATGGGGCGATGAACGATCTGATCCGCCCGACGCTCTATGATGCCTATCACGAGGTGCGACCGGTTGATATTGGCCGTGGATTTTCGGCGCGAATCACTGCCGATATCGTCGGTCCGGTTTGCGAATCTGGCGACTATCTTGCCAAGCAGCGCGAAATGCCAAAACCGCGGGCCGGAGATTTACTGGCGCTGGGCTCGGCTGGTGCCTATGGGGCGGTTCAGGCCGGCACCTATAATTCCCGACCGCTTGTGCCGGAAGTATTGGTGAAGGGCGGCGAATTTCACGTGGTTCGACCGCGGTTGAGCTATGATAAGCTGATCGGCCTGGATTCGGTTCCAGACTGGCTTTAGGAATCGCCAAAGTTTACCTAGTCGACGGCACCGAGTTGCCGCCGCCGCCGCCGCCGCCGTTCACAAATTCGAGACTGGCGCGGCCAATTGGCACACAGGCCTCGCCTTTGCCGCTTTTAATGCTAGACTGGTGTCATGGAACAAATGCGCCCCGACCCCAGAGCGCAACGCGATGGGATGGATTTCTCGCAACGGTCTGATTCACGGAAAATTGGATCGCAATTGCGGAACACACGGTTTCTAGCGTGGTTAGCTGAAACCTGGGAACGGCTGTGGCCGCGCATCATGCCGGTGGTGTGTGTGCTATCGCTGTTTGCCACGGTTTCCTGGCTCGGGCTTTGGCCTGAATTGCCAAATCAGATCAGGTTGGCCCTGCTGGCCGGTTTTGCCATTCTGGCCATGGCCGCCCTGATTCCCTTGCGCGGGTTTCGATTGCCCCAAAGCGCCGAAATTGACACCCGAATCGAGCGCGTTTCGAGCCTTGATCATCGGCCGGTGACAGCGCAGGTCGACGCACAGGCGCAACTTGCCGGTGGTGACGACCCGTTTGCCAAGGCGCTCTGGCAGGAGCATCGCCGCCGCATGTCCGGCAAGCTGGACGATCTGCGGGCCGGCACGCCGGTGCCAAAAGTCGCTGCCCGGGACCCATTTGCGCTGCGTGCCGTCGTGGCTTTGATGTTGTTCATCGGTGTTGCTGCCGGTTGGGGCAACTGGTCGGCGCGCATTGGCGATGCCTTTCGCGAACATGTTGATCCGGTTGTTGCGGCAGCAGGCAGGGTCGATGCCTGGCTGACGCCACCTGCTTATACCAATCGCCCCCCGATTTTTCTGGGTGAAAAAGTTGCCGCTGCGACGGTTCCTGAAGGCAGTATCCTGGCGGTGCGTTTGCTGGATATCGAGGCTCCTGCACTGACCGTAACAGAAGGCGGCAGCGGCCCTGCTGCAGACATCAAGCCAGAAGTTGCTGATTCTGCTGCAGCGGAGGATCCAAACAAGCCATCGTCAAAAACCATCACATTCAAGTCCGAGCTTGGTCAATCAAGCGGATTGCAACTGACGTCAGCTGGCACGGTCATTCGCAACTGGGCCGTCACCGTACTGCCCGACAATGATCCTGTGATTGAGTTTGCAGAGGAACCGACAGGGTCTGCGCGCGGATCGCTGGAATTTGCCTATTCGGTTGAGGACGATTATGGCGTGGTTCAGGCGGAGGCGGAAATCGTTCAGGCAGCGAAAGGATCAGAATCCGCAGAACCTTTGATTGAGGCGCCGCAGATCGACCTGCCGCTGCCACGGCGCCGGGCGCGGGATGGCACCGCCCGAACCAGTCAGGATCTGACATCCCATCCATGGGCTGGCGCCGAGGTCAAATTGACCCTTATTGCCGAGGATGAAGCTGGCCAGACCGGACGCAGCGAGACCAAGATACTCGCCCTGCCGGAGCGGATTTTCACCAAACCTCTGGCACTGGCCATCGTGGAAGAGCGCCGCAATCTGGCCTTGGATGCCCATGCGGCCCCCGCGGTTGCCGAGATGCTCGACATCATCACGGACACCCACCCGGAAGAATTTATCAAGGACATGTCGGTCTATACCGCGCTTCGCGTGGCCTATCGTAGCATCAGTCGGACTGACAACCACGATGAGTTGCGCGAGGCGCTGGACCTGCTGTGGGAAACGGCGCTGGCGATCGAAGATGGTGACCTGTCGCTGGCGGAACGCCGGTTGCGGGATGCCCAGGAACGCCTTTCCAAGGCGCTGGAAAATGGCGCATCGGATGAAAAAATCGACGAGTTGATGAAGGAATTGCGGGCGGCGATGGACGCATTTATGCGCGAACTTGCCCAGCAGATGGCTCGCAATCCACAGAATCAGCAGGCCATGCCGATGGACCCCAATAGCCAGGTTCTGCGTCAGCAGGATCTCGATCGCTTGATGAAACAGATTGAGGACCTGGCCAAATCCGGCTCCCGCGATGCGGCCCGTCAATTGTTGCAGGAACTGCAGCGGATGATGAACAATCTGCAGATGGCGCGGCCGGGTCAGCAGCAGCAACAGCAGACCGACCAGTTCAGCGAACAGATGAACAAGTTGGGCGAGATGATGCGCCAGCAGCAACAGCTGATGGATGAGACTTTCGATATGCAGCGCCGACAACAAGGTCAGCAGCAGGGCCAGAGGCAGGGCGACAACCGGCAAAACCAGCGCCCCGGTCAGCAGCGGGGCCAGGAAGGCCAGTCAGGCGAACAACGGCCGATGACGCCGGAAGAATTTGCCGAAGCCATGAAGGAATTGCAGCGCCAACAGGGTGAATTGCAGCGTCAAATGCAGCAGATGCAGGAAGATCTGCGCGGCATGGGACTGAATCCCGGTGAAAAACTCGGTGAGGCCGGGGAAGCCATGGGTGAAGCTGAACAGCAATTGGGACAGGGCGAAACCGGCGAGGCGACCGGCCAGCAGGGCCGTGCCCTGCAGGCAATGCGTGAGGGCGCCCAGCAGATGATGCAGAACATGCAGAATCAGGCCGGTGAACAGGGCCGTCGCGGCGAGCGCGGCCAGCATGGTCAGCAGACCCGTCAGGATCGTGACCCGCTCGGGCGGCAAAGCCGCAGCCAGGGGCCGCAACTGGGCAACGACACCAAGGTGCCGGGAGAAATCGACGCCCAGCGGGCGCGACGCATTCTTGAGGCAATCCGCCGCAAGCTGGGTGAAACGACAAGACCGAGGCTGGAACTCGACTATCTTGATCGGTTACTGCCAACCCGATAGGGCTATTTCGTCGCCCAAGTCGGGCTGAGCCCTTTCAGGTCCAGGTCAGGATTGCAGCTGATCGCGCAGGACGAATTTCTGAATTTTGCCGGTACTGGTTTTTGGCAATTCCTGAAAGATCACCGTTTTGGGGATTTTGAACCCCGCCATATTTTCCCGGCAGAACTGGAAGATGGACTCCTGATCGGGCTCCGCCCCCTCGCGGAGCTCGATGAATGCGCAGGGGGTTTCGCCCCATTTTTCATCGGGCCGGGCGACGACGGCAGCGGCGGTAACATCGGGATGTTTGTAGAGAATGCCTTCAATCTCAACCGATGAGATATTCTCGCCGCCTGAAATAATGATGTCCTTGGAGCGGTCCTTGATCTGCAGATATCCGTCAGGGTGCATGACGGCGAGGTCGCCGGAATGGAACCAGCCGCCGGCAAAACAGGCATCGGTGGCCTGTTTGTTGCGGAAATAGCCCTTCATCACCACATTGCCGCGGATCATTATTTCGCCCATGGTTTGGCCGTCTGCAGGCACCGGCTGCAAGGTTTCAGGATCCGCCACCATGACATCTTCGGTCACAGCATAACCGACCCCCTGTCGGGAATTCATCTCCGCCAGCTCATCGGCGCCAAGGCCGGACCATTCTTCCTGTTCGATACATTCCACAACGTGGCCATAGGTCTCCGTCAGCCCGTAAACATGGGTGAGGTTAAAACCTGCCTGTTTGAAGGCGTGCAGTACCGAAGGCGGCGGCGGTGCGGCGGCGGTGTAGACATTGATCGGCCAGTCGAAGGGACGTTTTTCCTCTTCAGTCGCGTTGATCAGCATGGAAAGCACGATTGGCGCACCACCGAAATGGGTTACCCCATGGTCGGCAATGCCCTGGTAGAGATTCTTGGCGGTGATGTTGCGGATCAACACGCTCATGCCGCCTATCGCGGCAAGCGCCCAGGCATGTCCCCAGCCATTGCAGTGAAACAACGGCACAACATACATGTGCACCGGAAACTTGCCCTGGGCAGCATCGCCTAAGGGCCAGGCGGCAATCGTTCCCATGGCGATCAGATAAGCGCCCCGGTGGTGGACGACCACACCCTTCGGATCACTAGTGGTGCCGGATGTATAATTCAGTGAAATGGCATCCCATTCATCTTCCGGCATCTGCCAGCTGTCATCGGCGACAGGACCGACGCTGTTGAGGAATGTCTCATAGTCAACCGAGCCCAACGTCTCGCCCTGCGGCTCATCGGTTTCATCATCGACGATGTCGATGATCAGCAGGTCGGGCTTGTTGAGCAGTTCAAGCGCCTTTTTTACCTCGCCGGAAAAGCGGCTGTCGGTGACCAGCGCCTTGGCCTGTCCGTGCTCCAGTATATAGGCAATGGTCTTGGCATCGAGGCGGATATTGATCGGGTTGAGAACGGCCCCGGCCATCGGGATGGCAAATTGCGCTTCGAACATTTCCGGGATGTTGGGGGCGATAAAGGCAATTGTGTCGTTTTTGCCAATGCCTGCCTTGTTGACGGCTGCGGCAAATTTGTTGCAGCGTTCAAAAACCTCGGCCCAGTTGCGCCGGGTCTTGCCATAGACATAGGCTGGCCGGTGGCCAAAGACCTTGCGGGCGCGGCTGAAAAAGGAAAGCGGTGTCAGCGGAGTAAAATTGGCCGGATTGCGGTCAAGGTTCTGGTCATAGGCACTGGTCATCCAAAACATCTCTTGAAATTGGTGGCATCTGTTCATGCCATAGCCAAGAACGGCCCGCAGGGAAAGTTGTCGTTAAGCCTTTGTTAGCCAAATCGATGAACCAAATCCCAACCGTCATATTCTAATTTGACCTGACAAGTGATTTTCCAGGTGATCTTCATTGGATAACCGATGACCCGATTTGCAATATCCGGACTGCTGACGAGCCTGATGCTGATCCTGGCATCGGCACCGCTTCATGCTGAGGGTATGCTGGAACTGAAGAGCAAGACTTCCAAGCAGACCATTGTGCCGATTGGCACCGCACCGAAAAAGAAGATCATTCCGCTCAAACTAGGATCATTGCGAACCAGCGAGGCGCAATTGCCAGCAGCACCATTGACCCGCAGCGAGCGCATGATGTTGCGCGCCAAACGGGCCGTGTCTCGGCAAAAGGCGGTGACCAATGCGCGTCGCCAGCGCGTCGCCCAGCGGCAGACGGATTTCGATCAGGATGAGTTTCCAGTGGACGGCAGCGGCGAACCGGTAATGGAATAAGTTTCCGGAACTCGCTGCTGTCGAACTGGATCTAGAGACTGTCCCCGAGGCTAACGTCGCGGGTGGCTGAGCGGATGGAAACGGAAAAACCGGCCATCACGTCGATCAGAGTCATCAGCATGAGTGCAAAGAACACGGATGTTGAAGCGGCTGGGACAAGCAGGAACTCTATCAGGAAAATGATCAGCACCACTGTCGACAGCAGGTGATCGATGATTGACATCTTGCCAACGCGGGTGGCCTTGAGAATTTCTACAAACAGCAACAGCAGTCCAATGGTGATCATCAGATCACCGAGGTCAAAATTCCAGACAGCGCCTGACATCATGTTCAGCGAAAACAATTCGCTTTGCCAGGTCAGGGCATCTCCGCCAAGGCCAAATGCGATGCCGTTATAGACGATCAGCGCAATCGCCATCAAAGGGAAATTTGTCAGCATTTTTGATCCACAATCTGTTGCCTCATGCCATCATGACAGGGACGATGACATAAAAAAAGCCCGTGTCGCCACGAGCTTTTTTTAAATTCCTATCGGTCGGATTAGACCGAATCTTTTGGTTCCAGAACCTGGCGGCCACGATACATGCCTGATTTCAGGTCAATGTGATGCGGGCGACGCAGTTCACCGGAATTCTTGTCTTCAACATAAGTTGGGTTTTTCAACGCATCGGTCGAACGGCGATGGCCGCGCTTCATGCGTGTAATCTTACTCTTTGGGACAGCCATTTTATTGCTCCGTCGGACGGTCGAAAGTGTTGTTATCTCGCGCGACGCCGTTCCCGGTCGTCGCCACCAGCACACTCATTGGGTAATTTCAGTGTGAATTGGCGGTTGATATAGCCGAAAATCAGAAAGAAGCAAGTGCAATCCTGCTTAGCTGCGCAGAGTTTATTGCAGGCACTTGATATAGGCACCGGACTGTCTGGCACGTTTTTCCACCAGGCGGGCCAATCGGTCCAGTCCCCGGCCGGGCTTGCGTGGATTGCGGGCAGCCGGATTGGGCAGGGCAACCGCCAGCAGAGCCGCCTGGCGACGGGTCAGTTTCTTGGCTGAGCGGTTGAAATGATGGCGGGCGGCGGCCTCGATGCCATATTGGCCGGGTCCCCATTCGGCAATATTGAGATAAATCTCCATCATCCGTCGTTTGCTCCAGATCAGATCGGTGTAGAGAGCCAGTGGAACTTCGAGCATCTTCCGCAGATAAGAACGGTCTGGCCACAGGAAGAGGTTCTTGACCGTCTGCATGGGGATTGTGCTGGCCCCGCGGGGTCGTTCGCCCTCAATCAGATCGTCAACCACAAGATTGACGGCGGCCCAGTCCACGCCGCTATGGGCACAGAACTGGCCGTCTTCCGACGAAACCACCGATTGATAGACAAAGGGGGAAATGTCTTCCAGCGGAACCCAGCGGCGAGCGACTGTTGATCCAAGCAGCCAGTTTTTGGCCATCAGCGTGGAAACCGGGTGAACAGAGGGGTGAATGTATATCACCGAAAGGAGAACTGGCACCAGGCAGATGATCACCAGCAGAGCAACAAGCCGCTTCAACAGCCAGCGAAATGGGGAGCGCTTTGGCCTGTTCGCCGCCGCCTTGCTTCGCCGCGTGCGGCGATTGCCGCCGCCGCCTCTGCCCTTTTTTTCCACGCCTGCCAACGGTGCTGTCTCTCGCCAGATTTGCCCCTGTTTAGCGGGGCTTTCTGTGATCGGCAATGATCAGTTTCGCGGTTTGGCGGCTCAGCCACTTGCCAACCCATCGCTGTGGGAATAGATCGCCTGTATGACCACTGACTTCAAAAAAGAGTTGGAATTGACGACGGGCGCAGTCAACGCCCGGCTTGATGAACTGATGTCGTCGGCGGCAGGCGATGGTGAAGTGGTGCGCCCGGCCAGATTGGTGGCGGCGATGCGCCATGGTCTGTTGAACGGCGGCAAACGCCTGCGCCCGTTTCTGGTGATCCAGACGGCGCGGCTGTTTGAAGTTGACCAGGCAAAAGCCATGCAAACTGCCTGTGCGCTGGAATGTCTGCATTCCTATTCGCTCATTCACGACGACCTTCCAGCGATGGACGACGATGATCTGCGCAGGGGCAAGCCGACGGTTCACAAGCAATTTGACGAAGCAACGGCGATTCTTGCCGGTGATGCTTTGTTGACGCTGGCCTTTGAACTGATCAGCGATCCGGCCTGTCACGATGACCCCGCTGTGCGCAGCGCCTTGGTCAGCCAGTTGGCCCGCGCCTCGGGCCTTGGGGGGATGATCGGTGGCCAGATTCTGGATCTGGCGGCAGAGACGGTGGCGCCGGATGAAGCAGAAATACGAGTTCTGCAACGGATGAAGACCGGCGCGCTCATTCGATTTGCCTGTGTCGCTGGTGCAATCTTAGGAGAGGCTGACGAGGAACAAACGTCGGGTTTGGCCCGCTATGGAGAGACGATTGGCCTCGCGTTCCAACTGGCGGACGACCTGTTGGATGTCACCTCCAATGAGGCAGCAATGGGCAAGGCCGTTGGCAAGGATGCGCAACGGGGCAAGGGAACATTGGTGGGACTTTTGGGTGCCGAAGAGGTTCGCCGACTGCTGGCGTCAGCGGTTGAAGAAGCAAATGATTGTCTGGCTGATTTCGGCGACCGCGCGGATATTCTGCGTCAGACCGCTTGTTTCGTCGTCGAGCGGCAGACTTGAAAACAAATCCTGTGTTCAGAAGTTTTGCTCTCCGACGCCCGCCTCGCCGCCGCCTCTGCCGCCGAAGCGGGTCTGGACATAGTCCTGAACCAGTTCTTCAAATTCTTCAGCGATGTTTGCGCCGCGCAGGGTGACGGCCTTGCGGCCATCGATGAATACGGGTGCTGCCGGCGTTTCTCCGGTGCCGGGAAGTGAAATACCGATATCGGCATGTTTGCTTTCGCCGGGGCCGTTGACGATGCAGCCCATCACCGCGACCTTGAGTTCCTCGACGCCGGGATAGGTGTCGCGCCAGACCGGCATATTGGCCCGCAGCTGGGTTTGAATTTTTGCCGCCAGCTCCTGGAATATTGTCGACGTGGTGCGGCCACAGCCGGGACAGGCAGCGACGATCGGCACGAAGGAGCGAAAACCCATAACCTGCAACAGTTCCTGCGCCACCTGGACTTCACGGGTGCGGTCCCCACCGGGTTCGGGGGTCAGTGAAATGCGGATGGTGTCGCCGATGCCCTGTTGCAGAAGGATTCCCAGGGCGGCTGACGAGGCGACAATGCCCTTGGAGCCCATGCCGGCTTCTGTGAGACCCAGATGCAGGGCATGGTCGCTGCGGCGGGCCAGTTCCGCATAGACGGCAATCAAGTTCTGAACTTCGGAAACTTTGGCGGAGAGAATGATTTTTTCCCGTGGCAGGCCGATGCGCTCTGCTTCCTGGGCGGACAGCAGAGCCGATTGAACGATGGTCTCGCGCATCACCTCTTCGGCGCTGAGCGGCGAGCCGTTGGCCGCGTTTTGGTCCATCAGGGATGTCAGGAGGGCCTGATCGAGGGAGCCCCAATTGACGCCAATGCGCACCGGCTTGTCATATTTGATGGCCATTTCGATGATTGCACCGAACTGCTTGTCCCGCTTTTCCTTAAATCCGACATTGCCGGGATTGATGCGGTATTTGGCCAGCGCCTGGGCGCAGTCGGGATGATCGGCGAGCAGTCTATGGCCGATATAGTGAAAATCTCCGACCAGGGGGACATCGATTCCGAGCCGGTCGAGCCGGTCGCGAATTTTGGCAACTCCACGGGCGGCCTCATCCCTGTCGACTGTGATGCGGACCAGTTCCGAACCTGCCTTGGCCAGGGCGGCAACCTGTTCGACGGTTGCGTCCACATCTGCCGTGTCGGTATTGGTCATCGATTGCACGACAATGGGGCTAGTGCCGCCAACGAGCACATCGCCGACGCGGACGCCGACGGTTTTCTGGCGCCGTAGCGGGTGGATCAGCGGCGCGGATTCGGTGAAGGGGGCGCAGTTCACTTGGGCTCCAAACGGGATGGGGTTCGCTTGCGACTGGTTCAATATCAGTGCGGTGGCGTGATGTCATCTCACAAAGCAGATGAGCGGCATTTTGACCGCCTGAAGCTGCGACTATGGGACTTCGTGGCCGAGGGCTGCGACATAGATTTCAAACCATGTGGCGCGGTCCATTTCTACCCGCGTGGCGTCGGAGAGCTTTTTGATGCGATCGAGATTATTGGTGCCCATCACCGGAAGTATGGTGCTGGGATGTTGAAGCAGCCAGGCAGTTGCCACCGCATCGATACCCACCTGTTGCTGCATGGCTATGCGATCGAGGCAATTGCGAAGATCGGCAAGTTGCTGATTTCCCGGATCAAACAATGCGCCGCCCCCGAGGGGCGACCAGGCCATCGGGTGTATGCCGTGTTGCTGATGAAAGGCGATATCGCCATTGGTGAAAGGCTCCGGAGCCAGCAGGCTGCCTTCGATCTGGTTGGTGATCAGCGGCGTTTCCATGGCTGACTGCAGAAGGTTCCAGTCATGGGGTTTGAAATTTGAAACGCCGACAGACCGCACCTTGCCGGATCGAACAGCCGCATCGAGAGCGGCACTGGTCTCGATGTGATCCATCAGCGGGTCTGGCCGATGGATCAGCAGGCAATCGATCTGATCGATATTCATATTCAACAGCGACTGATCAATGCTGGCAGCTATATGTTCTGCGCCGGTGTCGTAATTTTTTACCCGCCGCTCGGGGAATTTGTCTCCCATCAGCAGGATTCCGCATTTGGTGATTATTTCCATCTGGTCTCGCAGATGCGGCGCGACTTTCAGTGCGACGCCCAGCAATTGCTCGCATTGATAGCCGCCATAGATATCGGCCTGATCAAAACTGGTGATGCCCTGTTCCAGGCAGGCTTCGACTTTGGCTTGCACATGGGATGCTGACGTGTCTGCATCGTCATTCAGCCGCCACATGCCATAGATGATCCGGCTGAATTCAAGAGGTTCAGACAGATGGTTGGCAAGGGAAATGCGTTGCATTTGGGGGCTCCAGACTGGCGGAAACGGGTTATGTGAAGAACGGGGTGAACTTTATGAGCTCAGCCAATCAATTGAGTTTAAGAGCTGGCGGGTGATGCGTCGACCCCGCTGGTAAGGCCCCCCACATCTGTGCCATTGTAACTGTTCGAAGTGAAGGGCTCCAGGCGGCAAGAGGCAGGTGATGAAATTTGGAATTGGGCAATCGGTCTTACGCACGGAAGATCAGCGTTTTATCACCGGCCAGGGGCAATATGTGGAAGATGCGGTTCATCCCCATGCTTTGCATGCAGCCTTTGTCCGCTCGCCCATGGCACATGCCAGGATCATCTCAATTGACAGCACTGCGGCCACCACGGCACCTGATGTGGTCACTGTTCTGACCGGGGCAGACTATCTCGCTGCCGGGATAGGTGGTCTGTCCTGTCATACAATCCTCCCCAATATGCACCGCCCAAACAAGATTGTGCCGACACCGGCATTGGCCACTGACACGGTTCGCTATGTTGGAGCGCCCGTGGCCGTGGTGCTGGCAGAGAGCCGTCAGGCGGCGCTGGATGCTGCCGAACTGGTGGAGGTGGACTATGATGAGCTTGACGTGGTGCTGACGACACAGGAAGCCCTGTCTGACGAAGCGCCCGTTTTGTGGGAATCCGTTCCCGACAATGTCGCGTTCAGGATCGAGCTTGGAGATGCAGCGGCCACCAGCCAGGCGATTGCCGGTGCCGACCACGTCGTCAAGCTGTCGCTTCATAACAACCGCCTGTCTGCCAATTCCATGGAAATGCGCGGGGCGGTGGCTGAGTACGATCGGCGCGAGAACCGTTTGATCTACCATGCCTCGACACAGGTACCCCATTCGATACGCACAGACATGGCACGCATCCTGGGCTTGCCGGAATCCAGCATCCGGGTGGTCGCCCCCGATGTCGGGGGTGGCTTTGGCATGAAGGGTGGCGTCTATGCTGAAGATGCTGTAATTGGCTGGGCCGCTTTGCGGCTACAGCGCACGGTGCGCTGGCACGCCAGTCGGTCGGAATCGCTGATGAGCGATTATCACGGACGGGATCAGGACGTGGATGCTGTTATGGCGCTGGACCAGTCAGGCCGCATCGTGGCGCTGGATGTTCATTCCCGTTACAATACCGGAGCGCATCTGTCGCCGGGAGGTGGTGTTTCACCGATGTTTGCCGCAACCCTTGCCACCGGCTGCTATCGCGTTCCCGTGGCCCACGCCCTGTCGGAGGCGGTTTACACCAACACCTCTCCAACTCAACCCTACAGGGGCGCTGGACGCCCTGAAGCCAGCTACATGATCGAGCGGTTGATCGACAAAGCTGCTGCACAACTGGGCGTGGACCGGGCCGAGATCAGGCGATTGAATCTCGTGACCGAGCAAGAGATGCCATACAAGACGCCGCTGTTATACACAGTGGATTCTGGTAATTACGGCGCCGTGCTGGAACGGGCATTGGAAGCAGCGGACTGGCAGGGCGTCGACAAGCGAAAAAAGAAGTCCAAACGGGCAGGCAAACTGCGCGGAATTGGTCTCGCCCTGCATATGGAAAATTCCGGACTGGCAAATGAAGCCGCCGAAATTCGCTTTGATCCGGCGGGCGGTGTGACCGTGCTGCCGGGAACTTTCAGTCATGGTCAGGGGCATGAGACGATTTTTGCACAAATGGTCTCGCAATGGCTTGGTGTGCCTTTTGAGTCTGTGCGTGTTCTGCAAGGGGATACCGACAAGGTCACTTTTGGGCGCGGAACGGTTGCGTCGCGGTCAATCGTCAATGGCGGTGGCGCGATGAAAGCAGCCGCAGATCGGGTCATCGAAAAGGCAAGGGCCATCGCCAGTCATTTGATGGAGGTTGCCGGTGAGGATCTGGTCTTTGAACAGGGGCACTTCACGGTGGCCGGAACAGACAAGAAAATGCCGATCCAGCAGATCGCGCAGCTATCCTATAAACCAATTTTACCGCCTCACCTTGGCCTGGGTCTCAATGGTCAGGGAGACTTTCTGTTGCAGGGATTTACCTTTCCCAACGGATGCCAGGTTGTCGAAGTAGAGATCGATCCGGATACCGGTACAACAGAAGTCATAAGGCTGGTTTCCATTGATGATGTTGGCACGGTGATCAATCCGCTGTTGTTGGAGGGGCAACTGGTCGGCGGCATTGTTCAGGGCATTGGCCAGGCGCTGTTGGAAGACCTCGCCTATGATGCAGACTCCGGGCAATTGTTGACCGGTTCATTCATGGATTACACCATGCCGCGGGCCGACGATGTGCCAGAAATCAGCATTGAGTGCCTGCCCACCCCAACTAAAACTAACCCACTGGGAGCCAAAGGGGCAGGAGAGGCTGGCACGGTGGGGGCGACCCCAGCTGTCATTTCGGCCGTATTGGATGCCCTGTCGGAATTCAATATTGTCGATATTGAACTGCCCGCTACGCCTGAGCGAATCTGGTCTGCGATCCATCGCAGCTAAATGAATACGCTATCAGCGACATAATTTGTCGCATTTCGACAATACCCTTACGTAAGCGTAAAGTATCCCTGAAGGTGCGGCCAGAAAGGATATTGTCATGGTATCAGATCTCGGCGAGCTGATTGCTCGCTACGAGGCTGCGAAATTACAGGTGGAACAGGTAATCGATTCCGGATCTGATTCCGAGGCCGACCTGGTTGAGGCTGACCGGAACCTGTCGCGCGCCTTTGACGATCTGATCCAGTCAGACCTCCATTCCGGCAGACAGTCGATCCAGCGGCTGCGCTATCTGTTGACCTTGATCGAAGAAAGCCAGCCCGGCAACGGATTGATAAAGCAGCTTGCCGACCGGATCTGGCAGGATGTGCTGGAATTGGATCAGGATGCCGGTGACGCGGAAGACAATCCTCGCAACGGCACCAAATGAAGCCCTTCTTACGACTGCGTTCAATTTCTGGATGTTCAGGCCCTTTTGATTGCATAGGCATCGAGAGCAGCGTCGTAGCTCAGCCAGCGTGCCATCTGGTCGGCATCGGCCCTGCCCAACACGCCTTGCGCCACCATCGGGGTGAGAAAACTGCAGACACAGCGGCGCCAAACATCATGGCGTGCTGGTATCGATAACAGGGCTCTTGTGTCGTCGTTGAAACCGGCGAGGTTATGAAAACCTGCGGTCTCCACCATGCCGTCCAGATATCGGGCTATTCCGCGGGGGCTGTCGTGAAACCACCAGGGCGGGCCGGAACGCAATGCCGGCCAGTAACCAACTAGCGGCGCCAGCTCTCGGGCGTAAACGGTTTCATCAAGACAGAAGAACAACAGGCGGAAACCCTCAGCGTCGCCATAACGCTGGAGCAGTGGTTCCAGTCCGATGACCGGGTTGACGGCAACAGGAATGTCGGCGCCGAGATTGGCACCAAAATTCTTCATCAGTCGTGGATCAGTATTGCGGCGGGATCCTGCATGGATCTGCATGACCATGCCGTCTTCACAGGAAAGACCTGCCATTTCGGTGAGCATCTGGGCACGGAACTGTTCGCTGTGATTGGACGTGTAATCACCGCTGAGGATAAGCGTCAGCAGAACCTGTTTTTCGGTCTCTGAAAGGTTCAGCGTCTGGGCAGACGGCACGCCGTGGTCGGTAGCACTG
Organism: Rhizobiaceae bacterium; assembly: GCA_039977975.1. Lineage (GTDB taxonomy): Bacteria > Pseudomonadota > Alphaproteobacteria > Rhizobiales > Rhizobiaceae > Pseudahrensia. The sequence continues at coordinate 270,583 of JBDWCD010000008.1, forward strand.
GCGCCGTGGTCTCGAAAGAACGCACGTCTAATGCGGTGGGCTTCAATCAGCCCCGACCAGCTTTCAACGTCCTGGCCGGTGACCTCACCCAGGGCGCGGATATTGGCTTGGAAATCTGGATTGTCGGGATCGGTCACATCGTCGGGTCGATAGGTTGTGGCAATCCGCGACGACAGGCCCTGCTGGCCGATGTTGGCATGGTGGGTCAGCGGGTCAAGGGCAAATTCAGTTGTTGCGATATAGTCGACCTTCGCCTTGTCGAGCAGCGCCATTGGCCGACAATCATCTTGCTGCAGGCGGTCGGTAATTAGATCGAAATAGGCGTCGGCATTGTCCGGCGACAGGGGTTGGTCAATGCCAAAGGCCCAGTTCATCGAATGGTCGATCCACAGTCGCGACGGCGTGCCGAGAAACAGGTGATAATGCTCAGCAAGCACGTTCCAGGCTTCCCGACCTGATGCCACTTCGCCTCCGTCATTCCGCGGAACCCCCAGCGCCTCGTAGGAGATCCCGTGGCTGTAAAGCATGCGCAGGACATAATGGTCCGGGGTCAGGAACAGATCGGCTGCATCGCCCATTGGCTGATTCTCGGCAAACCAGTGGGGAAGGGTATGGCCGTGAGGGCTGATGATCGGCAGATCGCTGACACTGTCATACAGATCGCGGGCAATGGTCCGCAAATTGCCCTCGGTTGGCAACAGGCGGTCGGGGTGCAGGAACGTGTCGGATTGGGTCATGGCGGTGATGCGATCTTGAGATATTGATCAATCGGTGTACACCGGTCTCACAGAGATGCACAAGCAGTAGCCAATGTTCCTGAAAGGTTGGAAGCGATGAAACAAACCTGGCGATGGTTCGGTCCGCATGATCAGGTCAGCCTCGAAGCTATGTTGCAGGCAGGAGTTGAAGGGGTGGTCACGGCGCTCCATCACCTGCCGGCCGGCGATGTCTGGTCGGTTGAAGAAATTGAAAAACGCCAGGCCGAACTGGCAGTGCTGTCAGACGGGACATCCTCCGATCTTGCCTGGGATGTGGTTGAAAGCCTGCCGGTGTCGGAATCTATCAAAAAGCAAAAGGGTGCCTGGCGCGAGCATATCGCCAATTACAAAACCAGTCTGCACAATCTGGCAGGTGCTGGCATTGAGACCATCTGCTACAATTTCATGCCAATTCTCGACTGGACCCGCACCGATCTGAACTGGCGTCTGCCCAATGGCGCCACCTGTATGCGATTTGACTATGCCGCTTTTGCTGCCTTCGATATCCATATTTTGCAGCGCAGTGGCGCAGCCGAAGATTACCATGCGGCGGCGGTGGACGAGGCGGCGGAAATCTTTGCTGGCCTTGGGGATGTCGAGCAGCAGGCATTGGCGAAAAACATTGTCGCCGGCCTGCCAGGCGCGGCAGAAAACTTTTCCCTCACCGATGTGCGAAATCATCTGGCGGAATATGACAACATTTCCGCCGATCAGCTGCGTCGGCACTATTTCGACTTTCTGGAAGAGGTTGTTCCGGTTGCAGAAGCGCTGGGAATGCGTCTGTGCTGCCATCCCGACGATCCGCCCTTTGGCCTGCTTGGCTTGCCGAGGGTCATGTCGACGGAAGCGGATTATCAGGCTGCAATTGATGCTGTGGACTCGCCAGCCAACGGAATCACGCTGTGTTCGGGATCGCTGGGCGCGCGACCAGATAATGATCTGCCCGGCATGATGCAGCGTCTCGGGCATCGGGTGCATTTCCTGCATCTGCGCAATGTGCAGCGGGAGAGTGATCAAATTCGCGGTTCATTCTATGAAGCCGAACATCTCGCAGGATGTACCGACATGGTTGCCCTGCTGGCAGCGGTGGTCGAAGAAGAACAGCGCCGCGGTGCCGCAGGTCGGGCGGATCATTCCATCCCTCTGCGGCCGGATCACGGGCAGGATATTCTGGATGATTTGGGGCGCAATAGTCAGCCGGGCTATCCGGCGATTGGCCGTCTGAAGGGGCTTGCCGAGTTGCGGGGTGTGGCCACTGCCTTGCAACACGCATCGGTGAGATTGGATTGATGAGCAGCAGCAAAAGATTGACCAGCCTGTCAGGCATCGCACAACGCGCGGTGCTGCCGGGCTATGAACCTGCCAATCACAGATCCGGTATCGTTCATCTCGGTCCCGGCGCGTTTCACCGGGCCCATCAGGCCGTTTATACCGACGCAGCCCTTGCTGCGTCCGGCGGTGACTGGCGGATCACCGGCATAAGTATGCGCAGTCGCCAGGTCGCCGATGCACTGAACCAGCAAAATGGCCTCTACACGTTGCTGGAGCGGGGCTCGATTGGCAGCCGCGCCCGGGTGATCGGCAGCATCGAGAAGGTGATCGCGTTGGTCGATCGTCCCGACGCCGCGATGACCGCGCTGACGGACCCTGCGACGCGAATTGTCAGCATGACGGTAACGGAAAAGGCCTACGGTATTGACCGGTCAGCAAATTGTGCGGATCCGGAACATCCTGCCGTCGCCGCAGATTTGATTGGTCTCGCCGACCTCCCCGGTCGCGACGCCCCGTTGGCGAGAAGACCCACCGGTGTGCTCGGCCTGCTGGTTGAAAGCCTGCGTCAACGAAGAGCCAAAGGATTGCCGGCTTTCACCCTTCTGTGTTGTGACAACCTGCCAAATAACGGCGCCTTGCTGAAGGCGGGGCTGCTGGATTTTGCCCATCGTCTTGATCCGAAACTGGCCGAGTGGATCGCAGACAACGCGACTTTTCCATCAACCATGGTCGACCGCATTACCCCGGCATCGACCGATCAGACGAGCGCTACCTGCCAGGATTGGACCGGACGGGAAGACCGGGCCTGTGTCGAAACAGAAGAATTCAGCCAATGGGTGATCGAGGATAACTTTGCAAATGGCCGCCCAGACTGGGAGGCTGGCGGAGCTCTGTTTGTAGCCGATGTGGCACCTTTTGAAAAAATGAAATTGCGGATGCTCAACGGCGCCCATTCTATGCTCGCCTATGCTGGTTATCTTTGCGGTCGCATGTATGTACGCGATGTCATGGCCCATCCCTATTTGTCACGGCTTGTCGTGCGCCACATGGCCGCTGCGGCAGTAACGTTGAAACCGCTGAACGGCATCAACTATGTCGATTATGCCGTGCAGTTGAACGACAGGTTTAAGAATCCGGCACTGGCCCATGAGACCTATCAGATCGCCATGGATGGGACTGAAAAACTGCCGCAACGCCTGTTGCTGCCGGCCGTGGATGCGTTGGCGGCCGGACAGGATGTCAGGCCCTTTGCATTCGCCGTTGCGGCGTGGATGCGTTACTGCACTGGTCTGTCTGAGAGCGGCCAGTATTACGCATTGCGTGACCCGCGGGAGGCGGATATTAAAAAACTGCTGAAACCCGCCAGAACGGCCAGGGAGATCAGTCGGGCCTTGCATGGCATGGAGGGTTTGTTTCCTCAAGAACTGAAGCTGGATCGTGGTTGGCGCGAAGTGGTTGAGGAGATTCTTGCTCTCATATTGTTGGAAGGCATTGAAACGGCGATGGTTCAAGAGGCCAGTCCGACCTGACACGGCCTATTCCAAAACCAGTTAAACGCCCTTTCCGCTCGGTAAGTTGAGCAGCAAGGACGTTTAACATGGTCTTCCTGGAGTGCCGGTTTGAAGAACCGGCTTATAGTGTCGGCAGATCGCCAGCTTAGATATAGCGGTTGGTTTTGGCGACGTGCGAAATGGCAGCGCGGGATACGCCGATATCGTCCAGCTGGCGTGCGGACAGGCCGTTCAGCGCATTGCGGGTGAGGCGCGCACGGTTCCAGGACTGTACTGATGTAAGAATGCTCATTGTCTTGTTCCTTTTGCAGCCGCCGGAAGAGATAAAAGTTCCGGTCGGGAGGGTTTTAGATTGGGGAACGTGACGGCGGCGGCGAATTATTGAAGCCGCGGCGGACTGCGCGTTCCGATGCAATCTATCTGGTCTCGACGGAGCGAATTTACGAGCGCAAAGAACGCAGATGAGCCCTGCACCAATCGCATGGTCAATCTGGCTAGTCCTGTAAGGGTGTGAATTGGATGATTAGCTGGAAAAGCGGAACAGGCTGGGCAAATCCTCGGCGGCGAGGCCGCGCTCTCTGAGCGCTTTCAGGCTGACATCACCATCGGACTTGGACAATTTGCGACCGTCTCCATCGTCGCCGTCGCCGTCGCCGCCGCCGCTTTCGACTACCAGGTCGTGGTGATGATATTGTGGTTCAGGCAGGTCCAGCAGCTCCTGCAGCAGGCGGTGAACGCTGGTGGCATGATACAGGTCACGGCCGCGCACCACATGGGAGACATTTTGCAATGCGTCATCGACGGTGACCGCCAGATGATAGCTGGTCGGCGTGTCCGAACGGGCCAACACCACGTCTCCCCACAGGTCCGGCCGGGCTTGAATGATTTTGCAAACAGACGGATCATCAGCTTGAAATTCCTGCCAACTCAAACTGTTTGTGACACGCTGAAGGGCCGCGGTCGTGTCGAGTCGCCAGGCATGTTTGGGCCTCTCGGCGATCATCGCTTCCTGTTGGTCCACAGACCAGTTGCGTTCGTCGCCCGGATAATGGGGTGACCCGTCGGGATCGCGAGGCCAGGGCGTGCCGGAACCGGACTTTTCAGCAACGGATCGACGAATTTCACCACGGCTCATGAAGGATGGGTAGATCAGACCGTCAGAGCGCAATCGGTCCAATGCCCGTTGGTAATCATCAAAATGCTGCGACTGGCGGCGCGGTTCCCCCTGCCATCCGATGCCGAGCCACTTCAGGTCTTCCAACATCTGCCATTCCAGCTCCGGGGTGCAGCGGGATTGATCGATGTCTTCCAGCCGCAACAGATAGGCGCCACCCATTCGGTCGCAAAGCTGTTGGTTGACCAGCGCAGAATAGGCATGCCCTAGATGCAGCAGTCCGTTTGGGCTGGGTGCAAATCTGAAAACGGGTGTTGTGGTGGTCGCCATTGTGGTTAGGGTCAGTCATGTCTGATACGGCTCCCAACATTGCGCGTATTCGCAACCAGCACAATCTCCAGCAAGGGGTTGAAGTCTTTCTCGATCAGTTTCCCCAGTTGCGTTCTGTTGTTGAGGCCCTGCCGGACATTCCGCTGCGTGCCCGCCCGCCAGGGTTTGAAGGTCTGGCAGAGATTATCACGGCACAGCAGGTCTCAAAGGCCAGCGCAGCAGCGATTTTTGAGCGGACGCGGCAACAAATAAATCCGTTTACCGCAGAGCATCTGCTGCGCCTCGGCGAAGCGCCACTGATCACCGCAGGCCAGTCGCGAGCCAAACAGGTGGCGCTGCTCGGCCTGGCCAGGGCGATTACTGAAGATGGTCTTGACCTGGAGGGTCTTTGCGAGCTTCCGGTAGACCAGGCAATCGCCAGTCTGACGGCTTTGAAGGGCATCGGTCCATGGTCAGCTGAAGTCTATCTGCTGTTTTGCGCCGGTCACACCGACATCTTTCCCGCCGGAGATATAGCGCTGCAACATGTTGTCGGAGAACTTTGCCAGCTGCATAATAGACCGGATACGAAACAAACCAGATTGCTGGCGGCCCAATGGGCACCATTTCGCAGTGTCGCGGCACGAATTTTTTATGCTCACTATGCCCGAATTCGCGGCCGATCTGCCGTTTAGGCCCAGATTTCTGTGCAACGCCGGGTGCTGGGAATGTTTTGCAGGGTTCACAAATCTGTCGCACTGGCCTTACACTAACAGGGCGACGCAGAATCATGCGCCAGCATGGAGGACCCATCGGTGACGATAGCCGTCAATCCGGAGATGCATCCGGCCCTTGTCCTGAACGCGGATTACCGGCCGCTTTCTTATTACCCTCTCTCGCTGTGGTCCTGGCAGGATGCCATCAAAGCGGTGTTTCTGGAGCGGGTGAACATTGTATCTGAATATGATGCTGCCGTATCTTCACCAAGTTTTCAGATGAAATTGCCCAGCGTTGTCAGCCTGAAACAGTATATTCGTCCGCAGCGACACCCGGCCTTTACCCGTTTCAACCTGTTTTTGCGCGATGAGTTTGAATGTCAGTATTGCGGCGACGGCGAAACCGACCTGACCTTTGACCATTTGATCCCCCGTTCCCGGGGCGGGCTGACCACCTGGGAAAACATCGTCACAGCCTGTTCGCCCTGCAATCTGCGCAAGGGTGGCAAGATGCCGAAAGAGGCAGGCATGATGCCGCACCGCAAGCCGTGGATTCCAACTGTTCATGATCTGCATAATGCAGGGCGAAAATTCCCACCGAATTTTCTCCATGAAAGCTGGATGGATTATCTTTATTGGGATGCACCGCTGGAACCTTGATCCGTTCGACCAGGAGGGTCTGATCAGTCTGCCTTGCCCAGCGACCCGCGCCCCAGGCTCCCGCGCAAAGCCACCAGTGCGAGGAACCCCGCAGCAATGACATTCCAGCCGGCAAAGCTGAGACCGAGAAAGCGTCCTGCGGCATCGTCGCAGCTGGGTGGCTTGGCAGTGGCCAGGCTGTCCAGCAGACTGCCGGCGTCGCTGGAGGTGGCGCTCAGTCCGGCGCCACAGGATTGTGGCGCTTCAAACCATCCCCATTCGACTCCGGAGTGATAGACTCCCAATCCGGCAGTGTAGAGCAGCAGCAGCACAACCGCGATTAACAGACCACGCGTCAACAGCGGCGGCCAGGACTTCAGCGCCGAGACCAGAGCGATGGCCGCAATCGGAATGCCCCAGTAGTAGGACAAGCGTTGCTCCAGACACAGGGCGCACGGGGCATAGCCACCAATATGTTCAAACCCCAGTGCCGAACCGATGACCAGGATCATGCCAATCAGCACCAATGCGGCAGATTGTATTTGCTGTATGCCGGAGGTCTGCAACGGGATGGAAGGAGATGTCTGGTTCATGGGTCTCACAGAATATATTTGATGATCGCAAATCCGCCGATCAACAGCGCCAGCCCGAGAAAGAAGAGCGGGCCGAGCCATCGCTCGACAAAGGTTTGGATCGGTGCACCGAACTTAAACAGCAAGAAGGCAACCAGAAAGAAGCGCAATCCCCTGCCCAGAATGGATATGCCGATAAACAGGGCGAAGTTAAGGCCGGTTGTGCCGGAAAAAATAGTGAACAATTTGTAAGGAAGAAAAGTCACCGCGCCAGCAAATACGGCCAGCAGCCCCCACTCGCTGTTATAGGTCTCGGCCAGTTTGGAAAACGCTTCTTCCTTGCCATAGAAGGCGAGGATGGGTTGCCCCAGCCACTCATAGGCCAACGCGCCTATGGCATAGCCCAGCACCGCGCCGAGAACCGATGCGATGGTGCAGATCAACGCAAAATACCACCACCTGTGGCGGTTCGCCATCACCATCGGGATCAACATGACATCGGGTGGAATTGGAAAGAACGAGCTTTCAACAAAGGCGATGCCGCCCAATGCCTTGTCGGCATGTCGGTGTCCGGCAAGGCGGAACATCCAGTCGTAGAGAGCTCGAATCATATGGTTGTCACGACGTTACAGGGAAGTCGCGCTTTCCTTAAACCAAGTTGCCGGTTTTTGCTATCATGGTTGGGGCTCGAGATTGATCTTTGTAGGGGTGGCTGGGTTGCCATTTGCCGGCGTTGTCAGGGGGCACGATTGCACGTCAAACAGGGTCGAAATTTATTGCCCCAATTATCAAAAACCCGTTGCCAATCGTCCTTCGATGACTATAGTCCGCCCAGTCGCAAGACATGGTCTACCCAGATCTCATGAGAGCCCTCCTGGCGGAATTGGTAGACGCGCTGGATTCAAAATCCAGTTCCTTCGGGAGTGCCGGTTCGATTCCGGCGGAGGGCACCAACTTCCACAATCGGACCAAGGCGTGTGCCCGGTGTTGGAGCGATCTTTCACCGATCAATCGCCAGCCACGCTGTGCCGCACAACAACAATATCCGATGCTATTTGGGCGTCCATCCGGGGGCTGCGAACAGGCGCATGACGATTTCCCTGATGCCTTTGGCCGCCTTCAGGTCGCGCCATAATTGCGGCAGTTCTGAAAACCACACGTGAAGCGGGTTCGGACTGTCGAAATCCCGCTTCAATCCATAGCGTGGCGTTTCCTCCTCCTCCTGAAAACTGCCGAACATCCGGTCCCAGACAATCAATATGCCGCCGTAATTCTTGTCGAGATATTTGTTGTCGCAACCGTGATGCACCCGGTGATGTGACGGGGTGTTCCAGACGTTCTCAAGCGGCCCCAGCTTGCCGATGGTCTCAGTATGGATCCAGGTCTGATAGGCCAGCACCGAAAGCGAGCCGAAGACCACAAGCTCAGGAGAAAACCCGATCAGGATCATTGGAATATGCATGATCAGAGCCCAAAAGCTTTCCAGCGGGCCAAATCTGATCCCGGTAATAATGTTGAATTCCCGGGAGGAGTGATGAACCGCATGCTGGGTCCATAAAATGCGCACCTGGTGGGCAATCCGGTGTTCCCAATAATAGGTGAAGTCGGCTGCAAGAACCGCCAGGGCGACCGTCCACCAGGTCAGCGGCACGGTCCAGGTGACGAGTGATTCTGCAAGGACGAAATAGAGCCCATAGGCGCCGGTCATGATGAATATTTCGACCGCAAGATAGGGGATCTGTGTGGAGGCGCTGGCGATCATTTCCAGCACGCTGCGCCCTTTTAAGGATCCTTTGAACCAGGCCTCGGCAATCTCGATTGCAAAGATGATGGCGCCAATGATGAAGAATGCATCATCAATCTGGCCACCAAGTTGTTCCAGCACACTTGTATTCATCGCTGTTCTCCTCTCAGACCAAGTGTCAGGGTGCGCCACGCCAGGTCTGAAGCCTGCGAGGGGGTGGCTTCGCCGCTGCGCACCATCGACAAGGCAGCATAAAGCAGGTTTTCAAAAGCCTCGGCGATCCAGGTCGCGGGCATGTCGGCGGCAAATGTTCCCTCAGCCCGGGCCGCTTCAATTTCAACCAGCAATTCCTGCCTGTCCTTTTCATAGGCGGCGGCAATCGCCGGATCGGCATCGGCAATCTCGTGGCTGAGAAACCACTGCCGGTTGGCCAGCGGAACAATGGCCTCCAATGCCAGCTTCAATCCCTCGGTATGGCTGGTGGCATGTAGTACCGCTGCATCAACCGCCGCATTGAGTTCGGTCATGGCGGCATGTGCCAGAGCCGCCATCAGGGCCTGTCGCGAGCTGAAATGGCGGTGCAAAGTTGCCCGTCCAACGCCGGCATATTGTGCCACATCGCCAAGAGAGGCAGACGGGCGCTCTGCAAATATCTGAAACGCGGCTTCCAAAATGGCGTCGCGGGTGGCGGGTCGGATATTCGTCATGAGACACATATGTCTCATTTGATACAAGAATCAATAGCAGCGGACGAATTTTTTTGCGCGAGTCTTTCATTTCTCTTCGCCAAAGCGGGTTGCTGATCACCGGCAGGTGGAGTTTTGAATTGGCGCTAATTAGTCTTCTCCTCATCAATTGAGGAGTATTTCCAAATTTATCTTTATCCAAGATTTTGCGAGACTGGCGATTCAGCGGGGCGGCTTTCTTGCCCTGACGGGTTTTGAAGCAAATGGAATTGCGCCATGGCGACAGAGAAAATTGATACATTGATCGTTGGGGCCGGCCAGGCTGGCCTGGCCATGAGTGAGCATCTGGGCAAGCTCGGCATCGAGCATCTGATCCTTGAACGTCACCGCATTGCCGAGCGCTGGCGCTCCGAAAGGTGGGATTCACTGGTCGCCAACGGGCCCGCCTGGCATGACCGGTTTCCAACACTGGAATTTTCCAACACCGACCCCGGTGCCTTTCCCGGCAAGGAAAGAGTGGCGGACTATTTTGTCGAATATGCCGAATTGATCAAGGCGCCAATCCGTTGCGGCGTGGAGGCGACAAGTGTTCAAAAATTGCCGGGCAGATTGGGTTTTCGGGTTTTCACTTCGGAAGGTGAAATTGAAGCAAAGAGCGTTGTCGCCGCCACCGGGCCGTTTCAACGCCCGGTCATCCCCCCGGTTATTCCCCAATCAGCCGACGTACAGCAGTTGCACTCAAGTGCTTATCGCAATCCCGACCAATTGCCCCGGGGAGCGGTGCTGGTCGTCGGTGCCGGATCGTCGGGCGGTCAGATTGCCGATGAATTGTTGCGGGCTGGTCGGGAAGTTTACCTTTCCGTTGGCCCCCATGACCGCCCGCCACGCAGCTATCGCGGCCATGATTTTGTCTGGTGGCTTGGGGTGCTGGGCAAATGGGATGCTGCCGCGCTCGACCCGGGCACCGAACATGTGACCATTTCAGTGAGCGGCGCCCGCGGCGGCCATACGGTGGATTTTCGCAAACTGGCCGATCAGGGCATGAATCTTGTGGGTCTGACCACGACCTATGAGGAGGGTGTGCTGAACTTTGCTTCTGACCTTGGCACCAATATTGCCAAGGGCGACGCCAATTATCTCTCCGTACTGGATGAGGCCGATGAATGGGTGGAACGCAATGGACTGGATCTGCCGGAGGAACCTCAGGCGCGGGAAATTGGCCCTGATCCGGATTGTGTAACCAACCCGGTTTTGCAAGTAAACCTGAAGCAAGCTGGCATCAACTCGGTGATCTGGGCCACCGGGTTTGCCGTCGACTACGATTGGCTGAAGCTGGATGTGACCGATGCGCGGGGTAACCCAATTCATCAACGCGGGGTGTCGCCGGAATCCGGCATTTATTTTGTCGGCCTGCCCTGGCAGTCGCGGCGGGGATCATCCTTCATATGGGGCGTCTGGCATGATGCCAAATATGTGGCCGACCAGATTGCCATTCAGCGCTCCTATCTGGCGCATCACGAATCCACCAGGGTGAGTTAAACCAAGCCGGCAGTTTCAGTAATCTGGTCCTGCAACCAGTCGCTGAAAACTGTTGCAAGTTTGGTGTTTTCGTTCTGCGCCACGGTCAGGTAATAGCCGTCCTGGGCAGTCAGAGCAGATTTCTCCAACGCAACGAGCGATCCGTCCAACAGACAGGGTGCGGCGATCAGCGAACTGGTCAGCGCGATGCCGGTGCCTGACCGGGCGAAGTCAACTGCCGCCCCATGGGACTCCACATTGCAGACGATATTCAGTCGGCCCTGATAGCCTCTCTCACCAGCCCAACGGGTCCACGTGTCGCTGGTGCCAAGCACCTGGATGAGGGGCAGATTGCCGATCTCCACAAGGGGAAAACCATCTCCCGGGCACGCACGGGCCAATTCCGGCGAGGCCACAACCTGCATCTTGCCATTGTCGATCCTGACTGATCCGGTCTGGGCGGAACTTGGCGCATCAAAGCGAATTTCAATATCCGAACTCAGTCCGGTGAATTCGTCCGGCCAGACTTTTGAAATCACCCGAAATCCGATGTCGGGATTCTGTTCGGCAAAGTGTTTCAGTCGCGGCGCCAGATACCATTGTGCCAGACTGGTGCTGACGCTGATCGTCAACAGCCGCCTGTCTGCAGGCGTTTCAAAAGTCTCGCTGGCCGATTGCAGAATGCTGATGGCACTGGCGACCGTGGGGAGCAGGCGGCGGCCCTGATCCGTCAGTCCGATGCCGCGATGCTTGCGCACAAAAAGAGCGCAGCCAAATCGGTGCTCCAGCGAGCGAACATGTTGGCTGATCGCTGACTGGGTCAGGTTCAGTTCTTCTGCGGCTAGAGTGAAGCTGAGATGCCGCGCGGCGCATTCAAAAGCGCGAAACCAGGCAAGCGGTGGGAGAGCACGGGCCATATTGCCTAAATACATGCATTAGTAATGCTAATGCCAATGACCAAAAATCCATCGTTTGTCAATCAAATTGCACCGGTTCAAACTGTTGCCGATGCCCCTGACAGACCGAAATGATGTTTCGATGCCTCCTGAAATTAGCAAGCCAGAAATTCGCAAAATCGTCACCTTTGACGAGGAAGTCCTGATCGAAGGGTTTAAAACTGCCGAAATTCCCTGGCGCATGTTTGCCGTGGCTGCTGTCGTGAAAAATCCCTGGGCTGGTCGCTTTGTCGAGGACCTGAAGCCGGAAATCATGGCCTATGGACCGCCTCTTGGGGAGCTGCTGACCAAGCGGATGATCGCCCTTGCCGGTTCGGGCGAAGCCATCGAAGCCTATGGCAAGGCGGCGGTCGCCGGGCTTGACGGCGAGATCGAACATGCATCGGCGCTGATCCACACATTGCGGTTCGGCAATTTTTATCGCGAGGCTGTGGGTGCAAAAAGCTATCTGGCCTTTTCCAATACGCGCGGCGGTGCCAATGCACCGATTTCGATTCCTCTGATGGACAAGAACGATGCCGGGCGACGCTCCCACTACCTGACCATTCAATTTGCCATTGCCGATGCCCCCCGTGCCGATGAACTGGTGATCGTATTGGGTGCTGCCACCGGTGGTCGTCCTCACCACCGCATCGGCGATCGCTATCAGGATCTGAAGGATCTGGGCCATGACCTCGACAACCCTGCCGCGGTCTGAGCTCACGCCACAGCTTTCCGGCTGGCGGGGAGGTTCGGGGCCGGACCTGATACTGATTCATGGTGTTGGCCTCAACGCCGATGCCTGGGGGCCGATGTTGCCAATTCTGACCCGGCATTTTTCGGTGACGGCAATTGACCTGCCGGGCCATGGTGACAGCGCCCCTGCCGCTGATCGATCAACCCTGCGGGATTTCAGCACCACAATCTCAGAATTATTTGCCGCAGACGGGTCCAAATCCCTGGTGATGGGCCATTCGCTTGGCGCACTGATCGCACTGGATCTGGCAATCGCCTATCCGGACCGCATTGCCGCAACCGTGCAGCTTAACGCCATCTTTCGTCGTTCCCCAGCGGCCAGAACGGCTGTCAGAAAGCGCGCCGCAGAACTGCTGAACGCAGAAAAACCCAATCCTGGCCCGACATTGATGCGCTGGTTCGGAGATAGTCCTCGCGGCGAGCTTGCAGACATGGCTGGCGATTGTCACCGCTGGCTGACCGATGTGGACCCGAAGGCCTACCAATGTGCCTACACTCTGTTTGCCGAGCAGGACGGTCCGTCTGATGCTGACTTGGCCAATCTTGTCGGCCCAACCCTGTTTGTCACCGGATCCGAGGAACCCAATTCGACACCTGAAATGTCAATTGCAATGGCGGCACTGGCGCCGCGGGGACGAGCGGTCGTCATAGACGGTGCCCGACATATGATGCCGATGACCCATGCAGCAGAAGTCTGTGCCCACCTGTTGGAATTCTGCAAACATCTGGATGGAATCCATGACCCAGTTTGATCCCAAAGAATTACGCAATGCCCTGGCCAGCTACATGACCGGCGTGACCGTCGTCACAACTCGCGCTGAAGACGGCACTCTGGTGGGTTTTACCGCCAATTCGTTCACCTCGGTGTCGCTCAATCCACCTCTGCTGCTGGTGTGCCCGGGAAACCACCTGTCCAGCTTCGACATATTCGCCAGGGCAAAGCACTTTTCGGTCAACATCCTGGCAGAAGGACAGGAGACAATCTCCAACATTTTTGCGGGCTCCACGAAAGATCGCTTTTCCCAAATCGACTGGCAGGAAGATCAATTTGGAAATCCGCTCATCGAAGGCGCCGCAGCCCAATTCTCCTGCATTCTGCACAACCGGATCGAAGCGGGGGACCACCATATTCTGATTGGCCAGGTTGCCCAGTTTCAAACTTCTACGAGGCGTGGCCTTGGCTATTGCCGGGAGGGCTATTTCAGCCTGTCAAAAGAACGCCAGTCCGAAACTTCAGCAAAGGGCGCACAAAAATTTGTCTCCGGTGCGCTGGTTGAATTTGAGGGACAGGTTTGTGTGGTGCGGGACAAAGATGAGGCACACATTCCCGCCACCACCCTGGACGACAGGTCCGGTGCCCGAACCGCGCTTGCACAATATCTTGCCTCCCTGGGCCTGAAGGCAAAAATCGGGCCCGTCTACTCGCTTTATGATGATGCGGAACACGACGAGCACGTCACAATCTTCCGCGCCACATTGTTGGAAAGGCCGCGCCATGACAGCGTTGAACTTTGGCCGATCTCCCGACTGATCTCTGATGATCTCGCCCGGCCCGCCAATGCCGAAATGGTCCGCCGCTACCGGGAAGAACACGGCAACAATCAGTTCGGCCTATATATTGGTGACGCGATGCGCGGCGAGGTGCATCCGCTCGCTGCCGGCGGCGAAGCCCATCAATAGGAGTTTGATATGGAATTTTCACTTTTTGCCCACATGGAACGGCTGGCTCCGGAACAGGATCACCAGCACCTCTACGAAGAATTCCTGTCGCTGTGCACCATGGCCGATGAAGGCGGCATGCGGGCGGTCTGGACCGGCGAACATCACGGCATGGAATTCACCATCGCTCCCAACCCCTTCATCACCATCACCGATCTGGCTCGGCATACAAAGAACCTGAAACTGGGCACCGGCACAGTTGTGGCGCCATTCTGGCATCCGATCAAACTTGCTGGCGAAGCGGCGATGACCGATCTGGTCACCGGGGGGCGGCTGGAATTGGGGGTGGCACGGGGCGCATATTCCTATGAATATGAACGTTTGATGCCCGGAATGGACGCCTGGGAGGCCGGACAGCGGATGCGCGAAACGGCACCACTATTGCGTCAGCTTTGGGCCGGTGATTGTGCCCATGAAGGCGAGTTTTACCAGTTTCCCGCCACCAGTTCGGCACCCAAGCCGCTGCAAGACGGAGGGCCGCCAGTCTGGATCGCAGCGCGCGATCCCAACAGCCACCAATTTGCCGTCGACAACGGCTTTAATGTCCAGGTGACACCGCTTTGGCAAGGCATTGAAGAGATCGAATCGTTGATGGAGCGGTTCAATACCGCCTGCGATGCATCCTCCAGTAAACGTCCGAAAATCATGTTGTTGCATCACACCTATGTGGCATCCGACGACGACGATACGGGCCTGGCGGCGCAGGAATTGAGTAGGTTCTACAGCTATTTTGGCGCATGGTTTCAAAACAAACGACCGGTGATCCAGGGACAAATTGAAAAATTGAGCGAGGAAGAGCTGGCCGCCAACAAGATGATGACACCGGAAAACATGCACCGCGACCTGACTATCGGTACGGCGAAAGAAGTCATTAAACAGATCAAACGCTATGAGGATCTGGGCTATGATGAGTTTTCCTTCTGGATCGACAGTGGCATGTCGAGTGACAGGAAGCGCGCCTCGCTGGATCGCTTTATCAACGACGTGATGCCGGCTTTTAAGTGAGAGAACAGCCATGAGTGATTTGCCCCATTATCAGCTCTTTATCGACGGTGAGTGGTGTTTCGGTTCGGAACAGCAAGTCATGGAGAGCAACAATCCGGCGACAGGCAAGACCTGGTCGACATTTGACTGTGCCAGCGCAGCAGATGTTGACCGTGCTGTCGGTGCGGCCCGCCGGTTGTTGGATGACCCGGCCTGGCGGGACATGACCCAGACGGCGCGGGGCAAATTGTTGTTCCGACTGGCCGACCTGATCGAACAAAATGCCGAAACTCTCGGCATTGCCGAAACAAATGACAGTGGAAAATTGCTGGCGGAAACTGCCTCACAAACCAAATATGTCGGTGACTATTATCGCTATTATGCAGGCCTGGCAGACAAGGTTGAGGGCGCTGTTCTGCCCATCGACAAGCCCGATATGCATGTCTTCACACAGCGCATGCCGATTGGTGTGGTTGCAGCCGTTGTGCCCTGGAATGCGCAAATGTTTCTGACGGCGACCAAACTGGGCCCCGCGCTCGCCGCTGGATGTACCGTTGTGCTGAAAGCCTCTGAAATTGCCCCCGCCCCGATGTTTGAATTTGCCCGTCTGATCGAACAGGCAGGATTTCCCGCCGGTGTCGTATCGGTGATTACCGGCGATGCTGAAAACTGCGCCATCCCCCTGACCCGTCATCCCCAGATCGACCGGATTGCCTTTACCGGCGGCGCTCAGACCGCCCGCCATGTGGTTCGCCATTCAGCAGAGAATTTTGCCGTCACGACGCTGGAGCTTGGCGGTAAATCACCGATTATCGTGTTTGACGATGCCAATATCGAAACAGCCGTAAATGGACTCATCGCCGGAAACTTCGGTGCCTCGGGCCAGTCCTGCGTTGCAGGAACCCGGGGCTTTGTGCAGCGGGACGTATTTGACGAGGTCGTAGCCCAAATTACCGAAAAATCCAGCACCATCGTGGTGGGTGATCCATTGGCTGCCAGCACCCATGTGGGGCCGCTTTGCACGGCAGACCAGATTGAAAAAATCGAAGCGACCCTGGCCACATCCCAACAACAGGGGGCGGAAATTTGTTTTGGAGGCACCAGAACGTCGGGCTTAGAGGGCAATTATTTCAACCCAACCCTGGTCAAATGCGCCAGCCCGGAAACCGAAACGCTGAAGGTCGAAATGTTTGGGCCGGTCATGTCCCTGCTACCCTTTGACACGGAAGAAGAGGCCATCGCCTTGGCCAATGACAGCGATTTTGGACTGGGTTCGGGGGTCTTCACTCAGAACATTGGTCGCGCCCACCGGGTATCCAACCGCCTGCGATCCGGCATTTGCTGGGTCAACACCTATCGCGCCGTCTCTCCAATCGCCCCCTTCGGCGGCTTCAATCAGTCTGGCTATGGCCGTGAGGCGGGCTTGGAATCGATTCTCGATTACACCCGCACCAAGACAACATGGATCAACACGTCGACTGAGCCGATGGCCAATCCATTTGTCATGCGGTGACGGATTCAGGCATTCGAGAGATTCAGCGGCGGACGACGCGGTCCGGCAGGCCTGCTGGTTTGCTCAGCCAGTCGATCAGGGCTTCAGCACGCAGCCGATTTAAGTCAGGCTCCAGGTTGGGCAATCCACCTGTTTTCCCGGCACTGGCCAACTGTTTTCTACTTGCACAGATATAGTCCGTATCCGGTGACCATTTCCAATGGATCAGCGATGAACTGGTCGTTGCTTTTGGCGGCGTCGCGCCCCCGTTGACGTCCGATTGAGCCATGGTGTTGGTAGTCGAGCAGATGTCCGATTTTTCGGAGGTCCAGCGCGAATCTGCCCCAAGATTGAGAATTTTGGCTTTCGGCGATGCAATGCCGATTTGCGCTACGATCGCATCGAACCTGTCGGACCCCTTGGAGGCGGTTTCAACCGAAGTGCGGTCAATGATCACGAGATCCGGGGCCAAACGACGCAAATCATTGCCCAGAAGCGCCCTGTCATAGTGGTCTTCGGTACCGTCGGGCGAATTCAGCAATTGAAATCGTACATATCGAATGCCCGGAGTTTCTTTTCCGGCATGCCAGTTGAGGATGCTGGTTTTCGCGCCGCCACCGGGGGTCAGTACAGCCAGTGTCCCCGGTTCGGTGAGTTTGAAGAACCGCGATCCGGGAATTTTCGAATAGGCATCATAAATGCGCTCTTCGTCGCCGACCTTCAGGCTGAAAACGCCCTGCGATGGTCCCGTGGCAATGGTTACGCCGACCCAGTCAAAGGGCCCGGATTTGCTGGTGAAGCTCATGGTGGAAAGGGAAGAGCGCGAGGAAAGTCGCATGCCGGACATGCCGAATCCGATTTTATTTCGAATGCGCTTGTTTTCCACACGCCAGCGGCCTGTCCTTTGCACTGCATAGTGGTGGGACGCGGATTGCTCAATTCGCAGGGCTGGAGAAACCAGGCCATGACCGGCATCGCCATAAAGCTGTTGTAATCCCACGCGCATATTGTCGGCAAAGCTCTGTGAACCTGATCCTGCCGCACCAAGATGCAGCACGGTCAGTTGCTGATTGCCGGACTTTGCCGCCAATTGCGCCAAAGCCTGGTGAAACCGCGCCAATGGCTGGTGCGGTTCGGTGATCTTTTCGGTTGGCCGGATACTGCCGGTAATCTCATTTGAAATCGACGTTGTGGAACTGCGCACCTTTTCGGAATTGGGGTCAACCTTCAGCACTTGCGGCGACAACAGCGTTTTTCTCTGACGCTGAACAACCGGGCGAAGCTTGCCGAGATTTGCCGCTTTTATGGCGTTTTGAGTCAGTTCCCGACTTTGTTTCGCAAGGTCTCTGGCCAGTTTTTCATAGGCTGCTTCACGCAATTGCCGCGTAATTGTTGGCATCTTGACGTCAGTTTCAGACGTCGCGTTTTTCCCGGAGGTAAAGGCGGAGGGCGCGACTATGCCTGACAAAACCAACGCCAATATCAGCGCCGAGCCACGCAGTTTGGCGAAGTGGAATCTCGATGAAATGCGCGCCATTGCCTGTTGAACGCCTCTGGTTTGATCATCGGCGTCGCTGAACATTCAGGCGACGCTGGTTAATCAAGCCTAGTCAAACAGCGTTAACGAATTCTCAATGGCCGATCCTCGCAAACGGACAGCCAATACTGGGACAGCAATCAGTCGATGGCAAAATCCCTGCTCAGGCCGCCAACTTCTTCTGCGATAATGTCGGCAATCAGCCCGCAGTCATCGAGATCGAAGGTCAGCGGCACCCGGATGTCACAGGTGCGGGAGAGCACTTCCAGCGTTTGCGGCAACGGCTGCTGTTCTCCAAGATAACGCCAACTGTCATACCTGCTGGTGAAAGCTTTCGGCTGCTCAGCGCCAAACCACTTGATGTCGACACCCCTGGCAAGACAATTGTTGATCAGCGGCTCAAACCCGGCCTCCTGAAGCCGCGGGCGGAACTGGAAGGACGAGCCGACAAATTCTTCATTTTGTTTACGCATCATCACATCAACGGATGGAGAATTACCCAGGATCGTCTCCAGAACCTTGTAGCGCTCGTTCCAGCGGCGGACATTGTCGTCGAGAATTTGCAGCTGACCACGCAGGATTGCGGCGCGCATATTGTCCATGCGGCCGGAATAATTCGGTGTTTCCAGTTTTACCTGGGCGAAAACTGATTCATCCGGTGCCGCCCCGTGGGACCCATACAGCATGTAGGACCCGGACATGATTATGGCGCGGGCAGCAATCAGCGGATCATCGGTGGTCAGCAGTCCCCCCTCACCTGAATTGATGTGCTTATAGGTCTGGGTGGAAAACGCCGCCACACGGCCAAAATTGCCTGACCGGACCCCGTTCCAGCGGGCACCCATCGTATGGGCGCAATCTTCCACCATGACGATGTCGTGGGTCGCACAGATGTCGGAAATCGACTCCATGTCGGCGATATGGCCACGCATATGGGAGAGCATCAGAAATTTGGCCCCGCTGGTTTCAACTTTGCGGCGCAAATCCTCAATATCGATGTGCCAGGCATCATCGATCTCCACAAAAACCGGGACGCCGCCCGCATTGTGGATGGCGCCAGGCACCGGTGCCAACGTATAGGCATTGGCGAGTACAGCATCGCCGGGCTTTAGCCCCGAAGCCCTTAGCGCCACGGCCAGCGCATAGCCGCCTGAAGAACAGGCGAGGCAATATTGGGCCTGCTGATAGGCGGCATATTCCTTTTCAAGCTGCGCCGCTTCGCTGATTTCACCATCAAGCGTGTTGTAGCGATGCAGCCGCCCACCGCGCAAAATATCGGTAACACGGGCGATGGTTGCCTCGTCGATGGCCTCCTGCTGGGTAAAGGGCTTGTTGAATTTGCTTGTCATTACAGGTCAAACATCTCGCCATATTTGGTTTCCAGATAGTCCAGCAGGGGTTCTGCCGAAACCGCCTGCCCGGAAGCCTGCTGCATCAGATCGGCTGGTTCATGAAGACTGCCATGGCGATGTACATTGTCGCGCAACCATGAAAGCACCGCACCGGTCTGCCCTTCGGCAAGTTGGTCATCCAGGTCGGATATCTGCTGACGCAAGGCGACATCAAGCTGGGCGGCGTAGATATTGCCCAGCGAGTAGGTTGGAAAATATCCAAACAGGCCGACGGACCAATGTACGTCCTGAAGCACACCATTTGCTGCATCAGGCACGGCGCGCCCGAAATCTCGTTCGAACCGGCGGTTCCACTCCGATTGCAGATCGCCAACGTCCAGCTCGCCAGCCATCAGTTCGCGCTCCAGTTCAAACCGCAACAGCACGTGAAGATTGTAATGCACCTCGTCGGATTCAGTGCGAATGAAGCCGGTTTCAACGCGATTGACTGCCCGATAAAGATCATCGGCATCATCAATGCCGCAGTCGCCAAATGCATCCTGGAAGCGGGGAGCGAACCATTGGCAAAATGGCCTGCCGCGGGCGATCTGATTTTCCCACAGGCGCGACTGGCTCTCATGCACACCCAGGGAGACGTGATTGTTAACCGGGGTCAGGCCGAGCTCACCCGTAATACCCTGTTCGTACATTGCATGGCCGAGTTCATGCACCGTTGAATACAGGCAACCGAGCGGATCAGTTGCATCCACGCGAGTGGTGATCCGGGCATCCTGTGCGGTTCCTGACGAAAATGGGTGGACTGATTTGTCCAGCCGCCCGGATTGCCAGTCATAGCCGACCCCGTCAGCAAGCTTGCGCGCCAGTTCCATTTGAGCCGATTCTGAAAAGGTGCCGGATAATTGCGGCTGTGAACGACTACTTTCGCTGATGCGCTGCCGCAGGCTTGAAAGACGCGGCCTCAATCCTTCCAACAAGGGCTGCAGCTCAGCCACTTTCATCCCAGGTTCGAAATCATTGAGCAGGGCGTCGTAGGCACTCTGCCCATCTTTTGCCAGACAGGCGGCTTCCTGACGCTTTAATTCGATGATGTTTTCAAGAATCGGTGAGAACTGTTTAAAGTCGTTGGCCTGCCTCGCCTCAGCCCAGATGCCCTGCGCCCGAGAGGTGGTTCGGGCCAGTTCTGTGGCCAGTGAAGACGGAATATTGCAGGTGCGTTCATAAGAGCGGCGGGTCAGACGAACATTGGCCGCCTGTTCGGCGTTCAATTCCGCCCCATCCAGTTCATCCAGCCAATCGCCAAGGCGCGGATCACTGTTGCGTTGGTGGCTAACCTCCTCGAGAGCTGCCGCCTGTTCGGCGCGTGAAGTTGCGCCATTGGGGGGCATCATTACTTCCTGATCCCAGGACAGCAGTCCGGCAATCTGGGCCAGGGCGCGGCTGGTTCTGACATGGGCCAGAAGGGCGTCATATGTTGAATTGGGCATGGTGGCATGTTGGGTCGTTGCGATCCGGCCCACTTAAGCCAATCGGCAGCAGCACAACAAGCGTGGAACACGACATCTTGTCGAAAATCTTCGTCACGGGGTTCGACAAAGACAACGGATTTTACCCGATGGATGCAGTATTCCTGGGTTGGCTTTCCGCCAAATTCTGCAGTCTTGGTTACTCATTCGTTAACTTTTTTGCCCCAGTCTCCACCCAAGGATAAATGAGGCATTTATGATGAGCAAATCTGCTCACGCAAAATCGACACGCAAAGTTGACAGACGGGCGGCCAAACCGACTTCCCGGATGGAACGGCGCAATATTGCCAATTTTGTTATGAATTCTGTCGGCGAATGCGCCTATGAGTGGGACATCGAGGCGGATCACCTGCAATGGAGCGAAGGCACCGAACAATTGCTGTGCCTGAAATCCGTCGACCAGATCTCCTCCAGTCGCAGCTTCAATCAACTGATGCAGCCGACAGCCGAATCGAGCCGCAATGATGCCATCTTTTCTTCCAAAGAGGTCGATGAAGGGCGCGGTGTGGCCTATTGCCTGCAATATGCACTTTCCGCCGATGCCCTGGATACGTCCAGTGACATCTGGGTTGAAGATTCAGGACGCTGGTATGCTGGCAGCGATGGCGTCGCCAACCGTGCTCACGGCATTATTCGATTGATCAACGAAAGACGGTCCCAGGACGAACGGCTCGACCGCCTTTCGCGTTATGATCCGCTGACCGGCCTGTTCAACCGGGCTCACCTCAATGTCTGTCTGGAGGAAATGTTCGACGAGCTCAGCCATACTGGCGAGCCGGCCTGTTTTCTGGTCGTCGGCCTGGAACATTTCGACCTGATAAACTCGGTCTATGGTTACGATGCCGGGGATGCGGTGATCAGCGAAGTTGCCAAACGGATGCAGGAGAATTTGCGTGACCGGGATGTCATCGGTCGCTTTTCCGGCGCCAAGATTGGTATGATTCTACCGGAATGCGACGAGCGGGGCATGTTGGTTGCCGGCTATCGGATTCTGAACCTCTTGCGGGAAAATGTCGTCACCACAGACAAGGGGCCAATTGCCGTATCTGTTTCCATTGGCGGCGTATTGATGCCGCAACATGCGCGCGATTCCAAACAGGTTTTCATGGCCGCCCATCAGGCATTGAAGGAAAGTCGCCGTGCCCGCGACGCATCAATTGTCGCCTATCAGCCTGATCCTCAGCAGGAGCAGGAAAAGCAGCGCGCCGCCCATATGGCTGAAAAAATTGTCAGCGCCCTGAAGAACCGTCGCATACACCTGGCGTGGCAGCCGGTTGTTGATGCCAAAACCGGTGAAACCGCTTTCCATGAGGCGCTGATCAGATTGGAGTCAAACGATGGCGATCCGCTGGTGGCCGGCGACTTTGTTGGTGTCGCGCAGCGACTTGGCCTGATACGTTTGGTGGATCATCATGCCCTGGATCTGGCGCTTGAAGCGCTGCGAGTGGCACCCACGGCGGTGTTTTCGCTCAATGTCTCCTTTGAAACAGCCTGTGATCCTGAATGGCTTTCAAAGCTGGCGCAATTCGTGATGAACCGCCCGGATATTGCCAAGCGCCTGATTATCGAGGTCACTGAATCCTATGCGGCGGACTCATTGGAAGAGGCTGCACAATTCATCAATTCAGTCCGTGATCTTGGCTGTCGCGTCGCGCTGGATGACTTCGGCGCCGGCTATACCTCGTTTCGCAATCTAAAAAGCCTGCCTTTCGACATCATCAAGGTGGACGGCCAGTTTGTCGATAATCTTGAGGGTAGTCACGAAAACCAGAGATTCATCAAGGCACTGGTCGACCTGGCTAGCCTGTTCGATGCCCAGACCGTGGTTGAATGGGTTGAAGATGACAATACGACGGATTTGCTGCGCGAATGGGGCGTTGACTATCTTCAAGGCTTCAAATTCGGCAAGCCGTTGCGGGAACTGCCCTGGCCCACCGCCGAGGATAGCGATCAGATTGTGCCGCCGACTCAGGCAATCGCCGGTTAGCCCTGAAAGGGTCTAGCGGTTATCCGCTGCGAGGTGTTGGGCGCCAGTCATCGGGGGCCATTTCGAAATTCTCAAAGTCGAAGCCTGGCGCCACGGTGCAGCCGACCAATGTCCATCGCCCGAGGCTTTCCGCAGTCTGCCAGCAACCTGCCGGCACGACCAATTGCGGTTTTTCGCCAAGATTGATGTTTTTCCCCAATCGGTGGGCCTCGGCGTCGTGCCCATTTGAAGACAGGGTAAGTGCCAGGGGCCCTCCGGCATAATGGTGCCAGATTTCCGACGACCCATGCACCCGGTGCCAATGGGAGCGGTCGCCGGCTTCCAGCAGATAATAGATGGCCGTAGAGGCGTCATCGCGAAATGTCTCAGCAAAATAGCCGCCTTCCGGATGCGGCTTCAGGGCGAGAAAGTCGATGATCTCAGTTGAGGTAAATCCCTCCATCAAAACCGGTCCTTACGGGCGCGGATTTCGGTAAAAACATCCAGATCAGAGGCGATTTCCATGTCCAGATGAGCCCTGATGGCAGGATCATTGGCGCGCAGGAAGGGATTGGTGCGCAACTCAGCTGCGATGGTTGTTGGCAGGGTCGGTTTGCCATTGTCGCGCATGACTTCAATTTCGCGAGCGCGTTCGACCAATTCACTGTTGTCGGGGTCGACCGATAGGGCGAATTTGGCGTTGGCCAGGGTATATTCATGACCCGCATAAACCTGTGTTTCAGCGGGCAGAGCAGCCAGCCTTTCAAGGGCGGTAAACATCATTTGCGGAGTGCCTTCGAAAATTCTGCCACACCCCAGGGCAAACAGAGCATCGGCGCAGAACACCACCTGCTGATCGGGAAAATGATAGGCAATCTGGCCCAGCGTATGCCCGGGCGTGCCGATGACTTCAATGCGATGACCGCCGATTTCAAATGTGTCTCCGTGGCCCTTGCTTTCATCGAGGCCGGGAATCTTGGCAGCTTCGTCAACCGGACCAATGATGCTGCAACCATATTTCGCTTTCAGAGCCTCATTGCCTTCCACATGATCACCGTGGTGGTGGGTCGTCAGAATGTGGGTAAGCGTCAGTCTCTTGCCTTCCAGCACATCAATGATGGCATCGGTTTCAGGGGCGTCGATGCTGATTGTCGTGGCCGATTGCGGGTCATCCAGAATCACTCCGTAATTGTCCTGGCGGCAGGGGAACTGGAATATTTTCAATTTGCTGGTGTTCACTATCTTGCTCCTTTTCGCATTCCGGTATGCGTCACGATTTGCTATCACTTAGCGATGCATATGGACATAGTCGACCTTCGTCAGTTTTACGCCACACCGATGGGCAAACGGGCGCGGCGCTTCATTGGCCAGGCCTTGACGGCGATCTGGCGGCCACTCAGCGACGAGCGCCTGGTCGGTCTTGGCTATGCCACGCCTTATCTGGACATGTTCAAGGGCGACAGCGAGCGCTGTCTGGCCTTCATGCCGGCCCGGCAGGGAGCCGTTCAATGGCCGTTCGGTGAGCCCTGTTCAACGGCGCTTGTTTTCGACGAAGACCTGCCATTGCCGGATGCCAGTGTTGATCGGTTTTTAATGGTCCATGCGCTGGAACATTGCGAAAATGCCGGCGAAACGCTGACTGAAGTCTGGCGGGTGCTTTCGCCCGGTGGCAAGCTTGTCATTGTTGTGCCCAATCGCCGCGGTGTCTGGGCCCGCGTCGAGCAGACACCGTTTGGAACCGGCTATCCATTTTCTGGTGGTCAACTGGCCCAGCTGTTGCGTGAAAACATGTTCACCCCGACTGCCTGGTCGGACGCCCTGCATTTTCCGCCCAGCAAAAATCGCTTCGTCCTGCGCTGGGCCAATGCCCTGGAACGTTTGGGGCGGCGGTTCATGCCAGCCTTCGCCGGAGTGGTGGTGGTTGAAGCGACCAAACAGGTCTATCAGGGGCTTCCGGTACGCCAGCGGCAGAGCCGTCGGGTATTCGTTCCCGTCCTGGCACCGCAAAACGCCACCAAGGACACAATAGACGGTAAAAATTGATCCGCCTTCCCCCCTTTTATTGTCGGCTTGGATTATCTAAACCTCCAGCAGTTTTACAGTCTTCGTGAGCAATAAGATGAGCAGGTCAGATAAACTACCCGAGCCCAATTCAGGCATCATGGATATTGCCGCCTATGTTCCGGGCAAATCTGCGGTTCCCGAAGGGGTCAAGCTGTTCAAGCTGTCGGCCAATGAAACCCCCCTGGGGCCAAGCCCTGCCGCCAAACAGGCTTATATCGATATGGCTGGTCGACTGGAGGATTATCCCGACGGCAATTCCAACCAGTTGCGCAACGCCATTGCCAAATCCCACGGGGTCAATGTGGACAATGTTCTGTGCGGCAATGGTTCTGATGAATTACTGGATCTTCTGGCGCGCTGCTATCTGCGCCCGGGCCTGGAGGCGATCTATAGCGCGCACGCGTTTTTGATGTATCGCATTGGCATTTTGGGTGCCGGTGCGACGCCGATTGTTGCACCGGAAAAAGACCACACCACCGATGTCAAGGCCATCCTTGCCCGGGTCAATGACAAGACGCGCATCGTTTATCTGGCAAATCCGAACAATCCCACCGGCACCTATCTGCCGATGAGCGAAGTGCGGCGCCTGCATGAGGGCCTGCCGCAATCGACCATTCTGGTGCTGGATGCAGCCTATGCTGAATATGTCCGCCGCAATGATTATGAGTCCGGCATTGAACTGGTGGCCGGGTCGAAAAATGTCGTGATGACCCGCACATTTTCCAAGATCCATGGCCTCGCCGCCCTGCGGGTTGGCTGGATCTATGCCCCCGATCATATCATTTCCGTGCTTGATCGGGTGCGTGGACCTTTCAATGTCAATGCGGCCGCTCAGGCTGCAGCTGTGGCGGCTCTGGCCGACCGGGAAATGGTCGACAGGGCAGTTGCCCATAACGATGAATGGTTGGCCTGGACCAGCGAGGAAATGCGTAAAATGGGACTGGGCGTGACACCCAGTGTCGGCAATTTCATTCTGATTCATTTTGATGATGTTGACGGCAAGACTGCGACTGGCGCCGATGCCTATCTGACCGAGCGTGGCTATGTATTGCGCCTGGTTGGCGGCTATGGCCTGCCCAACTCGATCCGCATGACCATTGGCACCGAAGAAGCCTGTCGAGGCACCGTCGCCGCCCTGAAAGAATATTTGAAAGCCTGATATGAGCCCACAACCTATGTTTAAACGCCTTTGCCTGATCGGCATTGGCCTGATCGGCTCTTCCATCGCCCTGCGTGCCCGGCAGGATGGTTTGGCTGAAACCATTGTCGTGTCGACGCGTCGCCAGGAAACGCTTGACCGGGCAAAAGCTCTTAATCTGGGCGACGTCTATACCGATAAGGTGAGCGAGGCAGTGGAGGGTGCCGATTGCGTCATCCTGTGCACCCCGGTGGGCAGCTTTGCCTCGCTTGGCGAGCGCATCGGCCCGCATCTGGCGCAAGGGTGCATCGTTACCGATGTTGGTTCCGTAAAGCGCTCGGTGGTCACGCAACTGAAACCGCACATGCCCGATCACGTTCATCTGGTGCCCGGCCATCCCATCGCAGGTACCGAATATTCAGGACCGGATGCCGGCTTCTCCACTCTTTTTGACGAGCGTTGGTGCCTGCTGACTCCGGAGCCTGAAACCGACAGGGCGGCGGTTGAAAAGCTGACCGACTTCTGGAAGGCCCTGGGCTCCTGGGTAGAGGTGATGGAACCGGATCACCACGATATGGTTCTGGCCGTGACCTCTCACATTCCCCACCTGATCGCCTACAATATTGTTGGCACGGCTTCCGAGCTTGAAGAGGTGACCCAATCGGAAGTAGTCAAATTTTCAGCCTCCGGTTTTCGCGACTTCACCCGCATTGCCGCCTCTGATCCCGTCATGTGGCGCGACGTGTTCCTGCACAACAAGGATGCCGTGATCGAAATGCTGGGGCGATTTTCAGAAGACCTGTCGCGATTGCAGCGCGCCGTGCGCAATGGCGATGGCGACCTGCTGTTTGAGCATTTCACCAAGACGAGAGCCATCCGGCAGGGCATTATTGAAGCGGGTCAGGAAACGGATTTGCCGAACTTTGGTCGCGACGTGGTCGCCGATTCCGATTCCTAATTGCGAAACAGGGGTGGGATTGGTTCGGGCAGCTGGATAAATCCCAGCCGAACCACGCCCTTGTCGATGGTCAGCAGGATCGAGCGCAGTTCCGTGCCACCGAAATTGGAGGGCTTGCCCATGCCGGCAACGGCCTGGGTGATCATGCCAACCTGCTGAGCCAGCTGTGGATTTATTTTACCGGCCCAGTCGGCCACTGATTGCGGCTTGGCAACACCGACATTGATTTCGCCTGACAGCAGCCCGTTATCGTCCACCGACAGGGGACCTGCAAAGGCCAGTCTGCCGCCGTCTGGCAGCGACAGGGACAGATTGCGAATGTCAAACGCAGCGCCGTCCCGCATCACCGCGCGCAGCGGCCGGCGACGAACGATCAGATCCTGATAGCCGTCAATCAGCGTTGCGTCGGCATCCAGCGTAGCGTCGGGAACCTCAAGTCGTGGCAAGGCGGCTGACAGGCTGGCCAATTGCAACGCGCCATCCAGCGATTGGGGTGCCGAATCCTGGCTCCCCTCCACTGATGGTGTCGGGCGGAAATGCAGCTGGCCGCTGGAGACTTTCAGGGCAGCTTGGTTGATGCTGGCTGCCAGATCAGAAAAAGTCAGGGTGGCCAGCTCGAATCCACCAGTGAGATTGGCATCGAGAAACATCCGCATCGCCGACCAGTCAGCATTCAGTTCACGTCCGTTGGGCCAGGACCTGAAAGGCCCGTCAATTTCTGCCACCAGTTCGCCAGGGGCGTAGAGCTGGGCGGCGGTCCGTATGCCGCCCATCTCGATGCGAA
Organism: Rhizobiaceae bacterium; assembly: GCA_039977975.1. Lineage (GTDB taxonomy): Bacteria > Pseudomonadota > Alphaproteobacteria > Rhizobiales > Rhizobiaceae > Pseudahrensia. The sequence goes on from JBDWCD010000008.1 coordinate 298,630, forward strand.
ACACGTCGCGCTTGTGGGCGATGTTAAGAGCATCGCAATGCACACCGATCCGAAACGGAAAGCCGCGCATCTGCCGGTTGTCGCAGTCAATGTTGATTCCACGATCATCAACATCGCTAATGACTTCGCCGATCTTGCCATCGGCATAATTGGCAAAGGCGTACCAGCCGCCAAACCACAGGGCGAAGAGAAACAACATGAACAGTCCCCATTTGCCCATCGGGTGAGCCAGGAAGGAGCGCTGAGAGTGGTTTGACATGAAGACCAATTCCGGTTGAACCTTGAGGGGCGAAGAACGCAGTGTCTTGATTAGTCCTGCCCCTTCGACCTAAAACGGCTTTTTGTCAATCTGGCGGCATGGTTGTGCTTAACACATTGGACAGCGGCGATTACAGCGGCGATCTTGGTGAAGATATCTGGGTGTTCGGTTACGGATCCCTGATGTGGAATCCAGGTTTTGACTATATGGAGGTCCAGCAGGCCAAGGCCTATGGCGTTCATCGGGCGCCGTGCATCTATTCATGGGTTCACAGGGGCACCAAAGAACGCCCAGGTATTGTGCTGGGTCTTGCCCGTGGAGGGACCTGTATAGGCAAGGCTTTCAAGATTGGTGCCGACAATCGCGAGGAAACCCTGGCCTATTTGCGGGCGCGGGAACTGGTCACCAACGTCTATCTGGAGCGGATGCGGCCAATCGTTTTGGAATCAGGTGCCACTGTCAGGGCGGTAACCTATATTGCAGACGTTCATCACGAACAATATGCAGGTCGTCTGGGGCATGAAGCGCTTATTGCTCAGATAAAGGGAGCGGTCGGGAAATCCGGCCCCAACGAGGCCTATATTGCTGACACGGCCAACCATATGCGGGAAATGGGCATCAAGGACGGGCTGATGGAACGCATCATGGCCGAGTTGCACGAAGTTTAGGTTGAGAAACTGTTTTCTCCGCAAAGCTCATCCAGCGTCACGGAACCATGCTCATCCTCTTCGTCGAGCAAATGAACATAGATCGCTCCACAGGCGTCAGATATTTCCTGCACAGATGAAACAATACGAACATTCTGTTTGCCGTCAGCGTCGCTGACTGCTGCAGCAAATAAAGCATGGTCGTACAGGGATGCCTGTTCGCGACGAATGGATGAAAACACATAGCGTCGCCCGGAATTGCCCTGCAGATAAACGAATCTTCCTAATCCGGCCTCATCGACCACCGATTTTATCATTCTCGGTGTCGGCAGCGCCCCGCCCGTACCGTGCATTCGCTGCCATGACCTGGCTGGCTTTGCCTGCAGAGGATCAATGGCCAGGGGAAGACTGGCCTGAATGTAATCGGTCAAGGGGGCTGTTGAGGTCATGCTGTTCTCCTGTTGAGAAGAACATAGATAGAACATCTTAACAGAACATTACAAGAACAAACTATCCGTTTTTCGTCTTTTCCAGACGTTTTTTGGCAATCTCCACCCGTGCCATCACGGCATCGTTCATCGGTGGGTGAACCGCGTCTTGAGACGCCAGCAGATAGAGTTCGTCACAGGCTTCCTCGATGCGGCGTTCCAGCTCGGCAGAAAATTCTTTGGCTGTCAGGCCGGGCATGATCGGTTCGAGTATCTTGACGCGAATGGTGCCGGGATGGCGCAAAAACTTGCGTCGAGGCCAGTAAAGACCGGAATTCAACGCCACAGGAACCACCGGACAGTTCAGATCGAGATACATCCGTGTCACGCCATAGCGGTAGTCGGGTTCCTGGCCTGGGGCTTTTCTTGTGCCTTCGGGAAAAATGATCAGCTGGCGCTTTTCGGCTATGCGGTCGCGGGCGATGGCGATCATCCGGCGCATGGCCCGTCCCTTGTCATCCCGGCGAATGGGAATATGGCGGAGTTTTGAAACATACCAGCCAAAGAAGGGAATTTTCATCAGCTCCTGCTTCAGCACGAATGCCGAATCGCGGACCAGTGAATTGACGGCATAGAATTCCCAGACAGACTGATGCTTGCAGGCGACGATGCAACCGTCGTCGGGCATATTTTCCTGGCCGATGACTTCCACTTTGGTTCCGACAATGACCCGGTGCAGCCAATGGGTCGAGGTGGTCCAGCGCTTGGGTATTTGTTGAGCCTGCTCATGGCTGAGGAAAAAATACCACGGAGACTGCAGGAGCATATGGGCCAGAATATTGACATACCAGGCGATGTTGAAAAGGAACGAGCGCAGATAGAGCATTGGATCAATTAAGTTCGATAGAAGTGATGACTAACTAGAGCCTTTCACGGTCAAATGGAACCGCACACAGGTGTATGAACGGGTTCCCGTGATTGGGTCTCCCCGACTATTCAATACCCAAAGACTGTAGTCGCATGGCTTGCCTTATGATCAGTGCCTCGACTTCCCCAATGGCGGCACGGCTCAAACCGCCGCCTGGTTTTCGGATCGTGTCATGGGCGATCGCGCCGCGCTTTGCCAATGTGTATTTGCGCAGCGCCAGCCCCATGCCTGGCTGGGCCTCGTAGCGCACCAATGGCAGATAGGCATCGAACAGGTCGCGGGCCCGGTTCAGGTTGCCATTGTTATGGGCGTCGATCACCTGCGCCATCATTTCCGGAAAGGCAAAGCCGGTCATCGCCCCGTCGGCACCGCGCAGCATTTCCTCCAGCAGGTAGAGCCCGCCATTGCCGCACAGAATTGAAATGCGGCGTGCACCCTGGTCAGAAGCAGCGCGAAGGGTGGAGATTTTTTCAAGCCCCGGCCAGTCCTCATGTTTCAGCATCACACAGGTCGGGCAGTCTTCGACAATCTTCAATATGACCTTGGATGGAATCAGCACATTGGTGGCTAGGGGAAAATCCTGCAGCACGAAGGCAATGTCGCCCAATGTTTCTGCCACGCCGTGATAATAGCCGATGATCTGGTCATCCGACTTCAACGTCGACGGCGGTGCCACCATAACGCCAGCGGCCCCGGCTTCCATGCTGGCCCGTGCCAGGCTGCCCATCGCCGCAAATCCAGGCGAAGAGACGCCCACGACAACCGGAACCGACGTTCTGGCCGTGACCCTTTCAACCACTGACAGGGCTTCATCGGCGGTCAGCTTGCCAGCCTCCCCCATCATGCCGAGCACGGTCAGCCCGGTAGCACCCTTTTCAAGATAGAAGTCCACCATCCGGTCGACGCTTTGCAGATCCAGACCACCGTCGGGCAGGAATGGTGTCACTGCTATGGTGAACACACCGCTTGCAGATTCATCCAGCATGATTTGCCCCTTCCACAATATGACTTTGGCCAAGGGCGATGTGCCCCAGGGCCATTGCTGCGCCCGCCTGACATGGTTCCACCACCGGCAGGCCGACCGCCGCTTCCAGCGGTGCGCGATATTGGGCCATGCCGGCGCATCCCATGATCAGGACATCGGCACCATCTTCATCGCGCAGCCTTTTGCCGGTTGCGATCATCGCCTGCAGGCACTTGTCGGCCGATGCCAGCTCGGCGACGCCGAGGCCAAGCGCCCGGTCGCCGGCCAACCGGTCAAGCACGCCCATCGCTCCAAGCGAGCGCATGTGTCGCGGGATCGACGCCGACAATATGGAGATCACCCCAAAACGTTGACCCAGGGTCAGCGCAGCCGAAACGGCGGCCTCCTGGATGCCGACTACTGGCAGTGCCGTGGCATCGCGCAGCGCGTGAACCCCCGGATCGCCAAAACAGGCAATCACAAATCCTGCAGCATCGCTTTGCGCCAGCGCCAACTGCACCATTGGTGCGATTGTCATATCCGCCTGCAGCTGGCTTTCAATGCCTGGTGGCCCTTCGGCCAATGTCAGGCAGCGCAGTTTAATGCCTAACGACCGTAAAGGATCAATTGCGGCATCAATGCCCGCCGTCACCACCTGGGAGGAATTGGGGTTGATGATGACCAGACTCGATCTGTCGCTCATGCGTCCTCCCGTGTGGCTGATTGAATCTCGATTTGATAGCCTTCGGGATCGGTAAAGACAAATGCGCGAATGCCAAGTGCCTGATTGTCAAAAAGCTCCGACAGTTTGTCCAGCTGCTGCGCTTTCGCATATCGGTACCAGTCGTCAACGTCATTGACCCTGATGCATAATTGAACCGGCTTTTGCGCGCGCCACTTGTTCATGCCATGCGCTTCATCAACAAGACCCACATGAGCTCCCGGGCAGATCTCAAAAATTTTGCTCCAGCCCTGGTCGATGGCCAGGCGCAGCCCCAGTATCTGAGCGTAAAATTCTTCTGCCCTCGCCAAGTCACGATAGTAGAAAAACGTAATCGCCAGCTGATTGTCGATTGTGGGTGGCCTCATTGGATTACTCAACCGTCCGCGTCCAGGAGTCGACCGCCGGAGAGCCTGCGGGTTGCGTGGCAAGCTCGGGTCGGTTGATCCATTGGCCCTGGCCCGGTTCACCGAAAAATTCTTCTCCCTCCACCAACACTCTGCCGCGCAACAATACATGGCTCGGCCATCCGGTAATCTGTCTGCCTTCCCATGGGTTATACCCCACATTGTCATGCAGATCATTTTCCCCATAGGTCCGGGTCTCGGCAGGATCCCAGATTGTGATATCGGCTTCGGCACCGATGGCAATGCGGCCCTTGCCGGTCAGCCCGTAGAGATCGGCAGGAGAAGTTGCTGTCAGCCTGGCAAAGGCCTCCGGGCCGGCCCGTCCCTTGCTGACCATGGCATCGAACAGGATCGGCAAGCGGGTTTCCAGTCCGGGCAGACCATTGGCAATCTGGTGAAAGCCGGCATCAGGCCCGGCAGACAATTTGCCGGTTTCATCGAAACGGTAGGGGGCATGATCGGATGAAATCAACTGCAGGTCGCCGACTTCCAGTGCCGCCCAAAGGGCATCCTGATCCTTCGTTTGACGTTGCGGCGGCGAGCACATCCACTTCGCCCCTTCCAGCCCAGGCCTGTCCAGTACAGCCTCGGTCATGAACAGATAATGGGTGCAGGTTTCAGCCCAGACCGGAGCGCCGCGTGATCGGGCATCGCTAATGATCCGGGCGCCTTCATGGGTTGAGACGTGAAACACCATCACGGGTTGATCGAGAAATTCGGCAAAGCGACACATTCGTTCAATGGCCTCGATCTCCGCCATGCGCGGGTGCGACAAGGCATGGTGTTTGGGTCGGGTTTTGCCGGCGTCAAGAAGCGCCTGTTTGGCGGCAGTAATAAGAGCGTCGTTTTCCGCATGCACGCAGACCAGCGCTCCGTGCTGGCGGGCAAGGGTCATAACCTGGATGATTTCAGCATCGCTGAGCTGGATATTATAGGTGGTGAAGATTTTCAGTGACCGGTGGCCCTGGTCGATCAGGCGCCCAAGATCATCGGCAAAACCAGCCACCGTCAGATCGGTTATTGTCAGATGAAAAGCGTGATCAATCACGGCGCCCCGTGCGGCGCGCCGGGCGTAATCCTCCATTGTGTGAGCCAGCTTTTCGCCAGCCGCCTGGGCGGCAAAGGAAATCACGCTGGTGGTGCCCCCCATCGCTGCAGAACGGGTCGCAGTTTCAAATGTATCGGCGTTCCATTGGCCCATGCCGGACATCTGCTCGATATGGGCATGGGCATCCACTCCGCCCGGCATCACCCAATGTCCATCAGCCGATATTTGTCGGCAATCGGCAGATTGTTCTGCAGGCAAATTGGGTTCAATGGCGGCGATCAAACCGTTTTCAACACCGATATCGGCCTCGACCACCCCGCCGGGCGTAACCACCCGGCCATCACGAATTATCAGATCAAACTGGTTTTTCATGGCGGCTCCGTGGGTGATTTGGGCAAATGTTGCGTCGCAGTTCGGTGAAGCACAAGGCCTTTTTACGGATCGGCAGGCTGGAGGTGGTGAATTCGCTGCCAAATTTGGGCGATTGTCACCCATGCGCTACTATATGCTCAATAAACTATTGAAAATAAACAATGTTCTATGGTGTGCAGAATCGCACATTTTTCACCGGTCTGACCGGCTATAAATCATCTCAAGGAAACAGAGTTACAGACAATCAGACCCTGCTCCCGACGTTTCATGAAGACCCCAACTTGCGCCCCGGGGTCCTTCAAGACAATCAGGCCCCGCTGGTTCTCCAGACTGCGGGGCAGACAAAAAAACCGGTTGTTTGGTTTCAAACAGCCGGTTTTTTGTATTCTGCCGTGTCTTTCGGCAGTCAGGTGCAGGCATTGACCTGTTGAGTCGCTTGCCGCATCTGTTGCGCATCTTCGCGGTCACGTGATTCGGGCACCGATTTGAACAGCAATACTCCTGCATCTTTTGTTGAGCGACTGGCAGAACGGGTCATTGTTCTGGAGGGCTGGCAGCGGGTTTTGTTGGCGATTTGTGCAGGTGCTGTTTCTGCCCTGTCACTGGCACCTTACCACGTCTTTCCACTGTTGATTGTTACCCTACCCCTGCTGGTCTGGTTGATGGATGGTGCAGTGGCCGACGCCAATAGGGTTGGTGTTTTTGCCGGGTTGAGAAAACTGGCCCCCGCCTTCAAAATCGGGTGGTGTTTTGGTTTCGGTTATTTTCTTGCCGGCTTCTGGTGGGTTGGCCACGCGTTTCTGGTGGATGCTGAGGATTTTGCATTTCTGTTGCCCATTGCGGTGGTCGCCTTGCCGGCTGGGCTGGCATTGTTCTGGGGCCTGGCCATGGCTGTGGCGCGGCTTGTCTGGAGCGACAGTTGGACACGCATTGTGGCCCTCGCCGCCAGTCTGACCCTGTTTGAATGGCTGCGCGGCACCGTTTTGACCGGATTGCCGTGGAACGTGCCCGGATATGCGGCCATGCCAACGCCCGTATTCATGCAGACGGCCTCCCTCATCGGGCTATATGGGGTGACATTCCTGACCCTGTTCGTTGCCGCCGCTCCAGCAATTATCGGCACGAGACAAAATCGACCGGGCGTTTTGATGGCCGCGGCTGTCATTGCCGTGGCGCATGTGTCGTTTGGACTGGTGCGTCTGGCCGGTGCAGAATCCGCCCAGATCGACGATGTAAAACTGCGCATTGTCCAACCGGCCCTGGATCAGAATGAAAAATGGGATAGTGCCAAAGAGGCCGAGATCATGGGCCGTTACTTTGGTCTGTCCAACGCCAATAAAGGGCCGGAATTTGCGTCCGTTGGTGCCTTCACCCATGTGATCTGGCCTGAATCCGCCTTTCCATTCATTCTCAGTCAGCGCGGCGATCAACTGGCAAATATCGCCCGCCTGTTGCCACCGACCACCTCGCTGATCACCGGCGCGATGCGGATGGAACAGGCAGCCAATGCTGACGAGCAACCGAAGGTTTTTAACTCGCTTTATGTGATCAATGGCGATGGCGAAACTGTCGTTGCCCGGGACAAGGTGCGCCTGTTGCCGTTTGGAGAATTTTTGCCTTTTCAGGAATTCCTGGAAGGGCTGGGATTTCGGCAATTGACCCAATTGCGCGGTGGATTTGCGGCGGGAAGTCGCCGGGCGGTTATCGACATTCCGGGCACACCAGCGTTTTTGCCGTTAATCTGCTACGAGATCATATTTTCAGGCCAAATCCGGGCGCCGGAAGATCCCACCGCCCCCCAGCCTCGTTGGATCGTCAATCTGACCAATGATGCCTGGTTCGGAATGACTGCCGGCCCCTATCAACATGCCCATCAGGCTCAGTTGCGCGCGGTTGAAGAAGGCCTGCCGGTGATCAGAGCCGCCAATAATGGCATTTCCTTTATCAGCGATGCCTATGGCCGTATCGAGGAAAGCCTGGCTTTGGGACAACGCGGGGTCGTCGATGGCCGCCTGCCCGCTTCTCTGCCGTCCACCCTGTTCAGCCGGACAGGCAACATGCCGGTTTTGCTATTCATTTGCCTGATGCTTCTCAGTTTGGTAGTTCTCAAACGCAAGTCCACGACCAAAATGTAAGAAGGGCCGCCATTTTGCATTTGAATTTCTGTCTACATTGAGTTGCCATGGCCCCGAATTCCAAAACACCAAATCCAATCGACGTGCATGTGGGCAGCCGCGTTCGACTGCGCCGCACTATGGCCAAACTGAGCCAGACTGAGCTTGGCGATGCCCTCGGCGTGACCTTTCAACAGGTGCAAAAATACGAAAAAGGCACCAATCGCATTGGCGCCAGCCGGATGCAAAAGATTGCCGAAACCCTGAATGTTCCGGTCTCCTTCTTTTTCGAAGACGCACCGGGTGGTCACGCAGGTACTGATGCCTCGGGGATGGAGGAATCCGGATCGGCGAATTTTGTCATGGACTTCCTGTCCAGCAGTGAAGGCATCGAACTGAACCGGGCCTTTGTGCGCATTTCCAATCCGGCAATTCGCCGACGCATCATCGATATGGTGCGTACCCTGGCCAATGAAACCGGTGAGCCGGAAGAGTAATCCTCGCCAGAAGTCAGCAGATAGGGAACCAATAAACCCTCGCTTGTCATATAAAGTTTTCTGCATATGGCGCCGGTTTTGCTTGACTTGAGCCGGGGTCGGGTCATAAACGGGGCTGTCTGAAACGGCGTGTTTGGCACCCCTGCTTGTTGCGCCTTTCGTTTGTCCAAACCGACCAGTGATACGCCATCGTATTATTGTGCAACTAAGCTAGGGAATCCCATGGCAAGAAGCAGCTATACTTTTACGTCTGAATCCGTGTCGGAAGGTCATCCGGACAAGGTCTCGGATCGTATTTCTGACGAGATTGTGGACCTGTTCTTTCGGCGCGCTGAGAGCGATGGCATGGATCCCTGGCAGGTGCGGGTGGCAGCGGAGACGCTGACCACCACCAACCGGGTTGTGATTGCCGGTGAGACCCGTGGACCTGAATCGATCACCCATGATGATATCGAAGCTGTCGCGCGCGAAGCGATCAAGGACATCGGTTACGAGCAGGATGGGTTTCACTGGAAAAACTCCAGGGTCGAAGTGCTGTTGCACCCCCAGTCTGCTCATATCGCCCAGGGGGTTGATTCCGGCGACAACAAGGACGAAGGCGCGGGCGATCAGGGCATTATGTTTGGCTATGCCTGCCGGGAAACCGATGCGCTGATGCCAGCGCCGATCCATTACAGCCACAAGATTCTGGAAGTCCTGGCGGCGAAGCGCAAATCCGGTGAGCTGGACCAGCTGTTGCCCGATTCCAAAAGCCAGGTATCTGTCGCCTATGAAAACGGCAAACCGGTGCGGGCCACCTCCATCGTGTTGTCGACCCAACACCGGCGCGAGGACCAGACCTCCAGCATCATCCGTGAAATGGTTGAGCCAACCATCCGTGACGTGTTGCCTGAAGGTTGGGTCAATGAAGACACGGTCTGGCACGTCAACCCGACCGGCACATTTGTGATTGGTGGCCCTGATGGTGATGCCGGTCTGACCGGCCGCAAGATCATCGTCGATACCTATGGCGGCGCAGCCCCCCACGGGGGTGGCGCATTCTCGGGCAAGGATTCTACCAAGGTTGACCGTTCGGCCGCCTATGCCGCGCGATATCTAGCCAAGAACATTGTTGCTGCCGACCTGGCCAGCTGGTGCACCATTCAGCTGTCCTACGCCATTGGCGTTGCTCAGCCATTGTCCGTTTATGTCGACACCGGCGGCCAGACCGATGAAGCCAAACTGGAAGCAGCCGTGATGGCCTCCATGGACCTGTCGCCACGGGGCATACGCCAGCATCTGAACCTGAACCGTCCTATCTATGCCCGCACTGCAGCCTATGGCCACTTTGGTCGCGAGCCTGATGCGGATGGCGGTTTCACCTGGGAAAAAACCGACCTGGTGGATGTGCTGCGCGGCAACATGAAATAGGTCTGAAAATCTGGGCAGCACCGTATCGCTGAAACAGGTCTGCTGAGATTGTCATGAGCAAACAACATAAAAGCAGGGCAACAGAATCCTTCTACGGCCGCCGCAAGGGGCAACAATTGCGCGGTCGTAAACAGCGGGTGATGGACGAGTTGCTGCCGCAATTGCGGTTTGACCTCACCACCCCGTTTGACGGAAGTCTCGACGATTATTTCAAGTCACCAGCCGCCCGCACCCATCTGGAAATCGGATTTGGTGGCGGCGAGCACCTGGCCCATCAGGCGCGCAGCCACGGGGACATAAATTTCATCGGCGTTGAGCCTTTTATCAACGGCATGGCGAAAATTCTGGGCGTCATCGAAGATGAAAGTCTGACAAATATTCGCCTTTATGACGATGATGCCACCCAATTGCTCGACTGGCTGCCTGCCGCATGCCTCGATCAGGTCGACCTGCTCTATCCCGATCCCTGGCCCAAAAAACGTCATTGGAAACGCCGTTTTGTCAGTCAGGTCAATCTCGAGCGCATCTGGCGGGTGTTGAAACCCGGCGGCCGGTTCCGTTTCGCCTCCGACATCGACACCTATGTCAACTGGACCTTGCAGCACATGCACCAGCACGGCAAATTGCGCTGGACCGCGCAGGCCGCTCCAGACTGGAACGAGCCGTGGGATGGTTGGTTGCGCACCCGCTATGAAGCAAAGGCCATCCGCGAGGGCCGGCCATCGTGCTATCTGGTGTTTGAAAAACCCGCTTAGCGGTCCGGCAGAAGCTGACGCGCAGGCTGGTCAGTCGTTTTTACGCAGGACCAGTGAATAGCACATGGGCAGTCCGATCCCCGACTTTTCAACATTCCACCAGGCGTTGGAAATATGGTGCGGATATTCGTCAAAATGCTCGATACTCAGTGAATTGTTCACAGCAGCCATGATCACGTCTGACATCTTGTGGCAGAAGGATGTGACCGGCTTCGCCTGATAGGTCTCTCCCCCGTAATAGTCCAGTCCTTCGGTCTCCACATAGGGTTGATCGTGGAAGTAAGACAATTCCCATTCAATGGGTTCGTCTGCGCCAGCAGGCTTGACCATCTCAAGAATCGGGTGTTGTTCATAGATGAAAATAGCGCCGCCTGGCCTTACCAGATCAGAGATGACCGAGAAGAATCTCTCAATGTCCGGCATCCAGGAAAGCACGCCGATAGTGATGGTCACTAGATCGAAATTGTGGCGGTAAGCCTCGTTAATATCGTAGACATCGCAACAGACAAATTCCACATCAAGCCCGCCAGCATCGGCCAGTTCTTTTCCCTGATCCAGAAATGCCTGAGCACCATCAAAGCCAGCACATCTGGCGGCCCCCATATTCTTGACCGACAGCAGCTCGCGACCGTTATTGCAGCAGATTTGCGCAACATCTTTTCCAGCGACGCCGAGCTTGCGTAATATTTCAGTCTCGATTTCATCGAGACAGGAAAATCCCGGCGCACTGAAGGCCTTGATCAAGTTGGCCTGATTGTGCCGCCGATGAATGGGGGCCACCTCTTCCCAGGCCGCGCGATTTGCGGTGGTAAACTGTTTTGCTTGATTGGAAGTTGTCACGCTCATCTCTCATTAATTAACAGGCCCGAACCGCCCACGAAGATTACCAGATGCGCAATCACGATAGAAGGGAAGGACGTTCGCATGAATACCCGTGCATCGTGTATTTCGACCTCATTGTTGGACGATTCTTTCCCCGCATATCTTCAGTTTAGAATCATCACCCTTTGCGCTGAGGTTGATTTGGTGCACAATTTGTTCCTATCGGCGCGATTTGGCGCAATCCTGGCACTTATAGGAGGTTTATTATGTCTGTATCTGAAATCCTGAGCGGAAAAGGCGGCAATGTAATCACGGTGTCACCCGAAACACGACTGGAAGAGGTGGCGGCAATTCTGGCCAAACACAAGATCGGTGCCCTGGTGGTCAAGGACGGGTCCCAGGTTTGCGGCATTGTCTCCGAACGTGACGTTGTCCGCCAAATCGCCTCAGATGGTGGTGAAGCGCTGCAGCATACGGTTGGTCAATGCATGACCAAGGCGGTGATTTCCAGCACCCGCGCGGACTCCATCGACACGGTGATGGAAAAAATGACCACTGGTCGCTTTCGCCACCTGCCGGTGATTGAGGATGGCGAACTACTCGGCATTATTTCCATCGGTGATGTGGTCAAACGCAAGATTGAGCAGGCCGAACGGGATGCCGAGGAACTGAAACGCTATATCGCCAGCTGAATCAGCTTGCATCGCCGCCGCATTGGTTTAGAGCCTGTCGCACGGGGGGCAACGCGAACCGGATTGTGAAAGACACCCATGCGTATCGATGCAATTAAGATCGGCGAAAACCCGCCGCACGATGTCAATGTCATTGTCGAAGTCCCCTATGGCGGCGAACCCGTCAAATATGAGATGGACAAGAATGCCGGCACCATGGTGGTCGACCGCATTCTCTACACCGCCATGCGCTATCCCGGCAATTATGGCTTCGTGCCTCACACCCTGTCCGATGACGGCGACCCGGTCGACGTGCTGATCGCCAATCACCGACCGCTGATTCCAGGCTCGGTGATCAACTGCAAGGTTGTCGGCGTATTGCACATGGTCGATGAGGCCGGGGCTGACGAAAAACTGATTGCGGTCCCCTCAAATCACATTTCCCAGATGTATGCCCGGGTCAACACGATTAGCGATCTGCCGGAAATTCAGCTGAAACAGATTGCACATTTTTTCGAACGCTATAAGGATTTGGAAGAAGAGAAGTGGGTCAAGATTGACCGCTGGGGTGACGCCGAAGAGGCGCGCACCGCAATTTCCAAAGCCATCGCCGCGGCAGCCAACGAGTAATCGTCACAGGCCGCCTGGCCTGAAACGCATAATTTAAGCAGTCTTATTCGCCCATGCGGCAATGAGGGGACGCATGTCGAGCGACCATAATTTGAGCAGCAATCTTCGTGCGACGCTGATTCTCGGCGTGCCGCTGGTGCTTGCCCAGTTGGCGCAGATTGCCATTGGCATGACCGATACGCTGATGCTCGGCTGGCTTGGTACAACCGAACTGGCGGCGGGTACCCTGGCCTTCCAGATTTTCTTCATTTTCTTGATTATCGGCATTGCCTTTGGCGCGGCCATGGTGCCGCTGATTGCCAATGCGCTGGGACGGGATGATGCACGTTCGGTGCGACGGGCATCGCGGATGGGATTGTGGGTGTTGGGTGCTCTGGCTCTCGGTTTCATGGTGCCCCTGTGGTTCACCAAGGATATGTTGCTGTTGCTTGGCCAGGAAGAAAAACTGGCACAGCTGGCACAAAACTATATGCGCATTGCTCAATGGTCGATGATTCCGGCATTTATCCTGATCGGTCTGCGCTCCTTCCTCACCAGTCTGGAAAAAGCCAACGCGGTGCTTGGCATCACTGTTTTCACCTCGGTGTTGAACGGATTGCTCAACTACGCCTTTATCTTTGGCAATTGGGGTGCACCGCGTCTGGAAATTGAAGGGGCAGCGGTGGCAACTTTGACGGCCAACACGGTCGCAGCAATCGCGGCAATCATTCTGGTTCGGAAAACGCCGGCGGCACAGCCCTACGACCTGTTTGTTCGGTTCTGGCGTCCCGACTGGGGTGCGGTCGCTCAGATCCTGCGCCTCGGAGTGCCGATCAGTATCTCCATCCTTGCGGAAGCCGGAATGTTTGCAGCGGCCTCACTGATGATCGGCTGGCTGGGGGAGATTCCGCTGGCAGCCCACGGCATTGCGCTGCAATGGGCGGGCGCCGCCTTCATGGTGCCTCTTGGCCTGGCACAAGCCGGTTCAGTGCGGGTGGGCAACGCTGCCGGGAGACAAGACCTGATTGGCATTGGTCTGGCGGGCAGGGCTGTAGTCTTATTGGCGCTGGGATTTGCCGTGATGTCAGCGGCGCTGTTTCTCACCCTGCCGGAAACGCTGGTTCGGTTGTTCTTTGAGGCAGATTCCAAAAACGTTGAGGCCGTTCTTGCCCACGCGGTGCCGATGCTCTACATGGCCGCCGCTTTTCAGGTGTTTGATGCGCTTCAGGTGGCGTCGGGCAGCAATTTGCGCGGCCTGCAAGACACCAAGATTCCAATGGTCATTGCCAGTCTGTCCTACTGGATTGTTGGCATGGGCAGTGCCTATATTTTCGCTTTCTGGTTCGACCTTGGGGGTGCGGGTGTCTGGGGCGGCCTGGTGGTTGGTCTGGCAGTCGCCGCGGTGCTGCTGACGTATCGTTTTGCCAACCGGCAGCGACTTGGCCTGGTATAGGGCAGGTATCCTGCCCCAAACCTTCTCACAATAAGTTCACTACCTGCTGATCCGAGTTGATTTCCCGGTAAGGTCTGTCTGCCATAGAGTGATTTTCGAATTATTGATTTTGGAGAACTTGGATCATGAAAAAACTAATGGCAGCCGGGGCATTTTTGACTGGTCTATGTGTTTCATCAGCAGCCTTTGCCGCAGATTGCACCACTGACGTCAAGAAGGATGACCTGACCGACGACCAGGTGCAGGCGTTGTATGACTGCATCAAAACCGAACTTCGTGAAGGCTATGCCTCAAAGGGCGGTGCGCTGACAGCTGAATATTCCAGCTGGAAACCCGCCGCCACATTGCCGGCAGCGCCCGGCGTGCATGGCAAGCGCTTCCTGTTTACCTTCGTCAATGACACTGGGTTTGATGAATATGTAAAATTTTCCGATGAGCGCGGCCCGATGCCAGTGGGATCGATCATCGCCAAGGAAAGTTTCAATCTGTCGAAGAAAGGCAAGGTCAGAAAAGGCCCGCTGTTCTTCATGACCAAAGCCGCTGCCGGAGGCGAATCCGACAAGTATGGCAATTGGGTCTATGCCGCGTTTTCCGCCAAGGGCAAAACGATGAAGATCAAGCAGAGTTTCTGCCACGACTGCCACAAGGCTTTCGAGGATCAGGACGCGCTTGGCTATCCGGTTGAAGATTATCGAGTGACAGGAAACTAATACTCCCCGACTCTGATTTTTGCCACCGATCTAAAACGCCCGGCATTCTTTTGGATGTCGGGCTTTTTGTATTCAGAGCCTGTTTGGTCGACGGGGCAGATTGCCGCGGCCCTTGATCTTGCCGGATGACTGTCCCATCTGGTGTTGAAACCATCACAGAAAGAGACGTAGATGACTTTTCGCCCTGTTGTTTCCCAAAGCCAGGCCGTTCCGACCCTTGAGGGCGCGGGCGTCCATCTGCATCGCGTATTTGGCTTCAGTGACGAAAACCTATGTGATCCGTTTTTGCTGTTGGACGACTTTCGCAATGATGACCCGGCCAAATATAAAGACGGCTTTCCCTGGCATCCCCATCGCGGCATCGAAACAATCACCTATGTGCTGGAAGGTCAGGTGGAGCACGGGGATTCCCTGGGCAATCGGGGTGTTCTGGGCGCCGGTTCCGTACAGTGGATGACCGCCGGTTCCGGCATCATGCATCAGGAAATGCCGATGGGAAATCAGCGCGGCCAGATGCACGGTTTTCAACTCTGGGCCAATCTGCCGTCGTCGCTGAAAATGACTTCTCCGCGCTACCAGGATATTCAGGCATCCGATATCCCGGTCGTCATCGACGATGACGGCACGGCGATCAAAGTAATCACCGGCGATTTCTGGGGCAAGGCCGGGCCGGTGGATGGCATTGCAGCCGACCCGCTTTATCTGGATGTGTCGCTGCCGCCCAATACCCAAAAGACCCTGCCGATTGATACCTATGCCAGCACATTTGCCTATATTTTCGCCGGTTCTGGCACGTTTCGCGATGCTTCAGATCCTGTTGGCGTCAAGGTCGAGAAGGAATTTGCCGGCGAGGAACTGAATGTTCGCGATCTGTCGGGCAACCGCACGCTGGTTCGCTTTGATACCGGCGATGAGATCAGTGTCCGATCAGGGCCTGATGGCATGCGGTTTTTGCTGGTGTCGGGAAAGCCGATCCGCGAGCCGGTCGCCTGGCATGGGCCGATTGTCATGAATACCCGCCAGGAATTGATGGAGGCGATCCGCGATCTTCAGCAGGGGACTTTCATCAAATAGACCGTCGTCCAGCTACCCGGCCCAAATACCGGGTCGCAACCAGCATATAATTTACTGAAAATCGGGCTGGCGCGGGCGTCGATGTGTCCCTATGGTCACGGCCAAATTTAGCCCCCAGATACGGACAAGATCATGGAAAATTCCAAACAGTTTTATATCAACGGCGCCTGGATAAATCCAGTTGCCGGCACCGCATTTGACGTCATCAACCCATCAACTGAAGAGGCCTATGCGCAAATTTCTCTGGGTGGAGAAGCTGATACCAATGCGGCGATAGCTGCGGCAAAGGAAGCGTTTGAGACCTGGTCCAGTTCATCCAAGCAGGAACGCATCGACCTGATGGAGAAGATTCTCGAAGTCTATACAGCGCGTTCCGATGAAATGGGTGAAACAATCTCCCGTGAAATGGGCGCTCCCATAGACATGTCCAAAACGGCACAATCGGCAACCGGTACGTCCCATATCAAGGCATTTATCAGAACGCTGAAAGCGTTCGATTTTGAACGTGAATTGCGCCCCAACACCCCCAATGACCGCATCATTTATGAACCAATCGGTGTCTGTGGCCTGATCACTCCGTGGAACTGGCCGATGAACCAGATCGCGCTGAAGGTTATGCCCGCGCTGGCCACCGGTTGCACAATGGTGCTGAAACCATCGGAACAGTCGCCGCTGTCGGGCATGCTGTTTGCTGACATTCTGCATGAAGCAGGTGTTCCTGCCGGTGTCTTCAACCTGGTCAATGGCGATGGCCCCGGCGTCGGATCAACCCTTTCCGGTCACAAGGACATCGACATGATCTCCTTTACCGGGTCGACACGCGCCGGTACGGCAATCACCAAGAATGCGGCCGATACGCTCAAGCGCGTGTCGCTGGAACTCGGCGGCAAGGGTGCCAATATTGTCTTTGCCGATGCGCCTGAAAAAGCCGTGCAGCAGGGCGTCGCCCGTTGTTTCAACAATACCGGCCAATCCTGCAATGCACCGACGCGCATGCTGGTGGAACGGTCTCGCTATGACGGAGCCGTCGAGCAGGCCAAGCAACAGGCTGACGCCACTGCAGTTGATCTGGCTTCGAAGGAAGGCCGCCATATCGGACCGCTGGTCAATGAGCTGCAGTTCGACAAAGTGCAGGGCCTGATCGATGTTGGTATCAAGGAAGGTGCTCGGCTCGTGGCCGGCGGTCTCGGTCGTCCGGAAGGTCTCAACCGGGGCTATTTTGTCCGCCCCACCGTGTTTGCCGATTGCAACAACGATATGCGCATCATGCGCGAGGAAATATTCGGTCCGGTGCTGTCGATGATGCCATTTGACAGCGAAGAGGAGGCCATCGCAATAGCCAATGATACCGATTATGGCCTGACCAATTATGTCCAGACATCGGATGGCGAAAAGGCCAACCGGGTGGCCCGTCAATTGCGTTCCGGCATGGTTGATATGAACGGCACAGCCCGTTCTTCCGGCTCTCCCTTTGGTGGATACAAACAATCCGGCAATGGCCGCGAGGGCGGCGAATGGGGAATGGAGGAGTTCCTCGAGGTGAAAGCCGTGGGTGGCTGGTTTTCTGACGCGCCCTAACAATGTCTGACAGGTCTTGAAATTCCTGCCCACATCGCTTGGGATGAGGGCGGGATATCAACGGCGGCAGCTTCCATTTCACCATGACAAGCTCTAAGGACAATTCAAACAGGAGTTCTCCATGAGCCAACCGGCAATTGACAGCCGCGCCCTGCGCGATGCCCTTTCCAGTTTCGCCACAGGGGTGACAATCGTCACCGCGGTTGAAGACAACGGCGAGCCCGTTGGCATGACCGCATCAAGCTTCAATTCGGTCTCAATGGAACCACCGCTGATCCTGTGGAGTGTCACCAAAACTGCCCTGTCGGCACCGGTTTTTCAAAAGGCCCGGCATTTTTCGGTACATGTTCTGGCGGCCAACCAGATGTTGCTTTCCAACCGTTTTGCCCGCTCCGGTGAGGACAAATTCAAGGATGTTGACTATCAGCTGGACAAAAACGGCGTGCCGCAGCTGGCCGGTGTTCTGACCCGTTTCGATTGCGATACCTGGTCGGTCTATGAAGGTGGCGACCACTGGATCATTGTCGGCGAAGTCAAGAATATGGAAACCGAAAAAGGTGAAGGCCTGGTCTTCAGTGGCGGGTCCTATGCGACCGCCAATTCAATCCAGCCCCCCAGTCCGGACAATGTCAGTGATGATGGACCGATTGAGGAATTGCTGATCTACAATCTGGCGCGCGCCTATGTTCAGGTCAGCCGTCGCTTTCATGCTTCCGTTGAAGAGTCGGGCCTGGCAATCGCCGAATGGAGAACCCTTGCTTCCCTGCATGGAGGCAAGGAACGCACCGTATCAGATCTGGTTGCGAGAACCTTTGTCAGCCCCAAGAAAATGAACAATTTGCTGACCCAGATGAAACAAGCCGGGTGGCTGACCGTCGAAGATCGCAACGGTACCAAGATTGTCACCAGCACATCGAAGGGTCAGGCCCAGGTAGAACATCTGTTTGAACTCTGCGCCCAGCAGGAAGCCGAGGCGCTGGGTGAAGCTGGCAAGTCGGGCCAGGACAGGTTGATTGGCCTGTTGCGGCAGGTCATTGAAAATACAAACCAATAGAGTTCGTTTTGCCGATTCCCGCGGCTCGAACCAGTGTTCAGCACCGGTCTGGCGGACCTTGTTTTGTGCGGCCAATCAATGCCACAGTATCGTGAAATAGGGCCAGGACAGGCAGGAAAAATTCATGGATTACGATTTTGCCGTGATGTGGAACGGGGCGAGCTTTGCCGTCCGTTGGCTCCATATCATCACCGGCATTGCCTGGATCGGTTCCTCCTTTTACTTCATTGCCCTGGACCTTGGACTGCGCAAGACAGACGACCTGCCCGAAGGAGCCCATGGTGAAGAATGGCAGGTCCACGGTGGCGGTTTTTACCACATCCGCAAATATCTGGTTGCACCGAAAGAAATGCCGGATCACCTGACCTGGTTCAAATGGGAATCCTATGTCACCTGGTTGTCGGGCTTTGCCATGTTGGCAATCGTCTATTACGCCGGTGCCGATCTCTACCTGGTTGACAAAACAGTTGCCGACATAAGCACCACCACAGCCATTCTCATATCACTGGCATCCCTGGGCTTTGGTTGGGTGATTTACGATCAGCTCTGCAAGTCGAAGTTCGGTGACGACAATACGCGGTTGATGATCTTTCTGTTCTTCCTGCTGGTGCTGATGGCCTATGGCTATACCCAGGTGTTCAGCGGTCGCGCGGCCTTTCTGCATCTGGGCGCTTTCACAGCGACCATCATGTCGGGCAATGTCTTTTTCATCATTATGCCCAACCAGCGCATCGTGGTTGCCGATCTGCAGGCCGGGCGCACTCCAGACGCAAAATATGGCAAGATTGCCAAGCAGCGCTCGACTCACAATAACTATCTGACCCTGCCGGTCATTTTCATGATGCTGTCGAACCACTACCCATTGGCATTCGCGACCCAGTATAACTGGATCATTGCGTCGCTGGTATTTTTGATGGGGGTCACCATCCGCCACTATTTCAACAGCGTCCATTCACGCAGTGGCAACCCCACATGGACATGGATTGCCACGGCCATCCTGTTTGTCATCGCCATGTGGCTGTCGACCATTCCAAGAACCGTCGGCGGCGACGGCGGCGGCGGCGGCGCCGCCGAGGCTGCAAACTATTCGCCGCGTCAGGAGATGTTTGCCAGCACATTGGGATTTGAAGCCGTGGCACAGACGGTTCAGGGCCGCTGTTCCATGTGCCATGCCGCAGAGCCGGTTTGGGAGGGCCTGATCGTTGCCCCCAACGGGGTGCTGCTGGAAACCAGGGCTCAGATCGCCGCCCACGCCTATCAGATTTACGTACAATCGGGGGTCAGCCACGCCATGCCACCTGGCAATCTGACCAATATTTCAGTTGCCGAACGACAGCAAATTGTTGATTGGTATAAAGCTGCCACATCGGGCTCTTAGCGTCACAGGACTTTTATGACCAAAAAACAGGACACGCCTCAACGCCACCCTGCGCTGAACTACCATGAATTCCCCAAACCGGGAAAACTGGAAGTGCGGCCGACCAAGCCACTGGCCAATCCCCGCGATCTGTCGCTGGCCTATTCTCCCGGCGTGGCGGAAGCCTGCCTTGCGATCAAGGAAAACGCCCTTGACGCTTCACGCTTTACCGCGCGTGGTAATCTGGTTGCGGTGGTCAGCAATGGATCTGCAGCTTTGGGGTTGGGCAATATCGGTCCACTTGCCTGTAAGCCGATCATGGAAGGGAAGGCAGTTCTGTTTAAGCAGTTCGCTCATATCGATTGCTTTGACATCGAGATGAATGAGAGCGACCCGGAAAAACTGGCCGAGCACGTGATTGCGCTGGAGCCGACATTCGGGGCGATCAATCTGGAAGACATCAAGGCGCCGGACTGTTTTATCGTCGAAAAGATTTGTCGCGAGCGGATGAATATTCCGGTGTTTCACGACGATCAGCACGGCACGGCAATCGTTGTTGGTGCTGCGGCAAAAAATGCCCTGCATCTCACCGGTCGGAAATTTGAGGACATCAAGATTGTCTCCACCGGCGGTGGAGCAGCGGGCATCGCCTGTCTCAACATGCTGGTAACGTTGGGCGTTAAGCGCGAAAATATCTGGCTCTGCGACATTGATGGCCTGATCTATGAGGGGCGCGAGGCGTCGATGACGCCGCAACAGGCCGACTATGCTCAAAAGACCGATCTGCGCACGCTTGATGATGTGATCGACGGTGCCGATCTGTTTCTGGGACTTAGTGGCCGTGGCGTGTTGAAATCGGACATGGTCAAACGCATGGCCCCGAAGCCGATTGTCTTTGCCCTGGCCAATCCTGACCCGGAAATCATGCCCGAAGAGGTGATGAAGGCTGCGCCCGACGCCATTGTTGCAACGGGCCGGTCCGACTATCCCAACCAGGTCAACAATGTCCTGTGTTTCCCCTTCATTTTCCGTGGTGCGCTGGACATCGGCGCCACCGATATCAACGACGCCATGAAGATTGCCTGTGTAGAAGGCATCGCAGAACTGGCCCGTAAGACATCATCTGCCGAGGCCGCAGTTGTCTATGGTGACGAAGACTTGCAATTCGGGCCGGACTATCTGATCCCGAAACCATTTGATCCGCGACTATTGGCGGTGGTTGCCGGTGCGGTGGCCAAGGCCGGCATGGAAAGCGGCGTGTCTGAACGGCCGCTGCAGGATTACGATGCCTATGTCGAAAAACTCAATGCTTCGGTCTATCGCTCATCTATGGTGATGCGTCCGGTCTTCGAACAGTCCGGTTCCCAAAGCCGCAATATCGTCTTTTCGGAAGGCGAGGATGAACGGGTGTTGCGTGCCGCCGTCGCAGTGCTGGAGGAAACGGTCGACAAGCCAATTCTGATCGGGCGCCCCGACGTCATACATCAGCGCTGTGCCCGCTATGGCCTGCCGAAGCCGATTGTTGATCAGTTTGACATTGTCGATCCGACTGACGATCCGCGCTACCGTGAATACTGGGAGACCTATCATTCAGTGATGAAGCGTCGGGGCATTTCGCCGGATCTGGCGCAGGCGATTGTCCGCACAAATACAAGCGTTATTGCCGCTATTATGGTGCATCGTGGCGAGGCCGATTCGATGATCTGCGGCACCTTTGGTAATTATCTGTGGCATCTGAAATATGTTGAACAGATGCTCAAAACGGAAGATCTGGAGCCCGTCGGCGCGCTGTCGTTGCTGATATTGGACCAGGGCCCCCTGTTTGTTGCCGACACGCATGTGCATCCCGAACCCACATCTGAACAGATTGCAGACACGGTGATTGCCACCGCACGTCACATCCGGCGGTTCGGCATTGAGCCCAAGATTGCTATCTGTTCTAATTCGCAATTCGGAACACTCAACACGGAATCGGCGCGTCGCATGCGGGGCGCCCTGGAAATTCTCGATGCCCGCAAACCAGACTTTGTCTACGAGGGAGAAATGCCATTCGATGCGGCCGTTGATCCTGTGTTCCGCAATCGCATTCTGCCGGGCTCACGCCTGGAAGGGCGCGCCAATGCCTTCGTTTTTTCAAATGCGGAAACCGCCGGCGGGGTGAAAAACGCCCTCAAGTCAATCGCCGGCGGCATCGAAGTCGGCCCGATTCTCATGGGCATGGGCAACCGTGCCCATATCGTCACCCCTTCAATTACCGTGCGGGGGCTGATCAATGTCTCTGCATTGGCAGGAACACCGGTCGATACCTATGCGTGAACATCCAGAACTACCGATTTTCGGGCCTGAAACGCCGAAACTCGATCCACCCAATCCTCCGGAGATCAAAGTCTGGCGTTCGGTCGCCAAGGCGGTGTCCTGGCGGGTGGTCGGCACCATTGATACGTTGATTCTGTCCTATATTCTGATCACCTATCTCGGGCCGATATTCGGCATGGAGCAGCATGGTGGTGAGGCGCTGGAAACCGCCAGCTATATTGCCATTACAGAGGTCGTCACCAAGATGATCTTCTTCTTCCTGCACGAGAGATTGTGGACGGCTCTGAGTTGGGGCACCACGATTGAGGATGGTCAGCGCGTCCAGAGTCTGTGGCGCACCACCGTAAAAACCTCCACATGGCGGGTAATTGCATCGCTGGACACCATGTTGCTGGCCTATTTCTTCACCGGCAATATCGGCACCGCCATCTCCATCGGTGGTCTGGAAGTGGTCACCAAACTGGTGCTCTATTTCATCCATGAGCGGGTCTGGTCGAAACTGCCCTTCGGTATTGACCATTCTGGTGACGATACAGGCGACGATATGGGCGATGATGGGGAGCGGACGCCACAGCCCGCCGGCTAATGCACCGCGGCGCGGCCTCCGCGATCGATTTGAAACTGACCTGAGAATTGCGGCACAACGCGGTGACCGCAATTTGCTTGCATATATTGGCGGTTCGCCATATATATGAAAAAAATCTCAGGCATTTGTCAGAGTGGGTCCCTCGGGAACCCGCTCTTTTTTATGCCAGGTCGTGGGAGCTCCCATGGTTGATGCAACCAACAATGAAGACAATACAGCTGCCGCCCGGCTTGTTCGGGAAGAGGGGCTTGATGCGGTCGTGGCGTCTGTCGTCGCCCCGGTAATTGAAGACATGGGCTTCCGTCTGGTACGGGCGCGGATGATCGATCACAACGGGCTGACAATGCAAATCATGGCCGAGCGGCCCGACGGCACCATGTCGGTGGACGATTGCGAAAAATTGTCGAAAGCCTTGTCTCCGGTGCTCGATGTCGAAGATCCGGTGGCTCAGGCCTATAGTCTTGAAATGTCATCACCGGGCATTGACCGGCCACTGGTTCGCCGCAGCGATTTTGAAATCTGGGCCGGCCACATCGCCAAGATCGAGACGGCCTATCTGTTGGATGGTCGCAAACGTTTTCGCGGCCATATCGTGCGTTCCCAAGGCGACGGCGTTTTGCTGCGTCGGGACAACGCGGCCAAGGGCGAAGAGAAGGAAGTGGTCATTCCGTTTGAAGCCATTGCGGCAGCAAACCTGGTGCTGACCGATGAGTTGATACGTGAGGCCTTGGTGCGTGATAAGGCGCTGCGCAAGGCCAATGAAATTGATGTCGGCGATGAAGCCGCCGACGAGGAATAAGGTTTATTGTATGCCGCATCTGAATGGGTGTGGCCAACACGATATGGAGAAAACCCATGGCTGTAAGTGCCAACAGACTTGAACTGATGCAGATCGCCGATGCCGTGGCGCGGGAGAAGTCGATCGACAAGAAGATCGTGATCGACGCGATGGCTGATTCCATCGAAAAGGCGGCCAAGTCCCGCTATGGTCTGGAGACCAACATCCGTGCCGATATCAACGAGAAAACCGGCGAAATCAAACTGCAGCGTCTGCTGGAAGTTGTGGAGACCGTTGAGGACTTCGAAACCCAGATTGAACTGGCAGAAGCCAAGAAGCGCAACGAAGCTGCCCAGATTGGCGACCATATCGGCGAACTGCTGCCGCCAATGGATTTTGGCCGTATCGCCGCCCAGTCTGCCAAACAGGTCATTGTGCAGAAGGTTCGTGATGCCGAGCGTGATCGCCAGTTTGAAGAGTTCAAGGACAGGGTTGGCGAGATTATCAATGGCACGGTCAAGCGGGTTGAATATGGCAATGTGATTGTCGACCTCGGCCGCGGCGAAGCTATCATCCGCCGCGACGAACTGATCCCCCGCGAGGCCTATAAATATGGCGACCGGGTGCGCGGCTATATTTATGACGTGCGCCGCGAACAGCGTGGGCCGCAGATTTTCATGTCTCGCACCCATCCTCAGTTCATGGCCAAACTGTTCCAGATGGAAGTGCCTGAAATCTATGATGGTGTGATCGAGATTCGCTCGGTGGCCCGTGATCCCGGATCACGTGCCAAGATCGCCGTTATATCCAATGACAGTTCCATCGACCCTGTTGGTGCCTGTGTTGGTATGCGCGGTTCCCGCGTTCAGGCCGTTGTTGGTGAATTGCAGGGTGAGAAGATCGACATCATCCCGTGGAATCAGGAACCGGCGGGCTTCATCGTCAATGCCCTGCAGCCTGCCGAAGTGGCCAAGGTGGTTCTGGACGAAGAAAAGGAACGCATTGAAGTTGTTGTTCCCGACGAGCAATTGTCATTGGCCATTGGCCGTCGCGGCCAGAATGTCCGCCTCGCATCACAATTGACGGGCTGGGATATTGATATCCTCACGGAAGAGGAAGAATCGGGTCGCCGCCAGGCCGAGTTCAACGCCAATACGCAGAAATTTGTCACCGCGCTGAATGTTGACGAAATGGTCGCCCAGCTTCTGGCATCGGAAGGATTTTCTGACGTTGAAGAAGTGGCCTATGTCGAGTCAGACGAGATCGCGATGATTGAAGGATTTGATGACGAGACAGCTGGCGAATTGCAGGCCCGTGCCCGTGAATTCCTGGAAAGACAGGAACAGGAACTGGATGCAGAACGCAAGGAACTGGGCGTCGCCGATGACATGCGCCAGGTTCCCGGAATCACCACACAGATGATGGTGGCGCTCGGCAAATCTGAAGACGAGATTAAGACGCTGGAAGATTTTGCCGGCAGCATTGCCGATGATCTGATCGGTTGGAACGAACGCAAGGACGGCGAAGTAACCCGTCATCCGGGAATTCTGGACGGGTTCGACATTTCCCGTGTGCAGGCAGATGAAATGATCATGGCAGCACGTATTGCAGCCGGCTGGGTCACCGAAGAAGACCTGGTTGAGCCTGAGCCCGAGGAAGAAGAACTGGCACCGGTGGAAGATCCAAGAGCCGCCGTGGTCAATGTTATCGAAGATACCAGCGCCCATTCCTGATCTGCTTCAAAGGGCCTGACCTGGCAGAACCGGAGCGGTCCCGAAATTTGGGATGAAAGGATATTGAAGGGTGAATGAATTGATGGAACGCACATGTATTGTGACGCGCGAAGTCATGGACCCTTCAGATCTTCTGCGCTTTGTCGCCGGACCGGATGGCTCGATTGTGCCGGATCTGAAGCGTAACCTGCCGGGGCGCGGTGTCTGGGTCAGTGCCCGGCGTTCCTGCGTCGAGCAGGCGGTTTCCGGCTCGGCATTTGCCCGCGGGCTGAAATCCAAGGTCAAAGCCGATCAAAATCTGCCCGATTTGGTCGAAAAACGGCTGCAGGAGGCCGCACTTGGTGCATTGGGGTTTGCGCGAAAGGCAGGTCAATGTATTACAGGCGCAGGAAAAGTAGAAAATCTGGTCCGATCCTGCCAGGCCATTGCAGTTCTGCATGCAACAGACGGATCGGAAGACGGGCTGCGAAAGATTGATCATGCCGCCCATGCTGTCGAAAGAGATGGCGGCAAGCGAATTAGAATTTGGCGTATTTTCTCAAGTACGCAAATGAACATGGCGCTCGGTGCATCAAATGTGATACACGCTGCGTTAATCGAAGGTGGCGCAGCGCGCAATTGCGTTAGCAGGGCCACTCAACTGTCAAAATACCGTGAAATGGAGCCATCCTGATGGAGCCCCACGCGAAACAAGAATTGCCAAACTGATGTTGGCACAACAATGATAACGGCCCCGGATAACCAAAGGGGGTCAAAAAGGTAAAGAACGTAGATGACTGATACGAAATCGGGCGATGACAACAAAGCAGGCGGCTCCCCACGTGGAACGCTGTCCTTGAAGCCCCGGGGCCCAGGAACCGTACGGCAGAATTTTTCACACGGCCGCAGCAATTCCGTCGTGGTGGAAACCAAGAAGCGTCGCATCGTCAAACCGGGCGATGAAAAACCGGTCTTTGCGCCAAAAACCGATTCGGTAGCCCCGCCCCCGGCAAAACCAGCCGCCGCCCCAGAATCCAAGAAACCAGCCCCCGCACCAGTAGCCAGCGAGCAAAGCAACCTGTCTGCCGGCGAGATGGATGCAAGGGCACGGGCACTGGAGGAGGCCAAGGCCCGCGAAGTCCAAGATGCCAAGCGGGCAGCCGAAGAAGCAGAACGTCGCGCCAAGGAAGACGCTGAGACGCGCGCCAAGCGTGAAGCTGCCGAAGCTGAAGCCGCTGAAGAGGCCAAGCGCCAGGCTGCCGAAGACGAAAAACGCAAGGCAGAGGAAGAAGAAGCCGCCCGCATGGCCGCTGCCGATGCCTCGGCCGCCGCCGCCGCGGCTGATCCCGACGCAATCAAGAAATCCTCCGGTGCTGCGCCGCTGCGTCCGGTGGAGCGTCCCAAAGAGACCCCGAAACCATCCCGCCCGAAAGGCGGAGACGACCGCCGTCGCACCAAGCTGACGCTGAACAACGCGCTGAATGCCAATACCGAGCGGTCCCGCTCATTGGCATCCATGCGCCGCCAGCGCGAAAAGCAAAAGCGCGGTCAGCAGACCGGGCCACGTGAAAAAGTCATGCGTGAAGTGATCATTCCGGACACCATTACCATTCAGGAACTGGCCAACCGGATGACCGAACGGGCCGTTGATGTGGTCAAGTTCCTGATGGAACAGGGCCAGATGATGACCCCCGGCGATATTATCGATTCCGATCTGGCACAGCTGATCACCGAAGAAATGGGCCATACGGTCGTGCGTGTGTCTGAGTCCGATGTCGAAACCGTCAAACAGGTGGACGACAAGCCGGAAGACCTGCAGCCGCGCCCACCCGTTGTGACCATTATGGGCCATGTCGACCACGGTAAGACGTCGCTGCTCGACAAGATCCGCGAAGCCCGTGTGGCCGATGGCGAAGCTGGTGGCATCACCCAGCATATCGGGGCCTATCAGATCGAGCGCGACGGAAAGCAGATTTCCTTCCTCGACACGCCGGGCCATGAGGCGTTCACCGCCATGCGTGCGCGCGGTGTGCAGTCTACCGATATTGCTGTTCTCGTTGTCGCAGCTGATGACAGCGTCATGCCGCAGACCATTGAAAGCATCAAACACGCCAAGGCCGCCGAAGTGCCGATCATCGTTGCCATCAACAAGATGGACACCGTCGGTGCTGACGCCAACAAAGTACGCACCGAATTGCTGCAGCATGAAGTCTTCGTTGAAAGCATGGGCGGTGAAATCCTCGATGTCGAAGTGTCTGCCAAGACCGGCGACGGCATTGGCGATCTGTTGGATGCCATTAATTTGCAGGCAGAATTGCTGGAACTGAAAGCCAACCCCGATCGCGACGGCGAAGGCATTGTCATCGAAGCCCGGCTTGAAAAGGGCCGCGGTTCGGTTGCCACAGTTATCGTTCAGCGCGGTACGCTTCGTGTGGGTGACATCATCGTTGCCGGCAGCGAATGGGGCCGTGTGAGGGCGATGATCAATGATCACGGTGTACAGCTGAAGGAAGCCGGACCGTCGACGCCGATCGAAGTTCTCGGCCTTTCCGGCGCACCGTCCGCCGGCGACCAGATCGTGGTGGTTGAGGACGAGGCCCGCGCCCGGGAAATTTCCGACTATCGTCAGCGCAAGGCGCGTGAACTGTCCGTTGCCGCCCAGGCCGGACAGCGCGGATCGCTTGAGCAGATGATGAGCAACCTGCAGTTAAAAGGTGCGTCCGTTGCGCCATTGGTTATCAAAGGTGATACCCAGGGTTCTGTAGAGGCGATCAATGCGGCACTGACCGGACTTGGTACCGATGAAGTGCAGGCCCGCGTTGTGCATTCTGGTGTTGGTGGCATTACCGAGGCCGACGTTACCCTGGCGATTGCGTCAGAAACGCCGATCATTGCCTTTAATGTGCGCGCCAACAAACAGGCACAGGATCTTGCCAAGCGCGAAGGCATTGAAATCCGCTACTACTCGATCATCTACAACCTGATCGACGATGTTAAAGGCACGCTTTCGGGCATGCTGGCGCCGGAGCGCAAGGAAACCTTTATCGGCTACGCCGATATTCTGGAACTGTTCACCCATTCCAAAATCG
Source organism: Rhizobiaceae bacterium (assembly GCA_039977975.1). Lineage (GTDB taxonomy): Bacteria > Pseudomonadota > Alphaproteobacteria > Rhizobiales > Rhizobiaceae > Pseudahrensia. Next base: position 326,989 of record JBDWCD010000008.1, read on the forward strand.
GCAAGGTTGCCGGTTGTCTGGTGACCGAAGGCCATGTGGAGCGCGGCATGGGCGTGCGCCTGCTGCGCGATGATGTGGTTGTCCACGAAGGTGAACTGGCGACGCTGAAGCGCTTCAAGGATGAGGTCGACCGGGTTGATTCGGGCACCGAATGCGGCATGGCGTTCAAGAACTACCAGGATATGCGCAAGGGCGACGTCATCGAATGCTTCACGGTAGAGATGATCGACCGGTCGCTCTAGAGCCAGTCCAGTCGGATAAGTCAGCGATTTCCCCGGTGTGACCGGGGAAATTCAACAAGAGTTTAAAAATGTGTTGCAACGGTAGGGTGGTCGGCCACCGACCGACCCATTTTGGTGATCCAGATGAATAAATCAAAAGCCCCTTCCCAGCGGCAATTGCGCGTCGGAGAACTTGTCAGACATGCGCTGACGGAAGTTTTGTCTCGCGAGAATTTCAACGACCCGGTGCTCGACAATCAATTGCTCTCCGTGTCGGAAGTGCGCATGTCACCGGACCTGAAAATTGCCACCTGTTTTATCTCGCCATTGGGTGGGCGCAAGCAGAACGGCAAGGGCCAGGCGAATGGCAAACAGATCTGCAAAGCATTGGCAAAGCAGGCGAAATTTATTCGTGCCAGGGCGACAACCCATCTCAGCCAGATGAAATACATGCCCAGTTTTCGTTTTCTGGAAGATACCAGTTTTGACAATTTTGCCCGCATTGATGGCCTGTTGCGCAGCGAGTCCGTGCGTCGGGACCTGACTGAAGAAACCGAAGAAGACGAGCATGGCCCGCACTAAAAAAGGCCGCCCCGTCTCCGGCTGGCTGGTTCTCGACAAGCCTTATGAATTGGGGTCTACCCAGGCGGTGGGCAAGGTCCGCTGGTTGTTTCAGGCCAAGAAGGCTGGCCATGCCGGCACATTGGACCCCCTTGCCACCGGCGTCCTGCCAATCGCCTTGGGGGAGGCAACCAAGACCGTGCCCTATGTGACGGACGGCGAAAAGGCCTACAGATTTACCGTTCAGTGGGGGAAGCAGACAAATACCGACGACGCGGAAGGCACGGTGGTGCAGACCAGCGACGCCCGTCCAACCCGGCCTGAAATTGAGGCCTTGCTGCCCAAATTCACCGGTGAAATCGAGCAGGTGCCGCCGGCATTCTCCGCCATCAAGATCGACGGCAGGCGGGCCTATGCCCAGGCGCGTGCCGGCGAAGAGGTGCAGCTCGAACCGCGCCCGGTGATGGTTGAATCCTTTGTGCTGGTGGCCTGTCCTGATGAGGATCATGCGGTATTTGAGGTGGTTTGCGGCAAGGGCACCTATGTGCGCGCATTTGCCCGCGACCTTGGTCAGCTTCTGGGATGTTTTGGCCATGTGGTCGATCTGCGACGCACATTTGTTGAGCCATTTGAGGAATCCGACACGGTGAAGTGGGATGAATTACTGGCGCTGGAGGCTGATCTGGAGGGTTTGGATCGTCTATTGATTTCGCCATTGGAAGCGATGCAGGGTTTCCCGGAAATCCGTCTGAGCGAAGACGAGGCGCGCCGGGTTCGGTTGGGCAATGCGATCATCCTGCGGGGTCGCGATGCGCCGGTTGAAGACACCGATGTCTGCGCCGTTCACAAGGGCGCATTGGTGGCGATTGGAGATATCCATCAGGGTCAATTCCAGCCGCGCCGCGTGCTTGTGGCGTGATGCTGGGCGGGCGGGGTAAGCCGCAGACGGGTCACAAAAGCACGGATTGCCGCTTGCCGCCGCTGGTCTGGCCTTGTAAGGAAGGCGCAGTGCTTGAGGCACGGATGCACCCGTAGCTCAGCTGGATAGAGTGCTGCCCTCCGAAGGCAGAGGTCACAGGTTCGAATCCTGTCGGGTGCGCCAATAAAATCAATGACTTACCATATAGCGCATTTTGTGCCGATTGCTGCCAGTCCGCAGAATGTCCGCATAACGCGCAAATTTGGCGGCCGCCTGACCCACATGTATTGCCTCCAGGAATCGAAATCGCCGCACCCTCGGCAAAGGGTTGCGGCGATCAAAAGAAACTGCATGATGGCAAATTTCACGGTAACCGTATCACGATCGACCAAACAGCGACAAGCGCTGGATTGGCGGTGTTGCGATGACCGTACAGAAACTCGAATTTTCGAGCGCGCTCTTAAACTCTGACCTTGTAACACGGAGATACCATACGAACGTAGATATCGAGACAGTTGGCGATCATAGTCCAATCCCTGTTCCACCAACAACGTTGGCTGTTCGCGCCCTGAACTCGTCCCGGTTTGGTCCTTACGGCTCGTTCAGAAGGCTGCGAACAGAAGGCCAGCGGGCACGTGCGCACCGCGTCCGGCGGAAAAGATCGACAATGTGCCGAATGCCTCATGAGATGATCGGCCTGTACACCGAAGGTCACCGAGCGGTTATGGGTGTGTTTGCAGAGCACTTTGCCAAGTCGAATACTTGTGACTTTACAATCGAGAAAATTGCTGCCTTGGCCGGTGTCGGCATTCGAACAGTTCAGTACGCCATAAGTCGAGCTAAGACACTTGGGCATCTCCTTGTGATCTATAGGCCAAGGCGAAGGAAGCCGAGCTTATCTAATATTATCAGGATCAATTGCAGGAAATGGGCCGCATGGTTGCGGCCAAGGCCGGAAAAGCCCGACTGCATAGGGTGCAAAGCGGTGCACACCAAGGAACATTTATTTTCTAGGGAAGAAATTCAGAGCCAAAACAGGTGTTCAAGCGTGATCAATGAGACTCAAAATAACTCTGAGAGCGCAAGTCATACTACTGAAGGGCTTATGAAGGTGAGCAAGACCGAAAATCGGAACAAAATGCCAATACCATAATGCGGCAACCGAATGACGTTCGGGAGAAACAGACAAAAAGACAATGTAAAATCGAACTATGGGTATCGCCGTGACGCCCTTTCAATAAGGGTGCAACCACTGCGCCCATAAAGAAAAGGGTGTCACCATGACACCCTTACTGATGGGTGCAACAATTTTGGCAAAAATGCATGAGGCTTAAACATATGTTTTTAAAAGCCTTTTACGGCGATTAGATGAAATCTATGAAATCGATTCAGGATAAGGGTGACACAGCGACACCCATAAACAAAAGGGGCGCAACCATTGCGCCCATAAGAAGTAAAACAACTACTCGAATACCCTGGCTGGGGCATGGAGATGTCCGGGATAAGCTTTACGGAAAAAGCTAGCGGACGTTCAGGCGTGATTTACGGCAACACCGCTTTTGATCGCACCGGTCGCGTGCGGGTCCGACAATCTTTGATCTCCGCGGTTCACTTTTTGCGATTGCGGGGCGGTGGAGTTTGTTGGCGGCCGAGTCCAATTTGCCAAATTGCCCACGTTCGCCGCCTTTTTGATTGGGAGGGGGTAGGTTCATCGCTAGAACATTCTTTTCCCTAGACCACAGAAGATCTCACTCGCGGATTTTTTTTAGCCAACGTGTTTTTTGGCGTGGGATTGGGGGAGTGGAACCCGCAAGACAAAATCAAATATCGTAACACATTGAATATATGGAGCTAATCATGCTTCAATAATTTCACCCGTCCATCAAGGGACATATTCATGGTATTTTCGTGATTATTTTTTCAATTAGGCCGAGCCATCGCTGACCTAACAAAAGCAAGGCCGCCTTATGTGTCGAAGCAGACGCCCAAGTCTACTAAGAGCTCAACTGATTAATGTCTCCTCCGAGCCCTAAGCTGACCTCGCACTACTCGAGAATTGGAGCAATTTAAGGCGTGAAGATTCCAAGCTATTGATTTATTCGTTCGACTGATTTAATAATGACACAAGGAGATTCAAATGGCCCGTGTTACCGCTGAACGCGTTCAAGAGACTAAACGAGAGCTATTGGACGCGGCTCAACAGGTGCTTCTGCAAGAGGGCTATGTCGGCCTATCAACCCGTCGAGTAGCTGAAGCAGCGGGCACTCAAATGAGCCAAATCCAATACCACTTCGGATCGAAGCAAGGGATGATCCTGGCCCTATTCGAGTACCTGAATGGTCAGTTGATCGACCGGCAAATCCGAACCTTTGAAAACCCCGAACTTAGCGTGTCTGAGAAATGGGCGCTTTCTTGCGACTATCTGGACGAGGATATCGCCTCTGGCTACGTCCGAGTCCTAATGGAACTGACGGCGGCCGGATGGAGCAACCCGGAAATCGCTACGGCGGTCAGAGCCGCATATTCTGAGTGGCGTGGTGCGATCTTAAAGCTGGTGGACGAGATCGAATTCAAGGCAGGCTCCCTGGGCCCGTTTCGTTCGCAGGACATTGCAGCTTTAGTCAGTTCAGCATTTATCGGTGCGGAGGCGGCGATCTTGCTCGGCTACGAGTCGCCGGAGATCCCCTTTCGCGACGCGCTCAGACGGTTTGGGCATATCATTGAAACCATCGAAAAATCACAAGCATAGGAGTCGGTCATGCGTGCGATGCTTCCACATACAGAGGGCACTATCGATCGCGACGGTGTAAAACTGCACTACGAGATTTGCGGTGATGGGGACCACACCATCATTTTTGTGCCAACCTGGGCAATAATCCACTCGCGCACCTACAAGGCTCAAGTTCCTTATTTTTCAGAACATTTTCGCGTCATCACGATGGACCCGCGCGGAAACGGTAAGACCGACAGACCTGCCGCGTTGGAGGCTTATGCGTTCGAACATCTAATTGACGATGTGCGTGCCTTGATGGACGCAACCGAAACCGAAAAGGCTATTCTCTTCGGGTTTTCCCTGTCCAGCGCGGTGTCCTTTGCTGCAGCGGCACGAATGCCAGACCGGATTGATGCCGTGATATCGATCGCAGCTTGGACGCCGATCGCGGCATCGCTTGACTTGCCGTTAATGTCCCCGAATGAGGCAGCCGACGTCGACAGCCACTATGACTTCGAGTATTGGCGCAAGGACTACCAGGGGTTTCACCACTGGTTTTTTGACAGGCTTCACTCAGAACCCCATTCAACCAAGCAAAAGCAAGATGCAGTTTCGTGGGCCTCTGAGGGCGAGCCAGAAATGCTTATTGCCACGCAAGAGGCGCGGTCCAGGTTTGGAGAACCGGTAGACGCTGACACCTATAAATCGGTTACCTGCCCCGTATTGCTGATCCACGGCACCGGAGACCAGATTACACCCTGGCAAGGGTCGGAACTAATCGCCAAAATCACCGGTGGCACACTTCATTTGATCCCGGATGCAGGGCATGCGCCGCATGGTCGCTTCCCTGCGAAGATCAATATCTTAGTCCGTGACTTTTTGGCCGAGCATTTGCAAACCCCCAAACCAGTGCGCCGCAAGCCGAATGGTATGCGTCGTGTGCTTTATCTGTCTTCCCCTATCGGGCTTGGCCATGCCCGTCGAGATCTGGCCGTCGCACGTGAATTGCGAAAGCACCATATGGATCTGCAGGTGGATTGGTTGGCGCAGGACCCCGTCACGCGGTTCCTGAAGGCCAATAACGAGACGGTTCATGCTGCCAGCAAACTATTGGCCAACGAAAGCGCGCATATTGAAGATGAATGCGGTGAACATGATCTGCATGCATTCGAAGCGATACGAAGGATGGACGAAATCCTGATCAAGAATTTCATGATCTTTCAGGAGGTTCTGGAAGCCCAGAAATATGATCTCGTGATAGCTGACGAAGCCTGGGATGTGGACCATTATTGGCACGAACATCCGAACCTCAAACTGGCACCTGTCGCTTGGATGACTGATTTTGTGGGTTGGGTCCCGTTTGAGCACAATGGACCGAGCGAGGCCTTTCTGACGACCGATTACAACACCGAAATGATCAACCATGTCGAACGTAATCCAATGGTGCGCGACCGTGCGATCTTCGTCGGTGGGCCTGAGGACATTGTGGATATGGGCTTTGGCAAGGACCTGCCGCAAATGCGCGATTGGATCCCAAAGCACTATGAATTCTCCGACTACATCATCGGGCAGCACCCAAGTGAATTCGGATCGCGTGACGATCTGCGGACTGAATTCGGATACGACGACGGACGCTTGACATGCATCGTCTCCGTGGGCGGATCTGGCGTTGGGGCGACGTTGATCAAGCGCATCCTGTCAGCTTACCCAATGGTAAAAGCGCGGCTGCCCGACCTGCGAATAATCGTGGTGACCGGGCCACGACTTAATCCAGCCTCGTTCGAGGTTCCGGCAGGCGTCGAGATGCGTTCTTTTGTTCCAAATCTTGACCGGCACCTGGCAGCTTGCGATCTCGCGTTGGTGCAAGGCGGTCTAACCACTTGCATGGAGTTGGCTGCTGCAGGAACGCCGTTTCTCTACTTCCCACTTCGTAATCACTTTGAGCAGAACTTCCACGTTGCCAGTCGGTTGGACCGCTACAACGCAGGGCGAAAAATGATCTATGCCCAAAGCACCCCGGACCGAATCGCGGACGCCATGGTTGAAGAACTCCGCGCCCCGCGGGTTCCGCGCCCAGTTGCCCAAGGCGGTGCGGCGAAGGCCGCGCGCATGCTTTCCGAACTGCTAGAATAGGTTTGCTTCTGTTCTGAATAGTTTGCCGGTAACCGACCATGAAAAGTCTGCTTCGTCCGCACTTCCGCCATTCGACCTTGTGCGATCTGGAACCAGGCCAAGGTCTGCACCGAGCCCAATCTTGCCGTTCCGATCTTGTCGCATATGGACCAAATCAACCTGAGCCCGCTCGTCACTCACGGCCCTTAGCTGCCGTTTCGTCGATACCAAGATTGCCTCTGAGATTTTCTAAAGCTGCCGTTCGTCTCACGACTGAACCTGGGCGTGCAGATGACCGAGAAGCGGAAAAAGCGGATATTCCGATTATGACAAACTAAGAGACCATTAACCGTTAAAATTATCGATTAATTAGTCCTTTTTCCCGCTGCGACATTTCTTCAGTTACTCATTGCCCATTGTAGTTTTTCGGACCATGGGCAATCGATGTGCGACTCCAATTCACCTAGCCTGACTCATATTTATGTTGGCGAGCAGGGCAACGAATTTCCTGACGAAGCATTTGAGAATGGTGAGCGTCGCACGCTCAACGGGTTTGGCTACAACCAGAACAACCCGGAATTCCGCGCGGGCGACCAGCCACTCATTCGCATTACAGAAGATACGTTCGGCTATGGGGTAAACACTCCACGCGGCGCGGAAAACGGCGTGCAGACGCTGCCAAACGAAATCAAAATCTCCAACGCTATTGCTGATCAGGATGATCACGGCGACGGCGTGGAAGACAAGACTTTATGAAGCACGGAGAGAGACAATGCTTTCAACAACCATCAGCAACAACCCCTTATCATATGAACTTTCGGACAACGATGTTGAATTTTTGCTTAAGCAAGCAAATGCAGGCGTTGTTGCTGCCGAAGACTTGGCAGATGTTTCCGACGCAAGTGGGGTGCGGACGCTAGACGGGTTCGGCAACAATGTAGAAAATCCGCTATGGGGAAATGCAGACCAGACTTTTAAGCGCCTGAGCGACACCCATTTCGACAACGATGTTGATACACCTCGCGATGGTCCGCTTCCCCGGAAAATCTCAAACTTGATCCTCAACCAGAACAAAGACGGGGAAACAAATCAATTCGGCCCCAATGCCGGGGAAGACGATCTGAACCTGGAAAATAATTTCCGGGCAAATGAGTTTGTATGGGCGTTCGGTCAGTATTTCGACCACGGCCTGGACTTTATTCCCAAGGGTGGTGAAAACGGCGATGGTACCCAAGCAGGTACAATGTTCCTTGGGAACTTCGAAACACAAAATGGCGATATTCCCCTTACACTGACACGTGCGACACCGGAAGATGGAACCGGAACTAACGGCGTGCCGCGTGAGTATATCAACCAGACCTCACCGTTTATCGATCAGAACCAGGCTTATGGATCGAACGACAAGGTGCTGGAGTTTCTGCTTGAACGCGATGACAACGGACAGTTTACCGGTCGTCTGCTTTCCGGTGCTAATACCGACATACCGACCCTTGGTGAAGCCAAAGCGAACTGGCAAAAGGGTGTGGATAACGGTCTTGCCGAAGCAATCGATTTCGACGATCCAGACGCGCTCAGCAATTTCCGTGGGTCGGGTGATGCGCTGTTGCTCGACATTAATCCCGGGATTCCGCTGGATGACCACCTTGTTGCAGGCGACGGTCGTGTGAACGAAAATGCCGGCCTGTCTGTCGTGCACACGATTTGGCACAACAACCACAATTTCTGGGTCGAAAAGCTGGCAAAGCATTTTGACGAGAATGGCGGCGCAGAAAACGTCACCAACGAACACCTCTATCAGATGGCCAAGATCATCAACGAGGCTGAGTATCAGCGCGCCGTTGCCGACGAGTTCATTGAATTGCTGGTGGGCACGGATGTCCACACCTTCCTGGACTACAACCCTGACATCAACGCCGATATCACGCTTGAGTTCTCACAAGCCGCGTATCGTCTTGGTCATTCCATGCTGAATAACCACATTACGGTTCGCACGGATGCCGATGGCACCACCGAAGATGTGCCTCTATTCGACCTCTTCCTGAACCCGATCCAGTTTACAGAACTAGGTGCGGACAACATTGCGTCGGGCATGTTTACCAGCTTGCAGCAGGAAATCGATGCCCAGATCGTTACGACTGTACGCGATAATCTGTTGGGTCGGCCGCTGGATCTGGCTTCACTGAATATCGGTCGCGGCCGGGATGTCGGTCTCTCAACGCTCAACGATATGCGTGAGGCAGTCGGTCTTAGCAAGTATTCCGATTGGGACAGCTTTGCCAACAACCTGCGTGATCCTTCCCAAATTGAAGACTTCAAGAACGCCTACGACTCCATTGATGAAGTCGATCTTTGGGTTGGTGGACTGGCTGAGAAGCCATCGTCATCGGATGCCTTTGGAACCGAACTGGCCCAGAATTCAGTCATGGGTGAAACCTTCGCCCAGGTATTTTCGACCCAAATGATTGCGCTCCAGGATGGCGACCGCTTCTACTATAAACACCGTCTTCTAGAGACCGAATTGCTGGCCAACATTCAAAACCAGGATTTCGCCGACATCATCGAACGCACCCTGGACTTGGAATACCTGAGCGCAGATGTGTTCAAGGTGATGGACAACCGGCTCGACTTCCGCGATGTCGATGAAAGTCAGGAGGAATTGTCGGGCACCGGCAAACTTGAAGTTGAAAACGGCAGCTTCGAAGAGACAGTTCTTGCTGACGGTGAGTCGACTAACGAAGTAACCGGTTGGGAAAGCCAAAACGCAGGCGAGATCAATCCAAGCGCCGCGAATATTGACGAAGCGACCGTTACCGGCGCCAATATGGCATACATTGATCCCAATGGCTGGATATCCAAGACGCTTGAAGAAGAATACACCGATGGTGGTGTCTACACTTTCCAGGTCGACCTTGGTGACCAGATTGATGACACGCCTGGCGATCTCGACTATGTCATCAAGATTCTTGCAGGTGACACAGAGATAGGTCGGACCGAAGGCTCAACAGGCGGCATCGAGTCCCTGGATACGGTCTCGGTAACTTCGGAAGGCATCAGTGATCCTGACCTTGAAGGTGAAACCATAAAGATCGTCATTGAGAACTTGAGCGATGGTCAACTCAGTGTTGACAATGTTCGCGGCTCGATTGGCGACACCGGCTCCAGTAAAAAAGGTCATGATATCATCATCGGCCGTGATATCTCGGAGACGATCTTCGGCAAAGGCGGTGACGACACAATCTTCGCTGAGGGTGGCGACGACACTGTCTTCGGCGGTGATGGCGATGATGCCATGCACGGCGGCACCGGCAACGACCGGTTGATTGGCGAAGATGGCGATGATCGTGCTGATGGCGGTTATGGCGACGACCATATCGAAGGCGGCATTGGTGATGATGACCTTTCCGGCAATGAAGGCGACGATTTCGTGGACGGTGGTCTTAACGACGACGAAGCCTTTGGTGGTGCGGGCAACGACCATGTACGCGGCGGCTCAGGGCATGACGAGCTCTGGGGCGGTCTTGGCGATGACCTCGTCGACGGGGGCACTGGAAATGACATCGTCAATGGTAGCGATGGGAATGACACTGTTCTTGGTGGCCATGGCAACGACCGTCTCATGGGTGGCGAAGGCGACGACGAACTGACTGGCGGCGAAGGCCGTGATGAGTTTTGGTTCCTTCCCGAATCCGGCCACGATGTGATCACCGACTTTGAAGTCGGAAAGGACAAGGTCGATCTGCACCGCTATGTCTGGGAATTCGGAAAGGACGAAGTTCTAACCGCACTTCACGACATGAGCGATAACGGCGATCATACTTTGCTCACCTTGCCCGAAGGCAGTACCATCAAATTCGAGGGTGTTTACAAATCAGACCTGCTGGAAGACGCACGGCACTTCATTCTTGAAGACCGCGTTTTCGAGCGTGAGAACCTGATCCTCGACGATGAGACCAATATCGTTGTCGATGCTGGCAAAAGTGATGACCCGGCCCGTGACATGCAGATCGAATACTTCCAGTTGGATGGTGACATCACGTCATTGGAAGAAGTCGACTTCAATGCAGATACGATCCACGTCGAGAACGTCGACCAGGTCAAGTTCGATGCTGGGTCAGGCGCATTCTATGAGGGTGGGCCGGAAGACAATTTTGCTGCTCGGATGACCAGTAATTTCGAGGCGAAGGAAACGGGTGAGTACACCTTCTACCTGACCAGTGATGATGGTTCCCAGCTCATTATCGACGAAGAGCCTGTCATCGACAACGATGGTATCCTTCCTAAACAAAGTGAGACAGTTACTGTTGAGCTTGAAAAGGGCATGCACGAAATCGAGCTGCTGTATTTCGAGAATGCCGGTGCGGCTAAGCTTGATCTGGAATGGTCAGGCCCCGGCTTTGGCAAGGAGCCGATGAAGTTCGTAGCTGCCGAAGAACCAGAGGAGCCGCATGCTGGTCCTGTGCCAACACCCATTGAGGGTAAGGAAATCGAGGGCACTGACGACCATGATTATCTGACCGGTACGCCGGGCGATGATCAAATCGACGCCGGGGCCGGCCGAGACCTCATCGAGGGATCACAAGGTAACGACGACATTGATGGTGGCGGATCAGAATATGATCAGGTGATCTACAGCGGTTCTGCCAGCGACTATACGTTCACGTCAAACGATGACGGCAGTGTCAGCGTTGGTCACCCAGAAAATGGTACCGACACGCTGCGTGACATCGACGGTTTCTGGTTCAGTGAGGAAGGCAAATGGTATCCAATTGACGATCTTCTTGAACAGAATACCCCTGTCGGGGAAGGCGAAAATATTGAAGGCACCGACGAAAGAGACTTCCTTGACGGCACTTCGGGCAGCGACTTCATCCTGGCCAAGGGCGGTAACGATGTCATCCAGGGTTCGTTGGGCAACGACTTCATTGACGGAGGTGGGTCAGAATACGATCAGGTGGATTATGTGGGTGATTCCGACGAGTATACCTTCACCGCGGAGGAATACGGCATTGTAAAGGTTAGCCACGAATCCCGCGGTGTAGATACGCTGAAAGACATCGATGGATTCTGGTTTACTGGCGACAGAAAGTGGATCCCTCTCGAATATCTCCTCGAACGGGACGGCGGCGGCGACGGCGACGACGGCGGCGATAACGGTGACGGCGGCGACGGCGGTGACGGCGGTGACGGTGGTGACGGTGGTGGCGAGGGCCAAGTCATCGAGGGAACCGATGGCAGTGACTATTTGGATGGCACGGCTGGAAATGACACCATTGACGCCAAAGGCGGACGCGATGTGATCAATAGCTCAAAAGGCGATGACACTATCGACGGTGGCGGCGGCGACGGCGAATACGATCAGGTCGACTATGACGGAGACTCCGACGATTACACCTTTATATCCAATGAGGATGGCACAGTCACAGTTGTTCACCCCACAAACGGGACTGACACGTTGAAGAATATCGACGGGTTCTGGTTCAACGGTGAAGGCAAGTGGTATGCCATCGAGGATCTCGTAGACCTTGTGCCTACCGATTCTGAAGGCGAAACCATCAACGGCACCAATGGCAACGATTATATTGACGGCACCCATGGTCACGATGAGATCAATGGTCTTGGCGGAAAGGATGTCATCAAAAATTCCCGGGGCAATGATGAGATTGACGGTGGTGGATCTGAATATGACCAGGTCGACTATAAGGGCGGTAAAGATGACTACCTCTTTGAAGCCCAGAACGATGGTTCGATCACGGTTACCAGTGATGTATATGGTGTGGACACCCTAACCAACATTGACGGGATCTGGTTTGAAGGAGATGCCGAATGGCATGACATCGACGAACTGGTGTAATCTTGGATAGACGGAGACATACGGCCTTGGCCAACACTGCCATGAGGTTGTCCATCCGACAGATATGACCAACGTCCAACAACAGAGTCGCCGCCGCATGATTTCATGGTCATGCGGCGGCGGTTTCATTTCCAATTGGAAGATCACGGAGACGCTTTGTAAGTCATCCTGTATGTCTGCATTGGACTCTGACCGACCGTAGCCGATCTGCGATCTTCTATTTTTTGAGGTCCGCCTTGATCAATCCAGACTGCTTGCCGCCGACATCGCCAACGGCTGCTCCCCCCATCTTTGCCAATTCGAACGCTGTCGCTCAATAAGTACCGACGTTTGGTATACCAAGTCACTAAGTCCGCTTCTCGGCCGTTCGGCCAATTGCGAGTTGGAATTGAGTCAAGGGCTGCTATGCGGACAAACCACTGCTCATGAAATTCTTAGCTGTTCAGCCCGCGACACGCTTAGCAAGTCCTTCTTCTTGCAGGAGCTGGACATGATGGTTGTCGTACACTGTGAATATGCCTAGCCTGTCCAAACCAGAATCTTTAGGAATGGCATTGGACAAGTCAGAATCACAGAGCAACTCCGGCTCAACCCGATCAACAATACATCGACTGTTTTCCAATTTTGATTTTGTCCGATTTTTAGTTCTGGGTTCTGGTAACGTCCTTGGAACCAGTATGCTCAATGTCGCCGTTGGCTGGCATGTTTACCTGCTTACTGGAAGCGTGCTGAATTTGGGCCTTATTGGGCTCGCCCAGTTTTTACCCATTTTTTTCCTTTTTCCTGTTGCCGGCCTGGCCGCCGACCGCTTCGATCGCCGCTTTATTGTGGCTCTTTGCAGTGCTCTGGATGGATTGGGCGCGTTGGGGATAGGGCTGTTGCTTTTGGCTGACGTCGACAGCGTTTGGCCGCTTTATGCTCTGCTGATCTTTCACGGTGCCGCCCGCGCATTTGCTCAACCGGCACGGCAGGCAATTCTGCCAAACCTTGTTCCGCGGGACATTTTTTCCAACGCAATTGCGCTATCCGTATCCGTAGCCAAGGTGGGCCAATTAGCGGGGCCTGCACTGGGTGGCGTGCTAATCGCACTTATCGACAAGCAAACATACTTTGTATCAGCGTCGCTGTTTGGCGTGGCGATGATTGCTGCCTATTTCATAAAAACTCCGTTGCGTGTGACTGGCCAAGAACCATTCACCGTCGGAATGTTTCTGGGCGGCTTCAAGCACATCTGGCGCGAGAAGGTCGTTTTGTCATCAATCTCCATAGATCTAGTGGCGGTCCTGTTTGGAGGCGTCATGGGGCTGCTTCCAGTTTTTGCGGTTGACATTCTACAAGTCGGTCCGGAATGGCTGGGAGCAATGAGGGCGACACCCGCATTGGGAGCCGTTTTCATTGCTCTCCTCCTTGCACGAATTGGGCTTCCTTGGCCGGTAGGGGCGACCTTCTTCATTTCGTTGATAATCTTTGCAACATCTATTTTGGTGTTCAGTCTATCTACCAGTCTCTGGCTCTCATTGGGTGCTCTAGCCATTTATGGAGCGTCGGACATGATTAGCGTTTATGTTCGTCAGACACTTGTCCAACTGAAAACTCCGGATTCACTTCGCGGCAGAGTAAGTGCAGTAAACTCTGTTTCGATCAACGCTTCCAATGAACTGGGCGACTTCCGGGCTGGATCAATGGCTGCCCTCCTTGGCACCGTCCCTGCGGTTGCAATTGGCGCGGGCATGACCCTTCTGGCCACAATGCTTTGGTGGAAGTGGTTTCCACAGTTGAGGGCCTTGCGTCAAATTTAAGGCAGCACCATTCGCGCTTAGACATTGGTCTGCTGGTCTCCTTGCGTCATAATCTGACCCGGTTCCACACAGGCATTACTATGAAGTAAGTCAGTCGGTATTTCCATCAAAGCCACGGTCCGCGTACCGATAAACAGGCCGGATACATATCAGCGACCTCCGATATCCATTCAAAAATCTCCATTGCAAACCGCAGTCGGTCCATACATTGGGTTCGATGCAGCCGTTGATCGGTTAGGCGTTTTCACCTGCGCATGTTTAGGATGAGAAAGGCACCCAGCAAGGAACAATGCCATGTCCCCAAAAAAACCGAACATCTTATTGATCATGGCAGATCAGATGACGCCGTTTATGCTTGAAGCTTGCGGGGGCGTCGGTGCGAAGACTGAGAACATGACAAAGCTTGCAACGCGCGCAGCCAACTTCACAAATACCTACACCCCCAGCCCGATCTGCGTACCTGCGCGGTCTTGTTTCATGACGGGTCTCTATTCTTCAACGACGGGCTGTTATGATAATGGCGACCCCTATAACAGTTTTATTCCGACTTTTGCCCATTACCTGACCAATGCAGGCTATGAGACGGTGCTGTCGGGTAAAATGCACTTTGTGGGGGCTGATCAGTTACATGGGTACCAACGCCGCTTGAACACCGATGTCTATCCTTCGGGGTTTATTTGGTCTTATCCATTACCACCAAAGGACGATCCAAGTTTCCAAGCTTTTGATTTTGCAGCGCAGTATATAGCAAAGAACATAGGGCCGGGTTGGTCAAAAGAGCTGCAATATGACGAAGAAACTCATTTCAAATCGTTGGAATATTTGCGCCATGCGCCCGACAAACCCTGGATGCTGACTGTTTCTTTCACCAATCCCCATCCGCCTTACAAAATCCCAAAAAAGTATTGGGAGATGTACAAGGATGCAGACATTCCCTTGCCAGAATACCCCGAAGACATGGACGAAACATACTCGGAATACGACCACGCAATCCGGCGTTGGCATGGGCTGCATGTCAAGGGTGGTGAAATCAGAAAGCCTGAAAACCAGATTGCGATGCGTCGCGGGTTTGCCGCTCTTGCGCATTATGTCGACGACAAAATTGGTGAACTGCTTGATGTGTTAGACGACAACGGTTTGCGCGACGACACCATCGTCATCGTTACGTCTGATCACGGCGAGATGTTGGGCGAGAAAGGCATGATTCAAAAACGCGGCCTTTATGAATGGTCCGCCCGAATCCCTTTATTCATCGACATTCCACGGGTTGAGCCGGTCAAAATAGACACGCCTGTTTCACTACTCGATCTGCCCGCAACGCTGATCGACATTGCCGGAGAGAAACCTGCGAGCCCGATGGAGGGGCGCTCACTATTACCAGCGATTCACGGTGCAGAACTTGCGGTAGTTCCAGTGATCTCTGAATATCACGGCGAGGGCATAATGCGTCCAAGTTTCATTGTTCGGCTCGGCGATTGGAAATACCACTACTGCCACGGAGCGGAGCCGCGCTTATATAATCTGGCCGCAGACCCCGGCGAGTGGAATGACTGCGCAGGGGACCCCGAAGTAGCCGAGATTGAACGCGAACTTGATCAGGTCATAACGGGAGGGAATTTCGATCTGGAGAAAATCGCGAGTGATGTTTGGGCCCGCCTACCGCTTAAGAAAGTTGTGAATGAAGCTATGAAAGCCAATGACACCAACTGGGATTATCAGGTGGAACAAAGCGCTTCGGCCCAATTTATCCGCTCATAGATTTCAATACTTATTTCGCTTTGCACCTAACAGCAGGAGTGCGGACAAAGTACCTTGGTGTACCAGGCCTCGACCCCCGTTGTATAAACAGCTACTCGCTGCCGGAATCATGATAGGAGAACCGGATGCTGTTCATAGACGGGACGCAAAATTGAGACGTACCCTGTTCATGAGTTTGGGTTTGCTCGCTAATGTTCGAGGAGTGTTGGAACCTTATGGATGAACAACGAGGCTCTGCTGTGCTGATTGGCGACCATATAGTTCGTGGTGTCATATTCATGATCCTGGGTATGGCAGTTCTAAACGCAATGGACGCTGTATCTAAACTTCTGACCGTTGAGTTCTCTGGGATACAGGTTGCTTGGGCTCGTTATACATTCCACTTCGTTCCACTGGTGTTGTTTATGGGGCCGACCCGGCTTTGGCGATTGATGCGCACCAATAATCCGGGGGCACAGATACTTCGCTCAACTTCGCTGGCTGTGTCGGCTGTATTTATCATCCTAGCTTTCGGCCTCATGCCGCTGGCCGACGCGATTGCCGTTTCGTTCGTTGCTCCACTGATGATTGTGGCGCTAAGCTCACGCTTTCTAGGCGAACGGATTGGAATTCATCGCTGGGTTGCTGTTGTTGTCGGTTTTGTTGGCATGCTCATTTTGGTTTGGCCCTCTGGCGACGTCTTAGAGGTAGGGACATTGTTTGCGCTCGCAGCGGCGGTGTTTTGGGCAATCGGCATGATCATGACACGCCAAGTACGTAATGATGATCTTTGGTCGACCTTGTTGTTCACGGCCCTTGTCGGAACCGTTTTGATAAGCCTTTGTGTACCTTTCTTCTGGCGTCCTCCAACTATGACCGCTTGGTTAATGATGCTTGCGATGGGCTTACTTGGTGGCATTGCGCACACTCTGATCATCTTGGCATTTCGCCACGCGAGTGCTTCCTTGTTAGCGCCATACAACTATACATTGCTGGTCTGGGCTGTGTTTTACGGATGGATCTTGTTCGATGAACTTCCCGACTTGAGAACAACTATCGGAGCCGTTGTGATTGTGGCCGCCGGGATTTACGTTTGGCATCGCGAGAGATTGACCAAATTCGACGGCGCAAGTTCATAAACGACCCTTATCAGTCATTTGAGCAAAGCTCAAAATTCTCGCTTCATTTCACGAAAGCGGCCATTCGCTGCTGAGCGGTTGGCGAGATGCCGAATGACCGGGTTGCGGACCTTCCAGACCTTGATGAAAATTGAGTCGAGACTGCATTTTGTGAGAGTGCGGCCGTTGACGAGCAATGACAGTTCCCGACCGACTTTCCAAAACCGGACGTTCACCGAATACGACCAGGCCATGACAATTACTTCCTTAGTGAGCACATGCCCACCCCGATTTTCCCACATGTGGGTTCAAGTTTAGCGGCAGGGCGTTGCAGAACAGCGGGCCCGGCCAAACTGAAATTAGCTCCACGTAACTCGTTGACCTGTTCAAACGACGGGATTTTGCAATGTACCCAACCTGTCAATCTTTAAACTCACGACATCGCCGGGTTGGAGAAATTTTGGCGGATCAAAGCCTAGGCCAACCCCTGATGGCGTGCCCGTTGCAATAACGTCTCCTGGATGAAGCGTCATTACCGCGGATAAATCGTGTATCAGGGTTGGAATGTCAAAAATCAAATCCGCGATTTTTGCAGACTGCCGCAATTCTCCGTTTACGTGAGTTGATACCGTTAGTTGTTCGACATCACCCACTTCATCGCTTGTGACCAACCACGGACCCATAGGGCAAAATCCATCAAAGTTTTTGCCTAAAAACCACTGCTTGTGTTTTTGCTGAAGAGTGCGCGATGTGACATCGTTGATGATGGTGTAGCCGTAGACATGATTGTAGGCTTGGCGCTTGTTGATGTTGCGACCACCTCGCCCAATGACCACCCCCAGTTCGACTTCGTAATCGACAGAATTTGTCCAGTCAGCGGATGCAGGAATGGCGGCACCAGGTCCAATGATGGAAGTGTAGGATTTGCTGAAGAAAATGGGGCAATCGGGAATTGCACTTTTTCCGGCAGACGCATCAAACCCGCTTTGATGAAACTCCTCGGCATGATCATGGTAGTTCTTTCCCACGCAAAAGATATTGCGTTTGGGTTCAGCCACTGGCGCAAGGATTTCAACGTCAGAAGCCGCAAATCTAGAGTTTTTGGGCGGCGATTTTAAAATTTTGCCAAGCCGATCAAGCCCGGCTTCTCCAAGTTTTATCAAATCTGTGAGGTTCGACACCGAATCCATGGCAATCGAGAGATCAAGTATCTCTTCAGTAGATTCCAGCACAATTCCCGGCTTCGCGACGTCATTATAATGAAATGATACAAGCTTCATGAGGTCCCTATTATATGTCTTTTTGAAATTGATCCACCTTCTCAAAATATTGATTTATAAAAATTTCCAGCTTGGATGGCTGGAAAATTGGGCAACCAATATTTGGGTTTACTATTGATCAGGATTGGCTAACTTGTCGAGTACGTGTCCTGTAATTTCAGGGTGTTGTAAACGGAGGTATCTATGAAAATTGAGCAAAAGAGAATTAATCGCCGTGAGTTCGTCGCGCTTTCAACAGCTGCTGGAGCTGCTGGGTTGTTATCTTCGATCCCGGGTGCTGCGCAGGCCGCGGACTTTCCATCCAGAAAAATGCAAACCTATATTCCTACTCGTGCCGGCGGTGGAGCGGACAGAAACTTCCGCGCCTTTTCAGGGGTATGGTCAAAGCATCTGGGAATTGAATTTGAACCAGGCTTCTTCCCGGGTGCCGCAGGTCGGGTGGGGTATGAAACCTACATGGCCAAGGCAGCCGACGATTGCCACGATCTGATTTTCGGCAATATGGGGCCGGAAGTGCTGAATTGGGTGGTGAAAAAGCCGTCATTCGATCTTGGGGCTTACCAATACATCATTCAGGTGGATGCAGATCCCGGCAGTGTGTTTATCAATACGAACAGTTCGATGAAAACCATTGATGACGTCATTGCCGAGGGCCAAAAACGCACGCTCACCGTTGCCACGAGCCGACTGGCACATCCGGCCTCATTGGGGATGCTGGTGCTTGCCGCGAAGACCGGCATGAAGGTAAATCTCATACCGCTCTCGGGTGGCAAGAACACACGTAACGGGGTTCTGACGGGTGAAACCGATCTGGGCGTGCTGCCAGCCACCACGGTGATGGGCCGCAAGAACATCAACATTCTCGGACTGTTTGATGAAAAGATTGTCCTGCCGGATCGCATGCCCAAAGCCATCGCCATCAATACTGAGTATAAACTTGGATTGCCTCCGCTGGCGGCAGGGGCACGGGCATTCGGCATCAAAACTTCGGCATTGGAAAAACACCCCGACCGCTATGCCAAGCTGATCGAGACGGCAAAGATGACGTTTGCTGATCCGGCCTATGCCGAGGCTGTAAAAAAAGCCAAGGCACCGATCGAGTTCATATCCGAAGGTTATGCGGATCAGTGCAAGGCCTATTTTGATGACATCACGGCGGTCGGCAAAGAGTATAAAGACCTGCTGACCGGCTGATAATCCCAACAGATTATCCGTAAAGAATATCCCCCGGGGCCGACCGTTCGGCTTCGGGGGACGTCGATTGACTATTGGAAGACAATTTTCGTGAGCGAACTCCCACCTGACCCGCCAAGAAATGTGCTGCCGGATCTAATAATTCCCGGACTGGCTCTGGCATTCGCAATCTACTATCTCACGACCATCACGGAAGTCCCCTGGATCGCGCAGGCCAGCGCCGTATTGGTCAGTGGTCTGTTGTTATTGTCGATATTTGCCTTCGCCATACGAACTGCCTACCGGTTTAAGGCTGGTACCGAAGTAATCCGATTGGGTGGTCTGATACCGGACCAGAATCTTTTGCTCAAACGGCTCGTGCTGCTTGGCCTGATGATTGCCTATGTCTGGTTTCTCGAGGACCTGGGTTTCACGCTATCGACATTCGTATTCTTGTTTTTGGCGATCCTGCTACTGTCGTCTCTGGCAAACTGGAAAAAAGCTCTGGCAATTGCCCTGGCTGCATCGGTTATCGGCTACATAGTGTTTATTTTCGTCTTTGAAACTCGCTTTCCCAAAGGACCGATCGAGCGCACCATTGAGGAGATGCGCGATGGAAATTGACCTGTCCGTATTGCCGTCGCTTTTTGTTGAGGCTCTGGCCTATTGGTGGGTGATTATCCCGGCCACGGTGCTTGGCATTGTTGTCGGGGCTATTCCCGGATTCAGCGCCGCCAACACGATTATCATTCTTCTGCCGCTGACCTTGTCCATGTCAGCCGAAGCCGGGATGATTTTCATGGTGGCTATTTATACGGCTTCGCGGCTCGGAGCAGGAATACCCGCCATACTTGTCAACATACCTGGCACGGCCGGGGCAGCGGCAACGCCGCTTGATGGCTACCCGATGTCGACTTCCGGTCGCGGTCAACAGGCACTGGCCATATCTTTTACTGCCTCGGTGTTTGGCGGATTGCTAACAACGCTCATGGCGTTGATCCTGATTCCCTGGCTGTCCCAGGTGGCGTTTCATTTGCACAGCGTGGAAATGATTGTCGTGATGCTGTTTGGCATATCGCTGATTGCCACCATCTCTGCCGACGACACAATGAAAGGGCTGATTGCCGGACTTTTTGGCTTGATGATCGGCTATATTGGCGCCGATGTGGTCTATGAGGCTCCAAGAGGAACATTTGGATTTCTCGAACTTTACGACAAGGTCCCGTTGATTCCAGCGCTTGTGGGCCTGTTCGCTATTTCAGAAGCCTTCGTGGTCATCGAGCGCCGGGTGGTGTTGTCGGAAAGCGATGACGCTATTAAAATGGCTCCGGGATGGTCCGCCACTTTTGAAGGTATCCGCGATACACTGGTGCGCTGGAAACACGTGGTCTGGACCGGCATGCTCGGCCTGGTCATCGGTGTTATTCCCGGTGCGGGTGCCGCCATTGCTTCGTTCGTGGCTTACCAGCAATCGCGGATATTCTCCAAAACCCCCGAACTGTATGGGACCGGACATGTTGAGGGACTTATCGCCCCGGAATCAGCCAATAACGGCGTCACTTCGGGTACATTGATCCCTCTGCTGATCATTGGCGTTCCCGGTGGTGCTACTGCCGCGATCATGGCGGTGGTTCTGGAGTATCATGGCGTGCAGTTTGGACCTGACCTGTTTGAATCCAATCCTCTGGTCGGCTATGGCCCGTTTGTGGCGATGGCCATCACCTATGTGCTTCTTGGACTGTTGATCCTGCCCCTGACACGTTACTTTTCCAACGTTCTTGTTGTTCCAACCATCTACATTGCCCCCATCATCATTGCCTTTACGCTGGTCGGTTCCTTTGTGCCGCGCGCCTATGTTTTTGATATGGGCGTCGCAATCGTATTCGGCATTATCGGATATATTGCGCGTAAGACCGGCTATCACGTTGCGGCCATATTGATTGGTGTCATCCTGGGTCCACTTCTGGAGAATTTTTTCCTCAGAGCGTTGCGCATATCCCAGGGGGATCTGATGACACTTTTCTCATCAAACATAGGCAACGTGCTGTGGGTGTTGTTGGTAGCCTCACTGTTTGCTGCACCGCTGAAAAGGAAATTGGCCGGAAGATGACTGATACTCTCATATCTGCCAATCTGAAACATCTAGCCGGCCTGGACATTGCTGGAGGTGGCCAGATCGTTGTTCAGGGGGATTTTGCCTATGTCGGTCACATGAAGCCGCCTTTGGGAACATCCGTCATCGATGTTTCGAACCCCGAAAACCCTAAAGTGGTTGCAGAACTGGAAGTTGGCAGTCCCTGGTCACATACGCACAAGGTGCGGGTTTGCGGTCCCCGCATGATCACCAATGTGGAGCAGGACCGACGCCATTTTCTCCGACGTGGCGCGCAAATCCCCGACATCGTCAAACAATTGCAGGAAGATGGCATTTCAGATCCTGATGCCCAGCAGATCGCCCAATCAATGGGTGTAACCGTGCAAGATATTTCGGACATGCGGGCAGGTCTGGAACGCGGATATGATGAAGGCGGATTCAAGCTATGGGACATTTCTGACCCGACCCAACCACAATTGCTCAACTATGTACGTACCCACGGATTTGGTGTGCATCGTTTCGATATGGACGAGAATTACGCCTATATATCCACCGAAATGGAGGGGTTCGTTGGCAATATTCTGGTCATTTATGACATTCGCGATCCAAAGGCCATCACGGAAGTATCCCGCTGGTGGATGCCCGGGCAAAACATAGCAGCAGGAGAAGTTCCCTCGTGGTCCGGATACGGCCACCGCCTGCACCATGCCATGCGGGTGGGAAACGAGCTTTGGGCTTCGGTTTGGCAAGCAGGAATTCGGGTCATCGATATTACCGACATCACCAATCCCGTCACGGTGGGCAGCCACAATTATCATCCATGGGTGGTTGAACCCACCCATACGATATTGCCTGCCCGGCAATTGTTTGACGGCAGAAGAATAGCGCTGGGCTGCGATGAGGAACACAGCCACCGCCACGGCCAGCCGCATGCCGGTCTGTGGGTGTTTGATGTCACCGATCTAAACAACATCACCCCATTATCTACATTTCACGTCAGTGAATTAGATAGCCCCTGGGCACGCACAACCGGCTGCAGGTTTGGCATGCATCAGTTCCAGGAACATATCGAGGGTGACAAAGTATTCTGCGCCTGGTTTTCGGGTGGGTTGCGGGTGGTTGACATATCGGATCCGCATAAGCCGCGGGAAGATGCCTTTTTCATTCCTGCGCCAAGACCCGGTGTTGCAGCTCCGCAGAGCAATGACACAGATACGGACGCACGCGGTCTGGTCTATCTTCTGGACCGGGAATGCGGACTGGATATTCTCAGCTATCATGGCTGAATCAGGCGAAAGGACAGGACGATGAAAATACGCAATCTGGGAAATCAAGGACTGAAGGTATCGGCTTTGGGTCTTGGCTGCATGGGTATGACACCGCTTTACGGAACGCCAGATCCGGAGGAGGCAAAGCGCACCATCCATCGGGCGGTGGATGCGGGCGTCACCATGCTTGATACAGCCGATGCCTATAATGGCGGCAAGAATGAAATTCTGGTGGGTGAAGCCCTGAAGGGTCGGCGCGATCGCGTTTGCCTGGCAACAAAATTTGGAAACATTCGCTTTCCAGACGGCACCAGTACCGTCAGTGGCAAGCCTGAATATGTCGCCGAAGCTTGTGAAAAATCCTTGGATCGATTGGGAGTAGATGCAATTGATCTCTACTATGTTCATCGAATTGATACGACCGTTCCCATTGAGGATACTGTCGGCGCGATGGCCCGACTTGTTGAAGCTGGAAAGGTTCGCCATATCGGACTTTCAGAGGCCGGTGAGGAAACAATTCGTCGCGCTCATTCTGTGCACCCGCTGTCGGCAATCCAGACCGAATATTCACTTGCTACGCGCGACGTTGAAAACACAACACTGCCAGTATGCGATGAATTGGGCATCGGTTTCGTGGCTTATTCACCTCTAAGTCGTGGGTTGCTGGCTGGAGAAATTCGCGACCTTGATCAACTGACGGAAAATGACCGCCGTCGCGCCATGCCGCGTTTTCAGGGGGACAATCTCGACCACAATCTTCAACTGGTGGATGCCCTGGCCTCAATGGCAGATCAAAAGGGTGTTTCAACAGCATCCCTGTGCATCGCCTGGGTCATGGCTCAAAGTGAAAACATTGTACCCATTCCCGGATGTTCGCGGCTCAAGACCTTTGATGATGCCTTGTCAGCTGTGACTGTCCAGTTCAGTGCCGAAGAACTGGAACAAATTGAGCGCGCATCAAGTGCGAATACGGTTGTGGGAACACGATATCCTGAAAAACAAATGGCCCGGCTTGGCAAATGACCGACGGCAATGGATTTATGCTGCCACGCCAACCAGCAACAACAAAAATCTGGAGAAACTGAACATGACAGATTTACCCCCTCAGGTCGAAATTACAGGTGTTGAACACTGGACCAAAAAGGGCGATGAGGTCGATCTCTTCCTTTGGGAAAAATATGCGGGCCAACCAAACAACGATAAGGGTACGATCCTGTTTGTGCATGGCTCGTCGATGGCGTCGCAACCGACGTTTGACCTGCAGGTCGAGGGGCGGCCCTACAGTTCGGTGATGGACTGGTTTGCTGCACAGGGCTTCGATTGCTGGTGTGTGGACATGGAGGGCTACGGCCGTTCAACCAAAGATCGTGACGTTATGTGCGGGATCGAAAATGGTGGGCACGATCTGGCAGCAGCCAGCGCCTACATTCAAGACCTGCGAAACTGCGGCCCCCTGTTGGTTTACGGCATATCGTCGGGGGCGCTACGGGCAGCCAAATTTGCTGAAATGCACCCTGAACGGGTTGCGCGTATTGCACTGGATGCTTTTGTCTGGACTGGAGAAGGGGCCGTCACACTGGTTGAGCGGCGCAAAAAACTACCCGAATTTCAGGCCAGTCCACGCCGTCCGATTGATCGGGCTTTTGTCCATTCAATTTTCAGCCGCGATCATCCCGATACTGCTGATATGGACACGGTAAATGCCTTTGCAGATGCCATAACCAGCCTTGATGATTCCATGCCCAATGGAACCTATATTGATATGTGCGCAAATCTTCCGTTGATCGATCCGGAAAAACTAACCGTTCCAACGATAATCATGCGCGGCGAATATGATGGAATTGCCAGCCTCGAGGATTTGATCAAGTTCTATGTGGCCCTGCCAAACATGGACAAGCAATTCTCCATCATGCCGGGAATTTCGCATGCAAGTTTTCAGCAGAAAAATTATCTGCTTGCCTATCATGTATTGCACAAATTTTTCACCCAGCCAGCACCGGTATATCTGGCTCCTGCGCATTGATGAATGCCGGCCTGGTCGAACAGCAGCCAGTTGAATCGCCTATTCGGGCGTATTCTGCCGTTTGGGTATTGCGTTGTGAAGCCGTGACTGAACCGCGAAGCAGAAGCCGGAAAAACGGCAAATTATGGTAGAACTTTTTGCCGCGCCGGACATTACCTTGGCGGCATCGCTTTCACTTGTATTGGTCAGTGCTGTGACCTCATTCCTCACGGCAGCAGCAGGCATTGGCGGTGGAATAGTTCTGCTTTCAGTCATGGCAGTCCTTGTCCCCGCCACCGTCATCATTCCAATTCACGGCGCGGTACAAATAGGCTCAAATCTGGGGCGCACAGCGCTCATGCTGCCCTACGTGGAGCGGCCGATATTGCTGCCCTTCCTATTTGGAACAGTTCTGGGGGCTACATTGGGGGGAATGACCGCCGTCCAGCTGCCGCCGGGTATTTTGAAGATCGGGCTGGCGCTTTTCATACTCTGGTCCGTCTGGGGGCGATCCATCGGCGCCTCTGGCCAGCTTGCGACGATTGGCACCGGTATGGCCTCCAGCTTTTTGACGATGTTCTTTGGTGCCACCGGAACCTTTGTGTCGGCAATGGTCAAGACATTGAAGCTTGGGCGAATGGAGCATGTGGCAACCCATTCGGCCTGCATGGTTGCTCAACATGCGGTCAAAGTTGTGGTCTTTGGTCTGCTTGGATTTTCCTTTGCGCCGTATCTGGGATTGATAATTGGTATGGTGGCAAGCGGGTTTATCGGCACTTTGTTGGGAAAACGATTTCTTTTGAAAACCAGCGACAACAGGTTTCATCAGATACTGTCATTGCTTTTGTCCGTGCTCGCAATTCGCCTCATATATGAGGGTTGGACGTTGCTTTGGTGAAAACCGGATTGAATCTTCTCTCCAGAGAACTTGAAAATCCCAACAATCACTTGCGCGCCGACAAAACAGCGTGGTCGATTCCTCGAAGAGATGGTGCCTGCAATTGAAAAACGCGACAAACCCACGAACTCAATCAGGCGTTGACTTCAACACCTGTTCGCATCCGTTCAAATCTGTGTCCAACCCTTTATGAGCATCGCAATTGCACCAGTGTCATGATAGCCATAGAGCGAAATTTCGAAGGAAGACCAATGACAAAGCTTACCGGAAAATGTCTCTGTGGCGACATCTCATTTAAAGCCGACGGCGAGGTGCCAGTGATGGCAAAATGCCACTGCACCGCATGCCGCCAATCAACCGGCAGCGCCTATGCCACATTGATGTTTATGAAACAGGATGATGTGAAAATCACCGGCGCACCGAAAACTTTTCAGCACAAGTCAGATACTGGCAACGTGATGACCAAGCATTTCTGTGCCAATTGCGGGACACCAATGTTCACGCAGAATTCTGCCCGTGAAGGCATGTTGGGCCTGCGTGCCGGTCTCATCAACGAACATGAGGAATTCGTCCCGAAGGCAAATGTTTATACGTCGAGCAAGATGAAAGCCACCATCCTCGAAGACGGAATTCCTGCCTTCGAGAAAATGCCTACTTAAGCCCGTTCTAACTTCAGTGGTCAATTGTCCTTCGGAGATTTAATAAGCCCCGGAGGAAATGACGCGACCCGTTCTGTGGGTCGAAGAAGGTAGATGTAGGCAATTCCTGCATGAGGCTATTGCTGGGTGTGGACTTACATCGCGGGCAGCCGAGCCAAGTCGATGGTTCAATAAGCTCGATCTTTGTCATCGCGGATCCTAGGCTTATGACCGCCAATTGCGCAAACGTGTCGAATAGAATTGACGCAGTGAACATGCAGCGTTCAAGACGGTACGCAGCCACACCATGTTGCCCTTTGCCTTGAGCGGCGGTCATGTCCGCATTTTAGTCGATTACTTCTTCGTGCGGCCGATTAGCGTCACCCGCACTCCAATCCAGATTCAAAGAGGATGCACTGTCCCTCCTGCGATGCAAAATGCGTCAGCAAAGCCTTCGCCTCGGCAGTTTTCTCCGCTGTGCTAGATAGCCCTGCGCAATAGCTTGTCTTCAGGTTTACTTCCTCCGGAAGCGACCCGACGAGAAGGATGCCGAGATCTTCCTGCGATCTGATCTCGGTTATCTGCCCGAAGCCAATCGCGCGCTCGGAGCGGTCACCAGCGAGATGTTCCATGGCGCCGGCACCTGTGTCAGTCCGCACGGTTTTTTCGACTACCTCCTTTGTGAGACCGAAATCATCAATCAATGATTCGATGTGCTGACCGCTGGAGGCGCGATTGTAAATCAGCACATCTGCGGCCAACAATGCCTGGCGGAACTCCTCTGCCGAGGAGAGATCCGGCTCCCAAGCACCATTCCTGACGGCAACGCCTGCAGATACAGAGCCCAATGGGACAGATGACCCGGCGACCACGGTGCCGTCATTTTCGAATTCCTCAAGCGCCTTGACCGGCACAATGATCACATCCGCGTTCGCATTACCCGCGGTGGCGCGTTCGCAGATCGCAGGCGCCGTCGCGAACTCGATTTCGAATGGGTTTCCAGTTGCGGCAGAATAGAATTCTGCACAAAGACGCACTCCGGTCTTCGGCGCCCCGGCACTGAGAATACGTAGTTTGGACCGCTGAAACATGATTTTGCCTTCTAACATTTTTGAACTTGCCCTACTGGTCAACAAACTGAAATCAACAAAGTCAAAATTGTCTTCATCTCGCAGTTCAGTTTTGAAACGAAAGGCTGCTTTGGAGAAATCAAATTACAATCCCAGCTTCACCCGAATGGTAGGTGAGGGACGTAAGTGTCGAGTTGTGTGAAATTGACCCAAGTCACTTAGGGCTCACAGCAGGCTTTGATCTTTTTAAGTTTGCGCTTTGCCCAATGGCGGCTCAGCGGACAAAGCACAAGATCGGTTTGCCACTGGCATCCTGATTGCGACAGACAATGGGGCAGATTAGTCACAAGTTACTCACTCCGGCATGCCTGCCGTTCGCAGGTCGTCCAGCCAACGCTCCAGCCCCTCAGGAGCGGTCCACACATTGGTATATCGGTCGATTTCGAACTGCAATGTGCGGTTGGGAATTGCCTTTAGGAACTTTGCCATTGTTTTACGAGCGCCCTCCAGATCCCCAACACACACTTGGATCACAATAAGATTGGGCAATGCCCGCGACGGTATCTCTGGAACCTGTTGTATGGATTGCAACGCTTCGTCACATCTTTTATCCGCCCAAAGCGCGCGGGCCAGTTCTGCTTGGTACGACCAATCATGCAACGGATCGATCTCTATCGCATGCCGAATGTCGGCAATAGCGCTATCTGTTTCACCTAATAGAACCTTTGTGGAGCCGCTGGCTCTATAGACATTCGAATAGCTTGGGTTGAGTTGTTTGACCTTGTCGTAGGTCTGAAGCGCGGCTTTCAGATTGCCCCGCGATTCCTGCAGCCGGCCCAGCAAATAGTGGTTCAGGTAATTGTTGGCGTCCAGTGCAATCGCCTTCGCAGCGAAATCTTCAGCCTTGCGAAGTTCGGCATTACGCTCTTCGCTGGTGCCGGAATAGTGGGACTCACTCCAGTGAACAAATCCCATGGAAAGGTATCCTATGGAAGCTTCGGGATCTGCCTCGATTGCCGCTTTATAGAATTCCACAGCTTTCGCATTCGCCTCTCTTCCGGGTTTGCGAAAATGGCTGAATCCTTCTGCGGCCAGATGCATTGCTGTAATAGTGCTTCGCGTACCCTTAGGCGGCGTATAGTGTGACACGCGGCCACCGACGGTTGATGCGACCGAACGGATGATCTCCCCCTGAAACTCAAATAGCTGACCAACCTCACCTTCAAACCTCTCTGACCATATGTGATCACCGCTGTTTGCATCGACAAGCTGCACCGAGATCATCAGGTTTTCACCGATCTTTTGTTGGCTGCCATTCAGAACAAGATCCGCCCCCAGCGTTTTGCGTATGTTCTCAACACTGGCGTCCTTGCCCTTCAACTTGAAGCTGGAATTTCGAGCGATGGTTCTAAACGTCGTGTAGCGTGACAGGTTGGTCAGTATGCCCTCGCTTATGGCATCACTGAGATAGCCGCGATCGGGTCCGGGGCTTTGATCATCGAACGCCATGACGGCAAGCGTTGGCTCGTTTAGGCCGGAACCTTTATTCGTCCAAGTCGAGAACATGTAAGCCGCAACTGCTGCAATCAAAACGACTGCGGTAACGGCCAGCGCCAATGCTGATCGTGGTCGCGTACGGCTGCTGACTACCTTCGCCATTTGCTGCGGCCAGACCCAAACACCAACTTTCTTTGAAATATTCTTCAGTTGCTGCTCGCCAGCAAAGGAAAACACAGAATCAATTTTGTCTAACACCAAGTCGGCCAGTGGTTGGGAGATGCAAATACCCCGCGGTGGCGCTATCTGCTCGAGCCTTGCAGCAACGTTCACACCATCGCCCATAAGGTTGTTACCATCGACTATGATGTCGCCAATATGGACACCAATCCGGAAGGGCAAATCATCGTCGTCGGCAAGTGCGGTTTGGATGCACAATGCACACCGTACTGCCTCTACCGGGCTGGCAAATTCGGCAACAACACTATCGCCTGCGCTGCCGAACACCCGCCCTCCATGGTTTACGATTTCTGAATCGATGATTTCGCGCAGGCCCTTGAGAATAACAAGCGTGCCCTCTTCGTCCTGCTCCATACGCGCGGAGAATCCAACCGCATCCGCCGCCAGTATGGTCGCCAATCGTCTGCTCATTGAACCCATCCTTAGGTCGAATTTACATCAGGAAAGAGCGTCCAGCCAAGCTAGTCAAGTATCTTGCCGACGCTCGGAATTTGTTGGTTCTTTGCGCCTACCGAAGCAGAGGTGTCCAGGAATAGATGTCATTTGCAAAATCAGTAGAATGGCTAAGCTTGGGAGCGACAGCATTCGAATAGCAAAAAAGGGCTCGAACCAGGCCTTGAGTGATTCACTGATCGCACCTGGCCCAATAACCGAGTTGCGGACAGTGCTCCATTTTCGGTTTGTAGAACTATCTTTAGGGCGACTGTGCAGTTTGCAATTGATTGTTGTTCAGCTGATACCGATAACACCTCACCTCACCTCACCTCACCTCACCGCATCGGTGTCGGTCCAGGGGCAACAGTAGTTGAAACGAACTTCCTTATGAAGCAAATGAACGAAGGAAGTCCCGGCAGCGCAATCGCATCAATGATTGTGTCGGTTTCACTCTTTACAATTTCACACGCATTGGTCCGTTCGATTGGTGTTGAGATACATCCATTGGAGATCGCCTTCGCAACAAGCCTTTTCTCCTTTGCCTTTTACCTGCCCTGGTTGGCAAAGACACGATTCAAGCCTATGCGAACCGCGCATATCAAAATCCATTGGCTCCGCGCATTCTTCAATGTTGGCGGCGTGTGTGGATGGTATTTTGCATTAATGATGGTGCCATTGGCAGACGCTGTGGCGCTGAGCCTGACCGGGCCGCTGGTCGTGACAATGGGCGCTGTATTGTTTTTGGGTGAACCAGCACGGCTGAGGCGCTGGATTGCAATTGCTATAGGAATTGCCGGTGCCCTGCTGATTGTGCGTCCAGGATTCCATTCGTTTAGCGTTGGATACTGGTTTGTTATTTTTTCGCTCATATCTACTGCCGGGTCACGCCTTATCACCAAACACCTCACGCGATCAGAAACACCTGCATCAATCGGCGCTTGGATGGCTCTTCTGCAGGTTCCCATCACATTGGCATTGGCGCTATATGTCTGGA
Source organism: Rhizobiaceae bacterium (assembly GCA_039977975.1). Classification (GTDB taxonomy): domain Bacteria; phylum Pseudomonadota; class Alphaproteobacteria; order Rhizobiales; family Rhizobiaceae; genus Pseudahrensia. The sequence goes on from JBDWCD010000008.1 coordinate 357,610, forward strand.
CCTGGCCTACCATGATTCAACTGGTGATCATGATCGCTATTGGACTTTTGGTTGGAGGAGCTCATTACACACTGACAGTTGCCTACAACAAAGCCGATGTCGGCTTGTTGGAGCCCTTCAATTTTGTCCGTTTGGTACTGGCGGCGACAATTGGATACTTCTTTTTTGCTGAACAACCCGACGCATGGACCTGGGTTGGTGGAATCGTAATCGTTGCGTCAACCACCTATATGAGCCATCGGGAGCATATCCGACGAAGGATGCACGATTCCAACTAGCCCACTATTTACACGACACTTTCGCTTAAGCCCGAGCAATCAACCTGTTGAAGCATTGCCGCTAAGTGGCCATGACGCATCTTCGAATTTCCACAGGACTACTGGACCACACACAACACTTGGGTTCACCACCCATGGAACGAATTAGGTTGATTTTCTAACCGTGTGTTTTGGGTGCGGTAGGGCCGTCGCCCAACATCAAATCTTGTCCGCATATGGGCCGTGGTTGATAGCAATCCCGATAGTTCAATACTCAAACTGCGACATAATGATTTTTGTAACAAAGGGCTCCAGTCAGCCGTTAGCTTGGATTTCTGTCAATGACCGAAAAGCGGGGTGGTTTCAACTGATCGACGCAACACTTTAATTTTTTAGGAAAGATGGAGTGTAAGTCATGAAGTATCGTCAACGGACCTTTTATACAGACAAGCAGAAGTCACAGATGTGGGATCGATGGGAGCGCGGCGAGTCG
>JBDWCD010000009.1:0-225774 GCA_039977975.1 Rhizobiaceae bacterium
ACTGAAGGCGATACGCTGGCAGCCACCGGTGCAACAGGCCCGTTCACCTATGCTCTGCAGACCGGCGGCAATGCGCTGACGGCAGGCAGCCATGGCTCGATCCAGGTCAACAGCGACGGCACTTACACCTATACGCTGGCCTCCCAGATGAACAGCGGTGCCGTTGCCGGGGCCAATACGGTCACCGGGGCGGAGAGCTTCACCTATGTTGCAACCGACAGTCTCGGCAACACGGTTACCGGCACGATCACCGTCGATATCATCGATGATGTGCCGCAAACTCCAGTATTCAACACCTCCGACACGGTGATGCTGAAGACCTTTGATGGCGGGCTGACGGCGGGCAACTTTACCGGCGCTGAGCTTACCGGCGACACCGATATATCCAAGACGATTGCAACGGCGGCCTTTGCCGGGGCGTTTACGGTGACAGCCGATGCCGGGGCGGATGGCGGAACCACGGCGACCGTCTATGCGCTGCAGCTGGATGCCGCCTATGGCGGCGGCACGATCGGGCTGACCTCGGGTGGCAACGACATCTATCTTTACAATATTGGCGGTGTGATTGTCGGCTCGACCTCATCGACCAATCCTGGCTCGGTTGATGGCACGGCGGTGTTCACCCTTGGCGTTGATGCCTCCGGCAATGTGACGCTGACCCAGCTTCTGGTAATCGATCATGGCAGTGATGTTGCCTATTCGGGCGTCTATATTGATGATGTGCAATCGCTCGGCGACAACCTGGTTGAGCTGAAGGCAACGGCAACAACAACTGATGGTGACGGCGACACCGCCGCCAACAGTGCCACCATTGATCTGGGCGGCAATGTCAAGTTCGGCGATGACGGGCCTGATATGGGACCAGTTCAGGATGGCACCGCAAGCAACGTTGAAACCGACGCGGTGACAACCGGATCCCTTAATTTTGAAGCTGGTGCTGATGGATTTGGGTCGGTTGTCGACCTGACCCTGGACACTACTGGCCTTACTTCTGGCGGCAAACCGCTAGTAACCGTTCTCTCTGGCAACGTCCTGACTGCATATGCAGACTTGGACGACAGTGGTGGCTTTACGCCTGGTGATACCGCAGTCTTCACTGTGACGATTGATCCGAACGCTGGCCCAAGCAATGGCATTTATACATTTGACCTGATTGCTCCCTTGGACCCAACTGTGATCCCGAGTCCTGTGGCATCAGCGCTTGGATCTGGCGCAGGACCATCTGCCCAACTCAATCTTTTGGACGCGTCCAATGACCCGATTTCGATCGTTTCCGGATGGGACATAACCGGGTCATTTAACCGGGCCAGTTGGTTCGCTGGCTCAGGCATAGCAGTAGCAGATGTATCGATAAGTTCTGCAAATGGAACTGCGGTAGGCTTTGGTGTCCAAAACGGCAACTTCACCAAGGACGAATTCTTTCGGTTTGATTTTGGGCCGACGGTCAACGATTTTGACGCTGGTGGACCCTATACAGCGCAGGCGATCACTCTGCCAGAAGTTCAGTATATCGACTTTAAATTTGAAAATTACAGTTCCTCCGATGTGATCGAAGTCGTGGCCTACTATACAGATGGCACAGTGAGCAGCGGAGAAACAATCACTGGAAATGACATCGACGGTACAAATCCAACCTATCGAGTTACAGCACCAGGCACGAAAACAATCGACTATGTCGAAATGCTTTCGGTCAATGCAAATGGTTCAGGTAAGGTTCTGGTGGGTGATATTGGAACAATTGGAACGCAAATCGACACGGATATCGACTTCACCGTGCAACTATCAGATGGAGATGGGGATAGCACGGCCGCGGCATCCTTTACGGTAAACGTCGCCGATAGCAATGTTCCATCATCTGCAACACCCCCCGTCGTTCTGGATCTCGACGGCGATGGCATCGAGACTGTCGATCTGTCCACCTCGACCGTCAATTTCGACTATAATGGCGACGGCGTGGCTTCGAAAACCGCCTGGGTTGGTGCTGATGACGGGCTGTTGGCGATCGACCTCAATAATGATGGTAAGGTCAATGACGGTTCGGAGATTGTCTTCTCGCAATATGCTGAAGGTGCCGAGACCGACCTGGAAGGTCTGGCCATGGCATTTGATACCAATCAGGATGGCGTGCTGAATGCCGATGACGCGCAGTTTGATAAGTTCGGCGTCTGGCAGGATGCCGACAGCGATGGTGTTACCGATGACGGCGAGTTTAAAACACTGGCGGAAATGGGTATCGAATCGATTGATCTGACCAATGACGGCGATGAATCGGTGTCCGAAGACGGATCGGTGACGACCTTCGGATACTCGGAATATACCAATACAGACGGCAGTACGGGAATTGTTGGCGATGTGGCATTTGCCAATTACGACCAGCAAGAGATCGACAATGATATTGCCGATGGTCTGGAACTGGGTGGCCCGGCAGAGGCTGGCGAAACCTATGTCATTGATGGCGACTCCGCTGCGGAAATCATCGCTGACATGCAGGCGGGGATTGATGAGATCGACCTCGGTGACATTTTGGCCCTGGCATCTGAAGCCGTCTCTCAGGTACCGGAAGCTGCTAGCGGCGCGGCTAGTTCCGATGGCCAGACTTCGGTCGGATCCAATGAAGCCGATGCCCCGAACTCATCAGGAAGCGGAATCAGCGATGAAGCGATCCGGATCCTGTTTGGCGATGGCACCAGCAATGACGGTGGTGACGTAGTTTAGGAATCGGTTCAACGCATACCGCCGCAACTGTTATTAAAGGTTGCGGCGGCGGCTTTAATGGGCCGCCGCCGCCACCGCCGCCTCAATCAGGCTTGCGCGCGACGATGAACCGGCTTGGTGCGGGGTGATTGCCGGATTCAATGATCTTGAACCCCGCCGCCATCATCTCGTCTTCCAGTTCCTGCGGTGTCATGAATTTGACGAAAGGCGCCTTGCCGAACCATTGCATCAGCGGCAGCAGGGGCAGCATCAGACGGAATTTAAGGGGAGAGCCCCTGCCCGGCTTGCAAACAGTCTTGGAGATGAAAAAACCACCCGGCTTCAACAAGTCATAGGCACGCTGAAAGGCCGCCGATGTGTCTTCAATCAGGTGGATCAGATTAAGCGCCAGGACCGCGTCGTAGGTGCCGCCCAGATTGTCCTGGTCAAACATGTTGGCGGCGATGAAGTCGACATTCGATATTTCCTGCTCGGCCGCCTTTTGCTTGCCGATGGCGATCATCGCGCTGGAAATATCGCTGGCTGTTATCCGCCCGGCATTGGCCGACAGCAGCAAGGCAGTCGATCCGGTGCCACAGCCAATCTCGAGCACCTGATCGTCCTGCTTCAGATAGCTCCTTATCCGGCCAAGCGTATATTCATAGGCATCCATGTCCTGGATCGGCGAGCGGGCATATTTTTCTGCCGCTGCATCCCAAAATGTCATTGCATCCTGCATTTTCATCGTCCCGATCTGGTCAACTGAATTTCATTGCCTCTCCTATACATACGCATGGAGAAGAGTGTAATTGCCAAATTCCGTTGAATTGCTATACAAATATGCATGGATTGGCAGCATGTATTATTCGACTGGAACCAGGCTCGAGCTCTTCTGGCCACCGTGGAGGAAGGGTCATTGTCGGCGGCAGCGCGGGCGCTGGGGCTCACTCAGCCGACCCTGGGGCGGCAGGTCAAGGCGCTGGAGGAAGATCTCGGCATTGTCATATTCGAACGCAACGGCGCCGCCCTGGAACTGACCCCTTCGGGCATTGAATTGCTGCAGCATGTGCGCACCATGCGCGATGCTGCAAACAGCATTTCACTGGCCGCATCGGCGCAGTCCCAGTCGATTGAAGGGACGGTTTGCATTACCGCCTCCGATGTTTTTTCGGTCTATATATTGCCGCCGATCCTGAAACATCTGCGCACAACGGCGCCGCGGTTAAAGATTGAAGTGGTCGCCTCCAACGACATTCGCGATCTGCAGCGACGTGAGGCGGATATTGCCATCCGTCATGTGCGGCCCGAACAACCGGATCTCATCGCCCGCCTGTTGCAGGATTCAAAGGCCTATTTCTATGCCTCCACCACCTATCTGGAAAACCGCGGACGGCCTACCAATACCGACGACCTGCGCGGGCATGACTTTGTCAGCTTTGGTGATGTTGACCGGATGATCGGCTATATGAATGATTTCGGCCTGCAGTTGAGCTGTGACAATTTTCCAGTCAATTCGGAAAACGGCATGTTTGCCTGGGAACTGGTGCGGCAGGGATTTGGCATCGCTCCGATGTCTGAACAGGTGGCGGAGCAGACGGAAGAAGTGGAACGGCTATTGCCGGCAATGGACCCGTTCATTGTGCCAATCTGGCTGACCACCCACCGGGAACTGCATTCCAGCCGCCGCATCCGCCTGGTGTTTGATACATTGGCGGAGCACCTGTCGACCTTTACCGCCAAAACCGAAAGGGTCTAGTCCGTCGATGCGGTCTCCCTGTCATCGCCAAGGGTGTGAAGAAATTTGACCAGATCCCCGACTTGCCCGGTGTTGAGTTCAAGCGGTTCCAGGATCGCTTCACCATCAGCGTGAAGGCGCTCCGTGTTGATCTGGTTGTAATGGGCAACGACCGCCTCCAAGTCAGCAATGCTGCCATCGTGCATATAGGGTGCCGTCCGCGATGCCCCGCGCAGGGATGGCACGCGAAATATGCCAAAATTGGCGTGGTTGCTGCGCACATTGCGCAACGCCCAGGCACCTGCTTTTTTCGGATCGTCATTAAATGCGCCGTCCAGTGTATAGGGACTGTTGAGAAGTTGTTTCAGACCCGCATGTCGACCTCCATCGACGCGCCCGGGTTCTATGAAATATGGAATGGCAACGTCGTGGAACTCGGCATTGGTAAAGGCAGGTCCGGAATGGCAAAACACGCAGCGCCCCCTGCCGAGAAATATCTGCAGCCCCCGTTGGGCCGGTTCTGGATAGGCTGACGCCGCTTTCATATCGCCGGACTCCAAGGCATCCCTGAACCGGTCAAAGGAAGTTTGCCCGGTCGTAATGGTTTCCTGGTAGGCGCCAAGCGCCTTGGCGACATTCACCAAAACATGCTGCGGCGGCTGATCTGCAAGCGTGCCGAACAGGGTCTCATAGGGCTCGGCAAATACACTTGATTGAAGCGACCGCTTCAGGTTTTCCCCATCGTTGTTCAGCTCATCGGGGTTTAGAATAGGCAGGATTGACTGGCCCCAGATAGTGTCGCTTGTACCGCCCCACCCGAACCAGCGATGGGCGCGCAGATTGTTCAGCGAAGGGGTATTTCTGTCCAGCAAAATGCGACCTTTGGCGCGGGGTTCGGCATCTGAGAAATCCCGTTTTGGATCATGGCAGGTCGCACAGGACATTGACCCGTCACGCGACAGCAAAGGATCACTGAACAGATCCTTTCCCATTGAAATGGCGGAGGGATTTCCCGAAACCCGATTGCTGGGATCGGCTGCTGATTTCATCGGCCAGGGGCCGTGGGCCAGGGTCTGATCAATTTCAGTCGGTGTCAGGATCACCTCGGCTGCTGCAGACGTGATCAACATCACCGCAAGGGTGCATGCTGTCGTCATCTGTTTGAACTTCAGGATCATTTCACAGTGATGTCCAGCAGATGGGTCGACCGCTGATCTTCTACCGCCAGCGAAACGCGCAATTGCCACAGCCCCGGCATGTGAAAAACCATATTGGAAACATCGTAGTGCCCGGCGGCGGCTTGCTGGACAGAAGGCGAATAATTCATGCCGTGTTTGTGCTTCGGCATCCAGGCGTCCACCTCGATGCGCCCAATGCCACCGGGCGGTGCGTCGCATAGTGTCAGTGTCAGATCAAACGGTTGCGAGACGGTGATCGGTTCGAGCCTGGCAAATATTTCCACCGGGACGGCCTGTTTGGTGGTCAGACGGAGTGCGTCCTTCACGCAGGCGGTCGCCGGCACACCAGAGGTCACCAGCGCCAGCAAAGTCGCGATCCATTTCATTTCGACTGAAGCATCTTTTCTGCGTTCAGATAGGCGATATTGCGTGCCACATCGTCGGGCAGACCGGCCAGCCAGCCACGGGAAAACTCTGCGTGGGGCCCCACATAATACCAGCGTTCCGGAGCAAATGTGTCGGTTCCAACCATGAAGCGGGTTGGATGTTTGGTGAACAGATCGTGCCATACGGGGTCAAGCTGACCGCGCCCCGCCATGTCCGAACGGAAGGCCAGATCGGACCACAGGCGCGGATAGGTATCCAGCGCATCGGAGATATCAGCGGGGTCTTCAAACCCGGAATGCGCCCATAAAACGCGGGCTTGCGGCCAGGCGCTGAAAATCAGATTCAAGGCTGCCCGGTCGCCGTGATGATGGAGAATGAGATTGCGTTCGCGGGCCATGGCGATCATTTTTTGAATGACCGGGGTATTGATGTCGTCACCATAGGCATGGAACTCGCCAATTGCCTCATACTCAAACTTAGCCAGACGTTCGCTGATATATTCGATCACCGTTGGATCATGCATCCAGGTGCTGATTTCTCCGCGACGGCGATAGGGCCGCAGGGCTGGTACCACAATTTCCGGGGCCGCAGCTTTCAGCTTCTGCGTTCCGTCATCATCGGAACTGGACACAAGGGCTTTCTTAACCCCCGCTTCACGCAGGATCTTGGCAATTTCGGCAGGCGGAACCTGAAGCACCGCATCATGGCTGTAGTGGATATGGGCGTCGAAAATCGGCAGCTTTTCCGCCAGTGCGGAATTGCTGAACATGAAAAGGCTGAAGAGTAAGATTAAGCGCGGCAAATTGATCGAGCCATCCGTTTGAGGGTTTGAGAGAGTTTCTCCGTAACGGCCTAAGCAAACTAAAATAAGGCCCCGCAGGCAAGCTTCAAAATTCCACTGCGGCCAAGTGCCCCGCCCCAATTACCAACCGGGATATTGAGGGCTAACCCCTCAGCCCTTGTCAGATCGCACTTCGGCCTCGCCTGGCGACCCCTCGTGGGTGGGAAAATCCGGCAGTTGGTCCAACCAGGGAACGGCTGACCGGCAAAATACCTGCATCTTCGGTGTCAACTCGGCACGTCGCTCCAGGGTTCCCACCCGCAATCCCATAAAGGAAGTACCCTCACCTACCGTTTTGGAATAAATGCGCGTGCCGCATTCGGGGCAGAAGGTTAAGGCCCTTTTGGTTCCGCTGTCGGCTGTTTTCACATAGGTCTTCATGCTTCCCGTGGTAAGCTCAAACTGCTCGTCGACCACCCCGACCACAACGCCAAATGCCGTAGCAGCATGGCGCTGACAATCGCTGCAGTGGCAGATAATCACCTTGTCGGGATCAATCTCGGCTGAAAATTCCACGTGACCACATAAACACTTGCCCTCGGCGCGCATCGGCTCTCTCCCTTGTTCATTTGGTGAGTATAGGTCCCAGTTCGCAGTTGAAAAGGAGCGACGGCACATTCAGCGGCCAGCCCAATGTCGAAACGTATGAATTCACGAACTCAGCGTGCAAATCTGGCCCAACAGCAATATGATTGATGTCTTTCGTGACAAATGCCGAGAACTGGGGAGCCAAATATGCCAATTATCGAAACCTCAAATAGCAAAGTGCGGGCGTTGAAGGGGCTGCACCTCTATCATTTCTGGTTGTCGAGCTGTTCCCAAAGAGTGCGCATGGTGCTGGCGGAGAAAAATGCCGAATGGGTTGACCACCCGGTGGATATCAGCCCGCGCGGTCTGGAACATATGAGCGAAGAATATCAATCCATCCACCCCGACGGCCTGGTGCCAGCACTGGTGCATGATGGACAGGTGATCGTCGAATCGATCGACATTATCGACTATCTCGACAAGCAGTTTCCGGAGCCGCCGCTGCACCCCGAGGCCAGCGATCTACAGGCCGAAATGCATCAGTGGATGCGCCTTGCCGATGCTGCCCAGCACAGTATCAAGACTTTAACACATGAGTTTCTGTTCAAACCGGATCGCCTGCGCGGCACGCAACTGGAGCAGTTTCTGGCAAACCACAAGAACAAGGAATTATGTGAATTCCTGCAGCTGTTTGGATCTGAGCAAGGCTTTCCAAAGGCGATGATCGATTCAGAATTACAGATTCAATATGACGGATTTTCCGCCATGGAGTCGGCTCTTGTCGGCAAGAACTGGCTGGTCGGCGATAATTTCTCGCTTGCAGACATTGCCTGGATCCCCAATGTCCGGCGGCTGGACATGATAAAATATCCCTTCGACCGGCATCCGAATCTCGCAGACTGGTATGAGCGCGTTAAGCAACGCCAGAGCTTTCTCGCCGGCATAGCCGACTGCGAAATACCGCCCGCAATGGCACATTTTGAAGACTATGCGCTGCAGCGAAAGGAAGAAGGTACCGGGATCGAAACCTTTGGCCCGCTGGCCAGCTGACTTGCGGCGGCGGCGGCGAGGACGGCGGCGGACTGAGCCCCGCAAACTCTCACTGATCACGATCAGATTTGAGCCCAACCAAACCAGACAGGCCTTAATCAACGCCAAGTGGCCAGACTGGCAAAACAAAGGAGGGCATTGCAGATGTCAAAGCCCCACTCTCCCCTCACCGACCGCTACGGCGAAGACGTTGAGCGACTTGATGAGTTGGCTGAGTATACACGTCTGAAGCCGCTGATAGAACGCGGATCCTGCCGGTCATTTCAACAGACAGAAATCGATCCGCAATTGATACAATTGCTCTGTGCCGCGGCACTGGCGTCGCCGACAAAGAGCGACCTGCAGCAACGCGACATTATCGTGCTCAGCGATCCGACGGTAAAAAGCCAGGTCCAGCAACTCCTAAGCGACCAGGACTGGATTTCGCAAGCCCCCCGCCTGCTGGTGTTTTGTGGCAATAACCGCCGCCAAAGACGGTTGCATGAGCTGCGCCAGCGACCCTTTGCCAATGATCATCTGGACGCCTTTTTCAATGCCGCCGTAGACGCCGGTGTCGCCCTCTCGGTATTTGTCCTGGCGGCGGAATCCGTCGGCCTGGGGTGCTGTCCCATCAGCGCCATCCGAAATGCCCCGGATGCGGTCAGCGACCTGCTCAACCTCCCGGACCACGTTTTTCCCGTCGCCGGGCTGGCTGTCGGTTATCCGGCCGCCGAGACACCAACCCTCAGCCCAAGATTACCGCTGACGGCGACCGTCCACCAGAACCGCTACCAGGAAGACGATTTGGATAGCGTCATTGACGCCTATGACCGGCGACGCGAGGCGCTGCAACCTTATGCAAACCAGCGCGCCGTGGATGAATTTGGTCCATCCGAACCCTATGGCTGGTCTGAGGACAAGGCCCGCCAATATGCCCTGCCCGAACGCCAGAATTTCGGCCAATTTGTCCGCGCCAAAGGGTTCAGGCTGGACTGAGAGCCTTTCACGATCAAATGGACACAATTCTGTATGTGACTGGTCTGTTTGTGACTGGCGAGATGGTCCAGGACGAAATTGGCAATGCCGGCAATCGTATTTGGAGCTTCGGCCAGATTGTTGGCACCAAAACCCGGATGATCGACGGCGATCAATTCCCGCCCCTCGCCCAAAGTATCGCGTTGCAAATCCCACTGGGCACGGCCGCCCATGAAACCATGGACAAGCACCAATGGCCTCACTTGCGCTTGCCCTGGACAATCCGGTCGAGGATCATAGCGCAGAACAGGATTGAGAATCCGGCCAGGATACCCTGCCCGACATTGGCGTATTGCAGCGCTTCCAGAACGTCTTCCCCAAGCCCCTTGGCGCCAAAAAGCGAGGCCACCACAACCATCGCCAGGGACAACATGATCGTCTGGTTGATACCTGCCCTGATCGACGGGCTTGCCAGTGGCACGTCCGCCCGGGTCAGCAGGTACCACTTGCTGGCCCCAAAGGAGATTGCCGCTTCACGCACGTGTTCAGGCACGCCGCGCAGGCCCAGCACAGTCAGCCGCACGACGGGAGTGCCGCCGAAAATCATTGTTGTAACGACAGCTGCCGGTTTGCCGGTGCCGAAAAAGGCAATAACCGGGATCATGAAAACAAAGGCCGGCATGGTCTGCATAAAGTCCATGATCGGCTGGATAACTGAATAAAGTCTCGGGCGTCTGGCGCAGAGCATGCCCAGCGGAATGCCGATGACAATTGACAGACAGGCGGCTGTGCCGAGCAAAGCAAGCGTCGTCATGGCTTTTTCCCAGAAGCCCAGCAGTCCCATATAGGCGAGGAAGGCACCGGAAAAGATTGCCGTGCTGACACCGGCCGACAACCAGGTGAGCAGGATGATGAAACTGGCGATAACGATCCATGGGGTCTGAACAAAGATCAGCTCCAGCCCGTCCAGCATCAGCCGGATGAAATAGGTGATGAAGTCGAACAACGCGTCGCCATTGGTCACCGCAAAGGAGAAGAAGGCTTCGACCCAGTCAATCGCGGTCAGCCTTATTTCCGGCAGGGTCGGGAAGTCGCTGAGCAGCGGATACCCGCCGGGGAAACTGTAATGCAGCATGGCGACACCGACGATGGTCACCATGAAAATACCGCTGAGCGCGATGTCGTTGACCGGCATTGCATGGCGAATGGTCTTGTCGGACAGCCATTCGGAAAAACGGTTTTCCAAAACGGTATTGGCAACCATGCTCTGACACGCCTTGGCGATCAGCAGGATGATCAGGCCGGAAAGCGCAATCCAGACGCCCTGATCCTGCAATTGATCGGCCTCCAGACGGATTCCGCCAATGGCATTTTCCAAAGACTCCACCGTTCGTCGATAGACATCGACCTTGTCGGAATCGCTTTCAATGGCCACAGCCAGCTGCTTGCGGCGCAGCTCCAGCGTGCCTTCGATGGAGGCAATCCTGTCCCCCCATCTTGTATCGCAAGGTTTGGTAAAATCTCCAGCCGATGGCTGGGCTGAGTGGCTGATCAATTCCACTGGCCACCGAACCACCGTGGTCCATATCTGAAGAATAGCCGGCTAGCGGCAAGCCGGCAGGCCTCTCGTTTCGACAGCGATTGTACCAATTGTGTCCGTTGAGGGCTGAAATGGTACAATTGAGACAGTTGGCAACATCAAAGTCACACACAACCCAGTCAGATTTTCGGCACAGGCAAGCACTGGCCGCCGTGGTCAGCGCACCCTGCACAATCTACCGAGAAGGAAATTTGAGATGAAAAAAGCTACTTACTTCGGAAGCGCCTTTGTAACGATTGCCTTGGCGGCAACAGTACTGGGTTCTACTTCGGCCTCCGCCTATCAGTGCCAGAACGGACACCATTACAAAAATGGTCACGGCAACCACCCTCAAATCCATGTTGCCCAGGCTTTGGCCAAGAAAAGCTGGCAAAACAAAATCAAAGGCGAATACGGTCTTGCCTGGTCCGTGTGGAACATCGCTAAGGGAAAGCAGCTCAAATGCGCTGCAGTGGGCAACGGATCCAAAACATGCGTCGCCCGTGCCCGTCCGTGCAAATACGTCACCGGATAAATGTTGATCAGGGGCAATCAGCGCAGACTTGAACAAAATTGCAGGCGGGCCGCTTTTCCTCCGGTTCGCCTGCAACAACTTATCCACCAACTGGATTCGGCTAAAGCTGATACAATTGATACAATTGGCAAGGTCAAACAGACACATGCGCGGCATAACGGAATTGTAGCAGGACCAAGGACCGGAAACGGCCAGGGACCGCCGGACATAGGGGAGTTTTTTCATTGCCGGTAGAAACAGATGGCCAGGCTGAAGATTTCTCATCCGACGAGAAGGTCAAAATGGTTCTTGAAGGGCTGCGCGACCCCGACCGCGTTGATGAACTTTGCCGGGCCGCCGGCATTTCCAATGACACCTTTTCAAAGTGGCACGACGCATTCCTTGCGGGAGGACAGAGGCAACTTTCCGAAAAGCCGTGCCCAGAGGCCAGCCTGGGAGGTCTCGATGAAGAATTGTACGGAAAAATCGTCGAGTCTTTTCCTGGTAACATTCTCGTTTCCGGGCTTGATGACGGAGAAATTCTGTATCGTTCCGCTTCTACCCAGGCGACATTTGGACTACGCGAACGCACCAGCGAACACTGGATGGATCAGAACGAACGTGAGGTGTTCGTTTCCCAGATGAAAAAAACCGGTCGGGTCAACAGCATGCTGTTCAGGGCGCGCGATGCCGAGGGAAACGAGTTTCCAGCGCAACTTTCCGGCCAGTTGATCGAACACAATGGCCGCCCGGTCAGCATCACGACCTCAACCGATCTTTCAAATGTGTATAAACTGCGTACGGATCGCGAACAAGCTGACAACAGATTGCGCGATGCCATCGAAGCTTTGGGAGACGGCTTTATTCTGTATGACGAGAATGACAGCTTCGTCATGGCAAATGAGCGGTACCGGGAAATGCTGGCTCCCTACGAAGCCAGTCTGGAACATGGAACTCACATAGCTGAAGTCATCGGCCCGGCAGTGGAGGACGGGTTCTTAAAATTCGAACCGATGCCTGAACTTGGTATCATGAACACGTTACACCAAATCAAGGTTGACGAGCCGTACCAAACCGAAGCGCATTTCGCTGATGGCTCGCAAAAGATCGTCAACTTGACGCGGCTTAGCGATGGTGGTTTGGCAGCAACCTTTTTTGACATTACGACCCGCCGAAATGCGCAGATCCTGGCCAAGGAGATGTTGAGTGACATCATCGAATCTCTCGACGAAGGTCTGTCGCTTTACGATTCTGACTTGAAATTCGTTATGCGGAACGGCCGACGCTACGAGATGCTGTCAGAGCAACAGCATGACATCAAGGTCGGACAGCATCTGGCCGACGTGACGCGGTTTCTTGGGGAGTCGGGAAAGATCGCTTTACGCGACGGCGAGTCACCTGAGCAATGGTCGAGCTACATCGTCGAGCAGACCAAGCAGTTCGCCAAGAATATCGCGATCGATGGGACTGATGGACGCCAATACTATCTCTCCGTGCACAGGACCAAGCTCAGCGGCTATCTGCTGGTGTTTAAGGACGTGACCGAACAGCTTCAAGCTGAACGCGCTCAGCGAGAGGCCGACACTCTGCTCAAATTGATCGTCGATGCCTGCCCTGTTAATTTCATGGTTACGCGGGTTGAGGACGGCAGCATCATTTACCGGTCACAGGCTTCAAAAGTCCGGTTCGGTGAAATTGATTCCGCCCGGTCATTTTTTCTGAACCCGGAGGACCGGCTGACCTATCTCGATGCGCTGCTTCCAACGGGGGTTGTGGACGATTATCCGGTCAAGTTCCGCAAGGGCGACGGGTCAGTCATGGACGGACTCACCTCAGCACGCATCACCAGCTATAAAGGTGAAGACGTTATCGTATCTTCCACCAGGGACGTTACAGATTTTCTCCAGCTGCAACTGGAACTCCGCCACCAACGGGAAATAGCGCACCAGAACGAAAAGCTGCTGGCATTGGGAGAATTGCTCGCCGGCGTAGCGCACGAATTGAATAACCCCTTGTCGGTAGTTGTCGGCTACTCACTGATGCTCAAACAGAAGGTGGAAGATCCAGTTCACCGGGAACGTATCGACCGGATAGGTCAGGCTGCCGAGCGTTGCGCCCGTATCGTCAAGACCTTTCTGACAATGGCGCGTCAGCGGCCCCTAAACCCCGAACCCGTATCACTGAACGATGTCATCGAAACCACGATAGACAATGCCGGCGTGGCGTTGCGCTCCAAAGGTGCCCGAATAGTATTCGATCTGGATTCCACGCTTCCTCTTGTAGACGCCGAGGAAGATCAGCTCATTCAAGTATTTAGCAATCTGATTGCCAACGCGCGCCACGCCTTGGCTTCCAAGGGTGAGGATGGGGTTCTCACACTCAAAACCTATTTTGACGCCAAGCTGAATCGTGTGGTGGCGGAGGTTGCGGACAATGGTCCTGGCGTTCCTGATGACCTCAAGTCCCGCATTTTCGAACCGTTTTTCACCACAAAGGAGGCTGGCGAAGGAACCGGCATAGGTCTCGCCTTCTGCCACCGGATAATCGACACGTTTGGTGGACGGCTGTCATTGAAATCCTCTCCCTCGAAAGGCGCGCGGTTCATCATTCGCCTTCCAGAATCGGAACATGGCGCAGGTGAATTCTCTAACCTGGATGAACTTAAAGCTCGAACGATTAGTTCCTATCGAATACTTGTGGTGGATGATGAAGTCGGTGTGACAGAAATGCTTGTTGATTTGCTCGAAGAGGACGGCTTTCAGGTCGATGCCCGCAACGACGCCCGAACAGCGCTTTCACTGCTTGAGAGGAAATCCTTCGACGCTATTTTGAGTGATATCAGGATGCCCGGGTGCGATGGAGAAACATTCCTCAAAGAGCTGCGAGCCTCCTATCCCCAATATGACGGCCGTTTTGCATTTGTGACCGGTGATGTGATGAGCCCGGATGTCGCGGACTTCCTTCGTGGAGCCAATGTACCTCATATCGAAAAGCCTATTGTTCCCGAGGATTTGCAATCTCTGATTGCCAAACTTTGCACGCCTAACGAGGGTGCTGAATCATGAGTGCCGAGCTCTCACATATTCTGGTCTGTGACGACGAAACTCATCTGCGCGAGATGGTGGCCGAATATCTGACAGAACGTGGCTATCAAACAACACAGGCTGAAAATGCTTTGAGACTGCATGAACTCCTGGAAACCGGGTCACCGGACCTCATCATCCTCGACATAAACATGCCTGGAGAGGATGGGCTGACAGCTTTGCGCACGCTTCGCCAAAACTCGACGGTTCCTGTGATCATGCTGACGGCCTCGGTGGATGTCATTGACCGCGTGGTGGGACTTGAAATGGGCGCCGACGACTATGTGGGAAAGCCGGTCGATCTGCGGGAGCTGGAGGCCCGCGTCAAAGCGGTGTTGCGGCGACAGGCGACAATTGAAGCAGAAACAAAGCACAGGGAAGTTGTTTCAGGCACGGTCCCCTTCGGCGTGTGCAGGCTCGACCTCGATGTGGCCAAGCTTTATGGAGCCGACGGCAACGAGATTGCCATTACGGCAATGGAATTCAGCCTGTTGCGCATTTTTGCCTCCAACAGGGGCCGGATTCTTAACCGCGATCAGCTCCTGGAACAGGCCCATGACAGGGGCTGGGAGCCATTCGATCGGTCCATAGACCTGCGCATTTCGCGGATACGGAGGAAAATCGAAAAAAATCCGTCGAAGCCAGAATGCATCCGAACTGTGCGAGGAATCGGCTACGTTTTCGACTAAAGAAAGCCCAGCCCGAATTTTCGCCTCTATCGCCGACAACACGCCAAGATGTTTGGCAATGAAATTTGCCGCACAGACCTGCAGCAATTGTCATATTTGGGGCGAGTACGATCAACTCTAGTCTTGCAAGACCGAAGGCCCACCAGTTAGGCAAGCAGATAATCTCGGATCTGCAAAGCTCTCAATTGACCTCTTCGGCCTTGCTCGAAGCAACCAACAGAGCTCAATCGGTTAGATAACTGACGTTGATTAGACTTGTTTAGTCGGAGCCAGCAATAGCATTTCCGAGCACTGCGACAATCTCTTCGTCATCGAGCACAGGAAAGGTGGACAGGTCAAAGTAGTTGGCCCATTTGGCCGCCCAGGTTTCGAAGATGCTTGAGGCATTGACCTCTACGACCAGAAAGAATCTCTTCGCCGACACGTTGTGCCACTTGGCAATGCGGGTCATGCCCTTTTCAGGAAACTGATCACCGAGCGAGGCGAACGCTCCCCCCGATGTCGCTCAAGCTGAATCCATCGCTCCAATCGCCAATGCACATCATTTTCATTTTATTGCGCCCTACCACAATTGCTGCCGGGATATCGCCGGAGACGTAACAATGAAAAAGGCCGCCGCGCAACAAAAAATGATACACAGGCTAGTCGATACAGGTCGTGGTAAATTGGCCCTTTTTGAATTTAGTTTCAGCACGGAAAACGACCGCTTTTGATTGTCTGGTTTAGTTCTCGCAGCAAAAAACTGAGATCTCACGTTTGCACCAGACGCAAACGACCGGCCCTGAGAATTAGATTTCTTCAACGGTGGTAGATAATTCCAGTGAATCAGCTGTTCAAACCGCTCAATTGAAGAATTGCCGTAGTGGAAAGAAAAGCGGGGATGAAAGGTAGAAAATCAAAGCAATTCAACATTATCAATGTTTTGAATTTCTTGATGGCGGAGAGGAAGGGATTCGAACCCTCGAGACGATTCCTCGCCTACGCCCTTAGCAGGGGCGCGCCTTCGACCACTCGGCCACCTCTCCGCCGTCGGGGATACATTGCTTTCTAGCCTCTAAGCAATAGTTTTCTTGAAAAAGTTTGCGACCATAGCCACAGCACATCAAAGGAGGGAAGAACATCGATTGTACTGACAGCAAATTGTACCGCCCAGCAATGGCTCGGCAACGCTAATTGCCAATACCGGCAGCCTTGAGACCGCCAAGAAAACGGTCGCGTAACTCGCCCGCCACATAGGGGTAATTGTCGCCAGCCATGGCCAGGGTGTAGTCCGGCGAAATTGCCAGCACAGCCTCTACTTCTGCGCGCGCCGCGTCCGGCTGCCCGGCCTCCCAATAGGCAACCGCCATGTGCAGACGCAGAGAGGTGAATTTGGGAATGCGGGCGCGGGCCTGTTCGAATTTCTGCAGAGCCTTGTCATAATCACGCAACAGAAAATGCGCCTGCCCGACATGGAAATCCCAGGACGGCGGGGCAAAGGAATGCAATTCCAGCGCCCGTTGGGATAGTTTCAATGCCTCTTGCGGGCGTCCGCCATAAATGCAGATCGATCCGTAATAGGTGAAGACCTCCGGCAGTTCCGGGTCCAGCGCAATGGCCTTTTCAAAATATTCATAGGCACGCTCGTGCTGCCCCTGCAGTCCGTAAACCCAGCCCAGCCAGGTATTGGCCAGAGCCGATTCAGGTGCCAGTTCCACTGCCCTCAAGGCCGACTTCTCAGCAAGACCCAAAGGATCAACCATTTCAATGAAACGCAGTGTCCGCACCGCCGTGTAGAAATAGGCCAGATAGGCATGGGCGTCGGAAAATTCACTATCCAGTTCAATTGCCGCGTTCAGCAGATCAATGGCATCCTTCAATCCATCGGGTGTGTAGTGAAAATACCGCTCCCGCCCGCGCATATAAAGATCATAGGCTTCAACGCTGTTGGTGCTGCGATGACCAAACTCGCTGCCATCGCTCGGGCCCAACAGGTTTTCATTCAGTGCCGCGACGATCTGGCTGCGGATGGCATCCTGAAAGTCGAAGATTTCGTCGAAATCCCCGTCATAGCGCTCGGCCCACAGGGTCTCGCCGTCTGCAGCGTCGATCAGTTCAACACTGACGCGGATCTTGTTGTACATTTTGCGCACACTGCCTTCGACCAGATGAGTGACGCCAAGGCTGCGCAATTTCTGCAATGGATCACCGTCGCTGCCGTCCATGGCAAAGGTGATGTTGCGCGACAGCAGTTTCAGCCCGTCGTATTTCGACAGATCAATTGCCAGGTCCACCGCCATGCCATTGGAAAAATAGGCCTGCTCCGGGTCGCCTGACAGATTGGCAAAGGGCAATACCGCCAAAGTCGGTCTTTCCTCGCTGCTGGCCTCGCTGCCAAGTGCGACCTCCCCGACTTTTCCGCTACAATCGTCATTCCCGGCAAGTTCGCCATCGCCGTCGTCGCCGCCGCCGCCGCTCGCCGCCGCGATGGCGGCGATGGCGGCGATAAAGCGAAAACCGCGCCGCGGAAATGTCTTGATGACCAGCTGGGCGTCTCCGCTGTCGCCCAGCGCCTTGCGGGCGGCGTTGATGCGGGCATTCAGCGCCCCATCCGATATGATTCTGCCCTGCCAAACGTGTTCGATCACCTCGTCCTTGGAGACCACGCGGTCCCGGTTTTCGATCAGATAGGCGATCAGTTCAAAAACCTGCGGCTGGACGTCCAAAATCTGGCCGTCTTTGGAAATTTCGCGCAATTGGGTGTCGAAGCGGTAGGGGCCAAACTCGAATTTCAAGACAAATTACCCTTCCGGTAAGCAGAATTATGCGTTTGGCAAGCGCTTCTAAAGGGTTCGTTTAAGCCAAAACGCAACCATCTGCCTAAGTTGAAATCAACACCGAAACACACCAACCCCAAGGGATTTCAACCATGAACACTCTGATCAAGCAAGTCGAGACCGCTGCCGCCTCCGCCGCCGTTACCGTCGCCCTTCCCCAGCTGGTCGACGGGAAAACGAATAGCACCGGCATATTGAGAAACCTCTTTGCCCGCCTATGCGATCACGGTGAGGATGTCTCCCAAACCGACACCAAACCATTTGAAGGTTTGCTGTAAAATATCTTGTCGGCTTCACCCGTGTGTGGGCCAAATGCGGTGCTCATCATCGATGACAAAGGCATGACGATGGCTTCGCCCTGCAGCCCCCATCCCGCCGCGATGTTCTTTTAGATGGGGATGATCCGGTGCCAGATCGTCGTGACGATGTTGCAACTCCCGTTCATAGGTTTTTGGCCAGACAACAAATGCTGTTGCCAATGCCAAAGCCGATAGCCCACCAAGCACCAACATGGCTGCGCCCATACCAAAACTGTGGCCCAACCAACCGGCCAGAGGATAGGTGACCAGCCAGCAGGCATGGGACAGGGCAAATTGCGCGGCAAACAGCGCTGGTCGGTCCTCCGCATGGGCCGAGCGTTTTAACAAACGCCCCGAAGGGGTCAGGATCGTCGCATAGCTCAGCCCCATCACCAGCCAGACCGCGAGCAGTGGCAACCAAGCCAGCGTGGCGCCGCCGACTACGAACCCACCCAATGCCATCAGGATTGTCACTGCGCTTGCTGCACCCAGCAGCATGACCCGGCGATCTGACCGGTCCTTCAAAAGATTGGGCAACATCAGCGCGGCGATCATCGAGCCCGTGCCATAGGCGACAAAGGCCATAGCCACATCACTCTCCGATCCATTCAGCGACGAACGCACAATGACCACCGTGTTGACGATCACCATCGCCCCGGCTGCGCTGGCAGCGAAATTGAGCGCCAACAAGCCGCGCAGCCGGGGCGTCGCCAGATAGATACGTATTCCCCGAGTCAGACGTTCGCGAAAGCTGCGTTCCTTTTTCGGGGCGGTTTTGGGAAATTGGGTGATGACGATCAGCAAGGTTGAGGCGAAAAAGCCCGACGCTGTGCCGCTGAACAGCCAGTGATAGCTCATCACGGTGAGCAACAGGCCGGCCAGGCTGGGGCTGATGATGTTTTCCAGATCATAGGCCAGGCGCGACAGCGACAATGCCCGCGTATAATCATCCTCATCCGGCAAAATATCAGGAATGGTTGCCTGAAAGGCCGGGGTAAAACTTGCAGACGCCGTCTGCAGCACGAAGATCAGCACATAGATCTGCCAAATGGCATCGACAAAGGGCAGCATCAGCGCCACGGCAGCGCGCACCAGGTCTGCGGCGATCAGCACATGCTTGCGGTTGAACCGGGCAAACAGGGCATTGGCCAGCGGCGACAGGGCGACATAGGCCACCATCTTGATGGTCAGCGCCGTGCCGAGCACCAGGCCGGCGGCGTCTCCCGCCAGATCATAGGACATCAACCCCAGCGCAACGGTCAGCAGACCCGTGCCGAGCAGGGCCACAATCTGTGCGGAGAACAACTGCGCGTATGTGCGGTTGGCGAGAATCGAGATCATGGAGGAAGATTAGCATGGTGGTAGCGTTGGCTGCGAGCGGCTTGACTCGCTGACGCAATTATCGATTTACTGAATGCGTTGGGCTTTTGATGGAAAGGTCCAACGTGAGAAGAATTTTCACCCTTGTGGCTGCAATTGGTCTGCTCTCCACATCGGCTTGTTCAACCAAGTATCAGGAGATTGGAGCGACTGGAGGGGTGAGTGCCTTTCCAATCGCAAACGATACCTATCGAATTACCGCCCGGGGAAACGGGTACACCGATCAATCCTTGATACAGGATTTCGTGCTGCTCAAGTCAGCAGAAGTTGCGTTGTCGAAAAATGCGAACTTTTTCCGCATCGTCAAATCTCAAGATGCAAGCCGGTCCCATACCCAATTCAAGTCAAGACATTATTCCAGCTTTAGCAGCGGATCTGCATACACTGTTCTGAAACCCGGGTCAGACGTTTATATTCAGATTTTGCGGGTTCCCAAGGGACAAAAGCCCCCTTCATACGTGTTCAACGCGCGGGAGGTCTACAACAGCATTGCGCCGCGATTGAAGGAGAAGCCCAAGAAATAGCCTCGCCGTCTCGCCGTATTCGAAAACCATAAAACAACCAAGAGTTTGTAGACATGAGTGATTACATTTTTGAACTGCCAGAGGTGGATTTCCTCACTCTTGTGCCCGCTGGAGGACTCCGCCCAGCAATATCGCCAATCGATTTTCACGCGCATTTGGCTGGCATGATGTACGATGGATACCGAAATCGTTACACCTACCGAAATACACATCTGAAAAAAACAGGCTCTCTCCCACCGCGCCATTGTGAGGGACACCTTGATTTCGGGTTGGTCATTCAGCTGGCATTGGGCGTGGCCTTAGCCTCCCGCTTGGCACATAAATTTATGCTAAATCAATTTGCAAACGAAACGAGAAAATTATTTATCAGACCCAATACCAAGTGCAGGAAATGTAATGACAGATTCGCTCATCCAAATGTAGTTGGCGAGTGTATGTTTCCTGATCTGCAGAGTTTTCGAGAAAAAATCGAAAGCAGAGTCATACACAAGATGGAATACCCTGATCACGATCACCAGATAGGTTTGAAGTTTCCAACCGGAGAAGAATGCCAAGAAGCATTTATTTACTGTAAGGAAGTCTTTGAAACGCTGATCCCAAGATCTTACAACCTCACGCTGAATTCAGAAGATCAACGACTCTTGGGGCAGCACTACCTCTGCAAAAACCATTTAAACCAGGCCATCCGCAATTCCAAATCCTGAGTTTGTGCCCCGCCTAATCCCGCCCGCCACCGCTCACGCCCGGCGTTTCTTCTCGCGTCGCAGGTTCCAATTCCAGTTACGCTTTTCACCCGTGTCCACAGAGACAAAACTCTTGCAGGCATTATAGCCGCACCAGCTGCCGCTGTTTCGACCCCGCCGTTTCATGCTGACGCAGCCTTGAGGAACAGCTATGGTTGCCGCTAAACAGGAAAAGAGGGATGTCGTTTTGAACGAGCAAATCGTGCCGGTCCACGCAGCCATTGCCCGGGGGTTGCATGATCTCAATGTCGAAACAGTGTTTGGTCTGATGGGCGATTCAAACCTGTTTTTGGTTGATGCATTTGTGCGTCAGTTTGGCGGCCGCTATGTGCCGGCAACCCATGAAGCCAATGCCGTGCTGATGGCGCTGGGCCATGCGCTGACAACCGGACAGGTCGGCGTCGCGACCGTCACCCAGGGGCCAGCGGTTTCCAATGCCATCACCCCGCTCATTGACGGTGTGAAAGGCATGGTGCCGATAGTGCTGTTATGCGGTGATACACCGATGGTCGATCCGGACCACAACCAGACCGTGGCGCAAAGGGCGCTGATTGAGGCCACCGGCGCGGGATTTGAACGTTTGCGCAGCCCGGAAACGGTAAGCATTGATTTGGCCGCTGCCTTTCGGCGGGCGAAAATCGAGCGGCGCCCCATTGTTTTCAACATGCCGACGCCGATGATGTGGGAGACCACCTCCTATGTGGCGCCAAAGCCAATTCCCCGCGATGCCGCATCCGCTCCCGCTGAGGGAGAGGCGATTGACGATGCCATTGGTATTCTGGCGGCAGCACGGTTTCCGCTGATCCTTGCCGGACGCGGTGCCGTCAGCAGCCGGGAGTCGCTGGTTCAACTGGCCGAGCGCATTGGCGCCCCCCTGGCAACCACACTGAAGGCAAAGGGTCTGTTTCAGGGAGAGCCCTATAATCTGGGGGTCTTTGGCACGTTGAGCACGCCGGCTGCCGCTGCGGCGATAAGTTCTGCCGACTGTATTGTTGCCTGTGGTGCTGGTCTCAACCGCTTCACCACGGCCCGTGGTGGCCTTCTGGAAGGGCGGCGTTTGATCCAGATTGATGATGACCCGCGGCAGATCGGTCGCCGGGCGCAGCCTGACGCGGCGATTGTCGGCAATCCCGGCCTGGTGGCGCAGACTTTTATCGGCTGGCTGGATGAGGCGGAAATCCCCTCCTCGCGTGCCACCGATACGCTGGATGTGGAGGAGTTGAAAAAACCGCTCGACCTGCCATCTGAAAAAAATGCGCCGGGCACCATCGACCTGTCGCGGGCGCTGATCCGCATCAGCGAAGCGCTCGGACCCGACAAACTGCTGGTCACCGATGGCGGGCGGTTTTTAAACGAGGCCTGGACCCGGGTTGATGTGTCGGGGCCACAGAACATCTTGCTGACCACCAATACCGGTGCCATTGGCCTTGGTGTTGGCTATGCGATTGGGGCCGCCGTGGGGCGTCCGGATCAGCCGACAATGCTGGTTATCGGCGATGGCGGCCTGATGATGGGCGGGCTGGCGGAGCTCACCACGGCGGTGCGCGAAAAGCTCAACCTGATCGTGGTTGTCTGCAATGACAGCGCCTATGGCGCAGAATATGTGCAGTTTGAAGACCGCCAGATGGACCCTTCCCTGTCGCTGTTCAACTGGCCATCCTTTGCCGAAACCGCCAAGGCGCTCGGTGGCAAGGGCGTGGTCGCAACTTCGATGGAAGAGCTGGAGCAGGGTTTGGCGATGCTGGAAGATCGTGACGGGCCGCTGCTGATTGAACTCAAGCTAGACCCGGCCACTGTTCCGCGTTTGCATCTTTGATTGGGCGGGGGAAATCCCGTGCCAATTGAGTTTCGACTTTCTGAGAATTCCTGAATCCTTTAAATGGATTGCTGCCAATTCCTGCAATTGTGATTCAACAATTCACGTTCCCCGAAAATTGTGGGATTTCGCGGTTTGGAGCTCAAGGTGACCAATGCTGCGTGATGGATGAACGACAGCTATCGACCTCAGCGGCGTAGTCTCCTGGCCAGCAAGCCCGTCAACAACACGGCGATTATCAGGAAACCAGCGCTTCCTGTCCAAGCGATAGCCAGCGAGTAGCTTTCCGCAAGGCCACCAACAGCCATCAGACCAATTGCTCCGCCTAGCTGCTGCACGAGAGAGCGTAGTGACAGCATGGTAGAACGCTGATGGTTCTCGACACAGGAATGAAGAATGCTGCTGGCTGGTGATTCCGTAGAGCCAAGGACAACAGAAAAGAGAATGAACATCCCAACAAAGCCGATAATGTCGCCCTGAAAAGCCAATGCGATTTGCAGGGCTGCCAAACACGCACACGCCACGCAAAGCGAGACTGCATTTTGGCGTTTGAACATCCGGTTAATGCGGGGAGACAGCGCCGCACCAAACGCGATTGAGAAAAAATACGCCGCCGTCAGAACACCAATTGCAGTGTTGGCGTAGCCTTCGTCCAGCATGCCCTTAACGTGGGCAGGCCAGAACACTTCGACCGGGTTCGTAGCCATCAGAAGCAACGCCAGAGCAAGCAGAAGCATCGACAGGGTCGGATGTTTCAGGGCAAGGAGGCCAGCTTCCTGTATCACCGCAGGTACGCTCGTGAATCCTTGCCTGAGTGCCTTGGGGTTCAGCGGGCGCGGCTCTTCCTTGATGACGACCAGAGTAAAGAAAAACAACACAGTCATCATGATTAGGCTTGCGGCGTAGGAAATATCATAAGCGCTGAAGCCAAGGCGGACCGCAACATCACCGAAGGCGTCAGGCAACAGGCCGCCGCAAATTGCGCCGAAAGCCAGCCCCATGGAGTTCGCCCATTGGGCTTTGGCGAGCGCCGGTTGAATATCGACGTTCGGGGCCATGGTCTTGAAGTTCTCAACAAACCATGCGTCGAGGGTTCCTGAGCGCAAGGCACGTCCGAAACCAATAAACGCGAACGAAACTGCCAAAACATAAAAATCGTGGGACGACAGAAAGATAATTAGCGAGATCAGGCTGGCCACGACCGCTGACAGAAAGACGGGCTTGCGCCCGATGTTATCGGCCAGCCCGCCGAATGGCAGTTCCATCGCCATGGTTGTGATTGAATAAACGCCAAACAGCAGCGAAATCTGGAAAAGGTCCATATCACGGTCGATCAGAGCCAGTGCGACGACGGCCACCGTCAAGCCCATCGCAAAGCGGTCCAGAAACTGCTGTATCTGAAAAACCCGAATGTGCCGTTGAGCGGCGCGAGTCAGGTGATGGAAGGAAAATTCGATGTCAGCAGGCATGGTCACAATCAAGGCAATTGAGGCCTCGAACGCAAGAGCCGCTCGACCCACGCATGTTTTGCATCGCCAAAGCAGCCGTATGCCACTCATTCGCGAACGGCTGCAATGGCCGGCTTCTCGGTCATTGGGCTAGGTGCGACCAGTGAGCCACTCAAGGTCTGCTGAGAGTCCGAAACGGTCGTTAACGCTCTGTCGCGAACGGAACGCCATCTCTTGTGCAGTAGAGCCGCATATGACCCTATTCGGTCATTGGCTGGGACTGACAGAAATCGACAGAGCAAAGCTGGCGCAAATTGCTCGGCAATACTTCAACCCGTTTGCTTAATTCTATCTTCATCAGGAACTTTACGCTCCCAGGGGGGATTCGATCCAAATATCTCAATCATGTAGTCAATGAGCGCGCGTACTTTGGGAGACAGGTTTTTCTTTTGTGGATAGACAGCAAAAATATCCGAGCCGTTATCCTCATAGTCTGGAAAAAGCCGGACCAACCGGCCGGCCGCAATGTCATCACTGATCAAATATGTAGAAAGGCGGGCAACGCCCAAGCCTGCAAGCGAAGCATGATAAACCCCGTCAGCGCTGTTGGTTTCAAAGTTGCCCGACAGGCTCATCGCGGGCTTTGCAGTGGAGCTTCTCTCTGGCCATTCGTTCCAACTCTCGACAGTTGAAAGTTGCAAGCAGTTGTGCCGTTTCAGGTCGGTAAATCGCTTTGGTGTGCCGAATTTTTCCAGATAGGAAGGTGAAGCGCATATCACGCGCCGGTTCATGGCTAATTTGCGAGCAAAAACAGTGTCGTCGTGAATCTGCTCAGTGAAACGGATAGCCAAATCCATGCTGCCATCTGAAACGTCAATTCTGCGGTCAGTAAACTCCAGCGATATTGAAACATCCGGGTAACGAGAATAAAACTCTGGCAATATGGGCAGCAGCTGTGACTTGCCAAAGGCCACTGTTGAAACCAGCTTCAACCGGCCTTTGGGATGGTCGTCCAAGCTGTTTGCGAATGTTTCCGCGTCTCTTACGCGGTTCGAAATGTCAGAGCAGCGCTCGTAAAAAGCTCGGCCTTCATCAGTAACCACCAATCCATGTCTTGAACGGCTGAGCAGCCTGACACCGACACGATCTTCAAGATAGCCTATTTGGCGGCTGACCGCAGAGGGCGTTTGACCGAGAGTTCGTGCAGCGGCGGAAAAGCTTTCCGCCTCCACCACGCGAGCAAACAATATCATTTGGCTAGGAAGATCCATTTATCTCGACCTTGCTTTGCAACTGCAGCACACCCCCTTTGACCAGGATGTGGGTTTCGATTCTCCTCCATTAGATTATTTGTGCAGTGCACCATAATTGTTGCAGAGCGTCAATCGAAGTTGACTTTGGCGCAGGAAATAAGGAGCCAAAAAATGAGTATAAGCATAAGCAGCCCATTCGATTTCCGTATCAGTCTCTTTCAAGAAACCAGGAAGTTTTTTGGAAAAACCCGATCCCGCGTTGAAGACGCGTATATCCGCCGCAAGGCCTACCACAATACCGTGTTTGAACTTTCGCAGTGTTCCGATCGTGACTTGAGCGATCTTGGCATTGCCCGGTGCGATATTCGAAGACTGGCACGCGAAAGTTATGACCAACAGCAGAAAGCCAAGGGGCGAAGCAGATGACCGACACTTCAGCCACGGTGGGACAGGCGCGTGTCAGCGCTCCACAGGTTCGAATCTCAGCCGTCATGTGGGATTGGCTCAAAAGGGCGTATGACCGAATGCAGCATGCACAAATGATCCGCGCCATGACCATGCTCTCCGATGAAGTGTTACTGGAAATTGGCGTAAAACGGAGCGAAATCCCCGATCATTGCAAGAAGCTATTGGATCAATCGCAAAGTTAGCAGCGCGCCCTTGGTTCGAATTTGGCGACACTCACCTCCTCCCGAGTATCGCTGACGTGTATTCAGTGGCATCCTCCTCCCGCCACTGGATGCAGAAACCGCGCTCACCAGACCCAGTCTGGTGAGCGTTTGGTGGGGGAACAATAATAATCGCCTATTGAGGGGTCATGTTAGATGACCTGTAGAGCGATTTGATCACAACATGAGAACAGATTGAAAAGCCGGATTAGCCGTTCACGTGACGCGATCCAACTATGTCGCAATCAGATCAGATCTCGAGGCAGTCTAGAGACGAATGTCCGCTTAGCCGTCATTCGTGGCCAGGTGTATCCGTGTCCCTCATCAGCGCCTGATGGACAGATTGGGCTGATTGCTTAAGGGACAGATTTTTGCTCATCATATTCGAAAAAAATCATCATGTTTCAATGAGCTACCCGATAATCTATGACTTGTGCTCACTCACCAGAGACTAGATGACTGGCAACCCGGCGGAGTTCTTTATTCTTAATGAGATCAATTCCTTAGCGACTCTATTTTTCCGAAAAATCGGTTCTCAAATTCTCAGAAGATTATTTTCGCCGCAGTCTCCCCTGCACAAAAATCCAGCTAAAAATCGCATAGGAATATTTGACTCCTAAATGAGAACAAAGTAGGAACATATGTCTGCAAAGTTTTGCGTTGACCTGAGTCTGCCGCCGTTTGGTGGTGGCAGAATTCGGCTTGGAGACGGGTATGATTCTGAATGATCTGAAAGCCAGAATTGAGCGCATTGAAGGCCGCACGAAGCGGTTTGTTGCCGCTGATGAACCGCGCCCCGCGCCCTGGACAACCGGGCTGGAGGGGCTCGATTCAGCCCTGCCGCAAAACGCCCTGCCCTTTGATGCCTGCCATGATTTTACACCGCTGGTGAAAACCGATGTGCCACAGGTGGCCGGGTTTATCTTTGCCCTGCTGCAGCGCCTGCCCTCTGAACGGCGGCGGCGGCCAATCGTCTGGTGTCAGACGGCGTTCAACGCGCGCGAATATGGCCGGGTCTATGCGCCGGGCCTGCTCGGCAGTGGGCTGTCGCCGGAGGATTTCATCTTCGTCAATGTGCCGAAGGAGCGCGATCTGGCGCTGGTGCTGGAGGAATGCGTGCGGGTGCCGCATCTCGCCGCCGTGGTCGGCGAAGGTCCGGCACCGGATTTCACCGCCTCTCGGCGGCTGACCCTGGCCGCCCAGGAAAGCCATGTGCCCTGTCTCATTCTCAACACTGGCGGCGAGATCCGCGCTTCCGCCGCCGCCACCCGCTGGCGCATTGCGCCGATTGCCGGGCCGCCCGACCCGCTCGATCCTGCCGGACCCGGCCTTGCTGCCTGGTCCATCACGCTGGCCCGCGCCCGTGGCGGCAACGCGGCACTCAACCCCACCCTTGCAAGTCCCCTGAAAGCAGCCTGGAACCATGAGACGCATACTTTCAATCTGGTTTCCCCATTTCGCCCTGGAACGGCACTGGAAGGCCAAACGCCACGCGGCGAGATTTGGCGGCGGCGGCGGCGAGGCTAGCGGCGGCGACGGCGGCGGCGATGCCACCAAGCCGTTCGTGCTGGTGGAACATGGGGTGCGCGGCACCCGCATCACCGCCATCAACCGCGCCGCTCAACAGGCCGGGGCCCATGTCGGACAAATGCTCACCGATGCCCGCGCCGCCTGCCCGCTGATCATGGTCGAACAGGCCCAGCCCGAGGCCGATGACGACATGTTGCAGCGCCTGGCACTGTGGGCCGGACGCTACAGCCCGATTACCTCCATCGACACCACCGCTGCCCCGGACCCTGTTGCTGAGGATTTCGGCCTGCTGCTTGATATCAGCGGCTGCGCTCACCTGTTTGGCGGCGGCGGCGCCGCCGCCGCTGAAGAAAAGCTGATCAGCGATTGCCTGCGCCGCCTTGCCGCCATGGGGTTCACGGCTCACGCCGCCCTTGCCCCCACCCCTGGCGCGGCCCACGCCCTTGCGCGCTATGGCAGCGAAAGTTTCATCATCACGGACACAATTGAGCAGGCGAAAGCCGCCGCTGCCGCCCTGCCGGTGGAAGCGCTGCGCCTGGATCAGGACCGCAACACCTTGCTGCGACGCCTGGGGCTGAAAACCGCCCACAGCGTCATCCGTGTGCCCCGCCATGCGCTGGAACGGCGGTTTCGCTCCAAAAGCGATGCCCGCAGCGTTCAATTGCGCATCGACCAGTTCACCGGCGCCATTGAGGAGCCGCTCAATCCCTTGCGCCCTGCCGCCCCGTGGCGCAGCCACATGCCCTGCCCGGAACCGGCGCTCGACATTACCGGCATTCGCTTTGCCCTGACCGAACTGACCGCCCGGCTTGTCACCCGCATGGAAACGGCAGCCCAGGGGGCGCAAAGCTGGCGGCTGACCGCCTATCATGCCGATGGTGGTTCCTCCGCCGTCGCCATCCGCCTGTCCCGCGCCTCCCGCGACCGCAGCCATGTGCTGCGGCTGTTTGAAGACAAGCTCGACCGCATCGACCCCGGTTACGGCATTGACGGCTTTTTGCTGGAAGCGGCGGATTGCGATGCGGTAGAGGCCAGCCAGACCTCCCTGGTCACCGGAAATGCGGCGAGCGCCGCCAACGAGGCCCTCGCCGCCGAATTGTCCGGCCTCGTCGACCGCCTCTCCAACCGGTTTGGCGAGCGCAACATCACCTATGCCGCGCCGGTCAAAAGCCATGTTCCCGAGCGCGCCTGGCGGATGATCAGCGCCTCTTCTTCAACCTCCGCCGCTGTTGATATCGCGCAATGGCAGGAGGTGGAGGCCGAAACCGTGTTCCGCACTGCGTCGCGCCCCTTCCGCCTGTTTGATGCACCGGAAGCTGCCGAAGTGACGGCGCAAGTGCCGGATGGTCCGCCGCTCAACTTCCGCTGGCGGCGGGTGCCACGCCAGATCACCCGCGCCCGGGGGCCGGAACGCATTGCGCCGGAATGGTGGCGCGATGGCCCGCGCGGCGTGGCAATCCGCGATTATTACGAAGTCGAAGACACCGAAGGCCGCCGCTACTGGCTGTTCCGCGAAGGCCTCTATGGCGGCAAGAAAAGCCCCGTCTGGTTCGTCCATGGTGTGTTCGGTGTGTAGCGGCGGCGGCGAACGGCGAGGCGGCGGCGGCGGCGGCAGCGGGCGGAAAGAACCATGACCACCCCCATCCCCTTCCCGCAAAAGAAAACCGGGCCATCACCACCGACGGCGAGTTCGCCACCGCCTCGCCGCTCGCCGCCGCCGTCGCCGTCGCCGTCGCCGCTGCCATATGCGGAGCTGCAATGTGTTTCGAATTTCTCGTTTCTGCGCGGCGGGTCGCATCCGGCCGAACTGGTGGAGCGAGCCAGAGAACTGGGCCTCACCGCGCTGGGCATTGCCGATCGCAATACGGTGGCTGGGGTGGTGCGTGCCCACGCGGCGGCGAGGGATGTCGCCGCCGCCAAAGAAGCCGGGCTGCAATTGCTGGTCGGGGCGCGCATCGACACCCTGCCCCATGGCTTTGCACCGCGGGTCAAGGACGGGCGTCAGGAGAAACTGGCCGAGAGCGATTTCGCCAATGCGGAACCGGGTTTTTCCTGCATCCTCTACCCCAGTGACCGCGCCGCCTGGGGGCGTCTGTGTCGACTGTTGAGTGCCGGTAAAATGAAGGCGGAAAAGGGTGAATGTCACCTGCGCTTTGACGATCTGGAAGAAGCGCTGGAAGGACAGATGATCATCGCCATACCGCCGCAAGGCTATGGGGCAAATGAGGAGAAGCTTGAGAAACTGAATCAAGACGTTGAGAAAGTGATTCAACTTCCACAATCAGATGAGCCGGAAGAAAAAACGCTTCAAAACAAGCGTTTCGAAGCCTATCTGGAGAAGTTGAATCGGATGGCTCCGGGGCGCGTCTGGCTGGCGGCGCATGTGCTGTATCATGGCGACGACCGCCGCCGGCTTAATATTTTGAACCAACTGGCCAGCCGCATCGGCCTGCCGCTGGTGGCCACCAATGATGTCCATTACCACCATCCGGACCGCCGCCCGCTGCAGGATGTGATCAGCTGTATCCGCGAGAAATGCACCCTGGAAACTGCCGGTTTCAAACTGCTGCAAAATGCCGAACGCCACATCAAACCCGGCGGTGAAATGGCCCGCCTGTTCGCCGCCTATCCGCAAGCCATTGCGGCAAGCCGGGAGATCGCATCGCGCTGCACATTTTCGCTCGACGAGCTCTCCTACCACTATCCCAATGAGCCGGTGCCGAAGGGCAAGACGGCGCAGCAACATCTGGAAGATCTGACATGGGCCGGGACGAAAATATTCTATCCCGAAGGCCTCGCCGATGATGTGCGAGGAACGCTGGAGAAGGAATTACAGCTGATTGAACGGCTCGGCTATGCGCAATATTTTCTCACCGTGCACGACATTGTCGCCTGGGCCCGCAAGCAGGGCATATTGTGCCAGGGGCGCGGTTCGGCGGCCAATTCCGCCGTCTGCTATTGCCTTGGTGTCACAGCCGTGGACCCGTCCAAAATCAGCCTGTTGTTTGAGCGTTTCCTGTCGGAGGAGCGACGCGAGCCGCCGGACATTGATGTCGACTTTGAACACGAGCGGCGCGAGGAGGTGATCCAATATATCTACCGCCGCTATGGCCGCCGCCGGGCCGCGATTGCCGCCACCATCATCACCTATCGCCCCCGTTCGGCGGTGCGCGAGGTGGGCAAGGTGATGGGGCTGACCGAAGACGTCACCACGGCTCTCGCCTCCACCGTCTGGGGCTCCTGGGGTCAGGATATTCCCGAAAACCAGATCAGGGAGGCCGGGCTGGACATTTCCGACCCGCATCTGGCCCGCACCATTCATCTGACCCAGGAACTGCTCGGCTTTCCCCGCCACCTGTCGCAGCATGTCGGCGGATTTATCCTGACCGAAGACGCCTTGGTGGAAACCGTGCCAGTGGGCAATGCGGCGATGGAAGACCGCACTTTCATCGAATGGGACAAGGACGATATCGACGAACTCAAAATCATGAAGGTCGATGTGCTGGCGCTCGGCATGCTGTCCTGCATCCGCAAATGCTTTGACCTGATCCGTAAACACTATCGGCAGGATTTCACCCTCGCCAATCTGCCGAAGGAAGACGAGGTCACCTATGCCATGTTGCAGCGGGGGGATTCACTGGGCACGTTTCAGGTGGAAAGCCGGGCCCAGATGAACATGCTGCCGCGGCTCAAACCGGCGCGTTTCTATGATCTGGTCATTCAGGTGGCGATCGTGCGCCCCGGGCCGATCCAGGGCGACATGGTGCACCCCTACCTGCGCCGCCGAGACGGGATTGAAGAGGTGGTCTATCCCTCGCCTGCCCCGCCGGCGGACCCGGATGAGCTGCGCAATATTCTGGGCCGAACCCTGGGCGTGCCTTTGTTTCAGGAACAGGCGATGCAGATCGCCATTGATGCGGCGAAATTCACCTCCGAAGAGGCCAATCTGCTGCGCAAGGCGATGGCCACCTTCCGCCGGGCCGGCACGATCCACACCCTGCAGGAGAAAATGGTCGGGCAGATGATCGGGCGCGGCTATGATCCGGATTTCTCGCGCCGCTGTTTTGAGCAGATCAAAGGCTTTGGGGAATATGGCTTTCCCGAAAGCCATGCGGCGAGCTTTGCCCTGCTGGTCTATGTGTCCAGCTGGCTCAAATGCCATTACCCCGACGTTTTCTGCGCCGGTCTGCTGAACGCTCAGCCGATGGGCTTTTATGCGCCGGCACAGATTGTCCGTGATGCGCGCGAACACGGCATTGAAGTGCGCCCGATCGACATCAATCACTCCGCCTGGGACAATACGCTGGAAGAGAATTACGACGGTTCCTTCGCCGTGCGGCTGGGCTTTCGTCAGGCCGATGGCCTGCGCGAAGAGGTGATGCTGGATTTCCTGGAGGAGCGGCGAGCGGCGGCGATGGCGGCGATGGCGGCGAGAGAGATGGGGGAATTCCCCTTCACCTCCCTCGACCATATCCGTCAGCGTTCATCGCTGACCGTTGCCATATTGGAACGCCTCGCCGCCAATGATGCCTTCCGCTCCATCGGCCTCGACCGGCGTCAGGCGCTTTGGGCGGTGCGCGGGCTGGCCAGCGATGGCGACATACAATTGCCCCTGTTCACCGCCGCTGACGAGCGTTCCACCGGCCCGGATGTGGAGGTGCAATTACCGGTGATGCGCACCAGCGAGCATGTGGTCAATGATTACCAGACCCATCGCCTGTCGCTGAAGGCCCACCCGATCTCTTTCCTGCGTGCGCAATATCGCCGCCAGGGCATGATCGAGGCTCGCCATCTGCTCAACATGCGCCAGAAACAGCGCTGCAGCATTGCCGGTGTCGTGCTGGTGCGCCAGCGCCCCGGCACCGCCAAGGGCGTGGTGTTCATGACCATTGAGGACGAGACCGGGGTGGCGAATATCGTCATCTGGAAAAAGGTGATGGAACGGTTCCGCAAAACGGTGATGGGGGCACGGCTGGTACGGATCAATGGCGAGGTCCAGCGCGCCGGTGACGTCATCCACATCGTCGCCCACACGCTGGATGACCTGACCGCCGATCTCGATACATTGTCGGAAGACGAGCTGCCCGAAGTTGTCGCCCATGCCGATCACATGAAACCACCGATCCAGTCTCGGCGACCCCCTCCGACGCGCCCCGAATTCCTCGCCAATGCCGACGAAGTCAAAAGCGGAAGCCATGGAGCTGAATATCTGCGCATGAGCCGCAAGGAGCGGGAGGCGCAGGACAAGGAGCGACTGGAGGCTTTGAGCAGTGGCGGAGAGAGAGGCTTCCCCGTCGAAGTGGTCACCGGCCCCGGCCGCCCCAAACGCGAGGCAACGCCAGCAAGGCAGCCCGTGGTTCCCGGACGCGGCAGTCATCCAAGAAATGTGCGCGTGATCCCAAAGAGCCGGGATTTTCATTGAGCAACAGCCTCGCCGCCTCGCCGCCTCGCCGTCGCCCGGGCGTCAATCTGACGCCCTCGGGGTTTTGTGGGACTCTGTTAGGCTCTCAGCACACCATGCTGAGGCTCGCCTATGCCCCCATTCGAACTCGTCCTTTCCTTTCTCATCGCCACCTTCGTATTCGCATTCACTCCCGGGCCGGGCATGTTTTATTTGGCGGTGCAGACCATGGCGCATGGGGCGAACGCTGGGTGGCTGAGTTCCTGTGCGTTTCATCTGGCCAGCTATGGACACATCGCCAGCGCCGCCTTCGGCATGACCGTACTGATGGAAACCTCCAATTCCCTGTTGGTGGCCATCAAAGTGGCAGGCGCCGCCTATCTGATCTGGATGGGAGACCAACTGATCCGCACTGCCGCACCACTTCAACACATACCTCGTCAGCGGACCGGCGCGCTTGCCTTCAGAGACAGTTTGATTGTCGAACTGCTGAACCCAAAATCCGCCCTTTTCCATTTTGCCTTTTTGCCGCAATTCACGGCGACTGCCCCTGCCGCGCCGCCGCTTTGGCTGCAGATCGTTCTGCTCGGTGTTATCGCCAATGTGATGTTCAGCCTCGCCGATCTGGCCTGCATTTTTGCCGCGCGCCTTATTGCTCTGCGGGCGGTGGCCTCCAATATTGCCAGCCGATTGGCGCGACGTGTGGGGGGCGGTATTCTGATCGCCCTGGGCGTGAGGATCGCCAGCGACCTGTGATCTATTCAATCACCACCGAGCCTGTTGCCTGGTTGATGCGAATATTCACCACCATCTTCATAGAGCGCACGCCATCGATATAGCGCTCCACCGGCACGGAGAGCAGCAGCCCCTTGCCCGGATCGTAAGACGATTGCGTGCCAGCCACATCGACAAATTGAAAACCGGTCCACTCGCCGCCATCATTGAGGCTGACACATTGGCGCAGGCCCAGTTCATTGTTCGGATCCGGCGCGATGATTGCCAGATGGAAGGAACAACAGGCCGGCTCTGCCGTATCCAGCGCAACAATCCGGATCCTGCCACTGGCAAATGTGCGCGTTGCCTCGTTCCAGGGTTCAACAATCGCATCCACCCGCGCCGGGCCACCGCACTCGGATATCATCGGTTCCGCCAGGGCCGTGGACACGGGAAGGCCAGTCACCCCGGCAAACAGAGAAGCCAGAATTGCATTGCGCATAAAATTTCTCATCGCCTAACCCTGTTTATTCCCTTCACGCCCATTGATTCACGGCCAAGAGTGCGACAAAGCTCCGCCCATGACAATCAAGGCAATCCTTTTTGACAAAGACGGCACGCTGCTGGACTTCGATGCCACCTTTGCCCCGGCTACCGCGAAAGTGCTGGCAGAATTGGCAGGTGGCGATGCTGAGCAGATGCAGCAACTTGCCGCTGCGGTGAATTTTGATATTGCCACCACAACCATTGCGCCCAACTCGGTGCTGATTGCCGGAAGCCTCGATAACATCGCTGAATGTCTGATGCCCCACATGCGAGACACCAGCCAGGCCGATGCACTGGCGCTGATTGATGCGCTCTATGTTAAATATTCGCTGCAATCCCTGGCGCCATTTCCCTTTCTGGAAAGCACGCTGAATGAACTTGAAAACCTTGGTCTGAAGCTGGGTGTTGCGACAAATGATTCTGAGGAAGCAGCCCACGCCCATCTGGCGCAGATCGGCATTACCGAGCGGTTTTGCTATATTGCAGGCTATGACAGCGGCCATGGTGAAAAACCCGAGCCGGGCATGGTCAGCGCCTTTGTCGATCACCTTGGTTTGCAAGCGCATGAGGTGATGATGGTGGGCGACTCCCCCCATGACTGCAAGGCCGGCCGCGCCGCAGGTGCGCTTGCTGTTGGCGTCACCAGCGGCGGGCGGCCAGCCGACGAACTGGCCCCCCATGCCGACCACGTGGTCGAGTCGATTGAGGCCCTTGCCCAACTTGTGGCGCAGCTGGATCCCCCGGGCTGAAATCCTTAATTAGACATGCGCTTTCAATTCCTGATCCAGATCATGGGCCAGTTGGAAAAAACGTTTTCGAACATCCAATGCGTAGGGGTTTAGGTTCTCGATCGCCTGAAACACTTCCGGTGCATCATGCTGAACCATCGAGATAGCTTCTACCAGCAGGTCGAAACTCAGCGTGGTCATGCGGGTGGGCATCGGCCCCATCTCCAGCAGAACCTTGGCAATCAGATGGGTCAGGCCCTGCACCATGGCCACTTCGCGGTCATGTTCCTGCGGGGTAGTGAGGATTACCTGGAGACCCAGTTGCCGACGCAGAAAAGCGGCAAGTCGCCAATGCCCCCGCCCACGGATCGGGCAGATCGCAATTTTTAACCCCTTAACGCCATCACGAGCACTCTGCGGGCCA
This sequence comes from Rhizobiaceae bacterium, assembly GCA_039977975.1. Taxonomy (GTDB): domain Bacteria; phylum Pseudomonadota; class Alphaproteobacteria; order Rhizobiales; family Rhizobiaceae; genus Pseudahrensia. The sequence continues at coordinate 35,523 of JBDWCD010000009.1, forward strand.
AATAGGGGGTGGGTGGCAACGACATCCACGTGGTTGGGGAGTAATCTCTCCATGATTTCAGACGGCTTGACCTTGACCGAGCCAACATCAATTACCAGGGACCCTCTGCGACAATAATTGGCCACGGAAGTGACAACTTCCTCGCAGCTTGAAACCGGCGTCGATAACACAACCACATCGCAGCTCGCCACTTTGTCGAGTGGCGCGGGGGTTGCACCCAGCAGCGGGGCATCCCCGTTCTGACTTAATTGCGGATCATAGGCGAAGACGTTGAAGCGGGGGGCAATATGGCTTGCAATCAACTTGCCAAACGCGCCGAAGCCAATGATTCCAATTGATAATTTATCGGTATTTGAATTCTCGAAACTCATCTTAAGACCTTTAATTCGCCACCGGGCAAAAGGTCTGTTGATGACGATTGTCCGCTGGCTGGGCAGCGGTAACAATCACGACAAAGGTTCCGCAGCTATGAAAGCTGACGGTAATAGTTTCCGGCAATGTGAAACGTTTTTGTCATGACAGGGGCTGTAATGCATGTAAGTGGGCGTCGTCAAGCCGTGGCCTGGAGCATTGTGGGCCCACCGGTCAACGCTCGGTCAGACTTAACCGCATATAGTTGTTGTCCGGCCCGACGGGTTTGAAGCCAAACTTTTCATAGAGGCCCTGGGCGTCCGATGTCGCCAGCATGAATCCCTCGATGCCGGCCAGTTCCGGGTGATCAAGAATGGCCCGCATGATCTGTTTGGAGATCCCCTGCCCGCGAAACTCCTCAAACACGATGACATCGCAGATGTAGCCCAGAACGGCGCCATCTGTGATGACGCGCGCGAAACCCACTAGCTCGCCGCCGTCCTCGCTGTCTTCGCTGCCCTCGCCGCCGCCGCCGCCCTGCAGGGCGACAAAGCAAAGGGAACCATCAAACGAGCGGCGGATCGTGTCCCGCGACCGTCCCTTGCCCCAATAGGACGCCTGAATGAAAGCACTCAGGCGTTCAAAATCAATCAGATTGCGGTCATTGCTGACGATTGTCTGCATCGCTCAAACCTCTGTCAGGCGGTGGCTGTCATCGGCGGTGAGATCGAGACCATAGGCAGTGCGCACTTGCTCGATAAAGCGCAGACTGTCGGCACCGAACGCCTGCTTGCCCTCAAAACTGTGCAGAACAATACCTTCGAGCAGATCACCAAGCCCCATCTCGTGATGGGCGGCAAGGGCCTTGAGCACCTTCAGCAAGCGCTTTTCCATCCGCACTCCGGTCTGAACCCGTTCAATCTTTTTTGTTGCAACCATGGAACTCTCTCAAATCCGCCATTTACTTCGCATTGGTAACTTGGTACCAAGTTACCTCCTTGCATTCAAGTGCACCTGCTGATGACAAACAATATTGCTGGCATTTTTTGGGCGCTTCTGGCTGCGGCCCTGTTTTCTGTTGTCAGCGCGTTGGCGAAGGTGGCGGTGGTTGACTATCACGTGCTGCAGATCCTGTTTTTCAGACAGATTGTTGTCTTCGCCTCCTCGCTGCCGGATATCGCCAGAACTTTTCCTCAAAGTTTGCAAACCCGACGGCCGGGCATTCATGCCCTGCGATTGATCGGCGCCTTTGTGGCTTTGTCCTGCGGCATCTGGGCGGTGGCCGTGTTGCCGCTGACAACGGCGACCACGTTGGCCTTTGCCCAAGTCTTCTTTGTTGCCCTGCTGGCCTTGTGGTTTTTGAAGGAACCGGTGGGCCGGCATCGCATCGGCGCGGTGATCGTTGGATTTATCGGGGTGTTGATCGTCATGCGCCCCGGGGTTGAGGGCCTGATCGACGTGCATACCCTGATCCCGATCCTGGCTGCCATGGGCGCTGCAGTGGCTGTCACCTCGGTGCGTAAGCTGTCGCAGACTGAATCCACCGCCACGCTGCTGGTCTATCAGTCAGTCTTTGTCGGCGCCCTTGCCGGCATCCCGATGGTCTGGCTGTGGGTAACGCCCGATTTGTTTGGGCTGCTGTTTCTGTTGTCGATGGGCGTGCTGGCCACCATGGGACAATGGGTTGGAGTTAAAGCGCTGCGGCTTGGCGAAGTCAGTGTCATCGGCAATATGGAATACAGCAAGCTGATCTATGCCGCCCTGTTGGGCTATCTCCTGTTCAGCGAAATTCCAGATGCCTACACATTGCTGGGAGCCGCAATCATCATCGGCTCATCAATCTATATTTTCCATCGCGAACGCGCACAAATGCCCAAACAATAGGCATCAATACATCGTCTTAGCCTGTCGTTCCTGCAGCGCACCATCATAGGTTTCAGCGTCGAAATCTTCGAGCACCGACTTCACCAGCCTGCCGGCGCTGGGCAAGGTTTTGGGGGCGACCTTTGCCGCTTCGTCCCACAGGCCGGCGCGTTTGATTGCCCTGGCGCATTGGAAATACATGGCGTCAATTTCCACCACGATGACGGTGACCGGGCGTTTTCCCTGAACCTCAAAACCGGCAAGCAGCTGTGGCTCGGTGGTGATCAATGCTCGACCATTGATGCGCAGGCATTCGTTCCAGCCGGGAATCAGGAACAGCAGTGCCACGCGCGGATCGGCAACGATATTGCGCAGGGTATCGAGGCGGTTATTGCCGCGCCGGTCGGCAAAGGCGATGGTGCTGTCATCGAGAATTTTCATACTGCCTGGCCCGTCGCCACGCGGCGAGCAATCCATGCCCTCATCGGCAATACTGGCCACAGCAAAAAACGGCGCCGCCTCGATCAGCCGGCGGTATTCATCATTGATAAGGTTGGTTTCCTTGCGCCATGTCGCCTCGGCAACGGGACCGGGATAGAGGGCTTCCAACTGTTCAATCGTGGTGACCTGGTGGGGCATGGTGTGATCCTCAAGTTCATTGAGGTGCTTAGTGCCACAAATTGGCGACGAGTTTAAGCGGCGAGTTTAAGCGGCGAGATTGGGCTGCGAGATTGGGCTGCGAAAATCAAATCAAGGCGCACAGGAAGCGGTTGTTTGCAACACTTTTTCAAGATCCCGCCTTTCCACCGCATCTTCAACAAAAACCCTTCGCGGAGCTGCCAGTTCGGTTTGCAGGTGATTAACGCCCCAATGGTGTTCAAACCGATAGGTTTTGCGCAGAGATTGGCGCAGGAAATACTCGACATCGGTGTTGAGTTCGAAATTCGGCATGTGACTTGCGTAGGAAAGCGCGTTGATGATTGCCTCCGGCACGCCCTGCCCGGCCAGGACCAGCATTTGATCCAGGCCGGCAGCAAGATGGTCCTCGTCAAATGTCTGGGGTTTGGACCCAAGATTGCCACAGAACCGGAAACGCACCGCGCCCACATGATTCAACAGTTCAACGATGCGATTGTGGGCGGTGTGAACGATGCATTGGGTTGGCAGGTGGTAATTGTCGGAAACCAGATGGCGCCGCCAGGCTTGCTGCCAGTCCGGATCATATGAGAGATCGGCATCGACAAATGCCGGATAGTGCAGCTTATAGACTCTATATTCGGCATCCAACAGAGCCTCGCAAATATCCGCTGCCCGACCGCCCCCCATCAGGGCCTGTTCCCAAATTTCCCGTTGTTGATCCGAATACTGGTATTTTCGCGGATGCGGTTTTTGCTTAAACGACCAGGGCTTTTCGTCCAGAGGGGGACTGCCTGCTCCCATTAATACAAATGCCGCAAAAATCAGGAAAACTAAATACATATTCTACTCATGGCCGATGAATTATTCCCGCGGCGATGAGAAATACAATATTGGTAGTTTTTAACCGGATTAAGTGTTTATTGGCAAGCGCATTTTCTGAGACAGGATAGTGGGATGTATTGGGCTGTTAGCGATCTGAAGCCAACAACCCATTTCAACGACAAAATTCACAAAGCCGCGCGGCCGCTACATATTGGGATAGACTGGCCCTTCGGCCCCCTGTGGCGGCACCCAGTTGATGTTCTGGTTGGGGTCCTTGATGTCACAGGTTTTGCAGTGCACGCAGTTCTGGGCGTTGATGACGAATTCTGCATCCGCCACCCCTTCTGTGGCGGCATCGCCCTTTGAATCCACCCATTCATAAACTCCCACCGGGCAATAGCGCCGCGACAGGCCGGCATAGACGGCGAATTCAGACGACTTCTGCAGATCTGCATCAAGCAGCTTCAGATGCTTGGGCTGATCTTCCTCATGGTTGGTGTTCGAAAGGAAGACCGACGACGACCGGTCAAATGTCAACTTGCCATCAGGGCGATCATACTGGATCGGCTTGTGCTTGGAGGCTGGCTCGGTGGCCTGATAGTCGGCCTTCAGGTGTGGCATGGTGCCAAAGGGTGACCAGCCAAACAGCAACGAAGTGCACCACATATCCAGACCGGAAATCACGGTGCCGAGAACGGAGCCGAACCTGGTGATCAGTGGTTTGACGTTGCGCACCGGATGCAGGTCTTTGCCGACATCGGAATTGCGCCAGGCGGCTTCGTAGCTGGCCAATTCGTCATTGGCACGGCCATCCTTCAGCGCGGCGACCACGTGTTCAGCTGCCAGCATGCCGGACAGCATGGCATTGTGGCTGCCCTTGATGCGCGGCACGTTGACGAAACCAGCCGAACAACCCATCAGCGCGCCGCCGGGGAAGGACAGGCGTGGCACAGATTGCCAACCGCCCTGGGTGATGGCGCGGGCGCCATAGGCGATGCGCTTGCCGCCTTCCAGCAGAGGTGCGACGGAGGTGTGGGTCTTGAACTTCTGGAATTCATCAAACGGTGACAGGTAGGGGTTTTTATACCCCAGCGCGACGACATAACCGACATAGACCTGATTGTTTTCAATATGATAGATGAAGGAACCGCCGTCCTGGTTGTTTTCCAGCGGCCAGCCCAGCGTGTGCATCACGGTGCCTTCACTGTGCTTGTCGGGGTCGATTTCCCATAATTCCTTGAAGCCGAGGCCGAATTTTTGCGGGCTGGAATGTTCGTCGAGGTTGAAATTGTTGATCAGGCTTTTGGCCAGTGATCCACGGGCGCCTTCACCGATCAGCACATATTTGCCGTGCAGTTCCACTCCACGTTCGAAATTCGGGCCCGGCGTGCCGTCACGCTGGACGCCCATATCGCCGGTGGCGACGCCGATAACGGCGCCTTCGTCGTTATAGACCACTTCGCTGGCGGCAAATCCGGGAAAGACTTCAACGCCCAGCGCTTCGGCCTTCTCGGCCATCCAGCGGCAGACATTGCCCAGCGAGACAATGTAATTACCATGGTTGTTCATCAGTTTCGGCATGCCCCAGGTAGGCAGCGGAATCTTGCCCGCCGCGCCCATCAGATAGAACTTGTCCTTTTTCACAGGCACTTTGAAGGGATGGTCATCCTCATCACGCCAGTCGGGGAAGAGACGATCGACGGCTACCGGATCAATGACTGCGCCCGACAGGATATGAGCGCCGATTTCGGCGCCCTTTTCCAGCACCACAACGTTGATCTCGGGATCGATCTGCTTGAGACGAATGGCTGCTGCGAGGCCGGACGGGCCGCCGCCAACAATCACAACGTCAAATTCCATACTTTCGCGTGGTTCAAGTTCTTCACTCATGGCCGTTCCCTTTCGCCAATCTTCTTTGCGGTGCAGCAGTGAAACACCGGTGTCCGTCGCCGTTTAGACTAAGGTTTATCTGCAATCAATCAGTTTGCAATATCGACAATCCACGTCGCGTGGAAAATTATTTGCCGACTTTCTTCAACACGGCTGATCCCGTGGCCAGCAGCCGGTCCTCGCCATCAAACACCTTGCCCTCGGTATAGACCACAGACCGGCCCGCACGGGTGACGCGGGCAATTGCATAAATGTGGTCGTCTTTAGGGGCTGCGAGATAATTCGTGGTCAGCGACAATGTTACCACCAACTGGCTGCCATCGTCTGACAAGGACCGGCTGGCGGCAAAGCCACAGGCGCTGTCGAGCAGGATGGCATGAATGCCACCATGCAAGCCGTCGTGGCGGTTGGTATGGCGGCCATCCATGATCAGATGGGTTTCGCAGCGGTCGGCAAACAGGCGGTTTTCATAGCCGAGGTTTTTCTGCAGGCCGGTTTCACCGGCGATAATGCGCTCCGGTGTCTCTCCGATCACCGGAATAACCGGCGCGCTGCCTCCGCCGTTGCCCGCGCCACCCTCGCCGTCCTCGCCGCCGCCGTTGCCGCCGCCGCGCATCAGGCTGCGGAGCCCAGCTTGATGATCTGGCGCAGGTGATGGTCTTCATCGCCAAACAGGTGATCGATCATGATAATACGCTTGGAATAATGGCCGACGGCATATTCCCAGGTCATGGCAATGCCGCCATGCATCTGGATGCATTCCTCGGCAATCTTGCGGCCTGAGCGTCCGACCAGGTTTTTCAATGCCGACATGTGCCAATCGCGTTCGGCGGCGTCGCTGGTCAGGTGTCCGGCAGCGTTGATCAGGGCGGAGCGGATTTGCTCGCGTTCGGTCATCATGTCCGCCATGCGGTGCTGCAGCGCCTGAAACTGGCCAATCGGCACGCCAAATTGTTTGCGTGTTTTGAGATATTCCAGCGTCATATCAATGCCGACATTGATGGCACCAAGGGCTTCTGCAGATACCGCAAGTATGCCAGCAGCATTGACCTGCTCAATGATCGGCAGTGCGCCACCTTCTTCGCCGATCAGCGCGTCCGCAGGAACATCAACATCCTTGAGCGCAATTTCTGCCGCACGATATCCATCCACTGTGGGGTAGGAGCGAATGTGAACACCCTCAACATCAGCAGGCACGAGAAACAGGCTTATGGCGGCGGCTGCGTCTCCGTCGCCGTCGGCGCCGCCGCTGCGGGCTGAGACCACCAATTTGTCGGCAGTATCGCCTGAAATCACCACCGCCTTGTTGCCGTTGAGGCGATAGCCGGAAGCGGTCTCTTCCGCAATTGTATCTACCTGGCTTAGGCAATAGCGGCTGGTGGGTTCGCCATGGGCGAAGGCCAGCAGGCAGGCGCCGGCCATCATCTCTTCAAGCGAGCTTTCATGCCCGCCTGCGGTGGCGAGGGCAGTTCCGGCCAGCAGGTTGGCCAGGAATGGTTCGACAACCAGGCCGCTGCCCAATTGTTCAAACACAACGGCAATATCAAATCCGGCGCCACCGAATCCGCCGACGGATTCATCAAACAGCGCGCCAATGACACCCAACTCGGCCAGCTGGCCCCAATGCTCACGCGAAAAGCCTTCATCGCTGCCGGCGTTGGCGTGGCGGGTTTCGATGTCATATTGTTCGCGCACGAAACGGCCGACCATGTCGGCGAGCATCTGGCGTTCGTCTGTATGGGTAAAATCCATCTGATCACAGCCCCATCATCATTTTGGAAATGATATTGCGTTGAATCTCGTTGGAACCGCCGTAAATGCTGGTCTTGCGGTGGTTAAAATAATCCGCTGCGACGGGATTGGCATAGTCAGGGCCAATCGGCTCTTCGTTGTAGCCCATCTCCAGCGCTTCAGAGACAAACGGCATGGCGTAAGGCCCCAGCGCGCGCCGTGTCAGATCGTTGATTGACTGGCGCAGAACCGTGCCCTTGATCTTCAACATCGAGACCTCCGGCCCCGGGGGCGCGCCGTCGCTGGCGGCCTGCATGACCCGCATATTGGTGGTGCGCATGGCGGCGAGATCGACTTCGATTTCTGCCAGCCGGGCGGCAAACATCGGGTCTTCGGCAAGTGGCTTGCCGTCAATCATCTGTTCGCGCGAAATCTGTTTCAGATGCGCAATGCTGGCCAGCGCATCACCGACACCGGCAATGCCGGAGCGTTCGTGGACCAGCAGGTATTTGGCATAGGTCCAACCCTTGTTTTCCTCGCCTACAAGGTTCGCCGCCGGGACGCGCACATCGGTAAACCACACCTCGTTGACCTCATGCGTTCCCTCCAGAAGGATGATCGGACGCACTTCAACGCCCGGTGAATCCATGTCCACCAGAATGAAGGAAATGCCTTCCTGCCGCTTGCCTTCCTTCGACGTGCGCACCAGGCAGAATATCCAATTGGCGTGTTGACCTAGGGTCGTCCAGGTTTTCTGACCATTCAAAATGTAGTCGTCGCCGTCGCGTACGGCACTCATTTTCAGCGATGCCAGATCAGAACCCGAACCGGGTTCGGAATAGCCCTGACACCACCAGTTGGTGCCATCGAGGATGCGTGGCAGGTGGTATTCCTGCTGTTGCCTGGACCCAAAAGCCATCAGCACCGGCGCCAGCATGTTCAGTCCAAAAGGCACGACACGGGGGGCACCGGCGGCATTGGCTTCAACGTCAAACATATCGCGCTGAATGGCGTTCCAGCCCTTGCCGCCAAATTCTTCTGGCCAATGGGCGTTGAGATAGCCGGCTGCATTTAGAATGGCGTGCCAGGTCTCCATATCCTGCTTGCTCAGCCGTTTCTTGGCCTTCACCTTGGCGCTGATTTCGCGGGGCAGTTTGTCGGCAAAGAACCTGTGTATTTCCTGCTGGAAAGCCTGTTCATCGGGGGTGTAATTCAAGTCCATCCTGGTCTCCGATTGGTTGGCGCTACATGGCGCTGGTGCCGCCATCGAGGGCAACAGCCTGCCCGGTCATGAAGGAATTGCGCGGATCACATATCCACAACATCGAGCGGGTGATTTCTTCCGGTTCTGCCAGCCGTCGCATGGGGATGCCGCGGGTGAGATAATCCTCTGCCTGCTTGTCGCCGCCAGAGTCAGCCAGCAGGCCATCTTCCACCATCGGCGTGCGGGCAAATGCCGGGCAGAGCGCATTGATGCGTATGCCGCGACGGGCATATTCAAGGGCAGCAGATTTGGTCAGGCCGACGACCCCGTGTTTGGCGGCGGCATACATGGAAATGGTCGGCGCGCCGCCAATGCCGGCCAGCGAGGCAATGTTTAATATTGAACTGCGGCGGTCATGGTCTTTGAAACCGGATTGCATGGCGGGTATCTGGTGTTTCATGCCGAAAAACACGCCCATCAGATCCACCTGCACGGTCATCTGTGCCTGTTCGGAATCCACGTCAGCGGTTTTGGCCGGATCGTGGCTCATGCCGGCATTGTTGATCGCCACGTCCAGCCGTCCGTATTTTTCAAGTGCCAGGTCAACGGTTTTTCGGCAATGATCTTCTTCGGCAACGCTGCCGGCGATTGTCGCGACGCTGAAACCATCGCCCGTCAATGCTGCAGCGTGCTCATTCAGTCCGGCCTCGTTGAAATCGCTGAGCACCAGGTTGGCGCCCCGTTCAGCGAATAGACGTGAGGCCGAGCGACCAAATCCGCCGGCTCCCCCAGTGATCAGAACTGTTTGTCCGGCGAAAACCTGCTCAACCATCAGCGAGCGCTCCTTTGAATTTCATCCGCCGCCGCCTGGGCCAGCAGGGGGATGGCCACGGCCATTTGCTTGGCGCGGGTTGGATTGGAGGCATTGCCGTCCAGTGCGCGTTTATAGACCCCCTGCAGAATGCCGGTGAGCTTGAAGAAGCAAAAGGCAATGTAGAAGGGCCAGTCGGGAATGGCGTCGATGCCGCGACGTTTGCAATAGGCGGCGACATATTGTTCTTCGGTGGGCAGACCGAGTGCGGCACGGTCGAGGCCCCCGAGCCCCCGCATGCCGCTGTCATGGGGCAGTCGCCATTGCATGCATTGATAGGCCAGATCGGCGAGAGGATGGCCGAGCGTCGACAGTTCCCAGTCGAGAACCGCAATCACCTCATTGCGGTCCGGGGCAAAGATCATATTGTCGAGGCGATAGTCGCCATGGACGATTGAAACCACCCCATCATCGGCGGGCATATGGGCCTCAAGCCACTCAATGACATCGTGGACGGTTTGATTATGCTCAATTTCAGAGGCGCGATACTGTTTCGCCCAGCGGTCTGTCTGGCGGGCGAAATAGCTGCCGGGCTTGCCAAAAGTCTCCAGCCCGCCGGCGGCGACATTGACATTGTGCAGGCGGGCAAGCGTGTCATTCATCGCGTCATAGATTTCATGCCGGGCATTGGTATCGTCACCACATTCCGGCAGTGCGGGATCCCAGAATATCCGGCCATCAAGATATTCCATGACAAAGAACATGCGACCGATGGGGGAAGCGTCTCCCTCTTCCGACAGGGCGAGCATTTTCGGCACCGGGACGTCGGTTGGGCCCAGGGCGCTCATCACCCGGAATTCCCTGTCCACGGCGTGGGCAGATTTCAGCAATTCACCGGGGGGCTTGGCGCGCAGCACATAGGTGCCGGACTCGGCGGTCACCTTGTAGGTTGGATTGGACTGGCCATCGCCAAACTTGTCCAGCGCCTGAAACGTCGAAAACCCAGCGACATGCTTCTCCAGCCAGGGAACCAGTCTGGATTCATCCAGGGTGTTGCTCATTGACGGCTCATTTTTTGTCGCCGTCGCCACTGTCGTCGCCATTGTCGTCGCCGTCGCTGTCGACGTCGGGGTCGCTGTTTTCGCTCTCGCCGCTGTCCTCACCGCTTTCTTCGCTACTGTCCTCGCCGGCTTCCTGTTCGGTTTCGGCTTCGATTTCCGGGGCGATTTCTTCGTCGGATTGCTCCTGGTCCTCGCCGCCGCCGCCGCCGCTGGCGGCGAGGGCGGCGAGGGCTTTCTGGACCATTTTCATCACATGATCATTGCCCTGGAGGTGCTCGACGGCCCCTTCCATGTCGGTGATATCGGACCAGTTTGCGGCGATCATTTCGGGTGTGCGATCGGGCTCATCAAAGAACACCCCTTCCGCCTCCATCAGCTTGGCAACAGTATAGCCCCCTGCCCCGGCCAGCAGGATATTGCGGCTTGGCGCTTCTTTCGACCCGAGAAAGACAACTGCCGGTGTCACCCATTTGGGGTCCAGCAGTTCCAGGGCGTCAGGTGGGATAACGTCTTCGGTCATCCGCGTTGCGGCGGTGGGCGAGATGCAATTGACGTGGATATTATTCTTGGCACCCTCGATATGCAGGGTGTTCATCAGCCCCCAGACGCCGGTTTTTGCGGCCCCGTAATTGGCCTGGCCGAAATTGCCGTAGATGCCGGATGTCGAGGTGGTCATGACGATCCGGCCGTAATTCTGCTCTTTCATCTGGTTCCAGACGGCGAGCGAGCAATTGGCGGAGCCGGTCAGGTGAACGGCCAGCACGGCGTCCCATTCCTCACCGGTCATTTTGCCAAAACTGCGGTCGCGCAGAATGCCGGCATTATTGACCAACACATCGATGCGCCCGAACGTGTCGAGGGTATGGCCGATCATGGCGTCAACCTGGGCCCGGCCAGTGACATTGGCACCATTGGCTATGGCGGTGCCGCCGGCGGCCTGGATTTCGTCAACAACCGCTTCCGCTGCAGCGGTCGAACCGCCGGATCCGTCGCGGGCGCCGCCAAAATCATTGACCACGACCTTGGCGCCACGGCGGGCAAATTCCAGTGCATGGGCTTTGCCGAGGCCATTGGCGGCTCCGGTAATGATAACAACCTGATCGTCAAATCGAATTTCACTCACAGCTATTTCTCCAAAACCGTATAACCAAGCCATTCCGCTTTCAGCGCGGGGCGGCTTTCATTCTCAATTTCGACAGTCACGCTGCGGGTGATCAGCACGCTGTTTTCCGTCTTCTTGTCGACCGCCTTTGTATCAAACCGCGCGCGCACCTTGGAACCGACCTTTACCGGGGTGATGAAACGGATTTTGTTAAATCCGTAATTGATGCTCATCGCCGTACCTGCAAGCGGCTTTTCGCTGTCATAGCTCATTGCCGACAACAGTGAGAGGGTCAGAAATCCGTGCGAGATGGCGCCGCCAAACGGGGTTTGTGCCGCGCGCTCAGGATCAACATGGATATATTGCCAGTCCTCGGTGACATCGGCAAAGCCGTCAATGCGCTTCTGGTCAATCTCATACCAACGTGAATAACGCGGTTCACCGCCGACCTGGGCCAGCAATTCGTCCATCGTAATTGTGTCATTCAGATCCATTACTAGTCCACTTCAGGAAACAGGGATTCGTCTCCGGTATGCACCAGATATCCGCCATCCAGCGGAATGGTGGTGCCGGTTACATAGGAGCCTCCATGACCGCACAAAAACAAGGTTGCAGCCGCAATGTCGGCCGGGCGACCAATACGCCCCATGGGATTCTTAGCCCCCGTCGCCGCAGCGCCTTCTGTGCTTGCGGTCGCAAAGGCAGTCATTTTGCTGGGGAATGGCCCCGGTGCAAATGCATTGACCGTAATGCGTTTGCTGGTCATTTCATTGGCCAGAATTCGGGTTAGGTGAATGACCGCAGCCTTGGAGGCGGAATAGGAATAGCAGCCATCGGCCACCGGCATGATGCCCATCACCGAAGCGGTGTTGATGACCCGTGCGGGGTCATCATCGGAAGCGGCGATCTCCAGCAATGGGGTCAGATCGCGGGTCAGCTCGAATATCGATGTGACGTTGAGGTTCATCACCTTGTCCCAGGCGGAGCGAGGGAAGTTCTCGTAATCCGATCCCCAGGTCGCACCGGCATTATTGGCCAGAATATGCAATTTATCAGTCCGTGACTTCACGGCCTCTGCGGCAGCCTTTATCCCCTCTTGCGAACTCAAATCGGCGGCAAATCCTTCGGCGCTGCCGCCGCCCGCCGCGTCCATCTCGTTAAGCTGCGCCGCAACGGCCTCACAATGCTCGCCCTTGCGTGAGCAGATCAGAACCCGGGCCCCGGCCATAACCAACGCTTCGGCCATCATCCGACCAATGCCGGTGGCCCCGCCGGTGACCAGCGCGGTTTTGCCCTTTACCGAAAAAAGACTGCTGAGATACGCGTCCATCCATTCCACCTGATCAATCCTGTTGGCGAAAGCTTAGTGGGATGATCTGTGATTGACAACATACCGGGTAGTATGTTCCCGTTGATCAACACCATAATAACAAAAGTTGTGCCTTGAGCTCCGGTCAGACTCAAAACCTTGCCTATCAACGTCCCCAGCGCAACGGGGAAGACCGCAATTCTGTCAGCCAGTCCCGCGACCAGATTCTCATCGCTGCGGCTGATTGTTTCAAGGAAAATGGTTTTGCCGCCACCAGCATTGATGATGTTGCGCATATGCTGGGCGCAACCAAGGGCATGATCTATCATCATTTTCGCTCCAAAATGGACCTGTTCTTTGCCGTTTATCGGCGCGGCATGGAATTAAATTTTAACGCAACTGAACCCCAGGCCCAGGTGGGCGGATCGCCCCTGGAGCGGCTGGCCTGTATGGGCATGGCCCATGCTGTGGCGCTGATGGCCCATCAACCGTTTCAACGGGTGCTGGCACAGGGCGTGGCAATGCATCAGACCGGCTCGACCACGGCGGCACAACGTGACACCCTGTCTGATCTGATCCGGACCCGCGACACGTACGAGGCCCTGTTTCGCAAGACGATTGAAGCGGCGGCGGATGAAATGAACGTGGATATCGGCGATCCGTCGCTGGCATCGAAGAGTTTTCTGGCAGTGCTCAACAGCACGGTGTTCTGGTATTCGCCGCGCCGCAAAAACGCCCGGGCGGAGCAGATGTCGCTGGCGGAAGAACTGGTAAATTATGCATTGCGCGGGCTGGGCATGACGCCGCCGCAAGGTGCGCTTGAAGAATGGAAACAAAGCAATGAGTGAAGCAGTTATGGATTTAGGTCTGTCACCGCGCGTGGAAGAATTGCGCGCCAAAGTCGCCGATATGATCGCCAATGAAGTGATGCCTGTGGAAGACGAATTTCTCGCCGAAGTCGCCGTTGGCGACCGCTGGACCTATACGCCGCGGATGACCGAAATTCTCGAAGGTCTGAAGGCGGAAGCCAGGAAACGTGGATTGTGGAATTTCTGGCTCACCGATTCCGAGCGCGGCTATGGCCTGTCCACCGTGGAATACGCCTATCTGGCGGAAGAAATGGGCAAGGCCCATCTGGGTGCAGAAACGTTCAACTGCTCCGCCCCTGATACCGGCAATATGGAAGTGTTCGAGCGCTACGCCAATGACGCGTTGAAGGAAAAATGGCTGAAGCCGCTGCTCGAGGGGCAGATCCGCTCTGCCTATGTGATGACCGAGCCGGATGTGGCCTCGTCCGATGCCACCAATATCAACATGTCCTGTGTGCGCGATGGCGATGAATACGTGCTCAACGGTGAAAAGCACTGGATTTCGGGCGCCGGTGATCCACGCTGCAAGGTCTATATCGTGATGGTGAAAACCGGTGGCGAAGACATGCCCAAGCACCAGCGCCACAGCCAGATTGTTGTTCCTGCCGATACGCCGGGCATTGAAATTCTGCGCCCCATGCATGTGTTTTCCATGGACGACGCTCCCCACGGCCATATGCATATGCGGTTCACCGATGTGCGGGTGCCGGCGGAGAACCTGCTGCTCGGTGAAGGCCGCGGATTTGAAATCTCGCAGGGGCGTCTTGGACCCGGCCGCATTCATCACTGCATGCGGGCCATCGGCCAGGCGGAACTTGCCCTGTCGCTGATGTGCAAGCGCTCGGTGCAGCGCGAAGCCTTTGGCAAGCCGCTGGCACAACTGGGTGCCAATTTCGACATCATTGCCGATGCACGCATGGAAATTGAACAGGCCCGTCTGCTCTGCCTGAAGGCTGCCTGGATGATGGATCAGGGCGATCCGCGTGCCGCGGCTCCGTGGATTCACCAGATCAAGGTGGTGGCGCCATTAGTGGCGCTGAAAGTTACCGACGATGCCATGCAGATGCATGGGGGTGTGGGCATTTCCCAGGACACACCGCTGGCCCGCCAGTGGATGCATTTGCGCACATTGCGCTTTGCCGATGGCCCCGATGCGGTGCATCGCCGCCAGGTGGCACGTTCGGAGTTGAAAAAGCACACCCAGCAGAAAATGACCTGACGTGAAGGCGCTGCTGCTCAGCACATGCCAAACGGGGAATATCCATGACCTTCACCTCGCAAATCATCGCTACGAATGGCCAGCAAATCCATGTGATGACAGGGGGGCGCGAAAGTGCCCCGCTGATGCTGTTGCTGCATGGCTTTCCCGAATATTGGGCCGGCTGGGCGCAGGTGGCTGAAACACTGTCGGCGACCCATCGCATCGCCCTGCCCGATCAGCGCGGCTACAACAAATCGTCTATCCCGCCCGAGCAAGAAGCTTATGACACCAAACATCTGGTCGCCGATATGAAAGGGCTGATTGACTATTTGTCGCCGGACCGTCCCGTTGTCCTGTGCGGCCACGACTGGGGTGCATCGGTTGCCTATGCCATGGCAATGCGCCATCCGGATCGGATATCGAAACTGATCATAGCCAATGGGGTTCATCCAATCTGCTTCCAGAAATCCCTGTTCGCTGCCGGTCCCCAAACTGCGGCGAGCCAGTATATTCATCTGCTGCGCAAGGAAGGCGTTGAAGAGAGGCTGGCGGAGAACAATTTCGAGCGACTGCTCGGCATGTTGGAGAAGTTTTCAAGCGCCCCCTGGTTGGACGATGAATCAAGAGCCGCCTATCGCGCCGCCTGGGCACCGCCGGGAGCCTTAACGGCAATGCTCAATTGGTATCGGCAATCGCCGATGGAAGTTCCGCTTCCCGATGCTGAACCGCGCGATTTACCGATCACCGATGAAATGCGCCAGAAATACGCAATTGCCATGCCGCATCTGCTGCTTTGGGGCATGCAGGACACCGCCCTGCTGCCGGAAGCCCGGGCCGATCTCGACCAATTCTGCAGCGATCTGACCATCGCCGAACATGCCGATGCCAGCCATTGGATATTGCATGAACAGCCGGCATGGGTGGCGGAGCAGATTGCCGCATTCCTGGCAGAATGATCGCCTATTTCGGTCTCTTTGCCTCGGCCCTGCTCGCTGCCACCATTCTTCCGATGCAATCGGAAGCGGTGCTGGTTGGCCTGCTGGTGGCGGGCGAAGGTTCGGTAGCGGTTCTGCTGATCGTCGCGACGGCGGGCAATGTGCTTGGTGCGGTAATCAACTGGCTTCTCGGCCGGTTCGTCCTGCGCTTTAAGGAAAGACGTTGGTTTCCTGTTTCAGAAGAGCAATTGGCACGGGCTGAAACCTGGTATCGCCGCTATGGCCGCTGGTCGCTGCTGGGCAGTTGGTTACCGATCATCGGCGACCCGATTACCGTTGCCGCAGGCGTCATGCGCGAGCCGATTATGTCGTTTCTGGTGCTTGTCACCCTGGCCAAGGCAGCGCGGTATATGGTTCTCGCAGCCGCGACCCTGGCCTGGTTTTCATGAGCAAATGGCGGCTAAACCTGAAAGGGTCTAGGTAATATCCGCGTCCTTGAAGAACGCCCGAAAGATCTCGACCATGACTTCCGGCTGCTCAACACAGGGAATATGCCCTGCCCCCTTGATCACTTCATAGCGGGCTTCAGGGATCGACTTGGCCAGTTCCAGCACCAGTGATGGCGGCGTGGAGCCGTCCTGATCGCCGACAATACAGATGGTCGGCACCTTGGTCTGCGGCGCCGCTGCGCGCAGATCGGCATTCTTGATCGCCTCCATTGTCGCCAGCATGCCTTCCACCGGCACTCGCAGGAACATGTTGGAGATGCCGGCCAGTTCATCGGCACGGTTTTCATGAAAGTCGGGCGTGAACCAGCGCTGCATATTGGCTTCCACCAGCCCACCGAGCCCCTGCTCACGGACAATCGCCATACGCTCATTCCACATTTCATCGCTGCCGATCTTGGCACCGGTGTCGCAGAGGATCATGGCGCGTACCAGATCAGGGCGCAGGAAGTTCAGCCCCTGGGCAATCAGCCCGCCCACCGACAATCCGCAGATGACGGCGTTGGAAATGCCCAGGTGATCGAGCAGGCCGGCGAGGTCGTTAACGTGGTCGTCGATCTTGTAGGGGGTGTCACCGATATCAGACAGGCCATGGCCGCGCTTGTCATACATCACCATCGAGCATTCGCCGACCAGCCGAACCACACAGTCGCGCCAGATGCGGAAGTCTGTGGCCAGTGAATTGGAGAAAACCAGCGTCGGCTTGTCTTCCGGCGCGCTGATGACCTGGTAGTGCAGTGTGACGCCGTTGATCTTGGCAAATTGCATGGCGGGGATTCCTTGGCTTGTTCTTTTCCCCTTCCTGCCAAGAAGCAGCGGCGGCGGCAAGGGCGGCGGCGGCGAGGGCGACAAGGGCAACAAGAGTGTTGGCTCCAAAACACGGAACCGGACACTACTGACAAAGCTGTCAGCATCTTGTCACTGCCCCCTTTCAAATGTTCTCTTTTCGTCCCATATAGAACGGATGGCCGAGACCGATAAAACCTCCAAGAAAACGGGCTTTGAAGAAGCCCCTCAGGCGCCGCTGACCGGCACGCCCCTGTCCGGGAATATTGCGTCATGGGCCGAGGAGATCGAGGCCGAGTCAACGCCGCAGAAAACCAAACCTGCGAAAGCCAAGAAACCTTCCGCCAAGGCGCGTGCGAAAAAAGCCTCAGACCCCACTGTCGGCGAAAAACGCACCGGTGGCGGCACCATTATAGGCGGATCAAACGACGTCAAAGCCCGCGTCGCCGCTGGCTTGAACCCTGTTGCCGGGCTGGATGTTTCCGCCGAAGACGCACTGGAAATGGCCTCTACTTCCGGCGTAACCGCCACTGTAGCTGCCCTTTCCGATCTGATCGAGCACGGGCGTGATGAGATGAAGGGCGATATCTGGGTGCCCCACCGCCCGGACCGACCGGAAAAATCCGAAGGCGGCAAATCCTTCCAGGTGGTCAGCGAATATGAGCCGAAGGGCGATCAGCCCGTGGCGATTGGCGAACTGGTGGGCGGATTGCGTTCCGAAGCCGGTTCCAATGAAGGCGGCGACCGAACCCAGGTACTGCTCGGGGTTACAGGTTCGGGCAAAACCTTCACCATGGCCAAGGTGATTGAGGAAACCCAGCGCCCTGCCCTGATCCTCGCCCCCAACAAGACGCTGGCCGCCCAGCTCTATGGCGAGATGAAAAGCTTCTTCCCCGACAATGCGGTGGAATATTTCGTCTCCTACTATGACTACTACCAGCCGGAAGCCTATGTACCGCGCTCCGATACCTTCATTGAGAAGGAAAGCTCGGTCAATGAACAGATCGACCGGATGCGCCATTCCGCCACCCGCTCGCTGCTGGAGCGAGATGACGTGATTATCGTTGCGTCCGTCTCCTGCATTTACGGCATCGGCTCGGTGGAAACCTATACGGCCATGACCTTTCAGATGTCGGTGGGGGATCAGCTGGACCAGCGGCAATTGCTCGCCGACCTGGTAGCCCAGCAATATCGGCGGCGGGATGCGGATTTCCAGCGCGGCTCCTTCAGGGTGCGCGGCGACACGATTGAAATCTTTCCGGCTCACCTGGAAGACCGCGCCTGGCGCATCTCCCTGTTTGGCGATGAGATCGAGACAATCACCGAATTCGATCCGCTGACAGGCAAGAAGACCGACCAGCTGAAATCGGTGAAAATCTACGCCAACAGCCATTATGTGACCCCGCGTCCGACCCTCAATCAGGCGGTCAAGGAAATAAAAAAAGAACTGGCCTGGCGCCTCGAGGAACTGACCAAGGCTGGCCGTCTGCTGGAAGCGCAACGGCTGGAACAGCGGGTAAAATTCGATGTCGAGATGATCGAGGCCACCGGAGCCTGCGCCGGCATTGAGAACTACTCGCGCTATCTGACCGGCCGCAAGCCGGGCGAACCACCGCCCACCCTGTTTGAATATCTGCCCGACGACGCGATAGTCTTTGCCGATGAAAGCCATGTGACGATCCCGCAGATCGGCGGCATGTATCGCGGCGACTTCCGCCGCAAGGCGACCCTGGCCGAATATGGCTTCCGCCTGCCCTCCTGCATGGACAACCGGCCCCTGCGGTTTGAGGAATGGGACGCCATGCGGCCCCAGACCGTTTGCGTTTCCGCCACACCGGGCGGCTGGGAGATGGACCAGTCCGGCGGCGTCTTTGCCGAACAGGTGATCCGGCCCACCGGCTTGATCGATCCCCCCGTCGAAATCCGCCCGGCCAAGGCCCAGGTGGATGATGTGGTCGACGAGATCAAACAGGTCACCGCTCAGGGCTATCGTACCCTTGTCACCGTGCTGACCAAACGCATGGCCGAAGATCTGACCGAATATATGCATGAGAACGGCGTCAAGGTCCGTTATATGCATTCCGACATCGATACCTTGGAGCGTATTGAAATCATTCGTGATCTGCGCCTTGGCGCCTTTGACGTGCTGATTGGCATCAACCTGCTGCGCGAAGGCTTGGATATTCCCGAATGTGGCCTTGTGGCGATTCTTGACGCCGACAAGGAAGGCTTCCTGCGCTCCGAAACATCTTTGGTGCAGACCATTGGCCGCGCGGCGCGTAATGTGGACGGCCGCGTCGTGCTCTATGCCGACCAGGTCACCGGCTCCATGGAACGCGCCATTGCCGAGACAGACCGGCGACGCGAAAAACAAGAGGCGTATAACGCCGAGCACGGTATAACCCCGCAATCGATCAAGCGTGATATCAGTGATATTCTGGGCAGCGTTTACGAGGGCGATCATGTCCGCGTTGAGGTCGAATTGGCCGACGAAGGCGCGCTTGTCGGCAACAATCTCAAGACCCATCTTGAAGCGCTGGAGAAAGAAATGCGCGATGCCGCCGCCGATCTCGACTTTGAGAAAGCGGCGAGCCTGCGCGACGAGATCAAGCGGCTGCAGGAAACCGAACTGCTCGTGGCCGATGATCCGCTGGCGCGCAATACGGGGATCGAAAACACCCGCAAGAGCCGGGCACTGGAGGCCAAACGCAAAAAGGCCGGTGGCCGTGCCTCCGGGCAGGCGCCCGATCCCAAAAACAAAAGCTATTTCGCCAAGCCCGATCTCGACGATATGGGTGGCACCCCGACCGGCGTGCCCTTGGGCGGCGGCGGCCGCGGCAGCGGCGGCGGCGGCGCCCCCAGCAAACGCCCCGTCCCCCGCAGCACTTCAGGCAAACCCGGCCAGCGCGGTGGATTTAAGGCGAACAAAGCACGGCGTTAGCGGCGGGCGGCGAGCGGCGCGCGGCGCGCGGCGCGGAACATTGTTAGGCAACGTTGCGGCAACCATGCCGCCTCATCTCTCGCTGAACAAACTGAATGAATTCCGGCTTCCTGCACCCTTGTGACAACAAGCGACGAGCGGGTAAATGCGAATTTTAATTTTAGATTCAACGAGATAAAACTTTTCTCGCCCGCAATGTGCGGAATCACACATTCATCTGCCATTCAGGTAAGGCATATTAGTGTACAGCAGAACTCCCCAACAATCGTGGGAGACACGCAGGGAAGAGGAACAAGTTATGAAAATTACAACCCTTTTGGCAGCCGCAGCCGTTGGTGCTGGTCTTGCTTTCGTCGCCCCTTCAGCTGAAGCAATGCCACTTGGCAACGCGCCAGTCGACGTTAACAAAACCAACACTGTTGAAAAAGTTCACGGCCGTCACTGCCGCATTCGCCGCGGCCACCGTTCACGTTGCCGTCGGGCTCGTCGGACGCACCGTAGTCGTCATCGTCACACCCATTGTCACAATTGGGGATGCCACAAACACAGACACTATGGCGGTCACCACCGTTCGCGCGACTACTATCGCCGCCGTGGTCGCTTCGGAATCTACCTGAACTTCTAATCTCCAGAATTTTTCAGTTAGACAATCATTTGCGGGAGCCGGTTGGCTCCCGCTTTTTTTTTGGGTTCTAAAGAACAGCGAAACTTTGACGACTCAACTGGTCCGGCGCGATCGCCACATCGCAGTGGGGGCAACGGCTCGTGGTCAACAGCTTGTTCTTCATATGCTCATCCACATAGGAAGCGTTGAGTATCGACTTCAGATGATTGGCCAGTTCCGCATGATGGGCGGCGCATAGATTTTGCGCATGGCGATCAGCGGCAATTGGCGCAACCTTTCCGACAGGCACCGCAGCCAGGGCGGAACCGGGCAGACTTTGCACCAATGCCGTGCTTGCCAGGCCGGCGGCGGAGCCGGCCAATACACTGCGTCGGGTTATGGTTGAAGGTTTGGTGTGAGACATATTGGTCTCCTTTTATGCTGTACCCATGCCGATATCACCGTGATACGCGGCCGTGGCACCCCCCTGAGCTAGGCACGATGCCAGCCATTGCAAGAAAGTTTCCCATAATTCTGCAAGACAATGCGCCTGAGTCCCAGCCAAATCCACCGGTCCTGATGAACGGCACCCACCGCAAAGCGCCAGCTCGGCCCTATTCAACTTGTTTCGGTCGGAATTGCCCGATAGATTTACGTAAACGTCAATTATATGGAGAGTCGCCGTTGATTCGACGATTGCGGCGCAGGGAGAGGAATATGAAAATGACATTGAAAATGCTGCCCATCGCAACAGCCCTGGCGACGTTGGCTTTCGGGGCGACCATTTCTCAGGCAGCAGAGCCGATTGTCGGCAACTGGAAAACAGAATCCGGCGAAACCGCTGCCATTGGCGCCTGTGGCGGTTCCTACTGCATCACGCTGAAAACCGGTCAATATGCCGGCAAGCGCATTGGTCGCATGAAAGGTTCAGGTAAGTCCTATAGTGGCACAATCACTGACCCTTCTGATGGCAAACAATATTCCGGCAGCGCCAAGATTGGTGGTTCTTCACTGAAGCTGCGCGGCTGTGCCCTGAAAATCTTCTGCAAAACGCAAAAGTGGAGCAAATTGTAGGCCCACGCGCCCCGGCGATCGCCAGTCAGTCGTCAGGCAGCAATCTGAACGCCAGATGAACGGCTCAATCAGCATCCGTTCAGCCAGACTATTGCATGATGCGGCATCACAATACGGGGATGTCCATCATGCTATTTCGACGTTTTGCCATTGTCACAGTCAGCATCGCGCTGATGGGCATTGCGGTTTCCAACATCATTGAATCTACCCATTCAAAGACAAATGGTTTCGCCGTTGAAGAGCGGCTGAAGCAATGGAAGGCCTTTGACGCGCGCAAGGCCTGCGAACAGAATGAGAAATTATGCTATCTCGACCAGCGCTCCCAGGTGACCATCTAAAATTCACCCGCCGGTTTGAAAATGTATGTATTCCTGTCACATTTTTGGGTTATATGTGGCCATGAAAACAAACCCAATATTGCATGTGGTGGACGATCTTTCGATTGAGTGCCCACCCGCCCCAGAACCCAAGAAATTTACCGATGCCCAGGCCGCCGTTGACCTGCTGAAACAGCTTTACGATGAGGCCACCACCTTTTTACGTGACAAATTTGATGCCTCGGTGCGTGGCGACCCCGTCACTGCCCGTTACCGCGCCTATTATCCGGAAATCCAGCTGACCACGTCCTCCCACACGCGGGTGGATTCACGCCTCGCCTTTGGCTATGTGCCCGGCCCCGGCATCTATGCGGCGACCGTCACGCGGCCAGACCTGTTTGAAGAATACCTGGTCCACCAGATTGAATTGCTGATCGAAAACCACAATGTCCCGGTGACAATTGCGGTATCTGCGACCCCGATTCCGCTGCATTTTGCCTTTCTTGAAGGGGCCCATGTGGAGGGTTCCATTGAGGACAGGATCGACCGCCCGCTGCGCGACGTGTTCGACGTGCCGGACCTGGCCTCCACCGACGATTCAATCGTCAATGGCCAGTTCGATCTCAACGCCACCGAAAAAACGCCCCTGGCCCCGTTCACGGCGCAGCGCATGGATTATTCCTTGCATCGTCTGGCCCATTATACGGCGACCTCGCCGCGGCATTTCCAAAACTATGTGCTGTTTACCAACTACCAGTTCTATATAGATGAATTCATTGCGTTTTCCAAAAAAGCGCTTGAGGATCCCGACAGTGGCTATGAGGCCTTTGTCGAGCCGGGTAACCGGGTCACCACAAGGCAAGGGGTCGAGGAAGGTACGCCGCTAAACCGGTTGCCGCAAATGCCCACCTATCATCTGAAGCGGTCGGGCCAATGCGGCATCACCATGGTGAATATCGGCATCGGCCCGTCAAACGCCAAAACCATCACGGACCACATTGCCGTATTGCGCCCCCATACCTGGCTGATGCTCGGGCATTGTGCAGGCCTGCGCAACAGCCAGAGGCTGGGCGATTATGTGCTGGCGCACGCCTATGTGCGTGAAGACCATGTGCTGGATGACGACCTGCCCATCTGGGTGCCGGTGCCGCCCCTGGCGGAGGTTCAGGTTGCCCTGGAGAAAGCCGTCGAACAGGTGACCGGCTATTCCGGCTACGACCTGAAACAGGTGATGCGGACCGGCACTGTGGCGACCATCGACAACCGCAACTGGGAGTTGCGTGATCAGACCGGGCCTGTTCAGCGACTGTCCCAAAGTCGGGCCATCGGGCTGGACATGGAATCCGCGACCATCGCGGCCAATGGTTTCCGCTTCAGGGTCCCCTATGGCACCCTGTTATGCGTTTCGGACAAGCCGCTGCACGGGGAATTGAAACTGCCCGGCATGGCCACGGATTTCTATAACAAACAGGTCAAGCAACATCTGGAGATCGGCATTATGGCGTTGGAAAGTCTGCGCGAAATGCCATCGGAAAAACTCCATTCCAGGAAGTTGCGCAGCTTTTTCGAGACCGCTTTTCAGTGACACGACGGGTTCTATTGTTTGCTGTAAAGCTGGCCACCAGTGGGTTGATTTTGCTGCTCATTGCCGGCTGGTTGCAAGACCTCCACCCGGCTTTTGACAGCCCTTCCCATTTCCGGCTGCATCTCGCCGGTCTGCTGGTTCTGGCCAGTGCCATCCTGCTGTTGGCACGCTGTTGGAAGTGGTGCGGGCTGGGGGTTGTGGTCGTGCTGGTCTCGGTGGCCCTGACCCGACCCTATTTGCCCTCGATCGATGGCAACGGAGCGGCCGCCGCAAAGATTCACTCCGCCGCGGAAGACAATGCGCAACCGGACATCGTCCGGCTTGTGCAGATGAATGTGCGCTACAACAATGTCCGGTTTGCCAAGGCGGTTGAAGTGATCAAGGCGGCAAAACCGGACATTGCATTGTTGCAGGAAATAACCCGGACCAATGAAGACCTGCTTGATGACCTGAAGCCAGAACTGCCCCATCAGCTTTATTGCCACAGGCAAGGTGTCGGCAGTGTCGCCATCTTGTCGCGCCATCCCTTCGGTAGTGCCAACAAGCGCCAATGCCTTTGGAGGCTGGGTTTTGCCCGGGCAGAGATAGTGATCAACGGCGTCGCTTATGATCTGGCAAGCTATCATTCGCGCTGGCCCTGGCCATTTTCCCAAACTCGGCAATGGCGACGCGTACAACCGGAATTCGAGGCCCTGCAAAACCCGTTGATTTTGGCAGGTGATTTCAACGCCGCGCCATGGAGTGCCATTGTGCAAAACACCGCGCGGATTACCAACACCAGGGTTGCGCCGGGCCTGCTGATGACCTGGGGACTGCCCCATGCAGCACTGCGGCCTATATTCAGCCAATTGCTGCCCATCGACCAAGTGATGATTTCGCCGCAAATGAGCTTTCTGTCGCGCCAGATTCTGGCGGATGGCGGGTCCGACCACTATCCGGTCCTGACTCGCATCAAATTGCGCTGAACTTATGCACAGATGGCTGCTGATATGGTGACCGAGAGGCGACAAAGCGATACGGTCACATCTGTACCTGTCCGGAACCTCCCATGACCCCCAATTCTGTCGATCCTGGCGAAATATTGAACTGGTATGCCGATGCCGGGGTCGATATCGCGTTGGAAGACGCGCCGATCGACAGGTTTGCGCAGGCGGATCAGGCGCGGGCAAAAACCGAAAAACCCCGATCCGCTGCCACCGCGGGGGAACCTGCATCCCGTCAACAACAACGCCCGTCGCCTGCGCTGAAATCCTCACCACCAGCCGCTAGTCCTCCCCGGCAACAGGAGCGGTCGATACCCGATGCAGGGGTTGTTCAACGGGCGGCCAAACTGGCCAGCGAGGCAACAAGTCTTGAACAATTGAAGTCGGTGATCGAAGCCTTTGATGGGTGCAATCTGAAATTCACCGCCCGCTCAACCGTCTTTGCCGATGGCAATCCCGAGGCGCGGATCATGCTGATTGGTGAAGCCCCGGGACGCGACGAGGATGAACAGGGCCTGCCCTTTGTCGGTCGCTCCGGCCAATTGCTGGACAAGATGCTGGCCGCCATTGGTCTCGACCGCAACCAAGTCTACATCACCAATATCCTGCCCTGGCGCCCGCCGGGCAACCGCACACCGACAACGGCCGAAACCGATATCTGCCTGCCCTTCGTGGAACGGCATATCGAACTGATAAATCCCGATCTTCTGGTGCTGGTCGGCGGTTCTTCAGCCAAGACCATGCTGCGCACCAAATCCGGTATTATGAGCCTGCGCGGCAAGTGGAAAAAACTGTCGAGCGGTGATCGGGAAATCGATACCATGCCCTGTCTGCACCCGGCCTATCTGCTGCGGGCACCTAATCATAAGTCATTGGCCTGGAAAGATTTATTGGCGATAAAGGCGCGGATGGCGGAACAGTCCGACAAGCCAGAATGAAATGTCGGCCAAAAGGTCGATAAGACAGAAAAGACATCTTGTGTCGCCTGGGCAGATATGCCAAATGCGCGACCATCACTAAGGGTGAAATTCCCAGTTCTGCAGTTGTCTGCAATTGTCGGCGCTGGCGGAACTTTGAGGAGCCCGAACTGATCGGGTGCCCGGCCTTGCCGGGCGAAGGCGGAGACGGACATCATGTTGCGTCAACTGGCTGCTTTGTTTGCTCTTTTGGGCGGTATGATGTTCCTGATGCTGGGTGGTGGCCTGCAGGGCATCCTGATCCCCGTGCGTGGGCAGTTGGAGGGATTCACCTCGTTCCAACTCGGCTGGATTGGTACCGGCTGGGCCATCGGCTTCACTATTGGCTGTATTGTCGTGCCGCATCTGGTGCGCCGTGCCGGTCATGTGCGCACATTCAGCACTCTGACCGCCCTGCTCTCCGTCTCAGTGCTGTTGAACGCCATATTCGTCGACGCCAATGTCTGGATCGTGCTGCGTGCACTGGCCGGATTCTGTTTTTCCGGCTGCTACATGGTGGCAGAAAGCTGGCTCAATGAGCGGGTCAGCAACGAACAGCGCGGCAGCCTGTTTTCCATCTATGCAATCACCACAATGGTCGCCATGGCGGCGGGGCAATATCTGCTGGTCATCGCTGAACCGACCCGCGACACGCTGTTTATGGTCGGCGCCATTCTTTACGCGCTGGCGGTGGTTCCCACAGCCATATCAAAGGCCCAGTCGCCTGCTCCGCTGACCAGCGTGACCATCGATATTCCCGGCCTGTTTCGAAATTCGCCAGCCGCCGCTGTCGGAGCTTTCCTGTCGGGCGTGATCTCGGCGGCCTGGACCAATTTTGGCCCGGTCTTCGGCCAGCAGGTCGGCATGTCCAGCGCATTGATCGCGACGCTTCTGGCGGCAGCCCTGGCGGGCAGCGTGATCTTCCAATATCCGCTCGGCAAATTGTCCGACATGATCGACCGGCGCTATGTGATGGTGATTGCCGGTATTATCGGGGTCGGTGCCGGCTCCATGATGACGGCGCTTGCCCAGTCCAATTCGTTTTCACCGCTGTTTTTTGCCGCCGTGGTGCTTTATGGTGGCGTGATCTACTCGATCTATTCGCTGGCGGTGGCCCATGCCAACGACTTTGCCGATTCCTCCGATTTCGTAAAAATCTCCAGCGGCCTGCTGCTGGTTTATGGCTTTGGCACCATGGTCGGGCCGCTGTTCACTGCGCAATTGATGGATATGCTGGGACCATCGGGCGTGTTCACCACCACGACAATCGCCCATACCCTGTTTGCTGCCTATGCCCTCTACCGTACCTTCCGCAGAGGCCAGGTCGACGAAGAAGAACGCACCGATTTCCGCACGTTGGGACTGGCGCGCACCAACACGCCAGAATCCTACGCGCTGGATCCACGCTCTTCCCCCGAGACCTATATTCTAGAGGAGGAAGACGAGCTCCCGCCCATGCCGCCACCGGTCAAGGTTGAGCTCGACTGACAGCGGTGAATATGACTGGCCGGTCTGACTAGCTACGGGCGGCCAGGAATTTCTGGATCGATTCCGACGACCAGTCTTTCAGATGGCTGGAGGCGGCACGGAAACTGTTGACCGCTTCTGCTGTCAGCGCATCGCGCGCCGCCAGACTGTCCAGCGCATCACCGGTGGCTATGCGGGCAGCCTCGATGATATCGGCGGGATAATCGCGCAATTGCACGCCCTTTTCCTCAACCAGAATTTTCAACCGCGCCGCGTTCATCCACTCCGATTCCCCCAGCGCCAGGATGTTTTCAGCAGCACAGGCCTGTTCGACAATTGTCTGCAGATGGCTTGGCAATGCGGCCAGCGCTTGCTTTGAAATCAACGCTTCACCAGTGCCGTTTGGCTCGTGGAACCCGGGGGCGTAATAGAACTTTGCAGCCTTGTAGAAGCCCATGGCGAAGTCGCTGGAGGGGCCGAGAAACTCGGTCGCATCGATGACCCCCGACTGCAGCGCGGTGAGGATTTCGCCCGGTGCCAGGGTGACCGGAGAGGCTCCCAACAGGCGCATCACCTCGCCGCCCAGACCCGGCATGCGGATTTTCAACCCGGCCAGATCAGCGACCGATTTTAACTCGTTCTTGTACCATCCCCCCATCTGGAAACCGGTATTGCCGGCCATCAATGGTTTGATGCCGAAGGGCTCATACAATTTGTCCCAGATCGCCTGACCGCCACCATGGTTGATCCAGGTGATGTGTTCGATCGGAGTCAGGCCGAAAGGTCCGGCGGTGAACAACGGTGCTGCAGGCATCTTGCCGCCCCAGAACAGGGAGGCCGTGTGGCCCATTTGCGCCACGCCCCCCGACACGGCTGAAAAAACCTCCAGAGCCGGGACAATTTCTCCCGCTGCATGGAGTTTAACGGTCAGCGCACCATCGGACATTTTGGTAATCGAATCCGCCAACCGCTGGGCCGTGATGCCGGGACCCGGCAGGTTTTTCGGCCAGGACGTAACCATGCGCCACTCAATCTTGGATTGGGCAATCGCTGGTGTTGAAATGGCGGCGGTGGCGGGAAGTGTTGCGGCAGCGGCCATTTGGCCAAGGGCAGTGCGTCGGGTGAGTTTGGTCATGGTGTCAGTCCCAGAATTGGTGAAAGTGGTGAACCGGACCGGCGCCCGAACCGATCTGGAGTGAATCGGCATGGGTAATCGCTTGCGACAGCCATGCTTTGGCGCGACGAATGGCTTCCGGCAGATCACATCCCAGTGACAGGTGCGAGGCGATCGCCGATGACAGGGAACATCCCGTGCCATGGGTGTTTTTCGTATCTATGAAGGAGGCGGAGTACCAATTGACGCTGCCATCGGCAGAGACAAAGCAGTCCTCGGCCTCTGCACCCTTGCTGTGACCACCCTTCAGCAACACCGACTGCGCCCCCAGGTCGATCAGGCGGCGGGCCTGGTCTTCCATTTCATTTCGGGTGGCCGCGATGTCGTCCTGTAGCAGCCGCGCCGCCTCGTGCAAGTTGGGGGTGACGACATGGGCGACGGGAAACAAATGTTGCACAAGCGAGCTTTCCGCCTCCTGCGCCAGAAGCGGATCACCGGATTCAGCCACCATGACGGGATCAAGCACAATCGCTGGGGGACCGTGATGCTTCAGCCCTTCGGCGACCGTTTCGATAATCGCTGACTGGGAGAGCATGCCGATTTTCACCGCATTGACATCAAGGTCATCAAAAACCGCATCCATCTGGGCGCGGATAAAATCGACGGGCACGTCGTGGATGGCGGTGACGCCCAATGTGTTCTGGGCGGTCAGGGCCGTCAGCACGCTGGCACCATAGACCCCGCAGGCGGAAAAGGTTTTCAGATCGGCTTGAATTCCGGCACCGCCACCGGAATCCGAGCCGGCAATGGTCAGGGCAATTGCGGTCATTTAAGGCACCTGTCGGTTATTAGCTTCAGTTCGCGCGTCGCCGCCGCCACGTCATCGGCCATGAAAATTGCCGATATGATCGCTGCACCATCAGCGCCGTTTTCCAACACTGCAGCGAGATTGGAGGCATCGATTCCGGCAATTGCCCCAACCGGAAGTTTCGGAGCAGTTTCACGGAAATGGCCGGCAATGGAGCGCCAGCCGTCAAGGCCGATATTTGACGGATTGTCTTTTGACAAGGTGGAATAGACGCCGCCGATACAGGCGTAGTCGATCAGGTCAAGCGGCGCGGCCTTCGCGTTGTCGACGCTCTTGATGGTCAATCCAATGATCGCCCGCGCCCCCAGCAGACGTCGGGCGTCCCGGGGAGACATGTCGGACTGGCCAACATGAACTCCGTCTGCATCGACGGCCAAGGCAACGTCGACACGGTCGTTGATCAGCAGGGGAACGTTATAGTTTTCAAGCGCCCGTTTGATGATCGTGGCGTTTTCAATGAGAGTTCGCGTATCAGCGTCCTTATCGCGATATTGCAACAGGGTGATGCCGCCATCGGCAGCCGCCCTGGTCAGGTCGGCCAGTGGCCGGGCCCTGGTCCGGTGCGGGTCGATGATGCCGTAAAGGGAGATATCGCAAGAGTTCATGCCAGTTTCGCCCCCTCCAGGATGTCGCTTTCGTCAACCGTCGCCAGGGCGTCAAGGAAATGGGGAACGAAGGTTCCGGGCCCGGCGCATCGCGGCGCGGCATGGTCGCCGGCAAGGGCAAAAAACGTCAGCGCCGAAGTGGCGGCGAGCAGATGATCATCCTCGATCGCCAAAAAACCGACCGACAGGGCGGTCAGCGCACACCCCATTGTGGTAATGCGGTCCATCAGCGGCGATCCATTGGAGATATGCGCGGCACCCTCACGATTGCGCACAACATCTCGTTTGCCGGTAAGCGCAATGGTTGCCTCGGGCCATGAATCAGCGTTCTGCATTTGCTCGGCGGAAACGCCATAGAGCATTTCAAATTCCGCTGCGTTGCAACGCACCAGCGCCGGATTGCGGTTCAGCAGGCGCAGGGCCAGATGCAGACGTATGGGCGACGCCTGTACGAAAACGGGATCCAGCGCCCAGGGCTTGCCCAATGACTCAGCCGTTGTCACCGCGTGATCTATGGCCTTGGTGCGTTGGGGGTCCATGGTGCCGAGATTGATCAGCAAGGCGTCGGCCATGGTGACGAAATCGGCAATCTCCTCAATCGCAATGGTCATCGAAGGAGTCGCACCAGCCGCCAGCAGCACATTGGCGGTAAAATGCTGGGCGACGGAATTGGTAATGCAATGCACATGCGGCCTGGCCGCGCGAAAACGGGCGACGCATTGGGCGACATCAGCAGCTGTAACTTCGGGTGGTTTGTTGGCCATCCCATTCCCTCCGCCGGCACAATCCGGATCAGGTTCAAAGAGTTGATGTCGGTGTCTCTCCGCCATCTCTCAGCCCGTCACGGGCACCTCTATGAGAATAGTCGTGGTTTAACCTTTGGCCCGCCAATGGGCAAGAACTATCTTTGAAGACGGCCCTATTGGGCCGCCTGAATCGTGTTCCACATGGAAATCGGCGTCACCGGCATGTCGATATGGTCAATGCCATATTCACGGTGCAGCGCATTGACGATGGAGTTCATCACCGCCGGACAGCCGCCGATAGTGGCCGCCTCCCCTGCTCCCTTGATGCCCAGCGCATTGGTGGTGGATGGCACGTTACGTGTTTCGAAATGGAAATCCGGGAAATCTGCTGCGCGCGGCATGCGGTAATCCATGAAACTGGCCGACATCAGCTGGCCGTCCTCGTCATAGACCGTTTCTTCCATGATACACTGGCCAATCGCCTGGACGATACCGCCATGAACCTGACCCGCCAGCAGCAACGGATTGACGGTCACTCCGAAGTCGTCAACCACGGTGTAGCGCACAACTTCCGTGACACCGGTCTGGGGATCGATCTCCACTTCGCAGATATGGGTACCGTTTGGATAGGTCGCCTCGTCCTGAACAAACTCACCGGTTGCCTTCAATGCAGAATCTGCGGCGGCGGCGGCGGCCGCCGCCACATCGGCGAGCGACATGGTTCTGTCAGTGCCGACAATGCGCACCTGGCCATTCACCAGTTCCAGATCATCTGCGGCGGCTTCCAGCTTGTCGGCGGCGACATCCTTGATCATTTCGGCCAGCGTTTCGCTACCACGCTTCACCGAAACGCCACCGAGTGGAACCGAACGCGACCCGCCGGTACCACCGCCCTCTGCCAATTCGTCGGTATCGCCCTGGCGCACTTCGATTGAATCGATATCCACATTCAGCACTTCAGCGGCGAACTGGGCATAGGCCGTCTTGTGGCCTTGCCCGTTCGACTGGGTGCCGATCAGCAATTGCACGGTGCCGTCGGCTTTCAGTTCCAGCTTGGCCGGTTCTGATCCGGCAAAGGCGCAGGCCTCCACATAGGTCGACATGCCGATGCCGCGGATCTTTCCATCTGCTTTGGCTTCTGCCGCCCTTGCATCAAACGAATTCCACTCCGCGACTTCCATGCATTTATCCAGATGACCGGTGAACTGGCCGGTGTCATAGGTGTGATTGAATACTGTCGTATAGGGCAGATCGGTTTCCGGAATCGCATTGATCCGGCGAATCTGATCGGGAGACATTTTCATATCGCGGGCGCATTGATCGACCAGCCGCTCCAGGGCGTAGATGGCCTCCGGGCGTCCGGCACCGCGATAGGCGTCGGTGGGTGTCGTGTGGGTATAGGTGCCTCGGATGCCAAAACGGCAGGCCTTGATGTCGTAAATACCAGTGGCAATTGTGGTGCCCAGCGTCGGGATGAACGGTCCGAACGTGTGCAGATAAGCCCCCATGGCGGCAATCAGATCAACATCCAGCGCCAGGAATTTGCCGTTCTCATCCATCGCCATGCGCATGGTCACGACATTGTCGCGGGCATGGGCGTCGGCGAGAAAATGTTCGCTGCGGTCGCTGACCCATTTGATGGGGCGTTTGAGCCGCTTGGCGGCGATCAGGGCAAGCGGGTATTCACGATAGGGGAAGACCTTGGTGCCGAATCCGCCACCTACATCGGGGGTGATAACCCGCAGCTTTTCAGGTTCCAGATTGAGGCAGCGGGCGACATTGTCGCGCATGCCATGGACACCCTGAGAACCGGTTGTCAGCGTGTAGCGGTCCTCGTCGTCTGACCACTCGGCCAGGCAGGAGCGGGTTTCCATATAGTTGCAGATCAACCGGTTGTTGATCAGCTTGACCGTGGTGACGTTCTTGGCCGATTGCAGCGCTTCGCGCGTCTCGTCGGCATTGCCGCGTTCAATGTGAAAGGCCAGATTATTGGGCTTGTCGTCGTAGACCAGTGGTGCTCCGTCGGCCATCGCCTCTTCAGTTCCCAGCACCACATCCAGCATGTCATAGTCAACTTCGATGGCTTCTGAAGCATCGCGTGCCTGGGCGACTGTATCGGCGACAACAAAAGCCACCGCCTCGCCGACATGGCGAATCGTATCAGAACAAAGAAGCGGAATGTCCTTGGTTGTGAACATGGTGCCATCGACCTGTTCAAAAACAGTCTGGCATTTCAGCGGGCCATGCCCCTCAATGTCGGCGGCCGTCATCACCATGTGAACGCCGGGCATGGAGCGTGCGGTTTCGGCGTCTTCAATGGTGAAGGTGGCATGGGCGACCGGCGAGCGCAGAACATAGGCGGCAAGCTCACCGTCGCGTTTGATATCGCTGGTATATTGCCCCTGCCCGGTGATGAAGTCTGCGTCTTCGGTGCGGGTGACCGATTGGCCGACGCCAACCTGTTGACCAAATTTTGGAGGGGTAATGGCGTTCATGAAACTGTCCCGGTTGCCCACGGCCTGCCTGCTTGGCATGCCGGTTGGAAATTGTTGGAGCGAGCCCGACCGGCTCACCCATCTAAAATTGTGATTTACCGGGCAATTGCAAGGGCATCGACCCGTCTGCCAACATTTTATTGACCCAGCCGATTGCGCCGAGGCGCGCAGACTGTCAAAACACAACGACCTGCCACCCGGAACCATTTCTTGCCCAGCCCGTCCCAAT
This sequence comes from Rhizobiaceae bacterium, assembly GCA_039977975.1. Taxonomy (GTDB): domain Bacteria; phylum Pseudomonadota; class Alphaproteobacteria; order Rhizobiales; family Rhizobiaceae; genus Pseudahrensia. The sequence continues at coordinate 68,587 of JBDWCD010000009.1, forward strand.
ATGCCGAACGGTTTTCCAAAATGCCGGGAAACTTCAAAGGGGCGGTGATGCTGCTGTTCGCGGCGGCTGGATTTTCGGTGATGGTGATGCTGGTCAAACTGGCAGGTGAACGCCTGCACGTGACCCAGATTTTGTTTGTACGTCAGTTGATCATGATGCTGATCGTCATGCCCAGCGTGCTGAACCATTTTCCCGGTTGTCTGAAGACCAAGCGTCTGGACCTTCAGATCATCCGCGTTGTTTTTGCCCTGGTTGCCATGTTGTGCGGCTTTTATTCGATCATCCACATGCCCCTGGCCGATGCGGTGGCGATTGGATTTGCCAAGAGTTTCTTTGTCACGATCTTTGCCATCTGGCTGTTGAAAGAGGTGGTTGGCATTCGCCGTTGGATGGCGGTGGGCATTGGATTTGTCGGGGTGATCGTGATGATGCGACCGGGGCTGGACGGATTTGATCCCAATTCAATCCTCGCGCTCATCGGCGCGGCCGGGGCTGGATTGGTAATGGTGATCATCCGCAAATTGTCGGAAACTGACCAGCCGATCACCACGCTCAGCTATCAGGCCTTCCTGGTGGCCTTTTGCGTCGCCATTCCGGCGATCTATCTGTGGCAGAATCCGACACCGTTTGAATGGGGGCTGATGGTTGCCATTGGCGTGGTGTCTTACGGGGCGCAGATGATGAATATCTACGCCTATTCCTGGGGCGAGGCGTCCGTTCTGGCGTCGCTGGATTATGTGCGACTGCTCTATGCCACTTTCCTGGGCTGGCTGGTATTCGATACGTTTCCGGGCCCCTATACGTGGCTCGGAGCATTGGTGATCATCGCCGCCTCCATCTACACGGTGCAGCGCGAACGCAAGGTCAATGCCCGACTGGCCCGCAGCCCCGATGGCCGCGGGTTTACCAATACGTAGAGCCGGGCAAATTACTCGTCCATAACCCGTCCACGAATGCACTGGTTCCAGAATCGATATTGCTCGGCATAGGTCTTGCCCGTGCGTGCAACAAACAGCCTGCTGCAATATTCAGGAGATCGAATTGCCAGTTCAGTGGTAATCGGCTGTCCGTCCGGGCTGACAAATACCTGGTACGGAATATTGGTTTCATCCGTTTCTTCATTGGAGCCAGAACTCGATCCAGAGCTCTGGGGAGGCGTGTTTGGCGAGGGGACAGGCGCGGCTGTTGACTGTTGGGGAAAGACAATTGCCTGAGCGGTGATGGCAAGAAATGCCAGCGCGGAAAGTCCAGTATTTTTGGTGATAAAAGTTGTGTTGCGGATGGTCATGTCAAGTTTCCTAAGTAGAGTTTTGAATTGTTCGTGGCGCAAACCTGACCGACCCGTGTTTCAATCTGACATCGTGAAATCGCAAAGATGGTTTCAACTGTATCAATCAGGTTTCGGTTGAGAACGTTTGGTGGGAACGCGCGTCCAGCAGCTTTTCTCCCTGCTGCCCTGGGCCGTTCCGGCACGTTTGCGCAGTTATCCCGGTGATCAAACAGACCACTTGACATAATACCTTTTAGTATCGTATTTAAATGATACCGTTTAGTATCATAAGGAAATTGCCATGAAAATTTCATCTCCAATTGCATCCATATTGATTGTTGGGGCGAGCTTGATGGGATCTGCCGCTGGCCAGGCCAGTGAACCGATCATCACCGCATCGGCGCAATCGCTGAATTGGGAAACAACTCCGGAAGGAGTGGCCTTTGCCTCGCTTGTCGGGGACCGTTTTAACGAGGCCTATATGGCTATGGTGAAATTGCCCGGCGGTCTGGTCAGCCCACCCCATACCAAGTCTGCCAATATGTTCGGCGTCATGGTTTCCGGTGCAATGATCCACGAAGCCGTGGGCGAAAGCTCCAACATCGTGCTGCGCACCGGGTCCTTCTACAAAATCCCCCGCGACGTGCCCCATGTCAGCAAATGCGTATCGAACGAAGAATGCGTCACCTTCCTGTATCAGGATGGAAAGTTCGACTTTCTGCCGGTGGCCGGGGCGGCATCACAGTGACCATGCAAACGATAGATAACGAGGCGGTCCAGGGTGCCTTTCGCGCTCTGGCCGATCCGACCCGCCGCTCCATTCTGCAGCTTTTGGCCGAAGATGAGATGACCATTGCGGAAGTCTCTGGCCATTTCGACATGACCCGCGCGGCGGTCAAAAAACATCTCACTATCCTGCAGGAAGGCGAGCTGATTTCGGTTGTGCCTGCCGGTCGCGAGCGGATCAACCGGCTGGAACCGATGGCCCTGAAAAGGGTTTCCGACTGGCTGAATTACTTCAACAATTTCTGGGATCAGAAACTCTCCGCCCTGCAAAAGGCGGTCGACGAAGAGCAATCCAGAAAATCAATCAAACGCCCATCGGGCACTCCATCAAAGGAAGGTTGACCATGTCAGCGACCATCGAAAAAACCGTATTCTTCAACGCCTCAAAGCAAACCGTCTGGTCGTTTCTGACCGACAAGGACAAACTGGCCCTGTGGTATCATCCAGCTGAGCAAGATCTTGCTGACGGTGAGAGCTACACGCTCTACCGGCTGGACGATGACGGCAAGAAGGTGCCGCAGATAACCGGCGAGGTGCTGGAAATGCAGGCACCAGAGAGGCTGGTGACAACCTTTCGTATCGGGCCGTTTGGCGACAATGCGACAACGATTACCTGGCGTCTGGAGGATGTTGCCGATGGCACAAGGCTTCATCTGACACATGAGGGCATTGCAGAGGCAGCAGGCGATGCTGCCCTGCAGATGTTCATGGCGCTGGACCACGGCTGGGACGTCCACCTGGGCGACCTGCGCAGTTCGGTCAACGCTGGCTGATGATCTGGACCACGCCCGCCGTCGTCGCCGCCGCCGATCAAATTGCCTGGTCGGCGGGCACCCCCAATGGCGCAGGATGAAGTCTGCCCACAAAATTCAGCAGGATAGCTGTTGCCCTGCCCCCCGGGAGGCTGTCCAGTAGACCCCCGGCCAGCTATGCTGGCATGTTGAGGCAGGCCGTCATCGAACGGAAGTGAAATCAAGGGGGAAAACAGGCATGAAGGGTTTGGACAAGGGAGCCATTCTGGTCACCGGGGCAAGCGGTGGAATTGGGGCGGCTACGGTGCGTCGATTGCGCGCCGCTGGTGCTAACATAATCGCAGCCGGTCGCAATCAGGAACAACTCGATCAACTGGCCGGGGAAACTGGCTGCACCGCCCTGCCCTTTGATCTGGAATCGGAAGACAGTGTCAAAGCTGCCCTGGAAGACTTGGACCTTTGGGGCGTCGTTAATTGCGGCGGGTTTGGTGGCGAGATTGCAACACCCATGGAGACCGATATTGACGTCTTCGACAAGGTGATTTCGATCAACGCGCGGGGTTCCCTGCTGGTTACCAAATATGCGTCCAAGTCGATGATCCGACTTGGCAAAGGCGGATCAATCGTCAATGTGTCCAGTCAGGCGTCCCTGGTGGCGTTGAAGGGGCATATCTCTTACGGCTCGTCAAAGGCGGCACTGGACAATATCACCCGGGTTTCCGCGCTCGAACTGGGGCCCCATGGAATACGCGTCAACAGCGTCAATCCAACGGTGGTGATGACACCCATGTCGGCCTGGTATTGGGGTCGCGAGGACATTGAAAAACCGTTTCTTGAGCAGATGCCGCTGGGACGCTGGGCAACAGAAGACGAAATCGCCGGCCCGATTGCCTTTTTGCTGAGCGACGACGCGTCGATGATTACCGGCGCTTCTCTGCCGATTGACGGCGGCTACACCGCCTGCTGAGACTGTCTGCCGATTGTGCCCCCAGCGTGGGTCACTGTTTGACCAGGACCCGACCGGGCTGGCCCTTTTCGTGAACTCGGAAAACCACGATCGTTGCGCCTTTCTCGCCGGAACGGGCGGTGTGGATTTTCTTCAGCGGCACCACGCCCGATCCGCCTTTAGACATTACGACTTCGCCTTCGCCGTCCAAAATCAAGGTCACGCTGCCTTCAACGATATAGGCAAATTCCTCACCCGGATGCCAATGCATGGGCAGGGTAAAATTCGGCGGCAGGGCGACATGGCTCATGATCACCTCGATCCCGTCCGCCCCCTTCAGCGTCTTGGTCATTAGATTCTTGATATTCGGCTTGCCCAGGTGGACGACGTCGGAAGCGTCATGGGCAAGGGCCAAACTGGTCGTGCCGGCAACCAGAATAGCGGCCAGGCTTGCTAATTTTTTCAACTTCATTTGTTTTCCTTCAAAATTGTTGTTCGGATCACTGCAAATTCCTCGCAGGCTGGCAAAAGCCCTCGGCCAACCAATTTCTGCCTACCCCTCCCGCATGGCGTGAAATGCCGCCAGCAGGCCTGATGTTGATCCGTTTCGACCCTCAGCTGCGGCATCGCCTTTCACCATGGGCAGCAATTCGCCAGCCAGTTCCTTGCCCAGCTCCACGCCCCATTGGTCATAGGAATTGATGTCCCAGATCACCCCCTGAACAAAGACCTTATGCTCGTAAAGGGCAATCAGCTGGCCAAGAATATGCGGCGTCAGTTTGGGATAGAGAAATGTGCTGGTCGGGCGGTTGCCGGGAAACACTTTGTGCGGTGCCAGCGCATCGATTTCCAGCTGTGACATGCCCATTGCCTGCAGCTGCGTCTCCACCTGCTGCCGGGTCTTGCCGAGCGCCAGTGCTTCCGTCTGGGCAAAGGCATTGGCAACCAGTTTCTGGTGATGATCGCCGATTGGATCATTGGCATTGGCGGCAATCAGAAAGTCAGCGGGAATGATCGACGTGCCCTGATGGATCAGCTGATAGAAGGCGTGCTGGCCATTGGTGCCGGGTTCGCCCCAGACAATCGGGCCGGTTTCGCCGCTGACCGGCTGGCCATCAAGCGTCACACCCTTGCCATTTGATTCCATGTCCAACTGCTGCAGATAGGCGGCAAAACGGTGCAGGTGCTGGTCATAGGGCAATACCGCGTGGGTATCATAGCCACAGATATTGCGGTGGTAGACGCCAATCAGCGCCATCAGAACCGGCACATTTTGCCGCGCCGCCGCTGATTGGAAATGCTGGTCGACTGCATGGGCACCGCCCAAAAATTCTTCAAACGCCTGCGGACCCACGGCCAGCATGACCGACAGGCCGATGGCCGACCAAACCGAATAGCGACCGCCGACCCAATCCCAGAAACCAAAGGCACGGTCATCCCGAATGCCAAAGGCCTTGGTTTTGTCCAAGGCTGTCGACAGGGCAACAAAGTGATCGGTCACCGCCGCCTCGCCACCCGATGCATGCGCCACAAACCAGTCGCGGGCAGTCTGCGCATTGGTCATGGTCTCCTGGGTGGTGAAGGTTTTTGAGGCGACAATGAACAATGTAGTGTCGGCATTCAGGCCGGACAGAACATCGACGATATCAGCGCCATCGACATTGGATACAAAATGAACCCGGGGGCCGTCGTGATAGGGAGCAAGGGCGGCGGCGACCATCACCGGGCCAAGATCGGAACCGCCAATGCCGATATTGACGACATCGGTAATCTTGCCCCCCTGCCCGGCAATTGATCCGTTCCGAACACCATTTGAAAACTCCGCCATACGATCCCGCACGGCGGCTATTTCCGGCAGCACGTTTTCACCATCGACCATAATGCTTGTGCTGGTCAGATCGCGCAGGGCGGTGTGCTGCACGGCCCGGTCTTCGGTGACATTGATATGCTCGCCGGAAAACAGTGCGGACCGGCGGCGGCTCAGATCTGCGGCATCCGCAAGCGCCAGCAACGCGTCAAGCTGTTGGTCGCTGATATTGTTTTTTGAATAGTCGAAATGGATTTCGCCGCATTGGGCTGAAAAATTCTCAAATCGATTGGGATCGCTGTCGAACAATCCGGCAATTGTCTGGTCCTTGGCACCCGCATGCAGGTCGGCCACGACTTGCAAGGCTTTTTGTGTTTCCAGTTTCATATCTGCTCCTGCAGCCTGGTTACTCGGAGGTTAAATTTAATGGTCCCCATCCGTCTTAACCAATTTGTCAGTTAGGTTTTCGTTCATAGTGCTTGTTAGCCCAGAATTCACCCAATGAAACCAGTCTTTGCCCATCTCTTTTGGAGTTGGCGCATGTTTCAACAGTTGATCAGATTTGCCCGCTGCAGTCGTGGCAATGTTGCCTTTATGACCGCCGGTGCCCTGGTGCCGTTGCTGACTCTGACTGCTGGTGGATTGGAATTTGCCGAGCGCCAGCGGGTAGAAGTCTCGATGCAGCATGCAGCCGACACCGCCGTGATGGCTGCATTTGATACCGAACGGCGCAACTGGCGCAACAAAGTACGCCGCGCCAACCGTTTCTTCGATGCCAATTTCCACCATGCCAAGCGGGTCAAACGGGTGAAGAAACGCCTGCGTGGCCAGGAAGGCAGAAAGCGGATGGTGCTGACCTTTCAGGCCAGCAGCCAGGTGCAAAGCCTGTTCGGCGAATTCAATCCGTTTACCAGCAATACGATCAGGGTGACGTCACGCGCCGAACTGGTTTATCGCTCTCGTCGCGGGCCCAGACTGATTTCGCCAGCACCGACAGGTGGCAAAAGCGACTAGAGCACAGGTGGTCGGGTGACTTTGCCGCATCGACGCGGCATAAGGGAAAAAAATTCCCGCCACGAAATTGCTTGCTATGCGCACCAAAACAGCCCCGACAATCAAACTGAAAAACTACCGCCCACCGGAATACGATATCAGCGAGGTGCATCTCGATGTTTCGCTCGATCCTCAACAAACAAGCGTCGATGCTTCGATCACGTTCAGGCGCAATGCCGGCACGGCCAAAGACGCGCCCCTGGTATTGGATGGCGATGATCTGACGCTGGTGGGTCTGTCGATTAATGGCAAGCAGGTTAACCGGCAGAACGTCACCGTAACACCCCAGCGGCTGGAAATTCGCAACCTGCCGAAGAGTTCGTCATTTAAGCTGGAAATCCGTACCGAACTTGCACCCGCCAGCAACAAGAAGCTGATGGGCCTGTATCAGAGCAACGGGGTCTATTGCACCCAGTGCGAAGCCGAAGGTTTTCGGCGCATTACCTACTTCCTTGACCGCCCCGATGTGCTGGCCGTCTACACGGTGCGCCTGGAAGCCGACCACGCAAGCTGCCCGGTGCTGCTGTCGAATGGCAACCCTGTCAAAAAGGGGCGCCTCGCCAAGGGCCGTCATTTTGCCATTTGGCATGACCCGCACCCCAAGCCTGCCTACCTGTTTGCCATGGTCGGCGGCGACCTCGATGTCCATAGCGACAGGTTCAAGACGGGTTCGGGCCGCAAGGTCAAGCTCAACATCTACGTGGAAAAAGGCAAAGCCGACCGCGCTGAATTTGCCATGGATGCCCTGAAGCGCTCGATGGTCTGGGACGAGCAGGTCTATGGTTGCGAATATGATCTCGACGTCTTCAACATCGTTGCCGTCTCCGACTTCAATATGGGCGCGATGGAAAACAAGGGGCTGAATGTCTTTAACGACAAATATGTGCTGGCCGACCCGGACGTCGCCACCGATATGGACTACATGCATATCGAGGCGATCATTGCCCACGAATATTTCCATAACTGGACCGGCAACCGCATTACCTGCCGAGACTGGTTCCAGCTCTGCCTGAAGGAAGGCCTGACGGTCTATCGTGACCAGGAATTCTCCGCAGATCAGCGCTCGCGTGCAGTGCAACGCATTCAACAGGTGCGGGTGTTGAAGGCCGGGCAATTCCCCGAAGATGTCGGCCCCCTGGCCCATTCGGTGCGGCCCGAGGCCTATAAGGAGATCAATAATTTCTACACAGCCACGGTCTACCAGAAGGGGGCCGAACTGGTGCGCATGCTGGCGACACTGGTGGGTCCAAAGGCCTATCGCGCTGCGACCGACCGCTATCTGAAAAATAATGACGGGCGCGCCGCCGTGGTGGAGGATTGGCTCGCCGCCTTTGATCAGGCGGAAGGCGTCGATCTGGAGCAGTTCGCGCGGTGGTATGGCCAGGCTGGCACACCGTTGCTTAAGGTCACCGACAAATACGACAGGCGCAAACAGACCTATACGTTGGAATTTGAACAATCCCTCCCATCCACGCCGGGTCAGTCTAAGAAGAAAGTCGTGCCGATCCCCGTGCGCTTTGGCCTGCTCAACTCGAGTGGCGAGGAAATCGTCGTCCAGACCAGCAGCGCGGCAGTGCGCGATGATGTCATCGTCGTCGACAAGAAGAAACTCAGCGTCACCTTTGAACAACTGGCAGAGAAACCTGTAGTGTCACTGCTGCGTGGCTTTTCGGCACCCGTCATTGTCGACTTTAAGGAAAGTGCCGCCAGCCGGCTCGTCCGTGCCGGACACGACACGGATCTCTACAACCGCTGGGAAGCACTGAACGGCTACGCCACGCAATTGCTGGTCAGGAACAGCAAGACCAAGGTAACCGGCGCCAAGGGCATCGACTGCAATTTTGTCAATGCCATAGTGCAAACCGCCTTTGATGACAGTCTCGACCCGGCCTTGCGTGCGCAGGTCCTGAACCTGCCGTCGGAAAAGGACATCGCCCGCGAATTGGGCAAAAATGTCGATCCAGACATTATTCACGATGCCCGCAAGACATTACGGGTCGCCATCGGCAAGGCATTGGGAACCGGCGGTGAAGGGGTCAAACGCCTTGAGCGGTTAAAACGTGCCGTGGGCCGGGCAGAAAATGACAATCAGGCCACCGGCCTGCGGGCTTTGAAGAACACCATGCTGCCCTTGCTGGTTCTGGCCAAGCAAGCCGGTGCATTGGAGTTTGGCGAGAAGCAATATCGCAATGCCAAAAACATGACAGACCGCATGGACGCTCTCAACATGCTGCTCCATTGCCAATCGGACAGCAAAAAGGCCAGGGCTGCGTTGGATGACTTCTACGCCCGCTTCCGCGACAACCATATTGTCATCGACAAGTGGTTTTCCGCCCAGGCCATGCTGCCCGGTTCGCGTGGACTGGCGCGGGTTAAGCAATTGATGCGCCATGAAGCGTTCACCCTGGACAATCCCAATCGCGCACGGTCACTGATCGGCGTCTTCGCCGCCACCAATATGACCGGCTTTCACCGTGCCGATGGATCCGGTTACGAATTCTTCGCCGACCAGGTGCTGGCCCTTGATGGCATCAACCCCCAGGTCGCCGCACGGACACTGACATTCATGAACAATTGGAAAATGTTTGAATCCAAACGTCGAGGCAGGGCCAAAAAGGCCTTGCAGCGCATTGCCGGCACCGATGGTCTGTCCCGCGATGTGCAGGAAATTGTGGATCGTACGCTTTCCTGAGCCACAGCTCTTGCAAAAATAGCAAAAATTCGGGGTGGACAACGCCTTTTTACTGGATTCAAATGGAAGTGATTCGTTTTGCCGCGCTGGGGAATATTGGCGGCAAATCACGGTTTGCAGTATTCGGTTCAGGAGGCACGGAATGGAGCAGGCGAACGCCAATGGCGTACGCGGCAATTGGGACGATTCCCAATCGGGCGGCTTATATCGACATGCCCGCAGACAGGCTCACGCCTCTCCCCTGCTTGCTCTCAGCGGTCAGGCCCGACAATTGTCAGCTCCCCTTTGGTCCCGGTTTCTGCGTTCGGAAAATTTTCTGCGGCGCAGCATTCCCGTTCTGATCATAGTTCTGCTTGTCCTGGTGGCCGGTGCCCGCACTGGATCGCTGCTGGGATCGGCCCAGCGACTGCAGGACGATGCCAAGCAGCAAATCGCACTGCTGTCCGACCTGCTCACATTGCGGCTGGAAACCAGCGCCAATGTCGCGGAGATGCTGGATGGCCTGCAGGCCCAAACAGCGCCGGCCCTGCTTGAAGAGGCGCTCGGCGGCTTCAGACAAAGAGTCGGGCAATCGATTTATCTTTTTGATCTGCAAGGAAAACTTGTTGCGCAATCCCCCCATGATGCAAGCTTTGCCGGTGTCAGCCTGACACGCATAGCCGGTGGCCTTGAACTGCTGAGCCTGTCTGAAAGTCATGCCGGCGTGCGCTCTATCCTGCTCGACGGCGACGGAGATGCCGCAGCCTATGCCACTCTGCGGCCGCTGATCCATAATGATCAGATCGTCGGCCGCCTGATGGTCAGCCAGCTGCACGTGCCACTTTACGCTAATTGGAACCAGCAGGTGAAGCTCAACATCACCCTGTTCCTGGCGATCAGCTCGGTGCTGCTGGTCATTCTCTATGCCTATTTCGCACAAGGCTCGCGGGCGCGGGAGTCTGACAATCTGTTTCTGGAAACCAATGCCCGGTTCGACACGGCACTGGCACGGGGCCGCTGTGGGTTGTGGGACTGGGACCTGTCGCGGGGCCGCATCGTCTGGTCCCGGTCGATGTATCAGATGCTGGGCATGGAGCCGACCGACAAGTTCATGGGCTATGGCGACCTTGCACACCTGCTGCACGCGGATGATCAGGACATGATTGCGCTGGCCAATTCGGCCTTTAAGTCAAGTCAGAAGCAGATCGACCATCGCTTCCGCATCATGCATTCCTCCGGCAGCTGGGTGTGGATGCGCATCCGCGCCGAACTGGTACGCTACAAGGGTTCCGACCCTCACCTGATCGGCATTGCCGTCGATATTTCCGAACAGGAAGCATTGAAACAAAAGAGCCGCGACGCCGATATCCGCCTGCGCGATGCGATTGAGAACATCTCGGAAGCCTTTGTCCTGTGGGATTCAAAGAAGCGTCTGGTCATGTGCAACAGCAAATATCAGCAGCTCTATCAACTGCCGGCCAGCGCCGTGACCAGCGGCAGTCCCCATAACGAGGTCATGGCGCAAAGCCGCAAACCGAAAGTCCGCCACCAGGTTAAAACCGACCGCAAGCCGGACAAGGGCGTGCAGACTTTTGAAGCGCAGATTGAAGATGGCCGCTGGCTGCAGATCAGTGAGCGCCGCACCCAGGATGGCGGATTTGTATCGGTCGGCACCGACATTACCCAGATCAAGCGCAACCAGGAGAAACTGGTCGAGTCTGAACGCATGCAGATGGCCACCATTGCCGATCTGCGCAAGACCCAGCAGGAACTGGAAAGGCAGGCCCAGAAGCTGGTCGAATTTGCCGACAATCTCAACGAAGAGAAAATGCGGGCTGATGCCGGCAATAAGGCAAAGTCAGAATTCCTCGCCAATATTTCCCACGAATTACGCACCCCGCTCAACGCCATCATCGGCTTCTCCGACATCATGCGCAGCAACATGTTCGGCCCGCTGGGCTCTGCCAAATATGACGAATATGCCGATGACATTCACGAATCCGGCAATTTCCTGCTCGGTGTGATCAACGATGTACTCGACATGTCGAAAATTGAAGCCGGGCGCTTCCAGTTGCAGCCGGAAACCGTACATCTGCATGATCTGCTCGATGAAACATTGCGGATCATCAAGATTCAGGCCGACGAGGCTGAAATCAAGGTTGGCCAGAAAATCCCCAAATCGCTGGAACTGGTCGCAGATCGCCGCGCCGTCAAACAGATCCTGCTCAACCTGCTGTCAAATGCCGTCAAGTTCACCCCGGCCAAGGGCAAAATCGATGTCACCGCCAAGGCGCTGAAGAATGATGTAAATATCGTGATCCGCGATAATGGGATCGGCATTGCGCCAGAAGCGCTGGATCGTCTGGGACAGCCATTTGAACAGGTTCAGGACCAGTTTACCAAGGACCACAAGGGCAGCGGGCTGGGACTGGCCATTGCCCGCTCACTGACCGCCCTGCATGGCGGCACGTTCAAAATCACCTCAGAGCCCGGCCAGGGCACCACGGTATCGGTTCGCCTGCCGTTCAAGTGCCAGACACCGGCATGCATTGACACGCCGGACGCAGAGGCCGCGTGATCCTCCTGAGGGATTCTAGATTTTAGGGATAGGAAGAGAGAAATCACCGCCGTGCCCGGTGATCTCTTCTTAAGTGCAGAAAGTCTGGAAGCTTAGAGGTTGTCACTGCCACGGCGTTTTTTACGGCGATCGCCACCCCGTCGCATTGAGAAGAATGCCTTGCGCATTTCAGCTCTTTCGACGAAGCCATCCTCATTACCATCCAGCAGGGCAAAACGCTTTTTGGCCTGTTCTTCCAGTTCGGCCTTCGTCACCTTGCCGTCGCCATTATAGTCCATTCTTTCCAACATGCGGCGGGCCCGACGTTCATTGCGCCGACGCTTCATGTTTTCCGCCAGTTCTTCGGCGGTAATTTCGCCGTCCTTGTTGGCGTCAGTCCGGTCAAACCGGCTGGTGGCCTGCTGGACCAGTTCTTCAACGGTCAGCTTGCCATCCTTGTCGAGATCAGCCTTTTTGAAGATATTGCCGCGCCGGCCCTGACCATCTTTTGCCATTACGGTAGTTGTTGCCATCGCTGCAATTGAGGCTGCTGCGACGAGCACGAGAGAGTGTCTAGTCATTTCTCAGTCCTTTACTGCCCAGCCCCCTGGGAAGGTGCGGCATACGCATTCAATCGCGCGACAAAGATTTGCCGAACCGCACTTTGACTGTCTTTCAGAAACGCCTCGGCTGATTTCATGTCCGGCAGATCAAGCTGGCGGAGCAATAATTCTATCATGCCTTGGGGCCCGTCCTGAGGGTGAACTTCACTATCAAGACAAAGCCGTAGAACCTGAATGACATTGAGAAAATTAGCGTGGGCCTGTTCCAATGTCACATTATCATTCTGTAATTCTAACGCCGAAATGGCCGTCAAGGTTTCGGCAGTGGTGCGCTGTTTTTCCACCCGGCTGAAGAGGATCTCCGTCTGGGTGAGAAATTCAATATCGATCAATCCGCCCTTGGCCAATTTGACATCCCAGATATCGCGCGGCGGCCGCTCTTCGTCCATCAGCATACGCATTTTAACAATATCCCTGGCCATTTTCGGCATGTCGGTTTCGCGGATGATGGATTCGTGGATCACCTTCTCCACCTTGCTGCGGAAATCGGATTGCGGTCCAAGCACACGGGCCCGGGTCAGGGCCAGTTTTTCCCATGTCCAGGCGCTTTCCTCATAGTGCCGTTGCAGTGCCATCAGCGAGGTCGCCAACGGCCCCGCGGCACCATGGGGGCGCAGGCGAAAGTCCAGTTCATAGACAACGCCCTGGGCGGTCGGCGCATTCATGGCGGCAATCAGACGCTGGGTGAAACGGCCAAAATATTGCGACGCATGAAGCGGGCGACGGCCGTCCGATTCATCGTCATCGGGAGAATATTCGTAGATCAGCATGACATCGAGGTCAGAACCCGCGGTCAGTTCATGGGTGCCCAGATTGCCCATTCCCACCAAGGTATAGTGAGCGCCGGGCACGCGTCCGTGTTCCTCCACGAACACCTTCTCAACCCAGTCTGCCATGGCCAGCAACAAGGTCTCGGCCAGCAGCGAAAACATTTCGGCAGCTTCCGCTGCAGAAACCGCGCCACTGATCAACCTTATGCCAACCAGAAAACGTTGTTCGGCGGCAAAGACGCGCACCCGGTCGAGACCGTCCTCGTAGTCGCGCGCCTGACTGAGACTGCGGTCCAGCGCCGACTGCCAGAATTCCACATCGGGTTTGATGTCGAAGAATCCGGGCTCCAACACCCCGTCAAAAACGTGGGGTCGACGGGTGATGATGCGGGCCAGGCGGGGCGCGGCGCTGAGCACCAGAACCAGCAGATTGAGCAGTTTGCCATTGGCCTGCAATACGGAAAACAGCTGTATGCCGGCGGGCAGTCCTTGCAGGAATGTGTCAAAGGCCCACAGGGTTTCATCGGCCCGCTTGGTTTCGACAAAGGCTTTCAGCAATGCCGGTGTCAGGGCGGTGAGTTGTTCGCGTGCGGCGGCTGACTGGACAACTGGATGTCGGCCATAGTGCCAGCCCTTGACGATGCCAATGGCCCGGGAGGGGTTTTCGAAACCCATCGTCTGCAGGCTTTCAATGGTGCCGGGGTCATCGTCGTCACCGGTGAAGGACAGATTGCCGAACTCTGTCGACAATTGATCCCCACTGGCAAACAGCGCCGCATAGTGTTTTTCCACAGTTTCCAGATGGACAATCAGCAGTTTGGAAAAAGTGTCGACCGATTGCATGCCGCACAAATGGGCAACCTGCTGAAGCCCGTGCTTGTCTTCTGGCAAAGTGTGGGTCTGTTCATCGCCAATCACCTGCAGTCGGTGCTCGACATCACGCAAAAACGCATAGCTGACCGCCAGATCTTCGGCCACATTGCGCTCAATCCAGCTTTGCTCATGCAGCAGGGTGAGCATTTCAACGGTGCGCTTTTCCCGCAGTACCGGATTGCGACCGCCGGCAATCAATTGCTGGGTCTGGACAAAGAACTCAATCTCGCGAATGCCGCCACGCCCCAATTTGACGTTGTGGCCCGGAACCGCCACTTCGTTATAGCCGCGGTGGGTCTGGATCTGACGCTTGATGGAATGAACGTCGGCGATTGCAGCGTAATCGAGATAACGACGCCAGATAAATGGGGTCAACTCGTTCAGAAACGCGTCACCTGCGGCAGCATCCCCTGCCACCACACGCGCCTTAATCAGCGCCGCGCGCTCCCAGTTCTGACCGCGGGATTCATAATAGTTCAGCGCAATGGGCAGCGGAATGGCCAACGGCATGGAGCCGGGATCGGGGCGCAGGCGCAGGTCGGTTCTGAATACATAACCATCAGCGGTGCGTTCCTGCATGATGCGCACAAGCGACTTGGTCAGGCGGACAAACAGTTTAACGCTTTCATCGCGGTCAACAATCGCCTCTGCTTCCGGATCAAACAGCACGATCAGGTCAATATCGCTGGAAAAGTTGAGTTCCCCTGCCCCGTGCTTGCCCATGGCAAGCACGAAATAGCCGCTGCCACTATCCGGATCGTCCGGGGACGGCAATTGCAGCTTTCCCTGTTGGTGAGAAGCATAAAGCAGATGCCGCACAGTGGCCCTGACCGAACTGTCGGCCGTGCGGCTGATCACGCGACTGACTTTCTCCCAGCTCCACCAGCCGCCCAGATCTGCCAATCCGCAAATCAGAGCTGCCTGTTGCTTCACCTTGCGCAGGACCGCGGCCAGCTCTGCCTCCTGCAACGAATGGACGTCGTCGGCCTCTATCGATCCAAGACAGGTTTCCAGCGCGGCGTCAAAACCGACCGCGTGGCACTGCTGGATGATTTGCGGGTGTAGGCGCGACAAGTCGGCCAGGTAAGGTGATAAGTCAAAAACTGCCTGCAGAAATTTTATCAATTCTGCTTCGTCAGCCAACTGAGTGGCGAATGCTGTCATATCGCAGCTCTCAGCCCGTTCCAGCCAATCCAGCCAACGACGCATCCCGTCACCGGACTGTCCGGCAGCGAGCGCAATCAACGGTGCAGTCAGGCATAGATTGCCTTGCGTAGTCTTGTCGGTCGGTTTGAGACCGGTAAGTTGCTGATTACCCATGCCCTATCATGACAGTCACACGGTGCGCGGCAAGCATATTTCTGCACAAAGTCCCGGGTGGTTGTCGCTGAGCAGCAATTTGCCTGAATGCAGTTTGGCAACGGCCTTAACCAGGGCCAGTCCGAGGCCGGAGCCCGGCTTTGTCCGGCTGGTGTCGAGACGTACGAACCGTTCTGTCACCGACTGTTTCTGTTCCTCCGGAACACCTGTGCCATTGTCGCAAACGCTGATACGTGGTTCGCCGTTTTCCTCAAACAGACGAATCTCGATGCGCGGGGCATCGGCCGACAGTCCGTATTTGAGCGCATTGTCGAGCAGATTGGTCACTGCCTGGGCAATCAGTTCACGGCTGCAACGCACCGTCGGCTCAGCATCAATGGTCAGCGAGAGCTCGATATTTTCCTCCTCCGCGGAGGGTTCAAACAGCTCGTGGACATCCTGCAGGATGGGTGCCAGTCCGTGTTCCTCAAACTGGACCGCCCGGGCACCGGTTTCCACCTGGGAAATCATCAACAGGGCGCTGAATGTGTTAATCAGACCATCGGCATCGGCAATAATGTCCTGAATGACGGTTTCATCGCGCGGTTTGTCCAGCGCCGCCTCGGCCCGGTTGCGCAGGCGGGTTAATGGGGTTTTCAGATCATGGGCAATACTGTCCGACATGACGCTGACGCCGGTATTGAGTTTTTCCACCCGCTCAATCAGCGCATTGAGGCTGGAAGAAAGGCGATCAAATTCGTCTCCTGATCCCGACAGCGGCAAGCGCTGCGACAGATCACCGTCAATGATCTGCTGGCTGGAGCGAGAGACTGAATCAATATGTTTGAGCGCCCGACGGCCCACCAGGAACCACAGTACCAGACCGGTCAGCACCATTAAGCCGAGCGAAAATGTCGATGCCTGACCAACAATATGGCGGAACCGCTCTGCGTCACCAATATCACGTCCGACCAGCAGGCGCAGCCCGCCCGGCAGGTTGAATACCTTGGCAATGGCTTTGCTCTCGCTATCCACATCACCAAAGCGCAGATAGTCAAAGGGAGGGATCTGCCAACCTTCTTCGAGCAGAATTTCCCGATCAAGATCCCGCACATTACCGGCGATAATGCGCCCTGTGGCATCGGCAACCAGATACAGATTGGCTCCTGGCTGGCGCGAACGACGTTCGATCATCGGGATCAACTGACGCACCCCGCCGCGGCGCGACTGGCGGGCAATCTGGGCAATTTCCTCATCCACCGTCGACTGGATCTGTGAAAAAATCAGCTGGCCGGTATTGTAACTCACGTAAGCGACGACGCCGACTGCCAGCAGACCAAACAGCAATGTATAGATCAACGTCAGTCGCACTGCCGTCGTGCTCAGCATCTGACGCAATCTGTTCATCACGAGCGCACCTTACGCGCCGTCCGCATCGGGCTGTGCAAGGCGGTAACCGCGACCCCGCACGGTCTGCAAAAGTGGGGCCCCAAAATCCTTGTCGATCTTGGCCCGCAATCGGGAAATATGAACGTCGATGACATTGGTTTGGGGATCGAAATGCAGGTCCCATACATGTTCCAGCAGCATTGTACGGGTCACAAGGCGCCCTTCATTGCGCATCAGATATTCCAGCAGCCGGTATTCGCGCGGCTGCAGGATGATTTTCTGCCCCGCCCGCTCGGCACTGTGACCAATCCGGTCGAGGGTCAGATCGCCGACCGTCATGGTTGTATCGGCATTTTGATTTTCCACCCGCCGTCCGAGGATCTCAACACGGGCCAAGAGTTCGGAAAAAGCATAGGGTTTTGACAGATAGTCATCACCGCCAGCCCGCAGCCCGGTGACTCGATCATCCACCTGGCCAAGGGCGGAAAGGATCAGCACCGGCGTTTTCACTCCGGCGGCGCGCAGGTTGGAAATCATCGTCAAGCCGTCCTGCTTGGGCAGCATGCGGTCAACGATCATCACGTCGTAAGCCATCTGGCTGGCCTGCTCTTCTCCGGCTTCACCGTCGCCGACATGATCGGTCTCATGGCCGTTATTTTTCAGCGAAGCCACCAACTGCTCGGCCAATTGCTCATCGTCTTCTACGATTAATATATGCATCTCATTCCCCGCTTGTTCCGTTCTGTAATAAACAAAAACGAGCAGTGGGCAATTCGCCCACTGCTCGACGCTAACGAATGGGCAAGAGGAGCGGACACCTCTTGCACCATCAACAGCTTGTCAGATCAGCCTTGCGATATCGGCAGGGCCACGAAGCGGCTGCGTTCGCCTGTCTGAATCTGGAACAGGATCGCCTTGCGCTCATCTTCCATGGCACGTGCAACAGCACGTCCCACATCATTGAGAGACTTGGTATCCCGTCCGTTGACAGAAACGATGACATCGCCGGGTTTCAGACCTTTTTCGGCAGCGGTGCTGTTGGGGTCAACCTGGGAAACGACGATGTTGGACCCGGATTCTGCAATTGAAAGACCAAGCTCATCGAGCTCCACGCCAGCCTGGCCATCCGGCTTTGCGACAGGCACTTGCGCAACCTTGTCAGGCTTCGGCAGGCTGCCCAGCTTGACGTCGATTGTCTGGCGTTCGCCATCGCGGAACAGCGTGACCTTGATGCTTTCTTCCGGCTCCAGTCCAGCAATCACCCGGGCCAATTCCTTGGGACCTTTAATGTCCTTGCTGTTGACCTGGAGAATAATGTCACCGGACACAATGCCACTCTTGGCAGCGGGACTGTCTGATTGAGTTTCAGCGACAATCGCTCCAGCGGCCTTTTCAAGGCCAACCGATTCAGCGATGTCCTTGGAAACCGGCTGAATCTGAACACCCAACCAACCGCGGGTCACGGAACCGGATTCAATGAGGTCTTTGACCACTTCTTCCGAAGTCTTCGCGGAAATGGCAAAGGCAATGCCAACATTGCCGCCGGAGGGCGAGAATATGGCGGTATTGACGCCGATCACCTCACCATTGAGGTTAAAGGCCGGGCCGCCGGAATTGCCCTTGTTCACCGCAGCATCGATCTGGATGAAATCATCATAGGGTCCAGATCCGATGTCGCGGCCGCGGGCCGATACGATGCCGGCAGTAACCGTGCCGCCAAGACCAAAGGGATTGCCGACCGCAACGACCCATTCACCGACGCGGCTCTGCTTTTGGGAGAACTGCACATAGGTGAATTTCCGGTCAGCTTCGACCTTCAGAACCGCCAGATCGGTTTTTGCGTCGGTGCCAACCAGTTTGGCGTCTATTTCATCGCCATTGGTCAGCACAACGGTGAAATCTGACCCACCTTTCACAACGTGATGGTTGGTGACGATATAACCGTCGTCTGAGACGAAGAAGCCCGAGCCCAAAGACGAGCCGAAGCGACGCGGTCCACCACGACGTTTTTCACCGCGCCGGTTGCGGCGCTGGCCGAATTCACGTTCGCCACGGGGGCCTTCAAAGAATCGTCTGAAGGGATGGTCTTGCGGCAATTGGTCAAATCCGAAGCCTCGGAAATTAAACCCGCCATCATTGCTGGCCGGTTGCACTTTGGCTTTTACCCGCACGCTGACAACGGCGGGCGTCACGGCTTCAACCACATCTGCGAAACTGGGGGCCTGAGGCGCCTCAACGCGCACTGCTTCGGCCAATACTGGCGTGATTGGGTTGACGACACCGCCCATCAGAAAAGCGCTTGCCAGTCCTACTGCGGCTACGCCACCGAGAAGTTTGGTTTTTGGGGTAGTTTTGCTTGTCATCATTTCCTCACAAAATTTGACATTTCATTTTCAGAACACCTGCCCAAGGCGTGTTCTGTTCCGGCCCTATATGGACCCAACAATGTGAATGTGTGAGGGCTTTGAAATTAAATCTTCGTAATAACACGCCTGTGTCAGTCGTCGTGCTGACGCAGAATTTGCTCCAACTCCGCTTCGTCTTCTTGGGAAAGTTTCTCATTATTTGAAACAGTTACCGGCTTTCTCATGACACGCCAGGCGAGCAATGCACCGATCAAAAGCAACACGATAGGAGCCACCCATAACAGGGCCGTGTGCCAGGCAAAAACCGGTTTCAGGAGGATGAATTCGCCATATCTGGCCACCAGAAAGCTCTGAATCTCGCCATCTGTCTTGCCCGCCAGCATCTGTTCGCGGACGATTTCGCGCAAATCCTTGGCCACATCAGCGTCGGAATCACCGATCGACTGATTCTGACAGACAACGCAGCGCAATTGCAGGAACAGCGCCTTGGCCCGCCCCTCCATTTCCGCCGGCAGTTTGGTTTCAGCAGCGGCCAATATCGGTGCGGTCGGCAGCACCAGGAGCATGATCACACATATCGCAGAAAGTCGTCTAAGCACCGGGCATGACCTCACTGGTTTGCGCCGCGGGCTTTCCACGCCGTTCACGCCGCTTGCGCAGCGCCGGAGCGCCGATGCGCAGGCGCCGGTCAGACAGGGAAATCGCCCCGGCAATCACCATCACCACCGTGCCCAGCCAGATCAGCAGGATCAGCGGCTTCCACCAGATACGCAATGTCACGCTACCATCGCCTTCGACATCGCCCAGCGCCAGATAAAGCTGCGAAAAGCCAAATGTATGGATCGAGGCTTCGCTGGTCGGCATTTGCCGGGCCGGGAAAAAGCGTTTCGACGGCAGACCAACCGCAACCAGTTCACCCCCCTGAGTAATCGAAATGCGGGCGCTGCGCTCAGAATAATTGCCTTCGGTTTTGTTGACATACCCGTCGTGCTGCAAGGTGAATTCGCCAACGGTGACGGTTTGATTTGGCTTCAATTGCGATATCGTTTCGGTCTCGAATGCGGTTACCGACACGATGCCCAGCAGGGTAACCCCAATGCCAAAATGCGCAAATGCTGTTGCCCAGACCGAACGCGGCAGGCCAATCATCCGCCGCATCGCCACACGTACCGTCGCTTTGCGGAAACCGGCCCGTTGAACCACCTCGGCAAAGGAACCAACCATCAACCAGACGGCAAGGCCGACCCCAATAGGTGCCAGCCATTGACCGCCATGCAGGAAGGCGCCGGTCAGCACGGTGGCCAGAATGGCAATGATCAGGGCAAACATCAGCCGCTGGGAGACCGCCAGCAGGTCGCCCCGTTTCCAGGCCAGCAGAGGACCGAAGGGCACGGCGATCAGCAGCGGAATCATCGTCAGGCCGAAAGTCAGATTGAAAAACGGTGCTCCAACCGAAATCTTGGCATCGGTCAGCGCTTCATAGACGATTGGATAGAGGGTTCCGATCAATACGGTGGCTGCCGCCGCCGACAGGATCAGATTGTTGAACACCAGGGCCCCTTCCCGGGATACGGGCGCAAACAGGCCACCGGCCTCCAGCCTGGAGGAGCGCAGCACGAACAAAAACAGCGCTCCGCCGACAAAGGCACACAATATTGCCAGGATGAAAAGGCCGCGGGTCGGATCGCTGGCAAAGGAATGTACCGAGGTCAGAACCCCGGAGCGGACCAGGAATGTGCCGAGAAGCGACAGGGAAAAGGTCAGAATGGCCAGCAGCACGGTCCAGATTTTCAACGCATCGCGCTTTTCCATGACCAATGCCGAATGCAGCAGCGCGGTACCCGACAGCCAGGGCAGGAAGGACGCGTTTTCCACCGGGTCCCAGAACCACCAGCCCCCCCAGCCGAGTTCGTAATAGGCCCAATAGGACCCCATCGCGATGCCGGCGGTCAGGAAGGTCCAGGCAATCATCGTCCAGGGCCGCACCCAGCGGGCCCAGGCGGAATCGATCTCCCCTTCGATCAGCGCTGCAATGGCAAAGGCAAAGGTGATCGAAAAACCGACATAGCCGAGATAAAGCATCGGCGGATGAATGGCCAAGCCGATATCCTGCAGGATGGGGTTCAGATCCTGCCCCTCCAGCGCCACCGGCTGACGTTCAAACGGGTTGGAGGTCAGCAGGATGAACAACAGAAAGGTTGCCAGCAACCACGCCTGCACGCTCTGGACATTGGCCCGCAAACTCGGCGGCAGTGCCGTGCCGAACCAACTGACCGCGGCTGCAAACAAAGCCAGGATGAACACCCAGAGCAGCATCGAGCCTTCATGGTTGCCCCATGTTCCGGTCAGCTTGTACAGGAAAGGCATTTGCGAATGGGAATTCTGCCAGACATTGGCGACGGAAAAGTCTGACACCGCATAGGACCACATCAGGGCAGCAAACGAGATGGTGACAAACAACAATATGCCCATGGCGCTGGTATCGGCGGTGGCCATCAGGCGGCGGTCGCCGGACAATGAACCCCATATCGGTACAATCGACTGCACCACCGACAGCGCAAAGGCCAGAACGAGGGCCAGATGACCGAGTTCGACAATCATTGGTCAGCGCCTTCCTGGCCTTGCCAGACGCCCTGCTCTTTCAGTTTCTCGGCCATATCGGCGGGCATGTAATTTTCATCATGCTTGGCCAGAACCGTATCGGCCTCAAAAGCCCCATCTTTGGCCAGTTCCCCCTCGGTGATAATTCCCTGCCCTTCGCGGAACAGGTCTGGCAGGATTTTATTGAAACGCACCACCATTTTGTTTTCACTGTCGGTCAGGGTGAAGGCAACATCGAGACCTTGTCCGCGTTTGACTGAACCTTTTTCAACCAATCCGAAAAGGCGAATTCGCTGTCCCGGCTGGACGTCAGCTGCCTTTATCTCGCTGGGACTCATGGCAAAGGAGATGCCTGAACGAAGGGCATACATGGAAAGGCCAATTGCCAGCGCCATGACGGAGCCGATTGCGATGATCCAAATCAGCCGACCTCTGCGTCGACCGCGGCCGCGGCGAGGGGTGAATCCACCGCCGGAAGTATTGGCGTTGCTCACTGGTTATCTCCCTTGCTTGCTGGCGGCTTCAGGCCAAGCTGGCTGGCCTGTTGCTGCAACTGGGACACCAAATCGGGTTGATCGGCAAATTGTTGGTGTGCCTTATCATAGGCTGCCTGCGCTTCGTCGGCTTTGCCAAGAACGGCGTAGGATCGAATGAGGCGGGTCCAGCCGGGCAAATCATCCGGCGATTCTTCCAGCCGCGAGGCCAGCCCGGCCACCATGCCTTCAATCATTTCGGTCCGCTCGGCGGTCGACAGGCTGGTAGCATCTTGCACCTGCTCTGCAGTCGGGCCCGGTAAATCTTGTGGTTCTGGCTGTGGCAGACTCAGTTTGGCGCGCATTTCCTGCTGTTTGCGAGCTGTCAGGGCCTGCCACTGCTGATCTTCGCGGCGCAGATTGGCCAGGCTGGTCCAGCGGGCCAAGGCATCTTCAAATTTGCCCTCCTGTTCCTGGGCAATTGCCAGGTAGAATCCGGCTTTCGACAGGTCAGGCTTGGCTTTTAGTGCTTGTTCAAACAATTCACGCGCGCGCACTGGCACGATGTTGTCGCCCGCTACCGTCAGCGCTTCGCCCAGATCGGCCAGGCTCTCCGGCGTTGGCCCGCCAATGCGGATCAGTTCCTGCAATGCACGGGCTCGATCCATCGGCCTGTTGATGCGCCCATAAACACCGGCCAGCACCGCCCATCCTTGTGCGTCATTGGGATTCTTGGCCAGGTGCCGCTCGGCGATCAGGACCATTTCCTCAATCGAGCTGGTTTCCAGATTTGTGGTCGCCCTTGCATAAAGCGGCTGGTCCGGCTGGCCCGGAGAACCGGTATAGAGATAGGTTGAAATCGCGATGGCCGGCAGCGCCACAAGGGCCATCAGACTGGCACCGATCTGGGTCGCTTTCCCGGCTGAGGCAACGCCCAGGGACGATTTTTGCCCGCCGCTGCGTGCCTGTTTGAGAATACGACGGGAGATTTCCGCCTTTTCCTGAGCCAGGGTTTCAGCCGATGCAGCATCAGCTGCAACTTTGGATTCCAACTCTTTGAGCTGGTCCACATAAACATCCATGGGCCGCAGGGCATCGTCAGAGGATTCCACCCGCCGCGCCAGAGGCAGCAAAATGCAAAACACCGCAACGGCGAGCATAATGAGGGCTAAAATCCAGAAAATCATAGGTTCTAATTAACCACCGCACCGGCAGTTGCAATGCACAAACACATCAAATCCCTGCGAATGCGTCACATTGCGCCTTATTGAACCAGTTGCCAGGCCCCGCCCTGGCGACGGCAGGCGGTGCCATTGGCCTGCTGGCTGGTGGATTTGCGAAACAATTTATGGGTAAAGCGGCGACAGGATGACTGGCCAACCCGGAACGGTTGGGTCACCGAAATCAGGCCGGACACCGGTCCGTCCTCGTCGCCCCACTTAACCGGCTTGCCCGGTGATCCAAATTCCAACGCCTGCAATTCTGCAGTCGATAAAGCGCCACGTTCGGTCTTGGAAAGTCCGCGTCCAAATTCATCGTCGGACTGGAAGGCCAAAGCGTTATCACCCCGCGCCTGGTTGGCGGCGTCTATCGACTCCACCGAACGGCTGGACAGGGCCGAAGTGCAACCGGCCAGCAAGGCGCAAGCCAACACCGCGGCAATTTTTACAGAGTTTGATGACACGCGATACACCTGTGAACCCATTTCGACCCTATCTTGCACTGCCCTATCTTGAACTGGACGAAAGTTTTGGCAAAACAATGACGGCCTTCAATCCGCCGCTTTTACCCTCATCCAGCGTGAACGATCCACCATATTCAGTAGCGATGTCGCGCACAATTGCCAGCCCCAATCCCGAGCCGGGCTGAGATTCGTCCAACCGAATACCCCGCTTCAGGGCTTTGACGCGCTGTTCAGGCGACAGGCCTTTGCCATCATCTTCGATTTCAATGAGAATTCTCGGTGGCCCGGCGGCGGCGCCATCGCCGACGCCGACGCCGCCGGGCATGTCATGCACCGCAATATGCACCTCAGACTCAGCAAAACGGCAGGCATTTTCCAGCAGATTGCCAAAAATCTCTTCCAGATCCTGCTCTTCGCCACGGAAGGCCAGGGTTTCGTCATTGTTGTTGATGTTGAAGTCAATGTCAGGGGACAGACGCTGCATCACACGTACCAGTTTGTTCAAAACGGGGATCACCGGGGTGCGGCTGACGATGACATCGCGCTGGGCGGCAATGCGGGCCCGGTCAAGATAGGTCTGGACCTGTGATTTCATCAGATCGGCCTGCTCGGCAATCAGATCAGACTGATCATTTTTTGACGACCTGACCTCATTGACGATGACCGCCAAGGGTGTTTTCAGCGCATGCGCCAGATTGCCAACCTGGGTGCGGGCCCGGTCGACAATGGAACGATTGGTGGTGATCAGAGCGTTGATCTCACCAACCAGGGGCTGGATTTCCACCGGATAGGAATCATTCAGTTGTTCCTTATGTCCTTCGCGCACGTCGTGCAGAGCATCCGTGGCGGCCGACAGGGGGCGCAATCCGATGCGGATGAGAAAGAATGTCGCCAATATTGTCCCGCCCCCATAGAGCAGGAAATATTGGATCAGCGTGCGGTTGAACTCGCTCACTGCCCTGTCGACATCGCGCGTATTGCCGGTCACCCGAAACTGGTAAAGCGTCTCGTCTTCGTCGAACGTCAGTTGCGATTCCACCTGCATCAATTGTTTGCCCAATGGATCTGTGACCACGGAAACACGCTTGAAATCTGCGTCAAACGGTGCGGTCACTTCCACGGGCAGTTCCGCCAGATTGCCCGAAAACGACGCCGAATGGGCGATTGGCACATGTGCCGTTTCCGCCTTGGCGATGGTCCAGAACCAGCCGGAGGACAATTCGACAAACCGCGAATCGCCGAAATCCGGCGAACCGATCACATTGCCCTGCGCATCGATATCGATCACCGACATCAGGTTTTGGATATAGGCCTGCAGCAATTGCTCAAAGCTGCGCTGTTCGTTGGCCCGCACAATGGTCGACAGGATAATGCCGGTAACCAGCAGCGCCACCGAGGTCCACAATGTGATCATCGCCAGTAATCGGTAGGCCAGGGAATTGGGCAGGAGGCGGGAAATCAAACCGGTTACGCCCGATAGCCAAGCCCGCGCACCGTCTCGATGATCTCGGGGAACAGCTTTTTCCGCAGGCGTCCAACAAACACTTCGATGGTGTTGGAATCCTTATCGAAATCCTGGTCATACAGGTGTTCGATGAGCTCTGT
Source organism: Rhizobiaceae bacterium (assembly GCA_039977975.1). GTDB lineage: Bacteria > Pseudomonadota > Alphaproteobacteria > Rhizobiales > Rhizobiaceae > Pseudahrensia. The sequence goes on from JBDWCD010000009.1 coordinate 94,112, forward strand.
GCGCGACACGACTTCACCCTTGTGGTGAATCAGGTAGGACAGCAGGCGAAACTCGTGGGACGTCAGTTTGACCGGCTGGTCTTTATAGGTCACCCGCGACTGTTTGGTATCGAGGCAGACGTCACCGACGGTGATTTCGGAGCTGGCATGTCCGGCAGCGCGGCGGATCAGGGCACGCAGGCGCGCCAGCACTTCTTCTGTGTGGAAAGGTTTGGCGACATAATCATCGGCACCGGCATCAATGCCGGCGACCTTGTCGCTCCAGCGATCGCGGGCGGTCAGCATCAGCACCGGCATGTCGCGGCCATCGCGACGCCAATTTTCCAGAACTGTAATGCCATCCATTTCCGGCAGGCCAATATCCAGGATCACCGCGTCATAGGGCTCGGTATCACCGAGAAAATGCCCCTCTTCGCCGTCAAAAGCCTTATCGACCACATAACCGGCTTCCACCAGTGTTTCGACCAGTTGGCGATTGAGGTTTTCATCATCTTCAACAACCAGGATGCGCATGGTTCAGGTCCCCAATGGATTCGGCAAATTCAGACTAACGGTAAATGAAAAGGGAGGCGAGTGCGGCGAGTGACGACGAATGCGGCGAGCGGCGGCGAACGGCGACATCCGGCATTCACCTATTTGGAAACAACGAAGGTTTTGCGTTTGGGCGGGCCGCTGCGCGGTTTGATCAGCAATCTGATGACGCATTTATTGCCGCGCGCCGAAACGCTCAAAATACGTCCTCCCTTAGACGCGGCCAGGCTGGACGCCCGAGCACTGCAGGAAGCAGCTTCAGCGTGGCCCGACATTAAAGCAGAGCCACCGTAAAGGCCTGCGACAAGGGCCAGCGTAACAAATATGGTGGAGACACGTGTTTTCATGATGTGCTTATAGCAAGGTTCGCCTGAACGCGACATGAACAATTTGCACTCATTCATTGCACAGGACAAGCCATCCGGCATTGTGCTGTTTGATGGCTGCAATAGTGTCCGGCGTATCCTGTTTTGACCAGGCAATCGGCGGAAATGCCTGGCAGGTAAAATCAGTCGCGACGAAAGCCGTCATCCTTGCGCAATTGCTCAGGACGATCAGCGCCAGCATCGCGCCGACGCCGCGCAATACGTAATTTTTCCAGCAACTTGCGAGAACGTGCGCGCTGTTGCCGGACAAACTTGCGGCGATATTGGTGTTCGTCGACCAATCGCCTGATTTTCTGAAACGCACCCAGAAGGGCGCGTAACAGATGTAATATGGACAGAATGCTTGCCACGTCGTCATTCGATCATGCTGGTGGCGCTGATCCGTCCAAAAACCGCGATCAGCGAGCCGCCGACTGCCACCAATTGCAGGGCGCCGTCGATGAAGGCGGATTGGGTGGCATCGTCGATGTCAAATCCGAACGAGGATAGAACGCCAGCCAACAAGGCGACAATGGAGCCCCAGATGGTGCGCGACGTGTACCAAGGTTTGAAGTTATTCATGTGAATTCCTTTGCTAGAGAGAGATGGAGAGGAAGGCTGCCGGGCCCTGCCCGACCGTGGCGCTGAGTTGCGCCACTTCGATGGTCAAACTGGCGGGAATGGCACCAAAGGCGGCCGTGAGTTCGCCGCCGGTGAGCTGCAATTGGGGTGTGCTGACGGTGATGTCGATGGATCCCGGCGCGTCGGCCGTGATGATGACGCGATAGGATTCTGTCGCCTCGCTGAGAGGAATTTCAACCGCTGTCCAGTCGTCGGAATTGATCCGGTCACGGCGGATCCAGCTGAGCGTCACATTGTTGGCGCTATCCACTTCCGCCCGCAGGTGAACCGGCGCATAGGGCAACAGGCTGCGATAGCCGGGGGTGAAGGTGGACTGGGTGAATTCCGGCCCGTCCAGGGCTTTGCCCACGGGGCCGGTGAGCCAATTGGTCTCCAGTCCGCGCAGATTATCTTCGCCGCTCAGATTGACCACCGCCTGATTGAGCACCACCACATTGGCACCGGCGGCGGCACCCAGTGCGGCTTCTGTTTCCGTACCGGCCTGCCCCCGCAGCAATCGGGACAGATCATAGGTCTTGTCGCCCACAAGTTCGGCCTGCTGAAACTGCAGGATTTCATAGGTTCCCGCCCTGCTCTCCACCGCCAGCGCATTGCCACCGTTGAACACAAGCTCGGAGGCCAGTGAGGCAATAGTGCCCTGATGGAGTTTTATGCGGAGTTGGCTGCCATTGTCCCGGCGACTGACCACGGTGCTGGCGGGCAATTCGCTTTCCAGCACGCCGAGATAACCGGCATTGACGATGGACTGCTGATAGGCATAGCCCTCATTGCCCGGCGCTGCGTAAAGCGCCATTTCCCCCGGCCAGGGATGGGCGGCGACGGCGAGACAATTGCCACCACCACCGTCAATGTGAGGCAGATCGGGAAGATCCATGAAGCGACACAGCGGTTTGCCAAATCCGAAATTGGTCGACTGCCGTGCCTGGCCCGTCCATTCCGCGGAGGCTTCAAACTCAACCAGTTCGACTGCCTGCGCGGTGATCAACAGACTTTCACCTGTCTCCAGGCTGACAATGCGCCATGTTTGCGCCAGCCCCTCGTCAGTGAAGGCAATCACGTCGCCAAGTGTGAGATGGGAATGGGCCCTTGAAAGGCCGAACGTTATGGTGTCCCGCGCGGTCCAGCGGGCATGAAGCCAGGCTTCCAGCACGGGTGAGGCACAATCGCGCCCGATGACGACGGGTGCCGCCATGGATTGCTGACGCAGATGATCGCGGTTGTTGCGCGAAGCTGAGGATTCAGTTTCCTGAAAATCAAAATGGGGATCGATATGGGCCAGTTGCACCGAGATCGGCAGATCGCTCTCTTGCTCAGTAACATGGGTAAAAACGGCGGCGGCGGCGGCCTCGTGGACAATGTCATCCAGCGTCAGCACGGTGACAGGGTCTATGCCCGGCGAGCGGAAATGCACGACACCGGAATCTTCAAAAACCGATAACTGGAACAGGGATATCAGAACCTCCAATGCCTGCCGTGACGATGTGGTTTCTGCCAGCACATAACCATCGACAATGCCGGTGACGTGGCGGGTGTCGAAAGTGGTGATGCCATTGGCGATCAGTATCTCGGCCAGGAGATCAGCCAGACGGACCATGCCGAGACGACCATTGAGCCAGTGGCCAAGCTGCCAGTTGGGCGCATCGCTCCACAGGTTCACTTCACTGGGGAAAGTCGGATAAGGCCGTGCATCCCAGGCCCAGAACTGGGCCCGCTGGAAATCGACCATTGGCTCGCCATAGTGGATTGAAACGGGATTATTGGGATTCTCGCCGCCTTCGCCGCCGCCGCCCTCGCCGCCGCCGCCGAGCCAGTGCTGTTGGTGGGCTTCGATATAGGCTGACTGCATCTGGTCATTGCGGCCGCCATTGGAGAAGTAAGGCAGCAGGCTTTCCGCTGACTTGGGGTCAACAAAGACATTCGGCTGGCCGGCACCATTATTGACCGCGGGACATCCCAGTTCGGTAAACAGGATTGGCTTGCTCTGCACCAGCCAGGGGCTTGGGGAAGCCAGCTCGCTGCCATTGCGGCGGTCGTAATGGCTGTTTTGCCACCAGGAAATCAGATCCTTGTAGCGAAATGTCCAGGGCTTGCCCAAGCCGTCGGTGATGGGCGTGCGCAGCCCCAATTCGCGATCCGCAGCAGAGGCGTAGTACCAGTCATAGCCCTCGCCGCCCGCCACCTGCCGGGCCAGCATATCGGGATCGCTGGCGGTGCGCCCCTCACCATCGGGAGCACCGGTGCTGCGCCAGTCGCTGAGCGGCATGTAATTGTCGATGCCAACCGCGCCGACAGACGAAGACGCCCACAGGGGATCGAGGTTGTAATAAACATTGTTCGACGCGTCTGCCGGCTGATAGCCAAAATATTCGCTCCAGTCGGCACCATAGGTGATCAGACAGTCTGGGTTGACGATACCGGCAACGTCGTCGGCCAGGTCCTGAAGTGCTTCGACAAAGGGGAATGTATCGTTCTCACCGCGCACGGAAGTCAGGCCGCGCATTTCCGATCCGATGAGGAACATGTCGACGCCACCCGCGGCTTCGGCCAGATGGGCGTAGTGGAGAACGAGGCGACGATATCCCCAGTCGGAAATGCCAATATGGTCGACACCGTCCTGCTTTTGAACGAACTGACTGGCCTGGGCCGCGCCGACAAAGGCGTCAACCTGTTGGCGGGCCGCAGCGGTGCCATCGGGTGTTCCTGGCTGCATGGGTGCCGGATCGCATGTAATGCGGCCGCGCCAGGGATAGTCGGCCTGCTGGCTTCCCCCATAGGGGTCGGGCAGCCCATTGTCCTGCGGCACATCCATCATCATGAACGGGTTGAGGCAGACCTTTATTCCCCTCTCCCGGATCGCCTGAATGGCGCGGATTACCGAGCCGTCGCTTGGTGTGCCACCATAGGCTGGATTGCCATCAAAACAGGAAACCAGTTCAACGGCCCCACGGGACAGGCCGGCAACCTTCCACTCCGGGCCCTGTACAATGTCGCGACTGGCGACCTCCACCTTTGGCCTGATCTGGCAATGTTCAGCGCGCAGGTCATCGCCGAACCAGGTGATCACCAGGGCGATCTGATGCAGGTTCGGGCACAGCGCCAGCAATTCATCCAGGGAGGCGAGAAAATCTGTTTCCGCCAGAGTCTGGTGGGTGTTGAGGCGGTTATTCTCCACTTCACTTGTGGCTTCGATAACCGGTTCGGTGTCGTATCCAAATTCGGTCGCACCGGGGATCATGTTGACCGCGTAGAGCTTCTGTTCCAGCGCGCCAACGGGACGGATGACCTCCACCGCAATCTGGGGAATGCGATTGCCGAATTCCTCCAGCGGGAAATGTTCAAACACCAGATAGGCCAGGCCGCGATAGGCGGGGGCATTGCCAGCGCCCTGCTTGGCCTCGATAAGACTGTCGGCCTGCTGGCTTTCAGAACCGGTGTAGCGGCGGATGGTATGTTGAGTCTGCTCCAGCAATTGCCCGTCGGCCCAGATGCGGCCGATATGGGCGATTTCCCCCTCGCAGAGGCCGACGGCAAAATTGCCAAAATAGGCATAGCTGATGGTGGTGGTTTTTGACCCACCGCCGCCCTTGCCGCCCTGGGACTGGGTTTCGGTACTCTGCACCTCTTCAAAACGAGTTGCCCAGATGACCTCGCCGGCAATACGTGCCCGACCAAATGCATTGGGAATGGCGATCCCCTCACGGGATGACAGGACCTGAGCCGTCTCCAGCCTGGGACCGGTGATCGTCTGATTGGCGGAGCCAAACAGCTGCTGATCGATATAGCTGCCCGCCAGTGCCCCCAGAGCGCGGCCAAATATGCCTGCGGTGGGGCCAAACAATTGGGTGCCGAGGGCGGAGCCGGCAGCCTGTAGAAGAATTGTTGCCATCTAGTGGTCACCCGTTGCGGCGGGAAATCGAAAAGCCCCGGCGATGCGCGAACGCCAAAACTCCGACAGGTTGCTTTCCACCACGCAACTGCCGTCATAGGCGTGAATAAAACTATGGCTGGTGGCGAGAATGCCCGCATGTTTGGCCGCCGAAGCGCGGCGCAGGCGGAAGACGACGAAATCTCCGGCTTTGGCATCGCTCACCGACAGCGGTTGAAAGTGGGCTTTACCCGCCTCCAGCAGGCGCTCGCGCCCGCCAAGTTCCGACCACGCGGAGGAATAGGGTGGCACGGGGCGCGGTTCCCTGCCCTCGACTTCACGCCAGATGCCCCGGATCAAGCCGAGACAATCGCAACCGACATGTTTCAGCGAGGCCTGATGCTGGTAGGGAGTGCCCAGCCAGCTGCGCGCCACCGGCACGATGCAGGCCGCGTTTGATTTGTTTTTCATGATTTAATCTTGCTCTTAATAGACGCCTTGCGGCGGTCATTCGACCAGCGGGCTGCCATCATGCAGCTCGTCCTGGCTGGCATAGCCCAGGGTAAAATCGGCACCGGGCATGTGGGGAAAGCCGCGAAACCGCAAGTGGTTGTTGAATTTGGCTTTGCAGGTCGAAAAGGACTTGTCACAGCCGGCGGTGACCGTGAATGTGTCGCCGATGGCCGGTGCATTTGGCATTGCTTTCCACAGGGTCAGCCGGTCGTCGCGGTGGCTGCGGCTGGCCGACACTTCCACCGTCAGGCCGGCATTGTCGCCGCTCAGCCAGATCAGTTGTCCATGGGCAAACCAGCCGGCCTCAAAACTGTCGATGCCACTGCACCCCAGGGTCAGCCGGTCGACCACTTCCAGCACGGCACCATTTGTTTCAAATTCGGGATCATTCAGGTTAACCCCGCAGTGGGCGTCGCCGAGCACGGCATCGCAGGAGCGGCTGAAACTGCGACCATGGCCCTGATTGAGCAATTCTGTCTGCCCCAGCAATTGTGCCTTAAACACAGCGTCTTCCCGCGTCACCTCACCCAACAGCGCCACCCGCAGCAAATGGTTCTGATCCGGTGACTTCCAGTTGACCAGCCAGATTTCAACCTGTGCGCCATCATAGAGGCCGTTTTGCAAGTCGCTTTCAGCTATGGCCGCGCTGGCCAACACCCCTTCTATTTCCTGGTTGTCGGTGGACAGACCGAGTTCGGTGACCGCCTGACTGGGTTGGAATCCGGTGATCGCCTGACAGTTGATGGTATCGACCTGCAGCGATTGGTCGTGATCGGTAAAGCCAAGGGTGACACCATCGCGCCGCCGCAGGATCCAGCAGGTGCATAATGTGGTCACCCGTTGCGCCAGATGCGCGGCAAGGTCCGGGGCAAAATCTCTCATATGCGCACCTCAATCAGCGGGATTGACGGCACTTCACCTGCCGAGAAGGCGGTCAGATTGACTGCCATCTGGTCAGCCTCAAACCGGACGGGAACGTCAAACTCAAATCCGGCAGTGATCCCGGCAGATAAGGCTGGCGGCGCAACAAATGTGACGATCCCGGTGCAATGGTCGATGCTGTAATCGGTTTCAACGGTCTGAATATTTCCGTTAACGGCGATCTGCACCGTGCCATCCACCGGATGAGTGATGGGTCGGGCATAGATGTCTGGATCGCTGCCATAGTTTTTGATCAGTTGAAACGCGGTTTCGGCACCGTCCCCTTCGCCAATTCGCTGATCGTTTGCGGTGGGTTGCTGGGAAGCAGCGCAAGACCTGTCGTCTGTGCGATCGCGAAAGCGGAACCCGTAAAGTGGTCCCCGGCGTGCCTCATAAAAAGCGACAACCTCCTGCAAGCGATCGAGACTTTTGACCCCGTAGCCGGCATCAAAGCGCCGTCTGGAATGGGCCCAGCGCTGGTTGCGCTGTTCGTAGCCGGAGCCAAGGGTGACAATCTCTGTGCTGCGCTGCGGACCGCCGGCGGAGCCCAATGCAACATCGACGGGAAAGCGGATGTCATGAAAGTCGGTGGTGGAAGTCATGGATGGTAGATTCCTTTGAAAGTCTCTAGAGATGCCGCCGCCCGCGATTGACGGTGCGGGTCAGCATGGTTGAGATCTGGGCCTGGGAGCGGCGAAACCCCTGCACATCAGGGGTCGACACGTTGAAGGTGATGTTGGCCGGCGCAGCTGCTGCACTGCCGCTGCCGCCGCTGGAAGTGGCCTGGACTCCCAGACGCCCATCGCTGCCGCGGGCCAGCGGCAAGACTGCTTCCGGTCCGGCCTCGCCCATCAATCCGCCGCCGCCGGGGGTGGCAAAAAATGTCGGCGAAGCCACCACCCCGCCCCGCGCCATCCTTGTGAGCCCGGCCTGACCCTGCCCCGTGGTACTGGGGGCCAGGAATCCGTTGAGGATGTTTCCAAAGGACGACCCGACAGAGTTTTGCAACGGCTGCAGTGCCGCTTGCAGAGCAGTACTGGACAATTGCAGTCCGATGGCCTTCAGCGTGTCCTGAAAGCTGCGCCCTTCAGCAATCGACTGTTTCAGCGACGCTGTGAAGCTGTTTCCGAAGGATTTTGCAAGCTTATCCAGCTCGCTCAGATCCTTTTCAATCTCCTTGTTGTTCTTCTTCACCTGATCCGTATTGGAGGTCAGGGTGACATTGCATTGCTTTTCGATGATCGCCATCACTGAGACTCCATTTGTTTGTCTGGGTGCCGATCCGGATGTTTGTCCGGATGTTTGTGCATCATCTGGTTCAGGTCCTGTCGGGACAGGAGCGAAACCGCGGCAGGATGATGAAACCGCAGGGCCGCGTTTAATTCCGGCAGGGAAAGCGCCCAGAAGTCCTTCGGTGCCAATCTCAACTGCCCCAATCCAAAACGCATCACCTGTTGCCAGGGAAAGCCTTCGTCACTCGGTCTCATCGGCCTCACCAAATGTGGCTTTCAGCAATTGGGCGACGATGCGGGCATAGCCCAGCGCCCCGCCCTCTGCCTGCATTTCGACGATTTCCTCGTCCGGCAACGGGTGACCGCCACCGCGCAGACCGGCCCCGATGATCAGCAACATATCGCGGGCCGACAGATTGCCCGAGGCAATGCGATTGGTCAGCTGACTGAGATTTTCCACCTCAAATGCCGCTTCCAGCTCAGCCAGAGCGCCGAGCGTCAGGCACAGGGTCCAGCTGCGCCCATCGAGAGTGGCGGCAATTTCGCCGCGATGCTTGTTGACCATCAACTGGCCGCGGTGAAGGTCAAAGAGGCGGCCGATTCCAACGCCATTTCAAAGGTCACCTCGCCATCATGATCGCCGCCATATTCCAGCGTGGTGATCTGGAACTGACCTTCGATTGTGCCAAAGTCGGGAATGACGATCTGCCAGTTGACGATGGTTGCGTCGAAAAACAAGTGTCGCAGCAGTTCATCAGATTCAGCGTCCTTGAACAGGCCGGAGCCGGAAATGGATGCCCGCTGCACCCCCGCCCCGGCGAGCAATTGGCGCCAGCGTCCGATGCTCTCAAAGTCGGTGATATCCACTGTGTCGGCATTAAAGGCGATGCGACGTGAGCGCATGCCTGCGACGGTGATGAAACTGCTTTCACCGTCATCATAGACCTTCAACAGCAGGTCCTTGCCTTTCTGGGCTGCCATGGTGTCTCTCTTTCTGAAATTTCTTTGTTACGATTTGGGTTCAACAACTGCCCGGAACCGGGTCAGGCCGTGCATCAATCCGCGCAGATGGTCGCGCTGGACTTCTGAAAACTGATTGCGCAGGTGGATCAGATTGTGGGTTGCAAGCACCGGCGGCTGATCGGTCAGCAGCGTGGAGATGAGTTGCTGAATGGCGTGAATCTCGCCGCGATCCGCTGATTGCGACCAGCAATGGACGAAAAACACGATTGCCACCCCATCTTCGCTGGCGGTGCTGTAGTCGGTGGTGGTGGTGCGGCCGATGACGACATAGGGGGATTCCACCCTATCCGGCACCCGGTCGAAAATCTTCGCCGCACCCAACAGGTTGGTCAGTTCGGTACTGCCGGTCAGGGTTTCAAACAGGCCGGTAATCAGTTCCTGACAGGCGTCGCTCACGGGCTTAGTCCCTCGATGATGGTTTCAATTTCCTGGTGCAGCGCGTCGATGGCCGAGGTTTCGGCGATGACGTGGACTGTCGCCGTGGCGGCGACGGCGCCTTCAGCCATTACTTGCGACGGCACTTGTTTCATTTCCAAGTGCTGGCGAATTTCATCAGCCAGCGCCTCTCCAAGGGCATCGATTATCTTTTGCAGGGCGGCGGGACCCAAAAGTTCGTCGGCAATCTTTGCAACGACCATCAGCGGGCCTCCTCTTCGCAGCGACAGCTCAAGAAGCGGCGTGTCTGATCCGGATCAATCACCGACAGAATGGCGATTTCCCGGTCATCGAGCAGAAAGCGCCAGCCGCTGGCCAGGTCATCGCGATAGCGAATGACAATCTGGTGCTGCAGCACTTCGACCATCTGTTGCGCTTCTTCCCGGCGCTGAATGTCAGAACTGACAAAGGCACCCCAGACGGCGGCGACATTTGTCCAGGTGGTTTCAAGCACTCCATCTTCGCCAGCGGCCTCGCTGCGACTTTGCAGGGTCAACCGGTGGCCTCTGCTGGAGGTCAATTGGAAGGGCGCCATGGTCATAGTCCCAGGCGTTTATAGGGAGCGATCAGGGCATCAATGCCAGCCGGCATGGATACTGGCTGCTGTTCGGGCGCCACTGCGCCTCTGAATTCATACCAATGGGCGACCAGCATCAGGATGGCCCGTTTCAGGGCATCATCCACCTCGACGCCCGTATCGCCCATGCCGGCAATAATATCGATTTCCAGACCATTGGCGGCGACGGCGGAGGCGGCGGCATCAAAACCGGAGTCGAAGCTGATCGCTGCCGGATAGCTGCCGCGGATCAGCTGTACCGTGTCTTCGTCGAGCAATTGTGCATTGCCGTCACAATCATAGGCGGTCACCGCCACCAGGCTTTGCACGGGGGCGACTTTCAGTGTCAGTTGGTGGTCGGCTGGAAAGCTGGTCTCATATTGCCGCCAGGACTGGGTGATGAGTTTGCGATTGCTGATCGCTTCCACATGTTGGCGGGCCGCTTTCAGCGTGTCGATCAGCAATTGATCCTCGTCATCGTGGTCGATGCGCAGATAGAGTTTGATGTCGGTTAGTTCGAGCGGCTCAAGTGCCGGGGGCGTGATCAGCGCTAGGGTCATTGGATCTCCCTGAAATTGAGTGAGGTGTGAAATGCAGAACGGCTCCGCTCTGGGGAGGAACGGAGCCGCTCAATCGGCGCATTGCGGGCCTTGGAGGGAGCCCGCTTAAGCAGGCAGGGAGGGACCTACGCGCCGAATTTCACCAGTTTGATGGCGTCAAAATCCTGAATGCCGCCGCCAACCCGTTTGGTGGTGTAAAACAGCACGTAAGGTTTCTGGGTGAATGGATCGCGCAGCACATTGACCCCGGTACGGTCGACCACCAGATAGCCGCGGCGGAAATCACCAAAGGCAATCGACAGGGAATCGGTTTCAATATCAGGCATGTCCTCCGCCTCGACCACCGGAAAACCCATCAGCAGGGCACGGCTGTCGGCGCTGGCGGGAGCCTGCCAGATATAGTTGCCATCACCGTCTTTCAGCTTCCGCGTCGCCGCCTGCGCCTTGCGGTTCATGACGAAAGTGGCGTTTTGCCGGTAGCCTGCTCTCAGGGCGTAAATCACGTCAACCAGCACATCAGCGCCGTCCGAATCTGCAAACGCGCCATCCGCGCCACTCAAAACGTAGCCCAGATTGCCCCAGGCCCAACTGTCTTCAGCAACTGTTGTTGCGGTGAGAAACCCGGTGGGCTCATTGGTAGCGCTTCCGGTGACGAAGGCCTTTCCTTCCTGTTCAGCAAAGGCAGATTCCACCTCTTCCGCTATCCAGGTTTCCAGATCGACGGCTGCATCTTCAAGCAGCGACGAGGTGGCCGCCGGCATGGCGTAGAGTTCCTTGGTGGGGAATTGCAACTCGGCCAAGGTTGGCGAGTCTGTTTTGGCCCGCGCGTCGGTTTCGCCGACCCATCCAACCGCAGGGCCGGTTTGGGCAAAGGGTTTTTTGTAGATGCTGGCCGACACCTGACGCACGCTTGCCAGCGAACGGATAGGCGATAACGCCTTGAGACGGCGGCCGATTTCCGTAGAAAGTTCTTCCGGCACAAGAAAGCCACCGTCGGCGTTGCTGCCAATCGACATGTCCTTGCGTTCAATCATGCGCAACTGATTTTCGTTGCCGCTGCGCAGATAGGAATCGAAGGCCGCCTTGTGCTCAAAATCAATCAAGGCGTCATCGGCACCCCCCCGGCCCAGTGGAGGCCGCTGGGCCTTGAGGATCAGTTGATCCAGCTGCCGCTTCTGGGCGTCCACCGCGAGATTGATGCGGTCAACCTTTTCGTCGGTGACCACGTCGACGGCGAGTTTTGATTCCAACTGGTTCAGTCGCTCGTCATTGGCTTGTTTGAAACTTTCAAATGCCTGCATGAAATCGTCAAAGGCATCGGTGATTTCGGCCCCGCCAACCATTTTGGTTTCGGGGCTTTGTGGATCTGTCTGACTCATATCTGTCTCTTTGGGTTGGGTGGGGTGAGTGGGTTGGAGGGATTAGATTGATCGCAAAATGCGGGCTGCGGCGCGCAGCTTTGCCGACAATGTCTTTTGGCTCTGGGGTGAATACCGCGGGCAACCGGGACCTGACTTCACCTGGGAGACCCGCGCCTGTGGCAGCATCGGGAAGGTGACAATGGAGATTTCCCACAGGTCAGCTTCCAGAATGGAGCGAATGCCGGATTTGCGATCGGTACGGCTTTTGCGGGTGCGGAAACCAATCGACAGACCGTCTATGGCGCCTGCCCGCATCAGGCTGAGAATTTCAGCCCCCTTGACCGTATCGGCAACGATGCGGCCTTGTACGAACAAGCCATGCGGGTCTTCTCGAATGGCGGTCCACACACCGATGGGTTCGCAGGGGTCGTGCTGAAACAGCATGCGCACATCAGTGGCCGAACGCTGCCGCAGGCACTTTTGAAAAGCCCCCTGTTCGACCCGGTCCCTGCCCAGATCGACATGCCCGAAAAGCGTTGCATAGCCGCCGAATTCTCCGGCCTCGGTGACGGAATCCACTGTCAGGCGGGCGCGTTTTGTTTCAGGACTTCGGGTCAGTTGTATCATTGGGTTTTTCTGTCCTTCTTTGCTGCGGTTAGGCTGAAACCGGGCCAGCGCTCGACCAGCCGTTGCAGGGCACCCAGTGACCACCAGGCGCACAGGCTCGACAGGGTGGCGCCCATCAGTGTGATCTCGAATGCCGATATTTTTCCAAGCAGTCCCATGACGTCAGCCAGTTTGACCCCCGCCGTGCCGCCAAATACCAGCCCGGTAACCAGGCCCACCAACAGGCGCGCTGCTGCATCTCGCCGCCCGCGGGGCATGACATAGGCCAGCGATACCAGCGAACCGGCAAAGGCCCCCAATATCTTCGCCCCCCACAGGGCCGGCACGGCCTCGCCCAATGAGGTGGTGAGAGCATCACTGAACACGCCGCTGAATCGACTAGTCATCGGCTTCAGCACCGCCCATTGATCTTGGTCCGTAGCCCACCGCCTGACGCTTTTCGTCGTCGCTGAGAAAGTCCGCCCCTGCCAGCCTTGACCAGACCAGCTGTCGTTCGCTGGCCAGGCCCTCGATACGATCTTCATCAACTGCAAGGCGCAGGTCGTCGCCAAAGCGCGGCCGCAGCCAGTGGTTAAAACTGTCGACAGTGCGGTTGATCAGCGGCAGCAATGTCTGGCGGGTGAAAGCCCGGTTGGCCTCCTGATAGTTTGAATAGGTGTTGTCGCCGGGAATGCCCAGCAACATCGGCGGCACGCCGAAAGCCAGGGCTATGTCCCGCGCCGCGGCGTGACGGGCTTCGACAAAGTCCATGTCGCGTGGGCTATAGCCCATCGCCTTCCAGTCGAGACCACCCTCCAGAAGCAGCGGACGCCCTGCCCGGGCCGCCCCGGAATAACCGTCTTCCAGTTCCGCTTTTAGCCGGTCGAACTGGTCTTCGCTCATATTGTTGCCATTGCTGGGGGCGTAAACCAGTGCGCCCGAGGGGCGGGCTGAATTATCCAGCAGCGCCTTGTTCCACTGGCAGGCTGCATTGTGCACATCCAGCGCCATCAGCGCTGCCTGCAGGGGAGGAAAGCCCTGATTGTCATCAAGCGGATGAAACAAAGCCATATGCAGCACCGAGGACTGGCCATCAGATGCCACAGGATGGCGGGTCTTGCTCGACCCGATTGTATGTTCGTAGGCTTCCACCCAGCCTCGATTGTCGGTGACGGTTCTGACGTGATCTGGTCGCAGCGCATGCAGTTCGCGGGGCGTCTCACCAACCTGCACCAGTTCGATATAGGCATTGCCCGACACCAGCAGATGGCCAATCAGCAATTCCAGAAATTCCTTGCCACCCTGGCGCGGATTGGGGCGGGCGAGCAGGTCAAGCATGGGATGCTGATCCAACTCGCCTTTTCCCTGATAGATCAGCAAGGGCACGGCCGCGGCAGTCTCGGCAATCAGCCGCACGCAGCGAAAAACAATCGGATTGGCCATATAGCCGCGCCGCGCCATTGTCGCATAGTCAGGCCGCGACCAGGAGGCATGACCGGATTGCGACAGGGCAATCAGATTGGCCAGCGACACGTCCTTGCGCTCCGGCGGCAAGGACAGCGTTGCATCGCCAGCCGAGCGGGATCGCGCCGGCTGCAGCCAACGAAGCAGGTTTTTCATCATCATGTCTCTCAATTGCGCCTACCCCAATGGGCGGCGGGTTACAGTGTGCGGGCGCGGGGCTGGCAGGCCTGGCCGAGCATCAGGTCGGTCAAGGCCCAGACCAGCGCGTCCAGGCGATCCGGCGAGGCGCCCGACGACAATCCCTCCAGCCCGAAATCACACATTTCATCTTCCAGTTGCGGCAGAGCGCCGACGTGGGACACCAGACCGCGTTCATAAAGATGCGCAACGGGTTCTGCCCTCAACCACTTGCCGCGGGAGGCTTTGACCTGGCGGATCGGCAGATGCGGACAGGCATTGCGCAACACGCTTTCGGCCATGTCACCTCCCTGATTGGTTTCAATCACCACCTGGTCAGCCTGATATTTATTAAACAACTGGGTGACCATGGCGACCCAGCGTCCCGGCGACACCGCCTGCAAGGTCTGGTCTTCCAGAACATAAGCGCGACGGTTTTCTGCCACGCCGGCAACAATCACGCCACAGGCATCGGAGGTGGCCTTGCCAGTGACCGGCGGATCAACGGCCACGACAATGCGTCGCAGCGGCGGTGCGTCTTCTGGCTGCACGCGATGGTGATCCAGTCCTTCGCGCTGCCACAATGTGTCGCTGCGCTCTTCAACAATTTCGCCGTCCAGTTCCTGGCGTCCCAATGTGGTGCCACGATACAGATTGACGATATGGTCAAAAAACCCGGCAGCCAGGTGGGTCCGGTTCTCGTCGGTGGCCATGCGCGCCAACAATGTGCGCTTGTCAACGATCAGGTCTTTCAGCAATTTGATCGGGCGCGGCGTGGTGGTGATCACCTGCTGGGGAAAGGTTCCCAGCCGCAGTCCGAATTGCAACATGTCCCAGGTGGCCTGTGGATTTTTCCATTTTCCCACTTCGTCGCACCAGGCGGCGCCAAATTGCGGCCCGCGCAAACCGTCAGGATCTTCCGACGAAAATAGCTGCGCAATCGCCCCATTCGGCCATTCCAACCGACGGCGGGAGCTTATCCAGACCGGTCTTTCCCAGCTTGTGTGTATCGCCAAAAGGCCGGACTGGCCTTCCACCATCACCTCGCGGGCATCGGAATAGGTTTCAGCTACAAGCGCAATATTACCCACCGGCTGAGCGGTGAAATATGTGTCGCCTAAGGCCATGGCGCGGATCCATTCCGCCCCGGTGCGGGTTTTTCCGGCGCCGCGTCCGCCGAGCAACAACCAGTTGGTCCATGTCGCAAGTGTTGGACGCTGGCGGGTACGGGCATAGATCGGCCATCGGTGAATCAGGTGTTCTTTCAGCAGATTATTGGCAATGGCCAATAACTCATTAAACCTCCCCTGTTTGTACAAGATCACCAACAAGCTTCGTAAGCTGTCGATCAAGTTCCTCTCTTTCAGTAGTCGAGGATCGAGAATGGGGATCATTGGAATTGCCAGACTGTTGTGGATTGCTTTTTCCCAGACCGTTGCCAAGCTTGATGCTGACAGCAGCAATCGACTCCAGGGTCTTGGCTAGAATCGCCAGCGCCTTGGCGGCCTGTTCCACATCAACCACGCCGTCAGCGGCGCCGTCGTCGTTATCGTCGCCGCCGCGGCCACCGCCGCCGCTTTCGAAGCGGTCCAGCTGGTGTCCGAATATGGCGATCAGCTTGTCGTGCAGTTCCAGAGCGGTGGCGCATCGACCGGTATCTTCCGCGACCGCATCTGCACCCGGCCCAACGGGCACAGTGCCCTGAAGCGTTTTGCTCATGGCCTAATCCGTTTCGTTTTCAGGAATTGTAAGCTGGGCAAACAAAAGCGGCCCACAGATGGATTACCTGAGGCCGCTTGCTTACCCACTTCTTCGATTATGCCCGAAGGCTACAGGATGACCGTATCGCTGTCAAGGATTATTTTCCTATTAGCAAAAATTTCCTATTCCTTGTCCACCCAGTCCACCAGGTGGTCCTCATAGTCATCCGCACTCATCCCGTCTTCCGGAATCGTCCTGCCGCTAACGCTGACACCGGCTTTGTGAACGCTGTCGGGGTCGCCGGTGATCAGCGGATGCCAGTCCGGCAGGCCACGCCCCTCCTCCAGCCGGCGATAGGCGCAGGTCGGCGGCAGCCAGGAATATTTGCTGATATCCCGCGCTTCCAGCTTGACGCAATCGGGCACCGCTTCAAATCTGTTTTCATAGTCCCGACACCGGCAACTGGTGCCGTCAAACAGGGTGCAGGCGATATTGGTGAAGTGGATTTCGCCGGTGTCCCAGTCTTCCAATTTGTTCAGACAACAGCGCCCGCAGCCGTCGCAGAGGCTTTCCCATTCCTGCGTCGTCATCTGTACAAGGGACTTAACCTCCCAAAAGGGACTCTTTTTGGCGTTCACGATATTGTCCAAATATTCTGCATAAACTTGCCCCAACGTGATAAATGTTGGAAAAAGGGGGGCGACAGACTGACTGCCCTCGTTCAACCTCAACCATGAAGCGGAGCCCGCGTAAAGACCATGCGCGACCCATTTGCCCCCCGAAACAAACGCTCAGCCGGCAATTGGCTGTTGAATTTCGATTCGTGGGTCGACGACGCCATGTATCGATTCAAGTCGGGCGGTGGCGAAAGCCTGGAAGCGCTGACCATATTTTCGCGCCGATTCAGATTCTATGGACTGAAAAAGGCGGCAGTCGAGGTGGCCTGTGAAGGACTGACCCTTGGCGTGGTCGGCATGACATTGATGCTGACGCTGGCAAAGCCGGCTTTTGACGAAACAGAAAAGAACTGGCGGGCCAATAAGCAATATGCGGTCACCTTTCTGGACCGCTTCGGTGGCGAAGTCGGCAAGCGCGGCATTTTGCACAATGATGCAGAGCCGATTGACGTCATTCCCGATCATTTCATCAAGGCGGTTCTGGCCACTGAAGACCGGCGTTTCTTTGAACATTTCGGTATTGATTTTCTCGGTCTTGTCCGTGCCATGGTGGAAAATGCCCGCGCCAATTCGGTGGTTCAGGGTGGATCGACCATCACCCAGCAATTGGCAAAAAATCTGTTTTTGACAAATGAAAGAACGCTTGAACGCAAGATCAAGGAAGCGTTTCTCGCCCTGTGGCTGGAATATAATCTGTCGAAAAAAGAGATTTTAAAATTCTATCTCGACCGCGCCTATATGGGCGGTGGTGCTTTCGGCGCCGCTGCGGCGGCCGAATTTTATTTTGAAAAGAGCATTCGCGACATCAATCTGGCGGAAGGTGCTATGATGGCCGGCCTGTATAAGGCACCGGCCAAATATGCCCCCCACGTCAACCTGCCGGCCGCCCGCGCCAGGGCAAATGAAGTGCTGACCAATATGGTGCAGGCGAAATTCATGACCGAGGGCCAGGTGATCAATGCCCGGCGCAATCCTGCAAGCGTCGTCGAACGCGATAAGTCGGAAGTGCCTGACTATTTTCTCGACTATGCCTTTGAACAGGTGAAGGAACGCGCCGCCGGCATGCCGACCAACACATTGGTGGTCAAAACGACTATCGATCCGAGCCTGCAAAAAGCTGCCGAAGACGCGGTTCTGTCGCACCTGCGCCAATATGGCGACGACTATCGCTCCAATCAGGCGGCCATGGTGGTGATCGAAAATGGCGGCGCCGTGCGGGCCATTGTTGGCGGCCGTGATTATGGCGAGAGCCAGTTTAACCGCGCCACCAGCGCCCGTCGTCAGCCGGGCTCAACCTTCAAACCCTATGTCTATACCTATGCCGTCCAACAGGGATACAAGCCCAATCAGACGGTCAGCGGCGCTGGCATCACCATTCGCGGCTGGTCGCCGCAAAACTACAATGGTCGCCGCTTTGGCAATGTTTCGCTGACCACGGCACTGGTAAAGTCCATCAATACGGTGCCGGTGCGGATTGCCTCCAAACTGGGACGTCAGCCGATTGTTGAACTGGCCTATCGCATGGGAGTTGAATCGCCACTGACCGCCGAACCCGCCATGCCGCTGGGCACCAATGAGATGACCGTGATGGAACAGGCGACCGGTTACGGCGTGTTCATGTCCGGCGGCTATTCAACCAACCGCCACACGATTCTGCAGATTGCCGACCCTCAGGGCAATATTCTTTACGAACACAAAAAGGACGGACCGAAGCAGGAGAGAGTTATTTCTGACGAGGCCACCGAGGCGATGAATCAAATGCTGTCGCAGGTACCCGAATGGGGCACCGGACGACGCTCCAAGCTCGACGGCATCAAGACTGCGGGAAAAACCGGCACGACCCAGTCCTATCGCGACGCCTGGTTCATTGGATATACCGGCAATTTCGTTGCTGCCGTCTGGTTCGGCAATGATAATTACGGGCCAACAAACCGGCTCACCGGTGGCCGCTTGCCGGCGATGACCTGGAAAAAATTCATGACTTATGCGCACCAGAATATCGAGCTGCGCCCAATGCCATTCGTCGAACCGGAAAAACGCAAGGACCCGGTGGCCGCTGGCGTCGCCAACGCCGACAAACCGGCGGACAGCCCGGTCGATGTGGTTCGTCAGAGACCCCTGGCAGTGGAAACATCCGATTTGCTGCATCAGCTCTATCGTGACCTGCGTTCCGCCCCCTCTCTGCGGGCCCAAAAGGTGAGCGAGTCACAGTTGAAACCCGCCGACGCCGCAGCCGACGCCGCCGCGGAAATCAAAGTTGTTCAAAATCAATGATCGGTTGGTCTGCGAACTGCCTGTTGATGGAGCACTGACAGTCAGGTGCGTGCTTTCAGTGAACTATTTGCGGTGCTGTTCATTGGCCTGTTTCTGGGGGGTGCCCTGGCCTGGTTGTCGATTCAGAAAAACCATGGTTTCGGCACATTAAGCATAGGTCAGTGGACTGCATGGCCGCAGGCCGGCAGTGTCAATGCCGATCCCTATTCAAGAGCAAAGGTCGCAGCAGACGGAGACGTTCCTCTGGGAGCGGCTGAGGGTCTTGCCTTTCACGCGCTGTCAGATCGCCGGGGCAACGGTTTGCGCCGCAATTGCCAATATCGTCTATCCGGGCTGACCCCGCCCGCCCGCCTGTGGACCCTGGCGGCGCATGATCTCAACGACCGTGTGCTGGTCAGGTCTGACGGCATGGCGAGCAATCTGGTTTCCCGACAATTGCTGCGCGAAAGTGATGGATCCTTCGAGATCAATGTCGGTCCCGCACTGGCTGCAAAGAACTGGCTCGAAATCGACGGCAATGCCAATGGAGATGACGGCGGCGGCAATGGTGAGAGCTACAAATTGATTTTGCGGCTTTATGACAGCCCGATTACCAGCGCCGGACGGGTCACCGACGCCACCATGCCAGACGTCACCCGGTTGAGGTGCCCGTCATGAAACGGTCCATCTACGCCCTGTCAGTAGCCTTTGTCCTGGCTGGTATTGTCCACATCCTGATCATTCTGCTGATCCCAAATTATGCCGCCAAGGACGCCTGGACCAAACTTGAGAAAGTTGCAGGTCTCTGGGAATTTTCCGTGGTTGCTCAGCCCGGCGGGCGCAATGACACGCTGCCGCTGGTCGATCCGGCCTTTGGCACCGCCGCCTGCCGCTATGATTTGTCGGATGCCCCGGCACTGGTCAGCGCAGAAGGTCAGTTGCCGTTCTGGAGCATTGCCATTTTCGACCGCCAGGGGCGCAACATCTACAGTTTCAACGACCGCACGGCGGTGGAGCGGCAATTGTCGCTGCTGGTGGTCAATCCGGTTCAGATGGCGCAGATCCGGAAAAACCCGCCGGCTGAATCCGACCGGGCGGTACTGGTGGAAACCAGCGTCAGCCAGGGCTTTGTCTTAATTCGCGCCCTGCGGGAAGATCGCAGCTGGGCGAATACGGTGCGGCAGTTTCTCAACAGCGCCAAATGCGAAAAATACCTCAAATATGCGGTGCCCGACGCCAGCGGATGAGCGGTCGCTTTAATCTGGGTAATCTTGTGCAATGCCTGATTTGCTCCGGCAGTTTCCCGGCAGCTTGCTGATTTCTGATAGAAATCGGCGTTATGGTTAACAGAATTCTAAGGGTTGTCGGTCCATTGTCTGGGCAGATAACGCTGTGGAACCAGTTCAATGCAAGTTGCTTTAAAGGAATCTCCAGACCAACCTGCCCGCCCAATGCGGGTCAGCGAACCCCAAAGCAAAGATGATATGCTCATCCTGGCGACCAACAGGTTCTGCGATTTTGACACCCATAATCGGCTGTCTCTGGATCAGTTCAGCGAAGCATTCAATCTGTTGATCGGTCAGGTATCCTCCGCCACAAGACAGATTGTCTCCCGCCGGCTGGGCCACTATCCATTTACGCCCCGCTCAGCGGCGCTTTATCTCGCGTTGGAACCGATCAATGTTGCCCTGCCCGTCCTGGCTCATTGCCAAACCCTGGGTCAGTTGGATCTGTTACGGATTATGGATCGCACCGACATCGAACATGCCCGCGCAATTGCCACAAGGCTCGATATCGGCCCAAGTCTCATTCGTCAGCTGAAAAGCCTGCCTGACGATGAAGTGCAGATCGCGCTGGAAGAAAACGATGCCTTGCTCGGCAATCTGGAAACCCGCAGTGCCGACGCATTGTTTGCTGAAATTGACGCCCGTGAGGTGCAAACTGCTCTCGATGCCGATCTTGGTGAAGTGCTTGCGATCTCACACCCGGATGCGGATGCTGAACGCTTGGCCGAAGAGACCCGAACTCAACGGACTGAGGTCACGCCACCACCACTGGCCCCGACAGAACCTTTGGAATCGCAGGGACCAGATGTGCCGCTGAATGAGGCCGAACACGCCCTGCTTGCCGCAGCAGGACGCGGCAGCCGGTTTGAAATGCCGCCCATGGCAAAGCCCATGGCGAACGATTTTCACTTCGGCGATGCGTTTGAGAAAATGGCCCGGGCCCACAGTCACCAGGGCATGGCCGTGCTGATGCAGAAGCGCTTCAGCCTGGCACTCGACACGGCCCAGCAAGTGCTGCAGGACAAGTCCGGAGATACGCTGGCAGTGCTGTTGAGCGCTGCTGAGGTGCAACCGGCACAGGCCAATCGTATCCAGATTCTGACCCATCCGAGCATTGGATTGTCCTCCCATAACGCCATGAGAGCGATGCGTTTCTTTGCTCAGTTGAACAGCAAATCGAGCCTGGAGGCCGTCGAACAGTGGCCGAAAGCCAGGGATCCCGAAATCCAGCATCAAAGCGTGTTGGAAGACAGTAATTTGGGCGACACAAGACGTGGTGACACGCGCGAAACGGCAACGCCTAAGCAACAGCCGCTGCAAGCGACAGGCTAAAAGCCTTCGGAATTCAGTTTTCCAACAGAAAAGTGCGGCCGTCACGGTCTTCGATCTCGACCACCCAGACATCCGGGTCAAAGGACCGCTCACGTTCGATCTTCTGATCTATGTCCGCTGCTTGGGCCGCTTCGAGCAGACATTCAAACTGGCGTTCCTGGCTACCCTCAAACCCGTAATCAGCTTGCGGCGCCGGGCCATACAGGGCGTTGCCGCCTTGTAAATCATTGATAATAAGAAAAATGGCGCCGGCTTCAGCGGCGCCACGATGGACAACGGTGGCAAAGGCCCCGGCCAATTGGCTTCGGCGGATCAGCGCCGAAACCCATAGTTCAGACGTGACCCGCACGCGACGGATCAGCCCTGCACATAGGCGCCGATGTCGCGCAGCTTGTTCAGCACGAGGTCGGAAGGCTCACCGGTGATTTTCATGCCGTAATCCAGCTGAAACCGCTGGATAGCGGTGGCTGTCTGCTGCCCCATCTGACCATCGACCACCAGATCGTCATAGCCATAGGCCCGCAGACCCGCCTGAATGCGGGCAACGAGACCGTCAACTTCTTCGGCGGGGTTCGGGGCAGTCAGTTTCACGGTTTTGACCTTGGTGACATTACTGACCACCTGTGCGGGCTTTGGGACGGGAACCTCCCGCGGCTGCGAAGAGGCTGACATCAACACCTGTGTCAGCAGGCGCAGACTGACCTTGCCATCCTGTTTCAGGCTGTGATCTTTCTGGAAATCTTCAATCGCTGACTTGGTGCGTGATCCATAAAGACCGTCCAGCTTACCACCGTAGTAACCGCGCACGGACAAGGCTGTCTGAACTTCGCGCAACAGTTCTCCGGATTGCTCGTTGGAGGCTTTCTTGGAAAGAACTTTCCGGGTTTTGGCCGGATCGGCTGCCTTGGCGACGCGGTTGGAGGACTTTATCGCGTCATTGTCCAGGGTGCGGGTGGCAAACAGCGGTGCGGGATGCTTGCCTGGCTGATACCAGATGGCGTTGACGCAGATCGCGCCCATCACGGCCAGTGACAATGCAGCGCCAGCACACAGTCGCGGATGGCTCAGCAGAGCATCGACAAATGGCAGGCCGCGGGATGACTTTTGGGTGAGACGTTCAGGCTGATACGCGTGCACGACGTTCTCCTTTACTACGAACTGGGACTTCGTCCCGGGGAGTTGAAACTTGATTGCTGGCAACAGATTTGAGGTGGACCAGCTGACTGGAATTGTCGGTGGGAACCGGCCTGGAGGCCGAGATCTTCAGCGGCAGGGTGATGGTGACTTCGGTGCCTGCGCCGGTTTTGCTTTTGATCAGGAACTCGCCGTTGTGGAGGGCGACAAGCCCCTTGACGACGGAGAGACCGATGCCACTGCCTTCGAATTGGCGCTGATGTCCGGAATCGGCCTGGGAGAAGGGCTGACCGATATTGGAAAGGAAATCCTCATCAATACCGATGCCGTTGTCTTTCAGGCGAATGCGCAGGGCGCGACCGAACTGCTTGACCGAAAGCTTCACATCACCGCCTTCGGGAGTGAATTTTATGGCGTTGGAAAGCAGATTGATCAGGATCTGCTGGCAGGCTCTTTTGTCGGCGTTGATATCGGGCAATGACTGATCAAGCTGGAAGGTCACTTTGACGCCACCCTTGGCGGCCATTGGCTGCAGCATGGCAATCGTTGCCTGGGCCACTTCGCTCATGGCAAAGTTACAGGGCGACAGTTCATACTTGCCGGCCTCAATCCGCGACATGTCCAGCATATCGTTGACAACATTCAACAAATGCTGGCCGGAATCCTGGATCAAAGTGACATATTCGCGGTGCTTTTCGTGCGGAAGACGTCCGAAGAGCTCCTGTTGAAGAATATCGGAGAAGCCAACGATCGCGTTTAGCGGTGTGCGCAGTTCATGGCTCATTGTCGCCAGAAAGTGACGCTGGGCGTGGTTGAGTTCATCGGCGGCAACGCGGGAGGCCTGAAGGTCGTCGTTAAGCTCCTGAAGCTCGCTGACATCGCGCATGGAACAGACCGCCTCGGTCGCACCGCCGCTGTGACCAACACTATCTGCATGGCAGCGAATTTCGATCAGTTTCCACAGGCGGGTTTCGCCACCACTCTCGTAGCGCTCGCCGCGTTCGCCGCGTTCGCCGCTGCGAATACGAATGCGCTGCACTTGCTCTTTCCCCTGCTGCACCGCATCGGAAAGAGCCTTCAACAGCACAACCCGGTCCTGAATATGCACCCGGTTCAGCAGGCCGGATTCGAGCAAGTCCTTGCCAGCGACACCCAGAACATGGCGTGCGGCAGGAGAGGCAAAAAGTGTTGAGCCGTCGGCAGCGTGACGGGTGATCAGCTCGTTGCTGTGCCGGGTAAACAGATCAAGATGGCGGGATTCGCGGGCCAGCCGGCTGGCGCTCTGGCTCAACCGGTCCTGCATGCGCCAGGCAATAGTCAGCGCATAAGCGACGGCGCCCAGTGCCAGCCAGGGCGCTTTTTCCAGACCGGCCATCAATCCTGTTGATGCAGCGGTGAGGGGAAAAATCGAGGCTGCGACTGCAGCCACAGACAGGGAGACAAGGATCAGACCCAGCGCAAGGCGAAGCGGTGTCTTGCAGCGCCACAACATGGTTTCGACCGGCAGCACGCAGAGCAGCAAGGCCATCGGCGAATAGAGGCCACCGGTAGTCCCGATCAACAAAGCAACAAAAAGGGCAAAACAAAGCAGTGCAGCCTGCTTGCCACGTTCCAGTTGTCCGCTACGGGAAACAAAGGCGGCAAGAGCCAGCGGTGATGCCAGCAGGGCAAATACCAGCGCGTCCACATCCGTGACCTGGTCTTTTAGTGCCAACGCGGCAGGGATGAGCGACAGACCGATCATTCCTGCAACCGCATTATACTGGATAAAGCCGGCATGCTGCCTAAACTCCTCACAACCGGACGGCACCGAGGCGTTTACCCAGGGGGCCGTGATGTCATGCAATGACAAATTCGGAAACGAGAGACGCAATACAATTCCTCGATGTATGGACTGATGCACTGTTATTGGCGCCACTCTCGCACAGGGGTTTTAACGGAAAACTAAACATGACGGCCTTGGCGGGTTTTTTGCCGATTAATTTGACTGCCCGAGGCCTTGTTTTAAGGACTTTGGTGAACAAAACCTTTCGATGGGGCAATTTCGCTTCCCACCGCACGGCGACCGGCACAATCCCGCCGCCAATTCCTGACAAAGGATTAATCAAGCCGACCAAAAACCGCAGGTTGAAAAAACCATGATGCCGGTGCAATCGACCCGGCCTGTTATTTGCCGCAGGTGATTGCAGGCCGGGCAAAGAATGCCTAATTAGGGCTTACTCTCCCGATAGAAGAAGCCGACCATGGACAGCCCCCTTTCCCTCGATACTGACATTGACGAAATTGTCGAAAACTTCTCGTTCCTCGACGATTGGGAAGACCGCTATGGCTATCTGATTGAACTGGGCAATGCGCTGTCAGCTGTGACAGAAGATGAAATGAGCGATGCCAACAAAGTGCAGGGCTGTGTCAGCCAGGTCTGGCTGGTCAGCACCTATGATAATGGAAAGCTGTATTTTCGAGGCACGTCTGACGCCCATATCGTGCGCGGCCTGGTGGCGGTGGCGCTGTCTATCTTCTCCGGCAAGACACCGGAAGAAGTCGCTCAGTTGGATGAACAGGAGACGTTTCGTGCCATCGGTCTTGCAGAGCATTTGACGCCCCAACGGTCGAACGGCTTGAAGTCGCTGGTCGGCAAGATCAAGGCTACTGCGCAAGCCGCCATGGCGCGGGCCTGATCGGCCTCATCGTCTGGCAGATGCGGTGGCGGCGGCTTTCGACCTGTTGCGGTCGTATTGTCCCGCTTCGGTTCCATAGAACTGGGTCAGCAAAGTGAGCCCGGTGCGCAGCATCAGTTTGGCCGACCTTGGTGGCCAGCGCAGTTCGCGCTCTACCGTTTGCAGGCCTTTCAGATAGCAGCAGACATCAATCAGCACATTGGCAAGATCCGGGCCGACATGCTCCAGCGCCAGATTGAACCGACGCCGCGCATCCAATGCTGAGTCGGACAGATCGACGGCGGCGGCGCCGCCGCCGCCACCGTTGGCAGATCTGCCGATTGCCTGGACCGGTGAGCGCCAGTTCGATCTTACCGAAGCTGACAATTGGGCATGGGTAAAATCCTGACGCAATCGTTCACCGGCGCTGAACTGGGCGGCACTGAGCCAGGGTTGACCGTCTTTGCCGGTGCGGTAACGCAGCCGCGACAGGGGAGATTCAGCGAGGTTGCGAGAGACCGAGTGTCTCTGCCCGTCCAGCAAAATCTGCTGCTGGACGATCTGTTGATGCTGGCATCGAAATTCTGCGCCCTCCCCCTGTCGGGATCGTTGTCTGAGAACCCGTTTTGTGCCTGCCGAGGTCAATCTGCATGTGCACCCATCGAGGACCAGCAATTCCTGCGCCAACATGGAGTCAATCACCTGCCGAGTGGTCACCATCTTGCGAATGGGCTGATCCGGATGGGTCAAAAGAACACGGCCTTCATCAGAACGGCCAAAGTCTGACAACGTCGCTGAGCGGGCGGAATGCAAAAAATCAAGCAGCCGCTTGAACTGCTTATTGGAAGTTTTATCCGCCTTGCTCATGCACCACCCCGGCGATTGGAAGAGGCCGGCAGGAACGTCGCCAGTCTGCCGGAACCCCTGTCGGCGGTATTTGCACCACCATCGCTGTGATCACTTCCTGCAGCACATAATGCCACCGCGTTGCGGGCCTCTACCAACAGAGATTCGAGTTGGCTGATCATGGCGTCGAATTCAGCCTCGTCGCGCCGGTCTTCAATCGTGGCGCATGCGTAGGAGACGGTGGTTCGATCTCGTCTGAAATGCAGACCGATTTCGGTCAGCAACAAACTGAAAGTTGTGTGGCACAAATACATGGCAATCTGCCGTGCAAGGGCAACTTCTGCGGTGCAACGGGTACGTGCCTGAAAACTGTCAAGGGGAATGTCCAGCGCCAGGGAAACGGTCTTTTCACAAAGGGTGCACACAGTATCGCGATACAGATGGGTGCGGGCAAAGCGAACCATAGACGCGCAATCGGCTTCTGCCTGCCGAAGAGATTCCAAAACAGAAACAGAACCCGGTCTGGCGTCTTCCGCACAAAAACAAGTGTTACGTTCGCCCGCCGCTTCATAGTGCAATTGCGACGGCGCCGAACGGTGTTTGTCCCGCGCAGATTGATTCTTCAGACCGCGCCGAAGCGCAATTAATCCGGCAACATCCACAGTCTTGCTCATGTGATGCAGGCTCCCATTACTTGTTTTTAGGACAATATTCCTAAAATCTAAAGCGGGGATAAATATTCTATATTTTTTGCATCAACAAGTTTTGCCGGGAATTGCGGTCAGGAATCAGCACGGCCCGATTGTGGTGAGTCGGGTCAGGGGCACAGATAACGATTTTGGCAAGCCCCATGCCGGTGCAGCCTAAGGGATAGGCTGCACCGGGCGATATGCGATATTTTCGAGACTCCGAGAACGGCGGTCAGCCTTCCTTTCGGCGCCCCAGGCCCATTTTCTTGGCCAGTTTGGAACGCTGTTCAGCATATCCGGGTGCCACCATCGGGTAATCAACCGGCAAACCCCACTTCGTCCGATACTCTTCCGGGGTCATGCCATAACGGGATTTCAGGTGCCGTTTCAGAGACTTATACTTCTGACCGTCTTCGAGACAAATGATGTGGTCATGAGATATCGACTTCTTGATGGACACCGGCGGTTTTTGACTTGTAACCGTGGCGCTGGTCCCAGCGCTGCCCAACCCGAGGAGAGTCGAATGAACATTTTCAATGACGGTCTGCAAATCGGAAATTGGAATTGGGTTTTTGTCTAGAAATGCACACACCAAATCGGTGGTGTACTCCAAAATTACGGGGTCGTTTTGATCAGAACTTTCTTTAGCCACAACGCTTACTCGCCTTTAGAATTGAGTTTCTTGTACAGAGATCCAAACGGCGATATACGTGGCACTCATTTTTGTGCTTGGGCCAGTATTTTTGAATTCACCTAGCCTTTTACATGAGTCGACAATTTTAGTCAATATATTTTAGCCAGAATAGAATTGCATTCGAATATAGGTGTAGTAATTACGTGACGTCATGCCACCTTGGGTTGCAAGTCAGATGGGCTACCAGTCCTCTATCCACCAAATGGGAAACGACCGGTTCCGGTAACTTTCTCAAGGATTTTCCCTGTCTGCACAATTCACTTGTACAAATCTGTGCGCCCGCACCCGGTCAACTATTGAACTTCGCCCGCATTCGCGTCCATAAATGTCACAAGGCGCTGTTCATTCAGGCATCGCTGAGTTTTTGATGGCGGGGGAGAGGGTGCCGATGATGCGAGCTATTGTGCAAATTCTCGGCCTGTTTGCGCTTTGGTTGATCATGTCTGGCATCTACAAGCCACTGATCATCGGATTTGGCGCTATATCCTCGATTCTGTGCGTGTGGATCATTTTCCGCCTCGGCCTCGTCGACGACAAGGCCATCCTGCAGCGCTTCCGATTCCTGGCTGGCCTGCGCTATCTGTTCTGGCTGACAGTGGAAATCGGCAAGGCCGACTGGGCCGTCGCCAAGGTCATATTATCCTCCGTCATGCCCAAGCAACAGCGCCTGATCGGCGTTCCCGCCCGACAGAAATCGGACATCGCCAAAGTGCTTTTTGCCAATTCCATCACCATTACTCCCGGCACGGTCACCGTGGAGACCGAAGCCGATCATCTGATCGTTCACGCACTGACTGATGAAGCTGCCGATATGCAGGCGCTGGAAGACATGGGCGCCCGTGTTTGCGCTGTGGAACAGCCGGAAAACGGCGGGGCAAGCTGACTATGTTTTCCTTTATTTCCCTGCTGATCTTTCTCTGTATGGCGATTCTGATGGTGCGGTTGTTTGCCGGGCCCACCCTGTATGACCGGGTGTTGGCGCTGAATACATTTGGCAGCTGCACGGTGTTGCTGATCGGCACGGTGGGCTTTCTGGCCGGGCGCCCGGATTTCCTCGACATCGCCCTGCTCTACGCATTGATCAACTTTGTCGGCACCATCGCCGTGCTGAAATTCTTCCGCTACCGGCGTTTGGGAGACGCTGCTGAAGATGAAGAATCGATCATGGCGCCTGACCCTGAGGAGGCGGCCAAGTAATGCTGTCTGTGGTGATTGATATCCTCTCGTGGGCCAGCTTTATCGTCGGTGGGTTTTTCCTGTTCGTTGGCTCCCTGGGCATGGTGCGTCTGGTCGATTTCTGGGCTCGACTGCACGCTGCGTCGATTATCGATTCTGCCGGCGTCGGTCTGATCCTGTTCGGCATGATGCTGCAAGGCGGGTTGACCCTGGTGACGGCCAAGCTGGCGCTGATTGTGTTGTTCCTGTTCATCACTGGCCCCACCGCGTCCCACGCGGTGGCAAATGCCGCCTTCATGTCCGGGTCCCGCCCCCATGAAATGGTTGAAGACGTTACCGCAACACCCCCACCGGCCAAGAAAAAAACGGCGACCAAGAAAACGAAGGCTGCGACCACAGCGGCGACCAAAGGGGCGACCAAAGCAAAGTCGACCGCCGCCAAAAAACCCGCAGAAAAATCCGCTGCGGCACCAAAGTCTGCAAAAGCCAAAACCGCCACGGGCACCCGGAAAGCCACTAAGCCAACCACCAGGACAAGGAAGAAAACCTGATGGAATTGGTCCTCACCAGCCTGTTGTTCTTCGCGCTCGTCACCACTGCAATTTCCATTGCCCTGGTGCGCCGCCTATTTGCCGTGATCATGCTGGCTGGCGTATTCAGCCTGCTGTCAGCAATGCTGTTTGTGATCATGGATGCGGTCGACGTGGCCTTCACCGAGGCGGCCGTCGGCGCTGGCATATCCACCGTGTTGATGCTCGGCACCATTGCCCTGACCGCGCGCAGCGAAAAGCGGCCCGAGACCTATTCCCTGGTGCCGCTGGTCATCGTTACTCTCACCGGGCTGGTGTTGATTTATGGCACGTTGGACATGCCCAATTTCGGCTCACCTGATGCGCCGGTCCAGACCCATGTCGGACCTGACTATATTCGCAAAACCCCGGAAGATATCCATGTGCCGAACATCGTGACTGCGGTTTTGGCCAGCTATCGCGGCTTCGATACGCTGGGCGAAGTGACCGTTGTCTTCACTGCCGGTCTTGGCGTGGTGTTGCTGATCAGCGGTCTTGGCCGTCGACCCAGACGCAGAAAGCGGGAGGACGACTGATGGACCACCATCTTATCCTGCGCGTCATCACCAAAATCCTCGTCGCACCGATCCTGCTGTACGGGCTTTATGTGCAATTCCATGGCGATTTCGGCCCTGGAGGCGGCTTTCAGGCCGGGGTGATTTTTGCCGTTGGCTTTATTCTCTACGGCATCGTTTTCGGCCTGCGCCGTCTGCGCAAATCCTTTCCCGACTATGTGGTTCACAGGCTGGTTGCCCTGGGCGTGCTCATCTATGCCGGCACCGGCGTGGTCAACATGCTGCTGGGCGGCAATTTCCTTGATTACAACGTTCTGGCCGAAGTTGGATATCAGGGCCAGCACTGGGGCATAATCGCCGTTGAACTGGGTGTTGGCGTGACCGTGTTCGGGGTCATGATGGCGATCTATTATTCCTTTGCAGGGCGCCCGCCCTCCCTTGATGACAAGGATTGGTAGGCGATGACTTTCGATTTTGATTTCGACTTTATCCTGGGCCATCTGAACTACTGGCTGTTCGTCATCCTGATGCTGACGGGCCTGTATATCGTCGTTGCCCGTGGCAATCTGCTGAAGAAAATCGTTGGCCTGAACATCTTTCAGGTTGCCGTGTTTATGCTCTATATTTCAATGGGTAAGGTGACAGGCGGGACGGCCCCGATCATCGGCGACAACCCTGATGCCATCTATTCCAATCCCCTGCCCCACGTATTGATCCTGACAGCGATTGTTGTCGGCATTGCCACCACTTCCCTGGGGCTGGCGCTGATTGTCCGCATTAACGAGGCCTATGGCACGATTGAAGAAGACGAGGTGCTGGAACTCGACCACCAAAAGTCGAAGGCTGAGTTGGAAAGTCTGGCAAAGGAGGCATCGCGTAAGTCATGATGACCTCTGTTCTGGATCACGCCGCGATTCTGGTGGTCTTGCTTCCCTTATTGTCGGCGCCGCTGGCGATGTTGTTCGGCAATCGAAATGTTGCCTATCTGCTCAGTCTTGTGGCGGCAATCGCTTCCTTCCTGTTGTCTCTGCATCTGTTGTTACTGGTGCGGGATGGCACAATACTATCCTATCACCTGGGTGGCTGGGCACCGCCTCTGGGCATTGAATACCGAATTGACGCGGCCAATGCGCTGGTGTTGCTGATTGTCTCGGCAATCAGCGTCGTCTCCCTGCCCTATGCGCGCACCAGCATTGAAAAGGAAATCGCTGAGAAGAATCACACGCTGTTTTATGCCTGTTTCATGCTGTGTTTCACCGGCCTGATGGGGGTCACCATAACCGGCGATGCCTTCAACGTATTCGTCTTCCTCGAGATCTCCTCCCTGTCCACTTATGTGCTGGTGGCGCTGGGGGCGGAAAAAGACCGTCGCGCCCTGTCAGCGGCCTATGATTACCTGGTCCTGGGCACGATCGGCGCCACCTTCTTCGTTATCGGCCTTGGTCTCATCTATATGGCCACCGGCACCCTCAATATGGTCGACCTGTCAGAACGCCTGGCGACAATGGAAGGCAATCGCACGGTGCGCTCAGCCTTTGCCTTCATCATTATCGGCATGGGCCTCAAACTGGCGATTTACCCGCTGCATCGCTGGTTGCCGGGGGCCTATACCTATGCCCCGTCGGCCGTCTCCGCCTTCCTGGCTGCAACCGCCACCAAGGTCGCCATCTATGTGGTGATCCGCTTCATGTTTTCAGTATTTTCCATCAAGTTCGGCTTTGAGCAGGACACGCTGAAATACATCTTCTTCCCGTTTGCCATCATAGCCATGTTCGCCGCATCTTTCATCGCGGTGTTCCAGATCAATGTGAAGCGCCTGCTGGCCTATTCCAGTGTTGCCCAGATTGGCTACATGTTGCTGGGCATTGCCCTGTTCAGCGCCACTGGTCTGAGCGCCACATTGGTGCATTTGTTCAACCATGCGGTGACAAAAGGCGCTCTGTTCCTGGCCGTCGGCGCGATTATTTATCAGACCGGTTCACCCCTGGTGGCGCATATGGCCGGGCTTGGCAAAAAGATGCCCTGGACCAGTGCTGCCATCGTCGTTGGTGGCCTCAGCCTGATCGGCGTACCGGGCACCGTTGGTTTCGTGTCCAAATGGGTTCTGCTGACGGCGGCGCTGGAATCCGGCCTGTGGCCGGTGGCGCTGATGATTGTCTTGTCGTCGCTGATTGCCGTTGTCTATGTCTGGAAACTGGTGGAACTGCTCTATCTGGCCCCGGCCGCGGATGACAGTCAGGTGACCGAGGCGCCGCTTTCCCTGCTGGTCCCCATGTGGGTGCTGGTGCTGGTGACAATCTGGCTCGGATTCGACGCAGACTTCACGGTGCAGGTCTCCGAAATGGCCGCCAATTCGCTGTATAGCGGCGGCTTTGGCAAAGAGGCCGTCATTATGGGAACGGAGGGGCGGCCATGACTCCGGAACAGTTGATCTTCGCCTCAATGGCGCTGCCGCTGGCTGCCTGTGTCGCCTGTCTGCTATTTGCCAAGCAGGAAAATCTCAGAGACGGGCTGACGCTGATCGCCTCGATTGTGCTGCTGCTGGTGGTTGTAGCGATTTTGCAGCAATTTCAATCCGGTACTGCCGTCGAAGCCAAATGGCTGCAGTTCAAGCCAGGGGTTGAGATCGCATTCAAAATCGAACCGCTCGGGCTGGTCTTTGCGCTGGTTGCCTCGTCGTTGTGGATCGCTACCCACATTTATGGTGTCGGCTATATGCGCGGCAACAAGGAAAAGAAACACGCCCGGTTCTTTGCCTGTTTTGCCTTTGCCATTTTCGCCACGATGGGGATTGCCTTTGCCGCCAATCTGCTGACCCTGTTCCTGTTCTACGAATTGCTGACTATCTCCACCTATCCGCTGGTTGCGCATAAGGAAACACCGGAAGCCAAGGCAGGGGGGCGCACCTATCTGGGCATCCTGATGAGCACGTCGATCGTCTTCCTGCTGACGGCGATTGTTTGGACCTATGTGATCAGCGGCACGCTGGACTTTGCACCGGGCGGCATTCTCACCGGCAAGACCGATGCGGCCTTCCTCGCCATTCTTCTGGGCCTGTTTGCCTTTGGCATTGGCAAGGCGGCATTGATGCCCTTCCACCGCTGGTTGCCGGCGGCGATGGTCGCCCCCACTCCGGTCAGTGCCCTGTTGCATGCTGTTGCGGTGGTGAAGGCCGGCGTGTTCTCGATGTTGAAGATCGGTGTTTACGTATTCGGCATCGACAATCTGGCTTCCACCGGTGCGTCGCAATGGCTGATGTGGCTGGCGGCCTTTTCGATCCTTGCCGCATCGCTGATTGCCATGATGCAGGACAATCTCAAACGCCGGCTGGCCTATTCCACCGTCAGTCAATTGTCCTATATCACGCTTGGCGTCGCGCTGGCGTCCTCCATGGGCGCGCTTGGTGGCGGGTTGCACATTGTCACCCATGCGTTTGGAAAGATCACTTTGTTCATGTGCGCTGGCGCAATCTATGTGGCCACCCACAAGACCGAAATCAGCCAGATGCGCGGCCTGGGACGGGCCATGCCCTTCACCTTCATTGCCTTCGGCATCGGTGCGCTGAGCATTATCGGCCTGCCGCCATTGGGTGGTTCCTGGAGCAAATATCTGCTGATGGTCGGCGCTGCAGATGCCGGCCAACAGGTGATGATCGGGGTATTGATGCTGAGTTCGGCACTGAATGTCGCCTATCTGCTGCCAGTCTTTGCCCGTGGCTTTTTCGATGGCTCGGTGAAACCGGATGGCAAGAGTTTCCGGGAAAATCTGAAAGAGGCACCAGTGCTCTGCGTTCTGCCCCCCTGCCTGACCGCAATCGGCTGCCTGTTATTGTTTTTCTATTCAGGCAGGATTGAAGAATTTCTCGCCCCCATTGTCTTGGGAGGACCGTGACCATGGCTAAGAAGTCGAATGAAAATCTGACGACCATTGGCAAAGCACTGACGAAGCTGGAGCGGCCCGAGATCATCATGAATATGATTGTCGGCCTGGCTGCACTGTGCGGTCTGCTGCTGATCGGCGATCTGTTCCACCTGCGGCACGGCAAGTTTGAAGCCGAATATCTGATCGGCTTTTACGCCTTTTTCGGCTTTCTCGCTTTCGCATTCATCATTTTCGCCACCAAGGTGTTGAAGAAACTGATTTCCCGGAAAGAGGATTATTACGCTCCCAATGTGGTCGATGCGGAAGACTATCCCGAGGGCGAGCTGGAGATGAAGGAGCATGGCGATGCCTGAGTTCCTGGTCCCCTATCTGCAATCACCCGTCTATCTTTTTGTCCTCGGCGCCCTGATCCTGCCGCTGCTGCCAAAGGGCGATTTGCGGGCTGTTTTGACGATCATCATCCCGATCCTCAGTGGTTTCATTGTCTGGAACGCTGCCCCCGGCATGCATGGGGTGACGACGCTGGCCGGTATGGAAATTACCCTGATGCGGGTCGACAAATTGTCGGTGATTTTCGGCCTGATCTTTTCAGCCGCGGCCTTTCTGTCGGCCGTCTATGCCTGGCATGTCAAAGACTGGGTCCAGCAGATCGCTACCCTGCTTTACGCCGGCACGGCCATCGGCGCCGTCTTTGCCGGTGATCTGATATCGCTGTTTGTCTATTGGGAAGGCACGGCACTGGCCTCGGTCTTCCTGATCTGGGCCCGCCGCACTCCCGGAGCCTATGCCACCGGCATGCGCTATCTGATTATCCAGATCGGCTCCGGCGTTGTGCTGATTGCCGGTATCGCCCTGCATTACAACGCCACCGGCTCAATCGCCTTTGAGCGTCTGACCGGCGCTGGCCCTGACAGTTGGGGACTGGGCACATGGTTCATTTTCCTCGGCTTCGGCATCAAATGTGCCTTCCCGCTGATGCATAACTGGCTGCAGGATTCCTATCCGGCCGCCACCGTGACCGGTACGGTTACCCTTTCTGCCTTTACCACCAAAATGGCCGTCTACTGCCTGGCCCGCGCCTTTCCCGGCACTGAAATGCTCGTCTATATCGGCGCGGTGATGACCCTGTTTCCGATCTTCTTTGCCGAGATTGAAAACGATCTGCGCCGGGTTTTGGCCTATTCGCTCAACAACCAGTTGGGTTTCATGGTGGTGGGTGTCGGCGTTGGCACCGAACTGGCGCTGAACGGTACGGCAGCGCATGCCTTCGCCCACATTCTCTACAAGGCCCTGCTTTTCATGTCGGTCGGCGCGGTGCTGTATCGCACCGGCACATCGAAGGCTTCTGAACTGGGGGGGCTCTATCGAACCATGCCGCTGACGATGATCTTCTGTATCGTCGGGGCCGCGTCGATTTCCGCCTTCCCGCTGTTTTCAGGCTTTGTCGCCAAATCCCTGATCCTCGATGCAGCGGCCGACAACAAGTATCCTTGGGTCTGGGCGGTGCTGGTCTTTGCATCAGCAGGCGTTCTTAGCCATTCGGGCATCAAGATACCCTATTTCGCCTTCTTCTCCCATGACAGCGGCAAGCGGCCGAAAGAAGCGCCCATGCATATGCTGATCGCCATGGGTCTGACCGCCTTTGCCTGTATTTTCATCGGAATTTTTCCCTCAACCCTCTACGCCCTGCTGCCCTATGAGGTGAACTATGTGCCTTACACGACGGCCCATGTTCTGGCGCAGATGCAATTGCTGTTCTTTGCCCTTTTGGCCTTTGCCCTTTTGATGCGCTACGGCTTTTTCCCGGCGGAAACCCGCACCATTAACGTCGATAGCGATTGGTTCTACCGCAAGCTGGCGCCGAGCGTGAGTGGGCTTATCGTCGCTGTCCTGCGCACCGTTTGGAGCGAGTTGGCCCGCGGTGCCGGTCATTGTGTCAATGCCGCCCAATTGCTGCTGCAGCGCCTTTATGGCCCGGGCGGGCGGTTTGAAAGTGTTCAGCCAACAGGTGCAATGGTGCTGTGGCTGGCGATCCTTCTCGGCGCTGCCCTGGCGGTCAATCTGATCAGTCTGACCTAGACACCTTCGGGGTTAAAATGTTGCGCTTGTTATTGCTGCTGCGGCCACTTAAGTGAAGTGCGCACACAGGGAGAATTGACATGGCAAAAATCAACAAGACGGATGCTGAGTGGCGTCAGGAACTCACTGACGAGCAGTTTTACGTGCTGCGTCAGGAGGGCACGGAACGCGCCTATACCAGCCCGCTGAACAGCGAACATCGCGATGGCATGTTCACCTGTGCCGGTTGTGGCAAGCCGCTGTTTGACGCCAGGACAAAATTCGATTCCGGCACCGGCTGGCCCAGCTTTTATGCGCCGACCGAGGACGAAGCGGTGTCGGAACATGTCGATCGCAAATTATTCATGAAACGCACCGAGGTGCGCTGTGCCGATTGTGACGGCCATCTTGGGCATGTCTTCCCGGACGGCCCGCAACCCACCGGCCTGCGCTATTGCATGAACGGTGCGGCGCTCAATTTCGACCCTTCCTCAAATTCTGAAGACGCCGACAGCGGCGAGGACGCCTAAGTGACATTCGATCTCAGCAAACAGGCAGCGCCCCGCGCTGAACAACGCCCCGCGACCTCAATCCATCACGGCATTGAGCTTGTCGACAATTATGCCTGGCTGAAGGCCGACAACTGGCCCGAAGTGATGCGTGATCCCGCCGCCCTGCCCCAGGACATCCGAACCTATCTGGAGGCGGAAAACGACTATTATGCAGCGCTGATGAACGACACGAGCGACCTGCAGGAAAAGCTGTTTGAAGAGATGAAGGGTCGCATCAAGCAGGACGATTCCTCTGTCCCCTCCCCCGACGGCCCGTTCGCTTATTCCAGCCGTTATGAAGAGGGCAAGGAATACCCGCTTTTTATCCGGACGCGACGAGATGGTAGCGAGGAAGCAATCCTGTTCAACGGGCCAAAGGAAGCGGAGGGGGAGGACTATTTCTCGCTCGGCCTGATGAGCCATTCGCCCGACCACAAGAAGCTGGCCTGGAGTGTCGACAATAATGGCTCCGAATATCACCACATGCGTATCCGTGACATCGATTCCGGTACCGACGGTGAAGAACTCACCCGTGATGTCGGTAGTTTCGAGTGGTGCGCTGACTCCATCGGCTTCGTCTATGTAAAGGTCGATCAAAACCACCGCCCCAGCCAGGCCTATTACAAGCGCCCCGGAGAACAGGCGCAGCTGATCTATGAGGAGCAGGATCCGCGCTTTTACGTTCAGATCGGCAAGTCGCTGGATGGCAAATGGATGGTGTTGCATACCGGCCAGAATGATGAGGACGAGGTAAGGATTTTCCCCGCCGACAATCCGCTCGCCGACATGACACTGATTTCGCCTCGCCGTCCCGGCCATGAATACAGTGTCGAAATGCACGGCGACACGCTGTACATCACCACCAATTCCGGTGACGCCGAAAATTTCCGGATCGTCACGGCCAGCGCTGATAATCCCGGCGAGGACAATTGGCAGGAACTGATCCCCCATCGCAGCGATGTGTTGCTGGTCTCGTCTTTCGTCGTCAAAGACCATTTTGTCCGGCTGGAACGGGAAAATGCCCTGCCCCGTATTGTCGTGCGTGAACTGGCCAGCGGCGATGAACACAGTGTCACCTTCGACGAAGAAGCCTATTCGCTTGGCATTGGCTCCGGCTATGAGTTCGACACCAGCTCCATGCGCCTTACCTATTCCTCGCCGTCTACCCCGGCGCAGGTCTGGGATTATAATCTCAACAGCCGCGAACGGGTGTTGCGCAAGCAACAGGAAATCCCCTCTGGCCATGATGCCGCTGACTATGTGGTGCGTCGCCTGCAGGCGACGACCGAAGATGGCGAACTTGTGCCGCTGACCGTGCTGCATCACAGAAACACCCCGCTTGATGGCTCGGCGCCCTGCCTGCTCTATGGCTATGGCTCCTATGGCGCCGGCATGCCTTCCGGCTTCTCCCACAACCGACTCAGTCTGGTCGACCGTGGCTTTGTCTATTGCACCGCGCATATCCGCGGTGGCGATGAGAAAGGTCGCCATTGGTACGAGCAGACGAAAAAAGCCGGCAAGCCGAAAACTTTCAAGGATTTCATCGCCGCCGGTGACCACCTCGCTGCCGAAGGCTTCACATCCAAGGGCCAGATCGTCGCCATGGGCGGCTCTGCCGGTGGACTGTTGATGGGGGCGGTTGTCAATATGGCACCTCAATTGTTTTCCGGCATTATTGCGCAAGTCCCCTTTGTCGACGTGCTCAACACCATGCTCGACGATTCTTTGCCGCTGACCCCGGGCGAGTGGAGCCAATGGGGCAATCCGATTGAAAGCAAAGAAGAATATCAGATCATCGCGGGGTATTCGCCGTATGACAATGTTGTGGCGCAGGCCTATCCACCGATCTTCGCCCTGTCCGGTCTGACCGATCCGCGGGTGCAATATTGGGAACCCTCAAAATGGGTCGCCAAACTCCGCGAAGTCACCGCTGGCGCTTCACCGATCCTGCTGAAAACCAATATGGGCTCCGGCCATTTTGGCAAGACAGGCCGCTTTGCCTATCTTGAGGAAGTCGCCCTCGTTTACGCCTTTGCGCTGAAAGTAGCGGGCAAGGCATAGATCGACGACGAAGGAAAAAACCGCCTCCCCAGCTTGAAAAATTACCTACGAGCTCTCCGGAACAGGGCCAAGGGGCACAATGTCATATTGCTCGTTTAACGCAGCCATGCGCGCTTCATCAGCAAAATCGGCTTCTGAAAATCCGGCCATCTCTTTCAGGAAGCCATCAAAACCGGCAGGTTGAAAGACCATCAGCATGCGCGCTGATTCCTGTCCATCGGTAACTTTTGCCGCATGGGGTATTCCCGCTGGCACATGCAGGCAGGCCCCTTTTTCCGCCTTGATCCACTGATCATCAACATAGAAATCGACACTGCCTTCCAGAATGTAGAAAGTTTCCGCATGGTTCCTGTGCATGTGCAGGCCCAGGGCAAAACTGGCTTTCAGATTGTCTTCGACAATTGTGTAGGCGCCGTCAGAATCCTCTGTGTCAACTTTCACGAAAATGTTGTCGTTGGACCAATCGTAGGAAACCCCCGCCCCGGGTGGCGTAAATTTGTAACTGGCTGGCATGAAACAGGTCTCCCGTTGCGGCGGCGTGAATGTGGCAAGACATATCACGTTCCGCAGCTTGCTGTTAGAGCCTGCAAGCAAAGCAGGCTTCAGGACTGAAAATGCTGCGCCATTTTCTTTCTGACAGCTGCCAGCCGGCTCAAAACTGTGCCAATCGGTATGCCCAGAATATCAGCTGCATCGCGATAGCTGTAGCCTTCGCAATAGACCAACAGCACGGTTGACCTTTGCGCCCGGGGCAAGGCCATCAACCTGGACAAAACCTGCTGACCGAAAATATTCGCCTCCTGATTTGGTTTTGGATCCGGCAGGTTGGCCTCTTCAACCGACGTGATGCCTCCACCCCGGCGAATGGCTTGCTTACGCATTTCGTTGATCCACAAATTGTAGGTCAGCCGAAAAACCCAACGGTCGAAATGGCTGCCCGCCTGGAAAAGATGCGCTTTCTCAAGCGCTCGCAAGCAGGCCGCCTGCGCCAGATCATCGGCAAGATCGGGTTTTCTGGTGAGTACCAGGCAATAGCGCCATAGGCGCGGATAGATGGTTTTGATTGAGGTTCTCACCTCTGCGGCGGGAATTTCCTTTCCCACGATTTGAATATATCCTTTCCCCAACCGTTGTATTGATGCCGCTTTGTGCAAAGCGGGGGAAATTGAAGGAAAAACTCATGATCAAGAAACTTGTCATCGCGGCTGCTCTCCTGACGGCAGTATCACCCTTTTGCTGGGCCGGGGAAACACCCTCAGCGCCGGGAGCCAAACAATATTTTGTCAATCTGAAGGACGGCGACACTGTCAGCGGGCCGGTCAAAGTGATTTTTGGTTTGTCTGGCATGGGCGTTGCGCCCTCCACCGTGGAGAAGGAAAACACCGGTCACCATCATATCCTGATTGATCGCCCGGCAATCGGCGAAGGCGAAGACGGCGCTGAAGAGTTTGAATATGCCGTTTTGGCAGATGAAAACAACGTGCATTTTGGCAAAGGGCAGACAGAGACCGTGCTTGATCTCTCCCCCGGCACCCACACGCTGCAACTGGTGCTCGGCGATGCGCTGCACGTGCCTCACGACCCACCGGTTTTCTCCGAGCGCATTACCATCACGGTGAAGTAACCCACCACCATTCTGCGGCGAGCGGCGAACGGCGGACGGCGGCGGTTGCCAGGTCACAACACTCTGGCAAGTTCCGGATGCTCATAGGCCTGCGGATAGGGCATTGGTCGCTGTGGCCCACGTGGCACAACATTATTCCACGAACGGCCAAAATAGCCCTGT
Source organism: Rhizobiaceae bacterium (assembly GCA_039977975.1). Classification (GTDB taxonomy): domain Bacteria; phylum Pseudomonadota; class Alphaproteobacteria; order Rhizobiales; family Rhizobiaceae; genus Pseudahrensia. The sequence goes on from JBDWCD010000009.1 coordinate 134,230, forward strand.
CGGCAGTGGATCAGCGAATTGCTGCTGGCGACGCCCGGCAGGGCATAGACTCGGCACAACCACCGCCACAAATGCGGATAGTCGAGAATTTTGGCGCCATTCAGCTTCATGCGCAGGTAGTAAACCGGGTCATGCCGGTACAAGGTCGGAAACAGCCGCAGATCGGCTTCGGTAAAGTTGTTGCCAGTCAGATAAGGACGACCATCACTGGCCAAAAGTGCTTCCAGCGTTTCCAACATGGCAAAATAGTTTTCATACGCCGTGGCATAGACCTGCTGGTCGGATGAAAAGCCGGCCTTATAGGCGCCGTTGTTGATGTTGACGTAGATCTGTTGATTGAGTTCATCAATTTGCTGGCGAAGCTGCGTGTGGTCGTCATCCAATGGATAGAGGTCAGGCCGCTCTGCATCTGACAATGTACTGCCCAGCGCGGCGGCCTGCCGGTTCAGCATGCGGATGATTTCCGCACTTTCATTGGCGACGATGCGTTTGCTTCGCTTGTCGTATAAAATCGGCACGCTGGCTTCATCTGAGCCCTCGGCCTGATAGATCTGCCGGGCGAGACGAAAGCCCTTCCCTGTGGCCGTTTCGGCGGTGCATTCCGGCAGAGTTGCCCCGGTCAATGTTGCAATACGCCCGGGATTAAACTCCCATCTGTTGGCTTCGATCGGGTCGTCCTCCCCGGTGCGGCTGGGAAAGGCCACGTCCATCGACAGGCTGTCCTGCAGGCCCAGCAGATTTCTCGCCAGGGTCACCCGGTGGCACCAGGGGCAGTTGAGCGCCACAAACAGATGGTAGCGGCCAGGTTCGGCAGGAAAGTCGGCATCTTCACCCAGCACGCTGCGAAAACCACTAATGCCGCGGACGAACTCACCCTTCGCCCGGCGCTCGGCCGCATCGGTCTGCGCTTCTTCAACCGATATATTTGGTGTGCCGTTTGGTGGACTGGCCATGACAGGTTTCCTTGCCGAATGATTAGAGCTGTTTTCCCACGCTTTCTTCAGCCGCGCAATTTATGATGAAGGATGATCGGGACGGCCAGGTCTTCTTCGTCAGCCAGGTGGCGCGCCAACAGCTTTTCAATCACCTGTGCCTGCCCGTGAACCTTCGCCGCTTCGTCCACAATATCGTCCCGGTTAAGGGCGATGAAATGAAGCGTGCGGGTGGCCGCGTCGACAAAATCGTGCAGCACTTCGTCGAGCACCTGATGGTCATTTTCAAGAATTTCCAGGCCCGCATCAAAGCGCGGATCAGCGGCTGAAAGCTCCGGGAAATAAGAGTGGTCTTCCCACCCGTGATGCCCCTGCAAATTGCCCACCAGCGCGTTGCCACGATAGGACAGACGGGCCGCATAGTCTTGGCTGTCCATCTGACCATCCAGCAATTCTTCGGCGTCCTTGCGCACCGCTTCGCTGAGGCGGCGAAACATGTGATGGGCGGCGAGCCAGTTGCGGGTGGCTTCCTTGAAATTGGGATGCTGCCGCCAGGCGTCGCGCGGATAGGTGTCGAGCAACAGGCGCATTTCTTCCGGCAGCGGATGCTGCCGCAGTTCCACTTGATCGGTCATCGTTTGAATTCCTCAAACCATTTGTACTTGGCTAGAACGCATCCCGGTTATGTGGCGCTGTCAGATCGAAACCGGTTCCGACCGGGACCACATGCGAAGGATTTACGGTTTCATGGCTGCCGTAATAGTGCTTCTTGATGTAGTCCATGTGGACGGTCTCGGCGATGCCGGGATGCTGGTACAGCTCGCGGACATAGTTTGACAGGTTGGGATAGTCAGCAATCTGTCTGATATTGCATTTGAAATGACCGACATAGACCGGGTCAAACCGCACCAGTGTTGTGAACAGCCGCCAGTCAGCTTCCGTGATCGACGCGCCGGTGAGATAGCGTTGATTGCCCAACCGCTGCTCCAGCCAATCAAGGGTTTCAAACAGCGGATAGACGGCTTCTTCATAGGCCTGCTGGGTCGTTGCAAAACCCGATTTGTAAACGCCGTTATTGACGGTGTCGTAGATGCGATCGTTCAGCGCATCGATCTCCTGGCGCAGCGTTTTGGGATAATAGTCCCCCGGCTTCGCGCCGACCTGATCAAAGGCCGAATTGAACATGCGGATGATTTCCGGCGATTCATTGGAGACGATCGTGTTGGTCTTCTTGTCCCACAGCACAGGAACCGTCACCCGCCCTGAATAGTCCGGCCGCGCAGCTGTATAGACCTGATGGAGAAACTGGCTGCCATTGATGTGGTCTTGCGTTGCCCCCTCGCCCGGCTCAAACGTCCAGCCATTTTCCGCCATGTACCAGTTTACAACCGAAACCGGGATCATCTCCTCCAATCCCTTCAGCGCTCTGAAGATCATCGTCCGGTGCGCCCATGGGCAGGCGTGGGATACGTAAAGATGATAGCGCCCCGGCTCAGCCTTGAACCCGGCCTCGCCGCTGGGTCCGGCTGATCCATCAGCCGTGATCCAATTTCGAAATTGCGGCGCCTTGCGCACGAAGCGCCCATCGGTCTTCTTCGTGTCGTACCATTGGTCGACCCACTTGCCTTCTTGCAAAAGTCCCATTGTTTAATCTCAATCTGTTCGATTTGCTCGAAATATTGTTGTCGGTTCAGGCCTTCAACAGCGGCTGATCCCGGTGGGCATAGGCCACGATGGCAGCCAGCAGGCCCAATACGATTGCCGGAACAGCAGATGGTCCGATGATCAGCAGATGTGCCAGTACGGCACCGATCATCGTGCAAACCAAAAGCGCTGCGGCGAGCAGCTGGCGTCCCGGCATCCAAAGCAGAATGGCGCTGCCGACTTCGATCAGCCCGGTAACATATCTGAACCACTGGCCCACACCCACGGCATCAAAAGTCGCAACCATCATTTCCGCCCCCACCAGCTTGGCCAATCCGGCCGCTGCGAAAGCCAAGGTCAGCAATGCCTTGATGGCCAAAAGGCCGTATTTTTGAATGTTGTCCATGTAATTTTCTCCTGATGCCATTTGCTTGACCCTACATATAAATGTTCTAATTTATGCAAACAAATAGAATAATGAGAACCTATCGTTCCAATTTGGAGAACCTATATGGGGCAATTCGAGGACTTGAAACTGTTCACCACCGTCGTGGACCAGGGCAGTATTTCTCGGGCAGCAGAAGTGCTGAATGTCGCCAAGTCGGCCGTCAGCCGCCGCCTCAGCCTGCTGGAACAGCGCTATGGCGCGCGGTTGATCAACCGGGGCTCTGGCAAATGGGAAGTCACCACCACCGGTCGTGAACTCTATCAGCGGGCCTTCAACGTGGTCAGTGATGCCGACGAACTCGAGAACGACTTTACAGAAGCGACGCATACGCTTGCGGGGCCGCTGAGGATATCGCTGCCGCGTGAATTCGGCCTGTCCTTCCTCAGTCCTTCGCTGAGGGCCTTTAAAGAGCGCTATCCGGAGATTCAGCTGATGGTGGATTTCGACGACCACCTGATTGACCTGTCGCGCGACAATTACGACTTTGCCATCCGCATCACCCCCGACATCGGAACCGGCAAGGTGGCAGAACAAATCGGCTCTTCCGAGCACAAGGTCTTCGCCTCCCCGTCCTATCTTGCCCGCCATGGCGAGCCAGCCTGTCTGGAGGACCTGAAGAATCACGACCTGCTTCAATTTGGTTCCGCCAGACGTTCCAGCTGGAGTTTTAAGGATGCAACGGGCAAATCACGGTCCCTTGAGTTTCAACCTTACCTCAACTCTAACAGCGGCATGTTCCTGCTGGAGGCGACACAGGCCGGGTTGGGCATATCCAGGCTGCCCGATTTCATCGGCCAGCCATCGATAAATGAAGGCGCAGTGGTGCCAATCCTGACCGATCTTATCGCCCCGGAATTTGGCATCTATCTGATTCAGTCTGAAGAGCGGCGTCTAAACCGCCGGATGCGTCTGTTTGCCGAAGAGATGATCGCTGCTTGCGGATCAGATCGGCATAAATTTGAACCTGCCGGCTCGATTGCCTGAGCCGCGGCGTGTCCGTCGCCACCTGCGTGGCGACAGAGCACTTTACTTTGGACTATCCGGCAATTCTCACAATATTGCGGAAGTCGATATCCATATCACTCTGTATGGCTTTGAAGTCGGCGCTGGCGCGCAATGCAGTATAGGTGTTTTCAATGGCATCCATCGACGGATAGCCAACCGCCAACAGCCGACGTCCCGCATGGGATCCGGTCATGATGGTCCAATAGCGCATGAACATGGCCCCGTTGTCTTCAAACAGATGGGTCATGCCGGACATGCGGTCAATCATCGTGTCGGCCGCCCCCCAACGGGTCATGACACCATAGGCTGGGAGCTCGGCTGATTGATTGCTCAGCTCAAGCGGCTCCACTTTGAGGATGTTGCGCAGACTGACACTGATCTTGCCGCTGCTGACTAACGCCTGATAATCATCGGACTGGGCATAGGTCTTAAACGCCGCATCAATGCCGCTTAATTCACTGTAGCCCTGGAGCAGAATGATGCTTCCCGCCTCGCTGCCGGTTGCCAACACCCCGTAGCGGGTGATCAAAGCTCCCGCTGAAGCTTTCAATTCTTCGGCGATAGCCCCCGTGTGTTTGAGCGCCTGATCCAGATAGTCCGGTTCGCAGCTTGCAACAGTCACCAATGTATAATTCGTTGAAGTCATAATTCTATTCCTTCCCGTAATCGCAGCTCCCCAATTGGACGGCGACATTTCAGGCTATCACGAGTTCGTGAATTCCCGGAATCCAGCGGAATCCGTCCATTGTCGTCGAACGCCGCCATTATCGATAGGTGGACGCAACGGCATCAAGCAGACCGTCCAAAACCAAGGGTATCCTTACCATGTCTCTCGTCGCCGCCGAGCTAGCAGGATGTGAGCAAAAATCGCCATAGCGTAGGCTGATGCGGCGGCTACAAACATCATTGTCTGACCTCCGAAACCCAATACTGCAAGCAATACTGGTGTGCCAACCAAATTACCCAAATTGCCGGTCTGTGCCATCACGCCATAGCTGAGAGCTCTTGCTTCAACCGTTGAATTCAGTTGGGGAATAGCGGCGAAGGTCGCGCCCTGAGTCAAGCCAAGAACGGCAAACAGGACAATGCCAATAATGACCAAATTTATGCCGAGCGCCGTTGACAATACAATCAACATGCCGCCGCCCAGCCCCAAAATGACAATGTTAATGCCAGTCGTGAATTGAAGCAGCAACGGCACCAGAAGCAGCGAGCTTACGATACTCACCATCGGCATAACGCCGGACAGCCATGCACGTGTGTCTTGTGGAACAAGCTGCGGCAGGATGGTCAAAAGCGAGACAAAAGTGAACGTGTAGAAGAGCCAGCCGATGCCGGGGGCCGAAATGAACGGAGAACGATAAGCTTTGGCGTGCTGTCGCAACACGTGATCAAGCCCAAATCCTGGGCTGCGGGAATGGTCCGCAAGGTCGCCCGGCAAGCCGGCGGCCAGCGGCATGGCGATAAAAATCAGGACTCCGCCATGGACGATGAACAACAAAGGCAGACCGCCATGCGCCAACAGGGGAGCACCGAGCCAGGCCACCAGCACAAAGGCTACGCCGAAAAAAGTACCCCAAATCGTCATCACAAGCCCCCGGTAGCGATCAGAGGCAAGCTGTGCCATCAAGGTCGGTGCGGCCACAACGATAGCTAGATGAGCCAAACCTTCCAGCACACGGCTGGAAAGCATGATGGCAAAGCTCGGCAGGCTTGCCTGCCAGAACGACATAGCCGCCCCGAGCAGCAGGCCCGACAGCAGCACCCGCTTTGCACCAAACCCGCCGACAAGCGCGCCCCCCACAATGCCCAACACCGCACCGACCAGACTGATCAGCGACAGCAACCAGCCCAATTCGTTGTCATAATGCGGATAGATTTCTTGAATATGGGCAAAAGGCACGGCGACTTTGGCAAACTGCATCGCCGCGGCCAGTCCTGCACACCAGAGCAGAAATAACAAAAACACATCCTTCAAGGGCATGTGTTACATTCGCACATTTCCGGTTGCAGACGTACGCCAATATCGGGTTTGACCGGTTTGAACACACATAATAGTGCGGTCAAAAAAAAGACCCCACCGTTTGGCGGGGCCTTTGTCTTGGTCTTTTGATCGACGCTCTCGCGGTCGCCGCCTAGCCTTTGGCTGCAGCGTACATCTCAGCCACGTAGTCCCAGTTGATCAGGTTATCAACAAAGGCTTCCAGATAGGCCGGACGGGCGTTGCGGTAGTCAATGTAATAGGAATGCTCCCACACGTCACAGCCGAGGATCGGGCTGGCGCCGTGGACCAGCGGGTTTTCGCCATTTGGTGTTTTCGACACTTCCAGCTTGCCGTCTTTAACCGACAGCCAGCACCAGCCGGAACCGAACTGGGTCATGCCGGCGGCGATGAAATCGGCCTTGAACTTGTCATAGCCGCCAAGGTCGGAGTCGATAGCTGCCTGCAGGTCGCCCGGCAGGGATGTGCCGCCACCATTTGGCGCCATCCAGTTCCAGAAATGCACATGGTTGTAGTGCTGGGCAGCGTTGTTGAACAGGCCGGCATTGGTGCCGTGGCTGGCGACAACAATTTCTTCTAGCGTCTTGTCCGACATGCCGGCTTCATCAGCCAGCTTATTGCCGTTGTCGACATAGGCCTTGTGGTGTTTGTCGTGGTGATATTCCAGCGTTTCAGCCGACATATAGTCTCCCAGCGCGTCATAGGCATAGGGAAGGTCAGGAAGGGTAAAAGCCATTTGGGGTCTCCTCAAGAGTACAGGTTTTTAAGCGGCAATTGCGTGCGCATATTGCCAATAGAGTTCCCGCGCCTTGGCCGCGATAGGTCCCGGCTGTAGGTCGCGATCTTCGAATTTTGTAACCGGCATTACCTTAGACATGTTGCCCGTTGCAAAAATTTCGTCCGCCTCTTCGAAATCAGAGACTTTCAATGTTGTCTGTTGCACGTCGTAACCGGCTTCGTCCAGCAGCGAAATGACGCGGCCACGGGTAATGCCAGACAAAAATGTGCCATTGGCCGCCGGCGTATAGATCACACCGTCCTTGACCATGAAGATATTGGCGGTGGCCAGTTCGGCGACATTGCCCAGCATGTCCATCACCAGGGCATTGCCAAAACCGCGACTGGCTGCTTCGGTCAGTGCCCTTGCATTGTTGGGATACAGGCATCCCGCCTTGGCATCCAATGGCATGCATTCCTGGGTGGGGCGGCGGAACGGCGATACGGTGACGCTGAAACCGGTCGGCGCGGCCATTGGTGTGACATAGACCGACAGCAGAAACTGAGTTGATTCAGGCAGCGGTGCCACGGCCAGAGGGCTGCCATGGGTGGCGTAATACATTGGCCGGATATACAGCGCCGCATCGGGTGCAAATTTGGCCACCCCCTCCTTGCACAGATCGTAGATTTCTTGCGGTGTCTTGGTCGGCTGCAATCCCAGCGCCAGGGCCGACTTATTGACCCGTTCGCAGTGAAGATCGAGATCCGGGGTCACCCCTTCAAAAGCCCGGGCACCATCAAACACGCTGGAGCCCAGCCAGAAGGCATGCTCGCGGGCGCCAATCACCGGCACATTGCCCTCGTGCCAGGTGTCATCCTTGTAAGTCCAGGTCTCGGTAAAATCAGTCATCCATCAAACATTGGTAAAATTGAACATTTCTGCACTTTCACCCAAAGGCCAACTTGACGCAATGATCAACCTGCGATGCAGTGTGCGAAATTGCCAGGAGAATGACATGCACAGCGCCTACGTCTTTGACGCCTATGGAACCCTGTTTGACGTCCACGCTGCGGTGCGGCGCCATTCGGACGCCGTGGGTCCCGATCATGCGCAATTATCCGACGTGTGGCGCTCCAAACAGCTGGAATTCACCTGGACCCGTACGATGATGGGCCGCTATGTGGATTTCTGGGAATTGACAAAACAGGCACTCGACTACGCGTTTGAAAAATTTCCCGACGCCGACAGAAGTTCCAAGAACCAGCTGCTGGATGCCTATTGGGAACTGGACTGTTTTTCCGAAGTTCCCGCCATCCTGCACGCGCTGAAAGAAGCTGATGTGCGCACCGGCATACTGTCCAACGGGTCTTCAGGCATGCTGGAAGCCGCCGTCAAATCCGCCGGCATTACCGATCTGGTGGATAATGTCATTTCGGTCGACCGGATCAATGTCTTCAAGGCGATGCCGGAAGTCTACCAGATGGTGGTCGACGATTTCCGCCTCTATCCGGACGCGGTGTCCTTCCAGTCATCCAACCGCTGGGACGTCGCCGCTGCGGCCAATTTCGGCTTCCGCGCCGTGTGGTGTAATCGCGGCAACCAGCCCGACGAATACAAGGACATGTCACCGGAACTGGTGCTGGCCGATCTGAACGGGCTGATCGGTCCTAACGGCAAGCCTGTTTAGGCTTTACGCCCTTAAAATCCGCGTTTCAGACTGCCCAGAATGCCGCGTACCAGCGCACGGCCCAGCGATGTGGCAATCGAACGGGTGATCGACTTGACCGCCGCCTCTCCAACAGTCTGGCGCGAGGAACGACGCTTGCGCCCCCGCGACCGGTTTTGCTTCAACCGTTTCTCTTCCTCGTCTTCCTTGCGCCGCTCTTCCTCCTCAGCCTTGGCCTTTTCTTCAGCCCGTTTGGTGAGGATTTCGAAGGCCGATTCACGGTCCAGACCCTTGTCGTACTGGCCATAGACCGGGCTCGTATTGATCACCTCGCGCCGCTCTTCCTTGGTCAGCGGGCCAAGGCGGGATTGCGGCGGGCGGATCAATGTCCGCTGCACCATCGACGGCACGCCCTTGCGGGCAAGAGTTGAAACAAGCGCCTCACCAATGCCGAGATTGGTGATTGTATCCACGGCGTCGAAATCGGGATTGGGGCGAAAAGTTTCAGCCGCAGTTTTCACTGCCTTCTGTTCTCGAGGCGTATAGGCGCGCAACGCGTGCTGCACCCGGTTGCCGAGCTGCGCCAGAACTCCATCCGGCACGTCGAGCGGGTTCTGGGTGACAAAATAGACCCCCACCCCTTTCGAGCGGATCAGTTTGACCACCTGTTCAACGCGCTTGACCAGGATTTTCGGCGCATCGTCAAACAGCAGATGGGCTTCGTCGAAAAAGAATACCAGCTTCGGCTTGTCGGGATTGCCCACTTCCGGCAATTCCTCGAACAATTCCGACAGCAGCCACAGCAGGAATGTTGCGTAAAGGCGTGGTGACATCATCAGCTTGTCGGCGGCGAGAACATTGATCGATCCGCGACCGTCACGGGTGGTGCGCATGAGATCCGCGATTTCCAGCGCCGGCTCTCCAAAGAAATGATCACCTCCCTGTGTCTCCAGCACCAACAGTGAACGTTGAATGGCGGCCACCGATTGTTTGGAGACATTGCCAAGGCGGCGGGAAATTTCGTCCGCGCGGTCGGCCAGACTGGTCAACATGGCCTGCAGGTCCTTCATGTCGAGCAGCAGCAGGCCTTCTTCGTCGGCAATGCGGAAGGCGATGTTGAGAACCCCTTCCTGGGCATCGGTCAGATCCATCAGACGCGACAGCAACAGCGGGCCCATTTCAGAAACCGTGGTGCGGATCGGATGGCCTTGTTCGCCGAACAGGTCCCAGAATATTGCCGGGAAATCCTGGTATTCATAATCTTCCAACCCGATATCCTGGGCCCGTTTTTCCAGAAAATCCTTGCCCTTGCCGGCCTTTGCCAGCCCGGACAGGTCGCCCTTCACATCTGCACAGAAGACCGGCACGCCAGCATTGGAGAAGCCTTCCGCCAAAATCTGCAGCGAAACCGTTTTACCCGTACCCGTAGCACCGGTGATCAGACCATGGCGGTTGGCCAGCTTGAGATTGAGATATTCGGGCTTTTGTAACTGGTCATCCGGGGTACGGCTGGTGCCCAGATAGATTTTACCTTCTTCAAGCATAATGCGGCTTCTCACTGACTGTCATTGATCTGCTTATAGAACCCACGGCAATGGGGCGCAATTGACCGGTTGGAAAGTTTGGGCGGTCTGGCACAGCAAATGCAGGACTCAAGCTGAAATCGCGGCAATTGTTTCAGGTTGACACATGAACAGGCGACAATTTTTGACTTCATTGACCGGTGCGGGTGCGGCGGGCGCGATTGTGCCCGTTTTCGGGACATTTGCGGCATCTGCTGCCGATGATTTGCAGCGCGCCAATCTGCGCGGATCGCTGGATGCGTCTCAATTCGGTGTGCGTCCAGATGCCCATGACGACCAGAGCCAATTGCTGCAAAAGGTGCTGGACAAGGCGGCCGCTGAGGACAAACCGGTATTTTTGCCGCCCGGCACCTATATTGTTTCTAACATCAACCTCCCCCCACGCACCCGCTTAATGGGCATTTCAGGCACGTCGCGCCTGGTCTATGGCGGCCAGGGCGCGTTGCTCAGCGGCACCGGGTGCGATCTGATCGAATTGAACGGTATTACGCTGGATGGCGCCAACCGGCCCATGGGCGATGAATTTTCAGGCCTGCTCAATGCGCGCGCCTGTCCACGGGTTCATGTTGAAAACTGCACCCTGCAGGGCAGTCAGGGTTCCGCCATCTTTCTCGACACCTGTGGCGGTCGCATCGAAGCCAACCACCTTTCCGGTGCTTTTGGTGTGGCTGGCCTCTACAGCGTCAATGCGACCGGCCTGTCGATCCAGGACAACCATGTCACCGACTGCTCCAATGGCGGCATTCTGGTGCATCGCTGGAAGGTCGGCGAAGACAATACGATCGTCACCGGCAACCGTATTCAGCGCATCGCCGCCCGCCATGGTGGCACCGGACAACAGGGCAATGGCATCAATCTTTTCCGCGCCGACGGGGTGATGGTTGCCAACAACCACATTTCCGATTGCGCCTTTTCAGCCATTCGCGCCAACAGCGCCAGCAATTGCCAGATTACCGGCAATACCTGCCTGCGCAGCGGTGAAACGGCGATTTACAGCGAATTTGCCTTTCAGGGTTCGTTGATTGCCAACAATATTGTCGACGGGGCCACAATGGGTGTCTCAATGGCCAATTTCAACGAGGGCGGGCGTCTGTGCGTCTGCGCCAATAACCTGATCCGCAATCTGACCACCGAAGGTCCCTATCCGGCAGAAGTTGCCGGATTCGGCATAGGCATTGCCGCAGAAGCCGATGCCAGCGTGACCGGGAACGTCATTGAGGGCGCGCCGAAATTCGGCATCGGACTTGGCTGGGGCCCCTATCTGCGCAATGTCATCGCCGCCAACAATATCATTCGCGATGTCGGCGAGGGAATTGCGGTCACTGTTGTCAAAGGTGCGAAATCAACTTCGATCACCGGCAATATCATCAGCGGTGCCCGGCAGGGTGGCATTATCGGCCACGAATGGAACAAGCCGGTGACCGAGGATCTGGCAATGGGTGCACACAACCCCTATCCACATCTGACAATTGAGCGCAACGTCGTCACGTAACCACATATCCCTGCCCACACATCAAAGTGTGTTGCGCCGGAGGACAAATTGGAACCATATTTGCCCGGATAATGGCGGCAATGGCTTATTTGGGCAGATGACATGTTACGGCTTTTTGCAAAATTCTCACTGCTGGTATTTGCCATATTCATCGCCCCGGCATTGATTCACTTTGCCGTCTGGTCTCTGCAGGACCGCCCTTCCAGCTGGCGCTATGCGGACTGGTCAAGTGCTGGAATATTGCCTGCGGCAGCAGAAGATAAACCGGCCAAGGTTTACGTCCTGTCAGCCCGAACCGGGGGCATAAAGGGCGCTTTCGCCACCCATTCCTGGCTGGTGCTAAAGCCTGAAAATGCAAACAGATATGATCGCTATGACGTGGTCGGCTGGGGCCGCCCCGTTCGGCACAATGGCTATGATGCCGATGGTCGCTGGTATTCCAATGTGCCGGTGATTGAAACCAGCATCGAAGGCGAACAGGCGGCAAGGCTGATTCCACAGATCAAACAAGCCATCGCCCATTATCGCTGGCAGAATTACGGCGACTACACGATCTGGCCGGGGCCGAATTCCAATACATTTGTTGCCAGCATCATCCGTGCAGTGGACGGGTTCGACGCCAGCACACCATCAACCGCGGTGGGCCGTGACTATCCTGACAACGGCAATTGGGTGGAGTTTGACCCCTCCGGCACGCTGCGGCTTTCAGCTGGCGGTTATGCCGGTCTGGTAGTGGGTCTGGAAGATGGCCTTGAACTGAATTTCCTGGGCCTGGTGGCCGGAATCAATCCGGCCAAACTGGAGATCAAAGTGCCGGGCTTTGGCAGTTTCAAATTGTAGCGGCTGCAATTGGCACTTGCCTGTGGCAAACTACTGCAAATCGGAAAATGCATCTTCCAGGCGATCAGCCGCCTCGAGCAGAAGTGTCCTCGGCAGGGCGAAATTGAACCGCAGGTAGTCTTCCCCACCTTTGCCGAATGGCGGGCCATGATTGGTCGCGATGCGGGCAGTTTTCTGCACCCTGTCGGTATATTCCTGGCGGCTCATGCCGGCACCAGAAAAATCCACCCAGGCCAGGTAGGTGCCCTCCAGCTGCATTGACTTCAAGCCGGGAATACCGGCGACGCGGCTGTCAAAATAGCGGCGGTTATCGTCCAGATAGGCGATCAGCTGGCGCAACCATTCATCGCCACCATTATAGGCGGCCTCGGTCATCACCATGCCAAAACTGCCAGGAGAAATAGAAAGACCGTTGATACGGGCGGCGAATTTTTCGCGCAGTTGTTCATCTTCAATAATCACATTGCCCAAATGGGCACCGGCCATATTGAAGGTCTTGGTGCCGGCATTCATGGTCACAACACGGCTGGTGATGTCCCGGCTTACCAGCGGCATCGGCGTGTGTTTATGGCCCGGATAAACCAGATCCTGATGCACCTCGTCGGAGACCAGGATCAGGTCATGCTTGATGCAGAAATCGCAAAGCGCCCTGAGTTCTTCAACAGACCAGACGCGACCTCCCGGATTGTGCGGAGAGCAGAAGACAATCATTTTTTCATTGCCCGTCAGGCTGGCTTCCAGCGCATCGAGATCCATCTCATAGCGGCCTTCGACATTGACCAGCGGGCTTTCGACAACCTGACGATTGGCCGCATTGAGCACCCTGTAGAAAACGTAATAGACCGGGGTGAACAGAATCACCCCATCGCCGGGTTCGGTAAAAGCGTCAACACATAGGGCCGTTCCATTGACCAGACCGTGGGCTTCAAAAATCCATGAGGGATCGATGGTCCAGCCGTGATGTCTTTGCTGCCAGTTAACAATTGCAGCGTGATAGGAATCCCTGGCGCCGTAATATCCATATATGCCGTGGTCTAACATGCCCTGCAGAGCATCAGATACGGCCTGCGGTGGCCTAAAATCCATGTCCGCAACGCCCATGGGAATGGCATCGTGGGGATCCAGGTTAAACAGCTGCGGCAGCAAATCCCACTTTCCGCACTGGGTGCCGATGCGGTTTATAACCTCGTCAAAGTCGTATTTTTCCACCATCAATATTTCTATTGGCTTTGTTGTTGCAATTTTAAATGATGTATTCGCGACGACGCGAGCCGGGTGCCCAACCTCGCTGTCGCATTCCAACCGAATTGCTATGCCGAGAATTGGCGGATTTCAAGTGCGACACAAAGGCGAAGGAGGGTTTTTTTGAGCACAATCCCCGAAACTGAATTTTAGTTATGCCAACTCTTCTGAAATGAAAGGGAAATTTCCCGCATCACGCACGATTATGTGATCGAATTCGTCAAACCAATTGCGCAATTGGTTCGTACCTTCGGGCGCAATAAGCCGTCACCCGGGATCGATCTGACGGCTGGGCCGCACTTCGCGGGAGAATTAAGACGAGGTGCGGCTTCCCGCTATTTGATGCGTTCCAGCACGGACACATAATTGGCCACGGCCGCTCCGCCCATATTGAAAATGCCGCCAAGTTCGGGATTGTCCAACTGGATGCCTTCAGGGGCGGAATTGGTCAGTTGCATGGCCGTCAGCACATGCATGGATACGCCGGTGGCACCAATTGGATGTCCCTTGGCCTTCAGGCCGCCAGATGGATTGACCGGCAATTTGCCGTCCTTTTGGGTCTCGCCATCAAGAATAACCCGCGCGCCCTGCCCCGGTTCAGCGAGGCCCATGGCCTCATATTCAATCAGTTCGGCGATGGTGAAACAGTCATGGGTTTCCACAAAGGACAGGTCTTCAATCGACAGGCGGGCATCAGCCAGCGCCTGCGACCAGGCGGTTGAACAGCCTTCAAACTGCAAGATATCGCGTTTCGACATGGGCAGGAAATCCTGGGCGTGGGCGGTGGCGCGAAAAGCCACTGCCTTGTCCATGCCCAGGGCAGCCTGGGTGTCGCTGAGAACCAGGGCGGCTGCCCCGTCTGAAACCAGTGAACAGTCGGTGCGTTTCAACGGGCCTGCAACGAAGGGGTTTTTATCACTTTCAGCGCGGCAGAAATCATAACCGAGATCCTTCTGCATCTGAGCAAAGGGATTTCCGGCGCCGTTCTTGTGATTTTTGGCTGCAATTGCCGCCAAAGCATCGGACTGATCGCCGTAACGCTGGAAATAGGCCTGGGCAATATTGCCGAAGACACCAGCAAATCCGGCAGGCGTATCGCCATCCTCAGGCAAATAGGAGGCTTTCAGCAAATTGGCTCCGATTTCCGGACCCGGAGTAGTGGTCATCTGTTCAGCACCGACCACAAGCACATGGCGGGCGCGCCTGGCTTCAATCGACTTGATGCCCTGATGCACCGCCGCAGATCCGGTCGCACAGGCATTTTCCACACGGGTGGCCGGCTTGAACCGAAACCCGTCGGAGGCCTGAAATACCAGGCTTGCAGTAAAGTCCTGCGCCGAAAAACCGGCATTGAAATGACCCAGATAGACCTCGTCAATATCCGCCGCATCAAGACCGGCATCTTCCAGCGCGCCCTGAACGACGCCGGTGATCAGACTCTCAACTGTTTCACCTTCCAGCCTGCCAAATTTTGAATGGGCCCAGCCCGTGATACATGCGGTCATTTTGAATTTTCCGGGTTTTTTGCTGATTGGAACGTAATTAGTCACGCGCCTGTCGCCAAGACATTGTTTGACATTTCTCGCACAGAATTGTGTGGCTTCACCAAGTTGACCTGAGGCGGCTAAATGATTTAAACCGATTAAAATTGCTTCCCCCGAGCATCAACTCATCAAATTCCGGAGTATCGCATGACCCTCAAAGTCGCCATTAATGGTTTTGGACGCATTGGCCGCAACACCTTGCGGGCACTGATTGAAACTGGCCGTACAGACATTGAAGTGGTCGCCATCAACGATCTGGCACCGGTGGAAACCAATGCCCATCTGTTGAAATATGATTCGGTTCACAATCGTTTTCCAACACCGGTCACCGTCGATGGCGACACGATTGATGTTGGTCGCGGCCCGATGCGTGTCACCGCCCTGCGCGATCCGCGTGAACTGCCATGGAGCGATGTCGATATTGCTTTTGAATGTACCGGCATTTTCACCAGCCGCGAAAAGGCAGCACTGCATCTGGAGAACGGCTCTAAACGGGTGCTGATCTCTGCGCCCGGCGCCGGTGCCGACAAAACCGTGGTCTATGGGGTCAACCACGACATGTTGGGTGGCGACGATATTGTCGTATCCAATGCGTCCTGTACCACCAATTGCCTGGCGCCCGTTGCCAAAGTGCTGCACGAGGAATTCGGCATCGAAAAAGGCTATATGACGACCATCCACTCCTATACCGGCGATCAGCCGACCCTGGACACCGCTCACTCGGACCTGCACCGCGCCCGCGCGGCGGCCCTGTCAATGATCCCCACATCTACCGGTGCGGCGAAGGCCGTTGGCCTGGTGCTGCCGGAACTGCTGGGCAAGCTGAACGGATCATCAATCCGCGTGCCAACGCCGAATGTATCCTGTGTTGATCTGAAATTCGTTTCTGGCCGCGATACGACCGCAGAAGAGGTCAATGCGGTGCTGAAAAGCGCCACTGAAAATACGCTGAAAGGCATCCTCGACTATTGCGACGAACCGCTTGTGTCCTCTGACTTCAACCATGACAGCCATTCATCAAATGTGGCGGCGAAAGAGACCCAGGTAACCGAAGGCAACTTCGTTCGCGTCATGTCCTGGTACGACAATGAATGGGGTTTTTCTTGCCGGATGCTCGACACAGCGGTCGAAATGGGCAAACATCTGTGATCGTCGAGCGGCGGCGACGCGCGGTGAGGAGTGGCAGGACAAAACTGCCACCCTCGCCGCGACCTTGATTTCAAAAACTTCTGAATAACCGATGAGATGTTATAAATATCTCAGATTCCACCAATAGAATAATTTCTCTTATTGTGATATTTTGTTTCCGGGTTGCAGGATACGGAAACACTATGAAACATTGCGCAGCTTTTTTAATCCACTTCACTTTTGCATTATTTTTGACCGGTTCTGCCGCGGCAGAGAGCGCAAAAATAAACGGCTCCGATATTTACTACGAGACGTTGGGCGATGGTCCGCCAATCCTGATGATGCATGGCGGCCTGGGGTTCAGCCATGACTATTTGCAACCCTATTTTGACAGATTGGCCGAGAGCCACACCGTCATCTACTACGACCATCTGGGAAATGGCCGTTCTGCCCGACCAGATGATTATGCCGAACTGACTTTTGACAGGATGGTTTCAGACGCTGCCGGATTGATGGCCCATCTGGGGCATGAAAAATTCACCCTGATCGGCCATTCTTATGGCGGCTTTGTGGCTCAGGCATTTGCCGCCCAGAAGGCTGATTTGCTGGACGGACTGATTTTGCTCGATACGGTGCCGGCACTCGATTACAAGCCGAATATGGCGGGTAATGAGCAACAGATGGCCGCCTTCGGCCGCATGTTCAGCGGCCCGATGACCAACAATGACGAATGGCGCAAAACCTGGACGACAGCCGTGCAGATGTATTTTCATCGATGGGATGATGCTGTTGGCGCTGCCCTTGACGAAGCAACCGTCTATGAATACCGCGCCTGGAATGTGTCGGGTGCCCTGTTGAAGGATTTCAACTTGCTGTCCGCCCTGCCCGGTATCCAAACGCCAACTTTGGTTATTTCCGGTCGCCACGACGGCATCACGCCGCCAGGGCCGGGGACGGAACGGATTGCTGCTCTGCTGCCAAATGCGGAGCTGGTGATTTTGGAGGATTCCGGACACTACCCCTTTATCGAACAGCAGGACGCATTCTTCAAAGCCCTGCAATCCTGGCTGGCGCGCTAGACCGTTGCAGCTTTTGTGCCTGTCAGTTCTTGTGGCAGTCAGGCGCGCAGGACAGGCAGCCATCGACCTCTTCGAAATGCCGCCGCGCCGCTTTGACGGCGGAATAGCAGGTCTGGTGGTCACCTAGTTCCAGGCGGTGCGTTGTGGCGGGCAGATAGGGACAACCGCTGGTGTGGAGCTTATGATCCCCGCCCTGTTCCGCTCTTGTGTCTACATAATAGTTGGCCATGTTTGGCACTCCTTCATTCATCCGTTGGGGTTGAAGTCATGCTGCGCCGATATATGAGGCCTCTCGGGCATGTGGAAACACGCCTCTGCACTAGCGGCAATGATGGGGCACTTCTCAATCGCGCGCTATCGGAGCTGGGATAATTCTATCGCCGCAATGCGACGCAATCAAGGAACGGGGCTCAAAAGGCCGTTTTTAAAGGAAAACTGGCTGGGGCGGCAGGATTCAGGAAGTGCATTTTCATTTATTTAAGTCAACGATCAGGTGTCTCGCAACCACCGGCGCAATCCGTGGCAATGAGAATGCCGGGCTATCTCATATGTGCCCCGCTGCAGGGGTCAATCGAATAAATGTGTCGTGGCCCACTCCTGTCCCCTGCGTAATACGTATGGCTTTAGAAAGTGAATTCCAATGAAACTGAAACCAGCTTCGACAGCCGTTGTCGTGGCCGTTTTGACAGCAATTGGTTGCGCAAAACGCCCCAACGCCATTGCCCCAGCGACTGTCCCGGTCAGCGCCTATCGCAATTTGAACTGCCAAGCACTGACCGCTGAACTGTCACGTGAACAGGCACACCTAAAAGCATTGTCTAAAACGCAGCACAGGGCGGCCACAGCAGACGCAATTGGTGTTTTCCTAGTGCTGATCCCTGCTGGCAGCGTTACCGGAAATGACAACGAAGGCGAAATCGCCGAGTCGAAAGGCAAAGTCCTGTCAATCCAATCCGAAGTCAAAGCAAAGAACTGCTAGCTTGCATTAATGCAAGTTGTGTTGGCGTATCTCGCAACCGCCGGCTCAATCCCCGGCAGCGAGGATACGGGACGACTTGGTGTGAGCATCGCTGCCGGGGCCAATCGCAATTGTCAAAAACTTCAAGTAGCAATGATATGGAGAGCAACAGGGAAAATTCGTGAAAAGTGATTGTTGTGATGAGACCATAAAATGCAGCAAAGGTAGAGCGCGCCCGTTGCTGATTGGTAACGGATTTTCAGCGTAGAATTTTCAACTATAAGACTATGCTCGACAATGCCGGTTCAGAAACTGGCTCTGGATTGCGCAAACTATTCGACAAATTGGCTACGGTAAATTTTGAGATTGTTGTACGAACCACAAAATACGCTGCAACGGGCGGGAATGCCTAAAGGAATAATGCCCAAGCCAGAGATTTGATCGCCGATGTTGGTGAAGTTCGACAAGCTCTCACATCGGTAATCAACGCAACTCACCCATCAAAGGAACTGTACAAACAAGTCGATTGCGATCCCGTGGTTTCACTTCTCAAGCGGTTTCGATAGGGCCGCCAGAATGTTGTAATAATTGTATGCAAAATAGGAGCTGGCTGGGGCGGCAGGATTCGAACCTGCGAATGGCGCCACCAAAAGGCGCTGCCTTACCACTTGGCCACGCCCCAGCAGGCGTGTTGAAAACGGGCTGATTTGCGCCCGCTCGCGGCTTCTATAAGCGATGAAATCCAGCGCCGCAACAACTTGATGCCATCAATCAGCGGTTTTTACTAACTTCCGCGATATGTGGAAAACGACCATGGGCTGCAGACCAGCGGCACATGATAGCCCTGCGCAGGATCGGTGATCGTGAAGCGGATCGGCACGATGTTCAAAAAAGTTGGACCCGACGAATGCTCCCCGCTTTGCGCAGCAAAATAGTCGCGCACATTGAACCGGAGTTCATACTCACCAGCGACCATTTCTTCTCCGGTCAAAAGCAATTCATCGGTTCGACCGTCACTATTGGTCACAACGGACTTCAGCAGCACTTCGCCAGCGCCCGGTGCCCGCACAAAGTCAATCTTCATGCCTTCCGCCGGGCAACCATTGGCCGTATCAAGAACATGGGTGGAGAGTTTTGCCATCTGAGTTACACCTCGTGTTTAAGCAGGGCTTCGAGGCGAAACCGACCAATTTCGGCGATCTGCCGCAGAGCCTCAATCTGTTCCTGTTCCAGATCATGTTCCAACCGGGTTTGGAATGCCTTCATGATCGAGTGCTTGTCGTGCCCCTTGACTGCAAGAATGAAGGGAAAGCCGAATTTAGATTTGTAACCGTTATTCAGCTTGTGGAAGGTCTCATATTCCTCGCCGCTCAGCGTATCCAGACCGGCACCCGCCTGTTCGGAAGTTGACGAATCCGTCAACTCCCCCGCCAGGGCCGCCTTGCCGGCAAGGTCCGGATGGGCACAGATCAGATCCATCTGGGCCCGCTGCGACGCATCACCGACGGCGTTGACCATGGCAGAATGCAGGCTGCGCACCGACTTGAAGGGCCGCATGCCAACCACCGCTTTTGCCACCCAGGGGGAGTGTTCAAATATGTCTTTCAAGGCTGCGACGAACTCGTCGTCGCTCATGTCGTTTAAGGTCGACAGGGATATCATTTGCACATCGTCTCACTCACATGGCTTTCCGTGTATTGGAAAAAACGCTCGGGACAGCGACCATCTTGGGGCGTGGAGCCGATCCGTCAAGAGGAAACTGGTGCCGGGTGATGGTCGCGCCAATGGCGGGCAATGTCGCCGCGGCTGCATATCCATGCATCGTCGTGGGCGGCGACGTGATCGAGAAAGCGGGCCAGCGCCAGAGCCCGGCCCGGGCGGCCAACCAGTCGGCAATGCAGGCCCACCGACATCATTTTTGGCGCACCGGCCCGGCCTTCCTGCAGCAGACAGTCAAAACTGTCCTTCAGATAGGTGTAGAACTGGTCGCCACTGTTAAATCCCTGTGGCGTGGCAAAGCGCATGTCATTGGCATCCAGTGTGTAGGGCACATAGAGGTGCTGTCCCCCATGGGCACTGACCCAATAGGGCAGTTCATCGCTGTAAATATCTGCAAGCCAGTCGAAGCAGTTCATTTCCATGGCGATATCAAGGGTATTGACCGAGGTGCGCCCCTGATAGAGGCCCGCCGGCGGCTTGCCGGTTAGCCGCTCATGAATGCGGCAGGCCTTTTCAATATGGGCCTGCTCCTTGTCGCGGCCATAATCCTTGTAGTCAATCCATTTCAGCCCGTGCGTCGCGATCTCCCAACCGGCTTCCTGCATGGCCTCAACGGCCTCCGGGTTCTTTTCCAGCGCTGTCGCCACAGCAAATACGGTGACCGGCAGTTGCCGCTGGGTGAACATCCGCCATATCCGCCAGAAACCGGCCCGCGAGCCGTATTCATAGATCGATTCCATATTCATATGCCGCTGGCCCGGCCAGCCGGCCGCACCGACAATTTCCGACAGGAAGGCTTCAGATGCTGCATCACCGTGCAGAATATTGTTTTCACCGCCCTCTTCATAATTGATGACGAACTGGACAGCTATTTTCTTGTTGTCGGGCCAATTCGGGTCGGGGGGCGTGCGACCATAGCCGATCATGTCGCGGGGATAATTGTCCGGTTTGATGGTCTCACTCATGCACAGGCCTCATAGCCAAGCCAGCGGTCCTGCTGGCATCTCAGATTGTAGAGCGGCGTATCCGTTTTGACGGCGACATCTTTGCGGGTAATCAATGTGCCCTTTGGAATATCGTTCAGCACAAGCCCCTTGTCCAGCAGGCCAACCGGCAAGGCCCCCTGTGACCGCGCCTCATCTGCCCGCATCGCCCAGGAGCGATAGCAAGTCTCGCCGATGAAATCGAGCTGATCACCCGCCTTCAGATCCTTCTTGGCCAGGGCGCAAACTTCTGCAACCGGGCGCGGCAGGGGTTTCATATCGCTGGTGCCGTATAATACCGCCCGCGCCGCCGACAGGGGCACTTCCAGGCTGGTCAGATGGTAGGGGCGGAAAAACGTGTAGTAGGGGCCGGGACCCAGATGCAGATCATTCATCCGTTCGCGAATCCGGTGATGACGCATATCGGCAATCACAAACACGCCCGGGGCCACCCCCTTGCCGACGGAAAAATCAACACAGCCCCGGCTGTTCAAAATGCCACCATCTTCGACCGGGCACAGGACCTTGTGCAATTCATCTGGGCCGCAGTCCGGCCCGTGCATGCCTGGTTTATCAGGCATCAGGCCGGTGGCATTGGCGATGCAGGACATTTCCACCATCGTCTTGGAACCATCGACAAACTCCACCAGCATGCGTGGATTCATATTGCGTCGCTCGGCTTCCTCCCGGTAATCGTCGGGCACCGCATCAATGCGAAAAGCGTTGTTCTTGCCCTTGCCGGCCGCGACAACCGGATAGCCAAGCGCCGTCACCCAGTCATAGATTTCCATCACCGAACTGGGTTCATCACCGGCACCCACCGTGTAGACCAGCCCCTTTTTGGCGGCCACATCCTGCATCATCGCACCGACAGTTACATCCGCCTCGACATTCATCATCACCAGATGTTTACCGGCTTCCAGCGACGCCATGCCCAGCTCTGCGCCGGCTTCGGGCACGCCCGTGGCGTCGATGACCACGTCCACGAGGTCGTGGGAAAGGGCCTGAAGTGCATCCTGAACAATTGGAATTCGTCCGCCTTCCACCGCCTTTGTAATCGCGGATTCGGTTTCGCAGATCACGCTCGCATCATCATCATGGCCGGCAATCTGCATCGCCGGCTTGGCCCTGGTCAGGCTGCGGTCGACAACTGAGGCGATCTCCATGCCGCGCATCTGGCGAATGGCGGTGACCAGATCTGTGCCCATTTCGCCGGCGCCGATAATGCAGACCCGTACCGGATTGCCCGCCTCATCACGGGCTGCAAGGTCTGAAGCCAGACCTGTTGCCGATACCAGTGGCCGTTCCGGCAGGCGCGTATCACCCATTTGGTTGTCATCTCCCAGGATTGCAGCATTTGCGCTGCTAACAGAGCGGCAATTTCAGCCATCGACGCTATCAGATGTCGACCCGGACTGCGCGGGTTATTTGCGGCAATTCCCAGTCTATATCGAAACTTCAATCAATTCTGCCAAACAAAATACGGCAAAAGGGGTTTGACATGACCCCACCAGCCCATAAAGGTCCATGCGCAGAGGAAACAGGGCAATCACAGGAAATTCCGACTATGGCCTCACCAGATTTCAGAGTGGAATTCGAGCCCCGACACGGCGAAGCCGTGGAACTGGTGCCTGGTCTGCATCGGGTCGTTTGTGAAAACCCCTCCCCTTTTACCTTTCATGGCACCAATACTTATCTGTTGGGCGAAGACCAACTGGCCGTTATCGACCCGGGACCGGCCAATGAAGACCACTTCAACGCCCTGATCGCCGCCATCGGCAATCGACCGGTCAGCCATATCATAGTCACCCACACCCATATGGATCACTCGCCATTGGCCCGGCCGCTGGCAGAAAAAACCGGGGCAGAGATTTATGCCGAAGGGCCGCACCGGCCGGCCCGACCGCTTAATCTGGGAGAGATGAACCCGTTGGATGCCAGCGGTGACAAGGATTTCGTTCCCGACCATGCGCTGCAACATGGCGATAGTATTTCGGGCGATGGCTGGACCCTCGACTGCCTGTTCACGCCCGGCCATACGGCCAACCACATGGCATTTGCCTGGCGGGATACCGATTACCTGATCCCCGGCGACCATGTGATGGCCTGGGCCACGTCCATTGTCGCACCACCCGATGGCTCTATGGCCGATTATATGGCCTCGCTGGATCTCTTGCTGCAGCAACCCCAGCAAACCTATTTTCCCGGCCACGGCGGACGGCTGCAAAATGCTCATGCATTTGTACGGGCACTGCGCTCCCACCGTCGGATGCGGGAACAGGCAATCTTAAATCAGGTTAAGGATGGCAGGGAAAGCATCGCCGACATGGTGGCCGTCATCTACCGCACAACCGATAAAAAACTGCACGGAGCAGCCGCATTGTCGGTGATGGCTCATCTTGAAGACCTGGTCGGCAAGGGCGTTGTGGAAACCGAAGGCTCGGTGTCGCTGGATGGCCGCTACCGGGCAAAATAGACCTTCTACGCGCCCCGATATTACTTTGTTTTTATTGTATTATTTCCTTTTCTCCTACACAACTCAGTGACCAGTCTGAGTAACGAGCCAAATATTCCTGCAGTGGGAACCTTCGAGACGAGCGGATATACTCGCGCCAAAATTGTACAACTGTAGGTCAGTATATTGATGTCGATTTCGACTGGTTCAGAGCGCGTCCACAGCGCCTCAGCAAGCCTCCGCTCGCGGACAGCCATCTTCGCAATGATCAATTTGCTCGGCGTGGTCAGTGCGAGTGCCAGCAGCGCGCAAACCAACGCGGCACCGACGCAATCCAATCCCACGTCATTGAGCGAGGTTTACGCTGACTGGACGGTTTCCTGTCGCAAGGCCCAGACGAGTACTGATGATGAACTCACAAATTGCCAGATGAGTCAGGAACTGCGGGATAAGAAATCCGGCCAGCTGATCTTGGCATTCGTACTGCCGGCAAAACCGGTCAATGACGGCTTCAACGCGGTGATTGTTGCACCGTTTGGGCTCAATCTTGAAAAGGGCATCAATCTGGGGGTGGCCGACTCCGTAGACGACAATGACAAGCCCCTGGTGGGAACCGGCAGCCCCAATAGCCAAGCCCCGTTTCACACCTGCCTGCCCGCTGGCTGCGTTGCAAGGTTCAAGTTCGACGATGTCATGTTCAATGCCCTGCGAAAGGGCATGCAGGCACAACTGAGAATGTTGTCGGCGGAATCCGAAAAGCCAATCCGGATGAATGTTTCTCTGAAAGGTTTTACCGCAGCCGAACGACGGCTTCGGTCATTGGCCAAACAATTCGACTAGAGACTTTTACGGGCTACTGGCAGGCGATCTGCAATGCTCAACGGCGCAAACCCTGCAGCGATTCATCCAGGTCCTGCATGAATGAAATGATGCGCGCGGCATTCGACCCCAGATCATGCGCACCCCAGCGCGACGAGGACCGCATATCAACCAACGTGCCCTCCTCTTCCTCTACCAGACGAATAACCACGTCACTTTCAAAGCCGAACAGAAACGACATGGCGACGGCTTCCACATAGCGTTCTTCCTGTTCTTCAAGTTCTGTCTCTTCTTCGCGGCCGATTGGCGACACCTGTATGGTCTCAAAAGCCTGCGGATCAGGTCTGACAACCGGGCGCGTTTCAGGAATCGGGAACCGCAACGGTCTGCCGTCGGAATCAACAACCGGCCTGGCCACCAGAGCAGAACCTTCGGAATCAATCGGGGCCTGTCCCGGTTCCGACTCAACCGTCAAAATGGTCCAGTCCCGCTCGCTGATCAAAGCCACAACTTCCCGAAAAACCTGGCCTGTATCCAGCGGATAACGCCGCGCGGCGACCCGGGGATAGGCTTTTATCTGCAGGCTTTTTTGGATATCGGTGGGGTCGACAATCGGGTTCATAATCTCAAGGCGATCTTCCAGAACCGAGTCATAGGTCGGTGCATCATCCAGATCAGTTGAAATGTCGTATAGTTGCGGCAGGGTCAGAGCTTTTCCCGCATAATACAAAAACGGAAGCAGCAAAACGATGGCCAGCAACAGACCGCGGGCCGAACTGAGGCCGCCCTTGTGCCCATAGGTCCACAATTCATAAAAGCCGATGCAACTGGCGGCGATGGCACCGATCAGCAACAGCACCGCCAAACCCAGCAGCCAGAATGTCGAAATCGTATCAACGGCACCGAAACGGTGACCAAGAACCACGATCAAAAGATAAGGCAGGCAAAATACTGACAGCCGCCGGCTCCACGCCGCCGCCCGGGACTGGGGGCGCACCACCCGCGACATTCGCTCGACATAATTTGCCATGATCTTGAATCAATCCTTGCAATTGAATTCGTCAAGACGCAGTTTTCGTGGCCTTTTTGGGACCGGCGCAGTCAAGCGGTAAACATTTGGCAAGTTGAAATCAATGTTGAACGTTCATCCGTCGTCGAAACGATAGTCGGCAAATTGCTTGCGCAGTTCGGTTTTTTGAATTTTTCCGGTTGCCGTGTGGGGAATTTCATCGACGAAGGCAACGGCGTTGGGCATCCACCATTTGGCGATTTTGCCGTCCATAAAGTCCAGAACTTCCCGCTCTGAAGGCTCCTTGCCATCCTTTTTGATACAGACCAGCAGTGGCCGCTCGTCCCATTTGGGATGAACAATGCCGATCACCGCCGCTTCCTGGATGTCGGGATGGCCAACCGCCAGGTTTTCAAGATCGATAGTCGATATCCATTCGCCACCGGATTTGATCACATCCTTGGAGCGGTCAGTAATCTGCATATAGCCTTCGGAATTGATATGAGCGACATCGCCGGTGTCAAACCAGTTGTCCTCGTCAAACTGTTCAGACCCGGCACCGCCATAATAGGCCCTGGCAACACCAGGCCCACGCACTTTCAGTTTGCCGAATGTCTTGCCATCCCAGGGCAGTTCAACATCTTCGTCATCTGTCACCTTCATTTCGACCCCGAAAGGCGCATAGCCCTGCTTTTCCTGAAGGTCGAGACGGGCGTCACCGACCAGATCGCGGTATTGGGGCTTCAACACGCCCAAACTGCCCAGCGGGCTCATTTCGGTCATCCCCCAGGCGTGGATTACTTCCACCCCATAGGTATTTTGAAACGCCTCTGTCATGGCGCGCGGGCAGGCCGAACCACCGATCACCACACGGTTGAGATAAGGCAGTTTTTTGCCGCTCTCTTCCAGAAAGGCCAGCAACATCAGCCAGACCGTCGGCACAGCGGCGGTCATCGTTACCATTTCTGTGTCGAGCAGTTCGTAGATGGAAGCTCCGTCCATCAAGGGCCCGGGATTGACCACTTTGGCACCGACCATCGGCGCTGAATGAGCAATGCCCCAGGCATTGGCGTGGAACATCGGCACAACCGGCATGATGACTTCGTTGGATCCCAGCGCCAAAGCGTCCGGTTGAATGGAAATCATCGCATGCAGCACATTTGAGCGATGGGAATAAAGCACGCCCTTTGGATCACCCGTCGTGCCCGATGTGTAACACATGCCGCAGGCGGTGTTTTCGTCGAACTGTTTCCAGGCAAAGTCACCATCCTGCGCCGCGATCCAGCCTTCGAAGTCGACCATCTCCACCTTGCTGTCCTTGGGCATGTGATCGGCGTCGGTCAGCACGATGATCTTGCTCAGGCTTGGCACCTTGTCGGCAATAGCTTCAACAATCGGCAGGAAGGTCAGATCGACAAACAAAACCTTGTCTTCGGCATGGTTCATGATCCAGGCAATCTGCTCGGGAAACAGGCGCGGGTTCAGCGTGTGATAGATGCCGCCGACACCCATGGCGCCATACCAGGCTTCCATGTGGCGGGCGCTATTCCAACCCAGCGTGGCTATGCGGTCGCCCAGTCCAAAACCATCGGCTTCAAGGGCCTGCGCGACTTTCAAAGCCCGTGCATGAATATCGGCATAGGTAGTGCGGACGATCGGTCCCTCGACCGACCGGGTTACGATTTCACGGCCGCCATGCTGTGCAGCGGCATAATCGAGGATCTTGTGGCACAATAGCGGCCAGTCTTGCATCAATCCGAGCATTTTATTCTCCCATATCGAAGCCGAATATTGAGTGAGTTTGGCGCGCCGGTAAAGGGCTCCTTGCGGCTAATTTCGGTTGCCCCCCACAGCCAAATGGAACTACGGTGAGCGAAACCAATCGTGACGGTGTATTCATGACCCAACCACTTTCAAACCTGCAAGCCCGTGACCTTGACGCTGTCCTACACCCCTATTCTCCACTCCACAAATTGCGCGAAACTGGTCCCACGATCATGGCCAGTGGCAAGGGCGTGTTCATCTATGACACCCAGGGCAATGAGTTCATCGAAGGCATGTCCGGCCTGTGGTGTGCCGGGCTTGGCTTCGGCAATGAAGAAATGATCGAAGCGGCCGACCGGCAGATGCGCACGCTTCCCTATTATCACCAGTTCGGCGGTCGTGGCACAGAACCGGCGATTGAGCTGGCAGAAAAACTGAAGGAACTGGCGCCGACGCCGCAATCAAAGGTCTTTTACACTTCCAGTGGGTCGGAAGCCAATGACACCCAGGTCAAACTGGCATGGTATTACAACAATGCACTGGGTCGGCCGAAAAAGAAGAAGATTATTTCGCGCAACAAAGCCTATCACGGGGTCACGTTGATGGCGGCTTCACTGACCGGCCTGCCGACCAACCATATGGATTTTGACCTGCCGTTCGACGGCGTCCTGCATACCGACTGCCCGCACTATTATCGCTTTGGCCAGGAAGGCGAGAGCGAAGAGGAATTTGTTGCCCGTCTTGCCGCTTCCCTGGAGGCGATGATCGAGCGCGAAGGTGGCGATACGATTGCCGCCATGATTGCCGAACCGGTGATGGGGGCTGGCGGGGTGCTGGTGCCGCCGAGTGGCTATTTTGAAGCCATCCAGCCGATATTGAAGCAGCACGATATCCTGCTGATTGCCGATGAGGTGATCAATGGGTTTGGCCGGACCGGCGAATGGTTTGGCGCAACCTCCCACGGCATGAAGCCGGACACCATTTCAGCTGCCAAGCAACTGACCGCCGCCTATGCACCTTTGGGCGCTGTCATGATCCCCGGCTACATGATGGATGCGCTGGAACAACAATCTGAAAAGATTGGCACATTTGGCCATGGCTACACCTATGGCGGCCATCCGCTGGGATGTGCCTTGGGGGTCAAGGCCATCGAAATCTACCAGCGTATGGATATCTGCAGCAGGGTCCGCGCGATCACGCCGCTATTTGAAGCGCGCCTGGCGAAAATCGCCGATCACCCTATGGTAGGTGAAGTGCGGAATTCCGGCCTGATGGGGGGCGTTGAATTGGTGGCCGACAAGGCCAGCAAGCGGGCGTTCAATCCAAAACAGGGTGTTGGGCCGCAATGCGCCGTTTTCTGCCAGGACCACGGTGCCATCCTGCGGGCCATTGGTGACACGATTGCCCTGTGCCCGCCAATGATCATCAGCGAGGACGAACTCAATCAATTGTTCGACAGGCTGGAAAGCGCGCTGGACGACACCGAAGCATGGGTAAGTAAAGAAGGTTTGCGCGCGGCCTAGACTTTAGCCAACCTGTTGCCGCTTCCAGTCGAGCAAGATCGCCAGATCACCGTCCGGTTCCGGCGTTTCAATCGGTTGTTCGCCGACATAGACGGTGCCGGCGCCGCCATCGATGGTAATGATGTCGCCGGCCTTCAATTCAAGCCCCGAGGCCGAACAGGTCTGGCTGGCAAGATCGATCTTCAACATCATGGCGGCGGTAATGCAGGGCTTGGCCATGCCACGGGCGACAACGGCTGCATGGCTGGTCATGCCGCCGCGGGAGGTCAAAATGCCGACGGCTGCATGCATGCCGTGCACATCGCGCGGATCGGTCTCGGAGCGCACCAAAATGGCATCCCTGCCCTGTTCACGCAGGTTGACCGCATCCTGAGATGTGAAGACAATTTCGCCTGTCGCTCCACCGGGGGATGCAGGCAGACCCTTGGCGACAAAGGCGGTGCCCGCCGGAGGACTGACCCGCGATACCAGCATCGCCTCCAATGCGCCCATGTCACAGGCTTCCAGCGCGTCGTATTTGGTAATCAATGCTTCCTTGACCATGTCGACGGCAATCTTCAACCCCGCCCGGGGGGTGCGTTTGCCGTTGCGGGTCTGCAGCAAATATAATTTTGAGCTTTCAACGGTGAACTCAATTTCCTGCATGTCGCGATAGTGCTTTTCCAGCTGGCCACCATAGCCAATCAGCGCCGCATAGGCTTCGGGCATCAGCTTTTCCATTGACGGATTGTCGGACAGTCCCGCTGCTCGTGCAGCTTCGGTCAATTCCATCGGCGTGCGGATTCCAGAGACCACCTCTTCCCCCTGGGCGTTAGGCATATATTCGCCATAGGGCAGCGCCTCACCGCTTGAAGGATTGCGGGTGAAATAAACGCCGGTGCAGGAGTTCTGATCGCGGTTGCCGAACACCATGGTCTGGATGACCGCCGCCGTGCCACCTTCATGGGAAAGGCGGTGCATGTCACGGTAGCGCCGTGCTCGCGAGGTGTTCCAGGAATTGAAAACGGCCAGCAGCGCCAGATACAACTGCCGGTGAACATCCTGCGGAAAGGCCTCACCCGTGGCCTGTTCCACCAATTGCATGAATATCTCAGCCGCCTGTTGAAGGGATGCAGCCGTCAGTTCGGCATCGGTTTCAACATTGTTTTCCAACCGCAATTCATCCAGCACATCTTCAAAATCCTCGCCGTCAAGATCCAGCACCACCATCGCAAAGCTCTGGATGAAGCGGCGATAACTGTCCCAGGCGAATCTCGGGTCGCCGGTTTCTTCGCATAAAGCATTTACCGTTGCCGTGTTCAGACCAAGATTTAGAACCGTATCCATCATGCCGGGCATGGATATCGCCGCCCCCGAGCGGACCGACAGCAGCAGCGGACTGGAGCCGGTTCCAAATTGACGGCCGAGATGGTGTTCAAGTTCAGCGATCGTTGCGCGAATCTGCTGGCGCACCGCTGCTTCCAATGCGTCCTCACCGCTGGCAATGCGCCGTCCGAGCTCTGTATTGAGGACAAATCCGGGCGGCACCGGCAGGCCGATATTGGCCATATCGATGAGGTTGGCCCCCTTTATGCCCATCACCTCGATTTTTGGCACAAACACGGATGCACCAAAACCAAAAGGAAATAACATCGAGCCCTGCATGTTATTTTCGGTCATAGGGCGACCCTGTTAGACGAATTGGGGGAAAATCCCGTCAACCGGCGTCACGATAGGATTCTGCCGTCTGCAAGTCCACCGAGACCAATTGACTAACGCCCCGTTCGGCCATGGTGACGCCGAACAGACGGTTCATCCGCGACATGGTGATCGGATTGTGGGTGATGATCACAAAGCGCGTATCGGTCTCGTCGCTCATCTGGTCCATCAGATTGCAGAATCTTTCAACATTGTGGTCGTCCAGCGGTGCATCGACCTCGTCCAGCACGCAGATTGGCGCGGGATTTGTCAGGAACACTGCAAAGATCAGCGCCATGGCGGTCAATGCCTGCTCGCCACCCGACAGAAGCGTCATGGTCTGCGGCTTCTTGCCGGGAGGACGGGCAAGGATTTCCAGACCAGCTTCCAGCGGATCATCGGATTCCACCAGTTGCAGCTCTGCCGTGCCGCCACCGAAGAGATGGGTGAACAATTTCTGGAACTGGGCGTTGACCTCGTCGAAGGCGACCAGCAGGCGCTCGCGGCCTTCCTTGTTGAGGCTTTGAATGCCATTGCGCAGCTGGCGGATGGCTTCAATCAGGTCATCACGCTCGCTGACCAGCGTATCGCGCTGTTCAAGAACTTCGTTCTGCTCTTCCTCGGCGCGCAGATTGACCGCACCCAGGCGCTCACGCTCGCTTTTCAGCCGCTCCAGCTTGCGTTCCATGGCGTCGGCTTCCGGCAGCTTGCTTTCATCGTCGACGCCGGTTTGCTGCAGCGCCAGATGGGGTTCGCAATCGAGATCCTCACGAATGCGGGCTTCAACCTCCTGGCGGCGCTCGCGTGCAGCTGCAACGCGCTCTTCGCCACGGGCGCTGACCTGTTTGGCATCAGACAGGGCATTCAGCGCATCATTGGCCACTTTGTCGGCGTCACGCTGGTCATTTTCCATGGCGGCGAGAGCATCGGCGGCGAGCCGGCGCTTTTCCTCGGCTTCAGAAATCTGGGCATCCAGAACACGGCGCTTTTCAGCAATCAAATCCGGGGCGTCTTCGACTTCCTGTTTCTGTGTCATGGCCTGGGCCAGACGTTCGCGCAGGGTCTTGATCTGACGGTCGGCATTCAGTGCCCGCTCGTTCCAGGCGGAACGTTCGCGTTCGATGGCGCTCAGTCGCTCCACCCGCATGGCGTTTTCGCGGGCCATGCTTTCATATTCCACCCGTATCTGGGAAAGGTTGGCCCGGTGGCCTGTGGTGGCATTATTGGCCACCTGCACCTGGGCTTCCAACGCTTCCATGCCCGGCAATGTCGCCTGGGTTGCCTGTGCCTCGGCGATCACCGCTTCGGCTTCTTCCAGGCTGGAGTTCAACCGCAATTTCGCCTCTTCCAATGCCGAGCGGCGGTTGGACAATTCACTGACTGATCTCTCTGCCTGGGAAAGGTCCTTGCGGGCATCGCCCAGACGGGACTGCAATCCGCGCAGATTTTCGCGGGCATTGCGTTCTGCCTCACGCGCTTCAACAGCGTCGGAGCGGGCTTGTTCAAAACTGCTCTCCACAGCACGCAACTGCTTCGTTGCCTCGACAATGGCCGCATCCAGTTCGGCAAGGCGGTTCTTCTGTTCCAGTTTCAGCGCAGCCGCAGTCGGCGCCTCGGCACTGGCGCGGTAGCCGTCCCATCGCCACAGATCGCCATCTTTCGAAACAAGTCTCTGGCCGGGCTTCAACTGACCAGCAAGCGCGGGACCCTGGTCTTTTTCAACAATCCCGATCTGCGCCAGGCGGCGGGCCAGTTCGGAGGGCGCGGAGACAAATTCAGCCAGGCTCGGAATACCGCTTGGCAAATCTGCATCGCCATCAGCGGCCACCAGCGCCCAATGGGCCGGGGCAGACTGGTCGACCGGCATTTCCAGGTCTTCGCCCAAAGCTGCACCCAGCGCTTTTTCAAAACCTGCCTGGGCACGGATGTTCTCCAATACGGCGGGGAACAGGTCCTTGCCGCCGGAATTCAGCACCCGCGCCAGAGTTCTGGCTTCGGTCTCGATTTCATTGATCCTGGCCTGTGCGTCGTTGACGGGGGAGCGCGCCGCCTGCTCGCTTTCACGGGCGGCTTCAGCATCCTTGTCGGCCTTTACGGCAGCGGCCTCTGCATCCGCAACGGCAATTTCCAGTTCGCTGACAAGTTGAGTCTTTTCAGCGATGTCGGTGACTTCGCTGATCTTCTGAGTCAATTGCGACAGATCGTTTTCGACACTGGCCAACTGACCTTCCAACCGGGTTTTGCGCTCGGCGCCTTCGCGCAAGGTGCGGTCGATCTGATTGGTCTGGGCACGGATCGAGGCCAGTTCCTGGGTGAGGCCATTGAGGGTCTTTTCACCCTCGGCCAGTTCACCGCTAACCGCTTCCAGTCTTGCCTTGGTTTCGGCTTCCCGTTGCTCACGACCTTCGGTCTCGCCGGTCAGTTGTTTTTCTTCGCGGGCGAGGTGAGAAATGATGTCGCTGTTTTCTGCAACCATCTGTTCTTCGCGGGCAATATCGGCTTCAAGCTGGGCAGCACGGGCCGCCATTTCCCGCTTACGCCGTTCGATACGCTTGGCCTCTTCATCCAACTGATTACGGGCAATCATAACCCGCTGCAGGGCGGCGGCGGCTTTCACTTCGTCGTCCCGCAGCTTTGGCAGTTTGGACGCGATAATCGCCTGAGCCTTGGCCGCCTCGGTCTGCACCAACTGGGTTTCACCGACGGTCATCGTGGCCTTGGTCAACGCGCTTTCAGCTTCTGCCAGGCTGTGCTTGGCCGCCGCCCAGCGCAGATGCAGGATGGTGGCTTCGGTCTTGCGAATATCACCGGCAATATTGCGATAGCGGTTGGCCTGGCGCGCCTGGCGCTTGAGACTGTCCAATTGGCTTTCCAATTGGGCAATCACGTCGTCGAGACGTTCCAGATTGGTGTCAGCTGCCCGCAGCCGCAATTCGGCTTCGTGGCGACGTGAATGCAATCCGGAAATTCCCGCCGCTTCTTCCAGCAATGCACGCCGTGCCTGAGGTTTTGCGGAAATCAGTTCACCGATACGGCCCTGCCCGATCATTGAGGGTGAGCGGGCGCCAGTGGACACATCGGCAAACAGCAATTGCACGTCCTTGGCCCGCACGTCCTTGCCATTGATGCGATAGACAGAACCCGCCTCGCGCTCGATGCGGCGTGACACCTGCAATTCGTCGGCATCATTGAAGGCGGCGGGAGCTTCCCTTGTCGCATTGTCGAGAAACAGAGCCACTTCGGCCATGTTGCGGGACGGACGGGCACCGGAGCCTGAAAAGATCACGTCATCCATCGAGGAAGCGCGCATGTTCTTGTATGAGTTTTCGCCCATCACCCAGCGCAGGGCTTCGACAAGGTTCGACTTGCCACAGCCATTGGGACCGACAACCCCGGTCAGTCCCTTTTCGATGACGAACTCGGTGGGCTCGACGAAAGATTTAAAGCCAAGAAGGCGAAGCTTGTTAAATTCCATGTCGGGACCCAGGCCGAAAAGCGAATCAAAGGGATATCCGGCTATAATAGCATCCGGACAGCAAATTTGGGCCGCTTATAGCACTAGAGGGCGGCTTCGATGGCCTTGGAGAGTGAATCAATTGTGGAATCCCCAAGTTTCTCACCATTGACAAACACTGTTGGGGTGGCTCGCACGCCAAAATCCTTCACCGCCTTGTTGCGCCCCTGGATGATCTTGGTCAGCAATTCCTGGTTGCCGAGGCAAGCTTTGAAATCGGCTTCGGTCATTCCCGACAGTTTGGAGAGGCGCAGCAGTTCGGGTACCGGGTTGCCCTTGCCTGCCCAGGTGCTCTGGGTGGCGAATAGTGCATCGATCATCGGGTAATAAGCGTCATTGGGGGCGCATTTGGCCAGCATGAAGGCAGCCTCGCCGCGCCGGTCGCCGTCAAACGGGAATGGACGCAAAATGTATTTTGCCTTGCCGGTGGAAATGTATTTTTCCTTGATCGTCGGCAAGATTTTTTCGTGGAAGGACTTGCAATGCGGACAGGTCATCGAGGCATATTCCACGATGGTCACCTTGGCGTTGGCCTCACCCATCACGTTATCTTCTACGGGGAGATTATCGAACAGGCCGGACACGGACTGAGACCAGGCTTGCGAACCTACAAAGGGCGAAAGGGCAAGGGCACTTGAGAGGGCGAGAAATTGTCTGCGGTCCGGCAAAGTCATGAATATTTTCCTTGGCGGGACAGGTCCCACGGGTTGTGTGATTGCGATCTATTGTGCCTAAGCTATGGCCTTTTCAAGGCAATTTCCAGCAGGCAAATTGACCCGGTTTCGATTTTCTCTTGAAAGCTAGTCTTTAGAGGATGAACCTTCGCTGAACACGCCCCGACCAAGCTTTTCAAGCGCTTTTTTCAGATCTTCGTCTTCGACGTCCTTGACCAGGTCTTCCAGTCTCGACTGCCGGTCTGCGCTCGGACTGGAAGTCCTGTCCGCCCTGCGTCGATCGGCATTGCGGGGACGCCCGGCCGGTGACAGGGGTTTTTGCACCAACTTCATACGACTGACGGCGGAAAATCCAAAATAATCATTGACTTGCGACAAAACAGTATCGCTGTCGTGCTGCAGATACAGGGCATATCCACCGTCACAGGCGACAATCAGGGTTGCCGGTTCGAAGCTGGACTCCCCACCGCCGTTCCGCCCGCCACCATCACCGCTGCCGCCGACGTCGCCGCTGCCGCCGGTCCATTGGAGTTTTTCGGGGCGCGATCGGGCCGCGTGAGTTTCGCCAACGATTTCTTCCCAGGAGGCAATCAGATCCATGGTCATGCCGGCGCGGCGTTCAATCACCGGGTCGAGCAGTTTCGACACCAGATCGGAAACCGGTTGTGCACCGCGACGGTTTGACCATTGCTTTTTGCTGCCTTGCGACAAAAGGTGACCTCCATGAAACCGCTCAACCAACGCCTGTTGTCCTGGTATGACAAACATGCCCGCACATTGCCCTGGCGGGTAAGCCCACAGGATGGCAAGCGGGGCATCGTGGCTGATCCCTACCATGTTTGGTTATCGGAAGTCATGTTGCAACAGACGACAGTTGCCACTGTTGGCCCTTATTTTGAAAAATTTATTGCCAAATGGCCGCGTGTTGAAGATCTCGCCGCCAGCGATGTAGAAGATGTGATGAAAGCCTGGGCCGGGCTGGGCTATTATTCCCGCGCCCGCAATCTGAAAGCCTGTGCCGTCAAAATTGCCGAAGAATATGATGGTAATTTTCCGCAAAAAGCCGCCGAGCTGCAGAAATTGCAGGGCATCGGCCCCTATACGTCAGCCGCCATCGCGGCAATCGCCTTTGGCGCCTGCGAGGCGGTGGTCGACGGCAATATCGAGCGGGTCAGCACACGGCATAAGGCCAATGCAACGCCCCTGCCCCAGGCCAAGGAAGACTGTCGTGCATTTATGGCAGAAGTGACCCCTTCGGATCGGCCCGGCGACTTTGTGCAGGCAATGATGGATCTGGGGGCCACGATATGCACGCCACGCAGGCCGGCCTGTGCACTCTGTCCGATTAACGAGGATTGCCAGGCCCATATTGACCACGCGGCGGAGAATTATCCGGTCAAAGCGCCGAAAAAAGTCAAACCGACCCGGCTTGGTGCCGCCTATGTTGCCCAACGTGGAGATGGCGCCATCTGGCTGACCAAACGTCCCGACAAAGGCCTGTTGGGTGGCATGTCCGGGGTGCCGACAACGAACTGGACGGCCTCGCAGAATGGGGCGCTTGGGTTTGGCGCGGCACCAGTTGAAGGGAACTGGGTGGCCTGCGGATCAATCCGCCACACATTCACTCATTTTCACCTTGAACTGGAGGTGTGGACCGCCGATATCGAAGGCCTGCCGGGAGACGGTTGGTGGTCCCGGCAAGAACAGATTGCCGGCGAAGCCTTGCCGACGGTGATGAAAAAAGTCATATCGGCGGTCGCCGCTGACATATTGAAGGTTCCCGCATGACAAAAATCGACCACATCGTTTTCGACGTCGGCCAAGTGTTGATCCATTGGGATCCTGAACTGATCTATCTCGATATCATCCCGGATAAGGCAGAGCGGCAGCATTTTTTGACCGAAATCTGCTCGCCAGACTGGAATATGGAACAAGACCGGGGTCGCGATTGGGGTGAGGCGGAAGATCTCTTAATTGCCGACCACCCTGACAAGGCCGACCTGATCCGCGCCTATCGCATCGATTGGATGAAGAGCGTGCCCCATGCCCATGACGACATCGCCCAACTCTATGACAGACTGATTAGCAGTGGCCATGACGTTACGTTGCTGACCAACTTCAATCAACACACCTTTGTCGACGCCCAGGAAAGATTCGACTTTTTGACCCATGCAAGGGGGGAAACAGTTTCGGGACTGGTCAAGTTGATCAAGCCGGACCCAACCATCTATGCCCATCACACCTCGGCGCATGATCTCAGTCCGGCAAATACACTGTTCATCGATGACAGCCCGGATAACATTGCTTCAGCCCGCCAATTTGGTTGGCAGGCCGTGCATTTTGCCGGTCGTGAAGGCGCGGCGAAGCTTGCTGCAGCCCTCGCTGAACACGGGGTTGAGGTTTAGACCTTTTCAGATCTAGCTTAGGCCGCGTTGCCGAGCTCGGCTCGGTATTTCTTGCGCAATTCGTCGATCTGCTGGAAACCATCGCCCTTGTCGATATACCAGAAGGTCCAGCCATTGCAGGCGTCGAGCTCCTGAACCTTGGCGCCCATGCGGTGGATGGAGGCCGTCTCGCCGTTCCATTCCAGGGAACCGTCGACACGGATTTTCGCCTGCCAGCGCTTTTTGCTGTCCTGAAGCACGTCACCGACATTCAGCAGACCTGTTTCGATGATGGCACCGAATGGAACGCGCGGTTCGGCCCGCTTGCCAGTGGTCACCACCAGTTCGGCGCGTTTGGCCGGTATGATCGCCTCAATACGGGCTGACGCGGCGTCGATATAGTCCTGCTCGCGCTCAATGCCGACAAAATTGCGGCCCAGACGTTTGGCCACCGCACCAGTGGTGCCGGTGCCGAAAAACGGATCAAGCACAACATCACCCGGTTTGGTCGATGACATCAGCACCCGGTGCAGCAAGGCTTCCGGCTTTTGTGTGGGATGCACCTTCTTGCCGTCTGCGCCTTTCAGCCGCTCGCCGCCATTGCAGATCGGAAAGACCCAGTCGGAACGCATCTGAACATCGTCATTGGCCATTTTCATGGCGTCATAATTGAACGTGTAGCTCTTGGCGTCCTGGTCGCGCGAGGCCCAGATCATGGTTTCATGGGCATTGGTGAAGCGACGGCCGCGGAAATTCGGCATCGGATTGGTCTTGCGCCAGACTATATCGTTGAGAATCCAGAACTGCATGTCCTGAAGGATCGTGCCGACACGGAAAATATTGTGATAGGAGCCGATCACCCAAATCGTGCCATTGGGCTTCAACACGCGACGCACGGCGAGCAACCAGGCGCGGGTGAAGTCATCATAGGCGCGGAATGTGTCGAACTGGTCCCAATGATCGTCACAGGCATCGACCTTCGACTGATCGGGGCGCGCCAGATCGCCGCCGAGCTGCAAATTGTAAGGCGGGTCGGCAAAAATCACATCAACGGAGTTGGCAGGCAAGGCTTCAAGCGCCGCAACACAGTCCCCCTTGATGATCGAATTCAACCAGGGGGTCTGGTCGGTCGACTTTTTGGAGGAAGAGCGGGATTGCCGATTGAGATCGGCGGCTTTGAAAACTCGCATGGTACACCTGAACGCAAAACTAAATTAGGCTTCACACAAAGTTACCCAGCGAGGTGAATATTTACTTAAGCTGCAGCCAATCAGGCCTTATTGTGTACCGCTGGACATCGAATCAACGGAGTGTGCCCACATGGCGGCTTGCGAACTCGTGCTGTTTGATTGTGACGGCACCATAATGGACAGCGAATTGCTGGCTGCTGAATGCGAAATTGAGGCGCTGAGCCCCTACGGCATCAAAATGACACCGAAGGAATTTTCCGCCCGTTTTGCCGGCACATCTTCCTTTGTCGTCAAAGAAGCGATGGAAGAAGAACTGGGGCGCAACCTGCCCGATGATCACATCCAGACAGTGAAGGCCAAAATGCGCGAAAAGCTTTGGCGCGAGGTCAAGCCGATGCCTGGAATTCACGAACTTCTCGACCGACTCGATCAGGCCCGCTGCGTCTGTTCCAACGCGGATATGGAAAAGCTGAAGATCGAACTGACCCGTGGCGAACTTTGGGACCGGTTTCGCCCCTATGTGTTTTCCGCCTATGAGATTGAAACGAAAAAGCGCAAGCCAGAGCCCGATCTGTTCATTCACGCTGCGGCCGAGTTTGAAATCGCTCCACAAAACTGCGTGGTGATCGAAGATTCAATTGCCGGCGTGCAGGCAGGCGTTGCAGCCAGAATGCGGGTGATCGGATTTACCGGCGGGTCGCACACCCATCCCGGTCATGCCGACGAGCTTACCAATGCTGGTGCGGAAACAGTTGTCAGTCGTCTGTCTGATATCCCGGCAACTATCGAGGCATTTGCCAAATGGGAAGGCCTGCCGGCCTGAACCGCAATCAGCCTGTCAGGAGCATTGAGAGGTGCTGGATTTTGCTTTCGGCGTTTCGTCGAATCCCAGAAAAATGCGCACATTGGTGGCCTTGGGCGCCGGAATGATGATCTTTTCATCGACAAATTCAAATTTTGAAAAGCTCTTCCCCTGGGGAATTGATGCCTTGGTCTGATGCAGTTCGAAATGGCGTGAACAACCACCTTCCTGGACCGCAACGCGGATCGGCAAATTGACAGAACCGGGACCGCCCGCCGGACCGGTAATAACCCGTCCAAGGGCTCCGACGGTAATTTCAAGATTTTCGCCAACATAGGCGCACTCGCGTGCCACTTTGGTGAGTGTTGCCTGATAGCGCACATTATCATCGCCGGATCGGTCCTTGCCCTTATAGGTGCGAAGCGATTCTGTACCAGCCCGAATGCGCACTGCGGGGCAGTAATCGGTCAGCTTGTTGTGCACATTGATGAGTTTCGAATTGGCATTGGGGTTAACCCCCGGCTCCTGCTGAGCAGAAGCCACCTGTTGCGGCTCTTTTTTCTTGGGCAAAATGCCACTTAAGACGCCGTCCGGACCTGATGACCGGCAAGCTGACAGGAAGACTAATCCACAAAGGGTCAGCAGTATTTTCACCTGCTTGCTGTTGGCTTGGGTCAAACTCACTTAGGGCCTCTTATGTTCGTGACCTTGGAAAAACTTGCCTCGCTATAGCAGGCCGGAATTTGATTGGCGAGACCCTGATCTTCATTGTCGCTTTTGGGTTGGTTTTCGGGCCGCCTTACACTAGTTTCCGCACATCCCGCCATATCTCCTGACCGTCAACAAAGTAGATCCATGAAATATATCAGCACACGCGGCGATGCGCCGAAGCTTGGCTTCTGCGACGCGGTTCTTACCGGCCTGGCCCGCGATGGGGGATTGTATGTCCCTGAAACTTGGCCAAAGTTGGATGCAGCAACCATTCGCAATTTGCGCGGCAAGTCCTATAGCCAGGTCGCCAAGACCGTGTTGCAGCCCTATTTGGGTGATGAAATATCAGCTGAAGACTTTTCGGTGATGGTCGACGAGGCTTACAAAACTTTTGCCCATCCCGCCGTTACGCCGCTGGTTCAGACCCATTCCAACGAATATGTTCAGGAACTGTTTCATGGTCCGACCATGGCGTTTAAGGATGTCGCGATGCAATTGCTGTCGCGGCTGGTCGACCATATTCTTGCGCAGCGGGGCTCGCGGGTGACCATTGTCGGTGCCACATCCGGTGATACCGGGGGGGCAGCGATTGAAGCCTTCCGTGGTCGCGACAATTCAGACATATTCATCCTGTTTCCCCACGGCAAGGTATCGGACGTGCAGCGCTGGCAGATGACAGGTGTTGCTGACGCCAATGTTCATGCGTTGTCAATTGAAGGCAATTTCGATGATTGTCAGGCATTGGTAAAGGCGATGTTCAACCACCATGCCTTTCGTGACGCTCATAGCCTGTCGGGGGTCAATTCGATCAACTGGGGCCGGATCATGGCTCAGATCGTTTACTACTTCACTGCGGCCCTGGCGCTTGGTTCTCCGGACCGCAAAGTGTCGTTTACCGTGCCGACGGGTAATTTCGGCGATATCTTTGCCGGCTACTGCGCCAGGCAGATGGGCCTGCCGATCGACCAGCTGATCATCGCCACCAATGCCAATGACATTCTGGCCCGGACAATGGAAACCGGCCGCTATGAAACAGCAGAAGCAAAAGCCACCACGTCACCAAGCATGGATATTCAGGTTTCGTCTAATTTTGAACGGCTTCTGTTTGAATCCTCAGACCGTGATTCAGCCTATATCCGCCAATCCATGTCCTCCCTGTCGCAATCTGGCGCCTTTGCATTGGGAGACAAGGTCTGGTCTGAAATCAAAGATGGATTTTCAGCCGGCCGCGCCGATAATCCAGCGGTTGATCGGACAATCAGGTCTGTGCTGGCCGACAGCGGTTACCTGCTCGACCCGCACACGGCGGTTGGCGTCAGCGTGGCGCGTCAAATGGGCAATTCATCTGCCGCGATGGTGGTGTTGGCAACGGCACATCCGGCTAAATTTCCTGACGCTGTCGAATCCGCCTGCGGGCGGCGGCCGGAACTGCCGGAGGCAAACAAAGGCTTGATGGATGGCGAAGAACACTTCACATTAATGCCAAACGATCTGAATGCGGTGGAAAGCTTTATTTCAGATAACACGCGGGCGAAATAGAACGCCCGCAGACTGACCGGACGACTGGGAGGCGTCCGCCATATGGTAGAAAACAGCAAGCAAGAAACGCTTGATGGCCCGGCGATTCCGGTCAGCAATTCTGCAACATTGCCGCGCAATGTTCAGGTAACCCGACTTTCAAATGGTATGTCGGTGGTCACCGACCGGATGGAACATCTGGAGAGTGCCGCATTGGGTGTGTGGGTAAAGGCCGGTTCGCGCGATGAACAGCCCTGGGAACACGGTATTGCCCATCTGCTTGAACACATGGCGTTCAAGGGCACCAAAAACCGCACCGCGCGGGATATCGCCACTCAGATCGAAAATGTTGGCGGCGATGTGAATGCTGCAACCAGCGCTGAAACCACGTCATTCTATGCCCGGGTTTTGAAAGACGACGTGCCGCTGGCCGTTGATATTCTGTCCGACATTCTCAACAACTCGCTGTTTGAAGATATTGAACTGGCCCGCGAGCAGCACGTCATTCTGCAGGAAATCGGAGCTGCAAAAGACAGCCCGGAGGACGTTGCTTTCGACGACTTCCAGTCGGCGGCGTTCCACGATCAACCGCTGGGCCGCACGATCATGGGAACCCCGGAAACGGTCTCGTCATTCAGAGCTGAACATCTGCGCAATTATCTCAGCGATCACTATCACGGGCCAAATATGGTGTTGGCGGCGGCGGGCAATATCGACCATGACCAAATCGTCAAAATGGCGGAAAGTCGTTTCTCCTGTTTCGGCGAGACCCCTGCCCGCGAACCGGATTCCTGCCTCTATACGGGTGGCGAAATAATCACCATGCGCGATCTGCAGGAAGCGCAGATATTGTTCGGTTTTGAGGGGCGCGCCTATCATGTGCGCGACTTTTACGCCTCGCAGGTGCTGGCCTCACTGCTGGGCGGCGGCATGTCATCACGACTGTTCCAGGAAGTGCGCGAAAAGCGCGGCCTGTGCTACTCCATCTATGCCTTCCATTGGGGTTTTTCCGACACCGGCCTTTTCGGTGTTCACGCGGCAACTGAAGAGGCCGACATTCCTGAACTGATCCCGGTGGTGTTGGAAGAATTCAAAAAAGCTGGCCAGTCGATCAACCAGGAAGAGCTTGATCGGGCCCGCGCCCAGATCAATGCTGGCCTGATGATGAGCCTGGAGAGCCCGGCGTCTCGGGCAGGTCAAATTGCCCGGCAGATACTGCTTTATGGGCGGCCAATATCCAATGGCGAACTGATGGACCGGCTGAATGCGCTGACGGTTGACCGGCTAAGTGATCTGGCAATGCGGCTGTTTAGCGAAAACAAACCAACAATTGCCGCCATCGGTCCTGTTTCCCATGTGCCTGGCCAGGCAGAAATTGCCGAAATTCTTGGAGCCAGGCTTCCCGACGCCGCTCAATAATTTGCAGGCATGGTCATGCGTTTACTGAATTTTGCCTCCCGTTATCCTGAACCCGCAAGGCTGATCACCAAACGCACCATTTTGCAACGGCCACAGCCACAGGATTATACCGCCTGGGCGAAGCTGCGCCGCGACAGTGCTGATTTTCTGCGCCCCTTTGAGCCTGCCTGGACTGCCGATGAGCTGACCCGTTCGGCCTTTCGTGCCCGATTGCGGCGCCAGGAGGCTGACATTGCCAGCGGGCGGGGATTGCCATGGTTCATATTTGACCGAAAAAACCCGGAAATCCTGTTTGGAGGACTGACGGTCTCCAATATTCGCCGGGGTGTCGCCGAGACCGGGTCATTGGGCTATTGGATGGGACGTGAATTTGCCCACCAGGGCTATATGAAGGAAGCCGTATTGGCGGTTTGCGACGACGTTTTCAACATCCATCACCTTCATCGCATTGAAGCGGCGACGGTTCTGGAAAATGAACAGTCTCAAGGATTGCTGCGCCGCTGTGGTTTTCAACAAGAAGGCATAGCCCGCCGCTATCTGCGCATTAACGGGGAATGGCGTGACCATATTTTGTTCGCAAGGTTGGCCGAAGATCAATTATGAGTAACCACCTTGATTGGGGGCGAAAAAATGATTGAGAAAGTGCCTCTCTTTTCATTTACCTGCGCCCCTTGGTCGCGTAAGTATCCGACGTCGAACTGTTGAAACTAGACCCTCTCAGGGTTAGCTGGACCCATTCTGAAAGCGGGAAAATGAATCCAAATCTGCTGCGGCATATGGCTTTTCTCATCCTTGCTGCGGTGATGTGGGTCAATTCGATTGCTCCGGCATCTGCGCTGGAAGTTGTCGATGTTGCCACCGACGCGCCGGCAATCGATCTGTCGAACTCTGCCGAACAATTGCAGGGTGCCAGAGGTGGGATTCGGGTCACGACGGCTCCGGATGCCAATGGTGTGATCAATCGTCTGGAGGTGCGTTCAACTTCAGACACCAGCAGCGGCAATTGGCTCGCCTTTGCCCTGGCCAACAATTCCGATGAACAGATTGACCGGCTCATCGTCGCCCCTCATTTCAGATTGGCCAGATCCGGCTTTTTCTGGCCGGATCTGGGCAGCGCCCGCATAGCATCGATCACCCCGAGCCAGGGCTTTTCCCTGGACCGGCAGGTGGCCAGCGATGCCGATGTTTTCCGCATTACGCTGGATCCGGGCACTGTTATCACCTTTGCCGCTGAAATGGTCGTCGACAGCGTTCCGCAGCTAACCCTGTGGGAACCGGATGCCTATAAGGACACGGTCAACAGCTACACGCTTTATGAAGGCATTGTGTTGGGCATTGCCGGATTGCTGGCAGTTTTCCTGACGATCCTCTTCGTCGTCAAAGGTTCAGCAATGTTTCCGGCCACGGCAGCGCTGGCCTGGGCAGTCATGGGTTATATCTGCGTCGACTTTGGTTTCATCGGCAAGATCGTCGCCCTGGCTCCCGGTGATCTTAATATCTGGCGTGCAGGCACCGAAGTATTTCTGGCGGCCAGCCTCGTCATATTCTTCTATGCCTATCTGCACCTCAATCGCTGGAACACGCGCTACAGCTACCTCGTATTCTTTTGGCTGATCGGCTTGCTTGTTCTGTTCGGAATTGCGGTTATTGCCCCAGACTATGCCGCGGGCATCGCCCGGCTGTCCTTTGCAGCAGCAGCCTTTTTCGGTCTGATCCTGATCCTGATCCTGTCCTGGCGCGGCTTCGACCGCGCGATCCTGTTGATCCCCAGCTGGTTCCTGATATTGGCCTGGGTGGCGGCAGCGGGGATGACGATTATCGGCCGACTGGATAATGATATCGTGCAACCAGCGCTTGGCGGTGGCCTCGTGCTGATCATCATGTTGATCTCGTTCACCGTGATGCAACACGCCTTTGCTGGCGGAACTTTGATTCAGGGGCTGGTCAGCGATATCGAGCGCCAGGCTCTGGCGCTGACTGGTTCCGGCGATTCCGTGTGGGACTGGGATGTTGACCGTGACGAGGTGTTTACCGGACCAGAAATAATGCGCTTGCTGGGGCTTGATGCTGCGGCGCTCAACGGGTCGCCCAACAAATGGTTTGAGCTTTTGC
This sequence comes from Rhizobiaceae bacterium, assembly GCA_039977975.1. Taxonomy (GTDB): domain Bacteria; phylum Pseudomonadota; class Alphaproteobacteria; order Rhizobiales; family Rhizobiaceae; genus Pseudahrensia. Next base: position 178,784 of record JBDWCD010000009.1, read on the forward strand.
ATCCCGATGATCGGGTCCGCTTTAAATCCACCCTGGATATTGTTCTCGAACATCGGCGCGGCCGCATTTATCAAAACTTCCGACTGCGAGCGGAAAATGGTCAGTATCACTGGCTGGTCATTCGTGCGCGTCCGGTCATCGGCAATGATGGTGAAGTGCTGCGTTGCGTTGGCACGATTTCCGACATCACCACGCAAAAAACTGCGCAGGAACGGATGTTGCACGACGCCGTACACGACAATCTGACCGGATTGCCCAATCGGGAATTGTTTTTCGACCGTCTCGCCGCTGCAGCCTCCTTGGCGCAGTCCGGCGCCGGCATAAAACCTTCGGTATTCGTAATCGACTTCGACCGGTTTTCAGAAATCAACGAGTCGCTGGGCTATTCTGTGGGTGACTCAATTCTTCTGACTATGTCACGGCGGTTGGGACGGGTGCTCAAGCCGCAGGACTGTCTGGCCCGGCTGGCAGGCGACCAATTGGTGATGCTGGTGCTCTCGGAAACCGAACCGGAACGCATTGCCAGCCTTGCCGACTCTTTGCAGAGGGTCATCAAGGCGCCGGTCAATTTCTCCAATCAGGAAATCCTGCTGACAGCGTCAGTCGGGCTGGTCAGTTGGTCGTCGGATGTTCAGGACCCAGCTGAACTGGTCCAATATGCCGAGATAGCCATGTTGCAGGCCAAACGCGTTGGCGGCGACCGGATCGAACCGTTCAGACCCGCGTTCAAGTCGCATCCAAGCCTCACGGGCCACATGGAATCGGAACTGCGCAACGCCCTGGATAGGGGACAACTGGAAGTCTATTACCAGCCGATCATCAATCTGAAATCCAAAACGGTAGCCGGTTTTGAGGCACTGATACGCTGGAACCACCCGAAACGCGGACTGATGTCGCCGGCGGAATTCATCCCGATTGCCGAACGAAGCGGTCTGATTGTGCCGATGGGACGCTTTGTGATCAACGAAGCAGCGCGCCAATTGTCAAAATGGCAAAAACGGTTGGAGGCCGCGCCGATTTTCGTCAGCGTCAACCTTTCAAGCCAACAGCTCGTGCGTCACGACCTGATCAACGATGTCAAAGGGGCGCTGACGAATAACAAACTGACGCCGCACACATTGAAGCTTGAACTGACCGAATCCCAGATCATGGAGAATCCGGAACATTCCTCACAAGTGCTGTTGCGCATCAAGGAGCTCGGTGCAGGCCTGTCGCTGGATGATTTCGGAACCGGCCATTCATCGCTTTCCTACCTGATGAAATTCCCTTTCGACACGATCAAAATCGACAGATCCTTCGTCGCTTCTTCCAACAATCGAGGCCGGCCGATCATCCTGAAATCCATCGTCAGTCTTGCTCATGATCTGGGCATGGTCGTTGTGGCGGAGGGTGCCGAGACCGAGAAGGATGCACTGGAGCTGCACCAGCTTGGCTGCGAATATGCCCAGGGCTTTATGTTTGGCGAACCGATGACCTCAGCCACTGCATTCAGGGCCCTGAAACAGGATTTTTCCTGAACAGACCAATCCCAAACACGAACTTATTCCAGCCCTGTCCTAAGCGTGACCTGACTCGGCGGACAAAAGCTCCTCACTGATGCCCAGGCTGGCCAGAGCCGCCTCATATTGGTCGCAATGGGGGGTTTCGAACACGATCTCGTGGGTGGCGGGTGTGGTCAACCAGCCGTTTTGCAGGATTTCTTCCTCCAACTGACCGGCCGACCAACCTGCATAGCCCAGCAACATCAACGCATTTTCTGGTGGATTGTCGCTGGCGATCCGTTGCAGCGCATCAAGTGTTGCCGTCACACCTGCCAGATCTTTGACGCGAGTTGACGCTGGCGAGCTGTAATCAAGCGAATGAAGCACAAACCCCCTGCCCTGTTCCACCGGACCACCGCGGAACACATTGACCTGTTCGGCGACAGCGTCATTGCGATCCGTGACGTCCAATTCGTCGAGAATTTCGGTGAGTTTTGGGCTAACCACGGGCTGATTGAGCACGAAACCCATGCTGCCTTCTGAAGAATGGGCACATATCAGGATCACCGAGCGGGCAAATCGGGGGTCCACCATGCCAGGCATAGCCACCAGCAATTGGCCCTTCAATTTCAGTGGCTGAGATTTCGCGGTCATGCCCCATGGTAACAATATTCGTTGATTAATGGAATGTCGTCACCGTCCCAATGCTCACAATCTTATGACCAGTCGTGTGTGTTCTGGTGTCGATTTGTCAACCGATGAGTCTTATGAATAGGACATGAAAAAAAGCCACCTCGTCCGTCTGTCGGCCCTTACAGGGTCATTGCTGTTCGCCATGTCGGCTGCTGGCAGCGCATTTGCGGCTGAGAGCGAATGGTTCACAACTGAAGGGGCAAAGATCAGGTTGATCTCCCTGCCGTCGACGGATGGCAAAAAGATCGATGCCGGCCTGCAAATTCAGCTCGATAAAGGCTGGAAGACCTATTGGCGTTCACCCGGCGCATCTGGATTGCCGCCGCAGCTGGATTTTTCACAATCCAGCAATATTGCAACGGCAAAGATCGACTATCCGGCACCGATGACCTTCGGCAACGACGATAATCTCACCGCCGGTTACGATTTTCCGGTCACATTTCCCATCACGATCGATCCGCTTTTTTCCGGAAGGCCTGTCAATTTGAGGGTTGCGGGCGTGATTGGCATCTGTGCGGAAGTGTGCATTCCGGTGCAATTTGCCTTGTCTTTGCTGGAAGAAGGCAAGGGATTGTCGACTCGCGACATCGCGTCGACCCTGTTGCAGGCCCGCACCAACCTGGTGGGCGAGCAAACAAAGGATTTTCATGTCACGACTGCCCGTGTGGACGGAAAAACAATGCACATTGAGGCAAAGATCCCAGAGGGAACCAAGCAAAGCACCGCGCTGGTTGAAGGTCCGTCGTCGTGGTATTTGACCCCTGCCCGGGCGAAGTCAATCGACGGCACCAAGGCCCACTATGAGATCAGCTTGAAAGATATTCCCGCTGATGCAGCGCCGGAGAGCACGGAAGTCACTGTAACACTGATCAGCGATGGCATTGGCGTCGAAACCCGCCTCACACCAGCGCGTCAATAGGCCGCTTGACCTGCGGTTACATCCCCTTATTTGATGAGTTCAACAAAATTCCTGAGGAAACTAAATGACCATTCAAGTTGGCGACAAACTGCCGGACGGCAAATTTCTCACTATGACCGATGATGGGCCCGCTCTGACAACTGTATCTGAGCTTACTTCTGGCAAGAAGGTTGTTTTGTTCGCGGTGCCGGGGGCCTTCACCCCTACCTGCCACGCCAATCATCTGCCTGGTTTCATTGACAATGCCGATGCAATCAAGGAACGGGGCGTCGACGAAATTGCCGTGGTGTCGGTCAATGATGTGCATGTGGTCAATGCCTGGGCAGAAGCCACCAAGGGCAAGGGCAAAATCACCTTTTTGGCGGACGGAAATGCCGATTTTGCCAAGTCCATCGGCATGGATAAGGATCTGAGCGTGGCGCATATGGGCATACGATCCTTGCGCTATTCTATGATCGTTGAAGATGGGGTGGTGACGGCGTTTCATGCGGGGGACGGACCGGGACAGGCTTCTATTGCCTCAGCTGCGGCGATTCTGGAAAAACTCTAGACCTATTCAGTCATCGTCTTTCATCTTGTAGGGTTCCATGCCGTAGCGCGCCAATTCATCGGCGCGCTCGTTTTCCGGATGCCCCGCATGACCTTTCACCCAATGCCAATTGACCTGATGGCGGGCGACGGCCTCTTCCAGGGCCTGCCAGAGTTCGACATTCTTGACCGGCTTCTTGGCCGATGTCTTCCAGCCGTTCTTCTTCCAGCCTTCGATCCAGCCGGTCATCCCGCCTTTGACATATTGGGAATCAGTATACAGATCGACAATGCAGGGTTGCGTCAGCGCGTTGAGTGCCTCAATCGCCGCCAGCAGTTCCATGCGATTATTGGTGGTTTCAAAATCTCCACCGTTCAATTCCTTTGCATGCTCGCCAAAACGGATCAGCGCGCCCCACCCGCCAGGTCCCGGATTGCCTGAACAGGCTCCATCGGTCCAGATCGATACAGTTTTCATGAAAATCCCAATGTTGCCGTGGTGGCGGTTTTGAAGAAGCGCAGCCTTGTGCTGAATGCCTTGGGATCATGGGGCACCACCAGGGCACCCGGCGGAACATTCAGCCAGTCATTCACCCGGGTCAACAGGAACCGCAGCGCAGCACCACGGACAAGCACTGGCAGTACTTCGATCTCCCGTTGCGACAAAGCACGCACTGATTGGTAGCCCTCGATCAGTGCCGCACAGCGTTGGGGATCGAATTGCAGATCGTCGTCAAAACACCAGGCGTTGATACCGACGGCGATGTCATAGGCCAGGTAATCATTGCAGGCGAAATAGAAGTCGATGACCCCGGAAAGCTGTCCGTCGAGAAAAAATACATTGTCCTTGAACATGTCCGCATGGATGACGCCGCTGGGAATGTCGTCTGGCCAGTTATGCTCGGCGAAGGCCAGTTCAGACACGATAAGTTCGGCCATGCCGTCCTCAACTGAATCTGCCTGATCAACAGCACTTTCCACCAAAGCCGGCCATCCGGCGGGCGCCAGTGCATTTGTGCGGTGAATGTCGAACCCCTGCGCAGTCAGATGCAACCGGGCCATGGTTTCTCCGGCAAGGCGGCAATTGTCGGCGGTTGGATGCGAAACTTCCATGCCCTCAAGAAATGAAATGATCGCCGCCGGGCGGTTTTCCAGGCGCCCCAATGCCTGACCCTGGCGGTTGCGGATCGGCAATGGACAGGCGAAATCACGGCTCGCCAGATGGTCCATCAAACCGATGAAGAATGGCAGATCTGCCTCGGCGACGCGTTTTTCATAAAGCGTGAGGATAAAATTCCCCTGCTCCGTGCGCAGCAGGTAATTGGTGTTTTCAACGCCGCCGGCAATGCCCTTGAACGACAATACCTTTCCCAGATCATAATCCGCCAGAAAGGCTTCCAGCGCCTCGTCAGAAACTTCAGTATAAACCGCCATTTATGCTGCCCCATTGACGAAGGCCATGTCGGAAGCATCCAGCGGCTCGTCACGCAGTTCACGCATCACCATGAACTGCTCGTTTTCAATCGTTGTTTCGGCCAATTCGACTGTCAGTTCGTAGCGCGCGCGGAAAGCTTCAACAATGCCTTCGACCAGAAGTTCCGGTGCCGAAGCACCCGCTGACAGGCCAATGGTGAAATCACCCTGAAGGGCTTCAACCTGCGACCAGTCAATTTCTGAGGCGTTCTGCACCAGCATGGAGGACCCGGCACCGGCGCGGCCTGCAACATCCACGAGACGGTTTGAATTGGAGGAGTTTGGCGCTCCCACAACTAGGAACATGTCGCAATTGGCCGCCGCCGCCTTGACCGATTCCTGTCGGTTGGTGGTGGCGTAGCAAATGCTCTCTGCTGCCGGTGCGCTGATCTGAGGAAACCGCTGCTGCATCCGCGCAATTATGTCGGATGTGTCATCAACCGAAAGAGTGGTCTGGGTGACATATCCGAGCCCCTTGCCCGGGTCAGGCGCAAATTTGTCAACATCCTCCAGTGTTTCGATCAATGTCACCGTTCCCTCAGGCAGTTGGCCCATCGTGCCGATGACTTCCGGATGCCCACGATGACCGACCAGCAGAACGTGACGCCCCTTGCGGTCGTGCGACATGGCCTGTTTATGGACCTTGGAGACCAGCGGACAGGTAGCGTCGAGATAAAGCAGGTTGCGGGCGGCGGCGGCGGCTGGCACAGATTTCGGCACGCCGTGGGCCGAAAAGATGACCGGCTGGTCGGTTTCCGGCACTTCGTCCAAATCCTTTACAAACACAGTGCCGAGATTTTCCAGGCCTTCGACCACATAGCGATTGTGCACGATCTCGTGGCGCACATAGACCGGGGCACCATATTTCTTCAGCGCCAGGACGACGATCTGGATAGCTCGGTCGACACCTGCGCAGAATCCACGCGGTCCGCACAGCAACAGCTTGGCTTTTTGCTTGGTCATCTTGGCGTGGTGCTCCAGAAGCATTGGTCAGCAAAGCAATAAACGGTTCTTGCGACCGATTACAACGGTCAATTGCGCCGCATGCGCCCAAACAGAAAATATCCACCGACAGCCAGCAGTGCCCCGGCCAGGCCAAACCATGTCAGGGCATATTGCAGATGGCTGTTGGGAAACTTTATCAACGTAACACCGCCCTTTGGCAGGCCACCGGGATTGGCCGCATCATCTGCGTCGACGAAAAACGGCAACACGGTGACAGAGCCCTCGCCGCCGCCGCCCTCGCCGCCCTCGCCGCCGCTTTGAAAGGCGCGGGATTGCATCTGGGACAGTGACTTCCAGTGATAGACGTTCTTTTTCAGATCATTGTCCGGCACAAAACTGTTTGGTTTGCCGGCAGGGGCAGAGCGGGAGAGCCCCGCCAGCTCAATATTCCCCGCCACCTGGCCTTCCATGCGGCTGTCAATTGCCTTGCCCTGCAGTGGCACGTAGCCACGGTTGACGAAGATGTATTCGCCGCTTTCGAGCTGCAAGGGGGTGTAGACGAAATAACCGGGGTTTCCCTTGTGGGTGGCGAAGAAATGCTGCTCGCGGCTGTGGTCAAAAATGCCCACCAGGCGCACCGGACGATATTCGATATCCTCCCCCCGCTGCTGCATCTGCCGAATCTCAAGCAGTGATTGCGGGGGAGCTGTCAGATTGCTTTCGACTCGCGCAATCAGCGCCTCTTTCCAGGCAAGCCTTTTCATCTGCCAGACACCGAGACCGGACAGGAACAGCACGCCCAGGGCAATTGCAGCAATGAGAATTATGTTGGCGAATTTCATATAATTCCCCGCATCTATTTTTCGCCGGACTCGTCCAGACGTCCTGAAGCGGCGTCATGGTGCCAGGTCAGATTGATCAGCACCCCTTTCAGCATACGCAGAACCGGAATGCCTAGCAGCAATATCAAGGGAGGCCAGAGCAGCACATGGACCCAGCCGGGTGGGAAGAAAGTAAACTCCACATAAAGCGCCAGACCAAGGATCAAAAAGCCGAGACCCATAATGATGAACACAGTTGGGCCATCGCCTGAATCGTTGAAATCATAGTTCAGATGGCAGGCCGTGCAGCTGTCCTTCACCGTCAACAGTCCCGAAAACAAATTGCCTTCCCCGCATCGCGGGCAGCGGCCCTTGATGCCGGTGGGAACCGGATCGAGCGGCGGATAGTTTTGATATTTGTTGTCGGCCAAGATTGCTTAATCCGATTGCTCTTGCGGGAAGTGGAAACAAAAAAGGCGGCTTTCGTGTGAAAGCCGCCTTTTGATCCGTGTGAGGTTCCGGCCTAGTGGGCGGCGATGGTCGCTCCGGCGCTGGCCCAGATATAGACTGCAACAAACAGGAACAGCCAGACCACATCAACGAAGTGCCAGTACCAGGCAGCAGCCTCAAAACCAAAATGCTGCTTTTCTGAGAAGTGGCCCTGCATGGCACGCAGCAGGCAGATGATCAGGAAGATCGTGCCCACCAGAACGTGGAAGCCGTGGAAGCCGGTGGCCATGAAGAATGTGGCGCCGTAGATGCTTTCAGAAAAGGCAAATGGTGCAACCGCATATTCGTATGCCTGCACGGCGGTGAAGATCACACCGAGAACAACGGTCAGGAAAAGTCCCCAGACGAGGCCCTTACGGTCCCCTTCCAGCAAGGCGTGGTGCGCCCAGGTGACGGTTGTACCGGACAACAGCAGGGTAATCGTGTTGAACAATGGCAGATGCAGAGGATCGATAACCGCAATGCTGGTTGGCGGCCAAACCCCACCGGTATAGGCGACACGGGCCTCCTGGATGGCTTCGGCCGGGTAGAGGGCTGCGTCAAAAAACGCCCAGAACCAGGCAACAAAGAACATCACCTCTGAGGCAATGAACATGATCATGCCATAGCGCAGGTGCATGGACACAACCGGCGTATGGTCACCCGCATGAGCTTCCTTGATCGTATCAGCCCACCAGCCATACATGGTGTAAAGTACGATCAGCAGACCGATGAGGAAAACCCAGGGACCGCTCATGCCCATCGTGGTGGCATCAGCATTTTTCAGGGTCTGCATCCAGACCACGCCGCCGATTGCCATCAGCAGACCGCCGGCGGAACCGATCAGCGGCCATGGGCTCGGATCGATAATGTGATAATCGTGATTCTTACTGTGCGCGTCGGCCATGTTGGTCTCCAGCGAGGCTTTCTCTTTGTATCAGTCTTTATACCGCTTTTGCCGCAATCTAAAGACTGGATTTCAATAGGCCACCATCCTTTTGGGGTGGTGAGTTTTCAGTCACTTCCTGCTCAGCATCTTCATCGGAGAAGAAGGTGTAGGACAGGGTGATGGTTGTTGCATCTTTCAGCAATGGGTCATTGACGATGTCGGGGTCGACAAAAAATACCACCGGCATGTCAACCTGCTCGCCGGCTTTAAGCTTCTGTTCGGTGAAACAGAAGCAGTCAATCTTGTTGAAATAGACGCCAGCCGCCCCGGGAGAAACGTTGAAAGTGGCCGTGCCGTAGCTTTCCGTCTTGCCAGTATTGGTGGCTTTGTAATAGGCGATTTTCTTTTCGCCCAGTTTCAGCGTCATTTCACGCTGTTTGGGAGCGAAATCCCATTCCAGATCATTGGCAATATTGGCGTCGAAACGCACTTTAATGGTTTTTTCCAAAACCGTGCCGGTCGTGTCAGCAGCCCGCTGGGTGGTGCCCGCATAGCCGGTGACCTGACAGAAAATCTCGTAAAGGGGCACAGCTGCATAGGCCATGCCCAACATGCCGAATGTCACGCCCAGACAAATCGTCACGACGCGCTTGTTATTGCCGGCTGGTTTGATGGGCGTGCTGCTCATTGGGACTGCCCCTGAGCCTGCGAAGCCCGCATCATCGCCGGGCCGATTTTGACGATGGTCGCGACATAGAAAATTGCCACCAGGCCAATCAGGCAACCGGCAATCGCCATATTGCGCATTTTGCGGGCGCGCTTCTGTGCGTCGCTCAATTCAACGCTGACACCCGGTTCGATCTTGCCTTCGCCGACTTCCATCATCAGCCTCCCAGACCGGCCAGCAGATAGTTGCCGGAGAAGCGCAAGGCGATGGCATCAACCATAAGAAGGGCAAAAATGACGAACAGATAGAGGATCGAAAAGCCGAACAGTTTCTTTTCGGCTGTCAGTTTCTCATCCTGCCCGGCAATTGCCCACACGCGATAGGTGAACCAAAGGAACATCAGGCCCAGCGCCAGTGACAATGCACCGACCAGGGCGCCAGAAAAGCCCAGAAGATAAGGCGATGCGCTCAGCGGGGCCAGCAGGACGGCGTAAAACAGCATTTGGGCACGGGTGGATTTTTCGCCAGCCGCATTGGGCATCATCGGCACGTGGGCATCGTCGTAGTCACGCATTTTCCACAGTGCCAGCGCCCAGAAATGAGGCGGCGTCCAGATGAAGATAATGGCAAACAGGGCAACACTTTCAAGACTGACCGTGCCGGTAACACAGGCCCAGCCGAGCATTGGTGGGAATGCGCCGGCAGCGCCGCCAATAACAATATTCTGTGGCGTCGAACGCTTCAGCCACATGGTGTAAACCACGGCATAGAAGAAGATGGTGAAAGCCAGGATGGCGCCGGCCACCCAGTTGACCAGCAATCCAAGGGTCATCACTGACAGGACCGACATGACCATGCCAAAATTCAGCGCCTGATCGGCGGTGACATTGCCCGCAGGAATTGGCCGGTTGGCCGTGCGAGACATGACGGCATCAATATCCGCGTCGTACCACATGTTCAGGGCGCCGGAAGCCCCTGCCCCAATGGCGATCGCCAGGATCGCGACAATGGCGAGGAACGGGTCAATGGCACCGGGAGCCACCAACATGCCGGCCACGGCTGTGAAGACCACCAGGCGCATGACCCGCGGTTTCATCAGCGCAAAATAATCGCCCGGCATTGCCAGTGATATTTCGCTATCCATGTGGTCGTTGACCGACATTGTCACTATCCCAAATGTTCCAGATTGCCTTGCCAACTAGCCCGGCAGATGACTCAGCCCCCAACGCGATGAAGGGGGCTGTGTCGTATTCTATTTAACCCGTGGCAGCTGTTCCCATTGGTGAAACGGCGGTGGCGATGGCAGGTGCCATTCAAGAGTTGTCGCTCCCTCGCCCCAGGGATTGGCTTCCGCTTTGCGCTTCTTGGCAAAGGCTTCATAGATGCATGCCAGGAAGATCAAAACGCCAAAGGCCGAGATGTAGGAGCCGATGGAGGAAACAAAGTTCCAGCCCGCAAAGGCATCCGGATAGTCAACATAACGACGCGGCATGCCGGCCAGACCGAGGAAGTGCTGCGGGAAGAAAATGACGTTCACGCCGACAAAAGTGACCCAGAAATGGGCTTTCGCCAGGGTTGAGTTGTACAGATAACCGGTCATTTTCGGGAACCAGTAATACCAGGCGGCAAATACCGCGAACACTGCGCCCAGCGACAACACGTAGTGGAAGTGAGCGACCACATAATAGGTGTCGTGGAACGAGCGGTCGAGACCGGCATTGGCCAGTTGCACCCCGGTCACACCACCAACGGTGAACAGGAAGATGAAACCGATGGCCCAAAGCATGGGTGTGCGGAACACCAGCGAACCGCCCCACATTGTCGCAATCCACGAGAAGATCTTAACCCCGGTCGGTACCGCGATCACCATGGTGGCGAAGACGAAGTAACGCTGGGTGTTGAGCGACAGGCCGACTGTATACATGTGGTGAGCCCACACGATAAAGCCAACTGCACCAATCGCCACCATCGCATAGGCCATGCCGATATAACCAAAGATCGGCTTGCGCGAGAAAGTAGAAATGATGTGCGAGACAATGCCGAAACCGGGCAAGATCAAAATGTACACTTCCGGATGCCCGAAGAACCAGAACAGATGCTGGAACAGGATCGGGTCGCCGCCATATTCGGGCTCGAAGAAGGCGGTACCGAAGTTTCGGTCGGTCAGCAACATGGTGATTGCGCCCGCCAGAACTGGCAGCGACAGCAGCAGCAGGAAGGCGGTGACCAGCACGGACCAGGCAAACAGCGGCATTTTATGCAGTGTCATGCCTGGCGCGCGCATGTTGAAGATCGTGGTGATGAAGTTGATCGCACCCAGGATCGACGAAGCACCGGCCAGGTGGAGCGACAGAATGGCGAAGTCCATTGCCGGTCCCGGAGAGCCGACCTTATTCGACAGCGGTGGATAGATCGTCCATCCCTGCCCGGCGCCCAAACCACCGGCAGGACCTGGCATGAAGACCGAAATGGTCAACAGCAGCAGGGCTGGTGGCAGCAGCCAGAAAGAAATGTTGTTCATCCGTGGGAAAGCCATGTCCGGCGCGCCGATCATGATCGGCACCATCCAGTTGGCAAAACCACCAATCAGCGCCGGCATCACCATGAAGAAGATCATGATCAGGCCATGGGCAGTGGTGAACACGTTATAGACGTGGGGATCAGAAAAATATTGCAGACCCGGATCCTGCAACTCCATACGCATGACAACGGAAAGGAAACCGCCATAGATACCCGAGAAGATCGCGAAGATCAGGTAGAGCGTGCCGATGTCCTTATGGTTGGTTGAATAAAACCAACGCTTGAAGAAACTGGGCTTGTGGTCCCCGTGGTCATCATGTGTTGCTGAATAAGCCATTTTGATGTCTTTCTTACTTGCAGTTCTTCGCTAGTGAGCCGGCTCAGTTGCCGGTCACGGCTGCCAATTTCTTTTTGCTTTGCAGCGATGCCATCAGCGCTTTGTTTGCAGCGTCAACGTCATCACCGGCCATATCTTTCCAGACTTCAAAGTCGTCCTCAGAAACAACCCGGACAGCCAATGGCATATACGCATGGTACTTGCCGCAAAGCTCCGAGCACTGGCCGTAATACAGGCCTTCCTTGGTTGCCTGGAAGAAGGTCTCATTGATGCGGCCCGGATAGCCGTCCATTTTCATTCCGAATGCGGGGAGCGCGAAATTGTGAATAACATCGCCGGCTGTAACCAGAACGCGGACAACCTCGCCAACCGGGACAACCAGTTCATTGTCGACGGCCAGCAGTCTTGGATATGTCGCCAGGTCTTCCTTGCCGAGGGCAACGCGTTCTGCCTGAGCGGCTTCGGCGCTGCCGGCAATGATGTCGATGCCGATTGGACGGGTCTCGAAGGAAATCTCGGCGTCGTCCTGATATTCAAAACCCCAATACCACTGATAACCGGTGGCCTTGATGGTCACGGTCGGTTCCTTTGGCGGGTTGAATTGTGCAGTCAGGAGCTGGAACGACGGGATCGCCAGGAAGATCAGAATAGCAACCGGACCCAGGGTCCAGAGGACTTCAATCGTCGTATTGTGGGTTGTCGTGGTGGGTTCCGGATTGGCGCTGGCGCGGAAACGCAGCATCACATAAGCCAGCAGGCCCATTACGAACAATGTGATCGGTACAATGATCCACAATGTCAGAATATCAAATGAGTTGATTGCTTCCATGTTTGGCGAAGCGGCAGGCTGATGCCACCACTGCCAGGGGGTGGGTTGTGCGGCGAAGGCCGACGTGGAAGCGATCAAAGACAACGGCAAAGCACTCAAGCTACCGAAGACGCGTTTTCCCAGCGGATTGGACATCCAGTTTTCTCCAAAAATTCCGTAGTGTCGGCAAGAGGCTCACATCATTCACCGACTTGGGGTCTTAGAACCATAATGTACGTCTCCAAGCAAGCTTTTGGGCAGCAAAAATGGTGCGGCAAATTCTAATTTTGCCAGATATTTTTAGATTGGGGCCGTTGACGGCCATTTCACCAGCCAAAATCCACACAAATGCCATCATCTCGGGGTCAATCGGCAGCAGGCAATCCCTGCCTCGATTGACAAAAGCTTGGGCTTAAGACTTTCGTTTCGAATGCCTCTGAGGCAACATGACCAAGGACGTTCATAAATGATTCGGCACTACCACATGCATAAATTTGCCCTATTCCTTGCCCTGGCGCTGAGCCTTGTGCTGACCCATATGCCACAGGCGCAGGCTCAAACGACTGCCAATTCGCGACACGGTGCCTGGTCGATCATATGTGACACGCCCCCCGGCGCTTCTGGCGAACAATGCGCCCTGATGCAAAATGTCGTGGCCGAAGATCGTCCGGAAGTCGGACTTTCGGTCGTGGTACTGAAGACCGCTGATAATAAAGCGAGAATATTGCGGGTGCTGGCTCCCCTGGGCGTTATCCTGCCCAACGGTCTTGGATTGAATATCGATGGCAAGGATATGGGACGCGCGTCTTTTGTGCGTTGCGTAGCCGATGGCTGTTTCGCCGAAGTCATTTTGAAAGATGATTTGTTGACTTCCCTCTCCACCGGGGCAAATGCAACATTTATCATCTTTGCCTCGCCGGAAGAGGGCATTGGCATTCCGGTTGACTTGTCTGGCTTTGGCGAGGGATATCAGAAACTTCCTTAGACGGTGAGCCGGATTTCGGTTTCCCTCCCCATGATCAGCGCGATCGATGGGACAGACCAAATCGGAAAGCGACGCTGAATGACCTCTTCCCTGATTGATCGTTTTGACTGCGACGGCGCCCAACTGACAAACATGCTGGGCGATGTGTTGATTGGTGCCGATGACGGCGAATTGTTTGTTGAAAACATCGAGAGCGAAAGCCTGATGTTCGATGACGGCAAGCTGAAATCTGGTTCATTTGATTCCAGTTGCGGATTTGGTCTGCGCTCCATCTATGGCGAAAGCGCCGGCTATGCCCATTCCGGCGAGCTCACCGCTTCTGCCTTGAAGAGAGCATCATCTGCCGTCCGCGCTGTCGCAGGCGGTCACAGTGGCACCTATGCCGATGCACCCAGAAAAACCAATGTAGCGCTTTACGGGGCCGACAATCCCCTGCTGGAGCCGAACTTTGAAACGAAGGTCGGGCTGCTGCAGAAAATCGATGCTTATGCCCGCGACCTTGATCCTGCCGTACGGCAGGTCAGCGTTTCGCTTGCCGCCTCTCACCAGATCGTTGAAATTCTGAGGGCCGATGGTCAGCTGGTAAAGGATATCCGACCACTGGTCCGTCTCAACGTATCGATTGTCGCGGCCGATGGTGACCGGCTGGAAAGCGGTTCCCACGGAGTTGGCGGACGACATTCGTTCGACCGTGTCATTGGCGAACAGGACTGGAAACATTGCGTTGGTGAAGCGCTACGTCAGGCGAAAGTTAATCTGACAGCAATCCCCGCCCCTGCAGGCACATTCGACGTGGTGCTGGGTGCAGGCTGGCCCGGGGTCATGCTGCATGAGGCGGTTGGCCATGGTCTTGAAGGCGACTTTAACCGCAAGGGCACATCGGCATTTGCCGGATTGATGGGTGAGCAGGTTGCGGCCAAGGGGGTGACGGTTGTTGATGACGGTACCATCTCCGAGCGCCGCGGCTCTCTGACCATTGATGACGAAGGCACGCCCACCCAATGCACGACACTGATTGAGGACGGCATCCTTGTTGGATACATGCAGGACCGTCAAAACGCCCGCCTGATGGGAATGGCTGATACCGGCAATGGACGCCGCCAGTCCTATGCCCATATCCCGATGCCGCGCATGACCAATACTTATATGCTGGGCGGCGACTATGAGGCAGATGAAATTCTCGCTTCAGTGGACAACGGCATCTATGCGGTTTCTTTCGGCGGCGGCCAGGTCGACATCACCTCGGGCAAATATGTCTTCGGCTGCACCGAAGCCTACATGATTGAAAATGGCAAAATCGGCGCACCTATCAAGGGCGCAATGATGATCGGTAACGGCCCGGCAGACATGCGCCGGGTGCGCATGCTGGGCAACGACATGGCCCTCGACACCGGCATTGGCATGTGCGGCAAACAAGGTCAGGGCGTACCGGTGGGTGTCGGCCAGCCAACCACCCGCATTGATGGCATTACCATCGGCGGCACCGAGGCTGCATAAATGCGCCGGATGCTGACGGATTTCTGATTGTCCAACGACCGCTGATTCGTTAGCCTGCGGCAAACGCATCCATCAAGGGATATTGCCATGCTCGACCGTGCTGACCACATGAAATCCATTCAGGCAGACCGTGAAGATCTCGCCTCCGCCATTCGGCTTGCCGCCTATTTCAATCTGCATGAGGGCATTTGCAACCACTTCTCCGTACAATGTGACGGGCCTGAGGAACTGTATCTGATTAATGCCTATGGCTGGCACTGGACCGAGGTCACCGCCGACCGACTGCTTCTGATTGATGGCGACGGCAATGTCGTGGATGGTCAGGGTGAAGTTGAAGCCTCGGCGCGCAATATTCATATTGCAAGCCACCGCGCCAATCCGCGCCACAAGGCGATCTTCCACGTCCATTGTCCCTATGCGACGTCCATTTCGATGATCGAAGGCGGCCGCCTGTTGATGGCCCATCAGACTGCCGCACGATTTTATGGTCGTATCGGCTATGAGGAAGAGTTTGGCGGCATTGCCGTGACCGAAGAAGAGGGCGAGCGGATTGCCCGTCAGGCGAAGGACAACTCCCATATCGACACCATGTTCCTGGCCAATCACGGGGTTGTATGCTCCGGCCCGAGCATCGCCCAGGCGTTTGATGATCTGTATTATCTGGAACGCGCGGCACGTCAGCAAGTATTGGCCCAGTCAACCGGCCTGCCCCTGAAACTCATTCCTGAAGAGACGGTCAAACTGACTTCAGAGCAGTTTCAGCGCGATTTTGAAACCTATGCCGGCAAGCATTTTGAAGCGCTGAAGCGATTGGTGTGAACGCCTTGAAAATCTATGCGCTGAAGAATTGTGACACCTGCAAAAAGGCGCTGGCCTGGCTGTCGGGAAAGAATGCCGAGTTCGACGTTCATGATGTCCGCGCAGACGGGCTGACGGACGCCGACGTGCGACCAATCGTTGATTCACTTGGTTGGGAGGCCGCCGTCAATCGGCGCAGCACCACCTGGCGCAATCTCGCAGATGCCGACAAAGCCGACCTGAGCAATGACAAGGCTGTCGATCTCATCGTGCAAAACCCGACTTTGATGAAACGACCGGTCTATGTGTCCGGCGATACCACCTTGGTCGGATTCAACGCCACTGTTCAGGACGAACTGGAAACCCTGATCTAGTTTGCACTAAGGATTCAGTCGCTGTTTCGACCAGCCTGATTGTTCAGCCTCGTCCTTGGTAAAGACAATCCGGTCGTGCAGGCGGAATTCGCCATCCTTCCAGAATTCGATGGACTGCGGAATGATGCGAAAGCCAGACCAATGGGGCGGACGCGGGATGGTCTCGGTTCCGTATTTCTCTTCCATCTGATGCAGACGCCCCACCAGCGCTTCACGGCTTTCCAACGGACGAGACTGGTCGCTGGCCCAGGCCCCTAGGCGGCTTTGGGGATGACGAGAATTGAAATAGGCGTCAGCCTCTTCTTCGCTGACCGTTTCAAGCGGGCCACGAATGCGGATCTGACGACGCAGGCTTTTCCAATGGAACCCCATGGCCGCCTTCATCGCCCCCAATGCCTCTTGTCCCTTGGCGCTTTCAAAATTGGTATAGAAGACAAAACCCCGTTCATCATGGCCCTTCAACAACACCATGCGTACGTTCGGCATGCCCTCACCATCAACAGTCGCCAGGGCAACTGCCGTTGGATCATTGGGTTCGCTCTCCTTTGCCTCGTTTAACCATTCATTAAACAAAGCCAGCGGTTCCTCGCGTAGCGTAAAGTCCATCTTGACTATCTTACCCTTTGTTAACCTTCACACCCCATTTTGAAAGCGGGGAAGTGTATGCCCTCTCTGGTCTAACGACCTTTATCGAGTAGTGGAAGTGAAGATTGTGGTCGACATTGTATTGAGTTGTCGCAAACTGTTTAAACCAGCCTCTGTTGCATCTGTTTTGGCCCTATTGGCGTTGGGCGCCAGTGGCTGTGCAGTGAACGGCAACGCGTTGCCGGAAATTTCCGACGCCGATCAACTGGTTACGCAATCCGTCGTCAAGAAGACAAAGCCCGATGGCATTGAAGAAACCGACGCGGAACTGATCAAGTCGACCGTGGTTGCCGCTGAAGGCGCCAAGGATGTCACGCCGTTGGCCTGGCAAAACCCGCAGACCGGTTCCTCCGGCGCAATTGTCGCCATTGACAATTTCATGGGCAAGCATGGCCAGAAATGCCGTGGCTTCAAAACCAGCGTCGCCAATTTCATGGGCATCGCCTATTACAACGGCGAAACCTGCCAGATCAGCGGCGAAAAATGGGTTCTGTCCTGGTTTAAAGCCACCCAATAGGCCCAAATCGCCAAAATCTGACAGAATTTACGCCCAAACGCTGGAAATCCAGGGGGGTGACACCCTATATTGCACTCATCACAACCGCAATTAGACTGCACGAGGATGGGCCATGCGCGATCCCTATCAAGTATTGGGTGTGCCGAAAACGGCAAGCGAAAAGGAGATTAAGTCTGCCTTTCGTAAACTCGCGAAAAAATACCATCCCGACCAGAACAAAGACAATCCACAGGCCAAGCTCCATTTTACCGAAGCCAGCAACGCCTATGAGATCATTGGCGACAAGAAAAAGCGCGCCGAGTTCGACGCCGGCGAAATTGATGCTGAAGGCAAGGAAAAATTCCACGGCTTTACCGGCAACCCCTTCGGCGGCGGCATGGGCGGCGGTGGCATGGGTGGAGGCCCCCGCGGTGGCGGCAGTCCTTTCTCCGGCATGGGGGGTGCTGAAGACATATTGAGCCAGATGTTCGGCGGTGCTGCTGGCATGGGCGGCGGCGGCGGCGGTGGCGATCCGTTTGCCGGCATGCGCGGCGGCGGCGCGCGACACAGCGCCCATGGGCGCCCGCCAAAGGGCGATGACCGCAAGATTAACCTGACGGTCCATCTGAAAGACCTAGCCGCCGGCAAAGCACCGGTAAAACTCGGCAAGGACCGAACCGTCAATGTGACGATTCCACCGGAACCGGAAGAAGGACAGATCGTCCGGCTGAAAGGCCAGGGCAATGAAGGCCCGGCTGGGCGCGGCGATGTGCTGATCACCCTGTCGATCTCAGATCACCCGGATTTCCGCCGTGAGGGCAGCAATTTAAGGGTTCATGTACCCGTGCCTCTGAAAACTGCTGTTCTGGGCGGCAAAATCCGCGTACCAACCATTGACGGCGCCGTCGCGCTGACGATTCCCGAATGGTCGACCAGCGGTGCCGTGTTTCGGGTGCGGGGAAAAGGATTGCCACTGAAATCCGGCGGCAATGGTGACATTTTTGCAGTGCTGGCCGTCGAACTTCCAGAATCTCCTGACGCTGAGCTTATCGCGTTAATGAAACGTGATGAGAAACTCACCGCCAAGGCGGGCTAGAGCCTTTCACGGTCAAATGGAACCATTCTGAAGGAGCGCTTTTGCGACAAGATCAAGTAAAGGATCGCCGGTCGTATCGGGCATACGTCCAAGAGCCTTTTCGCCGAGATTGGCGCAAAAGCGCCCTTCCCGAAGGGTTTGCGACTGGCGGATGCCCTGAGCCGAACCGCGCTTGCCCGATGCGAAGGCATCGCGCTGCGCACGGTCCAACTCTGGATCATCTCGCCAGTCACAAACAGAATTGTTTCCATTTGACCGTGAAAGGCTCTAGGCAAGTTGACAAGCTCTGCTTGATGCGGGCAAGAGCCTATGCCATACCGCCTTCGATGGTGGCCTCGAACAGTCGACAAGCAGGGTTTATAGATGAGCAACACACAGGGATTGATGGCCGGTAAGCGCGGCTTGGTCATGGGGCTCGCTAATAACCGTTCCATTGCCTGGGGCGTCGCAAAGGCGCTGGCAGAAGCCGGTGCCGAAGTGGGTTTTACCTATCAGGGCGAAGCATTGAAAAAACGCGTTGAGCCGCTGGCTGAACAAGTCGGTGGACGCGTATTTGGTGACTGTGATGTGACCAATCCCGGCTCTATTGATGCCGTATTTGACGCCATCAAGGCAGAGTGGGGCAAGATCGACTTTGTCGTTCATGCGATTGGTTTTTCAGACAAAAACGAGTTGACCGGCCGCTATGTCGACACGTCATCTGACAATTTCAAAATGACAATGGACATTTCCGTCTATTCCTTCACAGCCGTTGCCCAGCGCGCTGAAAAACTGATGACCGATGGCGGATCACTGCTGACGATGACCTATTACGGGGCTGAAAAAGTCATGCCCAATTATAATGTCATGGGTGTCGCAAAAGCCGCACTGGAAGCCAGTGTCATGTATCTGGCCGTCGATCTGGGCAATCAGAACATCCGCGTCAATGCGATCTCTGCCGGCCCCATCAAAACGCTTGCCGCATCGGGAATCGGAGATTTCCGCTATATTCTGAAATGGAACGAATATAACACGCCGCTGAAACGCACCGTCACAATCGATGAAGTGGGACAGTCAGCGCTGTATCTTTTGTCCGACATGTCGACAGCGGTGACCGGTGAGGTAGTGCATGTGGATTCCGGCTACCACAATGTCGGCATGAAGGCCGTCGACGCGCCGGACATCTCCGTCGTCTGAGACGGTGTCGAAACCCACAATATACTTCCTGCGTCACGGACAGACCGACTGGAACGTCGAACTGCGCCTGCAGGGCCAGCAGGACATCCCGATCAATGACACCGGGCGGGCACAGGCGCGCCAGAACGGCCAGACCCTGGCGCGGCTTCTCGATGATCCGACGCGTTTTCGCTATATTGCAAGCCCGCTGGGTCGCACCCGCGAAACCATGAACATTGTGCGCCAGCAACTGGGTCTGCCGAGCCACGGCTATGAGGTTGACGACCGGTTGAAGGAAATATCCTTCGGACTGTGGGAAACCTATACACATGATGAATTGCGCCAGACGGAGCCTGAAAAGGTGGCCGAACGGGAGGCAAACAAGTTTTACTACCGCCCGCCTCTGGGCGAGAGCTACGAACAATTGCTGGAACGGGTCAGAAGCTGGCTGCCCTATGTCACTGAAGATGCCGTGGTGGTTTGCCATGGCGGGGTGTTGCGCATGTTGGAAATCCAATTGAATGGCACGCCCTACGAACAGGTCACCCATATCAACGTTCCCCAAGACAAAATCTACAAATGGGACGGCGAGCGGGCCAGCTGGCTGTAAGCAAATATATATTGGTGCAGTTCCGGAAGAGGCTCTGCCCAGCTACCTTTGCGTTTAAGTGAAACGGAAAGGAGGATATTGTGAATACTATCCTGAAAATCCGCCGCCCGGTCGTTCTCTTTAGGGGCGTCTTCGTGATTTTGTCCGCCGCGATGGTCATTGCTTCAGGGGCGGCTCATGCATTGGACGCCAAATCATTTCTCGGCGTCTGGCACTCCGGACCGATGCATCTTCATGTTCATCACCCCGATGGAGCCCACGCCGGAGAATCCTCCGGCACTATTGAGATCACTGAGACCCACAACGGGCTTGTCCATGCTGTTGCCACCTGGCAGATAAGCGACGACCACAAGGGCAAGGCCGACCATGCAGGTGTGATCGTCAGAACGGCCAAGTCCAAGCTCGTCGGCGTTCTCAACTTCGACAATATCAGTGGGCAATTGCTGGACACCGAAGACAACGGCACGTTCCATGTGCGTCTGGTTGATGAAGATCACATGCAGGTGGTCTATGTTGAGCAAGGCGACCACGAAGCAACACTTTTTCGAACCGTGCTGGTGCGCCATCGCGACGATTGAGTTCGCTAGATTCTTTCACGTTTGGCACATTTGAGGCTCCGTGCAAAACCGGGAGTCGATAGTCAGCATCGCGTCTGACTTGTCCTTCCAAAACATATTCATGCAGTTACGGGTTGCCTCTGGAGTCGTTACCCTCCGGCCTGTAAAAACGTGAAGGAACGTCTAATGGAAAGTAACTCCCAAAACTGTCGCCAGGACATAGTTACTCGCTGCTCCTTCGCTGCTCTGTCGATCCTGTTGGCTGTTTTTGCAACTCCGGCACAGGCATTGGACGCCAAATCGTTCCTCGGTGTCTGGCATTCGAACACGGTTCATGTCCATGTCCACCACCCAGATGGCGATCATGCAGGCGAATCGTCGGTCACAATCGAACTGACTGAAACTCACAACGGCCTTATTCACGGCAACCTGAGCTGGAAACTGGCGGATGATCACCAAGGACTGACGGATCACGCGGGCGAAGTTACCAATCAGGCCAAGTCCGGGCTCGCCGGTGTATTGAATTTCGACAATATCAGCGGACAGTTATTGAACACCGAAGACAACGGAATATTCCATGTACGGTTGATAGATGAGGACCACATGCAGGCGGTGTTTGTTGAACAGGGAAACAATGAAGCAACACTCTACCGGACCACATTTATCCGTCACCGCGACGACTGAATTCGCATTGCTAAGCACTTTCACGTCGCATTCAGTATAGTCTTTTCACCCAATATGCAGTTAAACGCGCCCAACACATTTCTGTAGGGCCGCATCATGTTCAAACCCCCCGAACCCGTCGTCGGAAACGACCAGCCAACCATTGTCAATTCCTGGGACGAATGGTCCCCGCTGAAGCACGTTATTGTCGGCATTGCCGATGGTGGCATGATCCCGCCATCTGAACCGGCGCTGGATGCCAAGGTGCCGGAAGATTCCGATATGAAAGGTCAATGGGGACCGCGCACCCAGGACACCGTCGACAAGGCCAATGAGCAGCTCGACTATTTCGCCAAAGTGCTGACCGATCGCGGTGTGCGGGTCGACCGCCCGACGCCCTTTGACTTCTCGCAACCGGTCTCCACGCCTGACTGGGACAACCCGTCAAGCTTCGGCTGCATGCCGCCGCGCGACGTCATCCTGACCGTCGGCAAGGAGATGCTGGAGGCGACCATGTCCTATCGCTGCCGGTTCTTTGAATATCTGTGCTATCGCCCCCTGTTGCAGCGCTATTACAACGAAGATCCGGGCATGCGCCACGAAAGCGCGCCAAAACCGCGGTTGACCGATGCCGATTATCATCCCGACTATCTGTCGGAGAGTATTGGTGTGGAAAAGCGTCTGGAATGGACAGCAGACAAGCACTTTGTCACCACCGAAGAAGAACCACTTTTCGACGCCGCCGACGTGCTGCGCTTTGGCAAGGACCTGATTGTCCAGCACGGTTTCACCACCAATCTGAAGGGCATTGACTGGCTGAAACGCCACTTCCCGGATCACCGGGTAACCGCCGTGAACTTCCCCGGTGACCCCTACCCGATCCATATTGATGCGACCTTCACACCGATCCGCCCCGGCCTGATCATCAACAATCCTGAGCGCCGTCTGCCAGATGACCAGCGTGATTTCTTCCACCGCAATGACTGGGAAATCGTCGATGCGGCGCGCCCGGCCCACAATACGCCACCTCCGCTATGCTATTCGTCGGTCTGGCTGTCGATGAACGTGCTGATGGTGGATGAAAAAACCGTCTGCTGCGAGGCCAGCGAAGTCAACCAGATGGAACAGTTCGACAAGATGGGGCTGGAAGTTTTGCCGATCCCGTTCCGCGATGCATATGCATTTGGCGGCGCTCTGCATTGTGCGACAACCGATGTCCATCGCGATGGTGATTGCCAGGACTATTTTGCCAAAGGCTAACTCTCGTTTTCGTTCTGACGCAAACCGCTCCGGTAGACCACAAAAAAGCGCAATAGAGTCATAAAGATAAATGACAATATTAAGCTGGTTTCTTGCTCAACCCACTGGTTCGCCAACAGATACAGAACACCGCCCAGCAGGGAGATAGTGGCATAAAGGTCCTGTTTGAGAATGGATGGTTGCAGGCCACATAGCAGGTCGCGGAACATGCCGCCGGCGACGCCGGTAATGCAGCCCAGCACAATGGCGCTGGTGAATGATAGGTCATTGGCCAGCGCCGTTTGCAAGCCGACAAGCGTAAACAGAGCCAGGCCAATGGCATCGAGATAGAGCAACAGCCGCAGGCGACGTCCATTGCCTTTCTTAAGCCCCTGCCCCAGCAGATAGGTCAGCAGCGCGATTGGTATCGCGGTGGCCAGATAGGTCATGTCCTGCAACCAGAATACCGGAAAGGAGCCGATCAGCAGATCGCGCAAGGACCCCCCGCCAACGGCGGTGACGATGGCCAGCACCGTCGTGCCGAATGGATCGAAATCCTGACGCACGCCTTGAACAGCCGCAGAGGCTGCCATCACCGCAGTGGCGACGACGGTCAACATGGTAATCAGTGGTGCAAAGGCGGCGAGATCGGTTAGAAAGGACAAAGTGCTTGGTTCGGGCTCTAATCAATAAAGGCGTCCGCGCGGAGGCCGGCCCGTTCAATATGTATGTCCAGCACCTTGCCGTAAAGCTGTTTGACGCGCTCTGGCGCGCCGACCATGTCGGGTTCTTCAACATAGGAGAAGATGGCGACGAAGCGGGGCGTGCTGCCGCGCAGCGGGGCAACGCGATGTAATGAATAGCGTCCCTTGAACAGTTGCAGATCACCGGGCTGCAGATCCAGGCTGACAACCCTGGAAGAGGTTTCGTTCAGGACCCGGCGCACTTCATCAAAATTCTCACCATCTTCGCACCCCCCCTCGCCGCCGCCGCCTCTGATGTTGGGAGCATATTCGAAGGCGCCGCCATTGTCGGCGTTCTGGATAGCCAGGGTGACCGTGAAATTGTTGGTGTCGAAATGCCAGGGAAATCCTTCTCCTTCTTCTGCCATGTTGATGATGACGTCAGCTAAAGGATCGGCGTAACGAAAAAAGGCCTCCTGTTGCAGGCAGTCGCGGATGAAGGGATCGAATGCGGGAAAGTCTTGAATGGTGCGCAAAGGACCTTCAGGGGAAAAATTGTCAGCCGAGATGAAATTATTAGATCTGTCAAAGAAAGCCCGGCGCGGATCATCGATTGGCAACGAAGGATCGTCAGCCGTGAAATAGGGATTGGTGCGATTGAATGAGCGATGACCTTTGTCGCTGACGGATATGGCCTCTTTTCGCAATTGTGCGATGCCTGCCGGAGTGACAAATCCTTTCAGAACGGCGCAACCATCGCCATTCAGTTTGGCCCGGACCGCCTCGATCACAGAGTCGCGCTTCGCACCCGGCTGGTGGATGGGATAGGTGTCGAGATCAATCAACGAAGTGGCATCAAACGGCATCGGCTCTGTCCCGGTTGCAATGTCCGGGACAGAGTGGCTTTGAGTTGCCCAAATTACTTTAGGTTTTTCGACAACTCAGTCGCTGCGGCAGCCTACTTATCCGGCAATGGTGGCAGCGTGCGAAGATAGGCGACCATGGCTTCCAGATCCTCGCGGGTAGTTTTGGCAAGGAACGGATAAGGCATGGGCGGCAACATCGGCGAACCGTCTGGCCGCTTGCCGGTTGAGATCATTGTAATCAGATCTTCATCGCTCCAATCAGCCAGGCCATCTGCATGGGAGGTCAGGTTGGAGGCGACAGAAGTTCCCCACGGGCCATGAAATTCAAACCCGCCGCGTCCGAAATCGGTTTCAAACATCGGACCTTTGGGGCCGAACGGCGTGTGACATTCCATGCAATGGGCGATCGGGCCAGCCAGATATTCGCCATATTTGATCTTGTCATCTTTTGAGACACTCGCCACTGAAGTAACCGGCGGCCCATAGGCTGGCGGTAAAGGAATGTTGTAGGTGGACGCAGGATTGTCCTGTTCGACGGCCGAAACAGTGCGCAAATAAGCCACGATGGCCGCCAGATCGTCATCGGAAATGCCGCGATACATGGGAAACGGCATCGGCGGCCCAACCAAGGAACCATCCGGACGAATGCCCTCGCGAATGGCGCGCCCAAGCTCTGCGTCGGACCATTTGGCAATGCGCGAAGCAGGCGTGATGTTAGGCGCAATCGCGGTAAATTGCGGATTCTTCTCAACCAGCCGACCGGCCAGTTCCTTACCCTTGATAAATCCATTTGGTCCCAGCGGCGAGTGGCAGTTGCCGCAACCGCCCGGCCCGGTCACCAGATATTCTCCGCGCTCCACCAGGGTTTCTGATGCGGCGGCGCTGCTCCACACACCGGCGACCAGCGCCAGCGTTGCAAACACAATTGATTTCATAACATTATCTTCCCAATTCCCACTCTCTGAGGGAAGGCTATCAAATCAATGGGAAAAGTCCAATTTAGCAGGCAGCGGTTCTAGTCGCGCTGTGAAATCCCGCCATTGGCGGCGGACCATTCATAGGGCGCGTTGAGGAATTTTTCGACCTCGTTGAGGGTGTTTTCATCAAACCGTTTGGTGCGTCTGGTTTCTTCCAGAATATCCCACCAGGTACCGAGGTGATGCAACGTTATGTCCATATCGGCCATCAATTTCGGCGTGTCCTTGAAGATGTCGTAGTAAAACACAGCAAAAGTGTGATTGATCTCAGCGCCGGCATCGCGGATGGCCTGGGCAAATTTGCGCTTTGATCCACCATCGGTGGTCAGGTCTTCGACCAGCAAGATGCGGTCGCCATCTTTGAAATCGCCTTCGATCAGCGCATTGCGGCCAAAACCCTTGGGCTTTTTGCGCACATAGACCATCGGCAGGCCCATCCGCTCGGCGATGAAGGCCGCGAAGGGAATGCCCGCTGTTTCGCCACCAGCGACAGCGTCAAACTGTTCATAGCCCGCATCGCGATAGATGGTTGAACAGGCGAAATCCATCAGTGCATTGCGTATGCGCGGATAGGAAATCAGCTTGCGACAATCGATATAGACCGGGCTCGCCAGACCGGATGTGAAAATATAGGGCTCGTCGGAGCGAAAATGTACGGCTTCGATTTCCAGCAACATTTTCGCCAGCTGCTGCGCCATGAAGGCCCTATCGGGAAATGAATTGTTGAACATGCGATTCTCTCAATTAGCTGTGGGCTGCCAGAATAGGTCAAAACCCGGGTCAAAGACGGTGACATGGCCGGCACCGGTTTCAAATCCGGCCGGATAGGTGACAGGCTGGTCGCCCTTAACCAGCGTCATTTTGCTCTCATTGACCGGCAAATTATAAAAGGCCGGGCCATTGAGCGACGCAAAGTCCTGCAGCCGGTCGAGGGCATCCTCTTCTTCAAACACATGGGCCAGCAGGCTCATCGTATTGATCGAGGTGTAGCAACCGGCACAACCACAGGCATTTTCCTTCAGGTCAGTGGGATGTGGAGCACTGTCGGTGCCAAGGAAAAACCGCCGGTCGCCGGAAGTAGCGGCTGCTCGAAGGGCCAGGCGGTGCGTTTCTCGCTTGGCCACCGGCAGGCAGTAATAATGCGGACGTATGCCGCCGGCCAGGATGTGATTGCGGTTGATAATCAGATGATGGGTTGTGATGGTTGCGCCGAGATCAGTCTCGTTGGCCTTCACATACTCCACACCGTCGGCGGTGGTGACGTGTTCCATGACGACCCGCAATCCCGGCACACGGCGACGCAAAGGATCAAGAACGGTGTCGATAAACACGGCTTCGCGATCAAATATGTCGACATCGGAGCTGGTGACTTCGCCATGAACACAAAGTGGCACACCGACTTCTGCCATGCGCTCCAGAACCGGTATTACCTTGTCGAAATCCCGCACCCCGGAATCTGAATTGGTCGTTGCTCCGGCCGGGTACAGTTTGAGTGCCGTGATCAATCCAGACTTCGCTGCTGCTTCAACGTCATCGGGATCGGTGGTCTCGGTCAGGTAAAGTGTCATCAGCGGTTCGAATTTAGAACCTGCAGGCAGCGCTGCCATGATCCGGTCGCGATAAGCTGCGGCCTGAGCACCGGTGACGACCGGGGGCACCAGATTGGGCATGATAATGGCGCGGGCGAAATGGGCAGCTGAATGGCCGATGACCCCTTCCAGCATACCGCCATCACGCAGATGCAAATGCCAGTCATCGGGGGTTGGGATGGTCAGCGTGTTCATAATGGCCTTTCGCTGCGAATGCTCGCAATCGGGTAGAATGACGGGCCCCAATTGGCAAGGGTAACAAGGTGTGAATTGGCTGCTTGTCTTCAACAAAGCACAATTTATTGGGGCTTTGGCAAGCTCGCACGCCATGCTACCAGTTTGCAGATAGTCCACTGCGGCCAATTGCGATGATTGATAATAGCGAAATCAAAGTGCGTCAGGCACGCCCGGACGATGCTGCTTTTCTGTGCACCCTGCTCAACCAGATTATCCGACGCGGCGGCACAACCGCCCATCAAAAGATCCTGTCGCAGACAGAATTTACCCAAATGTATTTGGAAAACCCCAGGACGGTATCCTGTTTCGTGGCTTGTCTGGGGGATGGAACGCGGCTTGGTTTTCAGCATCTGGACACCAGCCCCAAACTGCCTGACGACTGGGGGGACATTGCCACATTCGCCAAGATTGACAGCCCGGTTCGGGGCATTGGCACGGCACTGTTTCAAGCAACCAGACTCGCCGCCGCCGAGGCTGGATTTGCGGCTATCAATGCAACGATTCGCGCCGACAATGCATCAGGGCTGGGCTATTATTCAAAGATGGGTTTTGTTGATTATTCGCTGGCGGAGGCCGTTCCCCTGTCTGATGGCACACCGGTTGATCGGATATCCAAGAAATACCTGCTCAAATAGAGGTGACGCGACCCGCCAATCAATTGACGCCAGCCTCGTGTAACCATAGAACTGCCCAGTCACTGCTGCCGGCCTCTTCCACGCGGAAACATTCATGTCCCACAATACGTTCGGTCATCTGTTCAGATTCACCACCTGGGGGGAATCCCATGGACTCGCACTGGGTTGCGTGGTCGATGGCTGCCCGCCCGGACTGGTCATTTCCGAGGCTGAAATTCAGACCTATCTGGACAAGCGCAAGCCCGGCCAGTCGAAATATACCACCCAGCGGCGTGAGGCCGACCAGGTCAAGGTTCTGTCCGGCGTGATGCCGCAGGAAGACGGCTCCTGGTTGAGCACGGGTACGCCGATTTCGATGATGATCGAAAACACCGATCAGCGCTCCAAGGACTACACCGATATCGCCAAGCGCTATCGTCCCGGACATGCCGATTTCACCTATGATTCCAAATATGGCATTCGTGATTATCGCGGCGGTGGCCGATCTTCGGCCCGCGAAACGGCAGCCCGCGTCGCCGCTGGCGCGATTGCCCGCAAGGTTATCCCCGGCGTTAGCGTTCGCGCCGCCCTGGTCCAAATCGGGCCACACAAAATTGATCGTTCGCGCTGGGATTGGTCGCAAGTTGGCAATAATCCCTTCTTCTGCCCCGACCCGGTAATGGCCGAAATATGGGCTACCGAACTGGACAAGATCCGCAAGGCGGGATCATCCGTTGGTGCGGTGATTGAAGTGGTCGCCGAGGGCGTGCCTGCTGGATGGGGAGCACCCATCTATTCAAAACTGGACCAGGACATCTGCAGCGCCTTCATGTCGATCAATGCCGTTAAAGGGGTTGAAGTTGGCAATGGATTTGAAGCAGCGGAAATCACCGGCGAGGAAAATGCCGATCAGATCCGCATGGGCGATGACGGACCGGAATTTCTGACCAACAATGCTGGCGGCGTGTTGGGGGGCATTTCCTCCGGCCAGCCTGTGGTGGCCAGATTTGCCGTCAAACCCACCTCTTCGATCCTGACCCCGCGACAGTCGATCACATCGGATGGCGAGGAGGTCGATGTTATGACCAAGGGCCGCCACGATCCTTGCGTTGGCATCCGCGCCGTTCCCATTGGCGAAGCAATGATGGCCTGTGTGTTGGCCGACCACTATTTGCGCCATCGCGGCCAAGTTGGAGAATAGACATGACGACCGATATGGAACGTGTTGCTGAGGCCATACGCGCGTTTGAACGTGGCGAAGTGGTGGTGGTCACCGATGATGACGACCGGGAGAATGAAGGCGATCTGATCGTCGCTGCGGTGCATTGCACACCGGAAATCATGGGCATGTTCATCCGCCATACTTCCGGCATTGTCTGCGCCCCGATGACCGGTGCCGAAGCGCGACGTTTGAACCTGGCACCGATGGTGGCAGAAAATGACGCTCCCCATTCAACCGCCTTTACAGTCAGTGTCGATTATAAGCACGACACGACCACCGGTATTTCGGCTGAAGAGCGGTGCAGCACTGTTCGTGGACTGGCCAATCCCAATTCCGGCGCCAATGACTTTGTCCGCCCCGGCCATATTTTTCCGCTGGTCGCGCGCGAAGGTGGGGTGCTGATCCGTTCCGGCCATACCGAAGCTGCGGTTGACCTGTGCAATCTGGCCGGCCTGCCACCGGTAGGCGTTATCTCAGAACTGGTCAATGACGACGGAACCGTAATGCGCGGTCCGCAGATCAAGGAATTTGCCACCGAAAAAGGCCTGCGAGTTGTTACCGTCGATGATCTGATCGCCTATCGCCAGCGCCAGGAGCGTCTGGTGGAAAGGGTGGAAGAATTCGACATCAACACCTCTGCGGGCCCTGCAGTTGCCGTCACCTATTCCACCGAATGGGATCCGATGCAGCAATTGGCGGTTGTTTTTGGTGATATCCGCGATGGTCGCAATGTATTGGTGCGCCTGCATGTTGAAAGCGTCATCGATGATGCCTTTGGCGGCACCCCTGCCCTTGCCGATCATATGCAGGCGATCGCTGAAGAGGGCCGCGGCGTGGTTGTCTATCTGCGCGAAGGCTCGGTTGGCGTGACCGGCGGTGGCATTCGCGGCGGCAGTGATGAATCCGCCCGCAATCAACCTGCCTTTGGCGACGATGCTGAAGCCCACGGAGCCGCCAAGAGCCGCAAGGAAGAGTGGCTGGAAATTGGCATGGGCGCTCAAATTCTGAAGGACCTTGGCGTCAGTTCGATCCGCCTGATTGCGTCCAAGGAACGCCATTATGTGGGGCTCAGTGGTTTTGGTCTTGAGATCGCCGATACGGTTCTTTCCGATGGGTGATGGGCCGATGGTTGATGGGCCGATGGTTGATTGGCGAATTCTTGCGCTTACGCTGACTTGGATGTTGGTGGTTCCGGCAACGGCGCCTGCTACCGCCACTGCCGCTGAATGGCGGGCTGAGCGCAGTTCAGGCTTTAAAAGCCCCGGACAGGGCCGCAGGGCCAATGGTGGCCTGCCTGATGGATATGTGGCCTCTGCCCTTCGTGGCGATGTGGAAAAGGCCTGGTTTATCCAACCCACTCGCAGATATCGCCACGCGATACTCGGAGATGATATCGAAGCCGGTGGGCTCAAAGTCTCCCTGCGCAACGGCAAATCCGTTGAACTGACCCTGCCGAAAAATCTGGTGTTTGAAGACCGAACCCCGCGGCTGCGCGATCTGGACGGTGATGGCAAAAACGAAATCATCACCCTGCTCAGCAGCAATACAAAAGGCGCGGCCATTGCCGTATATGGCCTGGTGCAGGACAAGCTGAAACTGGTTGCCCGCACACCATTCATCGGCCGTTCCAACCGTTGGCGCAATATTGCCGGTATCGCCGACTACAATGGTGATGGCGCCGTTGAAATCGCCGAAGTGGTAACCCCGCATATCGGTGGCACGCTGAAGTTCTGGACTTGGCGCAATCGCCAGTTGAAGCTCGCCGGTTCCATGCGGTCCTTTTCAAATCATGCCATAGGTGCGCGGGAACAACGATTGTCGGCAACAGCCGATTTCAACGGTGATGGCCGGCCGGATATCGCGGTTCCTGGCGCCAGCCGCCGCAGCCTGCATTTGATTGGATTTGTCGGCCCCAACCGCAAAGCGGCGAAACTGCAGGAAATCGCCCGTATCGACTTCCCATCGAGCATTTCCCACCCCATCTTGGCCACAAACAGGGCAGACAAGGTGAAATTGAAGCTGAAACTGTCAAACGGGTCTGTTTGGCAGGTGCGGAGATAGGCGGAGATCGGGCTGTGCATCACTGGCTTGTCGTGTTGACCCATACCTGCCCAGCCCTCACCATGCGCCCCTGGAGCATTGCATGACGACTCGTTTGTATAGCCACGACATTTTTGTCGATCATTTGACCCCGGAAGGCCATCCGGAACGCCCTGACCGTATGCGGGCGGTGGCGAAGGCATTGTCGGATGAAGCTTTCGACGGTCTGGAACGGCACACCACTGAAATGGCCGACGACGCGCTTTTTGCCCTGGCTCACCCGGAAGCCTATGTGGACGGCATGCGCGATCTGGTTCCCGAACAGGGGCAGGTGCGCGTCGATGCAGACACAACCATGAGCCCGAAAAGCTGGGATTGTGTGCGGCATGCAGCCGGCGGCGGGCTGGCGGCCATCGATGCGGTTTTTGCCAAGCAGGCCGACAACGCGTTTATCGCCGCACGTCCCCCCGGACATCACGCCGAAAAGGTTACAGCGATGGGCTTTTGCCTGATCAACACCGCTGCAGTGATGGCCCGTTATGCCCAACAAAAACATGGCGTTGAGCGTGTGGCGATTGTCGACTGGGATGTGCATCACGGCAATGGCACCCAGGACATATTCTACGACGATGCAACCGTCCTCTACGCGTCCACCCACCAGATGCCGCTGTTTCCAGGCAGCGGGGCCAAACAGGAAACTGGTGTTGGCAATATTCACAACGCCCCGCTGTCTCCGGGCATGGGAAGCATGGATTTCCGCTCGGCATTTCGCGAAAGAGTGCTTCCGGCATTGGAGAACTTCAGGCCCGACCTGATTATTATCTCCGCCGGTTTTGACGCCCATCACCGCGATCCCCTGGCCAATATTAACCTGGAAGAAGATGATTTTGACTGGGCAACCGGCAAATTGCTGGAAACCGCCTCAAAGCACAGCGACAACAGGCTCGTCAGCCTGTTGGAAGGTGGTTATGATTTGAAGGGTCTGGCCGATTCCTGCGCCGCCCATGTAAAACGGCTGATGAGCGGCTGAGCGACGGCTGCTTGGCGGTCGAATAAGACATTGGACACATGATGAGTGAAGAAAATAACGACGTATCAAAGCTGAGTTTCGAACAGGCCCTGGACCAGTTGGAAAAGATCGTTGACCGCCTGGAACGGGGTGATGTGGCGCTGGATGAATCAATCAAGATTTACGAACAGGGCGAAGCACTGAAAAAACACTGCGCCACTCTTTTGCAAGCCGCTGAAGACAAGGTGGAGAAAATTCGCGTCGGGGCCGATGGAACAGCCAAGGGAAGCGAGCCGCTGGACGACTGATTACCGGCAATTGCCGTCCCTCCGACCCGAGGCAGTTTTGGGCAAAAAACGGGATCGCAATCTGGACCAATAGACGCAACAGCTTCCCTTTAAGGCGAATATATCGGATGCTGGCCGCACATTTGCCGCAGATTGGACCTAGAGCACTGACGCCGAACAGGTAACCTGGTGTCAGTTGAAGACATTAGAGGCTGATCGGCCTTTTGAAAGAAGCGAATTTGAATATTAAGACACCTCTGCTGGATCAAGTTGTTGTGCCGTCGGACCTGCGCAAGCTGGACGATGGGCAATTGCCGCAACTCGCCAAGGAATTGCGCGATGAAATGCTTGATGCGGTATCGGTGACTGGCGGACATCTGGGCGCCGGATTGGGTGTTGTTGAACTGACTATTGCCCTGCATCACGTATTTGAAACGCCCCATGACCGTATCGTTTGGGATGTCGGTCACCAGTGCTATCCGCACAAGATCCTGACCGGGCGGCGCGACCGCATCCGCACCCTGCGCAAGGAAGGTGGTCTGTCGGGCTTCACCAAGCGCAGCGAAAGCGAATTTGACCCGTTTGGGGCTGCCCACTCGTCAACTTCGATATCCGCGGGCCTCGGCATGGCGGAGGCTGCGAAACTATCTGGCATCCCACGTAATGTCGTTTCGGTGATTGGAGACGGTTCAATCACCGCTGGCATGGCCTATGAGGCGATGAACAATGCCGGTGGACTGGATGCACGCCAGATCGTCATCCTGAACGACAACGACATGTCGATTGCACCACCAACCGGTGCCATGAGCCACTATCTGGCGCGACTGGTGTCCGGCAAGACCTATCGCACCATCCGCGAGACGGCCAAGCATATCAATGAGAAGCTGCCGGAATTCATCGCTGACAAGGCGCGCAAGACGGAAGAATATGCCCGCGGGTTCTGGACCGGCGGCACGCTGTTTGAAGAGCTTGGCTTCTATTATGTCGGTCCGATTGACGGTCATAACCTGGACGTATTGTTGCCGATCTTGCGCAATGTGCGCGATTCTGATCAGGGACCGATCATTGTCCACGTGGTCACCGAAAAAGGCAAAGGCTATGCGCCTGCTGAAGGTGCCAGCGACAAGTTGCATGCGGTTGCTCGCTTCAATGTGGTGACAGGTGAGCAGACCAAGTCCATTCCCAACGCCCCTTCCTACACCAAGGTGTTTGGCCAAAGTCTGGTGGAAGAGGCCGAGCGCGACGACAAAGTCGTCGGCATCAGTGCTGCCATGCCGGGCGGTACGGGAATTGATATTTTCCAAAAAACTTTTCCCGAGCGCACCTACGATGTGGGCATTGCCGAACAGCATGCGGTAACCTTTGCGGCCGGCCTTGCCTCGGAAGGCTACAAGCCGTTCTGCGCCATCTATTCCACCTTCCTGCAGCGCGCCTATGATCAGGTGGTGCATGATGTTTCAATTCAGCAATTGCCGGTGCGTTTTCCCATCGACAGAGCCGGATATGTTGGTGCCGACGGGTCCACCCATGCGGGTTCGTTCGACATTGCATACCTGTCCTGCCTGCCCGGCTTTACTGTCATGGCAGCAGCCGACGAGGCCGAGCTGAAACATATGGTGGCGACTGCCGTTGCCCATGACAGCGGACCGATCTCGTTTCGATATCCACGCGGTGAAGGGGTCGGAGTTGAACTGCCGGAGCGTGGCGAAGTTCTGCCGATCGGCAAGGGGCGGATCACCCGCCAGGGCAGCAAGGTCGCCCTGCTGTCCTTCGGCGCCCGCCACGCAGACTGCATGGCAGCAGCGGAAGAACTGGAAGACTATGGACTTTCCACTACGGTTGCCGACGCACGTTTTGCCAAACCGCTGGATACAGAACTGGTGGAACAACTGGCACGCAATCACGAGGTGCTGATTACCGTAGAAGAAGGCTCGACCGGTGGCTTTGGTGCGCTTGTGCTGCATCACCTTGCCGCCAGCGGTGTGCTGGATCACGGTCTGAAAATCCGCACCCTGACCATGCCCGACGCCTATGTCGATCAGATGAGCCCGGACCGGATGATCGAAGATGCGGGGCTTGATTGTCGCGGTATCGTCCAGTCAGTTTTCAGCGCGCTTGGCCGTGTCGATGCGCAACCGGCATCCGCTTGACCCGCCGTCGCGACAATGTGACCTGCACAGACTGTTGATATTGCCCCTATTGGGTGTAAATCCACCCCCAATTCTTTTGCAATGAGCTGAAACGCTGATGAAAATCTTTCGCTATGTTCTGTGGGCAGCAATCTTCGTGCTTGGGGCCTTTCTCGCTTATTCCACCGTCAACTGGACTCTGCAGGGATCGGGCAACAACGGCTCTGGCATGCGCGCTGATATTGGCGGTCCCTTTTCCGCCGTTCGCTCCGATGGAGTACCCATCACCCACGCCGACCTGAAAGGGCGGCCGCATGTTCTATTTTTCGGATTCACCCATTGCCCCGATGTTTGCCCGACAACGCTTTATGAAGGCAGCCAATGGCTTGAGGCATTGGGCACAGACGGCGACAAGGTCGACATCTATTTCGTTACCGTTGATCCGGAGCGCGATACAGTTGAAGTGCTCAACGACTATCTTTCGGCGTTTGACGGGCGGATCAAGGGCATTACAGGCTCACCGGAGCAGATCAGTCAGTTGATCAAGAAATGGCGTGTTTACGCAGAAAAAGTACCGACCGACGACGATTATACCATGAATCATACGGCCACGACCTTCCTGATGAATTCCAAAGGTGAATTTGTCCGCACAATCGCCTATGGTGAGGACAACAAGGTGGCAGTCGACAAGCTGCGCAAACTGGTCACCAACGACGGATAGAAACGATACGGGCATGGGATTTGCTGCCAAACTTGCTTTGATCGCTGGATTGGCGGTTTTCCTGGGCGCTTCATCGGCGCTCTGGCTGCAGTATGGCGGTGCCGTCTACGCATCCTATCTCTCCGGCGCGCTGATGATGTGCATCTAGAAACAATACCAGCCGACCAACAGATCGGCTTTATTCTTGATTTTGACTTCAATGCCTTTAACAGCAGGGCATGAACACTCCATCTTCCAGAATTCGGGCAGATCAGCTATTGGCACAACGCGCCATCGCGCCGAGCCGTTCCCGCGCCCGCGACATGATTGCGCGCGGCTGTGTGCTTGCTGATGGGGTTGTTGTGGCAAAGGCAGGCTCGATGCTCGCAGCCGACGCTCACATCGAAATTGACGACCCCGGATCCTCCTATGTATCCCGCGCAGCATTGAAACTGATCGCCGGTCTTGATGCGGCAAATATTAATGCACAAGGCACAAATGCCATTGATCTCGGTGCTTCAACCGGTGGCTTTACCCAGGTCTTGCTGGAACGCGGTGCAAAAACCGTATTGGCCATCGATGTGGGCCATGATCAGATGGCAGCGAAAATCGCCAATGATCCCCGGGTTACCAATCGGCAAGGCATCAATGCCCGCGATTTGGACGCCAGCGCCCTGACGCCGCCCCCAGATCTGATCGTCAGCGATGTCAGCTTCATCTCGCTGAAGCTAGCCGCCGAGCCAGCGTTGCACCTGGCGGCACAAGAGGCTCGCTGTGTGCTGCTGGTCAAACCGCAATTTGAGGTGGGGCGCGAGGGCATCGGCAAGGGTGGATTGGTCACAGACGAAGCGCTGGTTGAAAAGTCATTGGCAGGTATCAAGACGTGGTTTGCTGCTTTGCCCGGCTGGGAAATCACCCATTTTATCGCTTCCCCCATCAAAGGTGGTGACGGCAACCGTGAATACCTGTTATGCGGGGCCCGTAATGCCTGAAATATTGATTGAAAAGCTCGGATCAGCCGGCGACGGAATTGGTCGGAATGACGGACGCCCCGTCTACGTGTCCAACACCTTGCCCGGTGAACGGGTGCGCACGGATGACGATCTTCCCAATCCATCGCTGCAGGAAGTCCTTGAACCTTCAGCTGAACGACGGGAGCCCCCCTGCCCCCATTTTGGCGAATGTGGCGGCTGTACTTTCCAGCACGCCAGCCAGGAGCTGATCCTCGACTGGAAGCGCCAGGAAGTTGACCTGGCTTTTTCACAGACAGGTCTTGTAGCCAGCGCTGATCCGACAATTGCTTCCCCCATAGCGGCCCGGCGGCGAGTGACATTTACCGCCAACCGTAGCGGGACCGGGACAGAGGACACGGCAAATTCTGCCATCAGTCTTGGCTACAAGCAGCGGCGAAGTGAAGCCTTGGTGAATATCGAGACCTGCGCCATTTTGCACCCGGCATTGGAATCCGAAATCGGAATGCTGCGCGATCTGTGCAAGACCTTGTTGCGTGGCAATGAGGAAATTCAGATCGCCATCAACCTGTGTGACAATGGCCTTGATCTGGCATTCGACCTGCCGCAGATGCCGAACGAAACCATGATTGCCGGCTTTGTGCGAGCCTTTGCCAAGACCGCCTACCTTCGCGCCAGCATAAATGGCGACGTGGTGGTCGAGAAGGAAAAACCCCTGGTCAGCTTCGGCAAAGCGCAAGTGGCGATCCCTTCTGGTGGTTTTTTGCAAGCCGTTGCTGATGCTGAAAAGGCGATGGCCGAACTGGTGACCAAACATCTTGGTGGACGCAAGCGGGTGATTGATCTGTTTTCCGGCAGCGGCACGTTTTCCTTGCGCCTGGCCGAACGATCACGGGTTCATGCAGTGGAAATGGAAGGCCCCGCACTGGAAGCGCTTCGCTCTGCGAGCAGTGCGGAGGGCTTGAAATCCGTCACAATTGAAGAACGCGACCTGCACGAACTGCCTTTGACAAGCAGCGAATTGAAACCATTTGATGGCCTCTGCCTCGACCCACCACGTGCCGGGGCAGAAGCCCAGTGCAAACTGATCGCCGCAAGCAATATCAGGGCAGTGGCCTATATTTCCTGCAATCCCGGCAGCCTGGCACGGGACGCCGCGCACCTGGTCAATGGTGGATACACATTGGAGCGCCTGGTGCCGATCGACCAGTTCGTGTTCTCGCCGCATATCGAAGTGGTGGCCCTGTTCACCAAAAAGCCGAGCAAGGCAGCACGGTCGATATTCCGCTAATACTTATTTGGCCTTTTTCTGCATGAAGGCCATGAAAGCGTTACGGGCCTCGTCGGATTTCAGCCGATCTGAGAAATGCGCGCTTTCTTCCATGATGCGGTCAACGATTTCCTGTCTGTCGCCACGCAGTAATTTGCGCGATATGGCAAGCGCTTCCGGTGGCTTATTGGCGAGTCGGTCAGCGATTTCCATTGTATGTTTTTCAAGATGGTCGGGCCGCACAAGCTGATTGACCAATCCGCTGCGTTCGGCACGTTCAGCATCAAAGCGTTCGCCGAGAACCAGCAATTCAAAAGCACGCTGATGGCCCATCAGACGGGGGCCCAAAAGGCTGGACGCCGCCTCGGGAACCAATCCCAGATCGACAAACGGCGTCTGCATCCAGGCACGCGGACTGGCATAGACCAGGTCGCAATGCAGCAACGTGGTGCAGCCGACGCCTACCGCAAGACCATCCACAGCTGCAATCAACGGCTTTTGGCCGGTTGCGATGGCTTTGAGATATTCCCCCACTTCGCCACCATGTTCAGCCCCGGTTGCAACGGCCATGAAGTCCACCAGATCGTTGCCCGAGGTGAAAACTTCCGGCTGGCCGAGCAGCACGCTGGCACCGATGTCATAACTTGCATCGGCATCATTGAGAGCATCGGCCATGGTCTGGTACATGGCGCGGGTGATGGCGTTTTTCTTTTCTGCCCGGTTAAAACGGATGGTTTGAACGCGTCCAATGCGCGCTACTTCGATATCGGCCATGGTGATGATTTCCTATTGAGCGGCGAATTGTGCGGTAAGGCTGGACCCAGCCTGCAACAGGCTATCGGCCCCCTGTTCAATGCTGGCTCGCAGACCGGTGGTCTCTTTCAGCAGATTGAACGTCACGAAGTGGGCAAGATCGGCGCGGTTATCCCGATCCCGCCCGTCAGAAGTCAATGCGGACTTGGCCAGGTAGCAACTTCCGGCCGTCAACCCGATCAACCGAAGAAATGGCGTGGCGCCGGAGAGCGCCTCCTGCTTGCGGCCTTCTCTTAAGCTGTCCAGCAAGAAAGCCGTCGCTGCTTCAAGATCTTCCAATGCGGCGGCTAATCCATCGGCAGATGCATTGATCTGCACATCATTGCTGGCGCGGACGTCTTCGACAATCTGCTTCAGTTCGCCAATATATCTGGCAATCACTTGGCCATCATTGAGCGGCAATTTACGCGTTGCCAAGTCAATTGCCTGAATGCCGTTGGTGCCTTCATAGATGGGCGCAATGCGGGCATCGCGCATCAATTGTGCAGCCCCGGTCTCTTCAATGAAGCCCATGCCACCATGCACCTGCACACCAATGCTGGAGACTTCAACGCCGATATCAGTGGCAAAGGCCTTGGCAATCGGTGTCAGCAGTGCTGCCCGGTCGCGCCAATCGTCTGTCGTCAGACTCCCCTCGCCGCCTTCGCCGTCACCGTCGCCGTCGCCGTCGCCGTCGCCGCCGTCGCCGCCGCTGTGTTGTTGATCAATAGCGTGGGCACAATTGTAGGAAATGCAGCGGGCCGCAGACGTCAGGGCCCTCATGGTCAGCAAATTGCGTTGCACATCCGGGTGATGGATAATGGGCGCCATGCCTTCGCCGGAATATGTTTCCGCCCGCCCCTGTCGGCGATCAGCGGCATAGGCAATGGCTTGCTGGGTCGCAGATTCGGCGACGGCGACACCCTGAATGCCGACCAGCAGGCGGGCATTGTTCATCATGGTGAACATGCAGGCGAGCCCACGGTTTTCTTCACCGATCAGCCAGCCAATCGCGCCTGGCTGGTCGCTCTCGCTGCAAAACTTACCGTCGCCGTAAATCATCGTGCAGGTGGGTGAGGCGTGAATACCCATCTTGTGTTCGACACCGCTGCAGAACACATCATTGCGTGGTCCCAGAGATCCATCCTCATTGACCAGAAATTTTGGCACAAGGAACAGCGAAATGCCTTTCTGGCCGGCCGGCGCATCCGGCAGGCGCGCAAGAACCAGATGCACGATATTGTCGGTCATATCGTGTTCGCCGTAAGTGATGAAAATCTTCTGGCCGAAAATCCGATAACTGCCGTCACCGACCGGCTCGGCGCGGGATTTCAATGCATTCAAGTCCGAACCGGCCTGAGGCTCGGTCAGGTTCATGGTACCGGTCCACGCGCCGGAAACCAGTTTTTCGAGGTAAACGTCCTGCAATTCCCTTGTTGCATGGGCATGAAGGGCTTCGATCGCACCGATGGTCAATGTCGGACCTATGCCAAAGGCAAGCGACCCGGAGTTCCACATTTCAAATGCAGCAGTCTGCAGGCTCATTGGCAGGCCCTGGCCGCCAAATTCTTCCGGGCCGGTCAGCGCGTTCCAGCCACCTTCAGCCCAGCGGCGGTAAAGATCTGCCCAACCTTCGGGCATGGTGACTGTGCCATCTTTCAGGGGTGTGCCCTGTTCGTCGCCAGCCCTTGAAAGAGGTGCAACCTCGTCGCTGGCAAACTTGCCCGCTTCTTCCATTATCGCGATCAGCAGATCTTCGCTGAGTTCACCGGCATGGCCGGCATTCATGGCTTCTCCCAAGCCGGTTACCTGTTTCAGCGTGTGACAAATTTCGTCAACCGGTGCCCGGTACATGGCGTATCTCCACGGGATATCTGGCTCGATGCAATCGCACAAATTGACGTGGGCGTCAAAATTTCTGGAGGCCTTTGCAGGCTTTCAGGCTGCGGCTTATCGCGCTAGATGTTAAACTGGTTCAGCAAGGCATTTGGCCAACGGAAAACACATCGCATGCATTCAAACTTGATCGACCGGTTTACCGCAATTGTCGGCGAACGCTATGCGCTGGTCGCCGAGGCCGACATTGAACCCTATGTCACCGATATGCGAGGCCGCTATAGCGCAACGTCGCCGCTGGTAGTGCGCCCGGGCTCTGTTGAAGAAATCTCTATGATTATGAAATTGGCCAGCGAAACCGCAACGCCGGTGGTTCCCCAGGGTGGCAATACCGGCCTGGTCGGTGGCGGACTTCCGCATGCTGACAGATCTGGTGAAGAAATCATGCTGTCACTGGGTCGGTTGAACAAGATTATCGACGTCGACCCGGAGTCCAACACCATGACGGTTGAATCCGGTGTCATCCTCGAAGCCATTCAAAACGCTGCCGATGAGGTTAACCGCCTGTTCCCACTTTCTTTGGGAGCGCAAGGCACCTGCCAGATCGGTGGTAATATTGGCACCAATGCAGGCGGCACCGGCGTGCTAGCCTATGGTAATACCCGTGATCTGGTAATTGGGCTGGAGGCGGTGCTGCCAAGCGGTGAGGTCTGGAATGGCCTGACACGGCTGCGCAAAGACAATACGGGTTATGATCTGAAAAATCTGTTTGTTGGAGCCGAAGGCACACTGGGGGTGGTGACAAAGACTGTGTTGAAGCTTTTCCCCAAGCCGCAGGGCCGAGAGGTTGCCTTTGTCGCATTGGACACGCCAGAGGCCGCCCTTTCATTACTGAACCAGGCCAAGAACAAGGCTGGCAATACGCTGACGGCCTTTGAATTCATGGCCGGCATTGCCATGGAATTCACCTTGAAACACGCGACCGGCAAGATCCGTCGCCCAATTGAAGGCAGCCATCCCTGGTATGTGTTGATTGAGATATCATCCCCCCGCTCAGCGCAGGACGCCCGTGACATTCTGGAAGTTGTGCTTGGTGAGGCCTTTGAAAGTGGAACGATAAATGATGCTGTTCTGGCAGAATCGATTGAGCAGCAGCGCAGTTTCTGGACCTTGCGGGAGGACATGTCGTTTGCTCAAAAGCCGGAAGGGGCATCGATCAAGCATGATATCTCGGTGCCGGTTGGCAGTATTCCTGAATTTATCAAGGCTGCAGACAAGGCTGTGCTGGACATCGTGCCAGATGCGCGCATCGTCAATTTCGGCCATATGGGCGATGGCAATCTGCACTACAATATCTCGCAACCGGTTGGCTGGACGGCGGAAGACT
Source organism: Rhizobiaceae bacterium (assembly GCA_039977975.1). Classification (GTDB taxonomy): domain Bacteria; phylum Pseudomonadota; class Alphaproteobacteria; order Rhizobiales; family Rhizobiaceae; genus Pseudahrensia. The sequence goes on from JBDWCD010000009.1 coordinate 220,078, forward strand.
ATTTTGTCCATGAAGACGCCGTTCACGAGGCCGTTTATGCACAAATTGCGAAGTTTGGTGGCTCAATATCTGCCGAACATGGCATAGGGCAGATGAAACGGGACAAGTTGGCACAAATCAAGGACCCAACGGCACTGGCGATGATGCGGGCCATCAAACAAGCGCTGGACCCGAAGGGCATCATGAACCCCGGCAAGGTGATCACCTGATTTGACCACAAAATACTCAAGGCAGGCAAAATCTGCCACAAATGCCCCCAATGGCGTAAACACTTGTGCAACCTTACCGGGTTCTTACCGGGCCAAGCTTTCGTAAACCCTTTTGTTCAGTCAACTTTTCTTAACCGCATTTTTTAAGCGGTTTCGAGATGCGTTCGATTATTGTCACCTGTAACGCAGAGCCGGCAAACGAGCCTGCGAATTATAAAAGGGTCAAAAGTCCACAAAGGACGGCTCTTGAAAGTTTACAGGAAGGCTCACGCCATGATTGCCACTCAACAGGCAAACAGCGGCAAGCAGGGAAACAAACCAGTATGGGCGGGACTTGATCTCCGTCTCGACCCATACGCCCTGCCGCAAAAAATTGCATATGATCGCGCAGCCTCCCAGCTGTCAGGGGGCGCTCGCGGCAAACAGATCGAATTCACGCTGAACACCAAAGGTGCAGTGATGAAATGCGATCTGACTTGTGGTCTGCCACTCTCCATGTCTTTGCCCAGCCGTGCCTTTATGGGCGTCGCCGCACGGGCCTATGAGAACGAAGATGGCTCACACACGGTCACGCTCGAACTGCTGCACCAGGATGCCGAGCTGAGCATTCCACTTTGCGTTTCTGATGCCGTTGAGGACACTGCTGCCGATTGGCATTCCTGGTCGAAACGTCTTGGCTTGCCGATGTTGCTGGTCGATGAGCGCGGCTATGCCACCGTGGTCAAGGATTATGCAGGGGTTGCCTCGCTGACGCCAAAACCGCGCCGTCGCCGCCGCTCATTGATGCCCGATCGTCCCGATTTCATGCGCCGCCGCAAGGTCGGTGTTATCGGTCCCGTGGAACGCCTGCATGCACGCGAAATCATCGCCCGCACATAAATCCGTTTAAACAATTAGATCTGTCAGCAGGCCGGCGAAGACCAGCCAGCCAAAATGACTGTTGGACTTAAACAGCGCCAGGCAATTGTCGGCGTTGTCAATGTCCAGTGACGTTACCTGCCAGATCATGTGACAACAGCCCAGCAGCAGTCCTGCATAGGCGGGCCATCCGGCACCAGCCAGCCATAATGCGGCTGAAAACAGGGCCAATGTGCCGGCGTAGAGAATAACCAGCGCCGGCTTGGTGTTATTGCCAAACAGCCGCGCCGTTGACCGCACACCAATCAAGGCGTCGTCTTCCTTGTCCTGATGGGCATACATGGTGTCATAGCCGATCACCCAAAGAATGCTTCCCAGATAGAGCAGCACTGGCGGCCACGCGAGGTCGGTAAACACCACTGCCCAGCCCATCAATGCCCCCCACGAAAAAGCCAGGCCGAGCACCAGTTGTGGCCAGTCTGTCACCCGCTTGGCGAAGGGGTAAGCGGCAACGATCACCAATGATGACATGCCGAGGATCAGCACAAAATTGTTGAGCACAGGATTTGCTAAACCGCTGAGCGATATCAGGCAAAACAGGCCAACAAGAACCTGCAACACCATAAAAATAAACGCCTTTTTTCGTGTCACGCGACCAGATGGAATAGGTCTTGAAGCGGTCCGGGCCACTTTCGCGTCAATTCCGGCGTCAACCAGATCATTGTAGGTGCAGCCCGCACCGCGCATCATCACCGCGCCAAGCCAGAAGAAAAACAGACCAACAACCAGAATGAAAATCGACCCCGCCCCTTCGCCCGGGTCTGATGCCGCCATGCGCACCCCGATTGCCATCGCCAGCGACCACCAGCAGGGCCACAACAGCAACCACCAACCAATCGGCCGGTCCCAGCGGGCTAGTTGCGCATAGGGCCATATCGGCCGGGGCAATAGTCGATAGACCCATATGTCGACCGGGGCATCGGCTACACGATTGGTGTCTTGGTTGCTCATTACCTGTTCAATCCGGCCTTCGGGACGATAAAGCAAGTGGAAAACCTGCTGCAAATGCCCGCAGGCCCAATGCGGCGGGTTTTTCCCGTGCTAAACCGCTGTCAACTCAACTGCAAGGGCAGACCCTGACATGAATATTTTGCTGATTGGAACCGGTGGACGCGAACATGCGCTGGCGTGGAAAATTGCCCAGTCGCCTCTGCTGCAAACGCTCTATATTGCTGCCGGCAATGGCGGCACGAAAACCCTGGGCAGTCATGTTGACCTGAATGTCGGCGACCACAGCGCGGTGTCCGCATTTTGCAAACAACACGCCGTCAACCTGGTCGTCGTCGGCCCGGAAGCACCACTTGTAGACGGCCTGACAGATTCTCTTCAATCGGCTGGCATTGCCGTATTCGGTCCATCCGGCCAGGCGGCCCAGTTGGAAGGTTCCAAACAATTCACCAAATCTGTCTGCGACCACATGAACATCCCCACCGCCGCCTATGGACATTTCACCAATGCCGCTGACGCCCGTGCCTATGTGAAGCAGCAGGGCGCGCCGATTGTCATCAAGGCCGATGGCCTTGCCGCCGGCAAAGGTGTCACCGTGGCCATGCAATTGGACGAGGCCCTGGCGGCCATCGACGACTGTTTCGACGGCGCTTTCGGCGATGCCGGAGCAGAGGTGGTGGTCGAAGAGTATCTCACCGGTGAAGAGGCCAGCATGTTCTTCCTCTGCGACGGCAAGACGGCCCTGCCCTTCGGCACGGCGCAGGACCACAAGCGCGTTGGCGATGGCGATACCGGCCCCAATACCGGCGGCATGGGGGCCTATTCTCCAGCCCCGGTTCTCGACGACACCATGCAGCAGCGGGTGCTGGACGAGATCGTCAATCCCACACTCATCGGCATGGCGGAAGTCGGCATGCCGTTTCGCGGTGTGCTCTATGCCGGATTGATGATCGATGAGCAGGGACCCAAACTCATCGAATATAATGTCCGTTTCGGCGATCCGGAATGCCAGGTCCTGATGATGCGGCTCGAAAGCGATCTGGTGCCGCTGCTGATGGCCAGTGCTGTTGGCGACCTCTCCGACCAAAGCGCCAGCTGGTCAGATGATTTTGCCCTGACCGTGGTGATGGCCGCCAATGGCTATCCCGGTCCTTACGAAAAAGGCAGCATTATCAAAGGCCTTGAATCGCTCAATGACAATCTGATTCAAGTCTTCCACGCCGGCACGGCGGCGACGGCCAACAACGTCATCACCGCAACCGGCGGGCGTGTCCTTGCGGTCACGGCACTTGGCAGCACCGCCAGCCAGGCGCAGGCGCGGGCCTACCAGGCTGTTGCCCAGATCGATTGGCCGGAAGGCTTCAACCGCTCCGACATTGGATGGCGCGCCGTCGAACGCGAATCCTGATCGCCGGAGCCTTTCTTCAGCAACAACTCTTGCCCTGCTGGATCGGCGGACAGGCCACATCGCCATAGGAGCAATAGACGCAGCAATCACCTTCCTGCGGCTTCAGCAATGCGCCACACCCTTTGCAATCGTAGAACCACTGACAGGCATTGGTCGGCATGGTTTCGGTTTCAACATGGCCGCATTGCGGACAGGTAATCGTCGATCTGGCTTCAACCGCGCTCATATCACGCCCTTTCCTGCCGAAAATACCCCCAGGCGGCGACGGCGATGAACACCGCCAACAGCGGAAACAAAACGATGTCCAGATAGGCAATCAGACCCGCCAGGCCAATGCCGCCCAGCACCCAGACCAGAAGCGGAGTGAAACAGCAGATCGCGGTAATCATCGCGCCAATCAGCCCGGTGCGGGTCAGCCGGCTCATTCGGCGGCCTGCGTCGCCGCCGCGTCCGTATAGCCGGCCAGCTCGCCATTGATGACATATTTGAGAATATCCACCACTTCCGCTGAGGTGCGGGTCACCGCCAGCGCGGCGGCGTCCACCTCTTTCAGCGGATGGTTATGCTCTTCCTGGTGCATGACGATGGTCGGCTTGCCCAGGGCCGAGGCAAAGCCGGCATCGAAAGCGGCGTTCCACTGCTTATATTTCTCACCAAACCGCACCACGACGATGTCCGCATCCTGCATCAATGTGCGGGTGCGGATGGCGTTCATCTGGGCGCCCTTGTGGTCGTGCCAGAACTTGCTCGGCTCGGCCCCCAAAATGGCGACGCCGCAATCATCCGACGCTTCGTGATGTGTGACGGCGGAGGCAAAGGCCACCGGCAGACCGGCAGCAGCAGCGCCCTCGGCGATTTCCTCGCGCCAGTTGGTGTGAATTTCGCCAGACAGATAAATGTTCCAGGTTTTGCTCATGTTGTTTCCCGATGAAATGTTGGATCTGATCGCCAGCCGCCAACGCCGCGGCCCGGCTCGATTGCCGACATCATAGAGGCTGAAAAGCTGCCGGTCCACTTGCCGACACTACACGGTATCTTGAAAGCCGCGCTGCGCAATCGCAAATTATCCTTTCTGGACCGGCGCTTAGCTGGCTGATAGGCTGCCCATCCTACTGTGGAGAGAATTTGGGGAGGAAACCAATGACCAGACTTACTCTGAAGGCGACCGTTCTTGTTGCCATGACAGCGATGGCGACACCGGCAATGGCCGGGGAAACCATCAGTTCTGCCGGTGTCGGCAAGGGCACCAACCAGACAAGTATCGAAGTGATCAGCGAAGGTCATATGTTGATGCATACGGTCAGCACCTATGAGAGTTTTGAATCCAGCGTTGCCAACAACCCCTATGGCGGCACCACCGGCAAATGCTGGGGCGCGGTTGAAATCCGGGTGCCCAACGCTTCCGGCGGCGGCAATTGCCTGTTCGTCAACGCGGCGGGCGACAAGAATTTCAACGCCTGGACCGTCACCGGCCTGGGCAAGGACGGCGCGCTGCAGGGCCGCTGGACGGCGATTGGCGGCACCGGCAAATATAAAAACATCACCGGCGGCGGCACGTTCAATTCCCTCGCCGACCGCAAGACTGGCACTTTTGTGAATACGGTGGCCGGCGCGGTAACGCTTAACTAGCGGCGAGCTGAGCACACGCGCTTTCGGCTTGCGCTCACGCAGGCGGCTGCGCCGCCGCTCCGCGGGGGCGGCGCTGGCGCCGGGCCGCTCTTCGCGGCCTCTACGGCCCTATTCGGGCTGCCTTACGGCGCGCGCGGCGCTATCTCTTGGCACCGCTGAGATCTCTCGCGACTGCCCGTACAAGACGGCGAAGAGCCGTCCGCGCCGGTCAGGCCCGCCCCCGCGGAGCGCAGGGGCGAAGCCCCGACAGCGTGAGCGCAAGCGGCAAAGCCGCGAACCAAACGAACTCCAGTGTTCCCGCGCTCACCGTTTCCGGCGTCCGGGGCATTGATCCTGCCACGATCTCAATTTGTACCGTATGGCAGAGTTCGGAGAGGATGCTTCCAGGCACCAGATCCGTTTGACGTTATGTGATGCCTGAAAGCACCCATTTCGGCTCTTGGGCGGGCGGCATAGTGTTTGCCTTCCGCCTTATGGCGTTTTCACCGGGCTTTGCTGCACGGAAATGCAATCCGGCTGGTTCCCTGCATTTCGCCTTCCGACTGCCAGGGGCCGGTTCGTCTCGGCTTGGCAGAGGCTTAAGCG
>JBDWCD010000010.1:0-214111 GCA_039977975.1 Rhizobiaceae bacterium
AAACGTGCGCAGCGCGATGCCCTCGCATCGGGCAAGCGCGGTTTGGCTCTGGGCGTCCGCCAGTCGCAAACCCACTCAGGTCGCGCTGCGACCTGAGCACTATCTGATGCCAATTCAGGAAACATCCTGAATTGGTGGGAAGGGCGCTTTTGCGCCAATCCCGGCGCAAAGGCTCTTGGACGTATCCCCGATACGACCGGCGATCCTTTACTTGATCTTGTCGCAAAAACGCTCCTTCAGAATGGTTCCATTTTACCGTGAAAGGCTCTAATACAGCGCAAACTATCGGAGTTTGCTATGCCTGTTTACGAACTTGATGGTGTCGCGCCGGATCTGGCCGGCCAATCGACTGCCAATGATCGCTGCTGGGTTGCCCCTTGCGCCTCGGTGATCGGCAAGGTCACCCTTAAAAAAGATGCCAATATCTGGTTCGGGGCGGTATTGCGCGGTGACAATGAGGAAATCCTGATTGGTGAAGGCAGCAATGTGCAGGACATGACCATGATGCACACCGACATGGGCTATCCATTGACGGTGGGCAGCCATTGCACCATTGGCCACAAGGCCATCATCCATGGCTGCACGATTGGCGACAACAGCCTGATTGGCATGGGCGCAACGGTGATGAATGGTGCAATTATTGGCAGAAACTGCCTGATCGGGGCCGGGGCCCTGATTGCCGAAGGCAAGGTCATTCCCGATGGCTCGCTGGTTCTGGGCGCGCCGGGCAAGGTTGTCCGCACGCTGGATGACAAGGCCTTCGCCGGCATGACCGCAGCTGCCCATCATTATGTGGAAAACAGCCGCCGCTTTCGCGCTGGCCTCAAGCGTATCGACTGACCGGCAAAGAAATGGGGCCGACCTGCGTCATGCAGATCGGCCCCAATGACCTGGCCTCGGTGGGGACGGGGAAGTGGGGACGTGACCAGGTCAATAGGTTGCGTCGGTTGCCCGTCGATTGGTTTAGTAACTGGCGACTTGGTTGCGCCGGTCGTTGATTGTTGTCCAGCGACCCGTATGGCGGGTCGATTGGCGTTTGAGGAAGCGGTAAGCGGTCTTGTCCCAGCGCTTTACCTTGCCTTCCAGATTGTCGAGCACAAAGTCGGCGCGGTCGGTGCGTACGGTCAGCACCGCGTGGCCATCGCCATTGGGTTGTTTGACAACAGTGATCAGCAGGCTTGATTCCGGCCAGCCACGTTGCAGCAGCATGTAGCGCTTCAACAGTACATAGTCTTCGCAATCGCCATAGGATTTTGGATAGGTCCAGTGTTCTTCAACACCGTAAAGGTCCATATCGGTTACCGGCTCAACATTTTTGTTTGAAAAATTGTTGATCTCAACCAGGTCCCTCCAGCGCTTCTTGGTCAGCTTGGGGGCTGCACTCTTTTTGCTGCGCACGGCACATTCCTGTGGCAATTGCTGGCAAAAGTAAGCATGGCCGATAGGTTGCGAAGTGCGTCCACCGGTTGGCATATGGGTGCGCGCATCAGCGGCAAATGTTCCTGAAAGTGTCCCCGTAAGGATCATGGTTGCTGCCATGATTGTTTTTTTGAAAGTATTCATGTGTCTTAGGTCTCCCGTCCATGGGAGAAACCTGACACAGGGGATTTTACGTCAAATTAGAAATAACGCATTGAATTTAAACGTATTTTTATAAAGGTTGAGACAAATTTTAGACGGTTTTGAATCAAAATTGATTCAAATTTTATCTATTTTTCACGCACCTCATCACCGCGGCAGCCGAAAGTGCGCATTGGCCTTTGCATGATGTGCGACAATGTGAATGGATCGGGCGGGCGTCAGTAGTCAGCCTGCCGGGCCCTCGAAATTTTCAAAGATATGGCTGGTCGGTTCGCTGCGGCAGCTGTGTTGCGCGCCGCTCGCCGCGCGTCATTGCGGCTGACGTTCAAGCGAAGCGGCGGTTGACCGAGGTCTGGTTTGCCACGGCGGCAAACTGCATTCCGATGCCTTCCTGGAAATGGCGAACGACAGTTCCTTCCATTCCAGCCAGCCAGACTTTCGAACCAACGGCGGGCTTCACGTCAATCTGGATTGCAGCGCCGGACAGAGAAATATCAATGATCTTAATAGGATAGGCGCGCCCATCGGCGAGCTTCAGTTCCGAATTGGTGTTTTGCGGTTCAATGCGTTGATAGTCACGCTGATTGTCTTCCCCAAAGGTATGGTTGTGTGCCAATTGGCGGATTTGACTGGCTAATTTGTCCCGCTTTCGGGCCGTGCAGTCGATCCCAAGGGTAAAGCCACCCTGGAAGTGCTCGCTGATATTGCCTTCAATGCGTCCGACATTATCGAGATAGACGATTGCCCGATCACCGATATTTGGACGGTGAGCGGAGACGAGCCTGGCCTGGTCAGGAGATATTTCAACCGCCTGGCAGGGGATCTCCAACTGGTTTGGCAGCATGCAGCGCCCGAACAAGGCAACCGACGTCGATCCGTCAGGGGACGCTGGCGGGTCATTTTGAGAGTGTAAAATGGCCTGATCCATCGAATTTTCGCAAACACAAGGGGTCAGTCGGGCTGACAACAGCGCAAATTTAGCGTGGGCTTGGTTAATGAAGTCTTCTTTTTGGCTGAATTTTGCTGGTCAAAAAGAACATTAAACCAGCAAAATCCGAACTCAGGTGCGACCACCATCGATAATGCGCAGATGTTTTACCTGTCGGACGGTAGAAAATTCCGGCGAACCAGCGTCATGGGTCAGGATTCGATCCTGATCAGAGAATATCGATGGCGCGTTGATGTCGCGGCGGCGCGACGGCAGGGTGTTGTCCATCGGCTTGATGTCCAGCGGCTGAAATTTCGGCGTCTCGTCTTCCCAGGGGCGCAGAATCCGAACACTGCGGATCGACTGCTCAATAATCGGAGTAGTGCCCAGCCAGGCCGGATTTTCACAGGCGGTGGTGATGCCCAATATGCGTTCGCCAGCCTGCCCCTCATGTAGAAGTGGCAACATCAGGGTTTCTATATTGACGGTTTCCCCATAAGCGGTTTCGCCCAGCGAACAGATCAACACGGTGTAATCATCGATACCCAGGCGGTATACCCAGCTTTCGGCTGACCGTCGGTCTTCGCCGACAAAGGCTTCTGAAAAGCCTTCCTGTTTTAGCTCGCGTCCATACATGCTGCACAATTGTGTGCCGGCAAGGCGATAATTCACATCAGCGCCATCGCGTTCCAGAATAAACATATTGCCAAGGATCGACCGGCACTCACTGGGCTGGATGTTGTTGCGTGATGGCCAGTTCTGCGCCGCGGGCTGGCCTGGTTCGTTGCCAGACTGCCAATAGAGGTTCAGCCAGTAATCCATCATTTGTTTTGTATTTTTTTGACGCATCTATCCGCAATCTGTTTCTATGTGACCCACCGGAGAGCAAGGCGTCCCAATGTGAAACATCGGTCAGCCTGTTCCGGCACTATGCGATCAGAGTTGCAGAATGCGTGCCAGTTGAGATGCCGCCTACTGTTGCCGTGCGAAGTTCACAGCTTTCTGCGTGATGAATGTCAATTGTCAGGGCAGGGGTGCCCAGTCCATCTCGGGGGATGGATTTTGTTTCAATCTTCCTGCTGTGGCATCGATTGTCAGGTGAAATTCGTTAACCCGAATTAACCATGTTTTGGGGATTTGATTGTGCTGGACATGTTAATCTGCGATTAACTATTCACTCTCCAGGAGTTCTGTAAGATTGCAGGACTGGAATTTCGAAGCGAAAGACAGCGAACCGCTTCGACCAACTGGTCAAAGGTACGAATAACTCGAGGGATGGGGAATTCGGGACCGACCAACAACCCGGTGCGTCAGCACCGGGTTTTTTTGTGCGTATTTTGTCATCGCCGCGCCACCGCATACCAATATGGCTGGTTTCGCGTTAGATAGATCCGTCACCAATCACTCGAGCCAAGTCTTGAACCAGCCAGAAATCCAGCCCGACCAACCAGTCGAGCACAATCCTCCCGCCTTCAACCTGCCGGGCCCGGTGTTAATTCTGGGGGCCGCCATGGTGGCCGTGCATCTGGTGCGCAGCCAGTTTCTCAGCTTAGAGGCAGATTATTGGGTGCTCAACGTGTTTGCCTTTGTGCCGGTGTTTTACCACGTCCTGCCGGTTCAACTGATCGAACCGCTGTCAATCTATTGGAGCCCGGTCACCCATGGTTTTCTGCACGGTGACTGGACGCATCTGATCGTCAATCTGGTATGGCTGGCGGCCTTTGGCAGCGCCGTTGCCCGGCGACTGGCACCGCGGCGGTTTTTTCTGTTCATGCTGTTTGCAACCATGGCCGGGGCAGGGGCCCACTACCTGTTTCATCCCATGAGCAACGCGCCGGTTATCGGGGCTTCTGGAGCAGTTTCTGCCTGTATGGGGGCGGCGGTGCGGTTTGCCTTTGCCCCCGGTCAGCCGATTGATGTGGCGATAACGCGCCCTGCTGTTTCGCTGCTGCAATCGCTGGGCAATCGCAGCATCATGACTTTTGTGATTATCTGGTTTGCGTTCAATTACCTGGCCGGATCCGGGATATTGCCGTTGGGCGTAGAAGGTCAGATCGCCTGGGAAGCCCATATGGGGGGCTTTTTGTTCGGCTGGCTGGGCTTTGCCCTGTTTGACCCGGTAGGTCGACGCTAAACCTGCAAGGGTCTAGCCGATTCCGTTGGAAGCGCCGCCATTAGCGCGGGCGGTCGCCAAAGCGCGCAGCCGGTCAATTTCCTGCATGGTGGATTCATAGCCAATGTCGATGGCTTCGTCGGCGCGGTGAAACTCCGCCAGTCCAATGCTGCCGACCGGTGGCCGCAAGGAGATGTCCGGTGGGTCGCCTGCCAGCCTTGAACGGGCAATGCGGTCTTGAATGATGTTGAAGGCCTCCACCATGGCACCGGTAATGCCAAGCGCCTTGCCGAGGCGGCTCATGTTGTTTTTTGTTGCCGGACGGCTCTTGCCGGGAAATGTCACAACGTCACCGAAATCATGGTTCGTGTGCCGCACCACCGTGCCGCGGCCAAACACGTCATAGGACAGATTAACGGCGACAACGGCATCGGCCTCAAAGGCCCGGCAGACGGATACGGGAACCGGATTGACCAAGGCCCCGTCGACCAGAACCCGGTTGCCGATGCGCACCGGCTCAAAAATGCCGGGCAGGGCATATGACGCCCGCATGGCATCAATCAACGAGCCTTCGCTGAGCCAAATTTCATGGCCGGTGCTGATTTCGGTAGACACACAGACCATCGGCCGGCTGAGATTTTCGATACGCACATTGCCCATGTGCTCTTCCATCCGCTCTGCAAGTTTGTAGCCGGATATCAGGCCGGCGCCGCGCAGGCTGATATCGAGGAAACCGACAATGCGTCGCGGTGTCAGCGACCGGGCAAATTTCTCAAGTTCGTCGAGTTTGCCTGCCAGATAACAGCCTCCGACCAACGCTCCGATGGAGGTGCCGGCAATCATCTTGATGGGGATATTTTCTTCTTCCAGTGCCCGGATGACACCGATATGAGCCCAACCGGGCGCTACGCCACCGCCCAGAGCGAGTGCAATTCCAGGTTCACTGATCTCGGTTGAATGCCCCGGATGCATATCTTCAACAATTTCTTCCACATCTGCACGAAACATAGCGGCAGTTCCTTTGTCCGCATTCATTATGTCTCGAAATAATAACTAAGTTATGAAAACCCAGCGCAGGACACCTTGATCGGGATCAAGAATGATACACTTTTTTGGGATCAAACAGCGGCTCATCCCCGGTGCTTTCAAGCATAACGGACCCGTCCTTGGTGACTATACGCCGGAAAAAGCAGGATTTTCGCCCGGTGTGACAGGCTGCGCCATGGCCTTTGGGAATGACCGACAGCCAGACCGCGTCCTGATCGCAATCGATCCGCATTTCCTCAATCGCCAGTACATTTCCAGACGTCCCGCCCTTGTGCCAGATTTCCTGCCGCGAGCGGCTGTAGAAATGTGCCTCACCCGTTGAGATGCACAGATCCAGTGCCGCCTGGTTCATATGGGCGACCATCAGCGGCTCGCCGCTGCCGTGTTCGCACACCAGGGCGGTTACCAGACCACTGTCATCAAATTTGGGCAGCAATTGCGTGCCGGTTTCGCGGTTTACGCTGTCGTCTCCACTCGCCATAAGGTTTTGACCTACCGCACCAGCGACATGAAGTGCATCTGTTCCTGCGGATCGTCCTTGAAAGCGCCGGTAAATGTGGTGGTCAGCGTGGTCGACCCCTGTTTGCGGATCCCGCGCATCGCCATGCACATATGTTCCGCTTCGATCAACACGGCAACGCCGCGGGGGTTGAGCGCATCCTGGATGGCATTTGCCACCTGGGAAGTGATGCTTTCCTGGGTCTGCAGGCGATGGGCAAAAATATCCACGACCCGGGCAATTTTCGACAGTCCAAGTACGCGGCCATCGGGCAGATAGCCAACATGGGCCTTGCCGATGATCGGCACCATGTGGTGTTCACACAGGGAATGGAAGGAGATGTCCTTGACGACAACCATGTCGTCATAGCCGGCGACTTCTTCAAAGGTGCGGCCCAGAACTTCGGCCGGGTCTTCCTCGTAGCCCTTGAAAAGTTCGCGATAGGCTTTGGCGACGCGGGCAGGCGTATCAAGCAGGCCTTCCCGGTTCGGATCATCGCCACTCCAGCGCAGCAGGGTGCTTACGGCGGCTTCCGCCTCTTCGCGGGAAGGGCGTTCAACCTTGCGCTTTGTTTCGTCCAATAGAATGTCCAGCGACGCCTTGTCGACTATCTGGTCCATGAGAAGCATTCCAATTCGAGCAGTTAGGTTTCGCAAAAACCGGCGAACCACTCATGCCAACCTCTCTCTGGGGCTGCCGTCAGCACCCGGTCGGGCACATACGGCGAAGGCATCAAGCTGGTTCCGGGGCCTTTCGGCACGGTGACCACATTTGGACGCAGGTTCAAAAACTCTGTTTGAATTCGCGTCTACACCACATAATATAGGAGAAACAAACCCACTGCCAAGCACAAATGCGGGATTGATCGTCGCACCGTGCCAAGGCGTCGCAGGAGCCGTCACGATAATGAGCATTGATTCCGTCTATAATGCGAAGATCCTCGACTATGCCGGCAATATCGAACGCATCGGACGGCTCGACGATCCCGATGCCACGGCCAAGGCCCATTCAAAGCTTTGTGGTTCCACGGTGATTGTCGATATCAAGCAGGAAAAAGGCCTGGTCACCGACTATGCGCAGGACGTCAAGGCCTGTGCGCTGGGTCAGGCATCTTCGGCGATTCTGGCCAAAAACGTCATCGGATGCTCGCTGGAGGAACTACGCACGGCGCGCCTGCAGATGCTGGCCATGCTAAAGGAAAATGGCCCGCCGCCAACCGGCAAATTCGCGGAACTGAAGTTCCTGGAACCGGTGCGCGACTATCGTGCCCGCCATGCCTCCACTATGCTGGCTTTTGATGCGGTGGTCAGCGCCATGGAACAGGCGCTGGACAAGCAGAGCGAAGTTGCCTGATCAACCCAATCCCTATCGCCGCAATTATGATGGACCGTGGCCGAAGACGCCCGGACGCCTGTTGGGCATAGGTCTGGTGCGGTTTTACCAACTGACGCTTTCAAGTTTTATCGGCAATTCCTGCCGCTTCATGCCAACATGTTCCGAATATGCCTATGAAGCCGTCGCCCGCCACGGTTTTTTGCGCGGTGCAGCGCTTGCCGCGCACCGTCTGGCCCGCTGCGGCCCCTGGCGACGCATCGAGGGTTCCCATGAACATGACCCGGTGCCGGACAAATAAATTTGCCTGCCCACAATCGTGCGCGCCGCAATCGTTCTCGCTGCAACGTTGACGGGAATCGGGCCATCGCCTATGAGCAGTGCCATAAATCAACCACCCGCTTCGTATGCGGGACTGGATACAGGAGCATATTATGGCAGATCCAGCCCAATCCCCCCTTTCATTGGAATTTCCCGACGGCTCAGTCCGTGACTTTGATGCTGGCATTACCGGCGGTCAGATCGCCGAGGGCATTTCCAAATCACTGGCCAAGAAATCAGTCGCCTATACCTTAAATGGTGACTTGAAGGACTTGTCAGAACCTATTTTGTATTCAGGAAAAATTGAAATCGTGACTCGCACGGACGAGCGGGCGCTGGAACTCATTCGTCATGACTGTGCCCATGTGCTCGCCGAGGCGGTTCAGGAATTGTGGCCGGATACCAAGGTGACAATTGGGCCGGTAATTGAGAACGGATTTTACTACGATTTTGACCGCGAAGAGCCGTTTACGCCGGAAGATCTGGAGGGCATTGAAAAGAAAATGCGCCAGATCATCGCCCGCAACGCACCCTTCACCAAGGAAGTGTGGAGCCGCGACGATGCCAAGGCGCATTTTCAAGAAATCGGCGAGAGCTACAAGGTAGAGCTTGTCGACGCGATTGATGCCGATCAAAACCTCAATATCTACAAGCAGGGCGAGTGGCTTGACCTGTGTCTGGGGCCGCATGGGCCCTCGACTGGCAATGTCGGCAGTGCATTCAAGCTGATGAATGTGGCCGGCGCCTATTGGCGTGGCGACAGCGACAACCAGATGCTCAGCCGCATCTACGGCACCGCCTGGGCCGATGAGAAGCAGTTGAAAAACTATCTCTTCATGCTGGAAGAGGCGCAAAAGCGCGACCACCGCAAGCTCGGCCGCGAAATGGACCTGTTCCATTTCCAGGAAGAGGGTCCCGGCGTGGTTTTCTGGCATGCCAAAGGCTGGCGTGTTTTCCAGAACCTGGTCAACTACATGCGCCGCCGTATCGAAGAACACGGCTATGATGAGGTGAATGCACCGCAGATCCTCGATAAGGCCCTGTGGCAAACTTCCGGTCACTGGGACTGGTATCGCGAGAACATGTTCACAACGGTTACCGAAGATGAGCGCCAGTTTGCGATAAAACCGATGAACTGTCCGGGCCATGTGCAGATTTTCAAGAACGGCCTGCGGTCCTATCGTGAATTGCCGGTGAAGATGGCGGAATTCGGCACCATTCATCGCTACGAACCATCCGGCGCTCTGCACGGGTTGATGCGGGTGCGTGGCTTCACCATGGACGATGCCCATGTGTTCTGTACGCCGGAGCAATTGGAGGCAGAATGCCTGCGGATCAACGATCTGATCCTCAGCACATACAGCGACTTTGGTTTTGACGACATTGTCGTCAAACTGTCGACACGCCCGGAAAAACGCGTTGGCAGTGACGAAATTTGGGATCGTGCCGAAAACATGATGCGCAAGGTTCTCGACAAGATTGAGGCTGAGTCAGAAGGTCGGATCAAGACTGAGTTGAACCCGGGTGAGGGGGCTTTTTACGGTCCTAAATTCGAATATGTTCTGCGCGATGCCATCGGCCGTGACTGGCAATGCGGCACCACGCAGATTGACTTCAACCTGCCTGAGCGTTTCGGTGCCTTTTACATTGATGCAAATTCCGAGCGTCAGGAACCGGTCATGGTTCATCGGGCCATTTGCGGCTCCATGGAACGTTTTATCGGCATTTTGATTGAGCACTTTGCCGGTCATTTCCCCTTGTGGATGGCTCCGGTCCAGGCGGTGATTGCAACGATTACTTCGGAAGCCGATGGCTATGGAGAGAAGGTGGCGGAAGCCTTGCGCGATGCCGGTCTTCGCGTGGAAACCGACTTCCGCAATGAGAAGATCAACTACAAAGTGCGGGAGCATTCGCTGGCCAAAGTACCGGCAATCATCGCCATTGGCGCTCGAGAGGCGGAAGAGGGCACTGTCAGCATCCGCAGGCTGGGCTCGAAGCACCAAACGTCAATGACCATTGGAGAGGCGGTTGCCAGCCTGTCGGAAGAAGCTATTCCGCCGGACCTCCGCCGCAAGCGGGCGGCGAGAGCTGATCGAGATAGTTGATTCAGTGTATTACTGAAGCAACAACTCAATCAGGGCATCTTTGCCTGATCGCACCACGAATGAGCGACGGAAATCATCATCTCCGTGGCGCACCACGGCCTCATAGGCGCCTTCGGCCAGCACCAGAAATGGTGCTGCCGTTCGGTCGGTGAAGACCTTGTCGCCATCTTCGGTGAACACAGACCAGGCTGTATTGGCGACCGGATCGCCTTCTGGGCGGGAAACCAGTCGCAGCGAAATGCCGGCTGCCCGGTGCTGCAGCACAGCCTTGGTGACATGGCCTGCTTTCACTTCCAGATCAGCCCGAACCGTTGCGTTGATCGAGCCATAGCGCGACAGAACGTGATAGGTGCCTTCGTTCAGCTGGACGATTTTGTTTGCCTCCACGTCGGGAGCAATCATCTTGCGGGTGCCGTCTTCATTCGCTTCGCGCTCAAAGATGGAGAAGCGCAGATGCTTGGACTGGATCGATTCTTCACCCGTCTCGGCGTTCAGTTCCAACCCGCCGGCCTGCAGAATGAAACTCTGAGACAGGTCGGTATCGCCAATCGTCACCCGCTTGCTGGCACCAGCGCGGCCAAAGGCGGCGTGAACGAGATAATTGCCGGAATTCAATCCGATCGACGCCGAGCCGCCGCGCGCAGTGGCGATAACCGGTAGCTTTCCGTCGACTTCCGGTTCGTCGCGGAATACCCGCCAGACCATGCCCCGCTCAATCGGTGCCCCTTCATCAATCAGGGAAGCGTTGAGGTTGAGCTGATAGACCTGCAGGCTGACATTGACCGCCGTGCCGTCAGCCGAATATTCAACCTTGGCATTTTGAGCCCAGGCTGCGGTAACACCCGCCGCGGCAGCAAAAATCAAATATAGGGTGGTCATGAAAAGGCGAATATGCATTTTGAACCTTTCACCTACTCTTATGGCATTTTCAAGTCGCTTTTGGTGCAGTAGGTAGAGTTCGTCAACGCAATCTGAGCTCGCCGATGTCTGATCTCACCGAATACATGAAAACCCGGCGTTCATCGCTGTCACTGACTCTGGAAGAACCGGGTCCCGATGCAGCACAGCTGCGCACCATTTTGGAAATTGCCAGCCGGGTTCCCGATCACGGAAAGCTGGCCCCCTGGAGGTTTGAACTGTGGACCAAGCCGGTGCGCGAAAAGGTCAACGAACAGTTGCAGGACCTGCTGGCCAGCCTGCCGGACGTTGATGACAAGGAAAAGAAGAGCCAGGGAACCCAGAAGCTGTTGCATGCGCCCTGCGTGCTTATGGCGATCAGCACGGCAGGCGAGCACCCCAAGATTCCGCTTTGGGAACAGCATCTGTCTGCCGGAGCGGCCTGCATGAACACCTTGATCGCCGCCAACTCGCTGGGCTTTGAAGCCCAATGGCTGACCGCGTGGTATGTTTATGATGATCGGGCCCGCAATATTCTTGGCCTGCAGTCTGGCGAGAGAATTGCCGGCATTATCCATATCGGTACTTCCAATATCGCCAAGTCAGAACGACCAAGGCCCCAGATCGACGACCTCTTTTCCATTCGTGAAAGCTGATATCCATGTTTTACAAAGCTGATGAGCCGCACGGGCTGCCCTACAACCCGTTTAAAGCCATTGTTGCGCCACGGCCAATTGGCTGGATCTCCAGTCTCGACAGCCAGGGTGTTCCCAATCTGGCGCCCTATTCATTCTTCAACGGGGTTTGCGATACGCCGCCAATTTTGATGTTTTCCTCCGGCGGCATGAAAGACAGCGCCTCCAACATCGAAGAGACCGGCGAATTCACATTCAACTATGTCAGCCGCTCGATGAAAGATCAGATGAATATTTCCTCGGCACCTCTGCCCCCCGGTGTCAACGAGTTCACAGAGGCCGGACTGGATATGCTGCCGGGCGAAACGGTCGCCTGTCCTCGCGTTGCCGGTGTGGCCGCGGCGCTGGAATGCAAGCTCCTTGAAGTAGTCAATCCGACAACTCTGGACGGCTCCAAGGCGCCGTATTTTCTGATCCTGGGGCAGGTGACAGGTGTCCATATTGATGATTCGATGATTACCCCCGAAGGCCGTTTTGACACGATGAAAGCGGATCCAATCCTGCGCTCGGGCTATCACGATTATGTGTGTTTGGATGAACTGTTTGAACTGGTGCGGCCTCAATAACCGTGCAAATTAAAAGTAATTCGGCATTTTGCCGTTCAACTTTATTTTACTGAGACGGCGAATTGTCTTGTTAAAGTCGCAATTCATCCCTAGGTGAGAGTATCGATTTTTGACGAACACCTGCTCTGCCTCCCCATCATCGATGGTTTTGCATTCAGAAAATTCTCCAAACTCGAAATACAGGAGAGCAATTTCGCACTCCAATGCAAACTTGAAGTGAAAGAACTACCATGACACCAGGTACCGTAAAATTCTACAATGACACCAAGGGTTTTGGCTTCATCCAGCCAGAAGATGGCGGCAAGGACGTATTCGTTCACGCCACTGCTCTTGAGCGCAACGGTATATCTGGCCTCAATGAAGGTCAGAAAGTGAATTACGAAACAGACGTTGATCCCCGTTCCGGCAAACCAGCCGTGAGCAAGATCGAAGCTGCATAATTCAGCCCGGGAACCTGCTGGTTTCCGATACGAGATCGAGACCGCCGTTTCCCCGGGACGGCGGTTTTTTGTTGACCTAATTTTCCAAAAAAATTAATGCGCGCCGCAACTTCTCCTCCCAGCCTGTTCACCCTCATCCTGTTGGCTGCCCTGTCGACGCTGACGCTGAACATGTTTTTGCCGTCACTGGCCAATATCGCCACCGACCTCGACGCGGACTACGCCGTCGTCAGTCTTGCGCTGGCGCTCTACCTTGCCATTACGGCCGTTATGCAGCTGATTGTCGGCCCGCTGTCTGATCGGCTGGGCCGCCGTCCGGTATTGTTGGGGGCGATCCTCCTGTTTGTCTTCGCCTCAATCATGTGCGCGCTTGCCGACGACGTGTGGACTTTTCTCGCCTTTCGAATGCTGCAGGGAGGCATGATCGCCGGCTATGCCCTGGCCATGGCGATTGTCCGCGATACCAATACGGAACGGCAGGCTGCGGGTCTCATCGGCTATATCGGAATGGCCATGGCAGTGGCGCCCATGTTGGGCCCGATGCTGGGGGGATTCCTGGATACATTGTTCGGATGGCGGGCAAATTTCTGGTTCTATGCGCTCGCTGGCGCCGCACTCCTGATATTGTGCTGGTTTGACCTGGGCGAGACCCATGACAGGGAAAAGTCACGCGGTGCCAATACTCGACAGGAGACACTGGCCCTGTTGGGAACCGGGCGCTATTGGGCTTTCGCCCTGTGTTCAGCCTTTTCCATCTCGGCATTTTACATATTCATTGCTGGCGCTCCGCTTATTGCGGCGAGTGAATTCAATGTATCGACAGCGACCCTTGGCATCTTTGTCGGCAGCATCACGGCCGGATTCATGCTGGGCAGTTTCATTTCGGGTCGATTGGCCCCCCGCTACGAGTTGACCACCATGATGATCGCCGGCCGATGTGTGGCCTGCACTGGATTGGTGATCGGATTGGCTCTGCTTTGGATCGGGGTGCTGACGCCGATCACCTATTTTGGCTCGACTATCCTGGTTGGCGTGGGAAATGGCATCACCATTCCCAGCAGCAATGCCGGTGCCATGTCGGTGCGCCCGGACCTTGCGGGCACTGCCGCCGGTGTCAACGGAGCGCTGACGGTTGCCTGCGGCGCATTACTGACTACGGCGACCGGACTGTTGATCACAGCCAGCAACGGCACCGTCGTGCTTATGGTTTTGATGTTGTCAGCAGTAACCGCAAGTCTGCTCAGTGCATTATGGGCCCGCCGATCGGCTTAATCCCGAAAGGGGTTGGGTGAACTCAGCGAGTTTTCTGTCGCACGGGTATACGGCGCAGGGTCATGCCGTATTTTTCATCGGCGGAGAAACCCAGACGCTCGTAAAAGCCCCGAGCACCCGCCAGTTGACCGGTGAGCAACATGATCTTGTAACAATCCTGCTGCCAGGCTTCGTCAATGACATGCTCCATGAGCAGCCGGCCCGCTCCCTGCTTATGGAAACGTCTCAGCGTCACCACGTTTTCAATCAGGGCATATGGACGGCCCTTGTAGGTGGTGTTCGGCAGCACATGCAGCGTCGTGACAGCGGCGATCTGCCCGGCCTGTTCAACGCAATAAACACTTGTGCCCGGGTGGGCGAGTACGTCATGCCAGAGTTGCCGTCCATCCGGCCCAAGGTCGATCTGCGAGTCTCCTGCCAGCTCTGAATAGAGCCTCATGGCCTGTTCAAAATCTTCAGCAAGCGCGGTGCGAACAATCCGACTATCGGTCATTTCAGTGCCAGCTGTGCATAGCGTGCCAGCAGTTTTTGCGCCTTGCGCAGGTGAGGGCGGTCGAGCATTTGGCCGTCCATGCCGATAACGCCCGGATTTCCAGCCGCCTCAAACGCTTCTACGATCTTCCTGGCGCGCGCCACCTCGTCATCGCTTGGGGTGTAGATTTCATTGATGATGGCCACCTGCGCCGGATGGATTGCCATTTTGGCGGTAAAGCCGTCCAGTTTGCCCTCCCGACATTCCTTGGCCAGGCCCTCGTCATCGCGGAAGTCAGGATAGACCGTGTCCCAGGGTTCAACGCCGGCGGCGATGGCCCCCAGCAGGGTCTGCACCCGGGCAAAGCGAAACACGTCACGATAGGTGCCGTCGCCGTGGCGCCGCGCAGAACCGATATCGGCGGACAGGTCCTCAGCCCCCCAGGCCACTGCCTTCAGCCGCTTGCTGGAGCGACGGTAGGAGCCGGCATTCAGGGCGCCGATGGCCGTTTCGGTGATAATGGCGATGATCCGGGTGGACCCATCTTCCAGGCCATTCTCCACCTCGTGCACGCGCAACAGGGCGTCCAGCCGGGTGACATCCTGACCGTGTTCGCTTTTCGGCAGCACGATACCGTCTGGTCGCGCCTGCATGACGGCTGCGAGATCGTCCTCGGTCAGTTCCGTGTCGAAAGCATTGACCCGAACATACAGGGCAGGGCGTTGGCTCTCCTTGTTGGCTTCCTTGAGGAATCCAAGGGTCACATCGCGCGCGGCCTGCTTGTTGTCGATTGAGACGGAGTCCTCCAGGTCGATGAAAAGGCCGTCAGCCTCGCTGCCAAGACCCTTGGCGAGTTTCTTCTCACTGTCGCCGGGAACAAATAGGCCGGACCGCATCAGCCCGCCTCGTTTTCGGAGGACTCGGGACGCCGCCGCATCATCGCCTGACGGTGGCAGGAGCAGACCAGAACATCACCCTGATTATAGCCCTTGTGCAGAAAATCGACGATGCCGCGATCGGGTTTGGAACGCGACGCCCGCACGGCAATTACTTCCGTCGTAGCCCTCACGGTGTCGCCCTGGAACACCGGATGAGGGAACTGGGTATCTTTCATGCCCAGATTGCCAATGGTGGTGCCTAATGTCGTATCGCCCACCGAAACGCCGATCACCAGGCCAAGCGTCAACAGTGAATTCATCAGCGGCTGGCCCCACTCGGTCTGCTCGGAAAAGTGCCGGTCGATATGCAGCGGTTGCGGGTTCAGCGTCATGGTGGAGAACAGCATGTTGTCGCTTTCGGTCAGCGTTTTGCGCAATTCATGCTCAAAAACCTGGCCTTCGAAAAATTCCTCGAAATACAATCCGGCCAATTTGTCCTCCCATCGGCATGTCGCACAGCTTCAACCCACCTATCGTGCAGCATGTCCACGGCCACAAATCAAGCTTACCAAATCGCAAAAATTTATGGTGAACGTTCGGTTAAGTATTTTTGTGTAGCTTCACCCCCAGTCCTTCATAGCAGGACGCGTTTAGTAGGTTTGTAGCGTTGGGTAGTAATATGTTTGTAGAGCGTTTTATGGCGTGGTCCGTGGTTTCAGGTGCGGATCAAAGAGCAATTGCCATCAGCCGGTTGGCTGTCAAATATTTCAATGGCCGCGTCGCCACAAACGACGCGCCGGATGTTGAAAAAACCCTGACCCTTTATCTGGAAGATTCAAGCACCAAGGTACGCAGGGCGCTGGCCAAAGTGGTGGCTCGCCATGACAAGGCTCCACGCCATCTGGTCTGGGCCCTGGCCCGCGATATTGATGAAGTTGCCGTTCCTGTTTATGAGCGTTCCGACCTGTTGCGCAGCCGCGATCTGGCCGATGCGATCAAACGCGGCAAAACCGCCATTCAACACGCCATTGCCGGGCGGATGAATCTCGACGGCGATACCATCCGCACCCTGGTTTCTGTGGCCGAACCCGAAGCAGTTTTGCGACTGATGAGCAACCCGCTGGTTGTTCTTGGACCGGGATTGAAACATGATATTGCCCAACGACTGGGCCATGAAGCCACTATCCGCGCTGCACTGCTGACCGACGATTCCATCGAGCCCGCCACACGCCAATTGCTCAGCGAACGGCTGACCAGTTCACTTCTGGCATTTGCCGATACTATGGGGTGGGGGGATGCGGCGCGTCTGCAAAAGACCACCAACGATGCCCGCAATAAAGTTACCGTCGAGATCGCCATGCAGACGGCGCCGGAAAAAATGGCTTCTTACGTAAAACATTTGCAGGAATCTGACCAACTCAGCGCCGCCCTGCTGGTGCGCGCCTGCTGCATGGGTCACGCTGCCCTGTTTGAAAACGCCCTGGCGCTGCTCAGCGGTGCTTCGCTGAAACGGGTCCAGGCAATTATCGATGACGGACGTATCGCTGCTTTCAAGTCCCTGTACGGACGTACCGGTCTGCCGGTATCCGCCTATCCGGTGTTTGTTGCTGCCGTTGAAGCCTGGCAGGAACCGCAGGAATTGCCGCAATTGATCGACCAGATCATCAGCCGCGCCGAAGAGCACGAGGAGGTCGATGGCGCCTTGCTGTCAATGCTCAGTCAAATGGCCTGCGAAGCAAATCGCGACGCCGCGCAGGATTATGACCGCCAGTTATTGCTGGCGGCCTGAACCGGGAACGGCTTAGTAGCGGAACTGCTCATCTAGAATGCGCTCTTCCCAGGTGTGTTCCTGGTCGAACAGCAGGATGCCGGTAGCATCACGATCTTCGTGGATAAACACTTCTACTGCAGACTTGATCTCGGTATTATCAGCCACTGCATTGACCGGGCGTTTTTCCGGTTCCAGCACGGTGATCCGCACCTGTGCCGTATTCGGCAACAGGGCACCGCGCCAGTTTCTGGGCCGGAACGCGCTGACAGGGGTCAGCGCCAGCAGCGGGGCCTTCAGCGGCAGGATTGGTCCGTGGGCGGATAGATTATAGGCAGTGGACCCCTGGGGGGTTGCCACCATAATGCCATCACAGGACAGCGACGCCATGCGTTCCTTGCCGTCGATTTCAATACGCAGCCTGGCCGCCTGGTGCGACTGGCGAAACAAGGATACTTCGTTAAACGCCATGGATTCATGGCGTTGTCCATCGGCATCTATGGCAACCATCTGCAGCGGGTGAATGATCGCCTTCAACGCCTTGTCGAGCCTTTCGTAAAGATCTTCCTCACGATATTCATTCATCAGGAAGCCGACCGTGCCTTTGTTCATGCCATAGACTGGCAGGCCGGAATCCATGAAATCCAACTGGGTCTGCAGCATGAAGCCATCGCCACCAAGCGCAACGATAATGTCAGCCTTGTCATGCTCGGTCTGACCATAGCGCTCGATCAATGCCACACAGGATTGCTCGGCAACATCGGTGGAATTAGCGATAAAACAGATCGACGGTTTGGCCATAGCCCGGTTTTTACTCATAAAATGCCAGAAGATTGATCTTGATCAATCCATTGCCCGTTGTCCATTGGTAAGTAAATCGTGCTGGTGTGTCCGATATGGAAGGTAGGGGCATCTTCCCGGGCCAAGCACCTGTTCAGTGGCCTCTCCGCGAACAGGTGCTTCCAGCATCGCTTTTCCACTATCCCATTTTCTGCAACAGTGAATCCACCGACGCCTTGGCATCGCCATAGAACATCGACGTGTTTTCCTTAAAGAACAGCGGGTTTTCGACACCGGAATATCCGGTGCCTGCACCGCGCTTGGAAACGAACACATGTTTCGCCTTCCACACTTCCAGAACCGGCATGCCGGCAATCGGCGAGTTGGGATCATCTTGCGCCGATGGATTGACGATGTCGTTGGAGCCGACGACCATCACCACGTCGGTGTCGGGGAAATCGTCGTTGATTTCATCCATTTCCAGAACGATGTCATAGGGCACTTTGGCTTCCGCCAGCAGCACATTCATGTGGCCGGGCAGGCGGCCTGCCACCGGGTGAATGGCAAAGCGCACATTCTTGCCCGCATCACGCAGGCGGCGGGTCAATTCTGAAATAGATCCCTGTGCCTGGGCGACAGCCATGCCGTAGCCGGGAACGATGACGACACTGTCGGCTTCTTCCAACGCGGCTGAAACCGCATCGGCATTGGTCGCCACCATCTCACCGTCAATTTCCATCGCCGGGCCACTGGTGCCGCCAAATCCGCCGAGGATCACCGAGACAAAGTGCCGGTTCATCGCCCGACACATGATGTAGGACAGGATCGCACCCGACGAGCCGACCAGCGCGCCGGTCACGATCAACAGATCATTGCCCAGCAAAAAGCCGGTCGCGGCAGCTGCCCAACCGGAATAGGAGTTGAGCATCGACACAACCACCGGCATGTCGGCACCACCGATGGCCATCACAAGATGCGCACCGATCAGGAAAGCGATCAGGGTGATCAGGATCAGGGTCCACATGCCGTAATGGGCGCCAAACATGAAACCGAGGATCAGGCAGAGCACGATGCCCGCCGCGTTCATGGCGTGGCGGCCGGGCAGGGTCAGCGGTTTGCCGTCAATTGAACCTGCCAGCTTGCCATAGGCGATGATCGAACCGGTAAAGGTGATCGCACCAATGAACACGCCGATAATGATCTCCCACTCATGGATGACCAGTTCAGCACCCACCAGATCGGCAGGCGGCGCATAGGCGGAGTTCAGTCCGATAAACACCGCTGCCAGACCAACGAAGGAATGCAGTGCAGCCACCAGTTGAGGCATGCCTGTCATTTCCACCCGTCGGGCGACGATGGCACCGATTATTGAACCGCCGCCGACCATCAGCACGATCAGCCAGTAATTGCCCACCAGATGGTCAAACAGGGTGGCGGCAACCGCCAGTCCCATGCCGACAATGCCGTACCAGATGGAGCGCTTGGCGCTTTCCTGATTGCTCATGCCGCCAAGGGCGAGAATGAACAGGATGCTTGCAGTAACGTAAACTGCTGTAATAAATCCGTTTTCCATGATCCTGCCCCTAGCTCTTCTGGAACATGGCGAGCATGCGGCGCGTCACCATAAATCCGCCGACAATGTTAATGGTGGCGATGAATACCGAAATGGCGGCCAGTATCATGACCAGCCAGCTGCCGGATCCGACCTGCAGCAGGGCCCCGACAATGATGATGCCGGAAATGGCATTGGTGATCGCCATCAGCGGCGTATGAAGGGCGTGGCTGACATTCCAGATCACCTGGAAGCCAACAAAACAGGCCAGCGCGAAAACGATCATATGCTGCATGAAACTGGCCGGCGCATATAGGCCGATCACCAGCATCAGCAACCCGCCAATCGCCAGCAGGGAAATTTCGCGAATGCCCGCCTGACGCATCTCGGCAGCTTCCTTGGCCGCCAGTTCTTCCCTGGTCGGTTCCGGGGCCTTTGGCGGTTGCTTGGCAATTGCCTGAATTTTCGGGGGCGGCGGCGGGAAGGTGATCTCTTTCTTGTGTGTCACGGTGGCGCCACGGATTACATCATCTTCCATATCGTGCACCACCACACCGTCTTTTTCCGGCGTCAGGTCGGTCATCATGTGACGAATATTGGTGGCGTAGAGCGACGAAGCCTGGGTCGCCATGCGGCTGGCCAGATCGGTGTATCCGATGATTGTCACCCCGTTGGACGTCTCGATCTTCTCGTCTTTTTTGGTCAGGTCACAATTGCCGCCACGCTCGGCGGCCAGGTCGACAATCACCGAGCCGGGTTTCATCGCCATGACCATGTCTTCCAGCCAAAGTTTGGGCGCATCGCGTCCCGGGATCAGCGCCGTGGTGATAACAATGTCCACATCAGGCGCCTGTTCGCGGAACAGTTCCAGCTGTTTTTCGCGGAATTCGGGTGAGGAGGGGGCGGCATAGCCGCCTTCGCCGGAGCCGGATTCTTCAAAATCCAACAACAGGAATTCAGCCCCCATGGATTCAATCTGTTCCGCCACTTCCGGCCGCACATCAAAGGCCCGCACGATGGCGCCGAGTGATTGCGCAGCGCCAATGGCGGCAAGGCCTGCCACGCCGGCGCCGATCACCAGCACCTTGGCCGGCGGCACCTTGCCCGCTGCGGTGACCTGGCCGGTGAAGAAGCGACCAAAGGAATTGCCCGCCTCGATGACGGCGCGATAGCCGGCGATATTGGCAGTTGACGACAGGGCATCCATTTTCTGGGCCCGCGAAATACGCGGCACCATGTCCATGGCGATGACGGTGCTGCCGGATTCAACGGCTGCGTCCAGCAATTTCTGGTTTTCGCCGGGATAGATGAACGAGATGACGGTCTGGCCATCGCGCATCTTCTTCGATTCAGCCGCGGAGGGCGGACGCACCTTGGCGACGATATCGGCCTTTTTCCAAAGATCGGCTGCGGTTTTCACCACGGTAACTCCGGCATCCTTATAGTCGGCATCGGAGAAGCGTGCCGCCTTGCCGGCACCAGCCTGAATAATGCAGTCGAAGCCGAGTTTCTGCAGATCGCCAGCCGATTGCGGCGTCATTGCCACCCGGTTTTCACCGCGTGCGGATTCCTTTGGAGTGCCAATAGTCGTCATGGAGTGTCCTGTTTGTCTGGGGTTCCCGGAGGGGCCTGAATGAGGTTCCAAATATGATCAGTGTTGATACGAACAATGTCTGTCGCGAGGATTTGATGCGGCATCCATAAGCCTTTGCGCAAAAAAAGGAAACCATTGGTGTTTCCATTTTACGATAGCCACCTCCGTACCAAAGGGCAGGGTGGCTTTGCGTTGGTCAATTACGCTTGTGGATTGTATGTCGATTACCCTGGTCTCCAGAACCGTCGCCTCCCGGTCAATGCCAAATCGAGAGGTTTGCGTCGACAATTGATATTGCGCGGATATCAGGGAATGGGAAAATATTTACTCCCGATAGTTGATGCAGACAGGGCAGATGCTTGGTGGGCGGATTCTGCGAGTAAAATCGATCGGAAGGCTGGATTGTTTGGCAAATTTAGCAAAAAAAATCGCCTTTTGATTTAAGTAGTTGATATCAGGGAAAAAATCATTCCACTTATTGGTTGTATATTTTTTTCATTTCCCCTAAATAACACGCCAGTGCCCTTATAGCTCAGCTGGTAGAGCAACTGATTTGTAATCAGTAGGTCCGCGGTTCGAGTCCGTGTGGGGGCACCATTTTTCTACAACGTTTTTGATCTATGTGCGATTTTGCAGGCCATCCGCATGCGGATCAAAACTGTGGGTGGGCATGTTGGTCACCCGACAGACTGCCATAGCCAAAATACTCAGGAACCCAGTGACCAATAACATGGTCTCCATGAGAGAATTTCGTTACCCTGCAAATCTATGCAATCGGTCTCCGGGGTTTTATGGCACAGCAGCAGAATATTGGTGCGCAATTGTTTTTCAGCCTGATGGAGTCTGAGAAACTACCACCTGGGGAGCTAAAGTCTTACTGCCAAAATCAACTTCTTCAGACACTTTCCCATGCCGCCAATACGGCGCCGTTTTATGCCGAGAGGCTGAAAGCATTCAGATCCAATCCGGGTAGAATTGACCCGGAAACCTGGCAGCAAATACCACTTTTGACCCGCGCCGATATCCTGAACAATCTGGATGACATAGCCAGTTCCGATTACCCGAAAGGGCACGGTGGACATCATTTTACCGGCACATCCGGCACGTCAGGAATATCGATACTGGTCAAATACACCACGCTGGTCGCCTTAACGGAGGCCGCCCTGCAGGACCGTTTCTATGCCAGAATGCGGTTTGATGGCGGACGACGTCTCGTTCACATCAAGGGCAACAGAACTGGCGACTATCCCGACGGTCAGATATCAACTCAGCCATGGGCAGGTGAGTATTTAGGAGCTGGCGGTGAGGGGCTTTCAGTGCAATTGAAACAACCGCTTGCAATGGAAAAACAGCTGGAGTTTTTGAACCGGCAAGGGCCCTGTTATCTCAATACCCAGCCCAGCAATCTGTCTGGGCTGGCACAGCAGATGCTTTCCGAACCGGGCACCTATCCAAACATCGACATTGCCAAGGTCATAAGCATCGGAGAACTGGTTCAACCTTACCACCGGGAACTGGCCCGATCGGCGTTTGACTGCGAAATCACCGATATTTACTCGGCCACCGAAGTCGGCAGTGTGGCCCATCAATGCGCGGCCGGCAATTTACACGTAAACAGCGAAATTCTTCATGTGGAAGTGCTCAGGGACGATGGAACTGCTTGCGATGAAAATGAAACGGGACGCATTGTTGTCACCTCAACGATCAACTGGGCGATGCTGCTGATCCGCTATGATATTGGCGATATGGGAGCTCTGTCGACGGGCTGCTCATGCGGCAGCTCGCTGCCGGTGCTCAAACTGACGGTTGGTCGAAATCGCAATCTCTTTAAATTCTCGGACGGCACCAGCGTTCTGGGCCTGGTGTCTCTGGCCCAGTTTCACGAGTTTTTCCCGGCCCAGCAATGGCAGATTGCACAAACCGGACCGGAAGAACTCACGCTACGGTTTTTCAGCAATGCGTCAGAAGAAAATCTGGATTACCCGCGGCTCACTTTGGCCCTGCAGGAGCATTTCCAGAGGCCGTTGACTGTTCTTTATCGTCGGCAGGAAGCCTTAGCGCTGACCGCTTCTGGCAAACGCCAGGAAGCGGTCAGAGAAATTTAACCTGGGGTTCAAGTGTCCAGACTTATATACCTCATCATCGGTGCTTCGCCACAACCGGTATCGGAAGGAATGGTATCGAGCAACAAGGTGCGCGCGAGGCGAGGGTTAAATGACGGCTGGACAAATTCGCAGACATCCAGCCCATTCAGGTCCAGCAAACGTGGTTTGGGGTCATCCTGGCGGTGACGATCAATGAGGGATTTGCCCTGCTCGCCAAAATAGATGCGAAGCCCGGCTCTGACGCTTGTCGCGTCATCGCCAAAGGATGCATTGGTGTAGATTGACGTGTTGTTATGAAACATTGGAAGAATGGCTTCAAAGCCAATCGTTGCAACAGTTTCATCAAATTTTAGATTTACACCAGCTTCAATTCTCGTGTTGTCATTGATGTAATAGGCAGCGGTGAAATCCAAGTTCGCATAGGTTTGGTCAATTGCGCCGCCATCAACATGATCGGCACCAGCAAAGCCCTCAAGGGAGACCTGGTTCAAATACCATTCGGCTTCGATACCATAGCGGTAGGAATCCAATTCAACCAGGCCGAAATCGGTGTTCAGATAGTGCGCATAGACACCCAGCAGGCCGACGGATGGATCGCGTGTGAAGACGTGACCGGCGATACCGTACTGATCTATGTCGCCAACCGGATTGCCTGCATCGTTGCGGCTGAGGCCCGCATCAATCTGCCAACCGAAGCGCTGTCCCAATGGCGCCGACAAGGAACCAACGACCGCAGCGCCGTGGACATCGTCAACGGGGCCGCCCAGATCCGTGTAGAGATAACTGAAATCCAGTTTGGCGTTCACACCCGATACAGCGGGCAGGGAATTTTCGTCGCCCAAGGCTAAATCGGTTGCCAGTGCGGTTGTTGTGTGAAGAACTGCGATCATCGCAGCAAGGCCCATACATTTACCCGCTGAATACTTGCTCAAAATCATTTCAGCAAACTCCTACTAATCCTACTTTAGCGGATATAGCACAGAAATCGTATTTATGTGTTGCATAAATGCAATAGAAGCCTGAGATTCGAGCACCTGATAATTGTGCATGGGTTTGGGGATTTGCACGGCGACTAGCCGCCCCACCTCCGAGTCTAGCTGTGGCTCCAATTATCCGGTTCGTCGGAATTGTTTGGTGACAGGCCAAGGATATCGCCTTTTGTGGAGCATCCAAGACCCTGCACCGTTCGGTTGGCATAGGAGAAATAGGCAGATACCTGATTTATCTCCAGAACCTCACCGTCTGTATAACCGGCTGCAAGCAATCGCATGACGATGTTCCGGCTCATGCCGGCAGGATCACGGGTCAGTTGTCGGGAATATTCCATCGCGACCTTCTGGCGCGCGTCGAGAGGTGCGTGTTCTATGTCGCGGCTTTCGATGGCGGCACGAAGGGCGTCTGCTCTCTCATCGTCGCCCAGAAGCCGCTTAAGCCCGGCAAAATGGTGCTCGACGCAATAGGTGCATTCGTTCAAGGAACTGACCCAGACTCCCAGCGTTTCCAGAAACCATTTGTCGATCGTATTGCCCGAATGGTGCAGCACATATTTGTAGATCGCCATATGGCCTTCCATTGAATGGGGTCGCAGAGAATGCATCATCATGATGTTGTCGACATTGTTGTCCGGCCCCTTCACACGGTCATAGAGCTTTTTGAGTTTGCCGGTGGCATCGTCGTAGTCGATGGTTTCAATCCAGGCCATTTGCTTGTCCTCGCGGAATGGTGGCTCTAAAGATTCGGTTGCCAGCTGGCGGTGTTCAGCGCCTTGTCATGCAGGACAAAGGACAGACCGTGCCAGCCAAACTGCAGATGGGGAATCAGCTCCCACCTGTCGAGATTGCCAAAGCATTCCATCATTGCCAGACGTTCACCGGAGGGTTGCTTGTCTGACCAGCAATAATAGTCGTCAAAGGCGATGATCATTCCGTGTTTGAAACGTGGCGTGAGGAATTCCAGCACGTCCATGGTGCTGGAATAGAGATCGCAGTCGATATAGGCCAAAGCAATGTTGTCGGGTGCTTCATCGGCGGGCAGGTTGGGCAGAACGTCTGAAAAGAAACCGGCGTGAACCGTGTAGGCCGATTGAGGCACACCGCGTGACTTGCACAGGCGATGAAAGTCTTCCAGCGACGTGGACATGCGCCCCTTTATCCATTTGGGATGATAGTCCTGATCACCGACTTGGTCGGGAAAGCCCTGGAAGGAATCAAAGGCCCATAGTTTCGCCTTGTGCCGGTGCAGGGCGGCCTGATGATAGGCGAGGCAGAAAGTAGTGGCGCCATGGCTGCCAAATTCGACATAATCGCCGTCAATCTGGTTGAAAGACAGGGCGCGGAAGGTCAGGTAGAAGAACTCTTCGCGGCCCAGGCGTTCGCGGTATTTGATACGTGAGTCGAAGGGCACATTGCTGGTCTGCTCCTGCAATTGTGCCACCTGGCGTTGAAGCTGTCGGACTTGCCCCCGCAAACGCGCCGTTTCGGCTTTCCTGAGGCTTTTGACACCATTTCGACTACTTGGTCTGTTCAATCTCGACACTGATTAGTTCCGCAATTTATCCAGCTGCGCCATTTCTAGCACAATCTGGCGCAAGGCCCAGAGGCAGGCAGTGCTCTCCTGTCAGACATTGGTTCAATTTCCATCACAAACCTGAAAGGGTCTAAGGTGCAGCAAACACGCATCCAAGAGATAAGTCATGCATCTGTTTGAACCCAACATGTTTCACGATAAAACCGTTGTCATCACCGGCGCGGGGCGGGGCATTGGCCGAGCGGTTGCGCAATTGTTCAAACAGCATGGTGCCAAACTGATCGCTCATTCGGGACGGGTCGGGACCGCCGGGCGGCTGGAAGGCATAGCCGATCAGGTGATTGAGGCAGATTTCAGCGGGCCAGGGGGAGCGGCAGATTTCACCGCCGCAGTATTGAAGCAGTGCGACCGCATTGATGTGCTGATCAACAATGCTGGCACGATGCATGGCCGATTTCCGGCGGACCAGTTGACCGATGAAGCCTATCAGGCGCTGGTTGCGCTCAATCAAACGTCGGTGGTTGCAATTACCCGTGAGCTGATACCGGAGCTGCGTCGGGCCGATGCGGCGGCGATCATCAACACGGTTTCTATTTCCGCAAAAACCGGCGGCAGTCCGGGATCGTCCATTTACAGTGCTACCAAAGCCTTTGTCAGCACTTATACCAGATCGCTGGCGAGGGAATTGGCGCCGGATGGAATTCGCGTCAATGCGGTGTCGCCCGGCACCATTGATACAGATTTTCACCAGCGCTACTCGTCGCCGGAAAAGCTGGAAACGACGCGTCAGCAAATCCCACTGGGTCGACTGGGCACGCCTGAAGACTGTGCGCCGGCCTTTCTGTTTTTCGCGTCTGCATCTTTATCTGGCTACATCACCGGCCAAACGCTTGAAATCAATGGCGGCCATTTGATGGTTTGACGCCGGGTCCCCTATGCGGGCAAATGGCACACGGCTTCGATATTGTTGCCGTCGGGATCCAGCACGAAGGCGCCGTAATAGTTCTGGTGATAGTGGAGGCGCAATCCCGGCGGCCCATTGTCACGGCCGCCAGCGGCCAATGCGGCGGCGTGGAACGCGTCCACCTGGGCCCGGGATTCCGCCGCCAGGGCGATATGCAGGCCCGGGTCCTGTGGCTCGCCCTGGGAAATCCAGAAGGTTGGCCTGTCGCGGCCATAGCCACCAACATCCACACCGTCGGTATACTCCTTCGGTACCATGTACAAAAGCGAACCATTTAAAGCTGCAAAAGCCGCATCATAGAATTTCCGGGCGGTGCTGAAATCGGCGACACTGATACCGGTATGATCAATCATGACATGTCCTTACGTTTGCAGCGGCGGTGTTCTGGTTGATTAGTCTTCGGCGATGATCGCTCCCCGGTGGCCGACAACCTTTGACGCCAACTGGTGACCGGCCAGAAGGCAAGTTGCGGCATCGTCACCTTGCAGGAAGGCGGCCAGGTATCCGGCGTTGAAACTGTCGCCGGCTGCCGTTGTGTCGACGACCTTTTCAGCCGGTGGAAAGGACGGCAAAAGATCTGCGGCAAGCGCCGGACTGACCGGTCCCTTGACGCCACGCTTGATGGCACAGGCCCGCCATTGTCTGCTGGCAAAGCGGGCAATGACCGCCTGTTCGGAAGTCTCTCCGAACAGGTCCATTTCGTCATCAATGGAGGGCAGGGCGATATCCGCCATGTCCCACATTTCAGACATTACCGAGCGTGCGGTTGACTGATCTTCCCAAAGAGCGGGGCGGTAGTTTGAGTCAAAGGCAACCAGTGTGGCGCCGCTTTTTGACTGGGCGGCAAGATGGTCCATCAACCGTCGACGGGCCGGGGCGCTGATAATGGCCAGCGAGATGCCCGACAGATAGGTGATGCGCGCCGGGGGCAGGGCGCTGACGCTCTCGTCGTGGGAAAACAGCTGCCGGGCTGCGGAATTGTCGCGCCAATAGGAAAAACTGCGCTCGCCGGTGGCGTCGGTGGACACGGCATAGATGCCGATCAGCTTTTCCCTGTCGCGGGCGATGTGATCGGTTCCAAGCCCTTCGCGTTTCGCCATTGCAATGAGATCGTCGGACAGGGGGTCAGACCCGACGCGGGTGAAATAGCCAACTTTCCCACTCGTTCTCAGTTGACGGGCGCAATAGACGGCCGTGTTGAAAGTGTCACCTGCAAATCCGACCTTAAAGCCACTCTCACCGCCGCCGCCGCCGCCGTCGCCGCCGCTGCGGCGAAGTTCGGCCATGACTTCGCCGATGGCCAACAGGTCCAGTTGATCACTCATGTCTGAAGTATCTCCCCGGCCTCTAACGGCCCATCCAGCCGCCATCGACGGTCAGGATTTCGCCGCTGACATAGTCAGAGGCGGATGAGGCGAGAAACACTGCTGGTCCGGCAAAGTCCTCAGGACGACCCCAACGACCTGCGGGAATGCGTTCCAAGATGCTCTTTGACCGGTCAGGATCATCCTGCAGAGCCTGGGTATTGTCTGTGGCGATATAGCCAGGCGCGATGGCGTTGACGTTGACGCCTTTTGACGCCCATTCGTTGGCAAATGCCTTGGTCAGTTGACCGATACCGCCCTTGGAGGCGGAATAGCCTGGCACGGTAATGCCGCCCTGGAAGGTGAGCAGCGAGGCCGTGAAGATGATTTTACCGCTACCACGTTCAACCATGGTCTTGCCGACTTCACGGGTGAGAACGAATTGAGCTGACAGATTGACCTCGATTACCTCATCCCACAATTCGTCTTCGTGTTCTGCCGCCGGTTTACGTTTGATGGTGCCGGCATTGTTAATCAGGATGTCAATTGTCGGATGGTCGGCGACAACCTGTGCTGCAAAGCTGCGCACCGAGTCGCGGTTTGAAAAATCACACTGATAGGCCGAGAAATTGCGGCCCATGGCGCGAATGGCTTCGCCGACTTCACCACCGTCGGCGCCCAATGTGGCGCTGACGCCGATAATATCGGCACCGGCGGAGGCCAGGGCCTCAGCCATGCCGCGGCCAATGCCGCGTTTGGCGCCGGTGACAAGAGCGGTTTTGCCGGTAAGATCAAATGAATTGAGAATGCTCATGTTGCGGTCTCCGAAATGCGGATCATGGATTTCATGGCGTTAGGGTTGGTGGTCAGCGCTTCAAACGCCCCCTGTATTTCATCCAGGCCCTTTATATCGGTGATGAAGCTGTCGCAATCGACCACGCCTTCATCAAGCAGTTTCATGGCTTCGTCATAGTCTTCCTTGTGATAAACGCGGGCACCAACCATTTCCAGCTCGCGCCAGAAGAACTTGAAAAGATCGATGGTTGGTTTGGTTGCGTGGATGGCGACCATGACGATGCGGCCGCGTGTGGCAGCCGCTTCAGTCATCAGATCAACACCGGGCTGGCTGCCGGAAACTTCAAACACCACATCGGCCCCTTTGCCACCGGTCGTGTCATGCATTGTCTTGGCGACGTCATCGGATTTCGGGTTCAGCGTCTTGAAGCCAAGCTTTTGCGCATAGGCGAGACGGTTCTCATTGATTTCCGAGATTGTCACATCGCCCCCGGCATTGCGGGCCACCAGGGCGACAAGCATGCCGATGGGTCCGCCACCGATCACCAGCACATCCTCACCCTGTGCCACACGGCCACGCTGGACATCATGGCAGGCCACGGCGAGAGGTTCGATCAGGGCGGCGTGGGACAGGTCAAGATCAGCGGGCAATACATGGATCGTATGGGCCGGCACATTCCATTTTTGCTGGAACGCCCCTTCGCTGTCGATGCCAATAAATTTCAGATTGTGGCAGACATGTTCGTGGCCGGCATTGCATGCCGGGCAGTCGCCACAATGGTCCAGCGGTCGAACGACAATGTTCTGACCAACTTCCAGACCGGTGACACCTTCACCGATGGCCGATATAACCCCCGACATTTCATGACCAATTGTGCGCTCAAAGCCCACCCGCGCGTCCATATGTCCAAGATAGATATGCAGATCAGTGCCGCATATGCCGCAATAGGCAACATCCACCTGAACCTCACCGGTGGCCGGAGCTGCGGCTTGCTTTTCATCCACACTGAATGTCTTGTCACCGCGATAGACGGCTGCTTTGATCGTCATGAAGATTACACCTTTTTCGGTCTTGTTTGTTTGGTTGGGGGCGTTGAGGCGCCTGTTCGATTTCTGTGGCCACAATGGTCGATCACGGCGTGGCTTAACGCGGCGTTGGCAACGGCAATTGGCTCGGGGCTGAGCGGATATCTGGGACGGATGCCCGCTCAATTGCCTATTGAATGCCTCATGGCGGGTGAACATGCAACCGCCGTATTGGGTGGCTAAGCGGGCCGCTTCCGTCCGGATGAGGGCACATCAGATTGAGAGATGTTAAATTGATCAGAAAATTTGCCCGATCCGCAGCATTGATCGGTGTGTTGCTGATGTTGAGCGGGTGTTTTGTGAGTACCGTGCCGTTTATAAGTGCGGCCGAAGCCGATTTTCCATTTCAATCGATCACTTATGAATTCGAAGGGGAAGATGATCGCGTCACTTTGGTGAGAGTGGGCGATGCCTATACAGCCCCGGACGAGCAGGGCGATTCCACATTGCTGATGAAGGCGTTGAAAAACGATCTCTATGTGGTGCAGGCCTCAACTCGCGATGGAGAATCGCGGGTTTTACTTTATTCGGTTATCAAACTGGCTGCTGACAAGAAAAGTGCAGAATTGATTAGGCCATTCGCTGAGAGCGAAGATCTCATGGCCGCTGCACAGGGCAGGTTCGGTCTACAGACCTGTCCACAGGATGATCGGATGGTCTGTCTGACCAGCCTTCAGGCCTATATTGACTATGCTTTGTCTTCCCCGGTGCAAGAGCAAAAACGCATTCGCATTATTGACCTGAAGTGATCGGGCCAGATGGCATAAAACTCATTGTCTGCTTTGCAACCATCCACGGCCTGGTCAACATAATGTTCGGTATGTGCATTTTTGCACATACCGTGTCTGCGCCGCCTGAATAGTCTTACCGTGTCGGTGCCTAAAGCCCCCACTTTGCACGCCGACACTTCCGCTCGGGGCCGTGACAAGTCGTGGTCATTGTTTGGAAGATTTCCTGCCCGGTTGCTCCGTCAAGTTTGCAACTGGGCAGGAAAATTGGGTTTATTCAATTGTCAGATCGTCGAGTCAGTCGGTGCGGTGAGGTCAATCACGGCGGCGGCAGCAATCAGTAGACCGCCGAACAAGGCGGTCGAATCAAGACTTGTGCCGATCAACAGGAACGCACTGACCGTCGCGGTGATCAATTCGACCATTGTCAGCAGTGCTGCGGTGGACGAAGGCATCAGCCTGGCACCCCATACCTGCCCATAAATTGCTGGCGCCAGTACAACCAGACCGAATAGTCCGGCAAAGGCCAGACCAGGCAGCAGGTCGGTGGCCGGGGGAAGGGTGGGGGCAATGTCGGGTGCGAAATAGAGCATTAAAATGGCGGCAATGATGGCAATCGGTGCGCCAAAGACAAAGGGGGCAGCTGTAGCCATGATCGGATTGAAGGTTGAGTTGCGGCGCAGAAATACCAGCGAACTTGCCCACAGAAATCCGCTGGCCAGCCCGAACCAGTCGCCGATATTGGTAGGTATCGGCAAGGCGCCGAAGCCGCCATCGCCGTGGCCGCCGCCGCCGCCGTCGCCGCCGCCGAGCAGCAGATAGAGGCCCAACAGGGCCAGGGCGATGGCGCAAAGCTTTCTTGGGCCGATCAGTTCGCGGTTGATCAGGCGTCCCAGCAGTGTGGTCCAGATTGGCAGCATGTAGAATAGGAAAATGACCCGCACCACGTCGGAAAACAGCACGCCGCCAAAATACAGAACGACTGAACATCCGATGATCAGGCCGAGAATGATGAAATTGCGGTCGAAATTGACGACTAACCGCCGCATCAGGAAGGGAGCGGCCAGAACCAGTGGCACCACCAATGTTACCGCGACGGCCCAAAGACCCTCCAGACCATATTCGGACAGATGGCGCAGGGGAATCCAGAACAGGCCCCAGACACCGGCGCCGAAGATAATCGACAGGGCGCCGCGCAGCCGCTGATTTGACGAATGTGGATTGGCTTGTGTGGTCAAGGGAGACCCCGAGGCAGACGTGGAACCGGACGTCCCAGTGACGGCCATTGGTGACCAAATCAGGACCGGGGTTCAAAGTCCAGAAAATAAGGGTCTAACGAATGACCACATCCAGTGCCTGGGACTGGCCCAGAGAATCCACCACTGAGAGGCGGGAAGTGCCCCGCGAGGAAGGCGACCAGAGCAATTTGCGCTGCCGGTGGATTTCGGGCAGTGGATTTTGGTTTTCCAGCAGTCGAAAGGGCGGTACGCCCCCCTGAAGCTTGATAACGATCGGCGCTTTCGAGCCATCGGCAAATTCGGCCAGTTCCAGCTGGTCGCCATGGGTAGGAAAGGCGATTTCCAACGCATCTTCCCGGTGGATATTTGAAAACCGCGCGCGGTGGCGCTTTTCTTCAAACAGGCGCAACGGTGTTGGCAGTTCCAAAACGGTTTCCCGCAGGGCTCCGGCCGGGGCGGGCGGCATTGGTTCGATCTTCAGACCAGAGCGGGCGAAGGCTTCAAAGAGAATGGGAGCTGCCGTTTTTGTGCCGGTGATGCCGGGCACCGGGCCATTATCTGCACGCCCCACCCACACGCCGATGACATGACGGCCGTCAAATCCCACCGACCAGGCATCGCGATGGCCATAGCTGGTGCCGGTCTTGTAACCGATTGACAGGGCACGGGCACCGTTGGGGGGGCGAAGGCCAGCGAGCATGTCGCGGATATGCCAGGCTGATACCGGTGACAGGATCGGACGACCGTTCATCAATCCGGGCTGTGAGCGGATTCCGTCGCCGATGGCCAGCGGGCGCCCGGCCGTGCTGACCAGATTGGCGTAAAGCTGTACCAGTTCGGTCAGGGACAGGCTTGTGCCACCCAGTACAAGGCCCAGTCCGGCACGACTGTTTTGCGGCAGCCGGGTTGTGACGCCGGCGCGTTTCATGCGGGCGACGAGCCGCGATGGCCCAACCGCATCGATCAGTTTGACTGCCGGCACATTGAGCGACATTTGCAGGGCGCGACGGATGCTGACACTGCCCTGATAGGTGAGGTCAAAATTGGTCGGCCGATAGCCAGAAAAATCTGCCGGACTGTCCATGATCATCGAGGCAGGGCGCACCAGGCCGTCCTCGATGGCCAGGCCATATACAAAGGGTTTCAGCGTCGAACCTGGTGAGCGCGGTGCCTGGGTCATGTCGATCCAGCCACGGCGGGCTTCGCTGCCAATACCTGCCGAGCCGACGCTTGCCAGTATCGCCCCGGAATGGGAATCGGCAATGACAATGGCAACTGACGCCCTGGGAGCAATCCTGCTGGCCGCCTGACGGGCCAGGGCCTCCATTTTTTGCTGCAGGGGAGCGTCAAGCAGTGTGCGGTGAACCAGCACCGTGGGATCTCTGTCCCGAGCCTGTTGGGACAGGTGGCTTGCAAGACGCGGGGCAGGGCGCCGCCTGGCGGAAAGGGGCAGCTTAGCAACCCGCTGCGCCTCGCGGGAAGAGACGATGTCGGTCGTTGCCAGGCGTTTCAGCACCCGGTCTCGTGCCGACTTGGCGCGTTCCGGCCAGCGATCCGGTCGGCGGCTTTCGGGCGATTGGGGCAGGGCGACCAAAATGGCAGCTTCGCGCAGGGCAAGGCTTGCCGGTTCCTTGCCGAACCATGACAGGGAAGCCGCACGGACCCCTTCAATATTACCGCCATAGGGGGCGAGCGTCACGTAACGCTGCAGAATTTGGTCTTTTGACAGCCGTTGCTCGATCTGCAGCGCGCGAAAGATCTGCCATAGTTTAGAACTGACTGAACGGCGTTTGCGTGGCTCCAACAACCGAGCCAACTGCATGGTGATTGTCGAACCGCCGGAAACAACTTTGCCGGAGGTGATCAATTGTCCCCCGGCGCGCAACAGGGCCAGGGGATCGACCCCGTAATGGTCAAAAAACCGCTTGTCTTCATAGGCGATCAACATGTCCAGAAACTTGCGATCAACCTGCTGTAATTGCGTTTTCAGACGCAGTCGACCGGCCCCGTTTGTAAATATTCGTAGCGGCGCTCCATTGCGGTCCAGCACTTCAACTGAATAGTCATCGTTGTGATCAAGTGGCGGCGGATTGGTGTGGTCGAGCCAGAGCAGCCCACCAATCAATGCAAACAAAAGGGTAGCGCAAACCAAGCCAATCAGCCGCCAGCGCAGGGTTTTCAACCAACGCAAGGAAAACAGGTGTGAAGGGCTTGTGGTCAACATGAATTACCGGGCTGGCAGGATTTCCAGAAAG
Source organism: Rhizobiaceae bacterium (assembly GCA_039977975.1). Lineage (GTDB taxonomy): Bacteria > Pseudomonadota > Alphaproteobacteria > Rhizobiales > Rhizobiaceae > Pseudahrensia. The sequence goes on from JBDWCD010000010.1 coordinate 33,842, forward strand.
CCGGAGGCCGTCCGGGCGGAAAATTGCGGGCGATACATATCTTCCACGCTGGCCGCCGGATGGGCGTAACGTCCCGGGGTAACGGCGCGCACCACATAGGCCAGATTGAAACTGCGTGACTTGCCAACATTGCGCTGAAGGGCGGCGAGGAAGCGGTCACTGCGGAACTCGCTGTGGCTGATCTGCACTTGCCCGAGCCAGTCAAAATTTTCCAACTGCGCCGACTGTACCAGTTGCGGATTGTCGATCTCAAAACCTCCGGGCAACAGGTCGCTGACCATTATCTGAGACGCCAGGTTGCTGAATTCCGAGACTGTCAGCACCACAACAAAGCGCTGGTTCTGATGCACATTGTTGAGCGACGCCTCGCTGCCGTCGAGATTGTAGTAGTGCCGCTTGATTTCATAGCCTTCGGAACTGGCCGGCAGTGCAACAAGGGGAGAGGCATATTTGGTGACGATTGCAGAGACCGGCTTGGACGTGCGGTTAACCACCGACAGTGGCTCGGCCAGCAATTCAGCGCCGGGCAGCTTTTCCTTCAACGCCCCTACACGGGTTTGATTGTTGACCGTGAGTTGCAGAGTGCGATTGGCTTCTTCAACGGCCCGTGCGGCGAGAACCAGCCAGGCATCTTCCTGTGTGGATGTGTAGCTGCGGTGATCCATTTCACTGTCGATAAATTTCAGCAGGTCGGGAACCATCGAGCGGACATTTGGCGTTTCTGCAGCAAGTGCCAGCATGGCCGCCCCGTCGCGCAACAGTGAACCGTAATAGTCGTTCTTGTAATTGATCGCCAGGCTTCTGTTCGCCATGTCCAAAGCGGAGGCAAATGTGTTGCTGCTGCGCTGTTGCTCATTATACAGCGACAGGGCAGCGGCCAGATGGGCGCGTGCCAGCGGCGTCTTGAACGAGGCGATCTTGGTATCGGCGAAATATCGCAGGTCCGAGGCCGATGCCATGCGGTTGCGCGCCAGAACGTAAAGACTGTAGGCCTGCGCATCCCCGGAGCCGGTTATCTTGTTCTGAAAGGCAAGGCGGTTTTGCAGGTTCTGGATTGCCAGGCGCATGGCCTGTTCCGGCACGGTGTAGGATTTCTCCCGCGCCCGGGTGAGGAAATCGCTGATATAGGCATCCAGCCACAGATCACCGCTGCCAGGTCCCCAAAGCCCAAAGCCGCCACTGGCCGACTGGAACGTGACCACCCGCTGGATCGCCTTGTCGATCCGCTCGCTCAAATCTTCGGTGGCCGACAATGCGCTGGGCGCATCCAATTCCGACAGGTAAAGCAGGGGCAGGGCCCTGCTGACGGTCTGCTCAGCACAGCCATAGGGATAGCGGTCCAGTCGCATCAACAATGACGAGACGTCCAGCGATTTGTTGTAGCCGACATGAATGCCGACTTCTGATCCGGCGATATGGCTGTCTCCCAACAGGGATTTGTCGATTGTCACGCTGCCACCATTGGCGGCCAGCAGAAATTCAGATCGGGTCGCGACGGCGGGTGTTGCCGGGCGGATTGTCAGCGCGCGGGAGACCTGCGTTACAACATCACCATCGCGGCTAAGAGTGAATTCCAACTCTGCCGTCCCGGGATTTATGGCATCGATGGTCAATGCCACCACCCGGCGCTCATTGGCCGCCAGGGTTACGCTGTCGGGCAGAGAGGTCAGCTTGAGCTGATCGGTGGCGGTCGCGGACAGTTCGTAGGTGCCCGGCGTGCCGTCGGTATTGTGAATCTCGACCAGGGTTCTGGCCTGGTCCCCCGGTGCCAGCACTTTGGGCAGGCTGGAACTGAGCAGGATCGGATCGCGGATGATGACATCCTCGCTGGCCTGTCCAACCGCCTTGCTCGACCAGGCAACGGCCATGACGCGCGCCGTGCCATTGAACTGGGGAATGTAAAAAGAGACCTGGCCGCGACCATCGGCATCCAGTCGCACGGCGCCTGAAAACAACGACAATAATTGTTCGGTGGGCGGACTGCCTTCGGCGGTCATGCCCGGACCATCGCCGCCGGAGCGGATGCGCCCGAAAGCGCCCTGTGAGCCATCGATCAAGCGACCATAGAGATCGCGAATTTCAAGTCCCAATGCACGCTGACCGAAATACCACTCGGACGGATTGGGTGGCTGATAACGCGTCAGGTTGAGAATGCCGACATCAACCGCTGCAACGGTGACGAATATTTCTTCACCTTCTGCTGCACCAGCCACAGAAAGCGGAATATCCAGCAATGCATTGGGTTTGATTCTCTCCGGCAGGTCCAACGAAACGGCGAGCGATTTATCTCCCGGATCTACAGTCAGCCACGTGGTGCCGATGGAGCGAGCGGGCAGGCGGGATTGCTCAAGATTGCCCGGCTTGAACAGGGTTGCCGTGACATAGGCACCGGCGCCCCAATTGTCCTTCACAGGCACATTCACCTGATTGTCGCCGGCTTTCACCTTGACGCGGAAGGCATCGACAATGCGATCTGCGCCGATTGTCACCAGCAATTCACCTTGATGACGGGCAGAGACATTCAGCTGGGCAGATTCGCCAGGAAGATAGCTGGACTTGTCCAGGGCAATTTCCAGTGCATCCGGAGTTTCTGTCGAGCTGGTCTCCACATACCATCCGGAATTGAACTGCACGCTGGTGGCCGGCCCATCTGCGCGGGGGCTTTCTATCTGCAGGCGATAGCGCCCCCAGTCGACGGGGAATGAAAGGTCGGCAGCACGATCGGCTTTGACGTCAATTTGGCCATTTTGAACCAGTCGCGGCACTTCAACCGCCTCGTAACGCCAACTGGAATTGGAGCGATACCATTGATAATTGCGCTCGATGCGATGCAGCGACCAGTTGAGCCGGCTGATGTCCAGCCGTTTGTCGGCGGCATCAAGGGCGATGATTTTGAAACCCGCCGTGCCACCTTCTTCTACTTGTCCGCCGCCGAATTGAGGTCGAATGCCGATCATCGGACCATTCGCAGCGACAGGGATTTTCAGTTGCCGTTCAACGGCGCGGCCACCGGTTTCGCGCAGCCGCACGCTGATTTCAGCAACCAACGGACTTGTGGTTGAAGGCAGACGATCAAGAGCGGCTGCAAAACGGGCTTTGCCTTCTGCATTGGTCTTCGGCAATTTTTCAAGCTGGATGACCCGGCCACCAGCGCTTTCCGCTCCCGCCAGTCCAAACAGATAGCCTTTCGCAGCGGCGCGATCACGGCTTGGCTTGAGGCGGATTTCTCCCTCCAAGGACATGTCGGCGGCCGCCGCGCCATAGAGATATCTGCCGGTCAGATCGATGGCTGCAGGGGCGGCAGGCGACAGGTATTTTGCTGAACTGGCCAGGTCAAACTCAATCCGGTCGGGCACAAAGTCCTCGACCAGAAACTGTTTCTCTGAAAGAGCAGGCCCGTTGGGGTCGGCATGGACCCGCAGTTTCCAGACTCCGCGCATGGCATTGTCTGGCAATACAAAGGCCAGATCATGGCCCCCTAATTGTGCGTGTTTGGAGACTGTTCTATCAGCCTCAACATCATCCGGTCGCACCAACATGGCCGTCAGGGGCAGGTCGTTTATGGCTTCCACCTTGTGATCGCGGGCCAGGGTGACCAGATTGACCGTTTCACCGGGGCGGTAAATGCCGCGGTCGAGATAGGTATAGAGGTCCAGTGTTCCCGGGCTTGGGCGCCCCTCGACACCGCGATCCGACAGATCAAATCCGGCGCGGGAAATATCAAGAAATACAAAATCCGTGCCGTCATCCTGGGATCGTTTGGCGGTGACCAGGGTCGGCGCCAAACCAGCCGAGCCGCGCATCAGGCCGGGTTCAAAACGTGCTTTTCCTTCAGTATCTGTGACAGCAGTGCCGAGAACCTCATTGTTGCGGGCCAGCAGGTCTACTGACACGCCGGCCAGCGAAGCGCCGCTATCCAGCGAACTGGCAAATACGGTAAGGCCATCATTGCCTGCATAGGTGACAAGTCCGATGTCTGAAATCAGGAACCACTGGGTGGCGACCGGATCCCAACTGCTGCGTTTTTCTCCTTCGGCCTTGGCGGTGAGAATGTAGATGCCCGGTTGCCGGTCGGGCAATGCCTCGTCGATTGGGAAGCTGGTGACAACCTCACGGTTCAGGCTGCGCTGCAGATCGATCTTTCCTTTCCAGATGCTCTGTCCGATGTCGCTGGCGATTGTGTTGGATGTATAGTCGCGCAGCTGCGACAGGAATTGCGAGCCGGCTACGAGCCTGCTCAGCGATCTTTCGCCGACGCGCAACACTTCCAGCTCTGCAGACTGGGCATTGATGCCAACAATTGGAATGCCGTGGCGGGCTGAACTGGCGAGGACAAAATTGTCGCCGGTAAACCGCACCGCTGCGGCGCGGTCGCGGATATAGGTGTTGAGCACAACATCGCGGTCGAGAATTTCCCCCGACTTTGCAGGAAGTCCCTGGCGCAAGACGAGCTTGTATTCCTGGCCGTGCTGCAGGCCTTCAACACAGAGGCGGGAATTCGATACGGCCAGCGCCGGATTGGATAGGCCCTGCGTCGACAGGTAATTTTCATACGCGGTGTCTGCGGTATCCAACGGCTCCGAAAAGTCGACACAAATGCGTGGGCTTGTCGTATCTGCTTCCACCGAGTGATTGGTTATCCTGAAACCCTTTTCCCGACGCAGTTGGGTAAAGGCGCGGCGCACATCGCCATTATCCTTCAGCTTCAGACTTGCGCGATAGGAGACAATCGCCTCCCGATAGAGGCGCTTTTGCACCAAAGCTTCGGCGACGGACACCAGTGCATCGGCGCGGACCCCTGCGGTGCGACTTTTTTGATAGGCACCGAGGGCGGCATTCATCGCCAGGTTTTGAAGATCGCGGTTGTACTTGCGATTTTTGCGCAACCAGCCACTCGCAGACCGGGATATCAACCACCAATTGGCTGGCAGGTCCGCAGATCGTGCCAGGACTTGGCCAAACATCTGTTGCGCCAGCACCAGATCGTTGCGCGCCAGGGCACTACGTCCGGTTTCGATGAGAAATTCGGTTGTTCCGAAGGATGTATCTGTCGACTGTTTTTTCAGCTTTGCGACAAATGCCTTGGCACTGTTCCTGAGCGGAGCAGGAACGCCGGTCAGTTCTGGAGGAGCCCCCAGGTCCGGCTCGCTGGAGATTTCCACCACCTTGCCTGCGGTTGCCCCTTCAAAGGCAATGATCTGCGAATAGTCGCTCTTCAGGAAACACCAGTTAACGCGGGTGTTATAGGTAAAGGCCCGGCAGTCGCGGTCCTTGATGCAGATCAGCTTGCACTGATCGAGCGACACGTCTTTCTCAGATCGCAAGTCAAAGCCGAAATAGTCGGAATTCTCGCTGATCACAACTTGCCGCTTGTTTTCCTGTGCAATGGCATGTGACCCGGCAAGGAGCGCGAGAACCAGGAATGCGATTAAAATACGTGCCAAACCCATGTGAACAGCCCACCTATTCCAATTATTCAGGAGTTCACGATACCGGCACTATTGAGTCAATTAAATGGCGGTGGGGCAGGAACGCAGTTGGATATATTTCAAAGTCAATGCCGTTCAATAATAAAATCAATCAATTCAACTGATTATCAACTGTTTCTGACTCAATTTGTGAGCCTCAGATATACGTCTGATGTTCGCCGCATTCTGGTATTTACCGGTCAGGCCAGCAGGCTGAGGCCCAATACAGTCAGCAGACCGGCGCCGATTCCGGCCACAATATCATCTGCCATAATGCCGACGCCGGCAGGCTTGAGATGTTCGGCGGCGCTGATCGGCCAGGGCTTGGTGATGTCGAGCAGTCGAAACAGCACGACGGCCGCAACAACGCTGAGCCATGTGGTCGTGCCAGCCAGAAACAGCGCCAGCAGGACACCGGCGGTTTCGTCGATTACGACGATCTGCGGGTCTTCCAGTTTCATCTCGTGGGCCAGTTTATTGGCACTCCAGGTGCCGGCGCCAATCAATACAAGCAGCGCCGCCAGATGCCAAAGCCATGGCAGTTGGATGAGCAAAAAATGGGCCGGCAGCGACGCCAAGGTTCCCACTGTTCCAGGAGCCGTCGGCGACAGCCCGGTTCCAAACCATGTCGCCAGCCAAAAGTGTGGAGAGTTACGGGACATGGAGAGCTGTGTACCTTGGATTCGGGAACAGGCCCATCCATGCCAGCATTTGGCGCAAATGAGAACCTCCCGTGGGCGGGTGTTTGGGAGCAGGGACCCGTTTGTCCAAGTGGCGTCGAACGGCAGGTGTGCGAACAAAGCGCCTGAATAGCTAGAGCTCTAAACGTCAGCTATCCGATGATGCAAAGGACCAGCATGCGTGCGGATTTGTGTTTGCATCCCTAGTAGGCACCAAATTAATCTGTTGGTCTTGGGAAGACGACCGCGATGACACTTTTGGACATTGAATCCCAATGTGCGGATAACGTTTATTATTGCTGACCAAACGAGCAATTAGTTAATCAGCTCGACAGTCCTCAGTTTTCTCGATTCAATTAACACTTTATTCCGCAATGTCATCAATGCTTGGCCATCGACAGTGTACAAATCTTGCATCTGGAAGAACGGCTAATTTCACGGAATTGTTCACGTTACCGCCCAGGATATAGTGTGTGTTATTATGACTCCCTAAATAGAATCCTACCATTCCTGTTCCAGCTCCAGGTGTCGCCATTTCGAAGAACCCAATACACCCTATTCGTTTCGAAACTGCTTTCCCCCATCCGGACCAAGATGCACTTACTGCTGATCTAGATCCTACGTAACCAGCCTCTCGCATGACCCAGTTTACGAATATGCTAGCCCACGGAATTTGGTCCGCCGGAGGGATGTTGAGATTGTCGATGCTTTCAAAGTACTCAACTATGCGCGGATTATTCAACCGACCTTCAACTTCCTTTTGGCCGATCTCCGCGGCAGCGATTTCCAACCATTTCTTGGCTTCGCCCGAATTCCGGACGATCTCGGAAAGATCAAAACCTTCTTCCGGCGAAGGAGGATTCCAAGGCTCTACTGGGCCTGGCTCAATCGGAGGAATCGGATTTTCTCTTTCATAGAAAAACCAGACAGAGAATAATATTACAAAAGCTGACAACAAATATTTTATTGGGAATATGTGGATTAACCGAACGAACAACGAAGCCGGAGACGGGTCATCGGCCGCCTCGAAGGTTTTTGTATCACTTAAGTAGGGAACCCAGTACTTCTCGCAAAACCCCTCGTTCAAAAAGTATCCATGCGACGCATCATTATGCCAACGATCTCGAACTAAGGGCCGCTTAAACCCAAAACTCCCTGCCGAACCGTAACCCCAGGTTACACTCTGGGCCATCGCAGGCCATTTATCCGCGGTACCAATCTCATTAATTACGGGGCTATCAAATCTTTCTTGCGACCGTTGAAAAGGAAATGAATAAGGGACAACACTTCCACAAAAGATGATTCTGTGGAATTTTGCATCAAACTCATCATGAATGATGTTTGATATCACGTATGTTCCGAAACTGTGCGCAATCACCGAAATCTGCGCATTAGGATATAGCTGACGTACAATCCTGATTTGTTCCCAAACCGTCTGGATTGCTTTTCGCCTAAAAAACGATACTGGCAAGAGAAATTGAATAAGATTTAGTCGACCATAGTTAGTCGCTTCAACGGCGAGGCCGGCTTTTTCCAACGGTTTACGGACTCTACTTTGCCATATTGCATGATCTCGAATTCCATGGACCAGAAGCACTACATGGCTGGGCGCTTCTTCGGATTCCATCGAGCCTCCATCAATACAGAATGAGCACTCGTACTCATTTGCCGCTTAGTAAAAATGATTGAGTCTTCAAATAGAGGACGTTTATTTTCCATGCAACCTTTGCAAAGGCTATCATTAGCAATTCGGTAGTGATGGCACAGAGACTACACTCTATTGCATTCGATACTTCCCACCAATCAGGTAAAGCCGACTACCACAAACCCGCCGTTTGTCATAGTTTCCAAAATAGTCAAAATAGGCTCCATCCCGACGGTCGCCATCGTTCAATTCCACGCCCCCCGACCTCAATCAAGAACCCACCCGATGGTGTCTAATAGCTTTTGCTTATGGCGGAAGTGGAGAAGTAATACTGGCACTTTTGCAATTTCGTGTAATTATGGGGCGTTCGTCGACCTTGGGGTCGACTTGGGAGGAATCAGAATGAAACCAATTAAATCACTCATGGCGCTCGGCACGGCGGCGCTGTTGTCAACGACAGTTGCCCATGCGGCTGAAAACCTGACAGGCGAGACTGCTTCACCGGGCGGGTCTATTCACCTGTCGATGGCTCATTTGGCGGAAGTTGCCGCCGAAGCTGGCGTTGCAAATATTCAGGTGGCCGATGGGCAGACCCTGACCAATTCCGTGCAGAATGTTGCCGAAGGCAAAACCGATGTTGCCGGGACGCCCTATATTCTACCGTTCCTGTTGTCGAAGGGCCGGGGGCCGTATTCGAAATTGGGTGCTGAGAAAGGCGCGGAGCTGGCCTCCAACCTGCGCGCGCTCTATCCGGTGACGCTGGGCATTTTCGCCCTCTATGCCTATGATTCCAAAGGCCTTGGTGGCTGGGGCGATCTGGAAGGCAAGTCAATCTATAACGGCCCGCCGCGCGGCGCCGCCGTTGCCAATGCGCGTGCCGTGATCCAGCTGACGGCCGGTCTGAAGGAAGGCAAGGGCTACAAGGGCGTTCAGGTGAACTGGGGTCAGGCCGTGAAAACCATCTCCGATGGTTCTGCCGACGCCGTGGTGCTGCCGATCCTGTTTCCGGACAGCCGTATTACCCAGGCACTCGCTTCAGGCAACATGACTGTCTGGTCGATCCCCAAGGACAAATGGGATTCAGAGGGCTTTCAGAAATACCTGCGGGCGCCTGGCTCAGCACCGTTTGAAATTTCCGCGGCTGATGCAAATCTCGGTTCGGGTGTAACTCTGAAAACCGAAGACGGCGTGTTCCGCGGCCTTGCCACCATCGGTGGAGACATCGTCAACAAGAACATGTCCTTTGACCTGGCCAAAGCATTGACCAAGGTACACATCGAGACGCTGGATCGTTTGAAGGCCAAGGCACCTTTTGCCAAACAGGCCGGATACGGTGTGGTTGACGTTGTCAAATCCGGCATGTGTGGACCCAACCCGCTCAAATACCATGCCGGCGCTGTCGCCGCCTGGGAGGAAGCCGGTTACAAGATTGAGGATTGCGCCAAGCCTTAAGGCCGCGCATCATTCACCGATATTGGTCGTTCGCCCTGCTTGGGGCGTCCGACCAGCATCGGGCGCACGCTTAAAAATCGGAACCGTCAATGTCGAATGAAGCACCGGCTCAACGAGATCGAGCGGATCTGGGCGAAAAGCTAGTCTATTGGCTGGCCTTGGCGTTGGTCATCGTTGGACTGTTGAACGCCATGCCGGGAATTCCCGGCATTGACGATGGTTTTGCCGGGTTTCTTGGTTTCGACAATTTCACCATCCGGAAATACCCCTACGAATATTTCTACCCCATCGCTTTCGCGGTGATGATGATCATCGTTGCCCTGAAACATTCCCTGTGGCGGGAATTGCGGGGCGAAACTCCTCTCAAACGGAAATTTGGCCTGGGGCTGGATGTGGCGCTGATCATTGCCGCAGTTTCCATTTCGCTCACCTATATGGTGGAGATCGAGGCGGTCTGCCTGGTTGATCAGATCACGGGGGAACGCGCCGAGCTGATTGCCAAGAGCCTGGCGGAAGAGCGGGAGTTTGCCGAGCTATACGGGCTGCCGATTCCCGATTCCGTCGAGGATCCCCAATGTATCAACACCACCCAGGGATGGCTGGTGGCGATTATCGGTCTCTCCGTTGTGGTGTTTCTGGCCTACAATGTGAAGGTGTGGGGCCTGCCGCTGGTTCTCGTCGCCATTGCCATTGCTGCCTATACCATTATCACCGTGCTGGTCTGGTATTTCCACGGTCCTGACGACATCAATAAATATTTGATGACCAAGCTGGGGGGCGAGCCACGCCTGCTCACTGACGGGCGGCCACGGCTGCACGATGCGCTGGTCAACAATTCTTCCGGTCTGCTGGGCCGGTTCATGGACATCATTCTCAACACCGTCTTTCCCTATATCGTGCTTGGCGGCTTGTTCGGCGCCTCTGCCGGCGGACGCTCGCTGATAAAGCTCGCCTTCCTGTGGACCCGCAACATGCGCGGTGGCCCGGCCCATGCGGCAATCGTTTCGTCCGCCATGTTCGGTACGATTTCCGGGGGGCCGGTTGTCAATGTCCTGTCGACCGGGGTTTTGACGATCCCGATGATGATCAAGCGCGGTTTTTCGAAAGTCTTTGCCGGCGGCATGGAGGCCGCAGCCTCGTCCGGCGGCTCGATCATGCCGCCGGTCATGGGTGTTGCCGCCTTTATTCTGGCCGCACTGACCGCTGTACCCTATCGCGAGGTAATCATCGCTGCGGCTATTCCGGCGGTTGCCTATTTCTTCTGCCTGTTCCTGTCGGCCGTTTTTCAGTCGCGCAAACAGGGCATCGAAGCACTGGGCAAGGTCACCGAAGACATGATCCTGACCCGCACGGATAAGCTCAATCTGGTGATGATCTTCGCGCCAATCCTGCTGATCCTGTTCTTGTTGCTGACACCGAAAGAGGCCATTGGCTGCGGGATCTTCGGCTCTATTTTTGGAATTCAGACTGTCGTTGAAAACGATACCTGTCGGGCGGTTGATTTGCCGTGGTTCTTTGAAGTGCTGCAGAATTCTGCGGGCGATGCGGGCAGTGCCGGTTGGTGGGCGGTCTTCCTGCTGTGTTTTCTGCTGTTCCTGGACGCCGGCATGCGCCAGCAGCCGAAACGTCTGCTGGACGCCCTGTCGGGTTCGGGCGTTCTGGTTTCGACCCTCTACTTGATGTTCTTAGCCGTTTCGATCATCGATTTCTGCCTGAACTTTACGGGCCTGTCGGACTTCATTGCCCTGGATATTCTGGGCTGGTTGCGGGCGCTGGATCTCGGCGGCAGTGGGTCAGGCCTGTTCCAGTTCATTGCCCTGTTGACCACAATGGGCCTGGCGGTTCTGCTTGGCATGGGCATGCCCGCGGTACCCGCCTACATCAATGTGGCGCTGTTGATGGGGCCCGTTCTGGCAGGTCTCGGCCTGTCGATCTTCACCGCCCATATGTTCATTTTCTATTTCGCCGTGGCGTCGGCCATCACTCCGCCTGTGGCGATTGCCGCATTCACTGCAGCAACAATCACCAAGGCCGAACCGATGGCGACAGGATTTTCGGCGGTGCGCTCCGGCATCGTGATGTTTGTCATTCCCTTCGTGTTCGCGCTGAATCCGGAAATATTGCTGATTGAAGCCGCGGTGCTGGACCCCAATTCCTTGCCTTCGGCGGCGCAATATTTGCCGGGCTATGACGGACAGTTGCATCTGGGGCCGCTGATCTGGCTGCTGGCGCGTCTGATGATCGCTCTGTTCCTGTTGGCCAGCGCCCTGGCGCGCTTTGACCGGGCCCCTCTGACATTTGGGGAATCAATTGCAAGACTGGCCCTGGCTGCCGGTCTGATGTTCTCAAATCCCTATATTCACGGACCTGTCCTGGCCTTGTCGATCGCGCTGATTGCCCTGCATTTCAGCCGTAACCGGGCCCCAGCATAGTCCCTTTCAGGTTTGGTTGGTCTACGGCGCCTCGCCACGCAAGGTTGAGCAGCGGCGGCGGATGCAATTGGTCAGGTGAGACGCTGCAGGTGTCAGAGGTGTTGCTGCCCGGGTAATCAGGGATATCTGCATTGGCTTGAGATCCTCGACGATCTCAATCTGCTTGATTTTCCATCCCCCCAGATTGGACTTCAGAAGGCGATCGGGGAAATTGCACACCGCATGCATGCTCTCCAACATTGAGAGCGCCCCATAATAGCTTTCAGAAATCGTGTTGACCTTTGGTGCTGGCAGCCCATGGCGACGAAAGGCTCGTTTGAATTCTTCGCCCGGACCTTCTCTGGGGCCAATCAGCACCCAATTGGCATCGATCAGGTCTTCCAGCCTATTGACCTTCAGCCAGGGAGAATTTTCTCCGGTTACCAGCACAGTGCCGGTTTCAAACAATGGCTCAACCAACAAACCGGCAGTTTGATCTTCCGGCGGGGTCGGTCCTACCAGAATATCGGTCAATCCATCGCGCACCGGACCCAGCGCGCTGGGATACAGACCATTGGAGATATGCACCTCGACACGGGGAAATTCGCGGCGGAACAGCGACAGGGCAGGGGGGAGAATTTCCACCGCAGCTATTGGTGAAACGCAGACAGAGATCGTGCCGGTTTCTCCGTCGTGCAGTTGCAGGACTTCATCGATGAGCCGTTGATGTTCGGTTGTGATCATGCGAGCCCGGGTCAGAACCTTGCGGCCCAATTCCGTTGGCTCCACGCCGCTGGCTGCGCGGTGAAAGACGGCAAATCCCAAGTCAGATTCCGCCTGTCGCAATGTTTTGGTTACCGCTGGTTGGGATTTGTTGAGTGCCTCTGCCGCTCGCCGAATGCTGCCGGCTTCGGCAATGGCTACCAGGACGGGGGCATATTGCAGTCTCATGACTTGGTGGCACTTTCCATAATGTTATCAACCCGGCCTGTTTGGTGTATTTAGTAATACCCATCAAAAGTCCGTGGCTGCAAGTTTGTCGGTATGTCATTGCCAGCCTTGCTGACTTTACAACAAGTTGGGCTGGACAATGGACGGCGTTGGGTGAAAACTGAATGCAGTTTAGGGAGGACGCACATATGAAATTTTTGAAACTTGCAATTGCAGCTGGCATTGCGCTGAGCGCGCTGACTGTGGCTCAGGCATCGGCAAAGGAACTGTCGTTGGCCTATTTCATGGGACCCAAACATCCGATGAATAAGGGGGTGTTCACGCCGTTTGCCGAAAAACTGAAGGAAGTTTCCGGCGGAGCGCTGACCGTCAAGCAATATGCCGGTGGCGCACTCAACAAGGTGCCGCCGAAGCAATATTCGATTCTTCTGGATAATGTCGCTGACATCGTCTTCACATTGCCCGGCTATACAGCAGATGTCTTTCCCAAGACCAATGTGGTGGGACTGCCCGGCGTCTGCGATACGGCAACCGAATGCACCGAGGGCATGATCCGCGCACGTGCGGTATTGGAAAAAGAATACAACGCCAAAGTGTTGGCGCTTTGGTCGAACGCCCCGCCCGTATTGATCACCAAGGATAAGCCGGTGACCAAACTGGCCGATATTCAGGGCATGAAGATCCGGGTAACGTCAAAAAGCGACGTGCCCTTTGTGGAAGCGCTGGGGGCGTCAGCCGTTGCGCAACCGGTGACCCAGATCAACCAGAACCTGACCAATGGTGTCATCGACGCCATCATGATCGATTCCTCCGCCGTGCGTTCGTTCAAGCTGCATGAGCCAGCCAATTATGTGACCACCTGGTTCCCGGGTTCCGGCTCGTCATTTGCGCTGCTGATGAACCTGGACGTCTATAACGGTCTGACCGAACAGGAACAGGCCTGGGTGGACGAAGCTTCCGGCACCGAACTCGCTATGGGCGGTGGGCGCATGTATGACAAAGTGTCCGTAGGCGGTCTGAAACTGGCGGCTGATAAAGGCAACAAGCTGCTCGAGTGGGATGCTGGAGAAAGAGAAAAAGTCCAGGCACTGATTGATGCAGCCATGGCAGATCTGGTGACCAAAAAGGTTGGTGACAGCACAATTGGCGATGTCATCAAGCTGATGAAAGGCCAGTAAGCACAGACGCGGAGCCGTCAAATGGACGGACTGCTGGACTGGATGGATAGACAGCTCGGTCGCTTGACCGGGCTGTTTGCTCTTGTCGGCTCGCTCGGGGTGTTGTCGCTGATGCTGATCATCCTGGTGGCGGTGATCTGGCGCTATGGCATCAACAATCCGATTTTCGGCATTGGTGACCTGTCGGTGCTGGTGCTGTCAGTGGTTGCTGCGTCATCGGTTATCTTCGGCGCCCGCAACAATGCCCATATCAGCATTGATATCATCACCCGGTTTTTTGGTCCCAAAGTGGTGCGGGTAACTGATGCCATCATGCGATTGCTGACGATCTTCATTTTGGGTCTCGCCAGCTATGCTCTGGTGACCAAGGCCTGCGGTTTTGAAAAGGGCTGCATCACTGAAAATCTCAGCATTGTGCATCGGCCATTCTATTACATTCTTGCGGTGACCATGGGTCTGTTCACCCTGCAGATCGTTCTGGAATTGTTGCGCGGCCTGCGCCAGCCCATCGACTCGTCAATCAGCGATGAGGAGGAAGCCGACTGATGGACGGGTCGACAATCGCCTTTTTGGGCTTTGCCGCCCTGTTCGTCTTGTTGTTTATCCGCATGCCGGTGGGACTGGCGATGATGCTGATCGGCACGGTTGGCATCTATTTCATCCGTCCGCCGGCGGCGATCCCCAAACTGGCTGGCGAGATTTTCAGTGAATCGGCAAATTACCCGCTGACCATCATTCCGCTCTTCGTTCTGATGGGCAATCTGGCCGGCGTATCCGGCATGAGCCGCGATCTCTACGACGCTGCCCATTCCTGGTTTGGCCATCGGCGGGGCGGGCTGGCCTCGGCGACTGTCGTTGGATGTGCTGGATTTTCGGCCCTGTCCGGCTCGTCGCTCGCAGCGGCGCTGACCATGGGGCGCGTTGCGTTGCCGGAAATGAAACGCTATAATTATGACAGCGGACTGGCCACCGGCGCTATTGCCGCCGGAGGCACATTGGGCATTTTGATCCCACCCTCTGCGGGTTTTGTCATCTATGCCATTTTGACAGAAGAAAGCATTGGTCGCCTGTTCCTGGCCGGTGTTTTGCCCGGCATTTTGCTGACAGTTCTGTTCGTCATTGCCATCACCATTGTTGTCTGGCGCGACCCCGACAAGGCACCGCAGGCTCTGTCCGCTGTTCCGATGAGCGAAAGACTGCGGGCGCTGGGCAAGGCGGGCTGGATCCTTGGCATCATCGTTTTGACAATCGGCGGCATTTATACAGGCGTCTTTTCCGCTGTCGAGGCGGCTGGCATCGGTGCTGCACTGGCTTTTGTGGTGACGTTCATCCGAGGTGCTATTACCTGGCCGAATATGGTGGATGTTTTTACCACCACGCTGCGGGCTTCCGGCACGCTGTTTCTGATCCTGTTCGGCGCCTTTGTTTTCAAATCCTTCGTCGGCTTCACCGGTGTCACCTTTGCCTTGGCCGAATGGGTTGAAAACCAGGGATTTACCGGCACTCAGATCGTGGTTGCTTTCCTGATCATGTTCATCGTGATGGGTACGTTCATGGAAGGTTTTGCCATTCTGGTGCTGACGGTTCCGCTGCTGCAGCCGATTCTCGAACCTCTCGGAATTAACATGGTGTGGTTCGGCGTGCTGATGGTGATCGTGCTTGAAATGGGCCTCATTTCGCCACCGGTCGGGGTCAATGTCTTCGTGGTGAAAGGCATTGCGCCGGATGTGCCCCTGTCGACCATTTTCCGCGGTATCTGGCCGTTCTGGTTTGCCATGCTGGCTTGCGTGATCCTGCTGGTGCTGTTCCCACAGATCGCCCTGTTGCTGCCGAACACGATGTTTAATTAGCCAGGGTCAGAGGTCCTGCTTGAATTCCACCACCAGGGATCGGACCACCTGTCTTAGCGCTTCCTGTTCATCGGCCCCGGACTTCAAGGCATGCTGGTAGACATCGACCTGTCGGTCGGCGCTGGTGCCGCTTTGCAATATGCTGACTGAACCGGTGACCTCGTCCACACAGTTAAGCGCCTTGGCATGGGGCAGGAGCAACTCAACCAATTCGTGCAGCAATTCGCCAAAGGAAACCACTTCGCCGCGTCCGAAATCGATCAGGCCTTCCGACATGCCATAGCGCTGGGCGCGCCAGCGGTTTTCTTCCACCAGAAAGCGGTCATATTCGCGCCAGCGCTGATTGCTGCGGCGCAGGCAGAACAACATGCGGAACAGACATTGAGTAAGGGCAGCGATGGCAATTGTGTCATTCAACCGGGGCGAGACATCGCAGATGCGTGATTCCAGGGTTGGAAAGCGTGCCGATGGCCTCAGATCCCACCAGATCTTGGTGGCGTCCTGAATGGTGCCGGAATTGATGATCGTCTGGACCGATCTTTCATATTCGCCAAAGCTGGAAAAATGTGGCGGAATGCCGGTGCGGGGCAGGTTGTCGAAGACGGTGAGCCGGTATGAACGCAGGCCGGTTTCGCGCCCTTCCCAAAACGGAGAGGAGGTCGACAGCGCCAGTAGATGGGGCAGGAAATAGGCGAACTGGTTCAGCAGGTCGGCCCGCAAATCATCGTCGTCCAGGCCGACATGGACATGCATGCCGCAGATCAACATCCGGCGAGCAACGCCGGCAAGATCTTTTTCCAGCGCCCGATAGCGCTCCTTGTCGGTAAAACTCTGTTCCTGCCAGCGGGCAAAGGGGTGGGTTGATACAGCCAGCGGCGCCAGGCCAAATTTGTTGGAAACTTCCGAGATGGTGCGACGCAGATGGGCCAGGTCCTTTTTGGCCTCTCCAACGGTCTGGCAAACGCCGGTGCCGACTTCAATCTGGCACTGCAGAAATTCCGGGCTGACCTTGTTTTCAAGCCGCTCGACGCATTCATTCATCAGCGCATCGGGGGCGGCGGCCAGATCCAGTGTTTCCAGATCAACCAGCAGATATTCTTCTTCAATTCCCAGGGAAAAGCTTGGTTCCTTAATCGCCATAACGCAAGCCTGCCAAACTCACAGGGTTGAATGCAACAAAATAGTGAATAGGCGCGGCCAATTCGACGTGGACGGCATGAGCCTTATTTGGACGTTGCCACGTAAACCCCGTCCCAATCCCGTCCGGGCGGATTGTCGGTAAATTCAATCACTCGGGTCTCATACATGAACAGGTAGGTATCGAGATCAATCTCAGCTTTCTCCGCCTGGTCCTGCATCAGTTCCAGCAGGGCGTTGGTGGCCTCCCAGTCCTGAGCCCGATAGGTGGCGAGCATCGATGTATTGAGCCGCTGCAATTCACGAAACTCTTCATTGGCCAACATGTCGGCGTCACCAAACAGACCGTAAACCGTTTCCGGCTCCTGCTTGCCCTTCACCCGCAGCCGGTCAATTTCCAGTGTCGCCATTTCGTCCTGCACATAGACGGCGGTGTTCTGGCCAAGAATGATCAACACACCATAGGGTTTGGATTGACCTTCCAGGCGGGAGGCGAGGTTCACCGGGTCGCCGAGGCAGGTATAGTCAAAGCGCAGTTCACTGCCCATATTGCCGACAACGCAGTCACCGGAATTGATGCCGATGCCGATATTGATCTGGTGCAATGGCCCGCGTTCAGATTCGTTTTGAATGGCTTCCCATTCATCTTTCTTCTGCTTGTTGAGTTCGTCCACATCATTGAGCATTTTCAGCGCCGCGAGACAGGATGAGCGGGCGTGTTGTTCATGAGGAACAGGGGCGTTCCAGAAAGCCATCACCGCATCGCCCATGAATTTGTCGATCGTGCCATTGTGCTTGAGGATCGCATTCGACAGCACAGTGAGAAATTCGTTCATCAAAACGGTCAATCCCTGGGGGTTTTCCTTAAAACTCTCAGAAATGGCGGTGAAACCACGCACGTCGCTGAACAGGATCGACAATTCGCGGGTTTCACCCCCCAAAGACAGGCCTTCGGGACTGTCCGCCAACTCGCTGACCAGGTCGGGGGAGACATATTGACCAAAGGCGCTGCGGATTTCCCGCCGTTTCTTTTCCTCGCGCAGATAGTTGAACGTTGCCAATATGATAAATATCACGATCACCGTCACCGATGGAAACACCGGATCAATCAGCAAGCGGTAATTGGCGAAGGCGTAATAGGAACTGGCCACATAGGAGACAACCACCACGGCAGCGAAGACAAAGGCCCAGGTGGCGTTGAGCAACGGCACAAAGGCGATGGCCAGCAGGCCAACGATGAGGATGGTCAGCAGTTCCACGGCGATGGCATAATTGGGCCGAACCAGCATCTGGTTGGTGAGGATGTTCTCAATCACCTGGGCATGGATTTCCACACCGGCCATCAGATTGCCCATGGGGGTGGCACGAAAGTCCTCAAGACCAATCGCCGAAGTGCCCACCAATATTAAGTGACCCTTCAGGCGGTTGGGTGGTATTTTGTCCTCAAGCACATCGACAGCGGATACAAATCGGGCAGGCACGTTGGGGGTGAAATAGGGCCAGACATGCGCTGTGCGGTCCGTATTGACCAGGGTTCGGCCGATCTTCAGTGCGCTGACACCGGCTTCATCCGATTTGACCGCAAAGGCACGCCCGCCGGTGGCGACGCGCAAAATTTCCGCTGACAGGCTCAGTCGCAGCTTGCCCTCGATCTGAAACAGCAGAGGTACATGGCGGAAAACCCCGTCGGCATCGGGAATAACCGTAAACACGCCGCGACCCAAGGTCGACTGTTCCAGCTCCGGCAGGTTTTGCACGATCGCCGGATAGTTTGGCAGGTAGGGACGGGGATCTTCGCCAAGATAGGCGTGTGGCATGTCTTCCAATTCCGATGTCGCAGTGTCTCCCATATCACTGCGACGGCGGACGCTGGTCTGTCCCAGCACGATCCGCGATCGTTTGATGGCATCGGCAAATACCGAATCATTTGACGGCAGATTCGACAGTGCCTGTTTCACTTCAGGGGACAAAGACTCGTTATCTTCGGCGATCTTTTCTGGGGACAATCTGTCCGGCTCTGCAAAAACAATATCGAATCCGACCACAACGGCCCCCGCAGCCATCAATTTGTCGACCAGAGCGGCGACTTTGGTGCGCGGCCAGGGCCACTGGCCCAATTTGCGAATGCTTTCCTCGTTGATGTCCAAAATTGAGACGGGCAGGGGCTGATAGACACGCGGTTTGACCCGCTGGTAAGCGTCAAAGGACTGGGCGCGAGACACTTTTACTGGCGTCGGATCCACAATGCGAATTGCCACGAGCCCAAAAAGAACCGCCAAGGCAACAAGTCGACCAATGCCAAATTTTCCCACTTAACCAACCCAAATGCTTCCTGGTCCCGGAAAAAACTCTAGGACTTGAAAAGCAAAACACAAGAAATCTTTACCATTTATTTACTTTTCTTTATTTTGTCAGCGGCTTGTGGTACCTGTTTCATTGGTTGGGTGCCGGTTGACTTTGATCAACCTCTTGGCTCCTTGGTTGGAATGTTTGAGGTCGCACTTGTTGCGCGTTGAGTAGGAGCCGTAAGTCTGTAGCTCGAATCTAAGTCAGTTTGGGTGGCCATGATGGCCATTGCTGATTTCGGTGAACTTCTGCAGCCGCAATGTAATGTATAGTAAGCGCCCCTTCATAATGTCAGTGCTGTCCCTGCTATTGGTCAGCGTCGCCCCGGCAAATGCCATGTCGTTGAAAACGGCGGTGGAAAAAGCCGTTACCGAAAATCCCAAGATTCGCGCAGCCCAGGCCAGCCGCAGGGCAACCGACCGCGTGTTGAGCCAGGCGAAACGCCGTTATCTGCCTGAAGTCAGCATCGACGGCGATTTCGGTATTGAGAAGGTCGACAAGCCGCAGGCCTTTGGTGTCAACGACAACGACCAGTGGCGGAATCGCAAACGCATTGCGCTCAACATCAAACAGACCCTGTTTGATGGCTTTGAACGGGCCAACAATGTCTATGAATCCCAGGCCCGCATTTCGGCCGCCGCCCACAAGATTTTGGCGCGTTCTGAAGTTGTCGCTCTCAATGTTATTGAAGCTTATATCGACGTGCGTCGTCATGACCGGCTAATTTGGCTGGCCGGTGAGAATGTCAAACGGCACCGCAAATTGCTGGAAGTTGTGAACACCCGTGTCGAAGGCGGAAAGACTTCAGACGGCGACCTGTTTCAAACCAGAGAACGGCTGCAGGCGGCCATCGCCCTTCGATCTCAGATCAAGCTGGTGCGCGCGGCAGCCGCTGCCAAATTCAAACGATCAGTCGGTATCGGACCACGTCGGTTGAACTCGGTGAAGATGGCCCGCAATCCATATCGCTCCTCTTCTGAAGCAATTACAGCGGCTATCAGCAAAAATTCCAGATTGGCGGCATTGCAGGACGAAATAGATTCCGCCGGTTTCCGCACCGACCGCTCTCGGTCTGAACTGTTTCCGGTTGTTACTCTTGAAGGGTCGGCCTCACGCGGTGAAGACCTGGACGGAACCAATGGTCGCGCCGACGAAATCAAGGGCATGGTTGTGCTGCGCTGGAAATTAATCGACGGCGGCGTGCGCCGTCAGCGGACCGAGGAACTGACCGAAAGAGAGTTTGTTAAAGTCTCTGAGTATGACGCCGCGGTGCGACAGGTTGGTGAGGAAATCGAGATTGCCTGGTCCAAGATTGTCGAAGGCGGGCGTCAGATTGCTGCCAAACGCCGTCAATTGGCTGAAACCGGAAAGGTTGTTTCCTCCTATCGCAAGGAATACGAAGCCAATAAACGCAGTTTGTTGGACGTTCTCGACGCTGAGAATTCGCGTTTTGCCGTTGAGTTCGACCTGTCCAATGCGAATTCCATTCGTTTGTTTTCAGGGTATGAACTTCTTGCCCAGACGGGTTCTCTGCTGCCTTATTTGGGCATTGCACGACCCAAGGGATCAGAAGTTGACGAAAGCATGTTCAGATCGACCAAAGGCAGTTCTTCGGGAAGCAACATGTTCAAATCATTTGTAATTCCGCCTCTTAGATAGGTGCCGGAATCGATCGAACCCGCACAGTCCCATCTAACTTCAGGCAAACCCATTGACTGCACCCGACGAAAGACAACCTTCTGAGGAACAGTCGAGTTCGCACGACATACATGATGCGCTGCTAAGTGCCATTGAATGGGTTTCCGACTATCACGGCCGCCCGTTCAGCCCCGAAGTTGCCGTCAGGGGATTACCGCTGGTGAACGGTCATCTTTCGGTCGCAAATCTGGAAGGCGCATTTGCAAATGTCGGGCTCGGTGCCCGCGTTGTCAGAAAAAAACCTTCCAATGTGCCGTTGATCGTCTGCCCGTTTCTGGTGTTTTTTGAGGGCGGCGATGTTGGCATCGTCACCGGGCGTCGCGGGCGACGGGGCAAATATCAGGTGATCATTGCCGGACACCGTGGCACGCGGCGCATGTCCCAAAAAGAGCTTGAACGCCAAACACTGGACTTCGTTGTCTATGTGAGTCCCTCCAGTGATGTGTTTTCGCAGGAAGAAAACATGCGCGAACTGGCCAGGGGACACTGGTTGTGGTCCACGGTCCGCCGCTTCTGGGGGGCATGGACCCAAGTGGTTCTTGTCGCCTTTTTTGTAAATATTCTCGGCCTGGCGCTGCCTCTTTTCGTGATGAATGTCTATGACAGAGTGATCCCCTATAACGCCATTCCGACACTCTGGGCGTTGGCGGCCGGGGTCGTGTTAGCAATGATATTCGACTTTATTTTGAGGATGTTACGGGCAACGGTTATCGATAATGCCGGGCGGCGTATCGATATGAAAGTGTCCTCGGATGTGTTCAGCCACGTGCTCGACACAAAGATGTCGGAGCGCAAGAGCAGTTCCGGTGACATGGCCAGTTCGGTGCGCGAATTTGAGGCAGTCCGTGACTTTTTCACGTCTGCCAGCCTGACATCGGCGATCGATCTGTTGTTCATCGGCGTCTTCCTAGGGGTATTGTGGCTGATCGTTGGACCGCTGGTGCTGGTGCCAATGGTGGCCGTGCCCATCGTGTTAATTTCCACTTTGCTGATTCAGATCCCTATGAAGCGGTCGGTGAACAAGGGGTTGGTGTCTTCCAACAACCGTCATTCGGTATTGGTGGAATCACTGGTTGGCATCGAAACGATCAAGGCGGCGTCGGCGGAAGGACCGTTCCAGCGTCGCTGGGAATCGGCGGTAGCAGACACCGTCAGGGCGTCTTCAAAAACCCGTTTCTGGTCATCCCTGGCAATCTTCTTATCGATGACGATTCAACAGCTTGTAAGCGTTGTCGTGATTGTCTGGGGTGTCTACCTGGTGGCCGCAGGAGAGATTTCCGTTGGTGCGCTGATTGCATCGAATATCCTGGCGGGCAGGGTGCTTGCGCCCTTGGGCGGGATCGCAATGACCCTGTCGCGGCTGCAGCAATCATTCAACGCTCTGGGCAATCTGGACCGCCTGATGGACAGTCGACGCGATCATGGCGTCCACAATGCCCACACAGAAACCGTCGAAACCGGCTTTCTGGAATTGCGCGAAGCGGGTTTCAACTATCCCGAAAGCATCAATATGGTTCTGCAGGGTGTGACGACCAGAATTCAGCCAGGCGAGCGGGTTGGCATAATCGGCAAGGTCGGATCGGGCAAGTCGACTTTGGGCAAGTTGCTGTGCGGCCTTTACGAAACCACCAATGGTGCGATCCTGCTCGATGACATTGACATCCAGCACCGCAGTGTCGCCGATCTGCGCAAGGCGATCTACTATGTGCCGCAGGATGCAGATCTGTTTTCCGGCTCCATTCGACAGAATATTTGTTTTAACGGTCCGGTTGCTCCGGATGTATTTGACAAGGCCTGTCAGGTGGCCGGCGTGGCGGACTTCGTTCAACAGGAGCCGCTTGGCTATGAAATGCCGGTGGGGGAGCGCGGGCGCAACCTGTCGGGCGGACAGCGACAGGCAGTCGCCCTGGCACGCTGCCTGGTGAACCTGCCCAAGATTGTATTTCTCGATGAGCCAACCGCTGCAATGGACACGTCGACCGAGGCTGCCTTTGTCGAGGCAATGGCAGAGTTCAGGGACGAAATCTCGACTTTGATCATTGCCACCCACCGCTCGTCGCTATTGGATCTGGTCGACCGGATAATCGTCCTCGACCGCGGTCGCATTGCCGCTGATGGTCCAAAAAAACAGATTCTGGATTCGCTTAGCAAAAACGCCACTGGCAAGCCCGGCAATAACCGGCAGAAAAAAGTGCAGGTGAAAAACGATGGCAAATGAGGAGCTGGAATTTGCCAATGATCCCGCCGGAGCGGTGATCGCTACCACATCAACACCTGCATGGCGGGTGTTGCTGGCGATCGGCTGTCTGATATTTGTGGCGATTTACTGGGCCAGCGAGGCCGAAGTTGAGCAGGTCACGACGGGGCAGGGCAAGGTCATTCCGTCTCGTCAGATTCAAGCCGTCGAATCCTTCGAGCCAGGCATCGTGGCCGAAATCATGATCAAAGTGGGCGACAGGGTTTCACGAGGCCAGAGCCTGATCCGCATCGATGACACCGGCGCCGCCTCCCGACTGGGCGAGTTGCGGCAGCGCCAGGCATCGCTGGCGGCAGAGAGAAACCGCCTGCGTGCCCAACTGACCGGTGCTCAGACCTATGTGATCGAAGACGTTGAGGATGCCAATCTGCAGCGCTTTTATCTCGACCAGCAGGCCGTATTTGTGGCCAATCGCAGAAAGCTGGACGAACAAGCGGCGATCCGGCGTCAGCAATTGGCTCAGAAAGAACAGAGCCTGGCGGAGGCGATTGCCAGCACCAACAAGACATCGGGATTGTTGAACCTGGCTCGCAAGGAAGAAGAGCTGATTAAGCGGCTTTTTGCCAGGCGGGCGATTCCCGAGATCGACTTTATTCGCGTGCAGCGTGAAAGCGTCCAACTGGCCGGCGATCTGAAGATCTGGGAAGCCACCAAAGCACGCCTGCAGGCGGAGGTTGACGAGGCCCGCGCGCTGATCGGATCTGAGGAGGTCTCTTTTCGTTCCGAAGCCACCGCCAGACTGTCTATCGTCAACGCTGATCTGGCCATTGTGGAGCAGACTTTGAGAGCCGCCAGCGACACCGTCAGGCGTGCAATTTTGCGTTCTCCGGTCAACGGAATTGTCAACAAGGTTAACGTAGCGGCGGAAAATGAGGTGGTTCGGGCTGGTGACAGCGTGGTTGAAATCGTGCCAATCGATGACATTTTGTTGATCGAAACCCAGATCAGACCGGAAGACATCGCCTTTATACGCGCCGGACTGAAAGCCACGATCCGAATCTCAGCATTTGACTATACCCGATACGGAACCCTGCAGGGAACTGTCTTGAGAATCGGCGCAGACACCATAACCGACGAGAATCGTGAGACTTTTTACCAAATTGTGGTCAGTACCGACATCAAGGAAACGGTCCCCGGCGGGGCTGGTCAACTGGACATCATCCCCGGAATGGTGGCCACAGTTGACATTGCAACCGGCAAAAGATCGGTCCTGGAATATTTGATGAAGCCGATACTGGTGATGAAGGACCGCGCTCTTAGAGATCCGCGTTAGCCATATGTAATCAATCGTCTTTTCACCGATGGACAATTTTACTGAATTATCATAAGCTTTTGTTGGCACTTGGGGCAGAGCCATAGTTTTCAACCGACTACTTGTTCGGAGAAACTTGTGATATGGCCGTGGGCAATAATACAAGTGGTGGCACCCTACCGCAATCAATTAGGGGCGACTCGACCGATTCTACACGCGTTGTGGAAGCTGACGAAGGACGCCTGATCATAGACAATCCAGAACTGTTGTTTCTTGGCGATTTCGAACGCCAGGGAGACGATCTGTCCATCTCTTACGGCGGTGAGACAAATCTGGTTATTGGCTATTTCGCCAACGGCACACCTGCAAATCTGGAAGCCCTCAACGGCGCCTATCTGACCGCTCAGGCGGTCAACTCTCTGACAGGAGACCCGACCGCCGGACAATATGCCCAGGCAGGTGGCGGCGGTGAACCGCTGCAAATTGGTAAGGTCGTCAAGCTGGAAGGCTCCGCGTCGACGACATCGGTGTCCGGCACCAAGAACGAACTGGAAGTCGGCTCCCCGGTTTTCCAGGGAGACGTGGTTGAAACTGGAGCGGATTCCAGCCTTGGCATCAGCTTTGTCGATGAAACCGTTTTCTCGATGTCGTCCGATGCCCGGATGATATTGGACGAATTGATTTACGACCCCGCCAATGTCGAAAACAGTTCCATGGCCTTTAACCTGGTCCAGGGAGCATTTGTATTTGTTACCGGTGAAATTGCCCCCACCGGCAATATGGCGATTGAAACACCAGTCGCCACCATGGGTATTCGCGGCACCACGCCAAGAGTTGTGGTCAATACCGCACTCGGGGTGACTGAATTTACAATCCTGCCCGATCCGGGATCGGAAAATGTTGGCAGCTACACAATCGTCAATAAGGCGACAGGTGCCATTATGGGCTCTGTCACGGCGGTTGCAGACAAATGGGTTGTCACCGGCGCCTTCAGCGACGCAGTCAAGATCACCAAGTCGGGCCTCGATCTGCTGGAAGACCAACTG
The DNA here is from genome assembly GCA_039977975.1 of Rhizobiaceae bacterium. Lineage (GTDB taxonomy): Bacteria > Pseudomonadota > Alphaproteobacteria > Rhizobiales > Rhizobiaceae > Pseudahrensia. Next base: position 59,213 of record JBDWCD010000010.1, read on the forward strand.
GCGCTGGATGAAATTACTGACATCTTTAACCGGGCGGCCAGCGACCGCGCCGAGTTGGATGGATCCACCAATTATACCAACGTGGCCATTGATCTTTCCGGTGGTGACGACGGCGAAGCCGGTGACGACCTGGCCGGCGATGACGGCGGAACCGACGTCTCGGTCGGCGTCGAAGACACGCCCAATCAGGACGATCCACCGATTGCCTTTGATGATGACCTTTTCACCGACGATTCATCGCCGATTACCGTCAATCTAAACGTTATCACCGGAAATAACGGCCAAGGCGTCGATATTGACCCTGAGGGCTTCCCGATCATTCTGACCCAAATCAATGGGCGCAATCTCAGCTTTGTCGACGGTGAGGCAAAGTTCATCCTGCCCTCGGGCGCGGTCATCAAGGTGACGAACAATGGTGGCATTACCTATTTCCCGAACGAAGCCTACAAGTTTCTGGGTCTCGGCAATGTTGATATCGATCAGTTTGAATACACCATTCAGGATCAGGGCGGACAAACTGACCGAGGTGTCATTTCGGTCAGTCTGACTGGTCGCAACCAACAACCCCTGGTGCTGAATGTCGGCTCACGCGATCTTTCCGATACGGTCATAGAAGGCGACGATACCGGCAATGCCGCTCCTTCGCTTATTGCCGCTGGTCAGCTTGTCATCAGCGACCCGGATGCATCGGATCAGCATAGCAGTGTCGTAGTGTCAGATTCTGTCTCCTGGGAGAAATCAGACGGCACAACCGACACGTCGCTCGGCGAAGTCGGTTCCGTGGCATTGGATTTGCAAGAATCAATGCAGGACGATTCGCCGAATCTGGTATTTGACCTTATCCAGACAAATCCGCCGCAGCCAGGGGTTTACGGGCCGCTGGTTTCCCGTCCGGAAGAAATTCGGGGCACTGTCGACTGGACATGGACAGGCAGTGAAGCAGATATCGACTTCCTCGGCGTCGGCGAAATCCTGACCCTTGTTTACGAAGTAACGGTTACCGATGACAGCGGTGTGGGCGGTGGCAGTGAACCCGCCTCAGTGACGCAGCTGATTACGATCGTGCTGGTGGGCACAAATGATGGGCCGACGATTTCGTCGATCGTCAACGCTTCCCCAGACCGGGACGAAAATGAGCTCGGTCCAACTATTGGTTCGTTTGAAGTCACCGATGTTGATGTCACCGACGTTGTTTCCATCACCGATGTGCGCCTGGTGTCTGCTGAAAATGATGGCAACCAGGAAACGCCCGATCCGGCTGATTTGCTTGACATGTTCAGCCCGCGATCCGGCGATACTATATCCAGCGGTGCGACAGTTGGCACGGTCAATTGGCAATTCACCCCCAATGGCGAAACCTTTGACTATCTGGCGGACGGTGAATCCCTGGAACTGACCTATGCCATCACACTGGATGACGGCAAAGGCGGAACCGTCACTCAGGATATCGTGGTGACCATAAACGGTCTCAACGACGATCCGTTCACCAGCGATGAGACAGATGTTGACGATAGCCTGTCAGAAATATCTTCTCTGAAGACCGCTGGATCGTTCGAAGTCACCGATCTCGACACCAGCGACACAGTGTCGATTTCGGGCGTTACGGTTGCCACAAGCGAAGATGATTCCGACAGTGCTTTGCCAAATAATGGGGTTCTGTTGGCAATGTTCACGCCGCAGAGCGGAACAATCATTGATGATGGTTCTACCGTCGGCGTGGTAAATTGGAGTTTTAACGCCAACGGGTCAAATTTCGATTATCTGTCGTCGACCGAACAATTGGTGCTCACCTACACGGTGACCTTTGAAGACAACAGCGCCGCCGGTGCCTCGCAAGCTACCCAGCTGGTTGAGATCACCATTACCGGCACCAACAGTGATCCGATTGTTACCGGGTCGACTATTGCCGTTTCGCCGCTGATTGAAACCAATGATCCCCTGATCACCACCGGCACTATCAGTTTTGCAGATACTGATACCAGTGACGTAGTCTCGATAACCCAAATCGACGTGACGACTGCGGGCGATACTGCCGGGCTGACCGCAACACTGCCGCAGCTGGACGCAATGTTTACGCCACAAACTGCGACAGCGGTGGCCGGAGGCGCAAATACAGGAACCGTCAATTGGACATTTGATTCATCCACTCTTCCCACGGCATTCAACTATCTCGCCGTCGGCGAAAGCCTGGTGCTCAACTATGAGGTTACGTTCAGCGATAATGGGGGCTCCGGCGCCTTAACCCATAATGTCGCGGTTACGATAAACGGCACCAATGACGGACCTACGATCACCGCAACCAATGGTGAGTTGCAGACGCGTGCCGAAGGTTCCACGGCGACTACAACGGGTTCATTCTCCGTTGAGGACCTTGACCACACCGATGTCGTCACGGTCTCCCAGGTCAAACTGATCACCGATTTGAATGATGCCGACGAAGCGACGCCGGACCATGCCGCTTTGCTGGCGATGCTCAATGTGAATGCCGGCGATCCAGTTATCGCCAATGGTGCCACTACCGGTACGGTCAACTGGATTTTCGATCCCGATGGGTTTCCCGCACCGGGCACTCCAGACCCAGAGCTTTTCAGCTATCTGGCCGATGGTGAGGAACTCGAACTCACCTATGAAGTTACAGTAACTGACAGCAATGGCGGCAGCGACACTCAACAGATCGTCATCACTGTTGTAGGTGGGAATAACGCCCCGCAGGCCGCATCTGATTCCGACGCCTTCGATGAAGGCGATACTTTGGCCACCAGCGGTTCCATTATTGTCACTGATTTGGATACCAGTGATGTTGTCAGTTTTGATCCCTCAGGCGTAACGGTTGCTGTTGACGGGACCTATGCCGGTGTTGATCCGCTGACAATGTTCACACCGACATCCGGTGATGTTATTGGCGACAAATCTACCAGTGGCACCATTGAATGGTCGTTTAATGCGGGCGGACAGTCGTTTGAGTATCTTGCCTCCGGCCAGGAGGTCGAATTCACCTATACGTTGCCATTGACCGACGGCAATTCGGGTGCGGCCGCACCTACTGTTGTGATCACCATCACAGGTACAGATGATGATCCATTTGTTTCCGCTGAAACGGGCTCGGCCCAGTCTCAGTTCGGTGAGCCGACAACACCGGCACTCGCCGGTTCCTTCACCATCAGCGATGTGGACACAACTGATTCTGTCAATATAGGTGAGATCACCGATGGCGCCGCTGCCGGAACGGTGACGGTTACCACGTCCGGTCCGCTAAATTCGGGCGGGGAACCGACAGTCGATAAACTGGCCGACTTGCTCAGCTTCGGCGCAACACCGGTTGGCACCGACAATCCCAACACCGTAAACTGGACCTTCGAGGTGCCAGCCGTCGACAATCCCTTTGAATATCTGGGCCTCGGCGAGAGCCTTGAGCTGACCTATAGTGTACCGTACAGCGACAGTGGGGTTCCGACTGGTACGTCGGATGTTCATGAAATTGTCATTACGGTCCACGGCACCAACAGCGGACCGGTCATCGTAGAAGCCGATTCCGGGCCGAATGTTATCAGCGCCACGATTGACGAAGACGCCGCGCTCACGGCAGTTGGAAAGTTCGGTGTCGAAGACGCAAATATCACTGATGTCCTGACAATATCCGAAGTTCGACTGATCACTTCGGGTGCCGACGGCCACGAGGCGACACCAGATCATGCCGACCTGCTGGCCATGTTCTCGACAGTCAACAACACGCCAACGACAAACGAGATCAACTGGAACTTCAACGCCGTTGACCCCGATGCGTTTGATTATCTCAGCGGTATTACTGAGGACCTGATCCTTACCTATACCGTTGTATTGGAAGACGGCAAAGGTGGCCGGATCACCGAAGATGTCGTTATCACTATCAACGGGGTCAACAATGTAACAACCGTCGACAACAGGACAAACTCTGGTCTCGCACTGAACGAGACCGAAGGTGGTCTCATGACGATGGGCAGCTTTGATGTCCACGACGTCGACACCAGCGACATAATCGCGATCACCGGTGTGTCTGTCGATACTGCCGGAACTTCAGCTGGGGTGGTTTATCCACCTGGGACGAACATCACCACATTGCTGGAGGGGATGTTCTCGCAACAATCCAGCGCTGTGATCAGCAACACCGCCAATGATGGCACGGTGAACTGGGCGTTCAATGCCGGCCACGACGCCTTTGACTTCCTTGCCGCCGGTCAGGACCTGGTTGCCACCTATACCGTCACTCTAACAGGCGGTGTGACAGAGACCGTCGTGATCACGATCAGCGGCACCAACGATCTGCCCTTCGTCTCCGCGACAGGCGTTGTCGACGCTACGCTGTCGGAAACGTCGTTGCTGTCGAGTTCGGGCACGTTTGACGTCACTGATGTCGACCTCCCGGACGTGGTTTCTGTTGATACTATAACCGTTACAACGTCAGGCGATGTCGGTGGCACGGCTCCCAATGGAGTACCGGATGGTACAGCACTATTGGCAATGTTTTCAACGACATCGTCCACTGCAGTCGCCGCTGGAACAGATACCGGTACGGTAGCCTGGGACTTTGACGGCACAACCACAGCAAATGCCTTTGAATATCTTGCCGCCGGTGAGAGTGTTGTCCTGACTTATCACGTGCCGTTCAGCGATGCTGATGGTGGTGGATCGCAAGATATCGTGATTACCGTCACTGGTACCAATGATCTGCCATTTGTATCCGCAACCGGGACTGTCACAGACACGCTGTCTGAATCCTCGCCTCTGTTAAGCACCGGGACATTCGATGTCACCGACGTCGATACGTCAGATGAGGTATCGGTTGACGCAATAACGGTGGTGCCGTCAGGAGACCTTGGCGGCGTTCCATCAAATGCGGCGCTTTTGGCAATGTTCTCGACGGTTTCTGCCATAGCGGTCACCGATACTCAGGACGTTGGAACGGTCACCTGGAACTTTGACGGCACCACGACGCCGGGAGCCTTTGACTATCTGGCGGCTGGCGAGAGCCTGCTTCTGACCTACACTGTGGCGCTGGACGACGGCAATGGCGGCACCACCAGCCAAAACGTCACGATTACTGTGGATGGCGTCAACGAGGGGCCAGCTCTAGCGACGACCGGAAATGTTGTCTCAGCAGGGCTCACCGAAGGTGGCATGCTGATGGCGAACGGAGTGTTTGGCGTCACCGATTCCGACACAAGCAACACGGTCCAGACACTGAACAGTGGCGCGGATCTTGTAACCGTCAGTGCTGTCGGCGACATAGGCACGCTGACCAATGCTGACCTGCTCAACATGTTCACGCCGGAAATCGGCACGATTGTTGACGGCACTTCAAACAGTGGTACGGCAAGCTGGTCGTTTAACGCTGGCGACGAAACCTTTGGCTATCTGTCTGATGGCGAAACCCTCGTTGTGACCTATTCCATTCCGGTGGAGGATTCGACCGGTGCGTCCTTTATGCAATCCGTTGATATCACCATCACAGGCGTCAATAATGCGCCATCGGTGATTGCCAATCCTCTGTTTGCCTCGGCATTTGACGGATTGGCGGCTCAGGATACGGGCGGTGCAGGCAATCCCTATGTCACACAGTTGCTGACCAATGACGGGGCCAACAATTTTGTAGTCACCCAGCCAGGCACCCCTGCGGTCCGGGCTTCAGATATCGCCCTGGGTGACTTCGACAATGACGGCGATCTTGACGCCTTTACAGGGGTCTATTTCGGCGACGGCCAGTTGATGATTAACCAAGGCGGCGCACAGGGCGGCGTTGAGGGCGTATTCAACACATCTACCTTTGTGCAGGGCTCACTGAACAGCCTGGGTGGATTCGATCCGACCTACACATTGGACGTTGAGATCGGCGACGTAACCGGCGACGGCTTTGTCGACATCCTGATTGCCAATTGGAACGGTCAGGCCAACCAGTTGCTGACCAATGATGGTGCCGGTGGATTTGCGGTGAGCGTCCTGCCTGGTGGAAGTCTTAGCACGCGCGATATCCGGCTTGGTGATATTGATGCCGATGGTGATCTTGACGCCATCCTGACAACCGATAACGGCACCAATCAATTGCTGACGAACCTGGGCGGAACCCAAGGTGGGACGGAAGGCACTTTTGCTGCTTCGTTCTTGCCGTCCGCCGTTAATCAGTTAGCAAGTCTCAGTGTTGGCATCGATATCGGAGATGTGAACGGTGACGGACATCTCGATGTTCTCATCGCCAGCACCCTGGATCAGAACGAATTGTTGCTGGGCAACGGCGCCGGAGGATTTACTACGGGCGTTCTGGCAGGTGGCAACCGCGACAGCACGTCGATTCGACTGGGCGATCTGGATGGCGACGGGGATCTGGATGCCTTTGTCACCAATATTGATGGCCAGGCCAATCAGGTTCTGATCAACCAGGGCGGCACACAGGGTGGCACACTGGGGACATTCGTCGCCAGCGACGTGGCCGGAGGTAACCAAAACAGTTCAGCAGTCACCCTGGTTGATGTCGATCAGGATGGTGATCTGGACGCGATTGTCAGCAATAACGACTATTCGCCTATCGTTGATCAGACCAACAAATTACTGATCAATGACGGAACCGGCGTGTTCACGGCAATCACCCTGCCTGACGGGAATATGCCAACCAACAACATTGCCATTGGCGACCTGGATGGTGATGGAACGGTGGCTGCGGTCAACGCGGACGGCCTGCCGAACCTCTACAGCGGTCTCAATGTCGGCATCCTGGTGCCTGAACTGGCCGCAACACTCACTGAAACCGGTGCAGGACTAAGCACCAGCGGTTCGTTCCTCGTTTCAGATGGCGATGCCGGAGAGACGATTTCTCTGACCGCAGGGTTGGCGGTTTCTGAGTCCGGTACCACTGCCGGATTGGGATTGAATAATGCTCAATTGCTGGCCTTGTTCTCGCCAGCAATTGCCGCAAATCAGGTTGACTGGACATTCGATTCGTCCGCCCAAGGGAACGCATTCGACTATCTCAACAGCGGCGAAAGTCTGGTTCTGACCTATACAGTGCCGTTCCAGGACAACAGTGGTTCAGCCACTGCTGCCGGCGCTCAGGATGTGGTTATCACCATCAATGGCATTAACGATGTTATTGCCTATGCTGCACCAGATGCGTCCCCCACAACTGGCCAGTTCGTTATTGAAGCAGGTGATGATGACGCTGGCACACCAACACTTGGCACGCCTGCTGCGGCCGGCGGGACGTTTGCAACCGCCAACCCGGCGGACCCAGCGACAGTCGTCTGGACTCAGACCAGCGCTACTGACACCTATGGTTCATTTACTCTCGATGCAGCTGGTAATTGGGGTTACAGCATCGACAACGCGTTGGGTGTTACTGAAGCTCTTTCAGAGAACCAGGTTGAAACTGAAACGCTGGAAGGCTCAGTCACTTATAATGAAGTAAAGACCACGAGCTTCTCAATTGCGGTCACCGAAACGAACCTCGGTGACATTCTGATAGAACCAGTCGACGAATTCCCTGCAGTCGACCTTGCCTTTGATGGTGTATTCACCCACCTCACCGAGTCGGAATCGGCAGGCACAATTACTGTTATTGGAACCAATGGCACGCTGGAACTGACGGTCGCTACCGGTGCCTGGACCTTCACTCCCTTCGGTGGAGCCCCAGCCAGCTACAGCGAAAATTTCGATTTTGACTATGCCTACACATCAACGACCACCCACACTGAACCCGTAAGCCAGACTGTAGATGTTCACGGCACTAATGATGGGCCGGAAATTGTTCTGGGTCCAACGGACACCGTCATCAGCGGTTCAGTGACCGAGGATGCCGGTACGCCAACGACGGTTTCCGGTGGACTTTCAGCTACAGATGATGATTCAGACGCCAGCCTGGTCTGGACGGTTGATAACGGTTTTGGAGCCTTTGGCAATCTGGTTGTTAATGACACCAATGATGGGTGGACATACACGCTCGACGACAGCAACCCTATCGTCAACGGATTAGCTGCTGGTGATCCAGCGCTGACCGACACATTCAATCTGAGGGTGACCGACAATCACGGCGCCACGCAGACGCAGGTCGTGACCATCACGATAAATGGCGCTGACGATCAACCGGTCTTCAACGTTGCCGCCTCTGATCTCAGTGGGACAGTTGTTGAGCAGGACGAGAATATCGTAGCAACACCTGTTTTCGGCGGCATTGCAGGCCTTACTGTTGATCCAACCTCAGACTTTTCGCTGGCCAATGCCCAGATCGAAACAGGAACTTCATCGGATGCAACAGACAATGTTGTAAATGGTCCTGTTGGCTCCCTGTTAGCCTACACAGCAACTGGGTTGACGAGCGGAGAGGGAAGCGCCCCCGGGCATCCCGGCTTTGGTGGCACAGATTATGATCTTTTCAACCTGAACGACGGTGACGCGAACTCAGCAGGCGGTGATGGATTCCATGCGATTCCAAATGCCGGCGCCAATTCCCTCGTGCTCGATCTGGGATCAGAACAGACCATATATTCGATTGCTATCTATAACGGTTACACCAATAGAGACGACGGCACCTATACGTTGAAAGATGGTGACGGCAACATCTTGGGTAATTGGACCATATCCGGCACCCCCCTTCCTGGCGCCCCTAACAACCCAGTGCATTCCTTCTGGCTTACCTTCGACCAGCCGGTGACCACCGACACATTGGTTTTTGACACCACAACCACCGACTTTGACGGCGGTCAGCACACCAACAGCTACCGCGAAATCGAAATTTACGGCGTGCCGCCACTGACGGAGAGCGGCGAGATTGCCTTCAACGATGTCGATACTGACGTAGCGCTGCTTACTGTGGGTACGATAACCGCGTCTGTCGGTGCGTTGGGTGTTTTGGAAGCCACTATCGACGCGCCAGACAGTGAAATCGATTGGAGCTATTCTGTTCAGCTTGAGGACATTCAGTATCTGGCGCACGGCGAAACCAAAGTCGAAACGTTCGAGATTCCACTTTTCGATGGGACAAATACAGTAACCGAGACGGTGACCATTACCCTGAAGGGCACCAACGATGATCCATTTGTCTCATCAACTGGCGTGATCAGTGGAATTCTGGGTGAAGATAGTTCGCTGGCGGCCGCAGGTTCTTTCCAGGTCACCGATGTTGATCTGCTCGATACAGTTTCCACCGGTGCAGTGACCGTTGCTGCCACCGGTGTGACCGACGGCATGCCTGCGGCAACACAGACTGCTCTTGCAAGCATGATGATGCCGGTGACCGGCACCTCCGTGATCGATGGTTCGACGACAGTTGGCACGGTCAACTGGAGTTTCGATGGCTCCGGCAGTTCCTTTGACTACCTTGCCAATGGCGAGAGCCTTATCCTCACCTATACGATTCCGTTTACCGACGGCATGGGTGGGGACGGTTCACAGGAAGTGGTTATTACCATCACCGGCGCTGACGACGCGACAAGCGTGACCAATACGGCAACACCATTGAACCTCGACGAGACCGAAGGTGCTCTGGGCCCGTTTGCCGGCTCCTTTACCGTCGATGATGACGATGTCAGCGGCCTGGTGATTATCTCTGACGTCAACGTGACAACCACGGGGTCGACTGCCACTGCGCTGCCCGCCGATATCTTGACCATTCTGGATGGCATGTTCACCGCGACGCCGGAAACGGTGATTGACGGCACTTCGGTCATGGGAACTGTCAACTGGACGTTCGATGCAGGTACCGATGCGTTTGACTTCCTCGGTGTAGGCGAGGTTTTGACAGCAAACTTTACTGTTCAAATGATCGGTGCCACCGACCAGACAATCGTCGTCAACATTACCGGAACCAACGAAGCGCCATTGGTCAGTATGGCAGACAATGCAGGCGATCTGTTGACCGATGAAGGCCGCAACCTGGTGGAAACCGACAGCGCGCTGACAACAAGTGGTTCCTTCGAAATTACCGATCTCGATGTCACCGACACCGTGGATGTGGGAGCTGTAGTTGTCGCAACGACATCCGGCACAACAACTGGTCTTCCGATAAATACCGATCTGGCAAACATGCTGGTTCCAACACCGACGACAGATGTTGTCGATGGATCATCCACCACCGGAACAGTCGACTGGACCTTCACCTCCGGTGCCGCAGATTTCGATTATCTGGCGGCAGGTCAGACGGTCACCATTGTCTATACAATACCGTTTACTGACGGCAATGCTGCAGGCAGCGAAACGGTCACCATCACGGTCAAGGGCACCAATGATGTCCCAACGATCACTGGCGTCACCGGTGATGAGCAGACCATGGTCGAGAGTGCCACGGCGGTATTGGAGGGAACCATAGGGGTCTCCGATGTCGACATCACCGACGCTGTTTCAATTTCTGATGTGCAACTTGTAACGACTGGCAATGACGGCGATCCCGCTACGCCGACGCCGGCGATACTTCTGGGAATGTTCACACCCAAGACCGGGATAGAAGTCGCGTCGGGTAGCACGACCGGAACCATCGATTGGGACTTTGACCCAGGCAGCAATAATTTTGATTATCTTGCCCCTGGCGAAGACCTGGTGCTCACCTACACGATCGTCCTGGACGACGGTAATGGCGGCACAGTCAGCGAAGAGGTCGAGATCACCATCCAGGGCGGCAATAACGGCCCGACTGTCTCGGTGCAGACCGATGTTGCAGAAACATTCACCGAAGCTCCCGACCTGCAGACCACCGGTTCCTTTGTCCTGTCCGATCTGGATACGTCTGATGTGGTCATGGTCACGGGCGTCACCGTAGCAGCAGTCGAATCCAATCCGGTCGCCCTCAATCCGGCCACACCACTGCTGGCAGATCTGGATGATATGTTCGTGCCGCAATCGGCAACCATTGTTGATGGGGTCTCCAATACTGGCACCGTCTTCTGGTCTTTCAATGCCAATGGTGAGTCCTTCGCTTATCTCGCCGACGGAGAAAGCCTGGTTGTGACCTATAGTGTTGCGTACCAGGACGACAATCTCGCAACTGGGTCGCAGGACGTGACCATCACCATCAACGGCACCAACAGCCTACCGGTGGTAACCAGCGACACCAATCCGACACCGGTTCTGACTGAAACCGACGCCGGTTTGATGACAAGTGGCGTCATCAGTTTTGCCGATGTGGACACTACCGATATTGTCACCGTTTCGACGCCGGTGAGCTTTGCCAGGGGTGGAGACGTGGCCGGAATTCCGGTAAGCGACGCTCAACTGACTGCGATGTTCTCGCTTGCGTCCACTTCAGCAATTACCGATACGCAGACCACCGGCACAGTCGGATGGACGTTTAATTCTTCAACGCATCCCGCTGCCTTCGATTATCTGGCAGTCGGCGAAAGCCTGGAACTGACCTATACCGTGACTTTCGCCGATGACAGCGGTTCCGGCGATCAAACTCACGATGTTTTCATCACCATTAACGGCACAAATGATGGTCCCGAATTCACCGCAGTTATTGGAGATGACACGCCGGACTTCACCGAGGGCCCGGTTCCGGCCTCCGCCAGCGGTTCGTTTGTGTTTACCGACGCTGATGCATCGGATGTGGTGACGATCACCGAAGTGCGGGTGATGACAGGCCTGGTCGACAATGATGGCGCCACACCGAACGCGACAGCACTGCTCGGCATGTTGAATGCGGTTACTGCCGTGGATAATTCGGGAGCTGAACCGGTCCACACGGTCGACTGGACGTTCACGCCAGGCACCACTTTCGAATATCTGGCCGACGGCGAGATGCTGACGATCAACTACGAGATCATTATCGACGATGACAATGGCGGTACCGCCAGCGAGAACGTTGCCGTGACGATCATCGGAACCAATAGTGCGCCGATTGTCAGCGCCCTGACCGATGTTGATGAAACACTTTCGGAAACGTCTCCGTTGAACACCACCGGTTCCTTCGAACTGACCGATGTGGATACGACAGACGAAGTCAGCATCGATAGTGTGGACGTTGTCACGTCAGGTGATGATGGTGATCTGGCAACGCCATTGCCAGCAGCCCTTGGCCCGATGTTTGTTACCCAACTTGGTACGGTCATCGATGGTGCGTCGAACACTGGGGTCGTCAACTGGTCGTTCAACGCCAATGGGGAAACGTTTGACTATCTGGCTGTCGGCGAAACGTTGACCATCGATTACACGGTGAACTTCTCCGATAACCATTCGACACCAGCGACCGGATCACAACTTGTCCGCATCATGATCACCGGAACAAACGATCTGCCGGTGATTACCGCCACTACCAACGCGACACCAACGCTGATCGAAACCAATGCAACGCTGGTGACTGACGGATCGATCGACTTTGCAGACGCCGACACCAGCGATGAAGTGACGATTACCAATGTTGCGGTGGTTGAGTCGGGTGCGATTGCCGATCTTCCACCGGGTCTCGATCTCGGCGCAATGTTCAGCCTGGTTTCGACAGATGCGGTTGCTGTCGGTGCCAATACAGGCACTGTTGAATGGGATTTCAGTTCCGGCGCAGAAGTGTTCAACTATCTGGCCGTTGGTGAAAGTCTGGTTCTCACCTACACGCTCACCTTCAGCGATGGCACCGTTGCGGGAACATTCACCGAAGATGTGGTTATCACCATCAATGGCACCAATGATGGCCCGACCATCTCCAACGTCAGCGGTGACACTTTTGCCATGTCTGAGGGGACTTTGGCCCCGGTCATCGGAGACTTCGACGTCACCGACCTGGATGTGTCAGATGTCGTTTCCGTCCGCGAAGTGCTGCTGGAAACATCCGAGCTGGACGGAGCGCAGGCAACGCCAGACACAATCGATCTGATTGCGATGTTCACGCTGGTGCCCGGCAATGCGATCGAGGACACCACCACGACAGGTGATGTTAACTGGACCTTCAACCCTGGCAGCGAGACATTTGAATATCTTTCCGTCGGTGAAAGCCTGGTTCTGACCTATACGATTGTCCTGGAAGACCATAATGGCGCAACGGTCAGCCAGAATATCGAAATCACCATCAATGGCAGCAACAATGCGCCAACGATCACTGCGACGACCTTTGTCAGCGACACGATGGACGAGACCGACGGCGTGCTGGCAACCTCTGGCTCATTCGATATCCAGGACGTCGACACAACCGACGAAGTGACCGTTTCCGACGTCGAAGTCCTGACCGATGACATCACCGGATTGGTGCCATCCGATATTGACTTGCTGGCGATGTTCTCACCGGATTCAGGGCAGTTGGAAATCGATGGCGATAATATCGATGGAACCGTTTTCTGGGCCTTCAATGCCGGTACTGAGGCTTTTGACTATCTGGGCGATGGTGACAGTCTTGAACTTACCTATCGGTTGACCATTGAGGACGACAACGGCGAATTCACCAAGCAGGATGTGGTCCTGACCATTAACGGCACCAATGACAGTGCAGTCATTGGCGGTGATCTCACAGGAGCCGCCGCCGAAGACAGCGGCATAATTCTGACTGGCAGAGTTACAGCCACCGATCTTGATAATCCCGACAATATGTTTGTAGCCGACTCTGGGGACGCCACCTTTGGCAGCTATACCATCGATGTGGACGGCAACTGGACTTATACGCTGGATGACGGCAATCCACTGGTTGACGGGCTGACCTTGGTCAGTGATGCGATCACCGATAGCTTCACCGTAACTTCAGAAGATGGCACAACAGAAACTGTTGAAATCAGCATCACCGACGATCCACTGGTGGGTACACCGGCTGGTGAAACCATCATAGGTGGTCTGAATGACGATATCATTCTGGGGGGTGCCGGTGGTGACACGCTGTTCGGCGCAGCCGGCAAAGATTTGCTCAATGGTGGTGAAGGCAATGACTTTTTGCAAGGCGGTGGCGGTGCCGATATCTTCCAGTTTACCGATCTGAACCTTTCACTCGACGAGGTGGTGGACTTTGAATATGAGGTCGACAGCTTGGATTTGGACGCCTTGTTGGATGCGGGCATGACCGCGACTGTGAGTGAAACTGAGTCCGGTGGCCAGGTCACGGGTGTTTCGATATTCGTAGAGGAGACGCCTGGATCTCCAACCCAGATTGCTGATGTTACATTTGCCACTTCAATTGACAGTGCCACATTCGACAGCGAAGCATTGTTTGCGGCAAATAACGGGGCGGTGACATCCTGATGCAACGACGGTTATTGGGCCATGTCGGTAGGGGCGTATTGGCGCTTGTGTTGATCACCTGTTTGAGTCTGACAGCCAGAGCGGCCAACAATGAGGCTGTTGGCTTGGCGCTCAAGGAATTGATTTCAAATCCAAATTTGAAAACCGGATCGGCTACCGCTGACGCAAATATCGCTGATATCAAAGCCTTTTATGCCAGCCGCAGTTTCAAGCCGATCTGGAGCCGCGACACCGGTCCCAAGGGCAAGGCCAAGGCGCTTCTGGGAGAGCTGAAAGCATCCACCGTCCATGGCCTGTTGCCGGACTTCTACGGGGTTGGCGAAATCGCAAATCTGATGAAAAGTCTGGAACCCGCCGACCTGGCGCGCATGGATTTTCTATTCTCCGGCGCGCTGGTGGATTTCAGCCATGACCTGCTCAACGGTCGGCTGACCAATCTGGCAAGCTATGAGCGCAACCGCGTTGACCCGGTCCGACTGGACCCGGCTGCACTCATTGAAAAAGCTGCAGCGGCCGGCAATCTGCGCACCATGTTGGCTGAGATTGTAGGCGATGACCGGCGTTACCTGCGGCTGGTCGCCAAAATGATTGAATATGTGCGTCTGGAACAATCCCGCCACTGGCCGACAAAGATCGGCAAAGCGGATTTCGCCAAACTGCGCCGCCTGTTGGCACTGACCGGCGATTTGCCCTTTGATCAGATGACTAAGAAGGGTCCCATTGATGCCACGCTCAGCGACGCTATCCGTTCCTATCAGGGGCGCATGGGTCTGCAGGCTGACGGCAAGCTGGGACCCGCAACTCTGGAAGAGCTGAACACGCCGTTAAGCGCGCGCATTCAGCGCATCAAAGTCAATCTGGAACGCCGCCGCTGGCAAAACCGCGCCACCGATCAAAAACTGTTCTACCTGAACATGGTTGATGGGCAGTTGAAGCTGACCATCAATGACAAGACCCGAGCTTTGACCGGTGTATCACTGGGCGAGGCACAGCATAAACTGCCGACCTTTTATGGCACGATCACCGGTGCCAGATCATCGGATTCAAATGGGCAGGGCAATGTTGAGCTGGTTTACGATGCCGGCGAGAGTGCTGGTGATGGTCTGCGTTTCGGCAGTCTGGTGCTGAACGATGGCAATCAAGGCGCCATCACTTTGCTGGAAGAAGCCATCGATGCCACTGACAAAGCCGCATTGGCAGAATTCAAGTCGAATGGCGGCGAGTTGAAACTCGCCAGGCCCATCGACCTGTTTGTCACCTATCTGACCGTTTGGGCGACTCGCAACGGCAAGATTCAGTTTCGCCCGGACATATTTCAGCGCGACGCCAAAGTCATTGATGAACTGGGGCTTTAGACCCCAGCCGCCCATTCTGTGCTCATCTTAGGATATGAACCGCACATTTGGCGTGACGCACGACCCGCGCAGCAGTGGAACCGAGGAAATAGTCCTCCAATCCCGGCTTGTGCGAGGCAATAACGATGCAATCGGTATTATGTTCCTCGCCATAGTCCAATATGGCCCGGCTTGAATGGCCCTTGATGACGTCGCTGTGGGCGCTTGGCTGATACTTGGCGACAAATTCCTTGATGCCCTTTTGGGCAGATTTGACCGAATTGGCCCAGACTTCCTTGGGAATCATTGTCGCGGCATAGGAAGGAATTTCTTCAACCACATGCAACAGCGTTACTTTGCCATTTTCTGCGAGAAGCTCATTGGCCACGGCCAGCGCCTTTTCCACGGCTGGCTCGTGCTCAAAGACCACGGGGACAAGAATATTGGAATACATGACGCAGATCCTTTCTCAGTTGATGATCTACAATGCCATCAATGGACAAGGCCCGGTATGATCTAGGTCAATGAACGCGATAGTCGCATTCAGCACTCATTTGACGTTGTTTTGGACCGCATCAGTCGCGCAGGGTCAGCCGGTCGCCACGCTTTTCGTAAGAGTGGAGCGACTCTAAAAACTGCTGGCCCAACAGGCTTTTGCCCAGTCTGCCAGGTTCGGCGACCAGCACATTCATGCCGCGCCGTTCGATGCCACCAAGATAGAAGTGATCAATCCGTGCTCTCGCCGCGCGCCCGGTACCATTGGCGGTCTGGGTGCGGATTGAATAGCTGAGATCGTCGACCCCGATCCCGGCCGCACGGGCGTCATCATAGCTGAGCACGATTGAACTGGCGCCGGTATCGACAAGAAAGCGGATGCTTTGTTCATTGACCCCGGCAGTGGCCTCAAAATGACCATTGTCAGCCCGGATCAGCGTCACAATCCGGCGTCCGCTGTCGTCGGTGGCCGAAATCGGGCTGCCGGGAATGACACCACCGCTGAACCGCGAGGCGATGTCCTGCAGGTCAAACCGGAACACATAGGCAGCCATCAGTGCCAGGATGATCAGGATCCATATGCCGATCTGCTTGATGGTTTCCCAGATGCCGGTGCCGCGGCCAAACACCGCCGAACCGATCAGCAAGGCCCACAGGGCAGATACCGCCGCTGTTCCGATCCGGTTGCTTTCAAAGCCCAGGGTCGTGCCGGTATCGCCACTGGCGATCAACAGGATCAGCACCAGGCCCATCAGGCCGACAAGAACCCAAAAAAAACGGCCCATCAGGAAGAAATGTCCAGCACGTCGCGTCGCTTGGTGTCTCCGCGCATCCGTGCCCGGCGTGTCACCCGCCTGGGGCGGCGTTCCAGTTTGGAAACCCGGGCCGGCAGCTCTTCCATGATCGCATCACGCAATTGCGGGGAGAAATTCACCCAGCCGGCAATTTCGTCGCGCGAACGGCCGCAGCCGTAGCAATGGCCGGAGTCCGGCTCGATTGCACACACGAGAATACAGGGAGATTTGATCGGGGCTGAAGTATCCATTGTTCTTACATAGTCCAAACCAGGCCCAGCAAAAGCCCCAATTCCGACAATTGTTGCGTCGCACCTAAAGTATCACCGGTGTGACCATCAATGTGATGCTTACACAAGGCGATTACCGCCATCACCGCCAATTGCAGCCCGGCCAGTGCGATCAGTGTAGAAAACAGGCCGCAGACCCACAACAGTAACAGAACCGCGGGCAGGGCGGCCAGACTGCCCCAAATCAAGGTGTCGGTGTCAGGCACACCATAGCGGGCAGAAAGCCCTGACAGCTGTTTTTCACCTGTTTGGGGAACAACCTCCGTGTCATCATCAGAACTTGGGCGCGCGGGCAGCAACAGCGTCCAGGGTTGCAATATGGCCGCCCGGCTCAAACTGGCACTGGTCAGCACGACCAGGGCTGCCGCAAGTCCGCCCACGGAATCGATCAGATAGGTGAGCAGGACGACCCGCAACAAGATGGTGACCACCAGGCCGAGCACCCCATAGGTGCCGATCGTGCTGTCGCGCATGATATCCAGCTTGCGCTGCCGGCTGTGGCCGCCCCAGAATCCGTCGACAGTATCGGCCAGCCCGTCTTCATGCAGCGCGCCGGTGATAATGACCATAGTGGCGATGCTCAAAAGAGCCGAAACACTGGCTGGCATTCCGGTGGCGAAAGTTATCCACAAAATCAGTGCAGCGGGCAGGGCAATGATAAGTCCGGCAAATGCAAAGCAACGCGAAGACTGAGAGAAGTCGGGCAGGGCAGTTTGTGCAGAATAAGACATCGGTAGTCGCGACAGAAACAGAACGCTGCTGCGCGTGTCTGCAATTAATCCCTGAATCACGTTGACCTCCAATTGTTGGTGTCACAAGTATTCGGCCACGATCTCTGGGACGCTGTTATTCGACCGGTCGGTCGGGTTATAGCCCACCCCCAGCCCCATGCAATTGTTTCTTCAGAGGTTCCATGTCCACCACCGCTCTGCCTTTCGACGATATCCGCGCCCTGTTCAAGTCGCTGCCGGGTCCAGATACCCATGCGGCCCAGATGGTCGCTGAGCGCGATGCACAACTAACCAAGCCGCCAGGTGCACTGGGCAAGCTGGAAGATCTGGCAGAATGGCTGGCCGCCTGGACCGGCAGAAAGCCTCAGGTCACGCGTCCGCTGGTTGCTATTTTTGCCGGCAATCACGGGGTTACCCAACAAGGTGTGTCGCCATTTCCTGCAGAAGTCACCGCCCAGATGGTCGCCAATTTCACCAATGGCGGCGCGGCCATCAACCAGATCTGCATCGCACATGATCTGGGACTGAAAGTATTCGACCTGGCGCTGGAAATTCCCACCAAGGATATTTCAGTCGAAGCGGCGATGGATGAGCGCACCTGCGCGGCAACCATGGCCTTTGGCATGGAAAGCATTGCCGGCGGAACCGACCTGTTGTGCATCGGCGAAATGGGCATCGGCAACACGACCATTGCCTCGGCCATCTATTTGGCGCTGTTTGGCGGCACAGCGGAAGAATGGGTCGGACCAGGCACCGGCCATGATCCGGCCGGTGTTGCGCTGAAGGCCGATGTAATCAGCCGGGCGGTCAAACTGCATGAAGATCATCTGGGTGACCCACTGGAAGTTCTGCGGCGCCTCGGCGGGCGCGAAATTGCCGCCATGGCCGGCGCCATCCTTGCCGGGCGCGTGCAGCGCATTCCCGTTGTCATTGACGGATTTGTGGCAAGTGCGGCCGCAGCGGTGCTCTATGCAGCGGATTCCACCAGTCTCGACCATTGCATCTTTGCCCATGTGTCAGCAGAGCCCGCTCACCAGAAGGCATTGCAGGCGATGAACAAAACCGCATTGCTCAATCTCGATATGCGCCTGGGCGAAGGGACAGGTGCTGCACTGGCCGCCGGTATCATCAAGGCCGCAGCCCTGTGCCACACTGGCATGGCGACCTTTGCGGAGGCGGCGGTCAGCGGCAAAGAGGCCTGATCAATGTCGGTCTGCGACTCAACTGTCGACACAGTTTGGTGAGAAATCTGCCGATTTATACGACATTGCGGTGAAAAAGCCCTATTCTTGCGGTTCAACACAACTGCAAGGGAGTGTCGTTATGAAGCGTGCATTGGGGTTTGGGACTAAAATCATGGCATTGGGACTGTTGCTGTCCCTTCTGAGCCCGGCAGTTCTGCAGGCGCAGGAAGATGCTGAAACGGCCCATATTGCCGTGAAAAACCCCGCCGATCTCAGTCAGGCCGAAGCCAACCGCATCTATGATGCGCTGAAGCAAACGCTGGAAGAGCGCTATTCAATTGCCAAACTGGGTCTTATCGACGGCTATCAATCCTGGAAGCGATACAATTCCGCCCCCTATCTCTCTGCCACCCATGGCCAGCGGTTTGTCAATAATTACGCCAATCAGCTGGGCGCTGACTATGGCAAGCTTGGGGAGGGTGAAACCTATCCCGCAGGCACAATTTTTGCCAAGGACACAATCACCGTCACGGAAGAGGGAAAAAACTTTCCCGGGGCCATATTGGTGATGGAGAAACTGGCCGCCGGAAAAAGCCCGCCAACCGCAGACTGGCGCTATGTCATGGTAATACCTGACGGCACCATATTTGGTGATACGATTGGTGATGAGCCGGAATTGGTGGAATATTGCCATGCCTGCCATGAGGCGGTGGCCGATGATGACTATGTATTTTTTGTGCCCGACGACTATCGCATATCGCCGTGACGTCTGAAGGGTGTCTATTGCGCCATGGGCGGAGCAGACACTTTGCGGCGCACATTGGAAAATCCGTTTGAAATGCGGTTTGGCTTGTTCCCTTCAACCGGGATGACCGGCAATTCTTCCATCACCCTACTTTTTGGGAAAGTGGCAATCACTTCGGTTCCCTGACGCAACTTGCTCTTCAGGTCGAAACTGCCCTCATGCATATGCACCAGCGCCTGAACGATGGGCAGGCCCAGTCCGGTACCCTGTTCGGCCGATTTGATGGCAATCGACCCCTGTCCGAATGAGGACAGTACGATCGGGATTTCCTCTTCGGGAATGCCAGGGCCGGTATCCCGCACCGAGACATATTGACCACCGCCTGCTGTCCAGCCGACTTTCAGCCAGATGGTGCCGCCGGATGGTGTAAACTTCAGCGCGTTGGACAACAGGTTTAATATGACCTGTCTGACCGAGCGGGAATCGGCCCAGAGCTGGGGCAGATCCGGCTGAATCTGCGTGACGATGGTGACATTCTTTTCTGCCGCCTTCAGTTTCATCATCTGCTGGGATTCGTCCGCCGCATGGGCCAGGCTGGTTGGTTCTTCGTTCAGTTCATAGCGACCGGCCTCGACCCGTGACAGATCGAGAATTTCGTTGATCAGTTTCAGCAGGTGACTTCCGGAGCGGTGAATATCGCCCAGATATTCTTTGTAATGGTCGTTATCGATCGGTCCCATTACCTCATTGGTCATCACTTCGGAAAAACCCAAAATAGCGTTCAATGGGGTGCGCAATTCGTGGCTCATGGTTGCCAGGAAACGTGACTTGGCCAGATTGGACTCTTCCGCACGGCGCCGCGCTTCATCAGAAATGCTGCGCGAGGCTTCCAATTCCATCACCAGTTGATCGCGCTCGGCCCGGGCCTTTAAAAAATCAATCAGCGAATTGCGCATGGCGTCGGCAACCACGTGAAAAAACAGCAATACAGCAATGATAAGCGCGCTTGCAGCCATGCATTGCGGCGACAGATCAACCAGCAACATGGCGGCCAGAGCCAATGCCGACGGCGCAGCCTCGATGATGACTCCAAATTTCAGGAAGCGGGACTGGATCAGTGACAGGCCGCAGATCATCATGACACCGGCCAGCGTAATGCTTGAAACGCCGCCTGCCGCCCCATGGGCCGGCAACATCAAAAACATGCTGGACCACAACAAGCCGTTGAGGAATCTGACCAGAATAAAATTATGTTCCCACTTAACCGCCTTTTGATCTTCCGGCTCTGCATTCAAAAACCTTGAAGCCAGAAAAAACCCAAGTGCCGTCAGCGCAACGCCAATAGCCAGCCACGTGCCGATGAGTAGATTGGGCAGGACGTACCGACCGGTCATGGCGACGAGCGCGAAGACTATGACCGGCACCGGCAAAGCAGATTTTTGCAATTGGGCGTGGCGGTAAAGGATATCCAGCTCAAAACCGGAGATGCGCTTTTTGCCGCTCCGCGACCCCATGCCTGCGCGCAGGCTTTTAACCGCCTGACGGGACTTGGACCCGGAATGCCCGACGCGGCGTTCTACGATTGTCTTGTCGTGGTTTTTTTGGGCCTGCACGGACATGATACTCAATCGGCGAGGAGGTACTAAACGTGTAATTGCCTCTATTGTTGTACAAGGTGGAAAATTTTGAGTTAACGTGATGTTAGAATCTTCCAAAAAATGCAGCTTTTTTCGGACATTATTTGATGGCATGGCGACGATCAGACCGCTTACGACGGCGACTGCCACAGCAACGGGGCTGGGCCAGTTTCTCGACAACGCTGGTTGGCTTTGCAGCGCTGACAGCGATCATCGTATGGCTCGATCAAAGTAGCAGCACCACACTCAGCGGCGCCGCGCGCATTGTCGACGGCGACAGCCTGCTGGTGCGGGGCAAGAGCCTGCGTTTAATGGGAATTGATGCGCCGGAACTGGATCAGCAATGTCAGCTTGGTTCGGGGCCTTGGCGCTGTGGCCGGGATGCGCGATCTGCCTTGGCGGCGTTAATCGACGACCGTCAGGTAAGCTGCCGCACCCATGGGCATGACAAATACCAACGCTTGCTGGCGATTTGCCGGAGCAATGGTGTCGAACTCAACGCCCGCATGGTCGAAACCGGGTTTGCTGTGGATTATGGCGGCTATGCCGCTGAGGAGGGCAGGGCGCGTCGCAACAAACTGGGCCTGTGGCGGGGCGACTTCGACTTTCCACAGGAATGGCGGCAGGCCAATCGGTCGCAATCCACCGGCGCACCTGTTAGTCTGAATGACCGATGGCAAAGCTTCTGGTCACGGATTAGTGCAATCATCTTAGGATAAGGACTGAAAACCATGAAATTGCTGGATGGTGGCCGTGCGCCCAACCCGCGTCGGGTGCGTGTATTCCTGGCCGAAAAAGGCTTTGAATTGCCGATGGAGCCTGTCGATATGGGAGCTTTGGGTCACAAGGAAGAGGCGGTGACCCAACACAATCCGCTGCAACGGTTGCCCGTTTTGGTACTGGACGATGGCACCGCGCTGAGCGAGAGCGTTGCCATCTGTCGCTTTATCGAAGAACTGCATCCCGAACCGCCGCTGATGGGCGTCGATGCTTTCGACAGGGCGCGGGTGGAAATGTGGCAGCGGCGCATGGAATTCAACCTGTTGCAGTTGGTCGCCAATGTGTTCCGCCATGCCCATCCGGCGATGGCCACATGGGAAGTGCCGCAAATTACTGAATTCAGCGAGGCTAACCGCCCAAAAGTTATCAAAACGCTGAAATGGTTGAATGACGAATTGGCCGATCGCCCGTTTATTGCCGGTGAGCGCTATACGATCGCCGATATCACGGCGATGATTGCCGTGGACTTTATGAAGCCCGCCCGCATTGAACTTCCCGACGATTTGTCCAATTTGCTGGAATGGTATCACCGGGTTAAAGAAAGACCGTCGGCTGGTGCATAGCGTAATATCAATGGGTTGTAGTAGTTATTTAAAGTTATAGATAAATGAATGATGCCCCTGCAACAGAGTTGGCTGAGCTGGTCGAAGAGATCGGTCGTTGCACGATTTGCGTTGACAATCCCATTGTCTCGCCGCTGCCTCATGCGCCTCGGCCGGTTGTGCGGTTGTCTTCCACGGCACGGTTGTGCATAGCCGGGCAGGCACCTGGCCTGCGGGTTCATCACAGCGGTGTGCCCTTTACCGACCCGTCCGGTGACCGGTTGCGGGACTGGATGGGGGTGACCGAGCAGGAGTTCTACGACGTCAGCCGTCTGGCCATCGTGCCGATGGGGTTTTGCTTTCCTGGCTATGACGCAAAAAAAAGCGACCTGCCACCGCGCAAGGAATGCGTGCAAGCCTGGCATGACCGGATATTTGCTCTGATGCCGCAGCTGGAACTGATATTGGTCATCGGCCAATATGCCCAAGCCTATCACATGGGCAGCAGTCGGCGGAAAATGTTGACGGAAACGGTGGCCAACTGGCGTGAAACCTTTGAGCGTGACCAGCATCCCAAAATATTGCCGCTGCCCCATCCCTCCTGGCGCAATACGGGCTGGCTCAAGAAGAATCCGTGGTTTGAAGGGCAGGTTTTGCCGGTCTTGAGAGCCGAGGTCCAGCGTTTGGTCAGAGAATAATATTGCGCGGTTCAGGTAATACTTGCACTTGAGCAGAAATAAACCTAATTGAATGCCAGTGATTGTGGAATACAAATCCACGCATGCTTTTCCGAGGCCTTCCCATGGACCGTATCGACAAACGCATTTTGACCCTGCTGCAGCAGGATGCCACAACGCCTGTGGCTGAAATCGGCAAGAAGGTGGGCCTGTCTACCACACCATGCTGGCGGCGCATCCAGAAGCTTGAAGAAGATGGTGTCATCACCAAACGGGTGGCCGTGCTTGATCCCAAGCAGGTAAATGCCAAGGTCACGGTGTTTGTTTCGATCCGCACCAACAGTCACACGGCCGAATGGCTGAAGCGGTTCTCTGAAGTGACCAGTGAGTTCCCCGAAGTTGTGGAACTCTATCGCATGAGCGGCGAGGTCGATTATCTGCTGCGGGTCGTGGTGCCAGATATCCAGGCTTATGACGCCTTCTATCAGCGCTTGATCAGCAAGGTCGATATCACTGATGTGAGTTCGTCCTTCGCCATGGAGCAGTTGAAATACACCACACAATTGCCATTGGACTACTTGCTGGAAGGCTAACCTGCTGCCACGGCGGCGGCGGCTTCTGCCTTCAACAATGTCCCAATACCGTCATACAGCCGGGCGACAATCTCCCCCTCGGTTATGCACAGCCGCGCTCTGGGAGAGACGTCTACCGTGCCATCGGTGCCCACAGGGGTGTGTTCACCGCCAAGTCCGCGAATGGCCAGGCCCAATGGCTTGGCGATCTCCTTGACCCGCTCTGTTGATCCGTCTGCAGTGAGATGCGGCAGTTTCAGATGGATCGATGCCCGCATGCCGGTGCCCAGATTGGTTGGACAGGTGGTGATCGCCCCATACCGGTCTGACATGGCAAATTCGCTGGTCAGGCGGGATTCAATAGCCTGCAGGGCGTTGTGGAGGAGGTCGAGAACCGATTTCAGTTCGGTGCCGGTCTTCATGCACATGATGCGCAGGTGATCTTCTTCCCCGATCCAGACGATGAAGGATCGATCAGCAGTGGCGTAACAGCCGCGCCCATGGGGCCAATCGGCGGAAATTCCGGCGCTGGCCAGATAGCTGTCGGCCCCCATGTCCTTGAACATCACATGCTCGGCGACCAGTTGCTGGTATTGCTCCGGGCTCAATTGTCTGGGATGGCCGGGAGTCAGCGAATGATAGGTCCCTGCCAGTGTCTCGACCTCCTGCAACTGGTCAAACACAGCAGACATACGGTCTTCCAATGCCAGCCGATCGTCGCGTGACATGGCGGATGTCAGCGGCAGGTCTGAAAAATTGCGCCCAACCCGGATGCGCAGTGAAAGCGGACCAAGGCCAAATTTGGTGATGTCTAGGGGATCACCTGCCATCCGTTCGCCGCCGCCCTCGCCGCCGGCCGCGGCGGGAATGGACCAGTCGCTGACATGGCGGGCGTCTGGGGCAATGCCGTGATGGCGGCCTATTGCGCAGGAGAAGAACGGGCGCAGCAGCTTGTAATCATCGGCTTCGCGGGCATAGCAGCCCATCTCGCTGTCAGGGTTTTCAATTCCTGAACGCATGCAATCAAGTAAGCGTTGCTGCAGTGGTGCATCGAGCGTCTCGAAATAATCCCGATCAAAGCACTGCACCGCTATATTGTTGGGCTGAGTGGCCTTGAGGCTGGCGATTTTTTCAAGTTGTGAGTTCAAAGCTTCGGTCGGTGTGGACATAACGAAGCCTAGAACATTGGCGGCGATCAATAAATATGCGCCAATATCAATTCTCACCAAACAAAAAAGGCCGGATCTGGTGATCCGGCCTTTGCTGAATTAGTTTTTGTGGGGAGATTAGCAGCCACCCTCGGCGGCGCTGACCCGGATCCACTCGGTCTTGCCGTGATGGACCAGAACCTTCTCTTTTACCCATTTATAGCGCGCCGGAGAGCGGTGAACGATCTTCTGGGTATGTTGCTCCAGAACTTTCTCCTTTACCCATTTGTAGCGGGCGGGCTCCACAATCTTGTGGCGCTTGGCGTGACGCACCAGAACCCGTTCTTCCACATGTTTATAGCGGGCAGGGTGCACGGTCTTATGCCGCTTGGCCGCACGCCACAGGACTTTTTCCTTTACATAGCGGTATTGCGCCGGAATTTTGCTGTAGGAAGTGCGCGCACGGCGCACCAGTTTGCGATGGGCAACGGTCTTGTAGACCGCCGGATATTCCACCTTGCAGTGGATCGGCTTGCCCCATTTGTCATGCTTGATGGTCCAGCCGCTATGGGCCGGAGATACCATGACTTTCTTGTGCACCGTCTTGTATTTTGCCGGTGTGGTATGGGCGATGCGTTGCGCCTTGGAGACCAGCACTTTGCGTTTGCGAATTTTATACTTTGCCGGCGTCTCGTGATAGCTGACGCTTTCAGGATGAACCAGAACCCGGCGCACCCGGGTTTTGTATTTGGCCGCAGTCTCGCGGTAGTGGACCTGTTTGGGACTGATCAACACTTTGCGTTTGTGAATGGAATAGCGGGCCGGGATAACTTCCACATGTTTTGATGCATGCTCAACCAGCACCTTGCGCTTGACCCATTTATAGCGCGCAGGCTGATGGACCTTTCTATAGCAGGCCACAGGTTTGGCTTTCTTGTGATAGCCCTTTTGCTCTTCCCATGCATGGGCCGCGCCGGTCGTGAAAGCCACACATGCCAGGAGTGCCGCACCACCGGTCAGAATCGTTGAAAATCTCGTCATTTTGTCCAACCCAGAATTGAAAATTCGGTTCAGCTGCCAAGATTCCATACAATGAACAAAAGCTTAATGGTTAAGACGAGGGCATCTTCTGTTAAGCTTACCGGCTAACCAGTCTCAGTGCCCACAAGGGCTGGACTTGTGGTCAAAATCGGACCAAAAGGGGGGCGTGGAATCCCTTGGCCCGAAATGGCTTTGGCAATCCGATAAAGCCGATTAGCCCATCAAGTCTACGCAGGTGAGAATATGAAAAATTTCCTTTTGCAGTTTTTTACCTGGTGGAACGGTCAAACCCTGGGCACACGTTTTCACACCTGGCGCAATGGCGAACGGGTGGGGGAAGATGAATACGGCAATGTCTATTACCGCAGCAAGGAAGACCGTCGCTGGGTGATCTATGCCGATCAGGCTGAACCCAGCCAGATTCCTTCCGGCTGGCATGGCTGGATGCATGGCCGGGTAGACACCGCGCCCTCGGAAGAAAATTATGCAGCGCGCGACTGGCAATTGCCACATCAGGAAAACCTGACCGGGACCGCCGGTGCCTATCGCCCGAAAGGGTCGGTGGCCAGTCAGGAAAAACGTCCCGAAGTGACCGGCGATTACGAGGCCTGGAGCCCGTAATTTGAGCAGTTCGCAACGCTGGGACTCAAATTCCTATCAGCGAGATACCGGTTTCGTATCGCATTACGGAACCGATCTTCTGTCGTGGCTGGAGCCACAGTCTGACGAAGACATTTTAGATTTGGGGTGCGGCGACGGGGTGCTGACCGAAAAAATCGCTGCCACAGGGGCCAGGGTCATTGGCGTTGACGCCAGTGACAGTTTTGTTGCCTCAGCGCGGGCTGCCGGTCTCGATGCCCGTGAGATGGATGCCCATGATCTGCCATTCGATCAGCAGTTTGATGGAGTGTTTTCCAATGCTGCGCTGCATTGGATGTTGCAACCGGAAAGGGTCATCGCTTCGGTTGGCTGCAGTCTGCGCCCCCATGGACGGTTTGTTGGCGAATTCGGTGGATTTGGCAATGTGGCTGCCATTGTTACCGCCATGCGCCTTGTGGCGGTTGACATGAGGGGCGATGCGGAACTGGCCAATCCGTGGTTTTTCCCGACAATCGATCAATATACTGCCTTGCTGGTTGATCAGGAATTTACCGTTGAAAAGATTATCAGCTTCCATCGACCGACACCGTTGCCCACCGGCATGCGGTCCTGGTTGAAAGTCATGCGCCGCCCGTTTTTTGATCAATTCGACGACCGTGCAGAAGAGGCTCTGGACAGGGTCGAGGCAGCATTGAAGCCGTCTCTGTGTGACCACACCGGCCAATGGTTTGCCGATTATGTCCGCCTGCGTTTTCGCGCCCGGTTGGGCGGCTAGACAGTTTTCAGCTTGAACGTCGGAATGAAAATTCCGATGCTGCCGACTGATTGAGACGAACCTATGCGGATAAGGGAACATCGTGCAAATTGACTTGTCGGACACAGGCTCCGGCCCAGCCTTATTGTTCCTGCCGGGCTCCTACAGCACCAAGGAAGCATGGAAAGGTGTGCAGGCAGCCCTGCAAGGCTCTTATCGGGTGATAAGCACCAGCCTGCCGGGGTATGGCGCCACGCCGGAAATCCGGTCGGATCTGGTCGCTGACATGGCATTGATGCAGGAATTTGTGGCTCACGTGGTCGGCAGAATTGGCGAGCCGGTCCATCTGATCGGCCACTCATTCGGTGGCCTGACAGCCCTTGCTTCCACCCTCAGCGGGGCGGTGGAACCGCTCAGCGTGATCACTTTTGAGGGCAATCCGATTTATTCCCTGCCGCAACAGGGGGAATTTGTCTGGAAACATCAGGTGCTGGAAGTTGGTGAGAAATTCGAGCAGGCCTATGAGCGAGGCGATGCAGACGCGGCGGCTCTGATTATCGACTATTGGGGGCATGAAGGTTTTTTTGCTGCCATGCCGGAAACGGTGCGCAATTTCTGCCGCGCCACCACCTATACAAATGTTCTCGACTGGCGTGCCGCAGCTGGTTTTACCCCAAGGGTGAGTGAATTTTCGTCGATAGATGTGCCCAGTTCTCTGGTGCGTGGCGAGTTGGCCAATGATGCCATCGTCGAAATCACGGGTCTGTTGAGCCAGATCATGCCGTCGGCGACCCAACATATCGTGCCATCAGCGGGTCATTTCCTGATCTCAACCCATGCAGAGCAGTGCGCTGCCATCATTGATGATCATATGGCTGGATTTTATAGTGGCTAAGATGCGCAAAGGCGCGCCAACTAGCTACAATCGCCACAATTTTGGTGTAAGAGTGCTCAAGTCTTCTTCGAATCCAGATCATCATGTCCACAGCCAAATTTGCCTCGTCAGTCGTTGCTGCTACCTGTGCAGCGGTAATCGGATTTGGTCCGGTCTTGACCACGCCTGCCCAGGCCGCGCGCATTGAAAACCGGGTTGCTGTGTTTACCGGCATCGACAAGATTACCGGTGAGCGACATACATTCGACGTCTATATCAATGAGACAGTCAAATTTGGCCAGCTGGAGATAACCCCCCGGGTCTGTTATTCGCGCCCGGCGACGGAAGAACCGAAGACCACGTCCTTTATGGAAGTTGATGAAATAACGCTGGACCGGCGCATCCGTCGCGTATTCACTGGTTGGATGTTTGCCGAAAGCCCCGGCCTCAATGCGATTGAACATCCCATCAACGATGTCTGGCTTGTTACCTGCAAACAAACTTCCGACGTGCCGCCGCCGCCTTCAGTGGCTGCCGAGATTGCAGCGGAAGAGGCCGCAAAAGCTGCTGAACCGGCAATCAAGCCAATTGAATAGGCCTCAGGCGCCTTCAGTCTTAATCCAAAGCGTAGAAATCGGCTTCAATGCTCAACGCGTTGTCGAGCAGATACTCGTAGTCCCGTTTGGGAATTTCAATTGCCCCGAACTGACTGAGATGAGCGGTGTTGAACTGAGTGTCGAGCAATTGAAAACCGCCTTCCTTCATGCGTTCGACCAGATGAACAAGGGCGATCTTTGAGGCATCGCGGGATCGCGAAAACATGCTTTCTCCAAAAAACGCCCCGCCCAGGCGCACACCATAGAGACCGCCGACAAGTTCATCACCACGCCAGCACTCGACGCTATGGCAATGGCCCATGGCATGCAGATCGTTGTAAAGCTGCGCGATCCGGCCGTTGATCCAGGTTTGCGGACGGTCGGGCGTATCCTCAGCGCATAGTCGTAAGACTTTATCAAAGGCGCTGTCGACACGAATGGCATAAGGTTGTTGCCGCACCGTGCGCGCCAGACGACGGGGAATGTGGAATTCGTCCAAGGGAATTATGCCGCGCATTTCCGGTTCAACCCAGAAAAGGCCCGGGTCATCGGCCGCTTCCGCCATCGGGAAGATGCCGCAGGCATAGGCTTTCAGCAAAACCTGCGGCGTGATTTCCATCATCAGGTCGTCAATACCTGACATGCTGCTATCCTGTTTCAGCCAAATATTTCTCAAGCCAGTGAATGTCGTAGTCACCGGCGATTACATCGTCATTTCGTACCAATTCCTGGAACAGGGGCAGGGTGGTCTGAATGCCACCCACGACGAATTCGTCGAGCGACCGGCGCAGCCGGTTAAGGCATTCGGCCCGGTTGCGTCCGACAACAATCAGCTTGCCGATCAGGCTGTCGTAATAGGGTGGAACTTTGTAGCCGGTGAAGACGCCTGAATCGACCCGCACACCCAGGCCACCGGGTGGATGGTAGTAGGTGATCTCGCCGGGTGAAGGTACAAAGGTGCGGGCATTTTCAGCGTTGATACGGCATTCAATGGCGTGGCCCTGAAAGCGCACATCTTCCTGGTTGAACGACATTTCCTGACCGCTGGCCACCCGCAACTGCTCATTGACCAGATCAATCCGGGTGATCATTTCCGTCACCGGGTGTTCAACCTGCAGACGGGTATTCATCTCAATGAAATAGAATTCGCCATTTTCATAAAGAAACTCAACCGTGCCAGCGCCCGAATAACCCAGTTTACCCACGGCATTGGCGCAGATCATGCCGATCTCGTCGCGCTGTTCCTTGGTCAGGGCGGGCGAATTGGCCTCTTCAAGTACTTTTTGGTGGCGGCGCTGCAAAGAACAGTCGCGCTCACCCAGATGCACGCCCTTGCCCTTGCCGTCGCCCATTACCTGAACTTCGATATGGCGGGGCTTGCCAAGATATTTCTCGATATAGACAGCATCATCGCCAAAGGCCGCACCGGCTTCGGTACGTGTGGTCTGCAGGGCGACTTCCATTTCCTGTTCGGAATTGACAACCCGCATGCCGCGACCGCCACCGCCGGAGGCCGCCTTGATGATCACCGGATATCCGATATCGGCGGCAATCCGCTTGGCTTCGGAATTTTCGGTAACGGCACCATCCGACCCCGGGACAACCGGAATGCCGAGTTTTTCGGCCGTCTGCTTGGCCATGATCTTGTCGCCCATGGTCTTGATGTGTTCAGACGACGGGCCAATGAAGGTAATGTCGTGGGCTTCCAGAATTTCGGCAAATTTGGCGTTTTCAGACAAAAATCCATAGCCGGGGTGAATGGCGTCAGCACCGGTGATTTCGCAAGCTGCGACGATCTCGTGCATGTTGAGATAGGAATCGCGGGACGCGGGCGGACCGATGCAAACGCTCTGGTCGGCCAGGCGCACATGCATGGCATCGGCATCTGCGGTGGAATGGGCGGCAACCGTTTCAATGCCCATTTCTTTACAGGCGCGCAGGATGCGCAGGGCAATTTCGCCGCGATTGGCAATAAGAACTTTGTTGAACATCTGCTCAGTCGCCTATTTCAGGGTGATCAGGGTTTCACCAAATTCGACCGGTTGCCCATCTTCCACATTGATGGCCGCGACAACACCGCTTTGGGTTGCCGGGATCTGGTTCATGGTTTTCATCGCCTCAACGATCATGATCGTCTGGCCGGACTTGACCGTGTCACCAACTTTGACAAACGGGTCAGCATCGGGGGCAGGCGACAGATAGGCCGTACCAACCATGGGAGAGGTCATTGGCGTGCCACTGGCAGGAACAGCCTCGGCAGCGGCCGCGGGCGCTTCTGCAGCGGGTGCGGCGGCGACGGGTGCAGGTGGAGCAACGCTGGCATGGGTGACCATGGGCGCTGACATCACAGAGCCACCACGCGACAGGCGCAGGCGCATATCGCCTTCTTCCAGCTCAATCTCATGCAGATCGGTTTCATTGAGCATGTCGGCCAATTCGCGGATCAATTTTGTATCAATGGAGGATTTTTTAGCTGCCATTTGGGCTTGCCCTTTATTGTAATCTGTAAAGCAGGTTTTCGGTTTAGGTCGTGCGGTTGAGATGATCAGTCAGCGCCTGCAGTGCAAGTGTATAACTATTGGTTCCAAATCCACAAATCTGCCCCAGGCAGGCTGCGGCGATCATCGAATGATGTCTGAAAGTCTCACGTGCATGGACGTTTGAAATGTGAATTTCAACCACCGGTATGTCGACTCCCTTGATGGCGTCGTACAGGGCGATTGAAGTATGGGTATAGGCGCCGGCATTCATTGCCACCGCGCTGCCCTCACGGCCCGCCTCATGAATCCAGCTTACCAGATCACCTTCATGATTGCTCTGGTGGCAGATGACCTCAAAACCCTGATCTTCGCCAAAGGCACGGCACTCACCCTCAACATCGGCAAGGGTCTGGGCCCCGTATATGCCGGGCTCACGCTGGCCAAGCAGGTTCAGATTAGGTCCGCTGAGGACGTAGATCGGTTTTGTGATAGCTGAGGCCATGATACCGGACAAAGTTGTTACAAGCGAAAGTCGCTGACACAGGCTGTCATTGCCACATCAATAGCGTTGGGTCGATAAAAATCAGGTAAACAGCGTTAAATACACACGGTTTTGCCGCATTTGCGCATGTTTTCGATCTTTTCCCGCAGCACGGCCTCGCCAAGGGCTCCAAATACCACCTCATCGCCGATCACATAGGAGGGTGTACCGTTGATCCCGAGGCTGGTTGCCAGATCATTGGCCTCGCGGAACGCGCCCAGGACATCCTCTTTCTGCGCCTCTTCATTGATGGCGTTGATGTCCATTTCCAGTGACTGAGCAACCCGCAGGGCGCGATTGCCGTCTTTTTGGCCGGGACTGCCCAGAAGTTGATTGTGGAATTCGCCATATTTAGCCGGATAGAGCCGGTAAACGGCGGTTGAAATCCGACTGGCTTCGACGGATCCCTCGCTCAGGATCGGCAGTTCTTTCATGACGAATTTGAGCTTGCTGTCATTGGCCAAGAGGGCGTTCATGTCATTCATCGCCCGGGAGCAGAAACCACAATTATAGTCGAAAAACTCAACCACGGTGACATCGCCATCCTTGTTGCCGATGATGCCCTGATTGGGGGAATTGAATATGACTTCGGAGTTTTGCGCCAACGCCGCCTTCGCGCGCTGCTCGGCCTCTTGCCGCTGTTGTGTTTCAAGCGCCTGTTGCACTTCCAGCATCAATTGGGGGTTGGCCAACAGATATTCGCGGATGATCTTTTCAATCTCCGGACGGTCTGACGGGTCAAGTGCCAGTGCGGAAGTGGCGGGAAACATCATCAAGGCTCCCAAAAGCGCAGCTGTTGCCCGTGCCACCGCAGATTTGAGAAATTTTCTACTAGCCATATTCAGTTTCCGATCTTCGATTCGCTGCCACAGACACTAGAGATATTCATCCCTTAATGGAATCAATTCTGCTTGAAGGTGAACGGCGTCAGGCCCTACTTGACGCTGATAATGTCCTGGGCCCGCAGCCAACCCGGCGTGCCACGCTTGAATTTAAGCAGCGCCCGTTGTGCATATTCCTTGGCCTGGCGTCTTTTGCCGTTGCGCAGGGCGAAGTCGGCCGACGCCAGCAACGCATTGGCGGTATCCCCGTTGCGGCCATAGGCAATGGCCAGATATTGATAACCCGCAACCGCCGTGGGGTCGCGGGCAAGACCTTGCTTAAGATGAACAATCGCCTCTTTGAGGTTTTTCTTCCCACCCGATTCAAGCAGCGCGTGCCCCAGTTCTATGCGAATGAATCCGGCTTTCGCCCGGTCATATTTCAACGCCTGTCTGAAAGCTCTGGCAGCTTCCGGTGCCTTGCCGGACCGCAGCATGATCTCGCCCTTCATCTCATGAACATAGGCATTTTGAGAATTGCTTTTCAGCAGCTTGTTGATCAAGGGGATCGCCCGCTTGGGAGAGCCATAAAGATGCGCCAGGATCGCCCGACCATAGAGCCTGGCATCAGGATGCAGTTTTTTGTCCGCCAGCACAGCGGTGGCATAACGGCTTCCGCCGATATAAGCGGCAATCTTGGCACGTATCATGTCATGGCGCTTTTGCAGCGATTTGGCTGTATTGCGTCCATAATAGGGGCTGGATTGCACCGTTGAGCGAAGGGCAGAAATACGTTCGTTGGGGGTCGGATGGCTTCGCACATAGGGATCAACCCTGCCGCTTAGCACGTTTGTATTGCGCGCCAGGCGTCTGAAAGTATTAAGCATGCCCTCGCCGGATTGTTTGGTCTGCCTCAACAGTTTGACCGCAATCCGATCGGCGGATGTTTCTTCATCTCGTTTGTAGCGCAGTATGTCGCGCATCGCGAAGCCACCGCTGCTTGCCGCAATACCGAATCCGGCGCTGCCAACCTGGCTGTTGCCGGAAGCCGCTCCCGCTGCGCCGATTCCAAGGCCCAGCAGGCTGGTCCATTTAGCTATGCGTGCGGCGTCTTCTACACGCTGGCGCAACCGGATCTGATGACCACCGATGATATGCCCCAACTCGTGTGCCATCACGCCGATCACCTCATTGGGATTTTCGGCCTGCAGCAGCAAGCCGGTATTGAGATACATGCCCCGGCCACTGACAAAAGCATTGAAATTCGGATCGTTGACAATATGGAACCGCACCGATCCCGCACGCAGATTTGCCGCCTTCATCAGCGGGCGTGCCATGTCCCGGATGAGCGCTTCAATTTCAGCATCCCGGATGAAGGAAAGGCCGCGGCGCTGGGCGTCTGCGATGGTCGGAAGCGTTGTTGCCACGACCGCAAACGCCATCAACCCCAGCAATGGACCAAATATCCAACGTTGAAACATCGCCATTTTCAAACCAAACTCATTTCCTGTCGACCACCGGGACTTGCCAGCGCCAGCATTGGCGTTTAGCGCTTTGGTATATCACCGTCACAACTAATATGTAATGAGGCGTTTCGATGACGAAGAGCGCAAATGCAAGTCACTTTTTGTCTATCCGGTCGCAGGTCGAGCCCTTTCATGCAATGGACGTGCTGGCTGAGGCCAACCGGTTGCAGAAGGACGGCATCGACATCGACTATCTGTGCGTCGGTCAGCCGGCAGCGCAAGCGCCGCTGGCGGCCCGCAGAGCAGCAGTCGAACTGATCGAAAACGGATCGATCGGCTATACCGATGCTGGCGGGCGTCGCGACTTGCGCGAACGGCTGGCAGTCCATATGCAGGACATGTACGAAACCGCCGTCGACCCTTCGTGCATTTTCATCACCACCGGTTCATCAGCGGGTTTCATGCTGGCCTTTTTGACCCTGTTTGACGCCGGAGACCGGGTGGCAATTGCCGCGCCCGGCTATCCTGCCTATCGCAACATACTGAAAGCACTGGGCCTGGAAGTGGTCGAGATCAAAACCCATGAAGCCGACCGCTGGGCCGTCACCCCGCAGCAGGTTGAGGACCTGCACCGCGAGAAACCCATCGCCGGGATTCTCATCGCCAGCCCGGCCAATCCAACCGGCACGATGATGACACCGCAGGCGCTTGAGCAACTGATACACTGTTGTGAAGACCTCGATATCCGTTTTATTTCCGATGAGATTTATCACGGTCTTACCTATGCCGAAGCCACCGGTGTTGAGGCCGCCACCGCGCTGCAATTCAGCGACCGGGTCGTCGTCATCAATTCCTTTTCGAAATATTACTGCATGACCGGTTGGCGCATTGGCTGGATGATCCTGCCCCCGGACTGCGTGCGTTCGGTGGAACGATTGTCTCAGAGCCTGTATATTTCTGCGCCGGAAATGTCCCAGGTTGCGGCGATGCATGCGCTTGATTCTAAACAAGAGTTGGAAAAAGTGCGGTTTTCCTATCTGACCAATCGACAATTATTGCTGGATCGGTTGCCGCAATTGGGATTTGAAAAAATCATGCCGATTGACGGTGCCTTCTATGCATATGCAGACGCCACCCGTCACACCAATGACACGATGGAATTTGCCCGACAAATGCTGGCCAATGCCCATGTGGCAGTGACCCCCGGTCTGGACTTTGATCAGGGCAGGGGGCATCGTTACCTGCGCTTTTCATTTGCCGGTGATACGCAGACGATGGAGTCAGCGCTAAAGCGAATGGAAGCATGGCTGGATTAAGCCCGTCGCACATGAGTACCAATTGATCAGACCCAGGTGGCGAAGACGATGGACAAGGAATTTCTCGAAGAACTATTTGCCCCATTCGGCCAGGTGACCGTTCGCAAAATGTTTGGTGGAACCGGAATTTTTCACAGGGGCCTGAATTTTGCCGGCATCATGGATGGTCAGTTCCGGCTGAAGGCCGACGACCAGACCATTGCCGATTTCCTTGCCGAAGGCATGACCCCCTGGGAATATACCAGAGGCGACGGCAAGGTCATTACAATGGGCTACTGGTCTGTACCGGAACGCTTGCTCGATGATCCCGATGAGTTCCGGATATGGGCTGAAAAAGCCTTTGAGGCGGCCTGTCGGGCCGATCAGGCCAAGCCGCCCAAACAGCGCAAACTAAAGGAAATCTAGCGGCGAGCGGCACGTGGCGAGCGGCAAGTGGCGAGCGGCAAATTGCCGCTTATCCAAGACCGCGGGTCGACTGCAACAGAAAGGCCGGGACGTGGTCGCCAAGACCGACGGGAGTTTTTCCGTCGTCTTTGTCGGAGTTGCGATTACGACGAGGTTTTTTCGGTTCCTGATCCTGCTGTTTGGGCTGCTTCGCCTTTGCAGCAGGTGCCGTTTCTTGTTTGACCTCTGCCACATCATCGGATTTCGCGCGACTGCGGCGGGTTTTGCGGGCGGGTTCCGCGACAGCGTTTGATTCATCTGCCGCGTCGGCAACTGACTCGCTTGCCTTTTTTGTTCGCTTGCGAATTGGCTTCTCCGCCGGTTCAGCTTCGGCTTCGGCGCTATCCCACTCGATTTTGTCGCCGGTCAGGTCGGTAATTGCTTTGATATATTTGTCGTCAGCCTTGGTTACCAGGCTGAAGGCCCAACCGTCGCGTCCGGCGCGGCCACAGCGGCCGATGCGGTGAACATAATCCTCCGCATGGGTTGGCACGTCATAGTTGAAAACGTGCGACACGTCTGGAATGTCGAGGCCGCGGGCAGCAACATCGCTGGCGACCAACAGTTTAATGTCGCCGTCGCGGAAGCCCGCAAGCGTCTTGGTGCGGGCCGATTGGTCCATATCGCCATGCAGCGAGCCGACGGAATAATCCCGCTTATACAAGGAGTTATAGAGGGTCGCCACATCGCGCTTGCGGTTACAGAATATGATGCCGTTGTTGAGATTACCGGCTCCATCGATAAGGTCGCGCAAAACGGCGCGTTTTTCAAAATCTTTGCGCGGGGCGCGAACCAGCTTCTGTTCAATTGTATCCGACGTGGAAGCAGCCGCAGCCACGGCCACCTGGACCGGGTTTTGCAGGAACTGATCAGCCAGTTTTTCAATGATCGGCGGCATGGTCGCCGAGAAGAACAGGGTCTGACGGGTAAACGGCACCATTTTGGCGATGCGTTCAATATCGGGGATGAACCCCATATCCAGCATCCGGTCGGCTTCGTCGATGACGAGGATTTCCACGCCGTTCATCAGAATGCGTCCGCGCTCAAACAGATCGAGCAGGCGGCCCGGCGTGGCGATCAGAACATCGGCTCCACGATCCAGCTTGCGCATCTGGTCTTCAAACGACACGCCACCAATGAGAAGGGCGACGTTGAGCTTGTGGTTGATGCTGTATTTGATGAAATTCTCTTCCACCTGTGCCGCCAGTTCGCGGGTCGGTTCGAGAATCAATGTGCGTGGCATACGAGCCCGGGCACGACCCTTTTCCGACATCGATATCATCGGCAGAACAAAGGCGGCGGTTTTCCCGGTGCCGGTTTGCGCAATGCCCATAACATCGCGGCGTTCAAGCACGTGGGGAATGGCCTTCTCCTGGATGGGAGTAGGCGAGCTGTAGCCAGCGGCGTCCACCGCTGCGAGCACTTTCGGACTAAGTCCTAATTCAGTAAATGTCATATAGTGTTTGTCTTTTCGACTGATTTGCGTTGATTGCGCGCGGAGATCTTTCGATCATCTCCGCAAGTGGCGCTCCCAAACTGCATCGCGCCAGACGGTCATGGAGGGGGCGATACGGAATGCCGGACAGTTTGTCAAGAATTCGCTGCACCTTGCCGTGCCATCTCCTTTACCTAAGGTTAAACCATTGGCTCTGATTTTTAAAGTCAGACTAAAGATCAAGCAGCTCGTCACTGGCGAACTCAGCGTTTTCCTGAATGAAAACAAAGCGTTTTTCTGGCTTTGTGCCCATCAGACGGTCAATTGACTGTTTCGCAGCTTCCGGCGCATCGATGGCAATGCGCAACAATGTGCGTTTGCCCGGATCCATGGTGGTTTCTTTCAATTGCGCCGGCATCATTTCACCTAGGCCCTTGAATCGGCCAAGCTCGACCTTCTTGCTGCCGCTGAACTCATCGCGCAGCAACTGATCCTTGTGGGAATCGTCGCGGGCATAAAGCGTTTTGCCCCCCTGGGTCAGCTTGTAGAGCGGCGGTACCGCCAGATAAAGCGCCCCGCCTTCGATAATGCCGGGCATTTCCTGGTGGAAGAAGGTGATCAGCAAAGAGGCAATATGTGCCCCGTCCACATCCGCATCGGTCATGATGATCACCCGGTCATAGCGCAGGTCATCAAAGGAGAATTTTGACCGCGTACCGCAGCCCAGCGCCTGTACCAGATCCTGGATCTGCTGACTGTTGGCCATCTTATCGCGACTGGCCGAGGCAACATTGAGGATTTTACCGCGCAGCGGCAAAATGGCCTGACTTTTGCGATCGCGGGCCTGTTTGGCCGAACCGCCAGCCGAATCGCCCTCGACGATGAAAATCTCCGTGCCGCCCTTGGCGCTCTTGGAGCAATCGGCGAGTTTGCCGGGCAGCCGCAATTTGCGGGTGGCATTCTTGCGATTGACTTCCTTTTCCTGCCGCCGCCGCATGCGCTCGTCGGCCCGGTCAATCACCCATTCCAGCAGTTTCGCCGACTGTGCCGGCGACGCGGCCAGCCAGTGGTCAAAGGAATCACGAATGGCGCTTTCAACAATGCGGGTGGCTTCCACGGTCGCCAGCTTGTCCTTGGTCTGGCCGACAAATTCCGGCTCGCGAATGAACACAGATATCATCGCCGCAGCAGACGTCATCACGTCGTCGGTGGTGATGATCGAACCCTTTTTGTTGCCCACCAGTTCCGCATAGGCCTTCAGACTGCGGGTCAGTGTCACCCGCAAACCGGCCTCATGGGTGCCGCCCTCATTGGTCGGCACGGTGTTACAGTAGGAATTGACGAAACCATCATCGCCAAACCAGGTAATCGCCCATTCCACCGCGCCATGGCCGGATTTCTTGTCGGTCGATCCGGCAAACGGCTGGTCGGTCACCTGCATCTGCTTGCCAACAGTGGTCATCAGATAGTCTTTCAGACCACCGGGGAAATGGAATACCGCCTTGTCGGTGACCTCATCCTTGCCGGAAACCAGCGATGGATCGCACGACCAGCGAATTTCAACACCGCCAAACAGATAAGCTTTTGATCGCGCCATTTTGAACAGGGTAAGCGCAGAAAACTTCGCCGACTTGCCGAAAATGTCCGGGTCGGGATGAAACCGCACCTTGGTGCCGCGGCGATTGCTGACTTCGCCGACATTTTCTACGCCGCTGAGGGCAATGCCACGGGAAAAAGTCTGACGATAGAGCTGGCGGTTGCGCGCTACTTCGACAATGCAATCATCTGACAGGGCATTGACCACCGATATGCCAACCCCATGCAGACCGCCGGAGGTTTCGTAGGCCTTGCCATCGAACTTACCCCCCGCATGCAGCGTCGTCATGATGATCTCAAGCGCCGACTTGTCTTTGAACTTGGGATGCGGATCGATTGGAATACCGCGGCCGTTATCAGTAATCGTCAAATAGCCTTCGGCATCCAGGTCGACTTCGATCCAGGTTGCGTGCCCGGCCACGGCTTCGTCCATCGAGTTGTCGATGACTTCAGCAAACAGGTGATGCATGGCTTTGGAATCGGTGCCGCCGATATACATGCCCGGGCGACGGCGAACGGGTTCCAGTCCCTCAAGGACTTCAATATCAGATGCGCTGTAATTGTCTGCGCCATTCGCTTTCGCTTTTGCCTTCGCGGCAGCACCGGTGGCGGCGGCGGCGGTGGCCTTCGGTTTGGCCGCCGGTTTCTGGGCGGCCGCAGCAGCAGCCGTCGGCGCGGTTGTTTGGGTAGCGAATAAATCAGCAGCCATCAAAGATTCCGTATTACGTTCTAATTTGCAGGCGAATCACCTTGTCTAAAACTGCCACAAAATGCGTTGCGATACGAGCGGCAGGCAAGGTCCTGCTGACCATATGTTCCCTTTGTGTTCACACCATGGCATTGAAGCAACACAATGACTGCCACCGTTGCCCGATCTGGTTGCCCAAGCGACAGATCGGAACACATTGCACATTAGGGTTGCCAACGTAATTCTCGTATTGTTGGGCTCTTGCACCTTTACACCACCATTGAGCATTCGTATTCCTCACAACATCAATCCATAGGAAAGTTACTTCATGCGCGCAGAAATGCAGACCCTGGCCGACGAAATCACCCAGGCCATCAGCTTGCTTCGGCGCCACCTGGACTGGGAGAAGGCCAATAGTCGACTGGCCGAACTCAATGATGCCGCCGAAGATCCCAACCTGTGGAATGATGCCAGCAAGGCCCAGGCCCTGATGAAGGAACGTCAGCAGCTTGAATCCGGCATCAGCTCGATCAATTCACTGGAAGGCGAGTTGCGTGACGCGGCTGATTTGATTGAACTTGCCGAACTGGAAGAAGAAGCCGACGTACTGGAAGAGGCAGAAGCATCGCTGCGCAAATTGCATTCTGATCTTGGCAAACGACAGGTGCAGACATTGCTGTCCGGCGAAGCTGACGGCAATGATGCCTATTTTGAAGTGCATTCCGGTGCCGGCGGTACGGAATCAAACGACTGGGCCAATATGCTGCTGCGCATGTATGTGCGTTGGGCCGAGCGCAATGGCTACAAGGTGGAGGTTCAAGCGACAACCGCTGGAGATGAAGCCGGAATCAAATCGGCGACCGTGCTTGTCAAAGGCCATAACGCCTATGGCTGGTTGAAGACCGAAAGTGGCGTGCATCGCCTGGTGCGCATCTCGCCGTATGATTCAAACGCCCGCCGCCACACGTCGTTCTCTTCCGTCTGGGTCTATCCGGTGATTGACGACAATATTGATATTGAAATTCAGGACAAGGATATCCGCGTTGACACCTACCGCTCTTCCGGTGCCGGGGGACAGCACGTCAATACAACCGATTCCGCTGTCCGCATCACCCACCTGCCGACCGGCATCGTCGTCACCTCATCGGAAAAGTCACAACATCAAAACCGCGCCAATGCGATGAAAGCCCTGCGCGCGCGGCTCTATGACATGGAGCTGAAAAAGCGCGAGGAAGCGACCCAGTCGGCCCATGACAACAAGACGGAGATCGGATGGGGACATCAGATCAGGTCTTACGTCCTGCAGCCGTATCAATTGGTCAAAGACCTGCGTACCGGTGTGGAAAGCACCAATCCGACCGCCGTGCTGGATGGCGATCTCAACGACTTCATGGAATCAGCCCTGGCCCACCAGGTCAGCGGAGAGGACAAACAGATCGAAGATGTAGAATAGGCGGCGATGGCGGCGGCGATAGTCTCCGCGCCTGATGCCTATAGATAGGGCCAAGGTCTACAGATAAGGTTTGAGACTTTTTTCCAACCGCACAAAATGGATCGGATTGATCGTACGGCCATTGCGACGCACTTCGTAGTGCAGATGCGGGCCGGTTGAACGACCGGTACTGCCCACATTGCCGATCCGTGCGCCCTTTTTGATCCTCTGGCCCAGCTTGACCTTGATCTTGCTCAGATGGGCATAGCGAGTGCGGATGCCGGCTCCATGGTCGATTTCTATCAGCTTGCCATAGCCACCGAACCGTCCCGCCTTGACCACTTTGCCATTGGCTGTTGCACGAACCGGCGTGCCACGGCGGGCGCGATAGTCCAGGCCACCATGCACGGCAGCGCGCTTTGTAAACGGGTCTCTGCGGGTGCCATAGCGTGAAGA
Source organism: Rhizobiaceae bacterium (assembly GCA_039977975.1). Lineage (GTDB taxonomy): Bacteria > Pseudomonadota > Alphaproteobacteria > Rhizobiales > Rhizobiaceae > Pseudahrensia. Next base: position 100,848 of record JBDWCD010000010.1, read on the forward strand.
AATCTTCTTGCCAGGTGTCGGGCTGCCATGGGGCAGATTCAGGGCGGCAGACCTGAGTTTTTCGAGACGGCCAAGAGAATCATCCAGAGCGCTGATCGAGTCAGCCAGTTCCATGCCGGTTTTCAGCTCGATCAAAGGACCACCCACGCCGGTATCTGCAGGCACCCGAACACCTTGCTTGCTGAGGATGGAGGCGAGTTTTTTCAGTTTCAGATCAGCCCGTTGTTTCAGGGTTTTCAGCTCATCAATCTGTGCCTGTTCGGTTGCGGCGAGGCCAGTTTCAACCGAATCGAGAATCTCCGAACCAGTGCCGGAAAGCGTCGCCACGACATTTGCGCCACTGGCTGCGGCGAAAGGTGTGTGCGTGCCGGCCAACGATCCCAGCCGAAGCCCTTTTTTGGGTTTTTTGCCCGACCGCTCAACTGGCACGACAAAGGAACTGGTTTCATCCGGCAATTTGGGGCCGGCGCGCTTGATCAACTGGTTGACCTGCTCTTGCAATTGGCCCAGCTGGCTCTGACGCAGCAGCAATTTGGTGACGCGACTTTCGACAACCTGTTGATCCAAAAGCTGACGGCTGGTTGCCAGGTCGACCTGGGCGCGCAGGCTGGTGATGCGATCTTCATAGAGGTGCTGCATCCGTGCCTGCTGCATGGCGGTTGCGCGCGATACGTCATCACGTAAATAGAGATAGGCGGAGGAAGCCATGACGCCGACAACCGCAAACAGGCCGAGGCCGAAAAGCGCCGATGTAACCAGCGGATTAACTCGAAAAACCCGTTCGGTAGCACCGGTTCGGACGGTCACAGTTGGATGTTGTTTGCGCCAACGCTGATGTGTCTGCTGCCGCGGCGAAGGCGTTGACGATAGGGGACGCGGAAAACGGTCAGTACGGAAAATTGGAGGCGTCGGCATGGGCACTCAAAATTGGATACTTGGTGACCAAATCATGCCTCTTTATGGTTAACAGATGTTTGATGGGGTGTTTTCTATTGGAAATTCAGGAATTTGCCATTGAATGCTATTGACCGGCGCTGGACAGAGTCCGGTAGAATCCGGGAGTAAGTCCCGCCCGGCAGCGGGCAAAATCATTGAACGGCGGCTTCAGCGGCCCCCGGAAATATTTGCGCACCAGTCTTTGAAAACTTTCGCCAGGTTCCACTCCCTGGCGCAGGCATAGATAGCGAAACCATTTGGCTCCCACAGCCACATGGCCCATTTCATCGCGGTAGATGATGTGAAAAATGGCAGCCGACTCGGCGTCGCCGATCTCATCCATCTGACGCAGCAGGGAAGGGGTTATGTCGAGCCCCCTTGCCTCAAGGATCAATGGTACAATCGCCAGCCTGGCGGTCAGGTCGTGGCCGGTGGTTTGCGCAGCCTCCCACAGTCCGTCATGGGCATCCATTGCCCCGTAATAGGAGTCCAGCTGAATAAGTCTCTGTCGCAAAAGAGAAAAATGTTTGGCTTCTTCCAGCGCCACCCGCACCCAGCCGTCGAAAAAGGACCGCGGCATGCGCTGGCCTCCATTGGACGCCGGATCGGCAAACCGAGCGACGATATCCCACGCCAGATCAATGGCGTTAAGCTCGATATGGGCGATGGCGTGCAGCAGCGCAACGCGCCCACGCTGTGATCGGATGGAGCGCTTTTTCAGGATGCGAGGTGGCACAAGTCGTGGTTCGATCGGACGTCCGGGGCGATCAGGTGGACGGTCGCCGATGGCGCCGCCAATGCCCAGCACACCATTCCACCACAGAAACGCGACCTGACGTGTCAAATCGACTTTCAGATCGAGATCTTCTGCCCGAAGAGCGGCTATTGCCCCCTGTTTGAGAGATGCAATCGAAGTCTGAGCGCCATCGGGCGATGCCTGCAAGTGTTGCGGCCATTCTTCGAATTTGAAAAGCCGGTCGGCCGGAGAAACGGCAGTTTGAGGTGTTGGATTAGACAAAGTGGGATTTTGCTGCTTCCAATACAGCGTCCACATGGCCTTTGACTTTCACCTTGCGCCAGACGTCGACAATTTTTCCCTGTCCATCAATCAGGAAAGTCGAACGCTCTATCCCCATATAGGTTCGACCATAATTGCGCTTTTCCACCCAGACATTATAGGCCTGTAGGGCGACGTGATCCGGATCAGAAGCCAAGGTGACCGTCAGATCGTGTTTGGCAACGAAATTGTCGTGTTTTTTGACCGAGTCTGCTGACACGCCCAGGATATCCACCCCGAGATCTGTAAATTGGGCCTTTAGGCTGCTGAATTCCTTCGCTTCGGTGGTGCAGCCGGGCGTATTGTCTTTGGGATAAAAGAACAAAACACTTGCCTGGGTTGATGGAAAGCTCACTTCGCCACCGCCATTGGTGGGAAGCGTGAAACTGGGCGCGGTGTCGCCAATATTTACCATAGGTGATCTTTCTTAAATTGGGGGAATATGTCCGCAAATTCACCACACTTATCTGACAAGCAAGATGGATAATGGCAAGATATTGCCTAAGCGAGGGCAAATTATCTTGGCCTGCAGACCCGGTCCGCATAGGTTCCCCTTGGGAATATTCGTGATTAGGGTGGCTTGGCCGCGGTAATCAGGGGCTGATTCGTGGACAAAAAGGGGTTCAGGGTATCCTGGCATGAATACGCACTCCAACCATTACGACACGCCGGTGGCTGGACCGTCCGAAGCGCACGACCATGTCGAGCCGCCGTATCAGCTGTCGCATGATGTGACTGTGCCGCCGCCCCGCCGGTCAAATCTGAAACTGGTGATGATGTGCTGTGGCGCGGTGTTGCTGACCCTGGGGGTTGGGCTTGGCGTATTATTTTGGATGTTGATCAATCATTCGGTGTCCAATGAACAAATCCGCGCCCAGATCGAATCTCAATTGACATCATTTCTGGGTGCTGACCATTCCGCCAGCATTGGTGATACCAAAATCGCGCTGGGGGAAGGCGGCTTGCTGTCGATTGACGCCAGCGACGTCAAAATTCTGCGCGATGATACGCTTAGTCTCGGCGTGGCGCGGGAAGTTGGCGTTAAAGTCAAATCCCTGCCGCTCATTACCGGCAATGTTGTTGCTGAAAGCGTCACCATGCGCGGGGCGTCGATTGCCGTAGACTCAATACTGCCAGACGTTGTTGAAAACGAGCTACGACCAGCCTGGCCAAGATCGGTTAATCTTGCAGCTGCCCTGCAGTCGATTGGTCAATTGGCCAATCGCATTGCCGGTCAGGTCGACAGTGCGGGGCTGGAGAGCCTGGCATTGGAGGACACCAATCTCGTGGGCTTTGATCAGTTCGGTTTGCGCTCGCGGACGGCCCGGCTGGAGAGCCTGATGATTGAGGCCGTCGAAGGCGCCAACAGCAAGGACGATCTAACATTCAACGCCCTGGTGAAAACCGAATTTAGCGACTGGGAGTTGCAAGGCCTGCTGGTCCGCACGGCGTCCGGCGGGAGCCAGATGCAATTCAGTGCCAAAGGTTTGTCGATCGGCGATCTGGTCGGCCCAACTGTCGGCGATGAAGTGGCGACGCCGCTGACCCACAATGTGAGCCTTAGTTTTTCGGCCCCCTTCTTCAGCGATGGCACGCCGGATATTGCTTCAGCGCGTATTTCCATTGGCCCTGGCGCAATTCCCGTTGGCAAGAAGATGCAGGCGCAACTCGAGCAGGCCGAATTCAACCTGCGGCTGCAACCGAAGGACAATCTGCTGAGTATTGACCGCTCGATGCTGCAATTTGACAGGAGCCGGGCCATACTCCATGGCGCAGTCAGATATCCCACCGGCGATGGGGATGCGATAGCTGCACAGCCTCTTTTCCGCCTGACCGTGGACGAGTTCCAGGCTTTCGGACTGGTGAAGGGGGACAATCCTCCGATGGGGACTTTGCGGGTAGATGGTTTTCTCGATCCCTTGCGTCAGGCGATTGAAGCAGACCGTATTGAATTGACCACGCCCAGCGGCTCGATTACCGGAGAGGCATCCGTGCGTCTGGACGGCCAAAAACCTCATCTGAAAATGGAACTGGCACTGGGCTCAATGCCCGTGGAAGAATTCAAACTGTTCTGGCCGCCCGTCCTGGCGCCCAAAGCGCGCAAATGGATGGATGAGAACCTGACCGGTGGGCAGATCGATAATGCCTGGGTCAAAGCGGACTTTCCCCCCGACGTGATCGGTCAGGACGTCTATTATCAGGCAGAAAATCTTACTGCCAGGATACCAATCTCTGGAGCCAGGGTTAAGAACCCAGGCGAATTGCCGCCAATTGAAAAGGCTATCGGCGCCGTCGATGTGATAGGTAATCACACCAATATCACTGTCGACAGGGGCACCACCAATGTGCCGGGTGGTGGCGGTCTGCAATTGGCAAAGAGCACGCTGAAAATGGGCAATTATGCCATTCCTGACACGCCCGTGACGATGGATCTGAACTTTTCCGGCCCAGCGTCAGCAATGGTCAAGCTGGCATCATTAAAGCCGCTGGGTTTTTCCAATCGGCTGAAAATTCAACCCGGCGATCTCAAAGGCAATGCGACAGCCGAGGTTGACGCCTATTTCAACCTGAATAAAAAACTCACCCTTGCCAAAAAGCCCTGGCGCACCCGGCTGACCACCAAGAATCTCAGTTCGACCAAACCAATCAACGGGCGCAAAATGGAAAAGGCCAATTTTACAATTGTCGCCTCGCCACGGGAGGCCAAAATTGATGGAGCCGCCATCATGGATGGGGTTCCTGTAAAGGTGGCTCTGGTCGAACCCCTGGATGGAAGTGGCGCTTCGCTGGGTCAGGTGTCGTTGACCCTGACCGATTTGGACCGCTGGAAAATGGGGCTCAACACGGGGGACATAATTGCCGGCCCGATCCAGACAGTGGTAACAAGTCTCAAGGACGGCAGCCAGCGCGTTGAAGCCGATCTGAAACAGGCGCGGCTAAACTTTCCCTGGGTTGGTTGGAGCAAGGGCAAGGGGATAGACGCAACAGCCAGTTTTAGCCTGCGCCAAAAGGACGGCGTGATGAGCTTCAGCGACTTGAAACTGCGTGGACAGGGATTTTCAGCCAATGCGTCCTTTGTGGTGGATAAGGCCGGACTGCGAAGTGCAAATGTCACCAACGTCAAGCTTAACCGGGTGGATGATTTCGACATCGAAGCGCAGCGCGGCGATAATTCGTACCGGATCAAACTGGACGCCCGCACCTATGATGGCCGGGCGCTGATCCGCTCTCTATTGAACGCCAAACTCAAACCCGGTGAAGATCAAACCACCAGCGTTTCGGTGACTGGCCAGGTTGGTCGATTGATCGGTTTCGGCGAACAGGAATTGAGAAACGTCAATCTGGAATTTTTGCAACAGGGCAATTCCGTTTCCCGTGTGTTGGTTGATGCCATCGCTGCAGGAAATGCCCCGACCCGTTTCGAACTGGGGCCTGTTCCCGGCGGTACCAAAACGGACATCAGCACCACCAATGCAGGTGCTTTGCTGCGTTTTCTCGATCTGTATACGAAATTGCGCGGCGGCAGTATGCGGGCCAATCTGGTGCGCGACGATTCACAGGTATTCCGTGGTCGCATAGTCGCAAATAACTTTACCCTGCTGAATGAACCGCGGCTGGCTCAATTGTTGCAAAAGCCCAGCGCGGCACCAAACCTTGCCGATGGCGATGAAATAATCCGCTCTATTCGTACTATCAAGACTGACCGGGCCCAGGTTGAAAGGTTGCAGGCGCAGATTGAAAAAGGGCCCGGAATTTTCAAGATTTCCAAAGGCCGTTTGTCCGGTGGAGACGCTAGCGCCGCATTTGATGGCACCGTTTATGACCAAAACAACCGCATGCGGATCAGCGGCACATTCCTGCCGGCGCGGGGGCTAAACCAGATGGTGTCAAAAATCCCGCTCATCGGCCTGGCTTTTGGTCAGGGAAAGGTCAATGGCCTGCTCGGGATCACCTTCCGGCTTAGTGGCCGTTTTGACAATCCGGCATTAACGGTCAATCCATTGTCGATCATTGCTCCCGGCGTGTTCCGCCAGTTGTTCAAGTTTTAAAGCGCTATTCCGGTTTCAGCAGGATATGACGCTTCTTGCCAAATGACAGTTTGATCGCACCATCGTCGTCCAGATAGGTCCTATCAACGCTGAGGCCCTCGTCAGATATTGGCTTATCGTTGATTTTGATCGCACCCGCCTTGATATGGCGACGGGCTTCGCCATTCGACTTGGCAAGACCCGCGGTAACAATCAGGCCGAGCAGACCGGCACCGCCCTCAATATCAGACGCACTGACCGTGACACTGGGCAGGTCGCTGGCCACAGCGCCTTCCTCAAAGGTTTTGCGGGCCGTTTCGGCAGCCTGTTCGGCCAGTTTACGGCCATGGACAAGCGCCGTTGCTTCGGTGGCCAATATCTTCTTGGCATCGTTCAGTTCGGCTCCTTCGAGCGCTTCCAACCGGGCGATTTCGTCCATCGGCACTTCGGTGAAGAGTTTCAGGAAACGCCCGACATCGGCGTCTTCGGTATTGCGCCAGAACTGCCAGAAATCGAATGTCGGCAGCATTTCCGGGTTGAGCCATACGGCGCCGGAGGCCGTTTTGCCCATCTTGGCCCCGGATGAGGTCGCCAGCAGTGGTGAGGTGAGGGCATAGAGCTGGTCACAGCCGGATCGGCGGCCCAGGTCGACACCTGAGACGATATTTCCCCATTGATCAGAACCGCCCATTTGCAGGCGACAGCCGTAGCGGCGGTTCAGTTCGACAAAGTCATAGGCCTGCAGGCACATATAGTTGAATTCAAGAAACGACAAATGCTGTTCGCGGTCGAGGCGGGTCTTCACCGAGTCGCGGGCCAGCATGGCGTTGACCGACAAATGACGGCCATAATCGCGCAGAAAGTCGACATAGTTCAGGTCCATCAACCAGTCGGCATTGTCAGCCATGATCGCATCGGTTGGGCCTTCGCCAAAATCGAGAAACGGTGCGAAACACTTCATGATCTCGCGCTTATTGGCGTCGATAAGCTCGGCCGTCAGCATATTGCGCGCTTCATCCTTGCCCGACGGATCGCCGACCATCGAGGTGCCACCACCCATCAGGGCAATGGGCTTGTGGCCGGTCTTCTGGAACCAGTGCAACAGCATGATCTGCGTCATCGACCCCACATGCAGGCTCTTGGCCGTGGCATCAAAGCCGATATAGGCGGTGACCGTTTCCTTTGACAGCAGATCGTCCAGACCCGTTTCGTCTGAAATCTGATGAATGAAGCCCCGCTGGGAGAGCGTCTGTAGGAATTCTGATTTGAAAGTGGCCATGGTAATTTGCAGATAAGAGTGCGAATTTCGTGGGTGTTACACCATGCTTGATTCAATTTCACGCCCCAATTGAACGAAAATGAAGGGTATTTGCCTTGAAAACAGCCATTGGCCTGATGAGCGGCACGTCTATGGACGGTATCGACATCGCATTGGTGCACACCGATGGCTGCGATAAGGTTGAATTCGGACCGAGCATGGCCGTCGACTATCCGGCTGACTTTCGACGCCGCATCGAGACTGGCCTGCTTGAGGCCGCGGCGATCAAAGAGCGAACAGATCGCCCGGCAAACATTGTCGAACTGGAACGTGAACTGACCCACCGCCATGGCCAGGCGGTGCAGCAATTTCTGCAATCTTACGATCTGAAGGTTGAAAATATCGACCTGTTGGGCTTTCACGGCCAGACAGTTCTGCATCGCCCCGACGACCAATTGACCGTTCAACTGGGCGATGGCGCGCAGTTAGCTGCAGCTTCCCGTATTGACGTGGTCTATGACATGCGGGCAGCTGACATGCTTGTCGGCGGTCAGGGGGCGCCGCTTGTGCCGGTGTTTCATCAGGCGCTGGCCCGGGCATCGCAACTGAAGCACCCGGTTTGCTTTGTGAATATCGGCGGCATTTCCAACATCACCTATGTGGACGGCGAAGAACTGATTGCCTTTGACAGCGGGCCAGGCAATGCGTTGATCGATCAATGGGTACAGGCAAAGGGCGGCATTCCTTACGATCAGGGAGGGCAGATCGCCTCCGAGGGCGGTGTGGTTCAACCCATTGTCGACAAATATCTCGCCAGCAAATTCTTTCAAAAATCCGGCCCAAAGAGCCTCGACCGGGGAGATTTTAAGCCGCTCGATCCCGGCGCTGCGGAATTGTCCGACGGTGCCCGCACCCTGGCTCATGTGACGGCGGCCTCCATCTATAAGTCGGTTGAGCACTTGCCCAAGGCCCCGGCCACGTGGGTGTTATGTGGGGGAGGGCGACTAAACAACGCCATAGTCGGTGACTTGAAACTGCTGGCGGGTCAAAGTTCAGGCGAGGTCATCTTGTCAGAACAGGCCGGATTGCAAGGCGATATGCTGGAAGCCCAGGCCTTCGCCTATCTTGCTGTACGCAGCCAGCTGGGCCTGCCGCTGACATTTCCGACAACAACAGGGTGCACCGAACCGACAAGCGGCGGCGTGTTGGCCACCGCTCCGTCTGCTTCAAACTAGCTCGGATTAGCTATTTTGCGCCTTTAGCGCAACAACATGGTCTCTTCAATTCCGCCTTCAATCAGGCCGAGGCGTTTGTCGAGATAGATCTGGCATTCATCCAGCAATTCTTCCTGATGCTCGCTGAAGAAATGATTGGCGCCGGGCACGGTGATCTGCGTCGTGGTGATTCCCTTTTGGGCGCGCAATTTGTCGACCAGCGTCTGGACATGTTCCGGTCGGGAAACCTGGTCGTCTTCGCCATGAATTATCAGGCCGGATGACGGGCAGGGTGCCAGGAAGGCAAAGTCATAAATATTTGGCTGCGGGGCAATCGACATATAGCCTTCGATTTCCGGACGGCGCATCAGCAATTGCATGCCGATCCAGGAACCAAAGGAAAAGCCGGCAACCCAGCACCCGGTCGAATCAGGATGCAGGGTCTGGATCCAGTCCAGTGCTGCAGCTGCATCTGACAGTTCACCGGCACCGTGATCGAACTCGCCCTGGCTGCGTCCAACGCCACGGAAGTTAAACCGCAAAGTGGTGAAACCCCGCTCCTGAAACATGTAAAACAGCTTGTAGACGATGGGGTTATTCATCGTCCCGCCGAAGGAGGGATGGGGATGTGGGTGCAGGATGATTGCGATGGGGGCGTTTTTGTCTTCAGAAGGCTGATAACGGCCTTCCAGGCGGCCAGCGGGACCGGTGAAGATGACTTCGGGCATGCAATACTCCATTTGCAACCGTGTTAGATGTGCAGAAGCGACAATTTGCGCTTCGATCACCGCCTAAATTCGTCCGGTTTTGCTTGACGAACGGGCGGGCACTTTCTAACCTAGTTTAGAACAATTCAAATCTACAAGTCATCCCGGAACTGGCCTGAACTGGCCGAAACTGGTTCGAGTTTGCCCTGCGAAAGCCGTACATAGGCCATTCAGCCTCTAAATTTCAAGGAAAATAGGGTGGCCATGGTTTGGTCCCCGACAATTGGTGCCCCAACAATATGTCGATCAGTCGCGCTTATCTTGATTACAACGCCAGCGCACCTCTGCGGCCGGAGGTGGCGGCGCTTATGTGCGAGGTGTTTTCCCAGCCCGGCAATGCCTCTTCAATTCATGGCGAAGGGCGTCATCATCGCAAGCTGATAGAGACGGCCCGCAGACAGGTTGCAGCACTGGTGTCCGCTGATTCTGATGGCGTCACCTTTACCAGCAGCGCCACGGAAGCGGCCAATCTGGCCCTGACACCACATATAAGCAGCGACGGGCGGCCGAGGCCCGCCGATACGCTTTACGTGCTGGAAACAGAACATCCCTGCATCCTCAGCGGTGGCCGGTTTGATGAAGGTCAAATTGTCGCAGTGCCTGTGCACGCCAACGGACTGATCGACCTGCCGGCATTTGAAAATCTTCTGCCACAGCAGGCCGGCAAAGTGCCCTATCTGGCGATCCAGATGGTCAACAGCGAAACCGGCATTATCCAGCCGGTGGCGGAAGCTGCCAAAATGGTGCGGCTGCGGGGTGGTTATGTTTTGTGTGATGCGGTTCAGGCAGCTGGCCGACTGCCGTTGAATATCAAGGAACTCGGCGTCGATTTCATGATCCTGTCGGCCCACAAGATCGGCGGCCCGCAGGGGATCGGGGCGTTCATCAATGCCCACGCGGTTCTGTCTGTTCCGGCCGCCATCCGTGGTGGCGGACAGGAGTTGTATCGCCGGGCGGGTACCGAAAACACCGCTGCGATTGCCGGCTTTGGCGTGGCTGCTGAATTGGCCGGCAAGGACCAGGAAAAATTCTTGGAAACAGTGGCGCTACGGGACTCGATTGAATCAAGTTTGCACCCTATATGTGCCGAGAATGGGCTGGCGGATCGGTTGACGGTCTTTGGCAATCAGGTTGAACGGGCTGGCAATACGTGCCTGTTCAGTGTTGAAGGCCTGAAGGCTGAAACCGCCCTGATCGCCTTTGATCTTGATGGCGTGGCGGTGTCCAGTGGCTCAGCCTGTTCATCGGGCAAGGTCGGCGGCAGCCATGTTCTGAAGGCGATGGATGTTGATCCGGAAATTGCCAGAGGGGCCATTCGCGTGAGCCTCGGCTGGGACTCAAAACAGCAAGATGTGGAGCATTTCGCCCGATCCTTTAGACGGATCACCAAACGACTGGGTGAAATGACCCAAAACCAAATAGCAGGCGCCGCATAACAGCGCCGCCTGAGGCAGGAAGTGAGAAAAATATGGTCGCGGTTCAAGAAACCATCGATACCGTCAAAACGCTGGACATAGACCAGTACAAATACGGCTTTTCGACTGACATTGAGTCTGACAAGGCACCGAAAGGGCTGGATGAAGACACGATTCGTTTCATCTCGGCCAAAAAGGGCGAGCCGGAATGGATGCTGACATGGCGTCTGGAAGCGTTTGCGCGCTGGAAGACCATGACCGAGCCGGACTGGGCCCGTGTTGCCTATGACAAGATCGACTACCAGGACATCTATTATTACGCCGCGCCTAAGAATTTTGAGGACGGTCCCAAGTCGCTCGACGAGGTCGATCCCGAATTATTGCGCACCTATGAGAAGCTCGGCATCCCGTTGCGCGAACAGGAAATTCTTGCCGGTGTTGTCAAGCCAAAGGCTGACGAAGCTGAGCGCGAAGAAGACCTGGGTGACAATATCTACAAATCCGGTCGTGTAGCTGTTGATGCGGTATTCGATTCCGTCTCCGTGGTGACAACCTTCAAGGAAGAACTGGCGAAAGCTGGTGTGATCTTCTGCTCGATCACCGAGGCGATCAAAGACTATCCGGAACTGGTGCAGAAATATCTCGCCACTGTCGTGCCGGTCACCGACAATTACTTTGCCACTCTGAATTGCGCGGTCTTCACCGACGGAACCTTTGTCTATGTGCCGGAGGGCGTTCGCTGCCCGATGGAATTATCGACCTATTTCCGCATCAATGAACAGAATACCGGTCAGTTCGAACGGACTTTGATCATTGCCGAAAAGGGCTCCTACGTCTCCTATCTGGAAGGCTGTACGGCACCTCAACGCGATGAGAACCAACTGCATGCGGCTGTTGTTGAACTGGTTGCCATGGACGACGCGGAAATCAAATATTCCACAGTTCAGAACTGGTATCCCGGCGACGAAAACGGCAAGGGCGGCATTTACAATTTCGTCACCAAGCGTGGCGATTGCCGCGGCAAGAATTCCAAAATCTCCTGGACCCAGGTGGAAACCGGCTCAGCCGTGACCTGGAAATACCCAAGTTGCATTCTGCGCGGCGACGGGTCGCGTGGTGAATTCTACTCCATCGCCGTCTCCAATGGCATGCAGCAGGTCGATAGCGGCACCAAAATGCTGCATCTGGGCAAGAACACCACCAGCCGGATCATTTCCAAAGGCATCAGCGCAGGGCGTTCCTCGAACACCTATCGCGGCCAGGTCAATGTCGGGCGGCGGGCTGATTCAGCGCGTAACTTTACTCAATGTGACAGCCTGTTGATCGGTGATCAGTGCGGGGCACATACGGTGCCTTACATCGAGGCCAAGAACAAAGACGCGCAGTTGGAGCATGAGGCGACCACCTCAAAAATCTCTGACGACCAACTGTTCTATTGCCTGCAGCGCGGCATTCCTGAAGAGGAAGCCATCGCGCTGATCGTCAATGGTTTCGTCAAGGAAGTGATTCAGGAACTGCCAATGGAATTTGCGGTCGAAGCGCAAAAGCTCATCGGTATCAGCTTGGAAGGCTCCGTTGGCTAGTGGACAAGTCGAAATTCCTATCCTCCATCTGGGTACGGTTGATCGTCTTTTTGTGGATGATCGTATTTCCCATCGCGATGATCGCCATTCCGGGATTGGAAATGGTGACCGGCGAACGAGAATGGGGTCTCGCCCCGGCCTGGGCTTTTGGGGTTTGGATTTTGGGGCCGGCAGTGGCGGCCATCGTTTTTAAATATATGGGCGGCGGCAAGAAGCCGTCTGCCTGAGGAAATAAGCGCCCAATGGGGCAGGGAAGTGGCCCGCAGGGTCTGGAAAGAGAAGAAATGCTTGAGATAAAAAACCTTCATGTGCGCATTGCCGAAGATGAAACAGAAATCATTCGTGGCCTGAACCTGTCGGTCGCCGCCGGTGAAGTCGCAGCTATTATGGGCCCCAACGGCTCGGGCAAATCGACCCTGTCCTATGTGCTTTCCGGCAAGGAAGATTACGAAGTGACGGAAGGGTCGATCACCTATAATGGCGAAGACCTGCTGGAAATGGACGTTTCCGAACGCGCCGCAGCCGGTGTATTCCTGGCCTTCCAGTATCCGGTGGAAATTCCCGGCGTGCCAACCATGACCTTCCTGAAGGAAGCAATGAACGCCCAGCGCAAGCAGCGTGGCGAGGACGAGTTGACGACGCCAGATTTCATCAAACGGGTGCGCGGTGCCGCAGCCGATCTGAAGATCGACTTCAATATGCTGAAGCGTCCGGTCAATGTCGGCTTTTCCGGCGGTGAGAAAAAGCGTGCGGAAATCCTGCAAATGTCGCTTCTGGAACCAAAACTCTGCGTTCTGGATGAAACCGATTCCGGCCTCGACATCGATGCGCTGAAAGTCGTCTCCGACGGCGTCAACCTGCTGCGCGACCCAAATCGGGCGGTGATTGTTATCACCCATTATCAGCGTCTGCTCGAACATATCGTGCCTGACTCGGTTCACGTGCTGTCGAAGGGGCAGATCGTCAAGTCAGGTGACAAGAACCTGGCGCTTGAACTTGAAGAAAAGGGCTATGCCGACATCATTTCTGCTGCGGCTTAAGGCGACATGACCATGACAGCTCATACCCCCCGTATTCTCACCGATGGTGAAACAGCGCTGCTGGCGGCCTATGATGCCGCCAAGCCGGCTGGCCATGAAGCAGTCCGCGATGCAGCCATTGCCTCGCTGCGCGAGCTGGGCCTACCAACACGGCGCATTGAAGCGTTTCACTATACCGATCTGCGCGCCCTGTTGCGCGGCCAGTATAAGGTGGCCGAGCGGCCATCGGATGAAGAAGCCCGCACCATTGGCACCGGATTTCCGCGCCTGACGGAAGACGCCAGCGTGCTGCATTTTCGCGATGGCCATTATTTTGACTGGGGCGACGATCTGCCGGCAGGCATTTCTGTCGACGCCCAGCTTCCTGCTCCCGGTGAGGCCGATGACGCAGTGGCTCAGATCAACACCGCTTTTGCAACCAGCGGAGCAACGATCACGATTGCTGCTGATGCCCAGGTGGAAAAGATTTTCGGCATTGCTCATGCCCATACGGGTGCTGAAAATACCATTGCTGCGATGCGCACGTCTATCGTGGCCGAAGCTGGCTCGACCAGCCGTCTGATCGACCGCGCGGTCGGTAAGGATGGTGTGTTCTATCTGCATTCCTCACTCGTCGACATCACCATCAAGGACAATGCGACCCTCAACTATGTGCTGTCGATTGAAGAAGGCGATGCCGCCCAACGGCTGGCGCAATTCAATGTGTCCATCGGTGAGGGCGCAACGCTCAACCTGTTTATCCTCAATGCCGGTGGCAAGCTGGTGCGTCAGGAAATCAATTTCGACGTGGTTGGCGAGGGTGCCGATCTTAATATTTCCGGCGTCAATCTGGTCGGTGGCGAAGCCCATATCGATGTGACTTCACGCATTACCCACCATGTGCCCCATACCAACGCTGAAGAAACCTTCCGCAATGTGGCAACAGGGCGCGGCAGCGGTGTGTTCCAGGGACAGATCAATGTCCGCCAGGCAGCTCAGCTGACCGACGCTCGTATGGCTTGCAACACTTTGCTGTTGTCGGATGAGTGCGACTTTTCCGCCAAACCGGAACTGGAAATTTTCGCCGATGACGTGCAGTGCGCCCATGGTGCCACGGTCACTGATCTGGAAGACAGTTACATGTTCTACCTGATGGCGCGGGGCATTTCCGAGACCCGGGCGAGGCGCATGTTGATCCGGGCCTTTGTGGCCGAGATCGTCGAAGAACTGGAGGACGAACCGCTGATCGAAGCGTTGGAAAAACGCATTGATATCTGGATGGAGCAGCATGTCTGATCTGCCGGTTTCCCTGGACCATTGTGTGATCCGTGTATCGGATTGGGAAGTGGCCAAGGATTTCTACAGCCGCGTGATGGGTGCCGAGGCAGTGCGGGTGGACGGTGGCTACGTATTTCGGTGGGGCGACAAGCAGCTCAACTGCCATGGGCCGGACAAATTTGCCGAGCCGAAAGCACGCATTCCAGTTGAACCGGGCAACAGCGATTTGTGCTTTTGCTGGAAGGGACCGATTGCCGATGCAATCGCCCATCTGGAAATGCAGGGGATTGAGGTGGAACTTGGCCCGGTACAACGATTTGGTGCTCAAAATGGTGGCACCAGCATATATTTTCGTGATCCGGACGGATCGCTGATGGAGTTCATATCCTATGAGCAATAACAGCTTTGATGTTGACGCAATCCGCGCCGATTTTCCCATTCTGCATCGTCAGGTCCACGGCAAGCCGCTTGTTTATCTCGACAACGGTGCCTCGGCTCAAAAACCGAAACAGGTGATCGATGCGGTCAGCTACGCCTATGAAAATGAATATGCCAACGTCCATCGTGGCCTGCATTTCCTGTCGAATGCCGCAACCGACGCCTATGAGGCGGCGCGCAGCAAGGTGCGGAAATTTCTGAACGCGCCAAGCGATGACAACATTGTCTTCACCAGCGGAACGACCGAGGCGATCAATCTGGTGGCTTATGGCTATGCCATGGCGCATATGAGCGAAGGCGATGAGATTGTCATTTCCATCCTGGAGCACCATTCCAACATCGTGCCCTGGCACTTCCTGCGCGAACGCATGGGCGTCAAATTGGTCTGGGTCGATTGTGACGATGATGGCGGTGTATCGGCCGAAGCGGTAGAGGCGGCCTGTACCGACCGCACAAAACTGATCGCCATCACCCATATGTCAAATGTCACCGGCAGTGTTTTGCCCGTTAAAGACATCTGCGCCATGGCCCATAAGCGCGATATCAAGGTGATGATTGATGGCTCGCAAGGAGCCGTTCACATGCCCGTTGATGTCCAGGATATCGACTGTGATTACTACTGCATCACCGGTCACAAGCTCTATGGTCCATCGGGAATCGGTGCGCTTTACGGCAAAAAGGAAACGCTCGACGCCATGCGACCGTTCCAGGGTGGAGGTGAAATGATCCTCGACGTGACCCTGGATGATGTCACCTATAACGATCCACCTCACCGTTTTGAGGCTGGAACGCCACCGATCGTACAGGCCATCGGCCTTGGAGCAGCGGTAGACTATATGGAAAGCATCGGCCGCGACAACATCGCTGACCACGAGGCCGATCTGCGCGATTATGCCCGCCAGCGCCTGCGCGAAATCAATGCGCTGAAAGTGTTTGGCGATACCGCTGACAAGGGCGCCATATTCTCATTTGAGTTGGAAGGCATCCACGCCCATGATGTCTCGATGGTCATCGACCGGGCAGGGGTCGCGGTGCGTGCCGGGACCCATTGTGCACAACCGCTGTTGAAACGCTTCGGAACAACCTCTACTTGCAGGGCAAGCTTTGGAATGTACAATACACGCGACGAAGTAGATGTACTGGTGGAAGCGCTTGAAAAGGCTAGAAAGTTTTTCTCATGACTGAACAGACATTAACTGCAGCAGATATGGAAACCGGCCCCAATGCGGCTTCTATCGGGGAAAATACCCCCAGCACGATCGCGCCCGAAGAGCTCGACCGGCTGACCACCGATATCATCGCCGCACTGAAAACCGTCTATGACCCGGAAATTCCGTCCGACATCTACGAGATCGGCCTGATCTATCGCATTGATATGGACGACAACCGCATGGTCGATATCGATATGACGTTGACCGCACCGGGCTGTCCGGTGGCCGGTGAAATGCCGATCTGGGTGGAAAATGCCGTCAGCATGGTTGAAGGCGTGTCCGGTGTGACCGTCAATATGGTGTTTGACCCGCCCTGGACGCCGGAGCGGCTGAGCGAAGAAGCGCAAATTGCGCTCGGCTGGTATGTTTAGACTGCATTAGTCCTACAATTGTAATCTTGTCCAACCGGGCCTATCTTTTAGGCAAGTGATTTGGAGCTGAATATGAGCCGATTTGCCGTCATTACGTTGACCGATGCCGCCATCGAGCGGGTGTCAGAGATTGTCGATGCCGCAGAAGATGCCGCACAGGGCATACGTGTGGGTGTCAAGAATGGCGGTTGCGCAGGTATGGAGTATACCGTTGACCTGGTCACCGAAGCCGATCCCAAGGATGACAAGGTGGAGGCGGGCGACAACGCCGTTTTCATCGCGCCGGAAGCGGTGTTGTTCCTGCTCGGCACCCAGATGGACTTTGAAGTGACCAAGCTGCGCTCTGGATTTGTTTTCAACAATCCCAACCAGACGTCAGCCTGTGGCTGCGGCGAAAGCGTCACGCTTGTACCGGCTGCGCCGCCGGAAGCTGCTCACGAGAACGCCTGAAATCGAAGGTAATGTCACGCAGGCACGGTTCTGCACCTGACGCATTGACTGGATAGAACCGACCATGGTCACGCTGCTTGATACTCTCAAAGACGAACGCCCCAACGAACGCCCCAACGAACGCCCCGACGGTCGCCCAAGGCATCCTGAAAAGGAACACCGTCCCGACCAGCCAGTGCTGAAGAAGCCGGACTGGATCCGTGTACGGGCATCCTCGTCGCCGGTCTTCACCGAGACGAAGAATATCGTCAAGGAAAACAATCTTGTAACGGTGTGCGAAGAGGCGGGTTGTCCGAATATCGGTGAGTGCTGGTCGAAAAAACATGCCACCATGATGATCATGGGCGATACCTGCACCCGCGCCTGCGCTTTCTGCAATGTGCGCACCGGTAAGCCGGAAGCGCTGGATCAAAGCGAGCCGGAAAACGTCGCTAAGGCCGTTGCCAAGCTGGATCTGAACCATGTGGTGATTACGTCGGTGGACCGGGACGACCTGGATGATGGTGGGGCGCAGCATATTGCCGACACGATTTACGCCATTCGCGCCGCATCACCTCGCACAACAATCGAAGTTCTGACGCCAGATTTTCTGCGTAAAGACGGGGCATTAGAGATTGTTGTTAATGCAAAGCCTGATGTGTTCAATCACAATATTGAAACCGTCCCCGGTCATTATCTGACAGTTCGTCCCGGGGCCCGTTATTATCATTCTATTCGCCTGCTGGAGCGGGTCAAGGAACTTGATCCCACCATGTTCACCAAGTCTGGCCTGATGGTCGGCTTCGGCGAAACCCGCAACGAAGTGCTGCAGTTGATGGATGATCTGCGCACCGCCAATGTCGACTTTTTGACCATCGGCCAATATCTGCAGCCAACCAAAAAGCATCACAGGATCGACCGCTTCATCACGCCTGATGAGTTCAAATCCTACGAGACCGCTGCCTATTCCAAGGGCTTTTTACTGGTTTCATCCAGCCCGCTGACCCGCTCGTCCTATCATGCAGATGAGGATTTTGCTCGCCTGCGGTCGGCCCGGGAAAAGCAACTGGCTGCAAGCTGACGCGGCTGATCCTTGCCGAACTTTCAAAAAATACACCCGGTCAATCACGCTGCCGACAAGATGTTCGATCTGGTCGCCGATATTGAGCGCTATCCGGAATTCGTGCCGCTTTGCCAATCGCTGAACACGCGTTCAACGAGGCAGAAGGCGGGTCGGCATATCCTGATGGCGGATATGACTGCGGGGTATAAATCCATTCGCGAAACGTTCACCTGCCAGGTTGTGCTCAACCGCGAGGCTTGCGAAATTCTAGCGAGTTATATCGACGGGCCGTTCAAATATCTGGAAAACAAGTGGTATTTTGAAGCGGTCGGGGGAAATGCCTGCAATGTGCACTTTCATCTTGATTACGAATTCAAAAGCCGCGCCCTGGCAATGTTAATGGGGGCGATGTTTGACAAGGCGTTCGCTCGTTTTACCCAGGCTTTTGAAGAGCGGGCGGATGAACTCTACGGCAGGAATGCCTAACCAAGTTCTGCAAGCAGCATTTCCAGCGCGGTTTGCACGGTCATTTCACGCACCTGTTGGCGGTTGGTCGCTCCCAGGTCGGCGAAGCGGCATTCCTTTATCCGCGCCAACCCGTCCAATGACTGCACGGCGATATAGACCAGTCCGACGGGCTTTTCTTCGGTACCGCCACCTGGGCCAGCGACACCGGTGACAGCAACGGCAATCTGGGCGCGGGAATTGGCCAGCGCTCCGGCGACCATCGCCCGTGCCACGGTGCCCGACACGGCACCCTTGTCGTTGATAACGTCCATCGGCACATTGAGAAGCTCGTTTTTGGCCTCGTTGGAATAGGTGACGAAGCCGCGGTCGACCACGGCCGATGAGCCGGCAATTTCGGTCAGCGCCCCGGCAATCAGCCCGCCGGTGCAGGATTCTGCTGTGGCAATGTGAACATTAAGCTCCGTGCCACGCTCGATGATGCGTTGTGACAAGTCGGCAATCATTTGGCGCTCTCCATTACAACTGTCGCGGTGGCCAGAGCAACCATACCCTCATTGCGGCCAACAAATCCGATGCGTTCATTGGTCGTAGCTTTGACCGAAATGCGGTCAGTTTCAATGCCGCTGATGGTTGATATCGCCTGACGCATTTTGTCCCGGTGCGGACCGATCTTGGGTGTTTCGGAGATCAGAGTCACATCCATATGGGTGATCCGGCCGCCGGCGGCTGTGACACGCGATACGGCATGGAGCAGGAACTGGTCAGAACTGGCACCCGCCCATTGGGGGTCGCTGGGCGGGAAATGACTGCCAATATCCCCGTCAGCAATGGTCGCCAGCAAGGCGTCCGTCAGGGCGTGCAGGCCGACATCTGCGTCTGAATGGCCGCTCAGCGACTTGTCATGGGGCAGTTTCACCCCGCACAGCCAGATCGAATTGCCATCGACAAACTGGTGGGTATCGTAGCCATGCCCAACGCGTATATCGGGAATCTTCATCGCCATGCCCTCGCGCGCCAATGCCATGTCTTCGGATGTGGTGAGTTTGGCATTTTCTGTATTTCCATCAACCACGAAAACACTTTGTCCTGCCCATTCCGCCATGCCGGTATCGTCACTGAAATCCTGGCGGCCGGCAGAAGCGGCGTCTCTGTGAACCTTGAGGATCATGGAATAGTCAAATCCTTGCGGCGTTTGGGCTGAGACCAGCCGATCCCGCGACACGGTTTCAACAATGCGGCCCTGATCGTCACAGCGTTTCATCGTGTCGGCAACGGGCAGGGCGGGCAGCACTGCCGTATTTGATTGCAAAGCGTCGATGACCCGGGAAATAGTCGCAGCCGATACGAAGGGGCGGGCGGCATCGTGGACCAGCACTTTTTGGGGAGACAGGCTTTCCAATGCTTGCAATCCAGCAGCAACCGACATCTGCCTGGTGGCCCCGCCCACAACGCTTGGGCGCAACTTATCGGTCACCAGCGACTTCATCGCTTTCTCATACAGGGGCGAATCATCTGGATGTCGTACAACGACGATTGATGAAATTCCGGGATGACTTGCAAATACACGTAGCGTTCGGGTGAGCACCGCCGCGCCACCCAGATCTTGATATTGCTTGGGGCCGCCGACTGGTCCGGCGCGCGAACCGCGGCCTGCGGCGACTATCACAGCGGCTATTGTTTGATTTTGCTCTTCCATAGGGTGGCTTTGGCATGGCAGACCCTTTGTCGCAATAGTTTGTCTTGCATCCGGTCACGGATGTGCTTAGAAAAGCATCATGCCTGAAAACTGCTCAAAAATTACGCATACTGATCTGACAATCGGTAATCTGAAGCTGCGGAACCGTGCCTTTCTGGCGCCGATGTCGGGCGTGTCGGACGTACCGTTTCGGCAATTGGCCTGGGAGTTTGGCGCCGGCATGGTGGTGTCAGAAATGGTTGCCAGTGAGGCGCTGACCACCGGGCAGGAAGAAATGCGCCTGAAGGCGGAAGCAGCCGGCTTGCCGGTCCATATTGTGCAACTTGCAGGACGTCAGCCCCACTGGATGTCAGAGGCCAGCCGGATGGCGGAACAGGTCGGCGCCCACGCCATCGATATCAATATGGGGTGCCCGTCGAAACGGGTTACAAATGGCTATTCCGGGTCCGCACTGATGCGGGACCTTGACCATGCGATGACCCTGATCGATGCGGTGATGGAGACAACCTACCTGCCGGTCACACTCAAAATGCGCCTGGGATGGGATGATCAGTCGATCAATGCGCCGGAACTGGCACAACGGGCCGAGGCGGCAGGTGTAAAATTGATCACGGTCCACGCCCGCACCCGCAACCAGTTTTATAAAGGCGAGGCAGATTGGACGCGTGTCTTGCCGGTGCGCGAACGAATCTCCGTACCGTTGATTATCAATGGTGACATCGATTCAACCGCCACCGCCCGAAAGGCCATGAATGTCAGCGGTGCCGATGGTGTCATGGTGGGCCGCGCCAGTTACGGCGCCCCCTGGCTGCCGGGACAAATTGGTGCCGAACTGGATGGACAAAAGGTGCCACAAGCGCCCGTGGGGTCTGAATTGGCCGAACTGGTTGCCCGCCACTATGAAGCATTGCTGTCCTTCTATGGATCGGAACTTGGCATGCGCAACGCCCGCAAACATCTCGACTGGTACAGCGCCGGCTATCGCGAGGCGGAAGACTATGCGGTGTTGCGCCGCCAATTGATGACCAGCCGCCAGCCCGAGCAGGTTCTGGAAGTCATTGGTCACCTGTTTGCCCAGAAGGCAGCGCCGAAGGTGGCCGCCTGATGATATCCTTTGATTCAGCAAGTCAGATGGGACTGCCCATCGATGTGCTCAATGCCCTACCGCATCCTGTATTCATGGTGTCGAAGGACGGCCGGTTTGAATTCGTCAATGCGGCGGCGGAATCGTTTTTCCAGTCAAGTTTCACCGTTCTGAAAAACCGCACCTTTAGCTGGTTTCTGCCCGATGGCAGCCCGATGCGCACCTTGGTGGAACAGGTGCAGCAATCCCGCTCACCGATCAGCGAGTACAAGGTCGATGTATCGTCGCCACGCCTCGGGCCGGAACGGTTTGTCGATGTCTATGTCGCCCCGGTTGTGGAACATCCCGACAGTGTGGTGGTGCTGCTTCAGGTGCGATCAATGGCCGACACGCTGGACAAACAATTGACCCATCGCGGCGCGGCGCGGACCGTCACCGGCCTGGCGTCGATGCTGGCTCATGAGATAAAAAATCCGCTTTCCGGTATTCGCGGCGCGGCGCAATTGCTCGAAGCCCACAGCGATGAGGACGACCGGGCATTAACCCGCCTGATCACCGATGAGACGGATCGCATAGTTCGCCTGGTGGATCGCATGGAGGTCTTTTCGGACGAAAGGCCAATTGAGCGCGATCCGGTCAACGTCCATTCGGTCCTGGAACACGTCAAGCGACTGGCACGTTCGGGCTTTGCCAAGAATATCTCGATTATCGAGCGCTATGATCCGTCCCTGCCATCGGTACTGGGCAACCGTGACCAGTTGATCCAGGTATTTCTCAATCTGATCAAAAATGCCTGCGAAGCCATGCCGGACGAGGAGACCTCGCAGATCACCCTGACCACCGCCTATCGGCCCGGCATGAGTGTTGCAGCGCCGGGCAGTCGCGAACGGGTATCCCTGCCGATTTCCATGACGGTTTCCGATAACGGTCCCGGCGTGCCGGACGATATCCTGTCCTACATGTTTGATCCTTTCGTTTCCAGCAAACCCAATGGTTCCGGCCTTGGCCTTGCACTGGTGGCCAAGATTATTGGTGACCATGGCGGTGTCATTTCCTGCGACAGCCAGCCCGGAGGAACAAATTTTCAGGTCCTGATGCCGATGTGGTCAGAAGAACGGAGCAATTGATAGTCTGATGCCAGAAATACTGATCGCAGATGATGATGCCGCCATTCGCACCGTGCTGTCCCAGGCGTTGTCGCGGGAAGGCTATGAGGTACGCGTGACGTCGAATGCCGCAACCCTGTGGCGTTGGGCGGCGGCGGGAGACGGCGACCTGGTGGTCACCGATGTAATCATGCCCGATGAAAATGTCTTCGACCTGCTGCCACGCATTAAGCGGGTGCGGCCGGAACTGCCGGTCATCGTCATGAGCGCGCAGAACACCTTCATGACGGCGATCACAGCCACTGAAAAAGGTGCCTATGACTATTTGCCCAAACCGTTCGATCTGAAGGAACTGATTGGCACGGTGGAGCGGGCGTTGGCCCAACCCCTGGAAAAGGACAGTTCCGCAGACACTGCCTCGGAAGCTACCATGCCGCTTGTCGGGCGGTCGCCGGCGATGCAGGAAATCTACCGGGTCATCGCCCGAATGACCCAGACAGACCTGACAGTGATGATCAACGGCGAGTCGGGAACCGGCAAGGAACTGGTTGCCAAGGCGTTGCATCAATTCGGCAAACGCAAGTCGGGACCTTTTGTCGCCATCAATATGGCAGCGATCCCGCGTGAACTGATCGAATCTGAACTGTTCGGCCATGAAAAAGGCGCCTTTACCGGTGCCAACAGCCGCTCGGCGGGCCGGTTTGAACAGGCCAATGGCGGCACCCTGTTTCTCGATGAAATAGGCGACATGCCAATGGAGGCACAAACCCGTTTGCTGCGGGTGCTGCAGGAGGGGGAATATACAACGGTTGGTGGTCGCACGCCTATTTCGACCGATGTGCGTATTGTGGCAGCCACCCATCAGGACCTTGCCGGACTGATTGATCGCGGCCAGTTTCGCGAGGATCTCTATTACCGGCTCAATGTGGTGCCCCTGCGCCTGCCGCCATTGCGCGAGAGGGGTCAGGATGTACCGGACCTGGCTCGGCACTTTCTGGAACAGGCGGAGGCAAGGGGATTACCGCGCAAGGTATTCGACAAATCCGCCCTGGATCGCCTCAAGCAGCACAACTGGCCCGGCAATGTGCGGGAACTGGAAAATCTCGTACAGCGGTTGGCCGCGCTTTATCCGCAGGAAAAGATCACCGCTGAACTGGTCATCAACGAACTCTCGGCGGCGAGGCCATCGGCCAATGTCAACGACATGGGGACGGTCAACGAACAGCAATTGCAGGCATCTGTATCAGCATTTGCCGCACAATTGCTGGAAGCAGGCGATGACGAAGAGGAACCGATCGACAATCTCTATGCCACCGTCCTGAGAGAGATCGAAGAACCGTTAATCAATATGACCCTGCGTGCCACCCGCGGCAATCAGATCAAGGCGGCAAAAGTGCTGGGTCTGAACCGAAATACATTGCGCAAAAAGATCAAAGATCTGGATTTGCATGTAATGCGCGGTATTAATTAGTGATTGTCTATCTGTTGCATTGGCGCAACATTTTGTTGCAGAATAGCAACGAAATCCCGCAAGCTTGGATAATCCAAGGCAGATGACAGCATCTGAAGCCCAATCCCTGGAAACCTCTGCTGATGCCCTGTCATCTCAGCGCTCGAGCCTCGGCTATGCGCGGCGCTACGGGGCTGCCTTTGTCATTCTGGTTTTATGTTTTGGCGCCGCTTCTTTTCTGCTTTTGCTGGGTCTGACGACGATAGAACCCACAGAAAACGTCATCTTGACGGTGACAATCATAAATTTGGTGCTGGTCACCACCATGCTGCTTTTGGTGGGGCGGGAGGTCCGCACCCTGTTGCAGGCCCGTCGGCGTGGCCGGGCGGCAGCGCGGATGCACATTCGCATCGTCGGACTGTTTGCCATTGTGGCGGCGTTTCCGGCGATTATCGTGGCCGTGGTCGCCGGCATTACCCTGGATGTGGGGCTGGACCGAATTTTCGACACAAGAACCCGCACCATCGTCTCCAATTCGGTAAGTGTGGCTGAATCCTATGTCCAGGAAACCGCATCTACCCTGAATTCCAACACCATCAATATGGGCTTTCTGCTGTCGCGTAACCGCAGCGCATTTGTGCTCGACCAAGGCGCCTTTATTCAATTCATGCGTGGTCAGAGCCGTGCCAGGGGGTTGCTGAATGCGTCGTTGATCCGCGAGGACGGCAGTACAATTGTAACCGCCGATGAAGCCGCCAACCAACGTCTGCCCCAAGTGCCGCGCGGCCTGATGGAAGAAGCCAAACAGGAAAAGCCGGCCTGCGGCGGACCCAGAATTCGCAACCTGGCCGGCTGCGTGGTCAAACTGAAGAATCTCGGCGATGATGTGTATCTGTACACGCTGCGCTCAGTCGATGCCGGTGTTTTAAACTCCATCCAACTGATGGAAGAAATCACTGAAGAGTATAAATTGCTTGAGAGCGGCCGCTTGCCGCTGCAAATCGCTTTTGCCTTGCTCTATGTCGGTATCTGCCTGACAATTTTGCTGGCCGCCATCTGGATGGGGATTGCAGTTGCAGAACGCCTGGTGGAGCCTATTCGCCGACTGATTGCCGCCGCTGACAAGGTGGCATCCGGCGATCTTGAAGTGAGCGTGCCTATCACCCGTTCGGAAGGCGAATTGCGCTCGTTGGCTGACACGTTCAACTCGATGACCAGCGAGTTGCGTACCCAGCGGGATGAAATCCTCGACAATCAGGAACAGATCGACAGCCGCCGTCGCTTCACCGAGGCGGTTCTGGCCGGTGTTACAGCCGGTGTTATCGGCGTATCTGGCGAGGGGCGGCTGGCAATAGCCAATTCATCGGCCCGGACTTTACTGGACATGGATGCCGATGCCCTTGTTGGCACACCACTGGGAGACATCAGCCCGGAACTGGCGACTGTCGTTAAAAATGCCGAGCGCAGTGGCAAGGCTTCTTATCTGGAGCAGACTTCCGTCAATACAGCCGGTCGCGACCGGACGCTGAATGTTCAGGTGTCGGTTGATCACAGCACCGAAGGGGACAATTCCCATGTCATCACCATTGATGACATTACCGATCTGGTCACCGCTCAGCGCACTTCGGCCTGGGCAGACGTGGCGCGCCGAATTGCCCATGAAATCAAGAACCCGCTGACGCCGATCCAGTTATCCGCAGAGCGCATTCGTCGCCGGTATGGCAAGGTGATCACCGAAGACCGGGAAGTGTTTGATCAATGCACCGATACGATCATTCGACAGGTGGCGGATATCGGTCGCATGGTCGACGAATTTTCATCCTTTGCGCGCATGCCAAAGCCGTCACTGGTGGTTGGCGATTTGCGCGAGCCGGTCCGCGAGGCGGTGTTTTTGTTGAAAGTCTCCCATCCCGAAATTGACTTCAAGGTTGAACTAGAAGAACAGGAAATCATCGCCCGCTTCGACAGCCGTCTGCTGGGGCAGGCTTTTGGCAATCTCATCAAAAATGCGACGGAAGCGATGGAAGGGGTGGAGTTTGGAGAAGAAGAACAGCCCTGTATCCAGATTTTGCACAATCAAGTCGCAGAAATGCACCAAATCGACATTATTGATAACGGCAAGGGCCTGCCCGCGGAAAACCGGCAGCGCCTGCTGGAGCCCTATATGACAACCCGCGAAAAGGGCACCGGTCTTGGCCTGGCGATTGTCGGTAAAATCTTAGAAGAACATGGCGGTCGCATCGAACTTATGGATGCACCGCAGGTGGCGGAAGGCGGACACGGGGCATTAATGCGCGTCTACCTGCCAATTCATGTGAACAACTCGGATGGGGACGAAACTCAGGAAGGAGCAACAGGTGGCATCTGACATTTTGGTTGTAGACGATGAAGCCGACATTCGAAATCTGGTATCTGGTCTGCTGGAAGACGAGGGCCACGGGACGCGTATGGCATCGGACAGCGACAGCGCCCTGGCGGCAATCTCCGATCGTCGTCCATCGATGATATTTCTCGACATCTGGTTGCAGGGCAGCAAACTGGATGGTCTTGCCCTGCTGGATGTAATTCAGGAGCAGCACCCCGATCTGCCCGTTGTGGTCATATCCGGCCATGGCAATATCGAAACCGCCGTTTCCGCCATTAAGCGCGGGGCTTATGATTATATCGAGAAGCCTTTCAAGGCTGACCGGCTGGTGCTGATTGCCGATCGCGCTCTGGAAACGGCAGGCCTGCGCAAACAGGTGAAAGATCTGGAGCGCCGCACGCCGGACATGCCCGAAATGATCGGTTCTTCGCTGGCGATGAACCAGCTGCGTTCCAATATCGACAAGGTGGCGCAGACCAATTCACGGGTGATGATCATTGGTCCATCCGGGTCCGGCAAGGAAATGGTGGCCCGCGCCATTCACAAGCACTCTGCCCGTTCAGACGGGCCATTTGTTGTGCTCAATGCCGCCGCCATCACCCCGGAAAACATGGAAACGGAGCTGTTTGGCATCGATGCGGTCGACGGCAACCAATCAAAAGTTGGCGCTCTGGAGGAGGCCCATCTGGGCACATTGTTCCTCGACGAGGTCGGCGAAATGCCGCGCGAAACTCAAAACAAGATCCTGCGGGTTCTGGTTGAACAGAAATTTGAGCGGGTCGGGGGTTCCAAAAAGGTTGAAGTCGATGTGCGGGTATTGTCGTCCACCTCGATTGATCTGGAGGAACGGATCGCCCAGCAGCTTTTCCGCGAAGACCTGTTTCACAGGCTGGCGGTTGTGCCAGTGCAAGTGCCTTCTCTGGCAGACCGGCGCGAGGATATCGGCGAGTTGATCGACGCCTTCATGCAACAGATTGAGGCCCAATCCGGCATCAAGGGCTGCATAATTGGCGATGACGCCATGGCGGTATTGCATGCCCATTCCTGGCCGGGAAATCTGCGGCAGTTGCGCAACAATGTTGAACGGTTGATGATCCTGTCGCGCGGCGACGAGGGGGAAGAGGTGAGTGCTGAGCAATTGCCCGGTGAAATCAGCGACATGTTGCCGAAAACCCCCGGTACCAATGACGATCACATCATGTCGATGCCCCTGCGGGAGGCGCGCGAAATATTCGAGCGGGACTATTTGCTGGCACAAATTACCCGTTTTGGGGGAAATATCTCGCGCACAGCGTCTTTCGTTGGTATGGAACGCTCCGCATTGCATCGCAAATTGAAGTCGCTTGGCATATAGTGCCATTCGGCTTGCGGCGAATGATGCTGAACCAAACAGCTGAGGCGACATGAAAGTTATTATTTGCGGGGCGGGCCAGGTTGGATACGGGATCGCTGAAAGACTGGCGACCGAAGGCAATGACGTGTCGGTCATCGATAATTCCGCCTCTCTGGTGCAGGTGATCCGCGACCAGCTGGACGTGCGCGGCTTTGTCGGCCACGGTTCTCAACCCGATGTGTTGCAGGCAGCGGGTGCCGAAGATGCCGATATGATCATCGGTGTCACCCTGTATGACGAAGTCAATATGGTGGCCTGCCAGGTCGCCCATTCGCTGTTTAACGTGCCCACGAAAGTGGCGCGTATTCGCGCTCAGACCTATCTGCAGCCGATTTATCGCGATTTGTTTTCCCGCGATAACATGCCCATTGATGTCATCATCTCGCCGGAGATCGAAGTCGGCGAAATGGTGCTGCGCCGCATTGCGCTGCCTGGCGCTACCGATGCCGTGCAGTTTGCCGATGGTGAAGTGGCGATGATTGCCATTGAATGTCTCGACGATTGCCCGGTCATTGATACGCCCCTGGGCCAACTCAGCGAGTTGTTTCCAGACCTGTCGGCGGTGGTTACCGGCATCTGGCGGGCAGGCAATCTTTTCGTCCCTCATGCAAGCGACGCGATGATGGCCGGCGATCTGGCCTATGTGGTGGTCAAGCGCGACCGGGTGCGCCGAACCTTGAATATTTTCGGCCATGAAGAACCAACGGCCAGCCGCATTGTCATCGTGGGTGGCGGCAATATCGGTCTTTACGTGGCCCAGGCGATTGAAAACCGCCAGACACAGGCGCGGGTCAAGATCGTTGAAAACTCCCGCGAGCGCGCCATCGCCATTGCCGATCAGCTGGACCGCAGTGTCGTGCTGCATGGCAGCGCACTGGACCAGCAGATATTGCTGGAAGCCGATATTGAACATGCAGACCTGATGGTCGCCCTGACCAATGATGACCAGGTCAATATCCTGTCCAGCGTCATGGCCAAACGGCTCGGCTGTGAGGCCAATCTGACCCTGCTCAACAATACCGGCTATTACGAATTCACCAAAACCCTGGGCATTGACGCCCATCTCAACCCGCGTTCGGTGACAATTTCAAAGATTCTGCAACATGTGCGCCGCGGCCGTATCCGCGGAGTCCATTCGGTACAAAACGGTGCAGCAGAGATTATTGAGGCAGATGCCCTGGAAACCTCCACCCTGGTTGGTTCGCCGCTGCGCGATCTGGCATTACCGGCAGGTGTGCGCATCGGGGCGATCTATCGATCGAGCGAGGTCATCGTGCCCGATGGGGATACGACGATCAAATCCGGCGACCGGGTCATCATTTTTGCCACCGCCGACCGGGTGAAACAGGTTGAGCAAATGTTCCGGGTCAGCCTGGAATTCTTCTGATGCTTGCCGTCCTTTTCTATCTGGCATGTGTGGGACTGTTTTTTACCGTCTCATTGCTGGGGCCGATCCTGGTGGCGCTGTTGGCTAATGAAAGCGCGGAAGCCATCAAGTTTGGGTTCTATTTCCTGGTTGGTGGATTTATTTTCGGCACGCCTATACTGGCGATGATGGGACGGCTGCGGCGCATTCCCCAAATTGGCCGTCTGCTGCTGATGTTCCTGGTCTGGACGGTTTTGCCATTCATCGCGGCCTTGCCGTTCTACCACATGATGGAAATCTCACTGGTCAACGCGCTGTTTGAGAGTTTTTCCTCGTTCACCACCTCTGGCAGTTCTACGGCCAATTCACTTGAAGACTGGCCCCGTTCAATCCTGTTCTGGCGGGTCCAATTGCAGTGGCTGGGAGGTTATCTCACCGTGCTGACGGTGATCCTGATACTGGCCCCGCTGGGTGTCGGTGGCCTGACCAGCAGCAAATCTTCGCTATCGGTGGGGGCAGATTTGCGCGCCAGTCAGGATCGCCTGTTGATCTTCGCCATCAATCTGGGTCTGCTTTATGCCACCATGACTGCCCTGTGCGCCCTGGGATTCTTCGTCACCGGAACACGGGCCTTTCATGCGGTTTCACTGGCTATGGCTGCTGTGTCGACGGGCGGGTTTTTACCGTTTGACAGTTCGCTGGATCAGACAATTGGCATTGGAGGACAGGCAATTTTTGCGCTGTTCTTGATCATCGGTGCCACCAGCGTGTTTTGGCACCGGATGCTGCTGAAAGGTCAGGGGGGAGCGCTGTTGCGGCACCGGGAAAGCTATTCGGTGATCCTGGTCATCCTGTTTGTCGGGCTGGTCTTTACGATCACATCAATCGTGGTTTCCGGTGTTCAGCCTGAGGCTCCCCTGGCTTCGCTGGTTCAGGGTATCTTGAATGCGGCATCACTGGTGGCCACCAGTGGTGTGCAGAGCCAGCCGGGCTATTTTACCTTGTTGCCGCTGGTTGTCGTGCTGTTCATTCTGCTGGTTGGTGGCAGTGCGTTTTCCACCTCGGGCGGGCTGAAACATTATCGCCTTGGCGGCATGCTTGTGCAGTCATGGAACGAGTTGGACAGGCTGGTCTATCCCAATGCCGTGCGGTCATCTCATTTCGGGTCAGAGCAATTTGACCTTGAACTGATGAAGGCCATCTGGAGTTTTTTCGTTGCGGCCATTCTGGTGCTGGCCATCGGCACGGTTTTTCTGGCCACCACGGGCATTCCATTTGAGGGCGCTTTGACAGCCGCAGTGGCGGCCTTCACCACCGCCGGGCCGGTTTACGATGCCGGATGGTCGGTTGCTGTTGGTCAGGACTGGCCGTTATTGTCGGAATTCTCTGATCCTGCCAAATTTGCCATGATTGTTTTAATGTTGTTGGGGCGCCTGGAAGTGATCGCCGTGATTGGATTGTTCAGCATTCAATATTGGCGCAACAGATAGGTTTTGATTCTATACATGATTTGTAGACGAATTTGATTGCGGTCTGCCCTGCGGCCCATATACTGGCCATCGCGGTAAAATGGAGGTCGGGTTAACATGGCCGAAAAACAACAAAATTTGCAGGATGCCTTTCTCAATCACGTTCGTAAGAATAAGATTTCATTGACAATATTTCTCGTCAACGGGGTGAAATTGACGGGAATCGTCACCTGGTTTGATAATTTTTGTCTGCTGTTGCGACGTGATGGACATTCCCAATTGGTGTATAAACACGCCATATCCACCATTATGCCCAGCGAACCATTGAACATGTTTGACGGCAGTGATCAGGACGACACTGCCTCAAATGCAAGCGAATAGCGGGCGAGCATGCGGCGACTGGACGGTTGCCCGTCGCCCGTCGGCAGTAGCAAGCGAGTAGTTAAGCATTGAGCGACCTAGAAAAGGCCGGAAAGGCCAAATTTCAGATTGATTCGTCAAAGCAGCGGTCGTCTGAAAAGGCCGTTGTTATTGTGCCGGTATTGCGCCAGCAGGCCAGCGGCCCGACGCCGTTGAGCCAGCGCACCGACGCGTCCCGGCTGGAGGAAGCGATTGGCCTGGCGCGTGCCATAGAACTGGACATTGTCCATTCCGGCATTGTGCCGGTTACCAAGCCCAAACCCGGCACCTTGTTGGGGAGCGGTAAGGTGGACGAATTTGCCGGGTTGATTGCCGCCCTTGATGCCGGTCTGGTGATCGTCGATCATCCCCTGACACCGGTGCAACAGCGCAATCTTGAAAAGGAATGGAAGGCCAAGGTTCTCGACCGGACCGGTCTTATCCTGGAAATATTTGGCGCCCGGGCGCAGACCAAGGAAGGCCGGTTGCAGGTGGAACTGGCCCATCTGAATTATCAGCGGGGCCGGTTGGTGCGGTCATGGACCCACCTGGAGCGCCAGCGCGGCGGTTCAGGCTTTCTGGGCGGCCCGGGGGAAACCCAGATCGAATCCGATCGCCGACAATTGCAGGATCGCATCAACAAGCTCGAAAGAGAGTTGGAAAAGGTCCGCCGCACCCGCAGCCTGCACCGCTCACAGCGCCGCAAGATACCTCACCCGGTGGTCGCCCTTGTCGGTTATACCAATGCTGGCAAATCAACCCTGTTTAATAAACTGACTGGGGCTCAGGTGATGGCCAAGGACATGTTGTTTGCCACCCTGGACCCGACATTGCGGCAGTTGAACCTGCCACAGGGCACAAGGGCGATCCTTTCCGACACGGTTGGATTTGTCTCTGATCTGCCGACTCACCTCGTCGCCGCCTTCCGGGCTACTTTGGAAGAGGTGGTGGAGGCGGAACTGATCATTCATGTGCGTGATATTGCCGACCCCGATACCCAGGCCCAGGCAGAAGATGTCTATGCCATCCTGTCTCAGTTGGGCATTGATAAGCAGGGCCACGCCAAGGTGGTTGAGGTCTGGAACAAGATCGATCTGCTGGATGAAGCCGCACTGGAGGCAATCCGCGCTACCCGCAAAGGTGAAGATGCGGCTTTGCTGGTGTCAGCCCAATCGGGGCAGGGGACCGAAAAGTTGCTGGAACTGATTGAGCAGCGCATTGCCGGGTCGGACAATGTGCTGGAGTTCAGCCTGCCCCTGACGGCAATGGGACAATTGACCTGGATCTACGACAATACCCATGTGATCGAGAGAGTAGATGAGGAAGACGGGTCTGTGCGCATGAAAGTCAGAGCCAGCCCGGACGTCAAAACCGCGCTGAAAGCCAAATTGGCCTGACGTCAGGGTTTCGGTGCTGATTTTGCAGCGACCCAGAGACTTTCCATCAGATCCAGATCGGCGCTTTGCATGGTCTCGCCATGGTCAGCAATGTTCTGCTCGATATGGCCAAAGCGGCTGCGGAATTTCCTGTTGCAGCGCCGCAAGGCATTGCCAGGGTCGATATCCATGTGGCGCGCCAGATTGATGGCGGCAAACAGCACATCGCCGATTTCATCTTCCAGGCCCGCCCCATTGGTTTCTCCGGTAGAACTTTCTTTGCCGATCTCTGCCTCAACTTCTTCCAGTTCTTCGCGGATCTTGGCCAGCACGGCGTGGGGATCGTTCCAGTCAAACCCAACCTTGGAGGCCTTTTGCTGCAACTTTAACGCCTCAAGCATGGGCTCGGTTGCGGCGGGAACATCGTCCAGCAGGCTTTTCGTGTCGGATACAGGCTCCAGGCCCATCGCCTGCCGTCGTTCGGCGCGCTCGCGCTTTTCAATGGCCTTGATGCGCTCCCAGGCACCCTTGGCCATGCCGGCACTGCGGGCTTCTTCGTCACCGAAGACATGGGGGTGGCGGCGGATCATTTTGGTGGTCACCGTTTCCACCACATCGCCGAAATCGAATGCCGCGTCCTCCTGCGCCATGCGGGCGTGATAGATTACCTGCAGCAACAGGTCGCCCAGTTCCTCGCGCAGATTTTCCATGTCGTGGCGTTCAATCGCATCGACAACTTCGTAGACTTCTTCAATCGTATAAGGCGTGATGGAGCGGAAATTCTGCTCCAGGTCCCAGGGGCAGCCTGTCACCGGCGTGCGCAGCGCGGCCATGATTTCGACCAGGCGGGACACGTCGCGGGAAGGTTTCATCTTTGGTCTCCAAAATCGACCAGACCGGTCTGCTTGAGTTCGCTGTCATCGGCGACGTCCGTGGACGCGCGCCACTGATCGCAAGCCAAGGTCTCATTCCCAGTTAGTCAAAGCCGATTGTTCGAAGCGGCCTATTGGGGAACAACCGAAGCTGCGGAAGCGCTCTTCTTACCGTATTTCTCAAACAGCTGAATCATATGCCTGTCACGGATTTTGCTGGTGTTTTCCCCAAGGATTACACCGATCAGCCGTCCGCGCGGCGTTCGTGCAGATGTCACAAGGTTGAATCCGGACGCCCGTGTATAGCCGGTCTTTATCCCATCGGCCCCGTTCAATCGCCCCAGAACCCGGTTGTGACCGCGGATTGTTTTGCCGCCATAAACCATCGTATTCTGCTTGAAATAGTAGAAATATTGGGGAAATTTCTGGCGCAGGATAACCCCGAGCTTGGCCATGTCGCGTGCCGTTGTCACCTGCAGCTTGTCCGGCAGGCCGGAGGCGTTTCTGAAAGTGGTGGAACTGAGGCCCAATTGCCGTGCCCTTGCGGTCATCTGCCTGGCAAAGGCGGCTTCGCTGCCGCCCAGGAACTCGGCCATGGCATAGGCAACATCATTGGCCGACTTAACCGCCAGTGCTGTCAAAGCCACATCAACGCTGATGGAGCTGCCTTCCTTCAGATAAAGCTTTGAGGCGGGCTCGCGGGAAGCTGCCCTGGAAATCGGTATCTGGGAACTTTTGCTGATCCGGCCAGACTGCAGGGCCTCAAATGCCATATACATGGTCATCATTTTGGTCAGCGAAGCTGGAAAACGAATGGCATCGGCGCGCGCCTCGTACAGCACCTGACCGGAACCTTCTTCAATGATGATGGCCGCAAATTTTTGCGACGGAATGTCAAATGGCGTGGCGCGCAGCGCCGACGTTGTGTTGCAGCCCGCAACCAGCAGACCCAGCAACAAAACGGCCATTGATTTAAACAGTCTTGTTGTCCTGCCGGCCAATTGCCGTCCCCCAAATTCCACTACGCGCCCAATGGCACGTCTCTACGATGACAGCCGCTATATAATCAATGCTCAATTGAATAATTGATATTTTGATCCGCGACTTCTTGATTTTTGTTTTGGATAGTCAGCAACCGGGTAGGTCGCCGCGCCATCAACCCTTCAGATTTGATAATTCAACTGCGATGTCGGCCGCAAGCCTGGCATTGTTCAAAACCAGTTGAACATTTGTGTCCAGGCTTTTCCCGTTGGTCAATTCCAGCATGCGTGATAACAAATAGGGGGTCACTTCCTTGCCGGTGACACCGAGCCGGTCAGCATCGCGCAAGGCCTGGTCGATAATATCGGCGATAACATCTGCCGGGATCTCAAATTCCTGTGGCACCGGATTGGCAATCAGCGTGCCACCTTCAATGCCCAGTTGATCGCGGGACAGGGCGTGGCGGGCAATTTCAGCAGCGCTGTCGAGGCGGATCGGCACGCTGATCTCGCTGCTGCGCGACCAAAAAGCTGGCAGTGAATCGCATTGATATCCAATGACCGGTACGCCATTTGTTTCAAGTACTTCCATCGTTTTGTTCAAGTCAAGTATTGCCTTGGGTCCGGCACAGACGACAATCACATTGGTGCGCGTAAATTCGCCAAGATCGGCCGAGATATCAAAACTCTGTTCAGCTCCTTGATGTACTCCGCCAATGCCACCGGTTGCAAAAACTGATATCCCGGCCATTTCTGCCGCCATCATGGTAGCAGCCACCGTCGTTGAGCCGTTTTTGCCACCGGCAACGGCATAGGCAAGATCAGCACGCGACAGTTTCAGCACGTCTTCGGCGACGGCCAGGGCTTCCAGTTGTTGTTGCTCCAGCCCGACATGTATTTTGCCATCCAGCACCGCAATGGTCGCCGGTACGGCACCACGGGCGGATATTTCTGCTTCCACTGCCAATGCGGTTTCCAGATTGTGCGGATGCGGCATGCCGTGGGTGATAATGGTCGATTCCAACGCCACCACCGGCTTTCTGGCGGCGAGGGCATCGGCAACGGCTGCAGACATAATAATATGATTGTCCAGCGCAGGCATGATTGGGCTTTCTTTTCAGGTCACAGGGACGCAGTCGGGCGGTTGGCAAGGCCAATCAAGCTGGCTAGGTCTGACCGCAACGCGCCCTTTGCTTGTATGGTTGCTTGCGCTGCCTTTACGCCAAATTCAATCGCCTTGGCCAGAGGAAAACCGCACATCAGGGCATGGAGCGATGCGCCGACAAGCGCATCACCTGCACCGGTGACGTCTGCAACATGCTGGACTGGCGGCACGGTGATGAGTTGAACCTCTGCCCCGTCCAGCAATGTGACATCTTTCGTGCCATCGGTGATGACCGCTGATTTGATGCCCAACTCGCGCAGTGCCGCAGCAATCTCGTCAACGCCGATGGTCTCGATATCGCCGTCATCCACGCCGCACAGCGAACAGGCCTCCACTCGGTTGGTGAAAACGATATCGATCAGGTCGGTGAATTCTTTCATGCGCGGCGCTTTGGCCTTCGACACGGTTAAACCCACCCGCCTTGCTGGACCGGCCTGCAACAGTTGGCGCATCTGATGGGGAGGCAGATTGGTGTCGACGCAGAGCCAGTCTTCTAAGCTCAAAGCCTGGACCAGAGGGACCGCATTTCGGGCCAAGAAATCATTGTAAATCGCCATGTCTGCCATCCCGACCAACAGGGATCCGTCTGGTTCTATCAGGCATGTATATGTGCCGGTATTGGCAGCCGTCTCCCCGTCAACATGACCGGTTATTCCCCGTTGCTTCAGATCGGCCCTCAGTCCGCTACCAGCTGAATCTTGCGCCACCAATGAGACAAGTTCGGGCGCGCCGCCCAGGCTTGCTATGACGCTGGCTACATTAAGCGCGGTGCCCCCTGGAGTTTCTTCAAACCGGCCGGGATTGGAACACCCCAAAGCAGACGGGGCCTCCAACCAGCCGGTTCTGTCGACATGGGCGGCGCCGGCAATAACCAATCTACAGGACGGTTTATGCGTCGTTGCACCGGGTTGTTTGGCATTCATAGGCGGTTGGATTTCCAGTCAGTTGTTTGCAGCAATCACCATAGCGGCGAATCGATCTGATTGCACCGGCACAAATGCGTAATCCGTTATACGCCACGTCGGCGGACGATATTTCAACAATGCGAGAACAAAGCAGGAAATAATGGATAAAAAACATTTAAATACAATAAGTAAGAACACTCTTTACAAATGAGAACAAAATGTGTACATCTGTGGAAATTGCAACACCACCCGACCCGTGGAATAAGGAAAAAGACGATGGCTGCACCCAAACTGAAAGTTGTTGAGGACAATAGCGTGGACAAAACAAAAGCATTGGAAGCAGCTCTCGGGCAGATTGAACGGGCCTTCGGCAAGGGGTCGATCATGCGGTTGGGTGCCAATGAGCAGGCGGTGGAGATTGAAACCATTCCCACCGGTTGTCTTGGCCTTGATATTGCCCTGGGTGTCGGTGGCTTGCCGCGCGGCCGTATCGTGGAAATCTATGGGCCGGAATCGTCGGGCAAAACCACTTTGGCGCTGCACACGGTGGCGGAGGCCCAGAAAACCGGTGGCATTTGCGCCTTTGTTGACGCCGAACACGCCCTCGATCCCGTCTATGCCAAGAAACTGGGCGTTGATCTGGAAAACCTGCTGATTTCGCAGCCCGATACCGGTGAACAGGCTTTGGAGATCACCGACACGCTGGTGCGTTCAGGCGCCTGTGACATTCTGGTGGTGGATTCTGTTGCCGCACTGACCCCGCGGGCCGAGATTGAAGGGGAAATGGGCTCGTCGCTTCCCGGCCTGCAGGCGCGGTTGATGAGCCAGGCCCTGCGCAAACTGACCGCCTCGATTTCGAAATCGAATACGATGGTTATTTTCATCAACCAGATTCGCATGAAGATCGGCGTGATGTTCGGATCGCCGGAAACCACCACCGGCGGCAATGCGTTGAAATTCTATTCCTCCGTCCGTCTCGACATTCGTCGCATCGGCGCCATCAAGGACCGTGACGAAGTGGTCGGCAACCAGACCCGTATCAAGGTGGTCAAGAACAAGCTGGCGCCGCCGTTCAAACAGGTTGAATTCGATATCATGTATGGCGAAGGCGTGTCGCGCACCGGCGAGTTGATCGATCTGGGTGTTACCGCCGGGATTGTCGAAAAGTCCGGAGCCTGGTTCTCCCATGACAGTGTCAGGCTGGGGCAGGGGCGTGAGAACGCCAAGAATTTCCTCAAGGAGAATCCCGAAATCGCCCAGACGATTGAAACGGCCATTCGTCAAAATGCCGGTCTCATCGGTGAAAAACTTCTCGATGAACCAACCGGGCAGGATGAAGAGGGCGCTGACCCGGAGCTCGACAGCGGTCTGACCGGATAGGGTGAGGACCCATCTCGGGGGTCGATAACCCAACAGTTCAAAACGTCATTGAGAGGCGCTTTCAGTTGTCTGAAAGTGCCTCTTTTTGCGCTTTAAGCGGCCAATGTGCAGGCAAGTGATCAATTGCGCTCACTTGCCTGTTGAATTTCCCGGCTGAAACTGGTCAAAGCCTATCCGCAGAACTGCAATTTTCAATACAGCAAGGAACCAGCCAGCCATGAGCGGTGTCAACGAAATCCGATCCACCTTTCTCTCCTATTTTGAGAAGAATGGACACGCGGCCGTCGCATCCTCCCCGCTGGTACCGCGCAATGATCCCACATTGATGTTCACCGCTGCGGGCATGGTGCAGTTCAAGAACCTGTTTACCGGTCTGGAGACCCGCGACTATACCCGCGCTGCCACATCGCAGAAATGTGTCCGCGCCGGGGGCAAGCACAACGATCTCGACAATGTTGGCTACACCGCCCGTCACCACACATTTTTCGAAATGCTCGGCAATTTCTCCTTTGGCGATTATTTCAAGGAAACCGCCATCGAACTGGCCTGGAATCTGCTGACCAGGGAATACGGCCTGGATGCTGCCAAGCTTCTGGTGACGGTCTACCACACCGATGATGAGGCCTTCGACCTGTGGAAAAAGATTGCCGGGCTTTCTGACGACCGCATCATCCGCATCGCCACCCACGATAATTTCTGGGCAATGGGCGATACCGGCCCCTGCGGCCCCTGTTCTGAGATATTCTACGATCATGGCGATCATATCTGGGGCGGTCCTCCGGGCAGTCCTGATGAAGATGGCGACCGTTTCGTTGAAATCTGGAACCTGGTCTTCATGCAGTTTGAACAGGTGACACCGGACGAGCGCATCGACCTGCCAAAACCCTCCATTGATACCGGCATGGGACTGGAACGCATTGCAGCGGTGCTGCAGGGCACCCATGACAATTATGAAATCGACCTGTTCCAGGCGCTTATCCGCGCCAGCGAAGAGGCCACCGGGGTAGAGTCGAATGATCAGACTGGTCCCAGTCACCGGGTGATTGCGGACCATCTGCGCGCCTCAGGCTTTTTGATTGCCGATGGCGTGCTGCCGTCAAATGAGGGCAGGGGTTACGTGCTGCGCCGCATCATGCGGCGCGCCATGCGCCATGCCAGCCTGCTGGGTGCCGAGGATCCCCTGTTGTGGAAACTGGTGCCGGCGCTGATCGGTCAGATGGGTGTTGCCTATCCGGAACTAAATCGCAGTGAGTCGCTGATTGTAGAAACCCTGAAGCTGGAAGAAACACGGTTCCGCAAAACCCTGTCGCGCGGTCTCGACCTGCTCGATACGGCAACGCAGAACCTGACCGCCGGTGACAGTCTCGACGGTACAACGGCTTTCAAACTTTACGACACCTATGGCTTCCCACTCGATCTGACCCAGGATGCCCTGCGCCGCCGTGACATTGATGTCGATGTCGATGGTTACAACGCCGCGATGGAGAAACAGAAGGAAGAGGCACGTGCCTCCTGGACCGGTGCCGGCGGTACAGCGGACGAGGCCATCTGGTTCAAATTGCGCGAACAGCTCGGCGCCACCGAGTTTCTTGGCTATGAAACCGAACAGACCGAAGGGGCCATCACCGCGCTGGTCATCGATGGTGAGGAAAAGCAATCGGCCAATGCGGGTGATGACGTATCAATCGTGCTGAATCAGACGCCTTTCTACGGCGAATCCGGTGGTCAGATGGGCGATGCCGGTCAGCTGCGCGTCGGCGATACCGTGGTCGACATTTCAGACGTCAAGAAAAAGGGCGATGGCCTGTTCGTCCATTACGGCAAAATCCTAAAGGGCAAACTCACCGTCGGCGATGGAGCCCAATTGATCGTTGATCACGCGCGTCGCAGCCGATTGCGGTCCAATCATTCGGCCACCCATCTCGTCCACGAAGCCCTGCGTCAGGTGCTCGGGGATCACGTGGCCCAGAAGGGCTCCCTGGTCGCACCCGAACGGCTGCGTTTTGACTTTGCCCACCCCAAACCGGTGGCTGAAGATGAAATGCACAAGGTCGATGCCCTGGCCAATGACTATGTGCTGCAAAATGGCCCCGTCACGACGACCCTGATGGCCGTTGATGATGCCATAGAACTCGGCGCCCAGGCGCAATTTGGCGAAAAATATGGTGATGAAGTAAGGGTCGTTTCCATGGGCACCGATGAACAAGGCAAGCCCTGGTCGCTGGAACTCTGTGGCGGCACCCATGTGCGCAATACCGGCGATATCGGTCTGGTCACCATTTTGGGTGAAAGCGCAGTTTCTTCCGGCGTGCGCCGGGTTGAGGCGCTGACCGGTGCAGCAGCACGTGATTATCTGCAAAGTCAGGACGCGAAACTGCGCCAAGCAGCGGCGGTGCTTAAATCATCACCTGCAGACGTGCCAATCCGTGTTTCGGCATTGCTTGACGAACGCAAGAAATTGGAACGGGAGCTTTCAGAAGCCAAAAAACGCCTCGCCATGGGCGGCGGCGGCGGCGGCGGCGACGACGGCGGCGGCACTGCCAGCGGTGCGAGTGGCGCTGTCAAACAGATTGGTGACGTATCCTTTGCCGGGCGTATCGTAGAGGGCATTTCTCCGCGCGATCTGAAAGGTCTGGTGGATGAAGAAAAAGCCCGTATCGGTTCCGGTATCGCCGCCATTGCCGCCAAATCAGAGGATGGCAAGGCTGCGGTGGTTGTCGGTGTAACCGATGATCTCACCGATACATATGATGCGGTTCATCTGGTGCGTGTGGCTTCGGCGGCAGTCGGCGGCAAGGGTGGTGGTGGCCGCAAGGACATGGCCCAGGCAGGCGGCCCCGAAGGCAACAAATGCGCCGAGGCCCTGGCGGCAATTGAGGCTGAACTGGCCGGCTAACTGTCCGATGTCGGGATATCTGTGCCCGATATTGAAAAACAGGGCGGATCAGTTGTCATCAGCGATTTACAGTTGAAGGCCACATTGGATCTTGGTCAACCGCAAAAGTTGCGCCGTCATCCACCCGGCAAAGCCTGACCAATGACGGCGCATAATTACACGTTGGCACCAGCCAAATGGTTTTGGCGGAAGCGAACGCCTAAAGGCGCAAGCTCCCGCAGCACTTACATAAGCTCTGGCTCTTCCCAGTCGTAATCGTCGACGGGAGGTTCGGGGTAGATATCATCCATACCATCGTCTTCACCAAATCCGTCCAGGAACGGAGGTCTGCCGCCAGCCGCAAGGGCCACCATGAATCCGGGAACATCGAAATTTGGTGGCCCCGATTGGCTCTCATCGCCATCGTGTTTGGGACCCTTGCCCTTGCCGTTGTTAAAGAATCTCATGACTTCTACTCCGTGGATGTTGCCCGTTGGATCTTTTCAGATTGCAGCTGAGCTAATCATGAAGAGGAGTGGCTGTCATTGCATGTTTGCAATCCTGCCAAACGGACAATTGATCCTTCGGCAAAAATTATATGAAAATTTAAGGGAGTATTTTGCTCTGTGTGGGCAAGCGAGCAGTTTTGAATCAAACGGTCGCCTGATTCCGGTATGGGCCCTTAAAAAAGCCCGGTCTGAGGAAATCTCGGACCGGGCTGATTGGTTAGCTCATTGCCTTTTGCAGGTTTTCGTCGACCTTGTCGAGGAAACCCGTGGTTGACAGCCACGGCTGATCGGGGCCGATCAACAGTGCCAGATCTTTCGTCATGTGGCCGCTCTCAACAGTGTCGATGCAGACTTTTTCAAGGGTGGCAGCAAATTTCGCCAGTGCGGCATTGTCATCCAGCTTGGCGCGGTGGGCCAGGCCACGGGTCCAGGCTGGCGGCCCCGAAGGCAACAAATGCGCCGAGGCGCTTGCGGCAATTGAGGCTGAACTGGCCCAATAACCAGACGTCAGGATCCTCAAACCGAGATGATTAAGTTGGACATGCCAAACCCAGTTCGGTGATGCCGCGGCATGTCTTGTCTTTCTGACCAGCTACTCATTGAGCGCTTGCCAAGCCGGAACAGCGACGCCTGCAAGGTCGCAACTGGCCCGTCGAGCGATGATCGCGACATGGCGCAAAGCATTGATTTACTGCCGATAATAAATGCAATTCTTGCTGTTTGTCACGGGCAAGCAAGCGGGTATTCCTCCTTGCAAACGCCCAAAACTCGACAATCCCTGGTTTAGGGGCCAGTATTGGTGTTGAGGGAATAGAGGGAAGGTCATGAGCAACAAGCATTTGATTGTTCTGGTTCATGGTATCCGGGATACGGGCACCTGGTTTCAGGATTTGAAGGATTTTTTCGAGTCGCAAAGCGACGAATATGGTGTTGAGGTCAAGGTTGAAGGCATCAGCCCTGACACGGTGGATATATTCAGATTTATATCGCCGACGACGATATTTCGAAAAACTTTCATCCATCGCGTCGAGGATCATATTCGACCCTTGCTGTCTGACAGCCGATATCGAGACCACCACAAAACAATCATAGCTCATAGTTTTGGAACTTATATCGTCAGCCAAATCCTGCACGAAAACATTGATATCGAAGTTGATAAGTTGATCTTGTGCGGTAACATCGTTCCCAATGATTTTCGGTGGGATCGTGTTCTCAAAACGAGTTTCACGACTACCCAGCAAACGCCGGGAAAAGCCAGTGTTCCCAAGGTTATCAATGACTATAGCATAAAGGATATTTGGCCAATATTGGCAAAAGTCATGGCCTTTGGCTACGGAAATGGCGGCAGCCGGGGAATCCAGAGACCCGATATTCAGGACCGCAAGCACTATATTGGCCATGGCGATTATCTAAACGAACAATTTGCCAAAGACTATTGGGTGCCGTTTATTTTTGAGCATAAGGTTGCGTCGGTTCCTGACCCTGAACCCAGTGCCGGTCACAAGCTACCATGGTTCTTCTTCTTTACCCGCGTACCTATCAATTGGATGGCTGTGGCGGTGAT
Source organism: Rhizobiaceae bacterium (assembly GCA_039977975.1). Taxonomy (GTDB): domain Bacteria; phylum Pseudomonadota; class Alphaproteobacteria; order Rhizobiales; family Rhizobiaceae; genus Pseudahrensia. The sequence continues at coordinate 143,337 of JBDWCD010000010.1, forward strand.
GGTGTTGGGCCTCTATTGTTCGGCCACCTTAGTTTACAATCTGTCGCATATTGGCGGCGTCAGTACGGCCCTGGCGTTCAACTCAGCAGGTCAGGACGACGTTCGTATCCCGGAGATTAAGTTTGAGGGTTATGAAAGCTCAAGTGCGAGCGAGCAGGACGTAAGAATGTATGTCCAGCCGACCCGTCCAAAGTCGAACAGTTCAAGTTTATGGGTAACACGTTCAGCCTCGATCAAACCCATTGAGCACCTCGTTATTGAAGTCAGCAAACGGCCGCCGCCTTCCCATTGTGTCTATGACGAGAACCCGGAGATGAGTTCCGCGGATATGCATAAGCTCATAGACGACTGGACAAAAGAGCGGACCCGGTATGAGATCGTCTTTAAACCGGCAGGAATGTGGGCAAATATTTTTGACTGGAACTTTTCTGGCCAGGCCAAGTTTGAATTTGAATATGACAGTAGAAAAGTTCACACTGACCAACGCGAGGTTCGTGGTGAAGAGTTCCAGACCGACCACCTCAAAATAATCCCAAAAATTGGTGTCGACAGCCAGTCAGTTTCGGTCAAAGTCCAACCCAAGTCCCGTATCTGTCAGATTGACCTGTCGAAAACTGCACAAGTGCATGAGGACATGTTCAAAATCGAACGGCAAGAACCGGGCACTCTGTCTTCGATGTTGTCTTCCATTGCGATTGGATCGGCATATGCGGGCCTCTTGGACAACATTCAGGAAGTGCTGGGCGCAAAATCGGCCAGGGAGATTGTCTCGCCAGATAAGGCGACACGAAATCTTGCTATCCAAAAGGCTGTCGATTCCAAAAAGGACACCAAAACGCTGTTTTCCAGTATTCTGCTCAATATCGGTGAATTGGATGAAGAACAGCTCCTAGAGTTGCTTGAAGCCCTTCCATCCTCCAACAGTGTCGCAGAAGTCCTGAAGAATGAGGCCATATTGGCTCAGCTGTTTCCTCTCACATTTGACAACAGCCGCGCAATTCGCAGCGCCTCCAGGAGTTTCTTTCGCAATCCAAATGTTGCATCGCTCGAACTGGCTTCAAAACTGAAAGCGTTGTTTCAGCAACAGTCAGCTGCGTTAAATGATGGCGTATTGGTCAGCGGGAACTCAAAAAACTATCTCGCGAAAGTCGCAATCCGGGATATCTACTACAATGCGGGAATAGCCCGGTTTTCCAACAGCCGGGAACTGGGCAGAGGAAATAATTCAATTGCCGATACTGTGCTGGAGGCAACAGAGATACTCGACGCATCAGGTTGGCTGCTTGAAACCGACAAAGCAAGCGAAAGGGCCCTGATGGGTAAAAATCTGTATGCAAAGGCTTTTGTGAAATTGCGGTTTGAGCGGATAAACTTGGTAACTGGCGGCCAGTTTGCAAAGTATTCGGCAAAGGATATCGAAACACGAATGGTCCGGGCTGCGGAAAGCGGCGACAAGCTGAAGGGCGAGTCAGCAGCGCAGGTCAAAACGTCATTTAGCGACTTTCTTCAGGTGGTTGCCGGGCAGGAAGATGTATATCCATGGAAACACCACATCGAGGAGGCCAGGAACTGTGTCGGTATTGGAGCTGGCGTCGATATTGATTGCCTGGACACTCGCTAGACCCCTTCACATTAAAAAGCCCGGTCTGAGGAAATCTCGGACCGGGCTGATTGGTTAGCTCATTGCCTTTTGCAGATTTTCGTCGACCTTGTCGAGGAAACCTGTGGTCGACAGCCACGGCTGATCGGGGCCGATCAACAGTGCCAGGTCTTTCGTCATATGACCGCTCTCAACAGTGTCGATGCAGACCTTTTCCAGGGTGGCAGAAAATTTCGCCAGCGCGGCATTATCATCCAGTTTGGCGCGGTGGGCCAGGCCACGGGTCCAGGCGAAAATCGACGCGATCGAATTGGTCGATGTTTCTTCACCCTTCTGATGGGCGCGATAGTGGCGGGTGACGGTGCCGTGGGCAGCTTCTGATTCAACAGTCTTGCCGTCCGGGGTCATCAGCACGGAGGTCATCAGACCCAGCGAACCAAACCCCTGGGCTACGATGTCGGACTGCACGTCGCCATCGTAGTTCTTACAGGCCCAGACATAACCGCCGGACCATTTCAGCGCCGCTGCCACCATGTCATCGATAAGGCGATGTTCATACCAGATTTCGGCCTCTTTGAACTTGGCTTCGAATTCTTCTTCGTAAACAGCCTGGAAGATGTCTTTGAACTGGCCGTCATAGGCCTTCAGGATGGTGTTCTTGGTCGACAGGTAAACCGGCACACCCCGTTGCAGGCCATAGTTCAGTGAGGCGCGGGCAAAGTCCTTGATGGATTCATCGAGATTGTACATGCCCATGGCAACGCCGGATGCCGGAGCATCAAAAATGTCATAGTCCTGCGTCGTGCCATCTTCACCCACGAATTTCATGGTGATTTTGCCAGGGCCGGGAAAGCGAAAATCGGTGGCGCGATATTGGTCACCAAAGGCGTGACGGCCAACGATGATCGGCTGGGTCCAACCAGGCACCAGACGCGGTACGTTTTGCATAATGATCGGCTCGCGGAAAATCACCCCGCCGAGAATGTTGCGGATGGTGCCGTTTGGCGAACGCCACATTTTCTTCAGACCGAATTCTTCAACCCGCTGTTCGTCGGGCGTGATGGTGGCGCACTTCACGCCGGCACCGTATTTCTTGATAGCATTGGCAGAATCAATGGTGATCTGATCATCGGTATCATCGCGGGCCTGGATGCCCAGATCATAATATTTCAGATCGATATCGAGATAAGGATGGATCAGCTTGTCCTTGATGAACTGCCAGATGATGCGAGTCATTTCGTCGCCATCGAGTTCGACAAGCGGGTTTTCAACCTTGATTTTGGTCATATGTCGTTCTTTCCAATTCGTGGGTGATCAGCGCAGTCATCTTTTTTGCGCGTAAAATCGTCATTCTTGATGTGATGGGGGCGTCTATATCATTGTCTCAGCGGAAGGCAAATCTTCCGGGCCAAAAAGCCTTGGATGGCGTCTGCTGCTTTTGGCTGCCGCAGGAGCAATCGGAGCTATCCCTGCTTTTTCTTCGAAGGGATCAACTTGGAACGTGATAGTTCTCGCAACACACCGTCCAATTCTGATTTCGGTATCGGCCAGTTGGATTGAATTTTGGATTGGAAAGGCGCGGTTCGCCACTGCCGCGTCATTGTCACCAGTCCGGACTGGTTGCGCCGTGTAACGACGGCGGCCATCTGACCTTTGCTACGGTCACGCGAGTAATTGCCGCAGGCGATAACCTGCACGAGTGTTGTTGGCGACGCGTGGACCTTAAATACCTGCATGTTGCTGGGGCTGCAGACCGCTTGGAACTGCTGCATGACCAGATGTCCTTGCTGCATCACCGGTCTGGGGTCTTTTTGGTGGGCGGTAACAGTGAACAAGTTTTCCCAGCCGGTGAACTCCTCGTCATGGGGCACCATGCTCATTTGATAGAGACCGTCCCTGTTGGCAGTGCGGATTTTCGACCTTTCAGCCGGGGCTGCGCCATTGGCCACGTTCGACCAAACAGGAAGGGGATACAGCAGTATATTGTCAAACAGTTGGACTCGACCGGTCATTGATCGTTTTTTCCAGGCACCTGGCGAAGGCGGCAGCAGGTCATCCAGTGTGCCGAGGTCTTCCTGGGCGTAAGCCGGGAGCGAAACTGGCATCAGGCTGAGCGCAACCACTACAGACATCCGAAGGGCAGTAGAGATCGGCTTGGCAAGTTTTGCGGCGAACAAGTGTTTCATCTAAGGAGCATTACAGTTTATAGCGTGAGCGATTGCCTTCCTATCGCACATCAATTGGAGCATGTCATGGCCGGAACGGATCGTCGCCAAAAAGTGATCATGGATGGTCCCGTGATTATTCTGGTGAATCCGCAACTGGGCGAGAATATCGGTGCCGCTGCCAGGGCCATGGCAAATTTTGGCCTGGTCGATCTGCGCCTGGTCGAACCGCGCGACGGTTGGCCCAATCCGACTGCCCGGTCGAATGCCGCAAAGGCCGATCATGTCATCGACGGCGTGCATGTTTTCGATAGCTTGCAGGATGCACTGGCCGATTTGAACTTTGTCTTCGCGACCACGGCACGGCAACGCGAGATGCTGAAACCGGTTCGCAGCCCCGGAGAGGCGGCCGAAACCCTGCGCCAGCGACACATCCGCGGTGAAAAAGTCGGAATCTTGTTTGGCCGCGAACGCTGGGGGCTGGAAAGTGTCGAAGTGGCGCTTGCCGATGAGATTGTCACCTTTCCGGTCAATCCGGCTTTTGCATCGCTGAATATCGCCCAGGCGGTTTTGCTGATGAGCTATGAATGGATGCGGTCGGGGGACGCCGAGCTGCCGATTTCGGAACCGCCCAGCCTGCCAGCTCGGAAAGAGGACCTGTTTGGTCTGTTTGGTCATCTTGAAGAAGTGCTGGATCGGGAAAACTATTTCCGCCCACCCCATAAACGCGCCACGATGGTGGAGAATCTGCGCAATATTTTTCAAAAGGCTGAACTGTCTCAGCAGGAGATACATGCCCTACGCGGTGTGGTGGCAACGCTGGAGGGGCGTAAAACCCGGCCCCGCAAGGACCGGCAGCCGCCAAAGAACAAGCCGACCAGGAAAACGGTGAAATCACACGACGAGTCGGAAGAAAATTGAGCCTGCCAGCGCACTTATTCGGTGCGGCAGCGCCCGATCAGCGATTTTTCAACCAGTCCAACACGTCCTCAGCGCTGCGGTCCGGGGGAAAGACCGGATAAAACACCTTTTCAATCCGACCGTTAATACAAATCAAAGTCAGGCGTTTTAGCAGCACCATGGCATCGACTGTCATCACCGGCAGTTTCAGGGCCGATAACAGATCGCCTCCATGGTCTGACAGCAACGGAAAGGGCAGGTGCAATCTTTCAGATGCTTCCTGTTGATAGTCGGTTGCCTGCACTGACAGGCCAAATACATGATCCGCCCCGGCCCTTTGCAACTCACCATAAAGATCACGAAATGTGCAGGCCTGCGGTGTGCATCCGCGGGCACCGGGGATCATGTCCCAGCCCTCGGGCAGGGCGATGTCCGGGCGACCGGTCATCGGATAGGCAAAGATGATGCAGGTGCCCTTCAGACGTGACAGATCTACCACCTCACCGCCAGTTGAAGGCAAGTCAAGCACCGGTATTTCCAAGCCGGTCAGATGAGCCGCCCCACCATCGTCCTGCGGTGCAGGCAACTGGCTCCAGTCAACCTGGTGGAGATTTGCCTGATTTGTGTCAGCCATGTTACTGCCCCCTTGTTTTGCGACACCGAATGCGGTTTTAAGTTGCAGATAAATTTTCCTGGGCGAATCCGCCCTCAACGGCAGGCCCAATCTGGGCCAATTTCACTCATGTTGCTATCCAAATATTTTATTCCGGTGCTGAAAGAAGCTCCCCGCGAAGCTGAGATTGTTTCCCACAAACTGATGCTGCGGGCCGGCATGATCAAACAACAGTCGGCGGGCATATATTCCTGGCTGCCGCTGGGTTTGAAAGTGATGCGCAAGGTCGAGCAGATCGTGCGTGAAGAGCAGAACCGCGCCGGGGCCGTTGAAATTCTCATGCCGACGATCCAGAGCGCTGATCTGTGGCGCGAAAGTGGTCGCTATGAAGATTATGGCAAGGAAATGCTGCGCATTACCGACCGCCATGAGCGCGACATGTTGTTTGGCCCGACCAATGAAGAAATGGTGACGGACATTTTCCGCACCCATGTGAAAAGCTACAAGGATCTGCCGCTCAACCTGTATCACATTCAGTGGAAGTTCCGCGACGAAGTGCGGCCTCGGTTCGGAGTGATGCGCGGTCGCGAGTTCCTGATGAAGGATGCCTATTCATTTGATCTTGATGAAGCGGCATCGCGCGCCGCCTATTACCGCATGTTTGTGTCCTACCTGCGCACGTTTGACCGGTTGGGGGTGAAAGCCATTCCCATGCGGGCAGACACGGGGCCGATCGGGGGTGATCTGTCGCACGAATTCCTGATCCTCGCCGATACCGGCGAAAGCGAAGTATTCTGCCACTCTGATTTTATGCAGCTCGACGTGCCGGGTGCCGGAGTCGATTATGACAATGATGATCTCATCAAGGGCATTGTCGATGACTGGACCAGCGCCTATGCCCGCACCGATGAAATGCATGATGAAGACCTGTGGAGCGAGGTTGCCGCCAGCTCCCAGATGAACGCCCGCGGCATCGAAGTTGGTCACATTTTCCATTTCGGCCAGAAATACTCCGAACCCATGGGGGCCAAGGTTGCCGGTCCGGATGGCAAGGACGTGCCGGTCTATATGGGCTCTTACGGCATTGGACCCAGCCGCGTTGTCGCCGCGCTGATCGAAGCCGGTCATGACGATAATGGCATCATCTGGCCGGCCTCCGTCGCGCCGTTTGATATTGGCCTGATTAATTTGCGGTCAGGTGATGAGCGCACCGATGCAGCCTGCACAGACCTATATGCCCAACTGATCAATGCTGGCTTTGACGTGCTGTATGACGACACCGACAGCCGGGCCGGGGGCAAATTTGCCCTTGCCGACCTGATCGGTCTGCCCTGGCAACTGGTCATCGGCCCACGCGGCCTGGACAATGGCGAGGTGGAGTTGAAGAACCGCGCTACGGGTGAAAAGGAATCGCTCAGCAACGAGGCTGCAATGAACAAATTGGCGGCCTGGCTCACAGAAACAAGGGCGCGCTTCGGTGGCTGATCCTCAAACTTCCCCTACGGAACAGGTCAACCAAAAGCGACTGCCGGGCGCAACCCGTGCGTTTGCTGGATTCGAATGGATGCTGGCGCGCCGCTATCTGGGCAGCCGCCGCAAGGAAACCTTCATTTCTGTCATTTCGGTGATCTCCTTCATCGGAATCATGCTTGGCGTCACCACTCTGATCATTGTCATGGCAGTGATGAATGGATTTCGCACCGAATTGCTGGACCGGATTTTGGGCATTAACGGCCATCTGGTCGTCCAGCCGGTCCATTCTGAACTCACCGATTATGATTCCGTCACCCGGCAGTTGGAACTCATTGACGGCATAACCCTTGCCCTGCCGTTGATTGAAGGCGAGGTTCTGGCCTCCGGTGGCCGCGGCGGCAATGGCGCCCGGGTGCGGGGCATGCGTGAGAATGACCTGAAACGCCTGCCAGCGGTTGGCAACAATATCATTGAGGGCACGCTGGACGATTTTGAGGCCTCCGAAGGGGTGGCCATCGGCGTCAATATGGCGACCAATCTGGGGCTGGGGCTGGGCGACTACATCACCCTGATCACCCCGGACGGTAACAAGACCGCCTTTGGCGTATCACCGCGGGTAAAGGCCTATCCGGTGGTGGCAATCTTCCAGATGGGCATGTCGGAATATGATAATATCTTCGTCTTCATGCCGCTGGCGGAGGCGCAACTCTATTTCAACCAGGAAAACACGGTTTCGGTCATCGAAGCTTTTGTCGAAGACCCCGATGCCGTCGTGGAACTGGCGAAACGGGTTGAGGAAGGGGTGGATCGACCGATCTACATCACCAATTGGCAGCAGCGCAACACAACCTTCTTCCAGGCGCTGGAAGTGGAACGCAACGTCATGTTCCTGATTTTGATGCTGATCCTGCTGGTGGCGGCGCTGAACATCATTTCCGGCCTTTTCATGCTGGTAAAGGACAAAGGGGGCGATATCGCCATCCTTCGAACCATGGGGGCAACCCGCGGCACGGTGATGCGGGTTTTCCTGATTACCGGCTCCAGCATTGGAGTGTTTGGCACGCTGGCGGGATTTGTGCTCGGCGTGGTGTTCTGCGCCAATATCAACGGTATCAAAGATATCATCACCCGGCTCAGCGGATCTGAAGTCTGGGATCCTACAGTACGGTTTCTCAGCGAAATTCCGGCCCGGCTCGATGTCACCGAAACCACTATGGTGGTGTTGATGTCGCTTGGCCTGTCTTTACTGGCGACCATCTTCCCGGCCTGGCGGGCGGCCCGTCTCGATCCGGTAGAGGCGCTGCGCTATGAGTGAGCCAATCCTGCAAATGAGCGGCATCAACCGCACCTATGGCGAAGGCAAGCATGCGCTGACCATTCTCGATGACGCGGCCCTGTCGATTAATCGCGGCGAGTTGGTGGCGCTTGTGGCACCTTCCGGAGCCGGCAAATCAACCCTGTTGCACCTGGCTGGTCTGTTGGAGCGGCCCGATGCCGGCAGCCTGTCAATTGGCGGCGTGGAATGCAGCAAGCTGAATGACGACAAACGCACCCGCATGCGGCGCCTTGATATTGGTTTTGTCTACCAGTTTCACCATTTGCTGCCCGAACTGGATGCCCGTGAGAATGTGGCACTGCCGCAATTGATCGCCGGCAGCAGCAAGGAACAGGCCAATTCCAGCGCAGACGAATTGCTGGAACATCTCGGCATTGCCAAACGCGCCAGCCACCGCCCGTCAGAATTGTCCGGCGGTGAACAACAACGGGTCGCGATTGCCCGTGCCGTCGTCAATCAACCAAAGGTTTTGCTGGCCGACGAGCCAACCGGCAATCTCGACCCGTCGACCTCCGATCTGGTTTTCAACGCTCTGACCGAACTTGTCCGGTCAACCGGGTTGGCGGCGCTGATCGCGACTCACAATCACGCCTTGGCAGCGCAAATGGATCGCACGGTGACGATTGAAGACGGCAAGATTATCCCCGCTTAACTGGGCCTTCCGCTGATTAACCATAAAAGAGAACAAAAAAAGAACATTCTTGACTGGCGATCAAAAGAACATAGAGTGAACACATCAAATTGTTCTGCAATTATAGCATTTTGCAGAGATCATCCAAAGGTAGGTTTTCATGTCGCTTCTCGCTCGCAATCTGTTCTCGGCCGTTTCCATGTCGCTTTTTCTGTTCATGATTCTCACCTGGACCACTATTCTGGCATCCAGCTGACTTGTATGCCTTTCGCACCATCGTCATGATTGTCCCATCAATGGATTGAGTCTTAAGGATCGACCCCCGGGGTCGTGTGATGCGGATTGTCAAAACGCGAAGAAATGAATGCCGCATTGGCGGCGGGTGGCGAAACTGGCCCGTATCAGAACAAGCCCTTCGTTCATCTGCATGTCCATTCCGCATTTTCCCTGCTTGAAGGGGCCTTGCCACTGGCCAAGCTGATTGATTTGGCGGAAGCCGGTAACCAGCCGGCACTGGCGGTTACAGACCGAAGCAACCTGTTCGGGGCGCTGGAATATTCTGAGAAATCCACACCCAAAGGGTTACAGCCGATTATCGGCTGCACGTTGGAAGTGGATTTTGACAGCGCCCTGCAGCCAACATCCGATCAGGAATTGTCGCGCGGTGCCAGTTCGCAACAGGCCATGCGGGCCTTGCCTATCGTGGTTCTGCTGGCCGCCAATGCTGACGGCTATGCCAATTTGACCAAATTGGTCAGCCTTGCCTATCTCGATGATGCAGCGACCGCCCGTGCCCATGTGACACTGGACCATTTGCACAAACATGCCGACGGGCTCATCGTTTTAACCGGTGGTCCGACCGGGCCATTGAATATGGCGCTGCAGGCTGGCCAGGATGCGGTTGCTGGATCGAGGCTCGATGGTCTCAAACAGATGTTTGGCGACCGGCTCTACATCGAATTGCAACGTCACCAGAGTTTTTCCCGCGGTATCGAAGGCAAATTGCTGGATCTTGCCTATGACAACGATGTTCCCCTGGTCGCCACCAACGAGGTCTATTTTGGCAAAAGAGAAGATTATCAGGCGCACGATACGCTGATCTGTATCGCCGAGGGTCGCATGGTGGTGGAGGATGACCGCCGCAAGCTGACCCCAGACCATTACTTCAAATCGTCGGCAGAAATGCATCAACTGTTTGCTGATCTGCCGGAAGCGCTGGAAAACACGATTGAGATTGCCCGGCGCTGTGCATTTAAAGTGCCGACGCTGGATCCGATCCTGCCCTTTTTCACCGACGGCTCCGGCCAGGATCCGCTGGAAGCAGAGGCCGCCGAGTTGAAACGTCAGGCCCGCGAAGGTCTGCAGCGGCGGTTGGACGTCCACGCCTTGGCCGATGGTCACACACGCAAGGACTATGACGAGCGGTTGGAATTTGAACTCGGCGTCATCGAAAACATGAAATTCCCCGGCTACTTTTTGATTGTTGCCGACTTCATCAAATGGGCCAAGGCGCAGGGAATTCCCGTTGGACCGGGCAGGGGTTCCGGCGCCGGATCGCTGGTCGCCTGGTCGCTGACCATCACCGATCTTGATCCGATGAAATTCTCGCTGCTGTTTGAGCGCTTCCTCAATCCTGAACGCGTTTCCATGCCCGACTTCGACATCGACTTCTGTCAGGACCGTCGCGACGAAGTGATCCGCTATGTGCAGGACAAATATGGCCGCGATCAGGTCGCGCAGATCATTACCTTCGGCACCCTGCAGGCGCGTGCCGTGCTGCGCGATGTGGGTCGCGTGTTGCAGATGCCCTACAATCAGGTCGACAGGTTGTGCAAAATGGTGCCCAACAATCCGGCCAATCCAACGCCGCTTTCTGAAGCCGTCGTCAGCGAACCGGGCCTCGTGGAAGCCCGCAAGGCGGAAGAGGAAGTCGACCAGCTGATCAATATCGCATTGAAGCTGGAGGGCCTGTATCGCCACGCATCGACCCATGCTGCCGGTATCGTCATCGGAGACCGGCCGCTCGACAAATTAGTGCCGCTCTACCGCGATCCACGTTCAGACATGCCGGTGACCCAGTTCAATATGAAGTGGGTCGAACAGGCCGGGCTGGTGAAATTTGACTTTCTTGGCCTGAAGACCCTGACGGTTATCCGCAAGGCTCAGGAATATCTGGGCCTGCGCGATGTTGAAGTCGATATCGATGCGCTGGCGCTGGATGACCAGAAAACCTTCGACATGTTGCAGCGTGGCGAGACGGTTGGCGTGTTCCAGCTGGAATCCATGGGCATGCGCAAGGCGCTGATCGGCATGAAGCCCGACCAGTTTGAAGACATCATCGCGCTGGTGGCGCTGTATCGTCCCGGCCCGATGGAAAACATCCCGGTTTATAATGCCCGTAAACATGGCGAAGAAGAGCCGGATTATTACCACGAGAAGATCGAATCCGTTCTGAAAGAAACCCAGGGCGTCATCATCTATCAGGAACAGGTGATGCAGATTGCCCAGATCCTGTCCGGCTACTCGCTGGGTGAAGCCGACATGCTGCGCCGTGCCATGGGCAAGAAAATCCGCGAGGAAATGGAAAAACAGCGCAAGCGTTTCGTCGATGGTGCTGTCGAACGCGACCTGAAAGCGGCGCAGGCCAGCCATATCTTTGACGTTCTGGCCAAATTTGCCGACTACGGCTTCAACAAGTCCCACGCCGCTGCCTATGCGCTGGTGAGCTATCAGACGGCCTGGCTGAAGGCCAATTACCCGGTTGAATTCCTCGCCGCACTGATGACGCTTGATATGGGCAATACCGACAAGCTGCACGACTTTTACCGAGAGGGTAAGCGTGAGGAAATTGAAATTGTTGCACCCTCCGTCAACACATCTGATGTGGAATTTGCGGTCCGTGACGGCAAGATTTTTTACGCTCTGGCGGCGATTAAGGGGGTTGGTGCCCAGGCGGTTTCCCACATTGTTGAAGTCAGGCAGGCCGATGGTCCGTTTGAAAGCCTGACCAATTTTTTCTCACGGGTTGATCCAAAGCAGATGAACCGCAAGATGCTGGAAAATCTCATCCATGCGGGGGCCTTCGACAATTTCGGCCATACCCGCGAACAATTGATCGGTGGTCTTGACCGACTGATCGGCCATGCCACGCGGGTTGCCGACAATCAGGCCATCGGCATGACCGACATGTTCGGCGGCGACACTGGTGAGACTGCCATTACCCTACCGGAAGTTGCCCCCTGGATGACATCGGAGAAACTGCTGCGTGAGTTTCAGGCGGTCGGCTTTTATCTCTCCGCCCATCCGCTGGACGAATACAAGCAGACGCTGGACAAGATGCGGGTCCAAAACTGGTCTGATTTCCAAATCGCCGTCAAAAAAGGCGCCTCCGCCGGCAATCTGGCGGGCACCGTCACCAGCCTGCAACAGCGCAAGACCCGCACCGGCAATCGCATGGGCATTTTGCAGATTTCCGACCCCACCGGTCAGTATGAGGCGGTATTGTTCTCCGAGAGCCTGGAAATGAATAAGGAATTGCTGGTTGCCGGCAATGCAATCGTTCTCAACGTCGCCGCCGAGGATAAGCCGGAAGGCATTTCGCTGCGCATCAATTCGGTCAAAAGCCTGGAAGCGGAAGCGGCACGCAAGCAGTTTCAGCTCAACATCTTTGTGCGAGATGAGCGTGCACTTGAGAGTATTTCAAAACAGATCAGCAAGCGTGGGGAAGGGCAGGTCAGTCTGATCGTGCTCAACCAGGAAGAAAAGCAGGAAGTTGAAATTGGAATTCCCGGAAAACGATTGATTTCACCTGCTGTTGCCGGTGCCATCAAAGGCATTCCCGGTGTCGTCGATGTGGAACTCATCTGATCCATGACCAGACAGTCAGAGACCAGCCGGTCTGAATTCATCCCGCCCTTCAGCAAGTCAGCTGATGCGAATAAGGACCACATTCTTGAACAGTTGCAGGCCTGCCTGAAGCCTCATGACAAAGTGTTGGAAATTGCCTCCGGGACCGGCCAGCATGCAGTGCATTTTTCGCAGCACATGCCCGATATTGTCTGGCAGAGCAGCGATCTGGATCTCACCACTTTCGGTCTCGAGCAGGTTATTGCTGCCCATCCGCGTCCCAATCTGCCGACGCCGCTGAGGCTCGACATTGGCAACTGGCCACCGCTCGCCGCCAGTTATAACGCGGTCTACAGCGCCAATTGCATCCACATTATCGGGTCAGAACTGTTGGCGCCCTATGTCGCCGGCGCGGCGCGGTCACTCGGTCAGGGCGGATTGATGCTGCTCTATGGACCCTATAAATATGACGGTGACTTTACCACCGAAAGCAATGCCGGGTTCGACCAGTTCCTGCGCTCCACCTATGACGGAGGAGGAATCAAGGATTTCGAGATGCTGGACCAGCTCGCCACAGACAATGGTCTAGAGCTGGAAAGTGACACGGCCATGCCCGCCAACAATCAATTTCTGATATGGCGTAAGACTGGTTGAGCTGGTCAGGAAGTGACACGGCCAGGGTGGCGCTTTCGTTTTTCGCCCATTCGCACTATCAACGAACAAATCTCTCGCCAACAACTAACGAAGTCCATGACCCTGAATTACACGGCCAATGACAAAAAACTGTTTGCTGTCGCGCCGATGATGGATTGGACCGATCGTCACTGCCGCTATTTTCACCGCCTGCTGACCCGACATGCGCTGCTCTATACGGAAATGGTGGTGGCAGATGCACTGATCCATGGAGATGTGGCCCGACACCTGGATTTCAGTGAGGCCGAGCATCCCGTTGCCCTGCAACTGGGGGGCTCGGACCCTGACAAGCTGGTTCACGCTGCGAAGTTGGCAGAGCAATGGGGCTATGACGAAGTCAACCTGAACGTTGGCTGCCCCTCAGACCGGGTGCAGAGTGGTACATTCGGTGCCTGTTTGATGCGTGAGCCGGAACTGGTGGCGCGCTGTGTTGAGCAGATGTCAAAATCGGTCACCATTCCGGTCACCGTCAAATGCCGCATTGGTGTCGACGATCAGCAACCCCAGATTGCCCTGTTCGATCTGGCCGATCAGGTATTTGAAGCAGGTAGCAAGGCGCTTTGGGTGCATGCCCGCAAGGCTTGGTTGCAAGGTCTCAGCCCCAAGGAAAACCGCGATATTCCTCCTCTCGATTACGACATCGTTCATGCGCTGAAGGAAAAACACGCCAACCGGTTTATTGGAATCAATGGGGGCATCAAGACAGCCAGTGTCGCTGCCAACTTTACATCTACCGAGGTCAACAACCCTCTCGACGGAGTGATGGTCGGGCGCGCGGCCTATCAGAACCCGGCTATTCTCACCGAAGTCGACCAGCTGTTCTATGGCGATGACACGCCCAATGCCGACAGCGATGAAATCTGCCAGGAAATGATGGATTACACCGCCCGCCATCTGGCCAATGGGGGCAGGGTTCATCATGTCACCCGCCACATGATTGGTCTGTTTCAGGGGCGTCCCGGCGCGCGTCGCTATCGCCAGATTCTGTCAGTGGAGGCGTCCAAGCCTGAAGCGGATCAAAATATTATACGCCAAGCCTTTGAATCAGTGCAGAAAACAGCTGATGCAGCATGATTGGGCTGGTTAACCCTAAGCTCAGATATCGGCCACCGAACACCTGTTAAGACTTGATTAAGCATTAGCCCGCCTGCCACAATACCGATTGATTGGGCGACAATGAGTGTGTCGGGAGGCCAACTCCACCGACTCCTTGTCATGAATATATATGACAACCGGGTATTCCCGCGGGAGGGTCTCATGGCCTGCACACGTACGTTAAAAATGGCGCTTGTCGCCTTGGCTTTTCTGGCCGGTCTTCTCATTTTCGACATGACCAGTCAGGCCCGCGAAAGTGGCATGTCGACGATTGCCGGTGACCGCGGTGCACAAGCCAACTTGCGGGCGAAGGCCAGAAAGTTTCGCGCCCATCAACGTAAACTTCGCAAATCAAAGCGGCGAGGCCGGCGCAGTCTGCATGACACGCTGTTTATCGTCGATACCGATGATCTTCCCGCCGAAAGCAACACCCCCGAATCCATCCGTCGCAACAGTTTTCTGCGCAACAAGGTCAGCGTCATGCGTCGCCGGCCTGGGTCAAAAATCATCCATGTCTCTGAGAAGATGAAGCAACTGGGCGAGGAACGGGCCGCCAAACGCGAAGAAAGAATGCTGGAACAGATCGACAAGTTGGACATTCGCTTCTATCGCGATAACGAAGCCTATGACGCACGCTTCCCCAGCATCGTATTCCTGGAACTGTTGAAAAAATAAGCGGCGGCGACGCGGCGGCGACGCGGCGGCGAGGCAAACCTATCCTATACTTCGCAGATGATTGGCCACCGCATAGAGTGACAGGGTCGCTGCATTCGACACATTGAGAGACTTTATTGGTCCCGGCATATCCAACCGTGCCAGCGCGGTGCAGGTCTCCCGCGTCATCTGCCGCAGGCCCTTGTTCTCCGATCCCAGCACCAACACAACTTTTTTCGCCTGGCTGGACTGCAGTGTATCCTCCAGAACAAGTGGCCCTGCGCTGTCCAGGCCCACCGATGTAAAGCCCATATCTTTGAGTTCCTGCAGGCTTTTCGACAGATTTCGCAGTTCAATCAGCTTGATTGTGTCGAGCGCTCCGCTGGCAGATTTGGCCAGCACCGCCGTCTCGTGGACAGAATTGCGACTCGTTGTCAAAACAGCGTCCGCGCCAAGTGCGCTGGCTGACCGCATGATTGCCCCGGCATTGTGTGGGTCGGTGATCTGGTCAAGCGCCAGGATCAGTCTCGCATCGGCCAGGTGGAACAGTTCTGAAGCATCCAGCATGTCCAGTGGCTGGCACCGGGCGACTACACCCTGATGCACCGCCTCACCACCAAGAAGCTGGTCAAGATATGGTGCGGGCTTGATCGTTATGTCGAGATTATTACGAATCTGCGGCAGATCCCCCAGACGGCCAAGGCCGTTTTCGGTCGCCAGCAGTTCGTCGATGCGTCTGTCGGGATTGTTGAGGGCAGCGCGTACCGTGTGCTGACCATACAGCAGCAGAAAATCGCCAGCCCCCGGCCTGCCGCGCGAAGCACCTTTGCCGCGCGATCGTCCGGTGCCGCCGGAGCGACCGGTCTTGTTGCGGGATTTGGCCGAGCGTTTCGGTGAGGGGCGGGGGCTTTTCATAGGCCGCACCTATCATGCAATTGCCCCTGATGCACGCTGAAGCGAGGCAGAAAATTTAGGATATTGAAAATGACTTGATAAACAGCGCGATGATGTGTTGACACGCAAATGAGCAATCGTCATAACGCGCCTGCTGGCTTGGAGGAGTGTCCGAGTGGTTAAAGGAGACGGACTGTAAATCCGTTCGCTTAGCGTACGCTGGTTCGAATCCAGCCTCCTCCACCAGCCAGTTGTTCGCTCTTTGAGATTAAGAGTTGGCGCGCGGGACCAACTGACCTAATGTGTCCCCGGATGCGGGTGTAGCTCAATGGTAGAGCAGCAGCCTTCCAAGCTGAATACGAGGGTTCGATTCCCTTCACCCGCTCCAGATTTTTCCAATTTCATTTCAGGCAAACGACCAATTGCGGATGCGTATTTGGTGTTGCCGCAAGGGACCTGTTGATTGTGAATAAGTTTGCCAGTTGTGCGCTGGAACACATATAATCGCCGCGCATCGTGGAAATGTGGTGACAGTCGGCGCTGCCCCAAGCTTTGTCGACCAGACTGCAGGGCGACCTTTCTCGTCCGATGAGTAACCTGTTCCACCCAGTTGTGCTAACCCGCGGCTGGGTGGTTTTTTCTCTGCATGCGAATATCGGAATCAGCTCGACGACAGGTGCTGAATCTCGGCAAATTCTGCTTCCAGAAACTCCTGAATCCCCTGATAGGTCAGATCGAGATGCGACTGCATCATCTGTCGCGCCAAAGCAGCATCCTTGTCTTTAAGAGCATCCAGAATGGCCTTGTGCTGCAGCAATGTAGATTCGCCATAGCCTTCCTTGGGTACCGTTTGATGACGGCACCGGTCCAACTGGACCTTGAATATGGTGATCGCCCGCCAAAGCAGCGGTAAATCGGCAATTTGAGCAATCATTTGGTGAAATTCATCATCGAATCGGATGGCATCGACAAATTGTCCGCGTTCCAGTGCCAACTGGTGCTGAAGATAATTTCCCTCAAGACTTGTGGCATATTTGGCCGTCATATTCTCGGCCGCCGCCGCAACCGTTTCGCTTTCCAGCGCACGGCGAATGATAAAGGCCTGATGCACATGGCTCTGGGAAATGGCCGCCACTCTGGTGCCTGACTGCGGCTTGATTTCCACCATATGTTCGTCGCTGAGCCGCTGAACGGCTTCACGCACCGGCGTCCGGGAAACCCCAAGCCTTATGGCAATTGCCTTCTCTTCCAGGGGGCCGCCGGGTGGTAATGCACCGGTCGAAATCATCGACCGGATCAACGCATAAATCTGATCTCGCAGGGGCAGTGTTCGGTTGATCTGGTCGATCTTCCACTCGATGTCGGGAGGCACAATAAATTTGGACTGTTTCTGCTTCAACGATTTCGACACTTGTTGTTCGCGATGGGGTGTGCTTATACTAATATAACAGTTTGTGGAAAATTATCCAGTGCTGTTGATAGCCGAATGGGAATCATAGGAAATGGCTGTCAACTAAATCGATTGGATTTCAGGGAGGAAAGCAGTGGCAACTTCAAATGCATTTCCAAAATTACACAATGCCATGTGGCCGGGCCTGGTGGGCAAGGGAGATGATTCCGAGCCGCCGATAGATCTCGATACGATGTTGGATCTGACCGCTGCCGCTGAGGTGGACGGGGTTAAATTCGATGGTGTGGATCTGTTTTTGGCCGACCCGCACACATCTATTGATTCAGACGATGACGGCATCAAGGAACTGGCCGACAAGGTTGGTTCCAGAAATTTGATGGTTGGATCTGCCGTGGCGCCGGTCTGGGAACCAGTTGGCGGTGGTTCGGCCATGGGGTCGGCAGATGATCGCAAGCAATTTTTGGAAATGGTGCGCAAGTCCTGCAAGATCCTTTCGCGGCTGACCGAACTGGGCGTTCGTTCCTACGGAGTCGTGCGCATTGATTCCGCTGCCGGAGTTGAAGACTGGGCGGCTGACCCGGTTGGCAATACCAAGATCATTGCCGAGACTTTCCGGGAAGCCTGCGATATCGCCGCCGATCATGGTGAGAGGCTCGCGGCGGAAGGTGAGATTTGCTGGGGTGGTATGCATTCCTGGAAGGCAATGGTTGACCTGCTGGAGCAGGTGGACCGTCCAGACATAATCGGCTTTCAGGCCGACATGGCTCACACGCTGCTTTATGTAATGGGGTATAATGCGCCGGAAGCCAGACTGCTGCCGGAAGATTTTGACTGGAGCGACGATGCCGCACTGGATGCCGCGTTAAAACAGGTCACCGATGCCCTGCGCCCCTGGACCATTGATTTCCATGTCGCTCAAAATGACGGCACGGTGAAAGGCATGGGCTCGCACGACAAGACCGGGCGTCACTGCATGGTCACCGATCCCAATGGACGACTGGATGTTGTCCGTCACGCCGGGCTGTGGCTCAACGACGGTGACGGCAATCCGACCAAGGCGATGCAACATATCTGCTGGGACGGCTGCATGTTCCCCAATGAAGATCTGCTGAAACAGCAGACCTGGAACGATATCCTGGGAGCAATGATTGACGTTCGCAATGCACATGGGTGGAGTGCGTAACATGGCTGCAAAGAAGCTTAGAATTGGCCTGGTTGGTTACGGCTTTATGGGCCGTGTGCATTCCAATGCGTTCCACCAGGCACCGCATTATTTTGACTCTGAATATCAACCCGAGCTGGTTGCCGTCTGCGGGCGTGACAAGGCCAATGCCGAGGCCCATGCAGCCCGCTGGGGTTTTTCATCGGTGGAAACCGACTGGCGTGCCCTGATTGAGCGTGACGACATTGATCTCATCGATATTGCAGCGCCCAACGACATGCATCACGACATCGCCATTGCCGCAGCTGAAGCCGGCAAGATGATCATGTGCGAAAAGCCCTTGGGCAGAAACGCAACGGAATCACAGGAAATGGTGGCAGCGGTGGAGAAAGCCGGCGTCGCCAATATGGTCTGGTACAATTATCGTCGCATTCCCGCTGTGACGCTGGCCAAACAGATCATCGACGAAGGCAAGTTGGGCAAAATCTTCCATTATCGTGCCAAATTCCTCCAGGACTGGACGATTGCCGATGACCTGCCGCAAGGCGGTGCTGCGCTGTGGCGTCTCGATGTCGGCGTTGCCGGCAGTGGCGTCACCGGCGACCTGCTTGCCCATTGTATTGATACAGCCATGTGGCTGAACGGGCCGATTGATAATGTCACCGGGACAACCGAGACCTTTATCAAGGAACGCATGCATACACTGACCGGAAATGTCGAACCGGTGGGCATCGATGATGCCAGCCTGTTCATGGCACGGTTTGACAACGGCTCCCTCGCCACTTTCGAAGCCACCCGCTATGCGCGGGGCCACAAGGCGCTCTACACGTTGGAAATCAACGGCGAACACGCCTCGATCATCTGGGATCTTCACGACCTGCATCGGCTGGAATATTTCGATCACAGCGACGAGGGCAGGGTGCGCGGCTGGCGTTCCATCCACGTGACCGATGGTGATCAGCCTTATATGGACAAATGGTGGGTGCCAGGACTGTCAATTGGCTATGAAAGCAGTTTTGTTCATCAGTTTGCGGATTTCCTCACCGGCCTGGAAGGCGGTGAGGCGGCGATGCCGACATTCCGCGATGCACTGGCAACTGACCTGGTAACCGACGCGGTGCTGAAATCAGCCCAGACCGGTCAATGGGAATCGGCGAAGGTCTAGGAGAAGAACTTGCAACAATCAAACGGCAGTTCTGGACCGGCAAAAACCGCAGTGAGTCTCACCGGGGTGCACAAGAACTATGGTGACGTTGAGGCGCTCAACGATCTGTCCTTCGACGTGGCGTCCGGCAAGTTTTTCGTGCTGTTCGGCCCCAGTTCGGTGGGCAAAACCACCACGTTGCGGGCCATTGCAGGGCTGGAGAAAATCGATGCCGGCAAAATCGAACTCGACGGCAAGGATATGGCCGACCTGCCAATCCGCGGTCGTGGCGTGGCCATGGTATTCCAGTCATTCGCACTCTATCCGCATCTTAATGTGATGCAGAATTTTGCCTATCCGCTGAAAGAGTCGGGCCTGCCATCGGCTGAAATCAAGAAACGGGTCAGCGAAACCGTCGACATGCTTTCCCTGTCGCACCGCACCGACAATCTGCCATCAACGCTTTCTGGTGGTGAGCAGCAGCGCGTCGCCCTGGGACGGGCCTTAATTCAGCGCCCGGACATCCTGTTGCTGGACGAGCCGCTGACCAATCTGGACGCCAAGCTGCGCCATGACATGCGGGCTGAACTGAAACGACTGCACCGCCAATTTGGCATGACCATCATCTATGCGACGCCGGACGAATTAGAAGCGCTGTCGATGGGTGAGGACATTGCCGTAATGGAACACGGACGTGTGGTTCAGCAAGGCAATCCCGACGAGCTCTACGACACACCCAAAAATCTCTATGTGGCTGCCAAGATCGGATCACCCCATATGAATCTGCTGGATGTGTCTGTCAGCGAAGCTGGCAATGGCCTGCAGACCCCGTTTGGTGAAATGCCGACGGATCGAACCGGCATCAGTGGTGGCGAGCCCGTTGTTATGGGCATTCGCCCTTCAGATATTCGGCTGGCAGCAGATGCCGAGCCACATGTAAAACTCAAAGTTCAATTGGTGGAACCATTGGGCGACATAACCGTCGTTTCCGTGGATGCCGCCGGATCAAGCCTGCGCATGGTATTGTCAGAGGCGGGCGCCCTGGGCGTCAAACCGGGACATGAGCTCCCGGTGGTTATCCCGTCAGAATCTGTACATCTATTTCGCAAGGCAGACGGCGCCGTCGTGCCGGCTGCAATGTGAATTAACGAAGAAAGGCCAATAGGAGGAAAACTACTATGACAATTACAAAACGGTCGCTGGTATCAGCGGCGCTGGCGAGTTGCCTGGGACTGTCCCTCGCGACCCCATCCTACTCAGCAGACGTGACGCTGAATATGGCAGTTCCAGACTGGCCGCCGACGCGGATCATGAAGAAACTGTTTGATGAGCAGTATAAGGCAAAATCCGGCAACAACGTTAAGCTGGAAGTCGACTTTATCCCTTGGCCTGACTACTACACGCGCCTCAATGCGTCGCTGACATCCGGCGAGCAGAAATATAATATGGCCGTATCGGACAGTCAGTGGCTGGGTGCCTTCATCGAAGGTGGCTATTACAGAAAACTCAATGATCTGATCGACAAGGATCCCGAGTTGAAGGCCACTTTGGACGATATGCATCAGGCGCCACTGCAGGCCTATGCAACCTATCCATACAAGTCGGACAATTATTACGGTTTCCCGCAAATGCCCGACATCCTGGTCACCTATGCCCGCACAGACGTGCTGTGCCATGCGGATGAACAGGCTGCCTTTAAGGCCAAATATGGTGCCAAGCTGCCGTGTTCTCCTGAAGAACTCGACGGCATGGACTGGGATATGTTCGGCAATATCGGCGAATTCTTCCAGCGCAAAAAAGGCGAAATGCTTGCTGGCAAGCCTGCCGATGACGACTTCTACGGCATCGCCTATCAGGCCGGTAAGGGCTATGACTTCTCCAGTATGCAGGTCAATGGCTTCATCTGGCAGCATGGCGCAAGCATTTGGGATGAAACGAATATTCCAAACGCACAGGCTGAAGGCGTGGTCAATTCCGACACCGCTGTTAAGGCGCTTGACCACTATCTGAGCCTGTTGAAATACATGCCGCCAGTGGTCAAAACCGGTTCGATGGACATCTTTAAAACCGATGAGCTTTTCCGTGAAGGCAAACTGGCTTTGAACATCGAATGGATCGGTTTTGCTGAAAGCGCGATCAATCCGGACACTTCCAAAGTTGCCGGCAACATTGCCTTTGCCTCCATGCCTGGTCTGAAAAAGGCCGACGGTTCAATCGACCGGACTTCCAACATTGGTGGTCAGCCCTTCGTCATCATGACGTGGACTGATGATCAGAAAATCTCGGAAGCTGTTGATTTCGTGAAGTGGTGGTTGTCGCCTGACATTCAGCATCAGTTTGCTGCTGCTGGTGGCCAAAGCGCCATCAAGTCGGTGTATAACGATCCGAAATACACCACTTACCGTCCCTGGAACCGTACCTGGGCTGCTGGCCTGGAATGGCAGCAGGACGTCTGGCACGTACCTCAGTTCTTTGAATTGCTGGTGCAGCAGCAGGAGCAGTTCGACCTTGCCATTACCGGCAAGCAGGACGCTAAGGCTACGCTTGATGCGATCGCCAAGTTCCAGCAGCAATTGCTGGAAGATGCAGGCCTGATCGAATAATCGAGCCCCTAGTGAAACTAATAACGCGCCGGTGAAACACCGGCGCGTTATTTACAAAGAATGTAAGTTACCTTGACCACACCAAAAAAATCATCATCTGACGGCAAACAGCTGTTTTCATTGCGCTGGGATAACTGGCTGCTGGCTCTGATCGTCGGTGTTGTGGCGACAACCATAGGCGCCTTTGTCCTGCCCGCCGTTACCACGCTGTGGATCGCCGGAGCCGCCAGCGCGCTGGTTGCCGTGACCGCCGTTGTTAATGCCTGGGGACGCTATACCGGGGGCCTGCTTGTCGCGCCTGCCATTGCCGTATTGGTGGTGATGAATATTTTCCCATTGCTCTGGTCGCTGGGATTGTCCTTTTACAACTACCGCGCTGACCGGCAGACCTTGAGATTTATCGGTTTTCGTAATTACGAACGGCTGATTGATGACCCGGTTGTCTGGGAACGCCTGACCACAACCGCCTTGCTTGTTGTGCTTACCGTTGCCGTTCA
The DNA here is from genome assembly GCA_039977975.1 of Rhizobiaceae bacterium. Classification (GTDB taxonomy): domain Bacteria; phylum Pseudomonadota; class Alphaproteobacteria; order Rhizobiales; family Rhizobiaceae; genus Pseudahrensia. Next base: position 166,054 of record JBDWCD010000010.1, read on the forward strand.
GATGGTTGTCGGCTTTCTGCTGGCCCTGCTGTTTTCCAAACAATTCCCGCTGCGCCGCTATCTGCTTATTCTGGTGCTGACACCGATGATGTTGTCCTACGTCGCAGTTGGTGCCTTCTTCCGCTATTACTATGACCCGACATTCGGTCTGGTCAGCCAGTTCTTCAATATGTTCACCGACGAGCCCTATGTGTTGATATCATCAACCGCGGGCGCCGTGGCAGCGATTGTCATTGCTGATGCCTGGATGTGGGCGCCCTTCGTCATGCTGCTGGTGCTGGCCGGCCTGGTGAGCGTACCGAAATATCTCTACGAGGCGGCGGCCGTCGACAGGGTGCCGGCATGGCGACGTTTTCAGTCGATCACCTTTCCCTATGTCAAAGGCCTGTTGATGCTGGCCCTGCTGTTTCGAACCATTGAAGCGTTCAAACTGTTTGACGTTGTTTTCATTCTCACCGATGGCGGGCAAAGCACAGAGACGATCGCGCTTTACGTCTACCGACAGGCCATTCAATTCAACAAGACATCCTATTCGGCATCCTTGTCCTATGTGCTGCTGTTCACGGTGATCGTGTTGACCAACCTGTATCTGTACCTGGCCAATCGCCGGGCGAAGGAGGGTTAGATTATGTTTGGTTTCAACTCCAAGAACAAAGCCCGCGAAGTCGACCAGGCCGGTTGGGGCCGCTCTTTCGGAGCGGCTGTTGTCAGTCTGATCTATTTCTTCCCGGTGCTGTTCATCATTATCACCGCCTTTAAGGAACATACCGATGCGCTGGCCGTTCCGGTAAAACTGTTTCCGGAATTCATGAGCTTCATGGTGCCGGATTACCTGACATTTGATCCGACATTTGAAAACTTCATCAATGTCTTCTCCAGGTCCTTTTCGGCCGGTGCCGCGGTGCAGGACACGGGTTTTGACCGTTTCTTCTTCAATTCGGTCTTTATCGCCGGGTTCTCGGTATTGCTGGCACTGTTCATTGGCACGCTGGCCGCCTTTGGCTTCTCTCGCTATCCGTTGAAAGGCAATGACACCTATCTGTTCGTCATCCTGACCACCCGCATGCTGCCGGCCATCGTCGTCATCATTCCTGTCATGCTGATGTTCCGCGTTACGGGACTGTCGGGCACCTATACGGGCATCATATTGCTGTACACGGCGTTCAACCTGCCGTTCACGATCTGGATGATGAAGAGCTTTTTTGACGAATTGTCGCCCGATGTGGAAGACGCAGCCCGGATTGACGGCTCGTCTGAGAGGCGGGTGTTCTTCAAAATTTGCCTGCCTCAGGTGTTGGCCGGTCTCGCCGCCACAGCGGTGTTCGGGCTGATCCTGACATGGAACGAATTCCTGTTTGCCTTGCTGCTGACCGGCGTGGAAACCAGAACGGTTCCGGTTGCCATGTCGCAAACCATTGGCGGCGATATCGGGGTGCGTTGGGGGCTGCTTGCCGCCATTGAAACCCTGTTTCTCATTCCGGTGATTCTTGTCACCTTCTTCTTGCAAAACCAGTTGCTGCGCGGCGTAACATTCGGGACGGTAAAACGTTGAAATCGACCATTGAACTTAGGGGGGTTGATAAGAATTTCGGAGAGTTTACCGCTGTCCGGGACTTCAACCTATTTGTGGACTCAGGCGAGGTGGTATGCCTTCTGGGTCCGTCCGGTTGTGGCAAAACAACCACATTGCGGATGATCGCCGGGCTTGAAACACCCAGCGCCGGAGACGTCTTATTCAACGACACCCCCGTCACCAACCTGACGCCTGAGCAACGCAATGTCGCAATGGTGTTTCAGTTCTACGCCCTCTATCCGGCATTGACGGTGGGAGAAAACCTGGCCTTTCCGCTGATGGTGGAGCGTCTTTCCAGGCAGGACCGCGACAAGCGCGTTGCCGATGTGGCGGAAATTCTGCAGCTGTCACACATCCTCAAACGCTATCCCGCTGAGGTTGCCGAGGGAGAAAAGCAACGCATTGCCGTGGCGCGCGCGATCATTCGCCAGCCTTCATGCTTCCTGTTTGATGAACCCCTGTCGCGGCTGGATGTTGAATTGCGCGAGACCATGCGGGCACAGATCAAGGAAGTGTTGCAAGGCCTGTCAAAACCAACAGTCATCGTGACTCATGACCAGCTCGAAGCGCTGACCATGGCCGACCGCATCACCATCATGCGGGACGGGGCGATCGAACAGATCGGCACCCCCCATGAAGTGTTCGCCAAGCCGGAAAACGCTTTTGTTGCAAGCTTCATCGGCACCCCGCAGATGAACCTGCTGGATGCTGGACTGTCGGAATGCAAGGACAGTACCGCACAGGTGCAGCTTGGCGGCGAAGGCAATCAAGAATTGCAGCTTGAGGTCGACCAGGCCGTAGCGGGCCAGCCATCTGGCCCAATCCAGATTGGCGTGCGGCCTCGGGCATTTTCTCTTGCTTCAGATGCCGGTCCCACGGCGATAACAGTGGAAGCAGAAATCATTGAATCCATGGGAGCTGAAACTCTGGTGCATGCACGAACGCAGGCCCAGACCGAAATTCGGGTGGTCGTACCACGGGAAACCCGGGTCAATGCCGGAGAAATCCTGCATCTGAAGCCGGATCCCGGCCAGACCCATGTGTTTGACGGACAGGGACAGGCGGTGCGGACATGAGTGGAAAGAACGTCGCAAGATTGACACGGGATTCAGCTGTCCGCCTTGAATTTTCAATTATCGGACTGGGCATCGTCGCTCTGTTTATGATCTTTCAGCCCTTCAGCCTTACGGTTTTCTCCCTTGGTTGCGGATTGGTGGTCTTAGCTGCTTTGATCAACAATCTGCTTCCATTGGCAGAACCCGGCACACCGGTGCGAACGATTACCTTTGCCCTGGCGGTTGTTGCCTTGATTTTTGTCACCGCACTATTGGTGGCAATTGCCGCTGCCCATCTCTACGGGATCGCCTTCTTGAAGGCACCAGCGGTTTCCCTGGTGCGCCGGGCAGCGTCCGCGCCGTTTTACCAGCAACCGCTTGTTTGGGGTCTGGCCGTTATTGATATCATCTTATGGTTTGCTGTTTTCCGGTTAAAGGGAGACAAGAGTGAATGAAACATGACGTTTCGGTAATTGGGTTCTACGTTCTCGATATTCTAGGGCGACCTGTCACTGTCATTCCAGAGTTTGGGAATGTCGAGTTTATTGAGGAGATCAGGCTAACTGTTGCGGGAACCGCCGGCGGCACCGTCGTCAACACGGCAAAACTCGGACTCAATAGTCTGGCCGTTGGTGCGGTTGGCGAAGATGAAAAAGCCGACTGGGTGCTGTCCAGCTTGGAAAAGTTCGGGGTCGACATCTCGGCCATGCAGCGATTGCCTGATGTTCCAACCTCCGCAACGATATTGAATGTACGACCAAACGGTGATCGCCCGGCCCTTCATGTACGGGGTGCATCAGATCATTTTGACATTCCAAAAGAAGCTTATGACCAGGTGTTTGATGCGCCGATCGTTCATCTCGGTGGCACGGGTCTTCTCGCAAAAATCGATGGCGAACCAAGTGTGCGTTTGTTGCAGGAGGCAAAGAACCGCGGCAGAACGGTGACTTTTGATTTGATCGGGACTGACGAGCATACGATTAAGATCGTCAAGCCACTGCTTCCTCACATCGACTATTTTATGCCGTCGATCGAAGAAGCCAGAGATTTGTCCGGCAAACAAACTGCCAGCGACTGCGCCGATGCTATGTTGGATGCAGGGGCAACCATCTGCATTCTTACGCTTGGGCCAGACGGGGCGTATTACGCCGATAGCACGGGCCATCGCAAACAATCGAACGCCTACGACATCGAAGTCGTTGACACGACTGGCTGTGGAGATGCTTTCGACGCCGGTTTTATCACTGCCTTACACCACAAAATGGATCTCGACACCTCACTGCGATTTGCTCAGGCATCAGCCGCATTGGTGGCCACGGGCCTGGGCTCCGATGCAGGGGTCGTTTCATTTGAAGACACAAAAAACGCCATGAATTCGTTGCCGCTCAAGCAGTGAAGGCGACGTCATGCGGTCACAACACAGGAGAATTTGACATGTTGCTGGGTTTCAATCTGCTATTGTGGACCATTCACGTAACCGACGAACATTTCCCGGTTTTCGAGGAACTGAAAAAGACCGGATATGATGGCATTGAATTGCCGATCTTCGATGGTGATCCCGAACATTATGCCAAGATCGGCCAGGCAGCCAAGGACAACGGGTTGAGAACCACCACCGTCTGCGTGATGCCCGATGAAGACCATGACTGCATGAGCAGTGATCCGGCGATCCAGGAAGCCGCGCTTGGCCACATCAAATGGGCAATTGACTGCACCGCCGCCGCCAATGGCGAGGTTCTGTGCGGCCCGTTCCATCAGCCGCTGGGGGTTTTCTCCGGCGACCCGCCCACCGATGAACAACGCAGCAATGTTGTTGCCGTACATAAGAAAGCTGCAGCATATGCCGCCGACCAAGGCATCAAACTGGGCATTGAGCCGCTGAACCGGTTTGAATGTTATGTGCTCAATACGGTCGAAGACGCAGCAGACATCGTCAAACGGGTAGGCGCTGATAATTACGGTCTTCTCTACGATACGTTTCACGCCAACATCGAAGAAAAAGACCCGGTTGGCGTTATCGCGCCCAATCTGAAACAGATTTCCCATGTGCATTTTAGCGAAAATGACCGGGGCACGCCGGGCAAGGGGCATGTGCCGTGGTTGGAAACCATGTCAGCGTTGAAAAATGGCGGCTATGATGGCTGGTGCACCATTGAATCCTTTGGACGGGCATTGCCGGACCTTGCAGCGGCAACCAAGGTGTGGCGGGATTTCTTTCCATCCCGTGACGAAGTTTACAAATTTGGCCACGACTTTTTGCGCGAAACCTGGGACCGGGCGTAATTTTGCCGCCAAACCGTGCAGTGGCAAGCAGAACATTGAGATATGAAGGAGACTGACTGATGAAAACGATGAAAGGGCCAGCGATATTTCTGGCACAATTTGGTGGTGATGAGCCGCCTTTCAACACACTCAAAGGCGTTTCCGAATGGGCCGCAGGCCATGGCTACAAGGGCATCCAATTGCCCAGCTGGGATGCCAATCTGATCGATCTGGCAAAGGCTGCAGAAAGCAAGACCTATTGTGATGAACTGATTGGCACCTGTGCGGAAGCCGGCATCGAAATCACCGATCTTTCCACCCATCTGCAGGGCCAGCTTGTCGCTGTTCATCCAGCCTATGATGAGGCCTTTGACGGCTTTGCCGCACCAGAAGTGCGCGGCAATCCCAAGGCCCGTCAGAAATGGGCGGTCAACCAGATGATGATGGCCGCCAAGGCCTCTGCCAATATGGGTTTTAAGTCCCACGTTTCCTTTCCGGGCGCACTTGCCTTTCCGTTCCTCTACCCCTGGCCACAACGGCCCGCCGGGTTGATTGAAACGGCCTTTGACGAGCTGGCCAAACGTTGGCGGCCAATTCTCGATGCCTTTGATGAGGCAGACTGTGATGTCGGTTATGAAATCCATCCCGGCGAGGATATTTTCGACGGCACCACGTTTGAAATGTTCCTGGAACGGGTGGACAATCATCCGCGCTGCCAGATCAATTACGATCCGTCCCACTTCCTGCTGCAGCAGCTGGACTACATTGACTTCATCGACATTTACCACGAGCGCATCTGCGCCTTCCACGTCAAGGATGCTGAATTCAACCCGACGGGCCGTCAGGGCGTCTATTCAGGTTATGCGCCCTGGTTGGAGCGCGCCGGTCGCTTCCGTTCGCTCGGCGACGGACAGGTGGATTTCTCGGCAATCTTCTCAAAACTCGCCCAGTATGACTACGATTCCTGGGCCGTGATCGAGTGGGAATGCGCAATCAAAGATCCCGAGCAGGGTGCAGCGGAAGGCGCGCCGTTTATCACCTCCCACATTATCAACGTGACCGAAAAAGCCTTTGATGACTTTGCCGGTGGTGGCACCGACGAAGCTGCAAACCGGCGCATGCTGGGCATCGAATAGGGAGACTTACCAATGGCAATTGAAGGAACTAGCGACGCGCAGACATCGCGCATCCGGCTTGGCATGGTGGGCGGTGGTCAGGGTGCCTTTATTGGCGGCGTACACCGCATAGCCTCGCGCATAGACGATCATTTTGAGCTGGTTGCCGGCGCCCTTTCTTCCGATGCTGATCGGGCGCGGGCATCGGGCGCTGAACTCGGTCTGGCGGAAGATCGCTCCTATGGCAACTATCTCGACATGGCCAAGCGCGAGGCACGGTTGAAAAACGGCATTCAGGCGGTGTCAATTGTCACCCCCAACAACATGCATTTTCCCGTGGCGCGCGAGTTTCTGAAACGCGGCATTCACGTCATCTGCGACAAACCGCTGACGGCGGGCCTGGGAGAAGCCAAGAAACTGGCGGCTCTGGTTGAAAAGACCGGCGCGGTGTTCGTGCTGACCCACAATTACACCGGCTATCCGATGGTTCGCCAGGCGCGAGAAATGATCGCCGGTGGCGAGATTGGCGATATTCGTGTGGTGCAGGCTGAATATCCGCAGGACTGGCTGTCGGCCGATCTTGAATCGACCGGACAGAAACAGGCGTCCTGGCGCACCGATCCGGCACAGGCTGGGGCAGGTGGGTCAACCGGTGATATCGGCACCCATGCCTACAATCTTGCGAGCTTCATGACCGGGTTGGAAGTGGAAGAACTGTCGGCTGATCTCAGTGCTTTCGTTTCGGGCCGTCAGCTCGACGACAATGCCCATGTGATGCTGCGCTTTACCAGCGGTGCGCGGGGCATGTTGTGGTCCAGCCAGGTGGCACCGGGCAATGAAAATGCCCTGGCAATCCGCGTTTACGGCTCCAAGGGTGGGTTGGAATGGCGTCAGGAAGACCCCAACTATCTGTGGCACACGCCGCTGGGTGAGCCGAAACGGCTGATCACCCGCGCCGGTGCAGGATCTGGCGAGGATGCCGGTCGTGTCAGCCGCATTCCTCCGGGACATCCGGAAGGATATCTGGAAGGCTTTGCCAATATCTATACCGAGGCCGCCCGTGCCATCCGCGCCGCTGAAAGCGGTGAACCGGTAGAAGCCGGCACGGTCTATCCGACGGTATCCGACGGGGTTAAAGGGGTTGCCTTTGTCGACGCCTGTGTCCGTTCCAGCCGTCGCAACAGTGCCTGGGTCAAACTGGCATTATGAGCCTGAGCGCGCCTGACCGAAGATATTCCGGTTCAGTCGCGTCTGACCGGTGCAAAAACCGCGGGGGAATTGGAAACTTCCCCCGCAGTCGTCGCCGCCGGTTGTTTTCCGTAGGTTTTGAACCGTTCCAGGACATTGGCCATTTCAGAATCATCCAGAATGGTCGGCTTTCCTGTCTGGCAGGCGACGGCATATTGTTTGCACAGGGCCTCAACTTCCACCGCCAGTCCAAAAGTCTTGCGCAGATCGGGGCCAAAACTGATCGTGCCATGATTGGCGAGCAAACATGCGGAGCGACCTTCAAGCGCCGTCAGCATGTTGTCGGACAATTGCTGGGTACCGAAGGTGGCATAGTCGGCACAGCGCAGCGAATTACCACCGGCCGCCGCCACCATGTAATGAAAGGCGGGCACATCCCGGCGCAGGCTGGAGATCGCCGTGGCATGGGGGGAATGGGTATGCACCACCGCCTGGGCTTCCGGTCGGGCAGCATAGATATCCATATGCATGCGCCATTCCGAAGACGGCAGGAAGTTGCCTCGATAGGTGCCTTCCAGGTCCATTTCAACGATGTGGCGCGGCTTCATCTGGTCGTAGGGCACACCCGAAGCGGTGATCACGAATCCGTCCCTGGTCCGGGCACTGATATTGCCCGACGTGCCTTGATTGAGGCCGGAGGCATTCATCTCCAGGCAGGCTGCAATGATCTGCTTTTTCAACGCCGCAAGCGTTTGAGTGGTCATCGCGCAATATCCTCGTGTGTTGCCGCCCGCAAACAATTAGCCGCTGCCGGAACTCTCTTTAAAGTCAGCAGATTATGGCACTCCCAAGGGTGCCCCGCAACAAATGACGAAAGGAAATAAGATGCAACGCATGGGTATGATGATTGGCGTTCGGCCAGAGGATCTTCCTGAATACAAACGCCTGCACGCAAATGTATGGCCGGAAATTCTGGCTCGCCTGTCAAAAAGCAATATCACCAATTATTCGATCTTCCTGCGCGAGCCGGAAAACGTCATGTTTGCCTATTGGGAATATCTGGGCAGTGATTTTGAAGCGGATAATCAGGCGATTGCCGACGATCCCAAAACCAAGGAATGGTGGAAATTGTGTGGTCCCATGCAGGTTCCACTGGAAAGTCGTGGCAAAGACGAATGGTGGGCTTCCATGGAAGAAGTTTTTCACCTCGACTAGCCGCCAAACGTATTTTTTAGGAACACAATAACAAGCCAGTCGGCCATGTGGCCGATCCAGGAAAGGAATCAACGTGAACCAATATGATCTACAGGGCAGGGTTGCCATTGTAACCGGCGGCGCGCAGGGCATCGGCCTGGCCGTTGCTGAACGGATGATGGAAAGCGGTGCCCAACTGGCGCTGTGGGACCGTGATGCAGCCCGGTTGGCGCAAACTGCCGAGGAATTGGACGGCAAGGCACTGCCAGTCGAGGTCGACATTGGGGATACCGACTCCATTGCCAATGCCGTTGCACAAACAATGGAAAAATTCGGTAAGATCGACATTCTGGTCAACAACGCAGCGCTGATCGGACCCAATGCGACGCTTGTAGACTACCCCATTGACGAATTTGAAGCGGTTGTGGCGGTCGGCCTGACCGGCACGTTCAAAGTCTGTCGTGCCGTCGTGCCACATATGAGCGCGGCGGGGTATGGTCGGATCGTCAACGTCTCTTCGGTGGCAGGCAAGGAAGGCAATCCAAATGCCGTTGCCTATTCATCCACCAAGGCCGGCGTTATCGCACTGACCAAGAGCCTCGGCAAGGAACTGGCGGCAGAAAACATTGCGGTCAATTGCATCACCCCGGCGGTGGCCAAGACCAAGAGCGCCATGGAGCAGTCCGACGAGCATATTGCCTACATGCTGTCAAAAATCCCCCGCGGCCGGATGATGGAACTCGAGGAGGCCGCATCGATGGTCTGCTGGCTGAGCAGTGAAGAAAACTCCTTCACAACGGCAGGTGTTTTCGACCTCTCCGGCGGGCGCGCAACCTATTAGAAGGTTATTTAGTAGGGCCAACGACTGCCGGGCGGCTTGACGAAGCGCCGATCGATACACAGGTATGAGTGACATGGTCAGGGGCAATCCGCCCTCAGACCTCAACTTGGACCGGTGCATGCTGAAAACTGTCTTGACGTCATTTTATCGGGCAACGGTCAAGCTGATAGATGATGGCGGCTTGGCCATTGCCTCCAATGTGGCCCTGTCACTGCTGCTGTCGCTGTTTCCGTTTCTGATGCTGATTGCGTCGCTGGTGCGGCTCTATGGTGATCCGTCGATGGCTGAGCAGATCGTCTTTTTGATGCTTGGTTCCTGGCCGGGAGATTCAGCCGCCGCCATTACCGAGCAGGTGAGGGTGCTTTTGTCGGAAAATCCCGGCGAGTTCTTTTCCATTTCCACCCTCGTGGCGCTGGTATTGGCCACCAACGGCATTGAAAGCGCCCGCGACGGGCTCAACCGGGCCTACAAGGTGACCGAGCGACGTTCCTTCCTGTGGCGTCGTTTGCAGGGGGTAATCTTCGTGCTGCTGGGGGCTGTTGCACTGATTGCGTCGAACATTGTGCTGGTCGGTGCGCCCTTCGTGTGGAATTTAATGGTGACGCGCTTGGAATGGCTGCAGGAGTTTTCCTTGCTGTTCGGGCTGTTGCAATATGGCCTGCCACTGGTGCTGCTGGGCGCCAGTCTTTTTGCCTTTCACCGCATTCTGCCGGACATGAAGGGGCGTCGCAGATCGATGGTATGGGGCATTTTGCTGACCCTGGTTGGCATTGCGGCGGGGTCCAACCTGTTTGGTCTCTATCTGCAATATATTGCCAATTACACCGCTCTCTATGCCGGTCTGGCGGGCGTTATGGTGGCGATTGTCTATCTTTATGGCCTGTCGGTGCTGTTGTTATTCGGGGCAGAATTCAACACCGCGCTGGTTGAAGTTGGCGAAGAGGCGAAAAACCAAACATAAGACTTGATCGTGCCGCAGTTTATCGTTAGCGATAGCCGCGCGCGAAGGGGTATAGCTCAGTTGGTAGAGCGACGGTCTCCAAAACCGTAGGTCGCGGGTTCAAATCCTGCTGCCCCTGCCAAGCACACATTGATCCCGAATGTACCTGCTCACGCCAAAGTTTGGAGTTTTGCGCCAGGCCAGATATCATTTGTTCTTTGATGGGAACGGGTGATGGAACGTCGACTTGCCGCAATACTAGTCGCCGATGTGGTCGGATATTCGCGTTTGATGGGCGTAGATGAAGAAGGCACGTTATCAAAGCTGCGTGCCATCAGGACCGACGTCGACAAGCGAATAGAACGCTATGGCGGCCAGATATTTGGCAGTGCCGGAGACAGCGTAATTGCCGAGTTTACCAGCCCGGTCGAAGCCGTTCGTTGCGCCGTGGAAATCCAACAAGAAGTCGCCAAACGCAATGCATCTGAGCCGCAGGAAACGCAAATGCTGTTCCGTATTGGAGTCAACCTTGGTGACGTGATTGCCGAGGAAGGTAATTTTCATGGCGACGGTGTGAACATTGCTGCACGTCTTGAATCAATTGCTCCTTCGGGCGGAATCTGCATATCCAGGCCGGTCGCCGAACAGATGGCTGGCAAGGTTGATTTCCAGTTTGCTGATGCTGGTGAAATCGCGCTGAAAAACATCGCCATGCCCGTTGGAGTTTGGGTCTGGCCGGCTGAATTGGCAAAGACTGTGCGCCGCGCGAGAAAAAGCAGGAAGTTGACTGCCTTGATTGCCGGTTTGGTTGCCGTTAGCGCCCTTGTTGCCGTGCTCGTATTTGATACTTTTGGCGAAAAGGATGGTGCCGAACTACCGACCGGAGCAAAAATTGCGATCATTCCATTCCAGAGCGTCGGTGGTGATCAGGAGGACGCCTATTTCAGCGAAGGGTTGACGCGTGATCTGAACGCCTTGCTGTCCAAATTCTCCAATCTTTTTGTCATCGCGCCGGAAGCTGGGGAATCCTATCGCGACGATCCTAAATGCGAAACGATTCGAAACGAACTGGACGCTGACTACATTCTGTCCGGTTCGGTTCGACGCTCACAGGATAAGCTGAGAGTAACGACCGACTTTATCGATGCCAAAACCTGTCGTCAGTTAAAATCGCCCGGACCTTTCGACAAAGACCTGAGTTTGAACGATGTTCTGGATGTTCAAATCGAGATTGCCAGGACAGTTGCGGCACAAATCGGATCAACCGATGCCACTCTGTTCAGCACATCGGCGCAGCAGGCCATACGCGAAAAGGCACCAGAAAACCTGGAAGCCTATGAATGTTATTTGCTTTCTTTCTGGTTCTATCAAACCTTTGGCCTGGAAGCCCACCGCAAGGCCCGTGACTGTCTTCTGCGAACCGTAAAAGTCGACCCTGGTTATTCGCTGGGGTGGTCGAGATTGGCATTCAATTATCTGGAATCAAAGAAAAGATCGCATGATACATCTCCCGACTGGGCGCGACTTGCCCGCGATGCAGCTGGCCGAGCGCTTCAGGAGGACAGGAATAATCCCGATGCCTATTATGCGCGGGCAATCTTGAGCCGGATGCTTGGCGAGGACAAATCGGTCTTCATGAACAACGCCCAAAAGGCGATCGATCTTAACCCGAACGATTCATGGATACTGGCTGACCTTGGAATATTCCTTGCCTATTCCGGCGAGTGGGAAAAAGGCGAACAGTGGATTACCAGGGCCAGGGCCCTGAACCCGAAGCTGCACCCAGGTTTTGGCAATGCATTTGTGCTGCATGCCTATGCACGCGGCGACTACGAAGAGGCACGCGATCTGATGTTGAGCATGAGCCCGGCCAACAGGCCAATGGGTATTGCCAGCATGACCGCCATCTATGCGATGAATGGTGAACCTCAGAAGGCCGACGCGTGGGCCTCAAAAATACTTGAGCAATTTCCGGAGTTCCTGAACGATCCTCGTGCGCCGTACCGAGCTCGCGGAATGCCCAAAGACGTCATCGAGGATTTGATGAAGGGACTAACCAAAGCCGGGCTTAAGGTGCCGGAAACCGACACCGGAAACTAGTCGTAGATAGGCGTGTAGGAAGGCTAATAACCTGATATTTGAGATTCCACTCCGTGTTCCTGTTAAGTTGCACTAACAGCGATTTCATTTGCATTTGAAGGGATCAATGCGCCAATTGTTGTTGCAGAGGATGCGGTGAGAGCTGGCACATGAAATGGTTTTTGGTTTTTCTGTTGGTTGTTCAAACGGGCGAAAATACGCATAGAATCGTTGAAGGCAAGACTATGGAGGGTTGGGCACCACGGGCTTTTCAAAGCCAGGCGGAATGTCTGGAGCGCTCCAAGTTCTTCTACAAGCACACATGGAAGCAACTGCCCGATAAGGTGCTGGACATTTACACCCGTTGCGAATTGCTGCCCGACAATCAGACCTGACATCAACCGATCCATCGGGTTTGCGAGGGCTGGTTCTGCCTTTTGCCAAGCAGCATTGGCGATTGATCAAGAATGTGCCTTTTTTGGCCGCTTTTGCCCTTGCGCTGCAGCCAAATCCAGCTATAACGCCGCTCATTCCACACGCGGATGCGTGTTGGTCAACGTTTCCTTGTGAAGCGATCAGCCCCGAGTTAGCGATAACATGGCACTGACCAGCACTTCCGGTGCGGCAGATTTCCGTTCTGCCGTTCTTTTCCGCGCCAGGTACAACCGGTAAAAGGAGATGCGAGCCATGGCTCTGCCCGATTTTTCTATGCGCCAGCTGCTTGAAGCTGGAGTTCACTTTGGTCACCAGACCCACCGCTGGAACCCGAAAATGGATAAGTACATTTTCGGCAAACGCAACAACATTCATATTCTTGACCTGTCCCAGACCGTGCCCCTGCTGCACAATGCGCTGAAACAGATTTCTGACACGGTTGCCCGTGGTGGCCGCGTCTTGTTCGTCGGCACCAAGCGTACCGCTTCCGAACAGGTTGCTGACGCTGCACGCCGTTCGGCTCAGTATTACGTCAATGCCCGCTGGCTTGGCGGCATGCTGACCAACTGGAAAACCATTTCCAATTCCATCAAGCGCCTGCGCGAGTTGGAAGAGCTGCTGTCCGGCGAACAGGCCGGCTTCAAAAAGAAAGAATTGCTGAAGCTGACCCGTGAGCGGGACAAGTTGGAACGCGCTCTCGGCGGCATCAAGGACATGGGCGGCACGCCTGACCTGATCTTTGTCATCGACACCAACAAGGAAGCCATTGCGGTTCTGGAAGCTGCCAAGTTGAAAATCCCGGTTTGCGCGGTTCTCGATTCCAACTCAGACACTGCCAATATCGATCTGCCAATTCCAGGCAATGACGACGCCTCCCGCGCCATCGCCCTGTATTGTGATTTGGTCGCTAAAGCCGCCATCGACGGCATTGCCCGTCAGCAAGGCGCGTCCGGTGTTGATCTGGGCGCCCAGGCTGAGGCACCTGCCGAAACCGTTCTGGAGGCTGCTCCTGAAGTCGCCGCTGAGGTCGCCGCTGAAGCGCCGGCTGAAGAAGCACCTGTCGAGGCAGCTGCTGCTGAAGCTCCGGTTGAAGAGGCACCTGCAGTTGAAGAAGCTCCTGCGGTGGAAGCGGCACCAGCCGAAGAAGCTCCCGCTGCTGAGGAAGAACCAGCCGCCGCCGCCGACGACGCCGTCGCTCCATTGTTTGCAGCGCCAGAAGGTGACGCGGATGATCTCAAGGAGATCAACGGCATTGGCCCGGTTGCTGAAGGCCAGCTGAAAGAGCAGGGCATCACAACCTATAAGCAGATCGCCGAACTGACTGCTGAGGAAATTGCCAAGGTTGACGAAAACATGCCTTTCTCAGCTGCCCAGATCGAAGACTGGAAAGCCCAGGCTGCGGAACGCCTGAAGGCCTAATTGCCGGCTGATCGTTGCTCGCCGCATATCGCATGGCTGCCATGCAGCCCTTGTAGATTGGCGAAAACGCACGATTTAACACACAACGAAGAAGCCCCGACCGGGGCTTCTGATTCTTTGACAAAATCAATTGCCCTCAACGGGGCCAACCAGAAAGGCTATTGAGATGGCTATTTCAGCATCAATGGTGAAGGAACTGCGCGATAAAACCGGCGCAGGCATGATGGACTGCAAAAACGCACTGAACGAGAACGATGGTGACATCGAAGCAGCAGTAGACTGGCTGCGCGCCAAAGGCATCGCCAAAGCCGACAAAAAGTCCGGCCGCACCGCCGCTGAAGGTCTCGTTGCAGTTGTCAGCGAAGGGTCAAAAGCAGCTGTCGTGGAAGTCAACGCGGAAACAGACTTTGTTTCCCGCAACGATGACTTCCAGGCATTGGCTTCCGGCATTGCCAAGGTTGCCATGGGCACAGACGGTTCTGTTGATGCCATCTCTGCAGCCGACATGGGCGGCAAGTCTGTTGCCGACAATGTCACCGCTGCGATTGCCACTATCGGTGAGAATATGGGCCTGCGCCGCGCCGCGGTGATGAACGTAGACAACGGTGTTGTTGCTTCCTACGTCCATAATGCAATCGCTGATGGCCTCGGCAAAATCGGTGTTCTGGTTGCGCTGGAATCCACCGGTGATGCAGCTGCACTGAACGCCATCGGCCGTCAGGTCGCCATGCACGTTGCTGCAACCAATCCCCTGGCTGCAACCCGCGACGACATGGATGCAGAAGTTGTTGAGAGAGAAAAGAAAATCTTCGAAGAAAGCGCCCGTGAATCCGGCAAGCCTGAAAACATCATCGAAAAGATGGTCGAAGGCCGTATTCGCAAGTTCTACGAAGAGAACGTTCTGATGTCTCAGACCTTTGTGATCGACGGTGAAAATTCCGTTGAGCAGGCATTGAAAAACGCCGAAGCCGACGCCGGTGCACCAATCGCACTGAAGGGCTTTGCCCGCTTCCAGCTGGGCGACGGCATCGAAAAGGAAGAAGACGACTTCGCTGCAGAAGTCGCTGCAATGAACAAAGCCTAAGTGCTTTCAACATTGGTAGAAATCAGGGCGGTGCCGAGCTTCGGTGTCGCCCTTTTTGTTGGTTAGGCTGCGGGTCCGAAGAACCTGTCAAGAAATCCGTAGAACCATTTGCCTTGGGCTTCGTCGTGCAGCGCCATCAGGTGATTTTGTTCGTCGCGGGTTTGCGCGCCGGGCTCGCCATAATTTGCCCATTTGGCATTTTGCCAGCGGCGAAACCCTTCAATCGTCTGCTCGGGATGTCCCTGAAGACCGTAGACATTTTGCCCTAACCGGAAAGCCTGGTTTTGATAGGTTTCGCTGCGTGCCAGGTGTACCGCGCCGGCAGGCAGGTCGAAGGTGTGAAAATGCGCCTGGGTGACCCAGACGGGTTCATTCATAAAGCCTTCTTCTTTCGCCGCCTCCGTTGGGGTGAGTTGGTAATAACCGAACTCGTAGACATTACCCTCTCCGGGACCGGTCCAGGCACCCAGATGGTGGGCTATCTGTTGAACGCCCTGACAGAGCCCCAACATCGGCAAATCAGCCTTCATACAGGCCTCAATCCATCGATATTCCTGGATAAGAAACGGGTTGTCATCTGCTGAATCTGCATTAAACGGCCCGCCATAAATAACGGTTCCTGCGATGTCTGACGTGTCTGAAAGTTCGGCCACAACATCGTCCAGGCTGTCGCCAGAAAACGGATAGCGCAAATCGATCTTGTAACCGTTGAGAAAGGCCCATACTGCAACCCGGTCATCAATCGGCACATGATTGTGGCGCACCAGAACCAGTCGTTTCATCATTCCTCCACCGATTTCAATTTTTGGCTGATCCCGCCGACAAGCATGGGACCAACAATTTTCCTCATCAATAGCCCACTAAATCAATTAGTGTGAGTGGAAGCAATGCAGCAATTCTTTCCGTGACGGTAAGGTGACAAGCCACCCCACATCTTGTAACTCTTTGACAATTCTGGCCACTTTGTCGGAAACAGATTCGAGGACAGCCCAGTCGATGAGCAAGCCGTTATTTGCCCGCATTCTATACAAGATTTCCGGTGAAGCGCTGATGGGCGATCAGGCATTCGGTATCGACTCCAAAAAAGTGGCCCTGATCGTCGACGATATCGCAGAAGCGGCAGCGCTGGGAACGTCAATTGCACTGGTGGTTGGCGGCGGCAATATCTTTCGCGGCATTGCGCTGGCCTCCAAGGGGGCAGACCGGGTGACCGGCGATCATATGGGCATGATGGCGATCATCATGAATGCCCTTTCGCTGCGCATGGAACTGGAGGGGCGGGGAGTCAACACCACGGTTCTTTCCGGTCTGGCAGTGCCGCAGGTTTGCGACACCTTTACCCAGCGTGGCATGGTCGAGGCACGGGATCGCGGTGATGTGCTGATTTTTGCCGGCGGAACCGGCAATCCCTATTTTACATCAGACACGGCCGCAGCATTGCGCGCCGCCGAATTTGGCGCCGACGCCATCTTCAAAGGCACACAGGTGGACGGAATATATTCTGCCGACCCCAAAAAAGACCAAAATGCCACGCGATATGACAGACTGACACATGGAGATTTGCTGGAGCGTCAGCTGAAAATCATGGATGGATCAGCGGTTGCGTTAGCCCGCGACAATGATATTGATGTGGTGGTGTTTTCGATACACAAACCGGGTGAACTTGCGCGCGTCCTGTGTGGGAACGGCACGTTCACTCTAGTAAGCAGTAAAAGTTGAATTGAACGACGGACGCTGAATGGAACGGTTTCATTCTAGTCCTCAGATCCGATGAAGGATAAAACCATGGCAGACGGCATTGACCTTGCAAGCATCAAGAAACGTATGGAAGGCTCGCTCGCCTCATTTGGCAAGGATCTGGGCGGTTTACGCACCGGTCGTGCTTCAGCAAGTCTGCTGGAACCGGTCATGGTGGATGCCTATGGGCAGAAAATGCCGCTCAACCAGGTTTCCAATGTCGGTGCACCGGAACCCAAGCTGATCACCGTTCAGATATGGGATAAGTCCATGGTCGGACCGGTCGACAAGGCGATCCGCGAAGCCGGCCTCGGCCTGAACCCTGTTGTTGATGGCCAGAACCTGCGCATTCCGCTGCCAGACCTCAACGAAGAGCGTCGCCGCGAGCTGGTGAAAGTGGCCAAGGGCTATGCAGAAGACGCCAAAGTCGCCATTCGCCATGTCCGTCGCGATGCGATGGAAGCGCTGAAAAAGGCGGAAAAAGATAAGGAAATCGGCCAGGACGAGGCACGTGGCTCCTCTGACAAGGTTCAGAAAATGACCGACGAGATGGTGGGCCAGGTTGACGAGGTGTTGGCCAACAAAGAAGCAGAGATTATGCAGGTTTAGACCCTTCAGGCTTAGCCCAACCGGAGGTTGATCAATGTCCAATGATATAAGATTGCCGGAGCAGGAGACGCCGGGGCTGGCTGGTTCCACCCCGCGTGGCCCGTCTCATGTGGCAATCATCATGGACGGCAACGGGCGCTGGGCGCAGGCGCGGGGTTTGGCGCGCAGCCATGGTCACCGCAAGGGGGTTGAAGCGGTGCGCGCGGCGGTGCGGGCAGCCGGTGAACTGAACATCAAGACACTGACCCTGTTTTCATTTTCGTCTGAAAACTGGAGCCGTCCAGCCGAAGAAGTCAGCGACCTGATGTCGTTGTTGAAAATCTTCATTCGCCGGGATCTGGCAGATCTGCACCGCGAAAATGTCCGCGTATCGATCATCGGCTCGCGACAGAATATCCCAGGCGACATTCTGCCCCTGCTGGACGAGGCGGAAAATCTGACTCGCAACAATACCGCCACCCGCCTGGTTATTGCCTTTAATTATGGCGCCCGCGACGAGATGACCCGCGCCGTGCGAAAAATTGCCGAACAGGTGGCAAATGGCGAGATTTCGCCCGCTGATATCGAACCATCGACTGTCGCCAATTCCCTCGACACGGCGGATTGGAGCGACCCGGAATTGATCATCCGCACTTCCGGGGAACAGCGGCTGTCCAATTTCCTGCTCTGGCAGGCCGCCTATTCGGAATTTGTTTTTCTTGATTGCCTGTGGCCCGACTTCAGCAAATCCCATTTCGAACAGGCCTTGAACGAGTATCGCAGCCGCGACCGTCGGTTTGGAGGGGTTGTGGCCCAGACCAGCGCATGAGCGGCGGCGGCAAAAGCGGCGAAAGCAGCCATAAAGGCGAGAGTGCAGTCAGCGGATTTATGGCCAGTGAACTCGGCAAGCGGGTGGCTTCTGGCATTGTCATGCTTGTTGCTGTCCTTTGGCTGTGCTGGTTGGGTGGTTGGCCATTTACGTTGCTGTCACTGCTATTGTCGGCACTGCTGTATTACGAATGGCAGGCAATCGTTCGCCGAACCCCGTTTGACGGTATCGAAGCCGTATTGACCGCCGGATTTGTCGGCCTGCTGATCAGCAATCTGTTTGGCTATGGATTTGTCGGCCTGGCGGTGTTTGCCGTGCTGGGCCTGTTGCTGGAACTGACAACATCAGGTGACGAGAAATCGGATGTGCGCTGGATTGGCCTGGGTGCCCTGTATTGCGCCATTCCGGCCATTGCCTTCCCGTTAATTCGCGACAATGGCGGATTGGCGTTGATATTGTTTCTGTTTGTCACGGTCTGGATCACTGACATTGCCGCCTATTTCGTTGGCCGGCAGTTCGGAGGGCCAAAACTGATGCCGGCGGTCTCACCCAAAAAGACATGGTCTGGTGCCTTAGGTGGCCTGGGCTTTTCCGTTTTATTTGCCATTGCCGTGACACTCTACGACGCCAGCCTGCCGACACTGGCTTTGATTTTGGGTGCGGTTTTGCTGTCGATCGTCTCGCAGGCTGGAGATTTGTTTGAATCCTGGGTCAAGCGGTTGTTTGACGTAAAGGATTCCAGTCAGTTGATTCCAGGACATGGTGGATTTTTGGACCGGTTGGACGGGTTGGTGGCAGCGGCAGTTCCGGTGGCGCTGCTTGTGGCTTTGGGCAGCGGAGGATAGAGCAGACCAGTTCGACACCAGCTGGAACTGATAGGCTGCGGACATGACTCATGAGAGGGCGTTTTGCATTGATCGTTCCGAACGGTCATGGAAATTGGTTGCACGACGGTGGATGCCACAAGATTGACGAATTTTTGAACAACTACAGATAAGGCTCGGCCTGATCTCGAAACGGGAATTGAACGAATGGATTTGCTGACAGCGCCGATGGCGCTTCTGGATTTTGGACTGACAAAGGTCATTCCATTTGTCTTTGTTCTGACGATCGTCGTGTTTTTCCATGAACTGGGTCACTTCGCAGTAGCCAGATGGAACAAGGTGAAGGTGGAGACCTTCGCTGTTGGTTTTGGTCCCGAACTGTTCGGCTGGTTCGACAAACATGGCACCCGCTGGAAATGCTGTGCCATTCCGCTGGGCGGCTATGTCAAATTTCTCGGTGACCAGGACGCCGCAAGCAGGCCCGATCGGGCAGCGCTGGAAAATATGCCAGCCGATCAACGCGAAGGAGCATTCGAGGACAAGGCGTTGTGGCAACGGGCAGCCGTCGTCGCAGCCGGGCCAATAGCAAACTTTATCCTCGCCAGCGTCATCTATACCGGCTTCTTCATGTATTACGGCGAAACCAAGCTGGCACCGGTGATCGGCAATATTCAGGAAAATTCGGCAGCCGCCGAAGCTGGTTTCCAGATCGGCGACCGGGTCGTTGCTATTCAGGGCGGTGAAATTAGCAGTTTTCAGGACATCGCCCGCTATACGCTGGTCAGTTCTGATGAGCCCCTGGACTTTGTCGTGGAGCGCGATGGCAGGTCGCTGGAAATCACCGCAATTCCCCGCATGACGAAGCGCACTGACCGGTTCGGCAACGAGTTTCAAACTGGTTTGGTGGGAATCGGTCCGGGCAGCGATCCTGCCAATATTATCCGAAATCCGCTCGGCCCAGTTGAGGCATTTGTGAAGAGCCTTGATTCGATCGGCTTGATTATCAGCCGCACCTATCACTTCGTGCGTGAGCTGATTGGCGGCAAACAGGATGCCAGCCAGTTGCGCGGCCCCCTGGGCATTGGTCAGATGACCTCTCAGGTTGCCACATTGGGCATTTTGCAGCTGATTTCACTGGCGGCAGCCCTGTCGGTGAGCATTGGCCTGATGAACCTGCTTCCTGTGCCCATGCTCGACGGTGGGCATCTTCTCTTTTATGCAATTGAGGCCGTTCGGGGGCGCGCACTGCCGCCCAAGGCTCAGGATATTGCATTTAGAATCGGTTTGACCTGCGTTTTGATGATGATGCTGTTCGCAACGTCCAATGATATCCTCAGATTGTTTGGTGGAAGCGGCTGAATTATTAACAAAAAATTTACCAATGACCCACTTGGTGTGGCCTTTTCGTCGCTCTGCAAAGAAATTGGTAAACTGACTCCATAAGGGTGGTTGCAACAGTAAAAAAAGACTGTACAAACTCTTAATAAGTTTCTGTAACTGCCGGAATTCGGCTGATGTTCAGGCAAGAAGATTAAATCAGCCCTCACGGGGTTCCGTGAGTGGGAATAAAAAGTTCAAAGGCAAGACGGCTTCATGAAACCATTCATCCAGCTCTGCACAACATTTATGCGACTTTTGGCCGTCCTGGCCGTGGTTGCTAGTGCTCCTGCAATCGTAGCATCCACGCCTTTGACCAGTGGTGCTCACGCCGCGGTTGTCAATTCCATCAGCGTTCGGGGTAACCAGCGTGTCGATTCGGAAACCATCATTTCCTACATCACGATTAAACCCGGCCGCAATTATAGCTCGTTTGATGCTGACGAATCGATTCAGAACCTGTTCAGCACCGGTCTGTTTGCAGATGTGCGCATTACCCGCAGCGTTCGCGTTCTCATTGTTGAAGTAGAAGAGAATCCAACCATCAACCTTGTTCTGTTTGAAGGTAATGACAAAGTCCGCGACGAGATGTTGCAGGGCATCATTCAGTCCCAAAGCCTGGGAATTTACAGTCAGGCAAAAGTGGACAGTGACATTGAACGCATACGCGAGGCTGTCCGTCGGTCGGGCAGGGCGTCTGCGCAGGTAACGGCCCGAATCGACCAGTTGGACAATAACCGCGTCAACGTGATTTTCCAGATCAACGAAGGTGGTCGTACCAAAATTGCCCAGATCAACTTTATTGGTAACAACGCTTTCAGCGATGGCCGTCTTGAAGACATCATTTCTCACAACGAAAGCAACTTCCTCAGCTGGCTGAAACGTGACGATGTATATGATCCCGACCGCTTGCGCGCAGATGAAGGCCGCTTGAGAACATTCTACTACAACCGGGGCTACGCTGACTTCCAGGTAATTTCATCGGTGGGCGACTTCGATGCCACTAATAATACCTACACCATTACCATCACCGTAGATGAAGGCGATCTGTACACCTTTGGTTCCGTCGAAATCGACAACGCCCTCGCAGCCGTCGATGCCGAGGCGCTGCAGGATGAGTTGGAAATTGCCCCGGGTGATACCTACAGTGCCCGCAAGGTTGAAAAATCGCTGATTGCGATGACCCAAGCAATTGCCCGTTCCGGCTATTCGTTTTCTGAAGTTACCCCACGCGGTGACCGTGACTATGACAACCGGACCATCAACATCACCTTCTTTATCGACGAAGGACCGCGGGTCTATATTGAACGCATTGACGTGTTCGGCAATGATCGCTCCAGAGACTATGTGATACGTCGTGAGTTCGACGTGTCTGAAGGTGATGCCTATAACAAGGTCCTGGTAAATCAGGGCAAGGCTCGCCTCGAAAGACTGGGTTTCTTTGAATCGGTCAATGTCACTACACGTCAGGGCTCTACGCCTGACCGAGTGGTTATCGTCGTACAGGTCAGAGACAAGGCAACTGGTGAATTTGCGATTGGCGGCGGATATTCTTCAAACGGTGGTGCAATTGCTGAAATCAGCATGACCGAGAAGAACTTTTTGGGGCGTGGCCAGTCATTGAAGATTTCAGGCGGTCTGGGAGAAGATGCACGCAAATACGAGCTGTCGTTTACAGAACCCTATTTCCTGGGACATCGTATTGCCGCTGGTTTTGATCTCTCGCAGATAACTGCGGATTCGAACGATGACACTGGATATTCCTCGGAAACGACTCTTGGTAGAATTCGTGCATCAGCGCCGATTACCGATTATCTGCGCCTCGGCGTGAACTATACGCTCAAGCACGAAGATGTCACCAATAATACTGTCAGTGCCAGCGTGGCAATTAACAACAGTGTTGCCCGCAGTCCCTTCCTGACGTCATCGCTCGGTTACTCTTTGACATATTCCAGCCTGGACAACTTTCGCACACCACGCGAAGGCCTTTACGGGAAACTGACGCAAGACGTCGCCGGCATCGGTGGCGATGGCCAGTATTTGCGCACCACTGCACGGGGGGTTGGCTACTATCTGTTGTCTGAAGACGCCGACATTGTCCTGATGGGTGCTGTAGCTGGTGGTCATATTGTTAATTTCAGTGACAATCCACTGCGCGTTACCGAACATTTTTTCCAGGGTGGCGAGTCCATTCGTGGATTTGACACCAGAGGCATTGGGCCACGGGAAAATGGACTGGCTGTCGGCGGCCTGACATACTACAACGCCACGGCTGAAGTTAAGTTTCCACTACCGCTAATATCGCGTTCCTATGGCATCAGCGCTGCCTTTTTCGCCGAGGCTGGTACGTTGTACGACAATGACTACAAGTCGTTCCCCGGCACCATGATCCAGGATTCAGATGGCATCCGCGCGTCGGTCGGTGCGTCGATTATCTGGGAATCACCTTTTGGCCCACTGCGCGGCGACTTCTCGCATGTATTGCTGAAGGAAAGCTTTGACGAAACCCAGTTCTTCCGCTTCGGTGTCAGCAGCAGTTTCTAGTTTCTTCCATAAAAGAAACTTCAAAAGCCGTCACCTGCGTGGCGGCTTTTGCATAGATGGATGATCAATTTGGCACACGCTGTTACCTTTATTGATTCCGTTGCCGGTCTCACCCTGGGTGAAATCGCCGATGGCACTGATTGTCAACTGAATGATGCCGCAGCCGCCGGGATCGAAGTTCAGTCGGTCAGACCAATTGAAGCGGCTGAGACCGGCAGCCTGACCTTTATTGACAATCCCAGATATGCAAAAGCCCTGGCAACGACCCAGGCAACCGCAGTAATTTGTGCTGAGCGCTATCTGGAGCAGGTGCCGGAGGGTGTGGTCGCGCTGGTCAGCAGCCAGCCGTACAAGTCCTTCGCCCGTGCCATGGGGATGATTTTTCCCTCGGCCATTCGTCCTCAACCAGTCATTGCCAGGGGCATTGCAACCGGTGCCCATATCGATTCAAGCGCTGAAGTCGAAGAGGGTGCCACAGTTGAACACGGCGCCGTGGTCGGACCCGGTGCCCGCATCGGCAAGGGGGCACTGATCGGCCCCAATGCGTTGATTGGACCGAATGTCCAGATAGGCCGGAATTCGAGCATTTGTGCCGGGGCCACAGTGGTTCACGCCATCATCGGAGACGATGTCATCATTCACAGTGGTGTGCGCATTGGCAGCGACGGATTTGGCTTTGCCATGGGGCCGGGGGGACACTTAAAAATCCCGCAGGTCGGGCGCGTCGTTATCCAGGACAAGGTCGAGATTGGTGCCAATTCCTGCGTTGATCGCGGTTCCAACCGGGACACCATCATTGGTGAAGGTACGAAGATCGACGATCTGGTGATGATCGGCCACAATGTGGTGATTGGCCAGCATTGTGTCATTGTTGGTCAAACGGGCATTGCGGGCAGCAGTGAGTTGGGAGACTATGTCGTGCTCGGCGGTCAGACTGCGGTCAATGGTCATATCAAGATTGGATCAGGGGCACAAATTGCCGGCTTAAGCGGCGTGTCGACAGATGTGCCGCCCGGCGTGCAGCAAGGGGGAGTCCCCGCCCGCAATATCAAACACTGGATGCGCGATATTGCGCGTTTGCGGCGAGAGGCTGCACAGATGGACAAAAAGAGAGGCCAAAAGGGCGATGAGTGACGAGAACAACGAATTGCAGAGCCTGGACATCAATCAATTGATGGAATTGCTGCCGCATCGGTACCCCTTTCTGTTGGTGGACAAGATCATCGAGATTGACCGGGACCAGTCTGCCCGTGGCATCAAGAATGTGACCGTCAACGAGCCTCATTTTACCGGCCATTTTCCCCATGCCCCAATTATGCCTGGCGTCTTGCTGGTAGAAGGCATGGCACAAACAGCAGGCGCCATCGTGGCCCATGAACATTATACCGGGGAGCCGAAAACGACTTATTTCATGACCATCGACAGGGCGAAATTCCGCAAGACGGTGGTGCCGGGTGACACGGTTGAATATGTCATCACCAAAAAGACCCAAAAACGTAATATCTTCAAATTCAATTGTGTCGCGGAAGTTTCGGGCCAAAAAGTGGCTGAGGCGGAGATTGGCGCAATGATGATGGCCAGGGACGACCAGTAGCTTGTCAAATAAAATTCACTCCTCAGCGGTCATAGAAGACGGCTGCACTCTCGGTGCTGACGTGGTAGTCGGTCCGTTTTGTCATGTCGGGCCTGAAGTCGTTCTGGGCGACGGTGTGGAGCTTCTCAGCCATGTTTCGGTGCAGGGCATCACCACAATCGGCTCAAAAACCCGGATATTTCCCTTTGCCTCCGTGGGCAATGAACCGCAGGACCTGAAATATGCCGGCGAGCGGGTAACACTGGAAGTGGGTGACAATTGCACCATTCGTGAAGGTGTTACTATGAATCCAGGCACTGGCGGCGGTGGAAACAATACCGTCGTCGGCAACAATTGCGCCTTTCTGGCCAATTCCCATGTGGCCCATGATTGCATCATCGGCAATGGGGTGATCTGTTCCAATAATACGATGATCGCTGGCCATTGCGAAATTGGAGATTACGTCATTTTTGGCGGTGGTTCGGCTATTCATCAGTTTAGCCGCGTGGGGCATAATGCCTTTATCGGTGGCCTGGCTGGTGTAGAAGGGGATCTCATCCCGTTTGGCATGGCAATGGGCAACCGCGCCGATCTGGCGGGACTTAATTTGATTGGTATGAAACGGGCCGGAATCTCGCGGGACAGCATTCATCTGGTGCGTGCAGCGTTTAAAGAGCTTTTCTCTGGCGAAAAACCCGTTCAGGATACCGCCAAGGCGCTGCGCCAGTCGGCGGAAGATCCGCAGGTCATCAATCTGCTGGACTTCATAACCGCGTCGGCTGATCGGGCCCTGTGCACACCAGCCAGCGCATAAAACCAGTGCCATCGGAGCCACCGGATTGACCAACAGGCAGGCAAAGGCAGATTTGACCGAACCGCTGGCAATAATTGCCGGCAATGGTCGCTTGCCCCTGCAAATTGCCGAACGCCTGGTGGCGCGATCGGGACAATCAGGGCAATCGGGGCAGTCACCGCGCTCGCCGATGCCGGTTTTTATCGTCGGAATTCGTGGCGAAGCGGATCCAGAAATCGAGAAATACCCCCACGAATGGTGCGATTGGGAACAAATCGGGCGCATTTTCAAGGTAATCAAGCAACGCGGCATCTCCAACATTGTGCTGGCGGGCGGGGTCATCGGCCGGCCAGAAATAAAATTGAGAAAACTGGACTGGGGGGCCATCAAAACCCTGCCGGGTCTACTTGCGGCTCTGTTGGGGGGCGACAATCAAATACTAAGCGGTGTCATAACTGCCATTGAGAAACGGGGTTTCACCGTTTGCAATCTGGCGGAAATCCTGCCGGAAATGACAGTCAAACCGGGGTCAAATACAACTACCAGTCCCAAGGCGGCTCAAAAGAAACAAATGGCTGAAGGCTATTCCGTGACCCGTGCCATGGGGCAATTTGACATTGGACAGGCCTGTGTCGTGGTTGGCAGCCGGGCCGTGGCTCTGGAGGGGGCAGAGGGCACCGACGCCATGCTTTCAAGGGTGGCGGACATGCGGGCAAATGGCCGGCTTCCCAATCGTCGCGGCGGAGTACTGATCAAAGCAGTCAAGCCGGGTCAGGACGAACGTGCGGATTTGCCTGCTATTGGTCCCGACACGATTGAATCAGTGCACAAGGCCGGTCTGCTCGGTATCGGTGTCGAGGCCGGTAAAACGCTGATCATTGACATGGAAGAGACCCTGCAACTGGCCGAGCAGCACGGCATTTTCATCTTCGGATTCGACGCCCGACAAATGGATGCGTCATGAGTAATGTGCTGAACGTCTATCTGGTACTTGGCGAGGAATCGGGGGACAAATTAGCCGCCGACCTGGCGCCGGTCCTTCAAAAGCAGGCAGAAAAGGCCGGATTCGAAGTCAAGTTCTCCGGCCTGGCGGGCAATCGGATGACGGAGCAGGGCATGAATTCCCTGTTTGATATCGAAGATATCGCCGTTATGGGAATTTCAGCCGTTCTGGTCCGTCTGCCGACCATTATACGTCGGGTCTATCAGACCGTCTCCGACATCATTGCGAAAAAGCCAGATGTTATCGTGCTGATTGACAGTCCTGATTTCACCCATGCGGTGGCCAAGCGAGTCCGCAGGAAGCTGCCGGATACGCCGATCATCAATTATATATGCCCAAGTGTGTGGGCCTGGCGTTCGGGCCGGGCGGCGAAGATGTCCGCCTATATCGACCACGTATTGGCTATCCTGCCTTTCGAACCAAAGGTTCTGAAAGATCTGGGCGGCCCGGAAGCCACCTATATTGGCCATCCACTGGCCCGTCAGATCGCTGCTCTGCCGGCCAGGAAGAACCAAACTGCTGATCTTTCCGACACGCTGCTGATACTGCCAGGATCGCGCCGCGGAGAATTGAAAAGCATGTTGGAAATCTACGGCAAGACACTGACGATCTTGCAGCAACGTGGCGTTCAGTTCCAAGCAATCCTGCCGGCTGTGCCGCATTTAAAGGCACAATTGCAGCGCGACACCGCGGCATGGCAGGTGAAGCCCAAGATTGTAGACAGTGCCGACAATCAAACAACCTTCGCCTCCGCACGCGCTGCGATCGCCACGTCCGGCACCGTCGCCCTTGAATTGGCGCTGCACAAAGTACCCATGGTCATGGCCTACCGGATAGACCCCCTGGCTCGCTTATTTGCCGGGTTGATCACCACATGGTCGGCAGTTTTGCCAAATCTGGTCCTGGACCGCGTCTTGGTGCCCGAAGAACACAATGAAATGGTCATTCCGGACAGGATGGCTCGTTATCTGGAGCGTCTGTTGGCCGACAGCCCGGAGCGCAGCAGCCAGATGAAGGGTTTTAACCAGTTGCAAAAGGCGATGAAAACAAAACAGCCGCCAGCGGAACTGGCGGCTGAGATAATATTGCGTCACGCTCACGAAGCGAGCTGACTAGCATTCGGAAGTTTGGCTTAGCGATCCTCAACCTTGATGAAATCCCGTTCGGTCTGGCCGGTATAAAGCTGCCGTGGACGGCCGATCTTCTGGCGTGGATCCTCAATCATCTCTTTCCACTGGGCGATCCAGCCAACGGTTCTGGCCAATGAGAACAAAACGGTGAACATGTCGGTCGGGAAGCCGAGAGCTTTCAGCGTGATGCCGGAATAGAAGTCGATATTCGGATACAGCCCGCGTTCCTTGAAATAAGGATCCTCGATGGCGATTTTTTCCAGCGCCATGGCCACATCAAGGATTGGATCATCCTTAATGCCCAGCACGCCCAGAACCTCGTGCGTGGTCTGCTGCATGATCTTCGCCCGCGGATCGTAGTTCTTGTAGACCCGGTGTCCAAAGCCCATCAAACGGAACGGATCGTTCTTGTCCTTGGCCCGTTCAATGAATTCTGGAATCCGGTCCGGCGTGCCAATTTCATTGAGCATGGTCAGTGCCGCCTCATTGGCGCCACCATGGGCAGGCCCCCACAGACAGGCAATGCCAGCTGCAACACAGGCAAATGGATTGGCTCCTGAAGACCCGGCCAGACGAACCGTCGAGGTCGACGCGTTCTGCTCATGATCCGCATGCAGAATGAAAATACGGTCCATGGCGCGGGCCAGAACCGGGTTCACATTGTAATCTTCGGCCGGAACGGCAAAACACATATGCAGGAAATTGGAGGCGTAATCGAGATCATTGCGCGGATAGACGAAGGGTTGGCCAACGGAATATTTGTAAGCCATGGCCGCGATGGTTGGCATTTTGGCGATCATCCGCATGGCGGCGATTTCGCGCTGGGCTTCATCGGTGATGTCGGTGGAATCGTGGTAGAAGGCGGACAGCGCACCAACGACACCAACCATGATGGCCATTGGATGGGCATCGCGACGGAAACCAGAAAACAGTTTTGTCATCTGGTCGTGCAACATGGTGTGATTGGTCACCCGAAAGCTGAAATCTTCCAGCTGATCAGCGGTTGGCAGTTCTTGATAAAGCAGCAGATAGCACGTTTCCAGAAATGTTCCCTGTTCGGCCAACTGGTCGATTGGGTATCCCCGATGAAGCAATACACCAGCATCGCCATCGATATAGGTGATGGCGCTTTCGCAGGAGGCGGTGGACGTGAAGCCTGGGTCAAAGGTGAAGCAATCGGTGTTTTTATAAAGCGTCGAAATATCGACGACGTCAGGGCCAATGGAACCAGACCGAATGGGGAAATCGTAGTTTTCATTTCCAATTTGAAGCGTTGCTTTGTTTTCCGCCATTTTATCCCTTTCAAATATTGTTCCCCACCTGAACCGAAAAGGTTCAAGACCGCCAGAAACTCTAGCTGGTTATGGAGCGCCTTGAGTGCAGGGAACCGCAGCCCCTTACACTTTCTCTGACAGGCGCATCAGAAGTATCTATTGAATAAAGGATTTACCCCGCCGGAACAAGGCAAAGAGCCTGAATCACCCAATTGTGCGCTGGTCCATTAGTCGCATTCCGGTGTGAAACTTCTGCGACGGAGCCGGCTGTGTAAAATGGGCTTCACAGGGCAATGACCGCAAACTGACAGTGGATTGAAATACTGCTTCATCTCCGGGCTCTGTTTCCTGACCGCCCTGGCTGGTGGCAATGGTCCGCTCCAACGGCGTCAATCCTGCTCTTCCCAGCAAAATGCATCACCTTTTGCCCTTACCCTGCCAATGGACGGCAGGGCGAAATGGCTGCCCAATACTGTTCGGTTGGTTTCTGATGCGTCCTCCAGCAAACGGCGTCGGGACGCTACCGCCATTGCGCCATCGACATCATACTTAAAATGCCAGTCCGGATGCCAGCATTGAGCCGTGGTGTGCAGCGCATCGCCGGTTATCACGGCCTCCGAGGAACCGCTCTTAAGCAAAACGGAGACATGGCCGGGTGTATGGCCCGGCGTCGGGATTAGGGTGATATTGTCGCCCAGCATGTGCCCTGCAGAAACCATTTCGGCCTGTCTGGCCTCGATGACCGGCAGGACGCTCTGCTTGTAGGCGTTTCCCGCGCCTTCACCGAAATGCTGGTCGTCTGCTTCCGGAATCAGATAGCGCGCATTGGGAAAAGTGGGCACCCAGCGTCCGTCTTCCAATTTGGTATTCCACCCCACATGGTCTGTGTGCAGATGGGTGCATAAAACGTAGTCGACGTCGTTGGGCGTTATTCCCGCTGCGGTCAATGACGCCATGAAGCGATCGTCTGAGCGTTGGTTCCAGTCGGGATGGGAATTGTCCTTGTGATTGCCGACGCAACTGTCCACCAGGATCGTGTGTGAAGCAGTCTTCAGCAAAAAACCCTGAATCGGCAAGATAAGACCGCCGGTTGTCGGGCACAATTGATCCGGCGCATGGGCCTCAATCGCCTGGCGAACCTGTGGGCCATCGTTGGGAAACAGTGCTTCAGGATCAAGGTAGGGCCCGTTGATCTCAAGTATGCGCCAGACTTCGATGTCACCGATTTTGCAAAGCATTATTTGGCTCCGGTTTCAGGCCACTCTAACTCGCGGCCCGATCGGACAGACGTGCCAGGCACTCATCCTTCGACAATACAGCCATCACGTCAAACACTCCCGGCGATGTGGTGCGACCTGTGAGAGCGGCACGGATCGGTTGGGCGACTTTACCGAGTTTAAGCTCGTTTTCCTTGGTAAAGGCCCGCACCTCTTCCTCGATGGTTTCCAGGGTCCAGTCCGACAGGCCTTCAAGGCGTGGTAGAAGCTTACCCAGCACGCTTCGTCCGGCAGCATCATCATTGTCCAAAATGGCAAGCGCCTTTTCTTCCAACTCCAGTGGACGTTCAACAAACAGGAACCGTGCTCCGTCAATCAGTTCCAACAATGTCTTGGCGCGTTCTTTCAGCCCGGGCATCGAGGTCAGCAATTGCGCTTCGATTGCATCGCTCCAGCGTTGCTGAAACCAGTCGCCGCCCTCGATTTCGGGCAGGATGGATTTGATCTGCCCGACCAGGTGAGCATCATCTGCATCGCGAATATATTGCCCATTCATGTTTTCAAGCTTGGCAAAATCAAACCGGGAAGGGGATTTGCCAACGCCTTCCAGCGAAAACAGTTCAGTCAGCTGTTCGGTGGTGAAATATTCGTCATCGCCATGGGCCCAACCGAGACGCACCAGATAGTTGCGCAGCGCCTCCGGCAGATAACCCATCGCGCGATAGGCTTCAGCCCCCGTCGCCCCATGCCGTTTTGACAGTTTTGCGCCATCGGGGCCGTAGATCAGCGGAATATGAGCCATGTCCGGCACATCCCAACCCAGCGCTTCATAGATGATCTTCTGGCGTGCAGCATTGGTCAGATGGTCGTCGCCGCGAATAATATTGGTGACGCCCATATCGTGGTCATCCACCACCACCGCCAGCATATAGGTCGGCGTCCCGTCCGAGCGCAGCAGCACCAGATCGTCCAGATCCTTGTTGGGAAAGCGCACTTCGCCCTGAACCTTGTCATAGACGACTGTCTCGCCGTCCTGGGGCGACTTGATGCGGATGACAGGATCGACACCTTCCGGCACGTCAGACTCCGGCCGATCACGCCAGCGACCGTCATAGCGGGGAGGTCGCTTTTCAGCCCGTGCCAGCTCGCGCATTTCATCGAGCTCTGCCTGGCTGGCATAGCATTTATAGGCGCCGCCGGACGCCAGCAATTGCTGCACCGCTTCGCGGTGGCGTTCCACCCGCGAGAATTGCGAAATTGGCTCTCCCTCCCAGTCGAGCCCCAGCCAGGTCAGGCCATCCAAAAGCGCGTCAACCGCTTCCTGCGACGATCGCGACCGGTCGGTATCTTCAATACGCAGCAGCATCTTGCCGCCGTTTGCCTTGGCATAAAGCCAGTTGAACAGGGCGGTTCTGGCACCGCCAATATGGAGATAGCCGGTGGGGGAAGGCGCAAATCGGGTAACAACGGGTGCAGACATGCCAGGGAGCTCTAAACATTGATCAAGTGGAGGTGTTGCCCCTTTAGCACAGGATTGCAATCATACAAGCCAAACAGCGATATCAAGACCGGTTGATACACATTCAGTGTCGTCAAATCGCCGCCCGGTCAGCACAATGGAGCGGCGTGGCGAGGTGCGTCATTAAATTGCCATGAAACGGCGGCGGCGGGCGAATTTGCAACCGGGCGAAGCATCAGCGACGGAATTATGGTCGCCGGTGACAGACGACAAACGGGCTGCGACGGCGGCGGGGACGGCGGCGGCGGCGGATGCATCACACGCGCCGGTTGAAGTTGCTGAATCACCTGGCTCGGACAACCCGCCGATTTCCCCTCAACTAAATCAGCCCTCGCGCCTGCGGCGGCTTAAATATCTATGGCAGTTTCGCACCAGCAGGATCGGGCATTGGTTCGCTCGACAATTGTCCCACGAGCGCAGTCAGCGGGGCGGGTTTCTTTGGGTGCCGGTATTCCTGGGTGTCGGCTGTGCCTGCTATTTTGCCTTGCCGCGCGAACCCTGGCCTTACGCATTTCCAGTGCTTGCCTTGTTGCTGAGCATATTGGTCTGGCGGGCACGACAATCAACGGCAATGCCACTGCTGCTGGCCCTGATGATACTTGTTGCCGGTATCAGCCTGGCGCAGTGGCACACGGCATCACGGGCAACGCGCATGGTAAGCGAAAGCATGATAACCACAATCACCGGGCGCATTGTCAGGGCAGAACCAAGGCCCGCCGGGCGCAACCGCTACACGCTGGCAGTGGAAACCATCGGAGGCCTCGACAATCCGCCAGAAATGGTGCGGCTGACCGCCCGTCAAAGCCAACAGTCTTTGGGCTACGGCGACGTGATTGCCGGTCGGGCCCGGCTTGCACCGCCGCCAGGGCCAGCACTACCCGGCGGCTACGATTTTCGTTTCTTTTCCTGGTATTCCGGCATTGGCGGATCGGGGTTTTTCCTTGGCAATCCGGTTCTGGTCGAACCGGTCCGCGCCAATAATCTGTCGATTAGGGGGTTCATCGCCCTCACCAGGCAACACATAGCCCATCTGCTGGATCAGGCTTTGCCCCCCCGTTCAGCCGCCCTGGCGACTGCCCTGATCATCGGTGAGCGCAGTCGCATTGATGAGGCCACCAATGAGGCGCTGCGAAAATCTGGACTGGCGCATATCCTGGCAATATCCGGGCTGCACATGGCCCTGGTAACGATGACGGTGATTGGCGCCGTGCGGTTCGTCCTGGCGACAATGCCTAATCTGGCCCTGCGCCATCCAACCAAGAAAATCGCCGGGTGCTGCGGATTGGTCAGCGCGACGATATATCTGGTCTTGTCCGGCGCAAACCTGTCTACCCAGCGGGCCTATATCATGGTGGTGGTGATGTTACTGGCAGTGCTGATGGACAGACGCGCTTTGACCATGCGCAATGTCGCCATCGCTGCGCTGATTGTCCTGCTCCTCGCACCGCACGCCGTACTGCAGCCCGGATTTCAGATGTCCTTTGCGGCGGCTGCCGCCTTGGTTGGAACCTTTGAATGGAGCTCCCAGAGAGAAAGACGGCGACGGGGCAGTTCCGTGCCGATTGGCATTTGGCCGCGATCGCTGCAATCCCTGCGCCGCAGCCTGACAGGCCTGCTGCTGGTGCCGGTGATTGCCGGGCTGGCAACTGGCCTGTTTGCTGCCTTTCATTTTTACCGCATTGCACCTCTTGGCCTGATCGCAAATGTGCTGGCCATGCCGATTGTATCGCTGGCGGTGATGCCCCTGGCGTTGGTCAGCGTCATCTTGATGCCTTTCGGACTGGAGCAAGTAACGTTGATACCGTTCGGCCATGGCTTGAGTGCCGTGGTCGCTATAGCCGCATGGGTCGCTGAATTGGGGCCAACTGGTGGCACCGGGCAAATCAGCCGTTCGGCATTGATCATCGGCTCCCTGGCTCTGCTGATTGCCACACTGGCCCGATCGCAGCTGAAACTCATGGCTGTGCCCTTTATTCTCCTGGCTGGCGCAACTGGATATCAGCGCCCGGTCCCGGACTTTATTGTCGCTGAAAACGGCAGACAGGTTGGGGCCCTAAGTGGCGGACACCTCGTTCTGTCGAAACCCAGATCTGAGAAATTCACCACCAGGATCTGGAAGCAGGCCTATCGTGTCGATGAGGAGGCCGGTTCAGAGAAACAGGCTGGCGACACGTCGGCGATGGTCCGGCGCTGTGATGCATCGGCCTGCGTCCTGCACGGGGCCGGAATGAGCCTGGCACACATATTCAGCACGGCACGCCTGTCGCAGCATTGTCTGCATGCCGACATTTTGGTCATCCCCTATGCGGTTCCCTGGGCCTGCAGCTTTCTGCCAAAGGGCCAACGGCCAGTGATTATCGATTCAGGTCATCTGAAGAGACATGGCGCCCATGCCATCTTCTCCAGCCCCGCAGCAGACACAGGGCCAATCACGGACCGGATCAGAATCCAAACCGCGATTACGACGGATTCCCGATTTTGGAATAACTAAAAATACATATATCTAATGATAACGGCGTATTAGGCCAACCAACTTACCTTGTACATTAACTCTATCTGGGCCAAATACCCGGGTTTCATAGGCTGGATTGGCTGCTTCCAGGGCGATTTCCTGTCCCTGTCTGCGGAAGGTTTTCAGCGTCGCTTCCTCATCATCGATCAATGCAACAACAATCTCACCAGGTGTCGCGGTGTTGGCCTTTTGAATGACCACCGTGTCGCCATCCAGAATACCGGCTTCAACCATCGAATCGCCTTTGACTTCCAGGGCATAGTGCTCACCACCGCCGAGCATGTCCGGCGAGACGGTGACCATATGGGTATTGTCCTGAATGGCTGAAATCGGTGTACCAGCCGCGATACGCCCCATAACCGGAATGCTGGCAAATCCGGGATTGTCGTCATTGGCGGGTGGGTTTGCCGGAGCTGGTGCGGCATTACCGACATTGGACGGGGCGACTGCTGCGGGCGCAGACCCGCTCGTTGCAGATTCTGGCAGTTTCAGGATTTCCAGTGCCCGGGCCCGGTTGGGAAGACGCCGGATAAAGCCCCGTTCTTCCAGCGCCGTGATCAGGCGATGAATGCCGGACTTTGACTTCAGGTCCAGAGCATCCTTCATTTCATCAAAAGACGGTGGAACCCCGGCCTCCTGAAGACGTTCCTGAATGAACATGAGCAATTGGTGCTGCTTTCGGGTGAGCATGGTTCTATCCGTTCTTGTCGGCTGCCTTTTGGCGGCAGGTGATTCGGTCAACAAAGTGATACAAAACAAGAACAAGTTAGCATGTTCTTAATGTGTTCTGCAAGTTTTCTCCTTTTGCCCCGTCATTTGTGCAAGGCAGCCCTGCTGAATGGGCGTTGGTTGAGCCAAGGCTAATTTCCCATATTGAACGGTAGATAGAGCAAACAGGAGCAAAAAATGTTTCCATTCCGCAAACGAGCCGCCAAGAAGAGCGCAAACGCGAAACTGATGACGCTGGCTTCGATGAATTCTGTTGATCTGGCCGATATCGGCATGAAACCGGGTGATGTTGAGCAATTGGCAGAGCGGTTGAAACTGTTTGATCAGTAGACTCGGCAGAATTGCCAAATTCTAGAGCAGGATGATCTCGCAAGGGCTTCCGGCAACAGATGCCGGCGCAAAGGCCGGACGGATCATCAAACAGGTTGCCTTGGCCAGCAGCGACAGCATCGAACTGTCCTGATTGTCAAACGGGGTGACAAAATATTGCCCGTCGCGCTTCTCGAAAGTTGCGCGCATATATTCTTCCCGCTGGTCATTTTCAGCCAGATCAATGTCCAGTACTGCACCTATGCGTTCAGACACGGGATTTTGCCCTGTCAGTTTCTTAATCAGCGGCACTAGAAAAATATCAGCACAGACCAGGCTGGAGACCGGGTTTCCCGGCAGGCCCAAATAGCGTTGTGGCGGTTTTTGCTCCAGCAATTGTCCATACATGACCGGCTTGCCGGGACGCATGGCCAATTTCCAGAAATTCAGTTCAACACCCTTATTGTTCAGCGCCTGCGCAACCAGATCATGATCACCGACCGAAGCGCCACCGAGAGTGACAATGATGTCCGCGGCCTCTGCCTGTTCGAATTTCTGCTGCAGGGAGTCCAATGTGTCTGCCGCAATTCCCAGATCGAGAACCTCGCCGCCGGCGCGTCTTACAATGTCAGCCACGCCAAAGCCGTTTGAGGCAATGATCTGGTCCTGCTGCGGGTTTTGCCCCGGCAGAACCAATTCATCGCCCGTGGCAATGATTGCCACAAGCGGTTTGCGATGAACTGGCAGGATGGGATGGTTCATCGCTGCAGCCAGGGCAAGGTGGGGCGGCGTCAAGGCCTGACCGGCTGACAACAATTCCTCATCCCGGGAGAAATCGAACCCGGCCGGGCGGATGTAACGGCCAGTGACTTCTCTTTTAAGGACCCGTACCGCGTCACCCTCGCGCTCAACATTTTCCTGAATGACAATGGTGTCTGCCCCAGGTGGTACTGGGGCCCCGGTGAAGATGCGTACGCATTCGCCCGCCGATACCGATCCGTCAAAGCCATGGCCTGCGGCGGATTCACCGATCAATTTCAAATTTGTCGGGCAATCAGTCACATCGTCGGCCCGTGCCGCATAGCCGTCCATGGCAGAGGCCGGGAAGGGGGGCTGGGTTCGTGTTGCAGCGAGCGGCTGCGACAGCGCCCTGTCGCCGCATTGGGCCAAAGCCACCATCTGGGTATCCGTTGGCACCACATCAGCCAAAATGCGTTGCAGTGCGGCCTCTACCGAAAGCAATCCGCTCATGACCAGTCTTCGGCTTTCCAATCGCCGGACTTGCCACCGGATTTCGACACCAATCTTGTCGGGCCGATTTCCATCCCCCGGTCGACCGCCTTGGCCATGTCGTAAACGGTCAGCGCGGCGACGCTGGCGGCGGTCAAAGCCTCCATCTCGACACCGGTCTGACCGGTCACCTTGGCCATGGCTTCTATGCGAAGGCCCGGCAGGTCACTGTCGGCGCGAATGTCGACTGAAACCTTGGTCAGCGCCAGCGGATGGCAAAGCGGGATCAGGTCGTGGGTGCGTTTTGCCGCCATGATGCCGGCAAGACGCGCCGTTGCCAGCACATCGCCTTTTTTGGCATTGCCGGACAGGATCAGTTCCAGTGTCGCGGCTTCCATGCGCACCTGACTCGCCGCGACGGCAATTCTTTCAGTGTGAGCCTTGTCGGCGACATCCACCATGTTGGCGCTGCCGTCAGAGGCGATATGGGTGAGTTCATCAGCCATCTACGCCGCACTGGTTTGAGCAGTGGACTTATCAAGCAGGGATGCGGTGGCGTTTGCCACGTCGTCCTGGCGCATCAGGCTTTCACCGATCAGGAAAGTGTTCACATCAATGGCCGCCATGCGCGACAGGTCAGCCGGGGTAAACAGACCGGATTCGCCGACCACGATGCGATCCCGCGGCACCAGAGGTGCCAGATCTTCCGTTGTTGTCAGGCTGACTTCAAAGGTCTTCAGATTGCGGTTATTGATGCCCAGCAGGCAGGACTCCAGTTGCAGCGCGCGGTCCAGTTCTTCGCGATTATGTACTTCCAGCAGCACATCCATGCCCAGTTCAAACGCTTCCTGTTCCAGAGCCCTGGCGTCATCATCACTCAATGCCGCCATGATGATCAAAATACAATCGGCGCCCCAGGCACGGGCCTCGTGCACCTGATAGGTGTCATACATGAAATCCTTGCGCAGACAGGGCAGGGAAACCGCGTCCCGGGCATTGGTCAGAAATTCAGGAGCCCCTTCAAAGGAAGGTGCATCGGTGAGCACCGAGAGGCACGCCGCACCGCCGGCTTCGTAGGCTCTGGCCAGTTCCGGGGGATTGAAATCTTCCCGGATCAAGCCCTTTGACGGGCTGGCTTTCTTGATTTCAGCAATCAGCGCATATTGATCCTGCTGATGTTTGCTTCGCAGGGCGTCTGCAAATCCACGTGGTGCGGAGACATCAGCTGAACGGGTCTTCAGGTCCTGCAGGCTTGTCTGTGCCTTGGCCTGCTCAATTTCCTGGCGCTTATAGGCGCCGATCTTTTCCAGAATATCACTCATTGAGCCGCCTCGTTTGAGACTCTCACCAGGTCGGCCAGCGCTTTGGAAGCCGCCCCACTGTCAATCGATTCAGCAGCCATTTGCGCACCGGTCTTCAAATCTCCGGCGAGTCCGGCGTTCAGCAGGCCGGCACCGGCGTTCAGCAACACCATGTCGCGGTAAGCACTATTGTCGCCATCCAGAACGCCCTTCAGGGCTGCCGCATTATACTCGGCATCCCCACCCTTGAGATCATCTATTGAATGGCGGCCGACGCCTGCATCTTCCGGCTCGATTTCGAAGCTGGAGACATTGCCGTCTTTCAGTTCAAACACCGTGCTTGTGCCGGTAACAGTCAACTCGTCCATGCTGTCGCCGTGAACCAGCCAGGCACGCTCGGAACCGAGATTCTTCAACACATTGATCATCGGTTCAAGAAGCTCGGGCATGAAAGCACCGACGACCTGGCGCTTGACGCCTGCAGGGTTGGACAGCGGCCCCAGAATATTGAAAATCGTTCGCGTTCCCAATTCGACACGGCTGGGGCCAACAAAACGCATGGCGGCATGGTGGGCCGGGGCAAACATGAAGCCGACACCGGCCTGCCGAATACAGTGGGCGGTGCCTTCAGCTCCGGTTTCTAGATTGACGCCCAGGCTTTCCAGCGTGTCAGCAGTACCTGTTTTAGAGCTCAGCGCACGATTGCCGTGCTTGGCGACGGTTGCGCCAGCGCCGGCCATGACAATCGCCGAACAGGTGCTGATACTGTAGGTGCCTGTCTGGGTACCACCGGTGCCGACAATATCGATTGCACCATCGGGGGCGTCGACCTTCAGCATCTTATTGCGCATGGTGGATACGGCGCCGGTGATTTCGTCAACCGTTTCGCCACGCACCCGCAGCGCCATCAAAAACCCGCCGATCTGGCTGGGTGTGGCGTCGCCGGACATCATGATGTCAAAGGCCTGCGCCGCCTGCTCGCGGGTCAGTGACTGGCCAGTGGCGACGATGCCGATCAATTCCTTGAAATCTGCCATGCTTTGTCCTTTTGACGGCCCCGGTCCGCGAACCGATGCAATCAGTATCAATAGCCTTGCGTCAATGCCTGACTGATCACGGCAGGGTTTTGAGTAACGGCATAAGTGTTCTGCAGATTATTGATCATCTGGTTCAACAAATCATCCGCTGCTCCCCGATTGGCCAATTCGACCTGTTCCTTGGGAGCTTCCACGGCCTGGGCTTCGACGCCTTTACGCTCGGCAACAACCAGTACCAGTTTCTGTGCCGTATCGGCGCCATCGGCAATCGAGATAGCCTTGTCATCCCCGCTGTAACCGACAGCGGTTGCTGCGCGTGGAAAGCCGTCCTGCTGGGCATTGCGTTTCAGGAAGCCTGTTGTCTGCACCAGCAGGTTCATCTCCAGGGCCACATTTTTCAGATTGGCGCCAGCCTCCAGCCGTTTCTTGACCTGTTCAGCCTTCTCGGTCACCCGCTTGACTTCCTCTGCACTGGTCCAGTCGGCAGATACTCGATCTTTCACCTCGTCCAAAGTACGATCCCGGGCGGCAATGATTTCCTGGACGTCATACCAGACATAGCCGGATGTGCCGACATCCAGCGGACTGGCCTGTCCGCCCACTTCGGTCTGGAATGCCTGTTCCAGAAGGTCTCTGGAGGCGGGCACGTCGTTGATGATATTGCCCTGCGGGTCGCGAGCTGAACGGTCCACCGCTTCAATGACGCGGCTGTCGACTCCCAGGCGCTTGCCGATTTCGCTGAGCGGTGTGGCACCGGCACGCGCGTCTTCGACAGTTTCCTGAATCTCAATAATGTCTTCTGCAGCCTTGCGCAGTGCCAGATCCTTGCGGATATCGTCCTTGACCTCGTCCAACTGCTGGGTCGAGCCCTGAGTTACTTCTGTGACACGGATCATGGTTGGTCCGAAGGGGCCCTTTATGATTTCACTGGGCGTGTTGACCTCAAGACCAAAAGCCGCGTCCTGCAAGGCAGCCGGCAACTGGGCTTTGCTCAGCACACCGAGATCGGCATCAGTCAGAGTAACGTCGTTGTCGCTCAAAATGGTTTCAAACACCGAACCTTCGCCCAGGGCCTTCACTGCGGCATCGGCCAGTTCCTGAGATTTGAACACAATTTGCTGGACCCGGCGTTTTTCAGGTACCCGATAGCTGTCCAGCCGCGATTCGTAATCGGCAGCGATATCTTCGTCAGAGATCGCAGTCTCATCGGCAAGATCAGCTGGTTCGATTTTCAAAACTTCCAACTTGCGGAATTCAGGCGCCGCATAGGTTTTCAGATTGGCGTCGAAATAGGTTTTCAGTTGTTCATCGGTCGGTGTCGGCACGCTGTCGGCTTCCTTGGTGGTCAACGTGATATAGTCAAATTTGCGTTCTTCATTGGCGTAATCGCGCAGCGCGTGTTCAAACACTTTTGGCAGCAGGCTATCGGTGGCAAAGGACTGCATTACCTGGCCTCTGACCGCTGATGCGTCCTGCAGCGCGATATAATCGCTTTCACGCATCTGCGCGTTGTAAACGGCCTGACGAAATACATCGCGGCTGAATTGGCCGGAAGAATCCTGAAATTGCGGGTTTTCCGCCAGCATCCGCGCCAATGTGTCCTCGGACAGGGACAGGCCCTGGCTGCGCGCATATTCATCAAGTACGGCAAAAGCAACCACATTGCTCATCGTGCGCGCTTCGATACCGAAAATACGGCCTTCTTCCTGGGTCAGCCGTCGACCAAGACGCTGCTGCATCTCATTCATGTTGCGGTTATAGGTGCTCAGGAATTGCCGCACGGTGACATTGGTTTCACCGACCTGTGCAACAACATTGCTATTGGCGCCCGACAAGATGCTGCCGGAAATGCCCCAGACGCCAAAACTGACGACCAACAGCCCGAGTAATATCTTGGCTACCCAGCCAGTAACGAATGAACGAAGAGATTCTAGCAATGTCTGATTTCCTGTAAAATCTGGCCACCTGCATTATTGGTGGATTAATTGCGGCCAACATATGTTGGCGGACCCGGATCGGCAAGCACTTAGCTGATCAGAAAACGTTGATTTTATCGTCATTGGTAAGTAGGCATCCTTAATTATAAATTCATGGTCGGAGCACCTGATGACCCCAGACATTTTTCCCCTCGTTGCCGGTAACTGGAAGATGAATGGCGAGCGTGATCAGCTCGACCAGTTGGCGCTGATGGCCCAGGGGGTCGATGACGAGCTTGCCGATGCCGTTGATGTGGTCGTCTGCCCACCTGCAACGCTTCTCTATGTTGCCACGACCCTGTCGGAAGACACGCCGCTGCAAGTTGGGGGGCAAAACTGTCACAACGAAGCCAAGGGCGCCCATACCGGTGATATATCCGCCGAAATGATCAAGGATTGTTTCGCTGATTATTGCATTGTCGGTCATTCTGAACGGCGCACAGACCACAAAGAGACCGATTTCCATGTTGCCGGCAAGGCCCAGGCCTGCTGGCGCGCCGGACTGACGGCCATTGTTTGTATTGGAGAAACCGAGGCTGAATACGATGCTGGCATGGCGCAAACTGTGCTGAAACGGCAGATTCTGTCTTCCATTCCGGAAGGGGCCACTGAAGACGATACGATCGTTGCCTATGAACCGGTGTGGGCGATTGGCACCGGAAAGACGCCGAGCCCCGATGACGTCCGTGAAATTCACGCATTTATCAGGGAAACGCTGGCCGAGAAATTTGGCGGCCACGGAGAGCGTATGCGGATTCTTTACGGCGGATCGGTGAAACCGGCCAATGCCGCGGAACTGATGTCCGTATTAAACGTCGACGGCGCACTTGTTGGCGGTGCCAGCTTGAAAGCGGAAGACTTCCTCGCCATATGCGAAATATATCGCAATATGTGAAGCGGCCTGCTCTTGGCAAAACGCGCAGGGTCCGCTAGTAAGCCGCGTCGGAGCCGATTAGCACTGCGACGCTTCAGATAAATTGGACACGCCCAGATATGACCACCGTTCTTATTGTCATTCACATCATGCTCGTACTGGCGCTTATCGTGCTGGTTCTCCTTCAGCGTTCCGAAGGCGGTGCACTAGGCATCGGCGGCGGCGGTAGCGGCGGCGGTGGCGGTGGCGGCTTCATGTCGGCCCGCGGTGCAGCTGATGCACTGACCAAGACAACAACAGTCATTGCCGCCGGTTTTTTCGTAACCTCCATCGCGCTTGGCGTTGTTGCCAACCAGTCAAACCGGACCGAAGACGTTTTGCAACGCATTGAAGGTGCCGGACAAACAGGTGTGCCCACCGAGGGTGGCGAAGCTCCAACCAATGTACCGTCTGCGGGTAACCTGTTGGATGACCTCAATAAAGAGGGCGAATCTGCTCCTGCAACGGGCGTGCCAACCTCCGAATAATCTCCAAATCGGCATGCTCGATAGCTGATATTGCAAATCGGCGGTCCGAATATGCGGCCGCCGCGTCCCTCATCGTGTGCATAACTCAAAAAACCGGTTTTTGGGGTTTGCGCTTTGCCAGAATAGGTCTAAATCTCGATTCCCATGGCGCGATTTGTTTTCATCACTGGCGGCGTGGTTTCCTCCCTGGGCAAAGGCCTGGCTTCGGCAGCACTCGGCGCACTTCTTCAGGCGCGGGGCTATAAGGTCCGGCTGCGTAAACTCGACCCCTATCTGAACGTCGATCCAGGCACCATGTCGCCCTATCAGCACGGCGAATGCTTTGTCACCGATGACGGTGCCGAGACAGATCTCGACCTGGGTCACTATGAACGGTTCACCGGACGCCCGGCCAACCAGTCAGACAACATCACCACCGGGCGCATATATCAGGACATCATCTCGAAAGAGCGACGCGGCGATTACCTCGGTGCCACCGTTCAGGTGATCCCCCATGTTACCAATGAAATCAAAAACTTCGTGCTCGACGGCAATGAAGGCTACGATTTCGTACTGGTGGAAATCGGCGGCACGGTCGGCGATATCGAAGGCCTGCCATTTTTCGAAAGCATCCGTCAGTTGGGCAATGATCTGCCCCGCGGAGGCTGCATCTATATGCATCTTTCCTACATGCCATATATCGCCGCTGCCGGAGAGTTGAAAACCAAGCCGACACAGCATTCGGTGAAGGAATTGCGATCGATCGGTATTCAGCCCGACATTCTGCTTGTCCGCGCCGACCGGGAAATACCCGTTGAGGAACGCCGCAAGCTGGCATTGTTCTGCAACGTGCGCTCAGAGGCGGTGATTCAGGCGTTGGACGCCAAATCGATTTACGACGTACCGATGGCCTATCATGCCGAAGGTCTCGATCAGCAGGTGCTTGATGCCTTTGGCATTGACCCGGCGCCGAAGCCGCAAATGGCCGTCTGGGAAGAGATCTCCCACAAAATTCACAATCCCGAGGGTCAGGTCAAAATCGCCATTGTCGGCAAATATACCGTTCTCAAGGACGCCTATAAAAGCCTGATGGAAGCGCTGGTCCATGGCGGTATTGCCAATGGGGTGAAGGTCAATCTTCACTGGGTGGAAAGCGAAGTATTTGAATCCTCCGACCCCTCCGATGAACTGGCCGGCGTGGACGGCATTTTGGTGCCCGGTGGCTTTGGCGAACGGGGCGCAGAAGGCAAGATCAAGGCCGCCGCCTATGCACGCGAGCACAAGATTCCCTATTTCGGCATCTGCTACGGCATGCAGATGGCGGTGCTGGATGCTGCGCGTAACTTGGCTGGCATTGAAGATGCCACATCCAGTGAGCTGGATGAGAAAGCGAACTCAAAAAACCATGTGGTTGGCCTGATGACCGAATGGCTGAAGGGCAACCAGTTGGAGAAACGCGAAGCAGCCGGTGATATGGGTGGTACCATGCGTCTTGGCGCCTATCCGCACCCGCTCAATGCCGATAGCCATATTGCGGAAATATACGGCAGCACTGACGTCAGTGAGCGCCACCGGCATCGCTACGAGGTGAACATTGACTACAAACCAGCATTAGAAGAAGCCGGTCTGGTGTTTTCGG
Organism: Rhizobiaceae bacterium; assembly: GCA_039977975.1. Taxonomy (GTDB): domain Bacteria; phylum Pseudomonadota; class Alphaproteobacteria; order Rhizobiales; family Rhizobiaceae; genus Pseudahrensia. The sequence continues at coordinate 209,760 of JBDWCD010000010.1, forward strand.
GCATGAGCCCGGATGGCTTGTTGCCGGAGACGATCGAATATCCCCGCGATGTTCATCCGTGGTTTATCGGCGTTCAATATCACCCGGAGCTCAAATCCCGGCCGTTTGAGCCGCATCCCCTGTTTGCAAGCTTCATTGCAGCTGCAAAAGAGCAGGGACGTTTGGTCTAATCTGGGACGTTAATAGCGATTGTCTTGTAGCGGGATTTCGCACCACGAATGATGGTCATGGTGCTTCAGGCATCGCCGCCGCCGCCGCCGCCGCTGAGGGGCAATTGAAACAGCCGTCCCATTTCCGGCAGAGCCCGGTCGTCGCCCGCAAGTCGCAAGCAATGCCAGGCCATGGCGTGATTGCTTGAGGTGACTGGCAGGCCGGTTTCGGCCTCAATCTCGGCTACCACATGCATCAGGCGCACCGATGTGCATGAAACGAAAACCGCATCGACATCGCGCCCTTCAGTAATGGTCCCAATGGCGGCTTTCAGCGATTTGTCATCGATGGATGCAACCACCGGGTCCATTTCCTCGTTGAACGAACCAAACACCACCACTTCATAACCGCCGGCCTCCAGACCCTTGGCGACAATGGCGTTGACGTCGCTTCGATAGGGGGTGAGCACGGCCAGGCGTTTGGCACCAAGGGCATCAAAGGCTGCAAAGGCGGCAGAAACAGGATTGGTAACCCTGGCCTCAGGCTTGGCGGCGAGCAGCAGTTGATTGACCTGATCGGGCCCGAGTACCATCGACGCCGAGGTGCAGCCATAGGCCAGCACATCAAGCGTGTCGCCCGGCAGCAGACGGCTGGCGGTCTCGGTGATCAACGGCCCCATGGCAGCTAGGGTATCCGGCGTGATATTGGGGGCATTTTCGATGCGGGAATGGAAAACATCCATGCCGGGCCGGGTGAAGACCTGACGAAATTCATTCTCCACCGTGTAATCAGACGACAAGACGACCAGACCAATGCGGGCCACCGAGCCGATGGTCGCCTCGGTGGTGAATGGCAGGTTTTCGATCAGGTCAAACGACGCCATGGTCGATCATCGCGCCGCAATCAAGCCAATCTCGACGGTGAAATCAGCCGAAGCCAGGCGAGGGGATTCCACACAGGCCCGGCAGGGAGCGTTGCCCGGAGAGACCCAGGCGTCCCAGACTGCGTTCATTTCGGCAAAATCATCCATGCTGCACAGCCAGATCGTAGCACTCAACGCCTTCGACTTATCGCTGCCGGCTTCGGCCAACAGGCCGTCGATCTGTTCCAGAATGGCTTTGGTCTGGGCGGTGACAGACCCGCCGGGCGCTGATTGCGCCACCTGGCCGGCCAGATAGACCGTGTCGCCGTGGACCACGGCCTGGCTCATCCGCTCACCAGTATGAAATCGATTTAGTGCCATGTGTATTCTCCCAAGTTTAACCGTCGCTCAAATTTAGCCATCACCAAGTCCGGAAATCGGTTCCACATAGGACATTTCCATATCCCAGGGAAAATAGATCCAGGTATCCTGGCTCACTTCGGTGACGAATGTATCTGCCATGGGAACCCCGGTTGGTTTGGCATAGACGGTGGCAATATGGGCATTGGGCAGCATTTCGCGCACCTTTTTTGCCGTCGCACCGGTATCGGTGAGATCGTCGATCACCAGCACGCCCTTGCCGCCGTCTTCTTTCACTGCTTCCAGATGGATGCCCTTGATTACATCAAGCTCCCCCTGGTCCTTATACTCATGATAGGAGGCGATGCAGACTGTCTCGATGGTACGAATGCCCAGTTCGCGGGCAATGATCGCTGCAGGCACCAGCCCGCCCCGGGTAATGGCAACAATGGCCGACCACTGTTTCTGGTCCTTGCCCGGACCCATCAGGCGCCAGGCCAATGCCTTGCAATCTCGGTGAAACTGGTCCCAGGAAACGGGGAACGCCTTGGCTGGTGCAGACATGATCGGGCCTCTTTTTTAACGCGGTTGTCTGGCGATAACCCAGCACAACGCGGGGAGCAAGGCTGGAATGTCAGTCGCACACAGGCGGTGTATTGCGTCTGCCCTTTGCCACAGCCATTGGCTGCGCGCATTGACGTTCGCTCAAACCCAGCGGCAATTGCGGCAATGCGCGGTATCAGTGTATTGCGTGGCTGATATGAGGACGGGTTGTTTCAAAAAATTGATGCGGCGGAACATGGGGCGTGTCGAGATGATAGCCCTGGAACATATCAGCGCCCAGCTCCCGTGCCAGAACCAGCATTTCGGATGTTTCAATGCCCTCGATCACAATGCGCCCACCATCGTCATGAACCCGCGCGATGATCGACTCCAGCAAGTCCATTTTCGAGGCCCGCTCCATTGCCCTGGCAAATAGTAGACCGTCGATTTTAACGAGATCGGGCATCAAAGACTCGTAGCGGGGGATATTGGATTCGCCCCGTCCAAAATCGTCCAACGCAAACCGCACCTGATGTTCGGTGGCGAAATCTCGCAGCCACCGCAAAATGCGATTGTCGGTTGGAACCGTCTCCAGCAATTCGAATACGATGCGGCTCCTGTCCAGCCCGTTGATTGCCAGTTGGTTCAACAAAAACAGAAACTCACGCTCCATTTCTGCAGATTCGTTATAGATAGCCGGATTTATATTGATGAAAAGATCGCAGTTATTGGGCGCTGCCGACAAGTAATTGCGAATATGAAGCGCGTGGCACATGCATTCGATAAACAACGCATCTTCCGGCGCAGTCTGACCAAATAAGAGACTGGGCGTAATACTGACATCATCTACAAATGGACGAATCAGACCTTCCAGGCCAGACAGATCCAGTATTTCACCGTCTATGTAGCGAAATATCGGCTGATAAGCAGAATAAAGCGTGTATCCAGCATAATGCCCCACGCTCAGGCCATTATCCAATCGCTCGATTGCATCACCAACTCGATGTGGACGCCGCATCAGCCTCTCCAAGTGTCTTTTACGTTCCCGTCAATCGACACTTGATAACATATTTGTGAGTTTTTCAATGCGATTTTTTCCACTTTTTCGAATAATTGAATATTTTTTCGATATTTTTAAAGAGAATAATACTCCGCCAGCGGAAATAATAGTAAAAAAATAAATCAATACAGGTCGGTAATTTAAAACACGAATCCAACTAATACTATGGTCTAATATCGGTAAGCATTTTTTCCACAGCTGCGATTGCGGCGGCAACCGCTGCCTCATCACGGCCCCGGACAACTATTTGGGTGGTATAATTACCTTCTTCATATTTTGGATAGGATCCAATCATTGTTTGGGGATGTTGATTCTGAATCTCGGCCAGCGGCCCACCAATGGTTCCCTCTCCAAAGGGGCAATCCACCGCTTGGGAGAGCATTTTTTTGCCGCCTTTCAGGGTTGGCGCTATGGCATCCATCATCGCCTGCATGATTTTGGGCACACCGGCCATGATGTGCACATTTTCGATGCGAATCCCCGGTGCTTTGGAAATCGGGTTGTCGATAAGTTCCGCTCCCCGTGGCGTCCGCGCCATGCGCTGGCGGGCTTCGGTGAACTCCATATCGCGGGCCGCATAATAGTCGGCCATTTCGCGCATTGCTCTTGGATGAGGTTCGCAAGGCACGCCAAAGGCTTGCGAGATTGATTCAGCGGTAATGTCGTCATGGGTGGGACCGATGCCGCCAGTGGTGAACACATAGGTATAACGGCTGCGCAGGGCGTTGACGGCTTCGACTATTGCCTGCTTGTCATCAGACACAATGCGCACTTCGCTCAGATCGATCCCCATGCCGGTCAGATAATCGGCGACAAAGCCAATATTTTTGTCCTTGGTTCTTCCGGACAGAATTTCGTCACCGATCACCAGCATTGCCGCGGTGACAATATTTTCCTCAGGCATGTAAAATCTTCTTTCAACAAAACGATTAAGTGGCTGTTCCCTGCACCAATTCGATGTTAGCTAAGCGCAACGCCCCCTTGGCGAAATTGGTATACGCAGCAGACTTAAAATCTGTAGGTCGAAAGACCGTGCCGGTTCAAGTCCGGCAGGGGGCACCAATTAACCACAATATTTCAATAAATAGCGGCATAATCCTCAGCTCCTGCGGGGTGCATTGTATTCAGTTTTTTGTTCGGGACTCGCTGGTGACTCCAATTTTGTGAAATAATGTTTCTATCGATCCGCAGCAAAATGCTCCATGCTTCGCTCATATTGTAGAGGTAGCCCAAGGTCGTGACCTGAGACCCAACTCTCCTCCACTCATTTGTTGAATTCGTCGGTTTGTTTTTGGCCTTATGCAGCCTGTTTTTGCAATGCCATTTTCATGGCGAATTCGTTGGGCGTGATGTTGCCCAGTGATGAGTGTGGTCTTT
>JBDWCD010000011.1:0-8006 GCA_039977975.1 Rhizobiaceae bacterium
GATTGGCGCAAAAGCGCCCTTCCCACCAATTCAGGATGTTTCCTGAATTGGCATCAGATAGTGCACAGGTCGCAGCGCGACCTGAGTGGGTTTGCGGCTGGCGGACGCCCAGAACCGAACCGCGCTTGCCCGATGCGAGGGCATCGCGCTGCGCACGTTTCAACTCTGGATCATCTCGCCAGTCACAAACAGAATTGTTTCCATTTGATCGCGAAAGGCTCTAGATGACCCAAATCCGATCTGTGGCAACCATTGGCATCGCTTGCGCAATGGTGGCCTCCACTGCTTTCACGTTGAATGATGTCGGCATCAAGTTTCTGTCAGGCGACTATCCACTGCACCAGATCGTGTTTTTCCGTACATTGGTCGCCCTGGCGCTGACGCTTGGAGTCATCATTCCGCTCGAGGGTGGCTTTCAACTGGTCAAAACCAGGCACCTGAAGATGCATCTGTTCCGCGGTCTCTCGGTGGTCTGCGCCAATATGGTATTCTTCATGGGCCTCGCCGCCCTGCCCCTGTCGGAAGCGACGGCGATCTTCTTTATCTCGCCGCTGGTGATCACGGCTTTTTCAGTGATTTTTCTTGCCGAGCGCGTCGGCCTGCGCCGCTGGATTGCTGTCATTGCCGGGCTTGTCGGTGCGCTGGTAATCATCCGGCCCGGCACCGAAGCCTTCCAACTGGCGGCCCTGTTGCCCGCCCTTGCGGCGGTCGCCTATGCAACATTGCACATGTTGACCCGCAAGATTGGCCGGCTGGAAAAAGCCTCTACCATGGCGCTGTATACCCATTTGACATTTTTGCTGGTCAGTTCCTGCGTCGGCCTCGTGGCCGGCGACGGTACCTATGCCACCAGCATTCATCCGTCGATTGATTTTCTGACCCGCCCCTGGGTCATGCCGCCGACCCGCGATATCTGGATCATGGCCGGTATTGGCATGGCCAGTGGTACCGGCGGCTACTTCATCACTCAGGCCTATCGCACCTGCGAGGCGGCACTGATTGCGCCGTTTGAATATCTCGCCCTTGTTCTGGCGATCTTCTGGGGGGTCATCATATTCAGCGAATGGCCGGACACCTGGGCCTGGACGGGCATCTCGATGATCCTCGGCGCCGGCCTGTTTGTTATCTGGCGCGAAGCAGTGTTGAAAAAACGTCTGGCCCTGAGCCTTTCACTGTCAAATGGACCCATTCTGAAGGAGCGCATTTGTGACAAGATCAAGTAGAGGATCGCCGGTCGTATCGGGCATACGTCCAAGGGCCTTTGCGCCGAGATTGGCGCAAAAGCGCCCTTCCCGAAGGATTTGCGACTGGCGGACGCCCAGAGCCGAACCGCGCTTGCCCGATGCGAGGGCATCGCGCTGCGCACGTTTCAACTCTGGATCATCTCGCCAGTCACAAACAGAATTGTGTCCATTTGACCGTGAAAGGCTCATGGAACGGCCAATGCCGCGCAATCGATAAAAAACGGCGGCTGGTTTCCCAGCCGCCGTGATCTTTTCAGTAACGAAATTGTTTCGCTTATGCGAACCACCAGCGCTCTGACATCTTGTTGCCGTCGTTCTGCCAGTTGGCAGCAACATCGGGACCGTGGGTGAGCTTCTTGTTGTGAGCCAGAATGTAGTTGGCCCACATGGCGACGATCGCACCACCATCGTCGTGCAGCAGCTGCTGCGCTTCGAAGTACTGGTTCTGACGCTCGGTCTCATTGGTCTCGGCACGGGCCTGGACGATAACTTCGTTGAAACGGGTCGCCGCTGGCGTATCGCGCCATGCAGTGTCGTTCCAGTTATTGTCCTTGGTGTAGGCCGCTGAATACATCCAGTCCTGGGTTGGACGACCACCCCAGTAACAGGCACACCAGCCTTTTTTGTTCCACACGTTCGACCAGTAACCATCGTTCGGCTCACGCACCAGTTCGATTTCAATACCAGCCTGTTTGGCAGAAGCCGCGATGAGCTGACCGGCGTCAACCGCACCAGCAAATGCTGCATCAGCAACTGACAGTTTAATCGGACCGGAATGACCGGACTTCTTGTAGAGCTCGGCAGCCTTTTCAGGATCGAACTCGCGTTGGGCGATTTGATCATTGAAGAACGGCATTGACGGATTCACCGGAATGTCGTTGCCGGCCACACCGTGACCCAGCAGGATCTTGTCGACAAGTTCCTGACGGTTGATCGCCAGTTTCAGCGCCATGCGCAGATCGGCATTGCCGAAAGGCTCAACATCCAGACGCATTGGGAAGGTGTAGTGCTGCGTTCCGGTGGTTTCCAGAATATCCACGATCGGCACCCGACCCAGCAGGGCAACGGTTTTTGGATCGATGGCATCGGCCACATCAACGTCACCGTTCAACAGCGCGCTCTGGCGGGCTGTCGGGTCAACAACCGACAGGATGTTGACAGCGTCGAAATGAGCGTGGTCGGCCTTCCAGTAGTTTGGATTACGGGTGAATTCCGCCCGCACACCGGCTTCAAAGTTCTTTGCAAGATAGCCACCGGTGGAATTGTCCAGGGCATTGACGTCAACATTGCCGTTGCCGTCGGAAGCCATGATCATGAAGTGATAGGCACTGACGATATAAGGGAAGTCAGCATTGCCTTCTTTCAGTTCAAAAATCACCCGGTTGTCGCCATCCTTGCGAATGTTCTCAACCGCTGACACAAGCGCCTTGGCGGCCGACTTGGTATCTTCGCCCCGGTGAATATTGAAGGTTGCAATCACATCATCGGCGGTCATGGTTTTGCCGTTGTGGAAAGTCACGTCCTTGCGCAGGTTGAAGATCCAGCTCTTGGCACCATCTCCTGCTTCATAGCTCTCAGCCAGCTCGGGACGCAATTTGCCGTCCTGGCCAACCTCGGTGAGATGGTTACCGCGGGTATAGATCACGGCCTGTGTCATGCCGTTATTGGATGTCGACGGATCGATGGAGTCTGTGGTTCCACCATATCCTGTCGCGTGGCGCAGCAGGCCACCCTTGTTGGGTGTCGCGGCCAGCGCGTCTCCGGCCATGGTCATCGCCGTCGGCAACACAACACCAGCGGCCAGCATTGATGTGATAAATTGACGGCGGCTTATTCCGCCGCTTGCAAGCTTTTCACTTTGCTCGCGCAGGAATTCCGTTTTCATGTCACGCATTCAGTATCTCCCATTGTAGTTTTAGTTGGATTGACCAGATTTGAGCTGGTTTCCTGACTACAAACGAACCACACAGACGCCTCAATTGCAATTAAGTGGTGAGTCCAGATTTGAAAAAAATGATGGTGCTGCATCAACTTTTGTTTTGATTGCCTGTTTACAGCTGACGCCTGCTTTGTTTAGCTTCGTTTCAAGGGAGGGGCGTAAATGCCCTCAGGAAGGCGAGAGTTGGGAGGCTCTTTTTGCATCCAGTCTTATATACAGTTTTGCAGCGTTTGGGATTGGGTCTGCTGACGCTCTTTATCGTCTCAATCATTATCTTCTCATCAATAGCATTGCTGCCGGGTGACTTTGGTCAGCAGGTTCTGGGACAGGCGGCCCTGCCGGAAACCGTTGAGGCTTTCCGCCGCGAACTGGGTCTCGATAAGCCAGCCTGGCTGCGCTATATCGATTGGATTGCTGCTGTCCTGCAGGGCGACCTAGGCACATCTTTTTCCGGGCGCGCCTCATCGGGTGACGATGCATCGCGCAGCGTCTGGGAACTGGTTGCACCACGCCTGTCCAACACATTGTTCCTGGCTGGTTTCACCGCGCTGATCGCGGTTCCTCTGTCGCTGTTCCTCGGCATTACAGCTGCATTGAAGCGCAATTCCATTTATGACCGTTCGGTCAATGCGGTTACCCTGACAACCATTTCTTTCCCGGAATTTTTCCTGGCCTATCTGCTGATTGTCGTGCTGGCCGGCATCTTTCCAACCCTCTCCAACGTGACACCAGACATGTCGCTGGGCGACCGGATACTTAAGATTGCCTTGCCGTCGCTGACCATGACCCTGGTGATTGTCGCTCATATGATGCGGATGACCCGCGCGGCGCTGATCAATCTGCTGGCCAGCCCCTATATTGAAATGGCCCAGTTGAAAGGGGCCTCACGGGCGAAAGTCATCATCAAACACGCTCTGCCCAATGCCTGGGCCCCGATTGCCACGGTCATCGCCTTCAACCTGGCCTATCTGGTGGTCGGGGTTGTCGTGGTTGAAGTTGTCTTCGTCTATCCCGGCATTGGCCAGCTGATGGTTGATTCCGTCAGCTCTCGCGATATCCCGGTTGCCCAGGCCTGTGCGCTGATATTTGCCGCCACCTATATTCTGTTGAACCTGATCGCTGATGTTGTTGGCATCGTGACAAATCCAAGGTTGCTGCACCCAAGATGAGCGAAGAACCACAAACATATTCAGCTGCCGGTGAAGTTGGCCAGGTTCGACTGCGTCGTTCCTATGGTCAACGCGTTTGGATCGCTTTGAAAAAAGCGCCTATCTCCGCCTGGTTCGGCATGATCGTTATCGCCTTTTATGCCTTTGTGGCGATATTCGGCCCTTTCCTTGCCCCCTATGGAGAAGCCGAAGTCTTCGCCAAGGCCGACGAGCCCTGGACCGTGTTCGGTGGTGATCCTGCCCACTTCTTCGGCACCGACCAGATTGGTCGCGACGTGCTGACCCGGCTGATTTACGGGGCGCGAAACACCATCGGTATCGCCCTGGTGACAACATTGCTGTCATTCCTGATTGGCGGAACATTGGGACTGGTGGCAGCGATCAACCGTTCCTGGCTGGATCAGATACTCAGCCGCGGTGTTGACGTGCTGATGTCGATCCCAAGCCTCATCTTTGCCCTGATGCTGCTGAGCATTTTCGGCTCCTCCATTCCGTCTCTGGTGATGATCATCGCAATACTTGACTCAACCCGGGTGTTCCGCCTGACCCGCTCGGTGGCCGCCAATGTGGTGGTCATGGACTATGTTGAAGCTGCAAGATTGCGCGGCGAAGGCATCGGCTGGGTGATGCGCAAGGAAATCCTGCCGAATATCATGCCGCCGCTAGTGGCCGAATTCGGCCTGCGCTTTTCCTTCGTCTTCCTGACCATTGCCTCCCTGTCATTCCTGGGTCTCGGCATTCAGCCACCAACGGCCGACTGGGGCTCGATGGTGCGCGACGGTTCTCGTTTCATCCAGTTCGTGGCCTATGACTGGACGCTGGCATTGCCGTCCCTGTTGCCTGCTGGCGCGGTTGCGCTGCTGACAGTGGCGGTCAACTTCGTCGTCGACTGGTTCCTGCATAAAACAAGTGGATTGCGCGATGACCACTGATTCCGGCAAACGCGGCGAAAAGGGCGATATCCTCGTCGAAATGAAGAATGTCGAGATCGACGGATTCAGCGACGAGCGCTGGCACGACATTGTCAAAGGCGTGGACCTGACCCTGCGCCGCGGCGAAGTGATGGGCCTGATTGGCGAATCCGGAGCTGGCAAATCGACGCTGGGCAAGGCGGCGATGGGCTATGCCCAACCCGGTTGCAGGATCAAATCCGGCTCGATCATTTTCGACGGCATTGATCTGATGGCTCTGTCAGAAACCGAAAAGCGAAAGCTTTGGGGCTCGCGCATTGCCTATGTGGCACAATCGGCGGCGGCCTCATTCAACCCGGCACATCGTTTGATCGACCAGACAGTTGAAGCCACTGTTGACCACGACATCAGCAATGATTCAGATGCCAAGGCCGATGCGGTGGACCTGTATGGCGCGCTGCAATTGCCAGATCCTGAAAATATCGGCACTCGCTATCCCCACCAGGTGTCTGGTGGCCAGCTGCAGCGCATCATGACCGCGATGGCCATGTCGCCGCGGCCCGATCTGATCATTTTTGACGAGCCCACCACGGCGCTTGACGTGACAACCCAGGTGGAAGTGCTGGTCGCCATGCGCGACATTGTTGAGAAATTCAACACAGCCGCGATCTATATCACCCACGACCTGGCGGTAGTCGCACAGATGGCCGATTTCATCAAAGTGCTGCGCTATGGCGATGAAGTGGAAGAGGCTGAGACCCGGCAGATGCTGAGCGAGCCGAAGGAAGACTATACCAAGTCTCTGTGGTCGGTGCGTGCCTTGCAGAAGGAAGAAAGCCCGTCGGACGATATCGCCCTGTCGATCAAGAATGTCGATGCGGCCTACGGCAATACGGTGAAAGTATTGCACGATGTTTCCATAGACATCCCACGGGGCCGCACCGTCTCTGTTGTCGGTGAATCCGGGTCGGGTAAATCGACCACCGCAAGGGTGATCACCGGATTGCTGCCACCTATGAGCGGCTCTATCGAATTTAACGGTGAACCCCTGCCCGCCGCACTGAAGGATCGCAACAAGGACCAATTGCGGCGCATTCAGATGATTTATCAGATGGCCGACACGGCGATGAATCCAAAGCAGACCGTTGCCGAGATCATTGGCCGACCGCTGGAATTCTATCACGATCTGCGCGGCCGGCAGCGCGATCAAAAAATCGCCGAATTGCTGAAAATGATCGAGCTGGACGACAGTTTCATGGACCGGTTGCCGGGCGAATTGTCCGGTGGGCAAAAACAGCGCATCTGTATTGCCCGGGCGCTGGCTGCCGATCCGGAAGTCATCATTTGTGACGAGGTTACCTCGGCACTCGACCAGATTGTCCAGGAAGGCATTTTGAAGCTGCTGCTGCGGCTGCAGAAGGAATTGAACATCACTTACCTGTTCATCACCCACGACATTGCGGTGGTGACGGCTATATCCGACGAGATCGTCGTGATGTTCCAGGGCCAGGTTGTTGAACAGGGGCTGAAGAGCAAAATTCTGGCACCGCCATTCCCAGATTATACCCAGCTGTTGCTGTCATCGGTTCCCGAGATGGACCCCGACTGGCTGGACAAGCTGGTTGACGAACGCTCCTGATTGTTCCCAGCGGAATGAAGGCCTCACCGCTTCATCCAAAATTTGGCTGCATCGTTGATGACGTTGACCTGCGTGACGTCACACTGACGCATCTTTATCCGCAAATCCGCCAGGCGTTCGAAGAAAATTCAGCGCTGTTGTTTCGTAACCAGTCGCTGGACGACGAACATCACATGGCGCTGGCCAAGCTTTTTGGTCCACTTGAAAACCGCGACGCCATGGCGGCTGGCAGGGATGTGGAATTTGAAGTTCCGGCTGTCTCCAACGTCGTGGCTGAAAATGAGGTTGCCGATCCGGAAAGCCTGCACGTGCTCAATCTGCAGGGCAATATGTTGTGGCATACCGACAGCACTTTTTTACCGGTCCCGGCTCTGGTCAACATTTTGACGGCCAAGGTGGTGCCAACCAGTGGCGGCCAGACCGAACTGGCCTCGACCCGTGCGGCCTGGGCAGAGATGCCGCAATCGATGAAGTTGAAACTGCAGGACGCCATTATCTGGCATCGCCTGTCCCATTCGCGGTCAAAAATCTCCGATGAGCTTGCAGCTCAAAGCGAAATGACGCGCTGGCCGGACCGCCCGTGGCGGGCCATTTGGCCCAATCCGGTGACCGGCGATGAAGGCCTGTTCATCGCTTCCCATGCCTTTTCCATCGAAGGCATGGGACATCAAGAAGGCCAGCAACTGATCGAAGAGGCAATCGATTTCTGCACCCGACCAGACTATGTCTATTCCCATGACTGGCAGGTGGGGGATGTGCTGATCTGGGATGAGCGATGCACCCTGCATCGCGGTCGTCCGTGGCCCTATGAACAACCCCGGACATTAAAGAGCATCTGCTGTTCGGTGACGAAAGCAGACGGATTGGCCAGCGTGAAAATTGTCTGATCCAGAAGCGGTCTAGACCCTTTCAGGATTAGATGGACGCAATTCTGTTTGTGACTGGCGAGATGATCCAGTGCTGAAACGTGCGCAGCGCGATGCCCTCGCATCGGGCAAGCGCGGTTTGGCTCTGGGCGTCCGCCAGTCGCAAACCCACTCAGGTCGCGCTGCGACCTGAGCACTATCTGATGCCAATTCAGGAAACATCCTGAATTGGTGGGAA
>JBDWCD010000012.1:0-595858 GCA_039977975.1 Rhizobiaceae bacterium
TCTCGTCGTATGGAGGGCGATTGGAGAGGATGCTTCCAGGCACCAGATCCGTTTACGTTTATGTGATGCCTGAAAGCACCCATTTCAGCTCTTGGACGGGTCGCCTTTTGAGCTTTCCGTCTTATGACGTATGCACCGGACATGCTGCACGGAAATGCAAACCGGCTGGTTCCCTGCTCTTCACCTTCCGACTGCAAGAGGCCGGTTTGACGCGGCTTAACAGAGGCTTGTGCGCTTTTACGTGAACCGCATTCACACGCGCGGAACTCTTTATCCCCGGCTGTCTCAACTGTGAGCGGCCGGGAGAGAACGGTCAGTACAACCATACGCCCCCCGGCGGCGAGACGACACACGTTAAGCCGCACCACCGGGCACCGGCTTTCTCCATGCCAACGACGCCTCGAGAACACCTCCGGTCGGGGAAAGCGAGGGGATTGTATTATGGCGGCGATGGGCGGGGATAAGTTTTTGCGGCGAGGGGGAATGAACTGCCGTTTCAGCAGCCCAATTCTCTAATCTATAACTCGAGCTATCCTATTAAGGTGCGCACGGCGAACAGCATTGCTTGATTGCATCGCTGCACATAGACTTAGGTAAATTACTCCCGTCGGAATAACAAAGTGCGTGTCACTCGGATAGAAATTAAGAACTGGAGAAACTTCCGAAGTGCGGAAGTAGAAAACGTAGCAGGTATCGTTTATTTGCTAGGTCCAAATGCATCAGGAAAGTCCAACTTTTTGGATGTGTTGAGGTTTCTTCGAGACTTAGCCAAGTCAAAGGGAGGAGGTCTTCAAGAGGCAGTCGAAAGTAGAGGCGGCATCTCCAAAATTAGATGCCTCCATGCACGCAAAGACACTGAAGTCCTTATCGATGTCGATGTCTGGGACCCAGAAAGTGAAAGTCATTGGAACTACATCGTTGGCTTTAACATTCCCAGCACGGGATTTGACAAAGGTCGACGTCCTTTCATTACTAGAGAAGAAGTTAATGTGATTCACATGTCGGGTGATCGAGAAAATTTGCTAACTCGACCTAACCAAGACGACCGAATAGACGACGCGCAAAGACAGCAAACACACCTAGAACAAATAAATAGTAACCAAAAATTTCGCCGTTTGGCTGATTTTTTTGGATCGATCACCTACTACCATCTTGTTCCTCAATTGCTGAAATTTAGCGACGATATCAGCGGCAGAATATTGGATGATGATCCTTTCGGACAGGAGTTTTTACTGAGAGTGTCAGCAACTCAAAAACATACTCGAAATGCGAGGCTGAAGAAAATCGAAAAGGCCTTACAGTCGATTGTCCCGCAAATGGAAGATTTGCGATTTTTGAAGGATGAAGTGACTGGGCGCCCCCATTTGGAGATCAAATTTAAGCATCATCGTCCTAGAGGGGCGAAGCAACGAGAAGACCAATTTTCTGATGGCACCTTGCGACTTATTGCTCTCTTCTGGCTGCTCCAGGAAACGAGCGATGCACCACTGTTGTTGGAAGAGCCAGAACTTTCACTTAATGAGGAAATTGTAAGCAGATTGTCTCACCTGATCGATTCAGTTAGGCGAAAGCGAAACGACAATTTCGGCAGACAAGTATTTGTTACCACACACAGCTATGCCCTGCTTTCCAATCCAGGAATCGACGCTGATGGGATAGTCGTAATAGAACCGTCCGACGATGGGTCCACCGCTAGGAAAGTCAATGAGGCCGAACGAGCTGCTTTGTCCGTGGGCCTATCTCCCGCGGAAGCTGTGTTGCCGACGGCAAGAAAGATACCCAAAAGCGTGCAACTGCGGTTGGATTTATGATTGCATATTATTGTGTCGAAGATCCGCTGAGTCGTTCAGCCATGGTCCGACTGGTGGGAGACTTGGTAAACGATGCGGATTTGACGGAATTACAGCCTAATCAGGGCGGGTATGGGCCAATTAAGTCAAAACTGAAGGCATACTGCCAACTTGCGAATCATCATCCCGTCTATCTACAAACTGACTTAGATAGAGTAGAGTGTGCACCAAGTTTGAAACGAAATTGGATAGACGGCGCAGGTCTAGTTGAACCTCTTCCAGAAAACTTGATCTTCAATATAGCGGTAACAGAAGTTGAGGGATGGTTATTGGCAGACAGGCATAACTTCAGCGCCTTTTTGGGAGTTTCTGCGGCGAGGTTGCCACTGAATGCCGAAATCGACGACCCAAAAGAATTCTTGATCAATTGCGTGCGAACACACGGAAACCGGTCAGCCAAGACAAATATTTTGCCGACAGGCAACTCTAAGGTAGGTACCGGTTACAACAGTTTTCTGTGCGACTTTGTCGAAACTTCTTGGGACTTTCGGAGTGCTTCCGAGCATAACGCAAGTTTGGAGAGAGCTATTATCAGGATCAGCGAGACAGGCTAATTTCGTGGGGCATCGATACCTCAAAATGGATATCCATTGTGCTAACGTTCACTGGAGTTTGTGCTCCTCATATTCCTGCCACTTCCCCCACACCCTCATCCCCGCTACACTCGCCCCATAAGTCTGCGATAATCGTTGGCTTTGGGGCGTAAGAACCTCTCCTAACGCGGTCGGTATCGACCGTAATGATACCTCCTCAACCTTCGGGTCGGGGAGGCTTTGGCGTATGTCCAGGGTGCTTCCCTCCACGGGGATAAACCTAAAGGCCATAGCGGCTGTCGTTAGGCGGTTTCTTAACTCCCCGGCTACCAGAGGTTTATCGCCGCGCTCGTCGCATGTGTGATTCCTCCGGTGGCCTCATTAAAAATTTGTTTGGTTTGTTTGCACTCCCTCTCGGTTGTCATCCCCGCGCAGGCGGGGACCCAAATCGAGGCGCGAAGAAAATGGTTGGGTGAGAGGAAGGTGCGGCAAACGCCTGCACTGACCTCTCCTTTCTTCTTGTGGATGAATGGGTCCCCGCCTGCGCGGGGATGACAAGGGAGAGTGGGGCGGCCTTGCGAGGGCCGTGCGAGGGATTGCCTGTCGAGGCGAAGGGCGACCTCCGATGGGCCCGTGCAAGACGGCGAAGAGCCGTCCGGGCCGGTCAGGCCCGCCCCCGCGGAGCGCAGGACGCGCAGCGTCCGACAGCGTGAGCGCAAAACAAACACCCACAAGAGGAGAACCACCATGGAAACCGATTACAATTTCTGGGCCGATCTGCTGACCACCTACCGGTCCAACCCGGACTGGCTGAAATTTCTCTGGGTGTTTCTTCCCGCAGCGC
The DNA here is from genome assembly GCA_039977975.1 of Rhizobiaceae bacterium. GTDB lineage: Bacteria > Pseudomonadota > Alphaproteobacteria > Rhizobiales > Rhizobiaceae > Pseudahrensia. Next base: position 3,228 of record JBDWCD010000012.1, read on the forward strand.
TGCTGGCGCTGGCCGGAAGCGGGGTTTCGCGGCTGGTGCGGGCCGTCGTGGAAGCTAAAGGGGCGGCCTCGCCTTCGCCGCCGCCCTCGCCGCCAAAGGCATTCCGCTCCTGGCATGATGAACACGGCTTTTTGTATATGGAAGCGCTGGACGAACTTCCCGCGGCGGCGGCGGCGGCGGCGCCACCACCACTGCCATGGGAGGGAGAGGAGGGGGACGGAGCAAGCGGCGATGGAGATATACGGTGAGGGGAGCGGCGTGTGGGGAGTTGGGTTTGCGCTCACGCTGTCGGCCAGCCGCGCTGCGGCGGCTGGCCTTCGCTCCGCGGGGGCGCTGCGCGGGTCGCCTGGCGGCTCCCTGAAACGAGGGATTGGTTATGACGCAACATGAATACGGCTAACTCCGTAAGGGAAGCACGAAGGTCATGTGTCAGACGGCGAAGAGCCGTCCGGGCCGGTCAGGCCCGCCCCCGCGGAGCGCAGGGTGCAGGCACGTCAGTGCCGGAGCCCGACAGCGTGAGCGCAATCATAAAGCGCTTTGCATCACCGCTGTCAGGCGACGGCTGAATTCGGCGGGGTCGGCGGGCGCTTCGCCATCGGCAATGCGGGCCTGGTCCAGCAACAGGTGGGACGCATCCTTGAGCAATTCATCGTCTGCCGCCGCCTCTCCACTGGCCCGTTCGGCCAGCTTCTTGATAATTGCGTGGCCGGGATTGATTTCCAGAATGCGCGGCATGGCGGAATTCAACTGGCCGTGGCGCTGTAAAAGGCGTTCCAGATTAACGTCCATATCGCCCTCATCGGCAATCAGGCAGACCGGGCTGTCGGTCAGGCGTTTGGAGGGGCGCACATCCTTGACGATCTCACCAAGCTCCAGCTTGATGGCGGCGATGAGACCATCAAGGGCCGCGGCGTCCGGCGCGTCCTTCTTGTCATCGGATTTATCTTCACTCTTTTCATCGCCGCCCTTAATCGCATCGAGATCGGCGGCGCCGCGGGTGATTGATTTGAACGATTTGCCGTCAAATTCGGGAATGTGCTGCAGCCAGAATTCGTCGACCGGATCGGAGAGCAGCAGGACTTCGACGCCCTTGGCCCGAAAACCTTCCAGATGGGGGGAGCGGGCGATTTTTGCGGCGTCATCACCGGCAATATAGAAGATCGCCTCCTGGCCTTCGGCCATGCGGCCAACATAGTCGGCGAGGCTGATCAGGTCATCGCCCTGGGTGGAGGTGAAGCGGCAGATCTCCAGCAGTTTTTCGCGCAAGGTTGCGTCTTCGACCAGGCCTTCCTTCACCACGGCGCCGAAATTCTTCCAGAAAGAGGCGAATTCTTCCGGTGCCTTGGTGGCCTTTTTCTTCAGCTCGGTGATGACCTTCTTGGTCAGGCCAGTGCTGATCTTGGCCAGTTTCGGATCGGTCTGCAGCATTTCGCGCGAGACATTCAGCGACAGGTCTTCGCTGTCGACCACACCGCGCAGGAAGCGCAGCCATGCCGGCAACAGACCCTTGGCTTCCTCGGTGATGAACACCCGGTTGACGTAGAGTTTGACGTGGCTCTTGCGCTCCGGCTCGTAGAGATCGAAGGGCGGGGTGGAGGGGATGTAGAGCAGGTTGGTATAGCTGACCATGCCTTCCACCTTGTTGTGCATGGTCAGCCAGGGCTCGTCGAAGGCGTGGGCGGTGTGGTGGTAGAATTCGGTATATTGCTCGGCGCTGATGTCCCTGGCCGGGCGGGTCCACAGGGCGGAGGCCTCGTTGAGCGCATCCTCGCCCAGCATGACCGGGAAGCCGATATGGTCGGAATAGGTCTTGATGATGTGGCGGATGCGGGCGTCTTCCATGAATTCCTTGGCATCTTTTTTCAGATACAGGGTGACGGTGGTACCGCGTGTGTCGCGCTCGGCGGGTTCGATTGAGAACTCGCCCTTGCCGTCTGACGACCAGAGCCAGGCTTCCTTTTCGCCCGCCTTGCGGGTCAGCACGTCGACCTTCTGTGCGACCATGAAGGCGGAATAGAAGCCGACACCGAACTGGCCGATGAGGCCGATATCGGCTTTGTCGCCGTCCTCGCCGTCCTTGCCGCTCTCGCCGCTGTTGTTTTTGAGGCTTTCGAGGAACGAGCTGGTGCCGGAGCGGGCGATGGTGCCCAGCGTGTCCAGCAGGTCCTGGTGATTCATGCCGATGCCATTGTCAGAGATCGACAGGCTCTTGGCCTTGGAGGAAACTTCGATGGCAATGCGGAATTCGCTGTTGCCGTCGAGAAGATCGGCATTGGTCAGGCTTTCGTAGCGCAGCTTGTCGCAGGCGTCGGAGGCGTTGGAGACCAGTTCGCGCAGAAAAATCTCGCGGTTGGAATAAAGCGAACCGGCAACGATATCGAGCAATTGCCCGACTTCGGTCTGGAAGGAAAAGGTTTCTTTGGTGGCCGTGTCGGTCATGACAGGTAGTTCTCTCTTCAGTCAGGTTTTATAAAAGCACTGTGGCTTGCCGAAGCATATAAGAGGCTCGGCCAGCCTCAACAAGGTGAAAACTGGCGCTGGCTAGCGGCCCAGCTTGCGCAACAGATCCTCGACAATCTCTGCAGTCGTCGCATCGATATTCACGCTGATTGCACATTCATCGCTGGCTGGCACTTCAAGGGCTGCAAATTGGCTGTCGAGCAGCGAGGTTGGCATGAAATGGCCCTCTCTTTTGCCCATGCGATCGGCAATCAATTCGCGCGAACCATCGAGATAGATAAACAGGACAGGCTCGCCGGCGGCGCTGGTAATGTGGTCCCGGTAGCTGCGTTTCAGGGAAGAGCAGCCGCCAATCACCAGCCCATCGCGGGCGGCAATTTCGGCGCCAAATATCTTCAGCCAGGGCCAGCGATCATCATCGGTCAGCGGATCACCGCGGCTCATTTTTTCGATGTTTTCGGCAGGGTGATAGCTGTCGCCGTCGAGAAATGTACCGCCGGTCGCTTCGGCCAGGGCCTCGCCAATCGTGGTCTTGCCACAACCGGCGACGCCCATCACCACATACAGCCTTATCTGCGAAATCTCGTCAGCACCTGCCGGGTCGCCCATCTATGCCATTCCTCGTTACTCGTCCTCTCCGCGTCATGTCACCCTTAGCCCTGCATTGCCTCCTTGTCGATCTTGCACCAACGGCGGAAAGGGCTAGGTTGCATGCCTGAACCCTCTGCACCAGCCAAGCGAAGTCCACCATGCGCGCCATTACCATTCACCAGGCAAAAGATCTTCGTATTGATTCCTGCGAAGTGGAGGTTCCGGGCGCCGACCAGGTTGAAATCAAACTGTCAGCCGGCGGCATCTGCGGGTCTGATCTGCACTATTACAATCACGGCGGCTTTGGCCCGATCCACCTGAAGGAACCGATGATCCTGGGTCATGAAGTATCCGGCCATATTACCGCACTCGGCGGCGGCGGCGACGGCGGCGAGGCAGGGGGTCTGAATGTCGGTGACCTGGTTGCCGTTTCACCATCACGCCCCTGTGGTTATTGCACCTATTGCGGCGAAGGCCGCCACAACCATTGTGAGAACATGCGGTTTTACGGCTCAGCCATGCCGTTTCCCCATATCCAGGGTGCCTTTCGTGAGGTGCTGATTGCCGATGCGAGCCAATGTGTTGTGGCCAATGGGTTGAGCGCTGGCGAGGCCGCCATGGCAGAACCGCTTTCTGTGGTCCTGCATGCAGCGCGGCGGGCCGGAGACCTGTTGGGCAAGAAAGTGCTGATCACCGGCTGCGGGCCCATCGGAGCCCTCGCCATCCTGGTCGCCCGTGCTGCCGGCGCGGCGCAGATTGTTGTCACTGACCTGTCCCCCAATGCGTTGGACTATGCCGGTCGGATCGGCGCCGATCAGGCGATCAATATGAGCACCAATGCCGATGAACTGGACATCTATGCCCAAGGAAAGGGAAGTTTTGATGTGCTGTTTGAATGTTCCGGTGCGCCACAGGCACTTGCCGCAGGCATTGCAGCCACGCGGCCCAGAGGCGTGGTCATGCAACTGGGAATGGGCGGCGACATGTCCGTCCCGATGTTGCAGATAACGGCCAAAGAACTCGACCTGCGTGGCTCGTTTCGTTTTCACGAGGAGTTTGCCACCGCTGTGGCGCTGATGCAGTCGGGCCACATCGACGTGAAGCCGCTTATTTCGCACACTTTGCCGCTGGACGAGGCACAGGCAGGCTTTGACCTGGCTTCTGACAGAAATCAGGCGATGAAAGTGCAGCTTTCCTTCGCCTGAATATTCAAAGTCAGGCCTAAAGTTCGTGTTGCCAGGGCGGATTGGCGCCAGCCCGCGAAACAGTGTGCGCGGCGACTTTCGCGGCGAAGGCCAGTACCGGTGACAATTGCTCGGAAGTCACATCTGCCAGGGCCGATTTTGACAACAGGCCTTCGCGGCGCAGCCCGGCCAGAAATCCCGCGTTGAATGTATCGCCAGCGCCGATTGTGTCGACCACTTCAACCTTGCTGGCACTTTGATGGGTAATTCCGGACGGGGTATGGGCATCAACCCCGTCGCCGCCCTTGGTCATCAACACGACGCTGGTATTGCCGGCCAACCAGGCCGACATGATGGCTTCGCTGGACTCGCCATTGGCGATCCAGTCGAGATCTTCATCAGACACTTTGATAACATCGGCCATCGCCGCCATGCGGTTGATCCTTGCCCGATGCTTTTCTGAGTCTTCGATCAAGGTGGGGCGGATATTGGGATCAAGGCAAAGTACCTTGTCCTGATTGGCTGCCATCAATTGCTCAAATGCCGTGCCGCAGGGCTCCGGGATCAGGCTAATGCAGCCAAATTGAAGAGCGGTCACTTCATCAGGCAGTGGTTTCACCTGCTCAAACTGCAGGTTTCGACCGGCGGAGTTTTCGTCAAAGAACGTGTATTGCGCATGGCCATCCACCAAACGCACAACCGCCAATGTGGAGAGCAGATCGGAGCGCACACACAGATCCGTATTGACCTTTGACTGGTGCAGGGCGTCGATCAATTGCTCACCGAACATATCGGTGGAGATGGAACAGATGAAACCGGAATCTTCACCCAGTCTTCCCAGGGCGATAGCCGTATTGAACAGGGCGCCACCCGATACCGGCAGAAACCCGCTGCCCTCGCCTTCGATCTGCCTTGGCAGCATGTCGATCAGAGCCTCACCGCAACTCAGTATCATGGTCCATTTCCCATTCTTCGCCGTCGCCTCCACCGCTGCGGCGGTTCGGGCAAAAATTTTTCGCGTTCATAGAGCGGAACTGCCAAATTGGCAAATGACCCATTCAGCTATCTCAGGTTCTGCAAGCAGAAGAAATCAGGCACTCAATCACCGAGCAGAGCAGCGGCTTCGGCAATAGCTCTCGCGGTCTGATTGAGGTCGGCATCCGTCAATGCCAGTGAGGGATAGAGTTTGCCGGGAGCCTTGAATATTCCCCGTTCCCGCAACAATTGATTAAACCTGCCATTCTTATCAGCATCACCGTTCAACCAGGTCCGATAATCGGTGACCGGTTTATCGGTGAACACCACGTCAAACAGGGTGGGATCACCAACGATCTGGTGGGCATGGCCAGTCTTCGACAATTCCTGCGCCAATATATCCATGATCGCCTGACCATTGGCCCGCAGTTTTTCGTAAGCGCCGGGGCGGCGCAGAATCTCCATCGTCTTCAACCCGGCAACCGCCGCAACGGGATTTCCTGACAGGGTGCCCAACTGCATCAGAAACCCCTCAGCACCCACCTTGCTCTTGTCAAAATGCGCCATGATCTCACGCGATCCGGCAATCGCGGCCAATGCAAAACCACCACCGATGATCTTGCCCAAAGTGCAGACATCGGGGGTGACGCCATAGAGTTCCTGAGCGCCGCCATAGGCAAAACGGAAGCCCGTGACGATTTCGTCGAAAATCATCACGATGCCGTATTTATCGCATTCCTCGCGCAAAGCCTGCAGAAAACCCGGTGCCGGAGGCACGACACGCTGCAGGGGTTCGACAATCAGTCCGGCAATCTGATCGCCCTGCTCGGCAAGCAGGGAACGGATGAATTCAATGTCGTTGAATGGGGCAATCAGCATTTCGTCGCGCACCGATTGCGGAATGCCTGCGGAGTCGGGAACGGCGAGGGGGAAATTGGTCAGTTTGGTTGGTGCCAGACTCATCTGCGCTTCCGCTGACATGCCGTGATAGCCACCTTCGAATTTCAGAATTTTATCGCGCCCCGTATACGCCCGCGCCAGTCGGATGGCATACATATCCGCTTCGCCGCCGGAGGAGACATAGCGCACCTGTTCGGCACAGGCGACGGCGTCGCAGATTGCCTCCGCCAGTTCGACACCAGCCGCATTATTGGCAAAAAACGTCATGCCTTTGTCGACCTGCTGGTGGACAGCATCAAGAACTTCAGGATGCCCGTGGCCAATCAGCATCGGGCCGGAACCGATCAGGTAGTCGATATATTCACGGCCATCTTCGTCCCAGACTCTCGAACCCTTGCCGTCGCGGATGATGATCCCGGGGTCAAAATTGCCGAATCCGCCAGCTGGCAGAACCGCATTGGCTCTTTCGATCCAGTCGCTTTGGGTGGTCATGTCATCTTCCCTTCAGATTTTCATCGGGCCTCAGCCTTCCGGCTAAACATATTCTGCAACCGGCTCACCCAACAAGCCCATATCGGGCACCACACCCAGACCTGGCAACAAAGGTGGGGTTGCCGTTCCAGACTGGTTGCGGGCACCCTGACCCGGCGCCGGATCGTCCCGCAGATGATAGTGGCACAACCACGATGCCAGACGGTTTTGCTGCGGGGTTGAACTGGCAAGGTGCAAAGCCGCGGTGTCTGCCAGAACCGAACCGCCAACATCTTCGACATGCATCTGCCAACCCAGTTGAATGCCCAGGTCCCGGACCTGACGCGCTTTGGTCAGACCGCCGAGCCTGTTGGGCTTCACCTTGACCCCTTCGCAGGCCGCCAGTTTCCAGGCCTGTAAATGATCGCCAAATGTATGCATGCACTCGTCCAGCATGATCGGATTGGCAACCCGGGCTGCAACATGGGCGCATTCGGCCAGGGTCTCGCAGGGTTGTTCGATCCAGTCCCTGGCCGAAACTGAATTCAAAACCTGCACCGCAACACCTGGAGTCCAGGCCCGGTTGACGTCAAAGGTGATCTTATGTCCGGGCTGCAGACCGGCCGAGATGGCATCGATACGATCGATATCGGCAGCAATGTCATCACCGCCAACCTTCGCGGAATGAACCTTGTAGCCTTTTTCCGCCGCACGTTCGATTTTCTCCAACATCTGCTCCGGCGTTCCGGTTGAAATGGAGGAATTGACGTCAACGGCCACCGCATCTTCCGCCCCGAAAAGTTTCCACAGGGGAATGCCGGCCTGCTGGCCCAATATATCCCAACAGGCGATGTCGACTGGGGATTTGGCATAGGGATGGCCCGGAAGGGTAATATCCATCGTCCGGTTGATGGCATCCAGTGCTGTCGGGTCATGGCCAAGCAGTGAGTGAGCAAGAGTTTGCAGACCGGCTCTTACGCCAGGGCCGTGAGCAGGAAGATAGGTATGCCCCCAGGGACAGGCTTCCCCCCAACCGGTCAAGCCGCTATCGGTATCAACGCGCACGAAGGTTGAATCCAGGCGTTCAAATTTCAATCGCCCGCCCGACAGGAAATAGGGTTCATTCAGCGGCAGGTCCAATTGGAAGACCGCGATGCGCGAGATCTTCATGGCATTAGTCCATTGTCACCACGATGTTGCCCGTATGCTTCTTGGCGATGAAGGCCCGTTGGGCATCATGCAATTGCTCCAGCGGGAAACTGGCCGCCAGAAGCGGTTTGATTTCGCCGGCTTCGATATACCTCACCAAATCCGGAAACACCTTTGGTTCAAAAATTGTGCAACCATGGAACGTCAGATCGTTGAGATACATGGTCCGCAGGTCCAGATCGACAATCGGCCCCGCGATGGCCCCTGAGCAGGCATAGGACCCGCCACGTTTGATCGCATCAATCAGGGCAGGAAACTGGCCACCCCCGACCACGTCAATCACCGCGCTGACCTTTTCTTCACCGACGGCATCCCGCAACGCCGCCTTCAGATCGTCCGGCTGGCGCGGCAAAAGGGCGCCTGGATTGTAGGCGGCAACCTGTTCGTGCTTTTCCGGTGATGCCATGGCGATGGTGGTTGCACCGCGCCGATTGGCCAATTGCACCAGGGCCGACCCAACCCCACCGGATGCACCGGGGATCAACACCGTATCGCTAGCAGTTATGTTGGATCGGTTGAGCAGGTTCTCCGCTGTCGAATAGGCTATTGCAATGGTCGCCAGTTCCGCATCGCTCCAATCGGTATCGATTGGATTTACGTTCTGGTGGTCAACGACCATGTAGTCGGCAAACCCGCCATCACAGGCGGAACCCAGATATTCGCATTTGGCCAGGTTCATCGGATCCGACCAGTCGCGAATGACCGTATCAACGAGACACCGGCGACCAATCAGAGACTCATTTATCCCATCTCCGACTGCCGCAACGACGCCGGCCGCATCGCCTCCCTGAATGCGCGGGAACTGGATCCCGCCATCCCATCCGCCATCATCGTCCTGCTCACCATCATAAGCCCCGCCGGTGGTGCCGGACGTCACCGACTTTGAATACCAGCCGGTTCTTGTATTGATATCCGTATTGTTGAGACCGCAAGCCTTGACTTGAACCAGGACTTGCCCTGGCCCGACCTGCGGCGTCGGCCAGTCATCGTGAAACTTCAAGACGTCGAAATCGCCATGACCGTGCAAAACGAAGGCGCGCATTGTGGTGGGAATAGGGGTCATGCATCTGTCCTGGGCAATTGGTTGTGCGGGTCGTAGGCGGGTTGATCAAGAACCACAGCTTGGCGCGATTGACCGGCAACCACAACTTCAAGATTTGTTCCTGGATGAGCAGCTGACGGTTTGATATAGGCGAAAGCCAAGATCTTTCCGACGCTGTGGCCATAGACCACCGATGCCGTCGACCCGACGACATTTCCATTATGCAGGACCGCTTCCCCGCCATGGCCGTCGACGACACCATCGGGCTCGATTTGCAAATAGGCACAGACCCAGGGCAGTGGTGAATCGAGACTGGCCTTTGTCTGTTCTCTGCCGACAAAATCCTTGTCCATTTTGACAAAGCGCATGACACCGGCTTCCGGCAATGTCACCTCATTGGTCAGTTCTCCAGCCCCCTGGAACATTTTCTCCATGCGTAAAACATTCATGGCAAAGGAACCATAATCGGCAATGCCGTGGGCCTCTCCTGCCTGCCACAACGCGTCATAGACATCATTCATGGCCGCGTTGGGCATGTGCAATTCCCAACCCAGTTCACCGGCATAGGAGAGGCGAAATGCCCAGACCAAGTGCCCGGCAATGTGGATTTGACGCCCGGAAAGCCATGGAAAACTCGCATTGTCCAGCGGCGCGTCGGTGCATTGTTGCAGCACGTCGCGTGCATGTGGGCCATTAACGGCCAGCGCCGCCCAATCGTCCGACAGGCAATTGACCGAAACATTTTCACCCGACATCCGCTGGTTGAGATGATCCAGCAGACGTTGCTCGAAAAATGCTGCGCAGACCAGATAGAAACGATCCGATTCCAGGCGAACGACCGTCACCTCGATTTCGATGCGGCCGCGGGGTCCCAGCAGGTGGGTCAGAATAATGCCGCCGAGCTTCTTTGGAAGCCGGTTGGGGATCAGCCTGTCGAGGAATATTTCTGCCTCCGGGCCCGAGATTTCAACCTTGGTGAAGGCGGTCAAATCGATGATGCCGACCCACTCGCGCACTGCCTTTACCTCCGCAGCGACGATGTCGTGAACCTGATTGCGGCGGAACGAATAATGGTCCCGCTGTTCCATACCCGGCTTGGCAAACCAGCGCGGACGTTCGTGGCCATAGACTTCTTCGTAGACCGCACCCTTGTCCTTCAGCTTTTGGTAAAGCGGGCCCGGTTTGACCGGCCGCCCGGCAAGACGGTTGAAATGGGGGAAGGGAATTTCGTGGCGCAGGCAATAATCTTCCTTCGCCTTGATCACCTGCCAGTCCTTGCTGGCGTAGGAGCCAAAGCGGCGGGGGTCGTAGTCGCGCATGGAAATATCAGCCGCCCCATGGACCATCCAGCGGGCAAGCTCGCGGGTTAGACCCGGACCCCAACCGATACCGATCTGGGTGCCGCAACAGCACCAGTAATTCTGCACCCCCGGTGCCGGTCCAATCAGCGGATTGCCATCCGGCGGGTGGGATATGGCGCCATGAACTTCCCGCTTGATGCCAAGTTCAGCGAATATCGGCATCCGCTCCAAGGCATTTTCCAGCCAGGGCATCACCCGCTCATAATCGGCGTCGAACAGCTCATTCTCCGCTTCCCAGGGGCAATGATCCTCCCAGACCGTGTTGGGATTGGATTTTTCATAGATACCAATCAGCCCGGACTTTTGCTCCATTCGGATATAGCCGGAGACCAATCTGTCGTCCCTGATCACCGGGAGCTCGGTATCCAGGTCTTTGAATTCAGGCACCGATTCGGTAACGAAATAGTGGTGGGTCATGGAAGTCATCGGCAGTTGAAGCCCTGACCATTCGCCCATCTGACGGGCATAAGTGCCACCGGCGTTGACCACGTGTTGGCAGGTGATGTCACCCTTTTCGGTTTCGACCTTCCATTCGCCTCCCGGCAACTGGGTAATGTTGGTAGCGCGGCAGCGACGGATGATTTTCGCTCCCAATTGCCGGGCACCAATCGCCATCGCCTGGGTCACGCCGGACGGATCGGCATGACCGTCATCGGGGGTATAAAGGGCGCCAATCACCCCTTTCAGATTGTAGAAGGGATGCTTGCGGGCAATAAAGTCCGGCCCCACCAGGTCGATATTGAAGCCAAGTGAGCGCCCGACGGAAAGCGTGTGACGCAGCCAGTCCATCTCGTCTTCGGTATAGGCCAGGCGAAACGATCCGCAACCGTGCCAGGTGACGCTCTGGCCCGTTTCGCGCTCCAGCGCTCCGGAATAAAGGCCGATATTGTAATCAACGCATTTGCCCAGGCCAAAGCTGGAAGTGGAATGGGTGATCTGCCCCGCCGCATGCCAGGTCGAGCCGGAGGTGAGCTCGGCCTTTTCCAGAAGAACAATATCCGTCCAGCCCTCATGGGCCAGGTGATAGGTAAGACCGCAGCCCATGACCCCACCACCGACGATAACCACCCGCGCATGGCTGGGCAGGCTTGAACCAATTTCCGACATGACCGTCACTCAGTTTCAAATTCAGGTTGCCACGCTAATGGTATGTATGTACTCTAGTCAACTATGAATAATACATCTGTACCATCACCCGATTCACACGGCTGTCAGTCAATCCTGGAAACCCTGGCAGGACAGCTTTCCGAACTGACGCCGGAAATGCGCAAAGCCGCCTCCCATGTCATTGAAAACCCCAATGATATCGGCGTATCGTCGATCCGCGAGATGGCCGATGCGGCGGCCGTGAAACCCAATACCCTGGTACGCCTGGCGCGTTCAGCTGGATTTGACGGCTACGAGAATTTTCGTGAACCGTTTCGCCAGGCCATTCGCCAGGGAGGCGCCAGCTTTCCCGATCGGGCCCGTTGGCTGCAGGCGATTCGCCAGCAGGGCGACATGGGCGAGCTCTATGCAAGAATGGTCAGCTCGGCCATCGGCAATATCGAATCCACCTTTGCATCGATCGACGAAAGTCAGCTGAAAAAAGCTGCTGAAGCCATCTGGGGATCGCGGCAGACTTTTACCCTGGGAGTTGGCGTCAACTCGGCCAACGCCCAGAATTTTACCTATCTGGCCTCCACCGGCATGGTTCAGTTTCACGCCATTCCGCGCATTGGCAGTACGGCCACTGACGATTTGGCCTGGGCTGATAAACGAGATGTACTGATCGCCATTACCTGCAAACCCTATCGCCGCGAAGTGCTGGAGGCGATGAAAATTGCCCGGGATCAGGGCGTAACCATCATCGGCCTGTCAGACAGTCCGGCCTCACCGATCATTACCGGCGCCGACCATGGATTTGTCGTCGCCGCCGACACGCCGCAATTCTTCCCGTCATCGGTTTCCACCATCGCATTGCTGGAAACCCTGTTGAGTTTCGTCATTGCGGTTGCATCACCGGAAATCGTTCAACGGGTCGACCGCTTCCACAAGCGCCGCCACGAATTGGGCATCTATGAGGAGGGATATGGATGACGACGTCTGCTCAACCGCTGCGCTCCCTCGACGCGCGCTATTATACCGACGCGGAAGTCTTCCGCATCGAAAGCCAGGGCCTTTTCAACCGCACGTGGCAATTTGCCGGCCATGTCAGTCAGGTGGAAAATGCGGGCGACTATTTCTGCTTTGAGCTGAACGGCCAGAGCCTGTTCTGCATCCGCGACCGGGACGGCGAGATCCGGGTTCACTACAATGTCTGCCAGCACCGGGCCCATGAATTGCTGCAGGGCGAGGGAAATGCGCGACTGATCGTCTGTCCCTACCACGCCTGGACCTATGAACTGTCCGGCAATTTGCGCTCCGGACCCAACATCAATGCAGTCCCTGGATTTGATCGCAATGACATCTGCCTGACATCGGTGCAGGTTGAGGAATTCTGCGGATTTCTGTTCGTCAATCTCGATCCCGACGCACAGCCAATGGATGCGTGGTTTCCCGGTGCCCGCCAGCAGGTTTCCGCCTTTGTGCCCCATCATCAGCGGCTTAAACCCATCAAGTGGGTAGAGATTGCCGAGAACTGCAACTGGAAAGTCAGCGTCGAAAACTATTCCGAATGTTATCACTGCCGTCTCAACCATCCGACCTTTGCCACCGGCGTGGTGAAGCCGGAAACCTATGACATTCAACCCCAGGGCCATTGCCTGCGCCACACCACCGAATGCCAGAACCTTGACGCCATGACCTATCCGATTGACCTGGAAGCCAACCAACATGCCGGCGATTATTCTTCCTGGTTCCTGTGGCCGATGTTTTCCTTTCAGGTCTATCCGGGCAATATTCTCAATACCTACCACTGGCGCCCGGTGGATGCAGACCATGTCGTGGTCTGGCGGGGATGGTATTCCATCGATGGTGAGCCAAGCGAGACAGTGTTTGATCTCGCGCAGCAGGATCGCGAGACCACCGTTGAAGAGGACATCCATCTGGTTGAGTCGGTGCAGCGGGGTCTGCGCTCCAATGGTTACCGGCCGGGCCCGCTGGTGGTTGATCCCGATGGCGGTGTCAATTCAGAACACTCTGTTGCCGTATTGCAGGACTGGATGCGCCAGGCTGTGGACTTTTGATAAACCAAACCTGAATTTTTGGCTTGAGCTTTGCCCGTTTGGCAGTATTTTGGGCGAACAATTTGTATATTGTTGCAGGACACCGGCAGATAATGGTGGTCCCGCGTTCGTTGCCTTTTAAAGTTTTGGCGTCTTGGGTTTGGGCATATCATGAAGAAAAAATATTTCGTCATCGGATCGAATGTTGTTCTGCCGGGATTTGGAAGTTTCGTGGCCGGAGAGACGACCCGTGGACTGTTGCAGTTGCTGATATTCACATTGGGTATTCTGCTGTGGCAGATCGACAGCCTGCGGGTCTTTGCACTGCCGCTTCTGCCATTTGCCTGGTTCTGGGCCCTGTTCACTTCGCTGAATTACAAGCGGCGGGTCGAAATCGACGAGGTTGCACCGGTGACGATGGTGATCAAGCAACGCAAGCAGTTTTTGTCGACCATGCGTCCGGAACGCAACTGACGCCAACAATCAAACCGACCCGGAGCGGCGAGCGACAAGCGGCGGGCAGCTAACGGCGAGTTACGGTCAGTCGCCCATCTTGAGCGCTTCGATAAACGCTGTTTGCGGGATTTCCACCTTGCCGAACTGACGCATTTTCTTCTTGCCGGCCTTTTGCTTGTCCAGCAGTTTGCGTTTGCGGCTGGCATCGCCGCCATAACATTTGGCCGTCACATCCTTGCGCATGGCAGAGATTGTTTCCCGGGCGATGACATTGCCGCCAATCGCTGCCTGAATTGGAATCTTGAACAGGTGTTTGGGGATCAGCTCTTTCAGCTTCTCACACATCACCCGGCCCCGGCTGGTGGCTGCATTGCGGTGCACCAGCATCGACAGGGCATCCACCGGGTCGCCATTGACCAGCATGGACAATTTGACCAGATCACCAGCGCGATATTCCGCCAGCTGATAGTCAAAAGAAGCATAGCCACGGGATATTGATTTCAATCTGTCATAAAAATCGAACACCACTTCGTTGAGTGGCAATTCATATTCCAACATCGCACGGCTGCCGACATAGGTCAGATTGGTCTGAATGCCGCGCCGGTCCTGACAGAGTTTGAGGATCGGTCCCAGATAGTCATCCGGGGTCAAAATCGTCGCCTTGATCCACGGCTCATGAATCTCGTCTATCTTCATCACGTCGGGCATGTCCGCCGGATTGTGCAGCTGCATTTCCGAGCCATCACGCAATTTCAGTGTATAGACGACGCTTGGTGCGGTGGCGATCAGGTCAAGATCGAATTCACGCTCCAACCGCTCCTGAATGATTTCCAGATGCAACAGGCCAAGAAATCCGCAGCGGAAGCCAAAGCCCAGCGCAGCTGACGATTCCATCTCGAAGGAGAAACTTGCGTCATTGAGGCGCAACTTGCCAACAGCTGATCGCAGGTCTTCAAAATCAGCAGCATCAACAGGAAACAGACCACAAAAAACCACTGGCTGGGCCGGTTTGAAACCGGGCAGCGCTTCGGCGGTCTGGCGTTTGTCTTCGGTAATCGTGTCACCAACCCGGGTATCGGCAACCTCTTTGATTGAAGCGGTAATAAAGCCGATTTCCCCCGGCCCCAGACTGGCCACTTCAGTCAGTTTGGGAGAGATAACGCCGACGCGGTCGACCGAATATTTGGCATCCGTCCCCATCATCCGGATGGTCTGACCCTTTTTCAGCTCACCATCAATGATCCGCACCAGCACGATGACGCCCAGATAGGCGTCATACCAGGAATCAACCAGCAGGGCTTTCAGCGGTTCACTGATCTCGCCATGGCTTGGCGCCGGCAATTGGGTGACAATCGCTTCCAGCACATCTTCCATTCCCATGCCGGTCTTGGCGGAAATCTCAATCGCATCAGAAGCGTCCAGCCCGATTACTTCCTCGATCTGCGCCTTTACCCGTTCCGGCTCTGCGGCGGGCAGGTCGATCTTGTTGAGCACCGTGACGATCTCATGGTCATTGTCGATCGCCTGATAGACATTGGCCAGAGTCTGGGCTTCCACCCCTTGCGACGCATCAACAACCAGCAACGACCCTTCACAGGCCGACAGCGACCGGGAAACCTCATAGGCAAAGTCCACATGGCCGGGCGTATCGATCAGGTTGAGCACATAATCTTCACCGTCGCGCGCTTTGTAGGGCAGCCGCACAGTCTGGGCCTTGATGGTGATTCCGCGCTCTTTTTCGATTTCCATATTGTCGAGCACCTGCTCAGACATTTCACGGTCAGCCAGACCGCCGCACATCTGAATCAGCCGGTCGGCGACGGTCGACTTGCCGTGGTCGATATGGGCAACGATGGAAAAGTTGCGAATGTGAGTAAGCGGAGTGGTCATGGGTGCTGTTTATCACCAAAGCTGTTCTTCGCAAGTGAAAAGAGTGGCGGCAAGACCATGCGACAATGTCAGCTCTCGGTTTCATCCGGGTGATGGTCGCCCGCCGGCGGGTCACGCAGTTCCAGCTTCAGGTAGTCAAAGCCAAATTCGATGGTCGGCTTGATAATCTTGAAATAGGGCGACAGATCAAAATCCCGTGGTGCAAACAGCGAATGATGGCGAATGTGCAGGATCTCGCCAACTGCATAGGTTTCGCAGTCATCGTCGAGGCAGTCCTTCAACCTGGCGATATCTGGCAGGATGGGATAGCGCACCGACTGATAGGCCTGGGCAATCAAGGTGGAACAAATGGCCCGGGTCGGATCACCGGAACCGAAGGACAGCATTTTGCGGCGCCAGCGAACCGGCACCGGTGGCGTTGGCAGCAGATAGCGCATCAGGTCAATGATGTTGTGGGTATCATAGGCCTTGCCGAGACTGTCGACCATGAAATTGACCACGGCCTTGCGGTCCGCCTTGGTCAGGCCCACCGGGCGACATATTCGTGTATTATAGGTTTCATATTTTTCAAGCGGCCGGGCAACACAGCCTTCGCCAAGATTGACCTCAATCAGACAGGGCAGTTTGCCATCTTCGTCTTCGGGCAGAATCTCGCCCACATACATGGCCGAATGGGACCAGGTTGACTGGGTGAGATATTTAATTGCCGCAGAAACCTTCTGATTGCCTTCCACAAGCAAGACGTCACCGGGTTCCAGCGCCCGGCGCAGGCTTTCCGGATCGGACGGCGTATAGGGTTCATAGCCGGAGGATTGCGCGGTGACCTTGCCGGCAATGAGTTCGGCAATGCGATCAAGCATGGAACGCGGCTGACTCAATGGTTCCTCCCAAACCTCTTCAACATCCCGGCCGGCCCCTGGCCCAACCCCTTGCCCAACGCCAATTTGGCCAATATGGAATGTTGTTCATGGTGGAGTTATTGGCCATTGCAGCCTATTGTTTCAAGGTAATTCACGTGAATTTGCGTGTCGGTGAGCCCACAATTCATCCTGGCAGGACCCTATAATGCTTCTCTCCCGTTTCGCCCGCCCGTTCTTCACCAATTCAAAACGGGGTTTCGACAGCCTGTCAGAGCAGGAAATTCTGGCCCTGGCGATCTCCAGCGAAGAGGAAGATGCCCGCATCTACCAGACCTATGCCGATGGTCTGCGGGACGAATTTCCGGCCTCTGCGGGTGTTTTTGATGAAATGGCGGCCGAAGAGCACGAGCATCGCCGGCTTTTATTGGAGCTGCACCAGAAACGTTTTGGCGACACGGTGCCGCTGATTCGCCGCGAACATGTGCGCGGCTTTTACGAGCGCAAGCCGGACTGGCTGGTTCGACCGCTCGGCGTCGACAATGTGCGCAAGCAGGCCGTGGCCATGGAAGACCAGGCGCGCCGTTTTTATCTTGAAGCGGCGCAGAAGACCGAAAATGTGTCGACCCGCAAATTGCTCGGCGATCTGGCGGAGGCCGAAACCTCTCACATGTCGCTGGCCGGCAAACTAACTGACGCCATCGTTGATTCCGGTGCGGTTGATGAAGAAGCGGAGACCGAAAGACGCAGGTTCCTGCTGACATATGTACAGCCCGGCCTCGCCGGACTGATGGACGGCTCGGTATCCACCCTGGCCCCGGTATTCGCCGCCGCATTCGCCACCATGAATACCTGGGATACCTTTTTGATCGGTCTCGCCGCCTCAATTGGTGCCGGCATTTCCATGGGCTTTACCGAAGCCTTGTCGGATGACGGGAAACTGACAGGCCGCGGATCGCCGATGAAGCGCGGTCTGGCGTCTGGCATCATGACGACGATTGGGGGTCTGGGCCACGCCCTGCCCTATCTGATCAGCGACTTTTGGACAGCAACCGGCATTGCCGGCTTTATCGTTGTGGTCGAGCTCTGGGCAATCGCCTGGATTCAGAACCGCTATATGGAAACCCCATTTTTCCGCGCCGCATTGCAGGTCGTGCTGGGTGGGGCGCTGGTCTTGGCAGCCGGCATTCTGATCGGCAACGGCTAGACCCGTTTACCGCTCAGTGCCCTGCCACCATCAGGCCGATGGTCCGTCGCAACAGGTCAATGTCTTCGTCCCGTGACAGGCGATGGTCGCCGTCCTTGATAAGGGTCATCTGAACATCGTCATGGGCCAGACATTCCACCAGGTGCAGCGCATGGGAATAGGGCACGTCAGGGTCTTCCATGCCCTGTAATATCCGTACCGACACGCCGACGGCCAGATCGCCGGTAAGAACCTGATTGTTGCGACCGTCTTCGATCAGGTCGCGGGTGATGATATTGGGTTCATCGGAATAGGCACTCGGTTCCTCAATATAGCCGCGCTCCTGCAATTCCTGCCTTTGCGCATCGCTGAAGGCAGGCTCCATCAGGCGGGTGGCAAAGTCCGGTGCGGGCGCCACGAGCAAAAGGCCTGCCAGACGATCCTGTTCACCGCGCTTCTTCAGCTCCTGCGCTAGACGCAGGGCGACCCAGGCTCCCATCGACGAGCCGACCAGAATTTGCGGTCCCCGGGTTTGGCCCATCAACACGGCAAAGCTTTCATCAACCCAGCGCGAAATCGTGCCGTCTACAAATTTGCCACCGGAAGACCCATGGCCGGAATAATCGAAGCGCAGACTGGGGCAGCCGAGACGCGCCGCCTCATCCACCATGGCCAGCGCCTTTGTACCCTCCATGTCCGAGCGAAAGCCGCCGAGCCAGATCAAACCCGGCTTTTCATCACCCCCTGTTGGGCTGGCCTTCATCAGGGCGATGTCGACGGTCTGATCTTTCCAGCTATGGGGCAGGGTTGCTTTGGTTTCCACTGGTCGGCCTTTCGGTTTTGGTTGACGCGGTCCATCGCTGGCAGCATATCGTGGTCAAACTTTGCTTTGGCAAGAGAGATGATGCAACAGCCAAAAATACTCCAGGTGATCCCGGCGCTGGAGACCGGTGGCGCGGAGCGCACGGCGTTGGATATCGGCGACGCCATTCTTGCACGCGGATGGGAATCAATCGTCGCCAGCGCCGGTGGGCGGATGCTTGACCCGTTGATTGCCCGAGGCAATCGGCATGTCGAATTCCCTTTGAGCAGCAAGAACCCTTTCACGATCTGGCGCAACGCGGCCCGGTTGACCGACCTGATCAAGCGGGAAAATATTGACATCATCCATGCAAGATCGCGGGCACCGGCATGGTCGGCCCTGCTGGCGGCGCGGCGTACTGGCATTCCCTTCGTCACCACCTATCACGGCTCCTATAACCAACGGTCCCGACTAAAGGCCTGGTACAATTCGGTGATGGCACGGGCCGATGTGGTGATTGCCAATTCTGGCTGGACCGGTGATCTGATCGCCACACGCAATCCCTGGGCGCAGGATCGCATTCAGGTAATTCATCGTGGTACCGACTTTGAGCATTTCAAACCTGATGCAGTCACCGAAGACCGGCTGACGGCACTGCGAGATCAATGGTCGCTGAAAGGGAGTGACGTTGCGATTGTACAATTGGCGCGGCTGACCGGATGGAAAGGCCATGAAACAGTCATCGAAGCCGCCGCCAAGATCGCCAATGATTTCCCCAACGCGCGGTTTATTCTGGCGGGTGATGCACAGGGACGATCAGACTATCTGCAGCGGTTGCAAAACAAGATTGCAGAACTTGGTGTTGCAAACAGCGTATTGTTGCCCGGCCATTGTGACGACCCGGCAGCGGCAATGGCGCTGGCCGAACTGGTGGTGGTGGCCTCCACCCAGGCAGAGGCGTTCGGGCGTGCGGCGGTGGAAGCCGGGGCGCTTGAAAAACCGGTCATCGTCAGCGATATCGGCGCGGTTCAGGAAACCGTGCTTGCCGAACCCGGCGTTGAAGCAAACCAGATTACCGGATGGAAAGTCACACCGGGAAATGCTGATGAACTGGCACAGGCCCTGCGTCATGCCTTGCAATTGTCGCCCGATCAGCGCCGACAAATTGGCAAAATTGCCAGATTGCACGGTCAAAAGAACTTTTCCCTGCAACAGATGTGCGAAAAGACCCTGACAATTTATGAGAAATTATTGGCCGATTCAGGCAAGAATCCGTCACCAAAGGCGCAAAACCAATAGTGTTTTTCATTTCAGAACATGCTATGTGGCATATGCATTTGAAGCTTGGGTCCCTGCCAGAAGGACGGGACCGGGCACCACAACCAGGAGAAGACCGCTATTCGTCGTCCACATAGAGCCGCCGCGCCACAAAAATCTGGCCCGCGCGCAAACCAGGAAATTACTGCTCCGGAAGTCCAACTGATTGATGCCGAGGGAACCAACCACGGCACCGTTGCATTAGATGCAGCCCAGGAAATGGCCTTGGAGGCCGGTTTAGATCTGGTGGAAATTTCACCGACTAACCGCCCGCCAATCTGCAAGATTCTCGATTTCGGCAAATACAAATATGCCGCTCAGAAGAAGGCCGCAGAGGCGCGCAAAAAGCAAAAAACCATCGAAGTCAAAGAAATCAAGATGCGTCCGAACATCGACACGCACGACTATGATGTGAAAATGCGGGCGGTGAGGCGCTTTTTCGAGGACGGAGACAAGGTCAAGATCACCCTGCGCTTCCGTGGCCGCGAGATGGCGCATATGAATTTGGGAATGGACCTGTTGAAGAAGGTCAGGGAAGACACCGAGGAAATTGCCAAGGTGGAGGCCGAACCAAAACTGGAAGGCCGTCAGATGATGATGGTTCTGGCACCGCGCTAAGGCGAATTACCCGAAAATCAGTTATACTGTGAAGGCGTGGCCGCATTGACGGCTGCGCCTTTATTCTGTCGGGGTTTGGTCATTGCTTGTTTTGGTCGGTGATACATAGTGCTCAGAAAACCACAGCGCCTGCCGTGTATTGAAAATACCTTTCAACCAGTCGATCACCAGTCGGACACGCCGGTGCTCTGCCACGTCACGACGATAGGTCAGGTAAATGTCGCGGCGTTGGCGCATGCCTTCCAACAGTGGAACCAATCTATCATCTGCCGATGCGAGATAGGTTGGCAGCAGGCCGACACCGGCGCCATTGCAAACGGCCGCGAACTGGCTGCAGCCGCTATTCGCCAAGACTGATATGTTTCGTTCAAGCCGCTTCGATACCAGTTCGGCCCACCCGACATGTTCGCTCTCCCGGGGCGAGCGCTCCACCAGTGGTAATGTATCAAGAGCCGCTGGATCCTCGGGCTCTCCATGACGTTTGACAAAACTGCGGGATGCAAAGGGCTGAACATGCAGATATCCCAACCGGGTCACCATCAGATTTCGGCGGCTTGGGACGTTGGTGCAGATGGTCAGATCACATTGTGATCCAGCCGAAACCCGCGAGCGCAACGGCGATCGGAAATCCAGCTGCAAATACGAATCTGATTCGACAAATCTTGGGGCACGCGGCATCAGCCAGTAACTGGTCAGACCATCGTCGACATCGATCGACACGCTGTGAGACTGTTCCTGCTCTGCCCTGGCAAATTCGTCAGCCACATCCAGTGACGCTTCGTACATCCCATTGCCGACGGCCAGCAGTCTTTGACCATGCTCGGTCAAATAGGTGCCGGTGGCGTCACGGACCAAGAGGCGGCGGTTCATTTTGTGCTCGAGCAGCTCCAGTCGTCGGCGCAGGGAATTGACCGATCGATTGGCCTTCTGGCTGGCCGATCTCAAGCTTCCGCACTGGGCGACAAGAACAAAAAACTGAACGTCATTCCAATCGAAATTCAGTTCAGAGTGTTCCGATTCAGGAACAGGGAGTGGCGAATCTTTGACGCCCATTAACCGCCTCGCATGATCTAGACTTTTCTAAGCCAATCATCAGTGATCATTCAGATTTATTTTTCATCATGCAGCGTAACATTCAGATAAGATTAAATATTTCTAATCCAGTCAAGTCTGAAAAATGTGCCACGACTTATAAAGCTGCCTGTACAGAACCGCGGTTTGCAGCTCCCGAACTGAGCTGAAGTGACAATCTATCCAAACAGCGGCGGCCCTTCCGAAAAATCAGCTGGTCAAGTGCAACGATTGCCGGACATTCCCCCACGACTCAGCGATGACATTGCCTTTCTGACCAAAAACGGATTTGATTTTCAAACATTGCAGCAGGTCGAAAGGCGCGCCCGAAAACTTAATCTATCGGCGGCGACGGTGTTGATTCGATCAGGTTTTCTGACCCAAACCACCTACTACCGCTGTATGGCCCACGAACTTGGTGTTGGCTTCGTCCAACAACCGCCACTCAACCCCACCCCGATCTCAGAACTGCCGGAGCCGGAAGAGTTGCAAGATCTGGCCCGTGTTCAGATGACCACCCACCATCATGCGGAGGGTGAGGTGGATTGCGGCAGGTGGGAATACCATCTGGCTCCCGATGCAAACATGCTTCAATTGCTGCGAAAACATCTTGCCCGGTCGGCCGAGATCGCCCGTTGCATAAAGGTGACGAGCCACCAATCGAACCTGAACAATCTGATTAAGCGCAGCAGCGTTGAACTGTTAAGAAACGCCACCGAAAGCCTGCACCAGAGTCTACCGCAATATTCGGCAAAACGTGTCATTACCAAGATGCAGGCGGCTTGTATTCTTCTGCTGATTTGCGCCATCGCCGGACTTTGGCTTGCCTTTGGAACCATTGTGCCGATTGTGCTGCATCTGTTTGCCATGGCTCTCTATCTCGGCAGAGCGGCCATGAGATTTTCAGCATGGAAGGGCTGCGCCCGGGCTGATATCCAACCAGTCTTCACGCAGATAGCCGACGAGGATCTAACCCCCTATTCGATCCTCGTCGCCCTTTATGAAGAGGAAAATCAAGTGAACGGACTTGTGGCAGCGCTGTCAGACATCGACTGGCCTGCAGAATATCTGGAGGTCAAACTAATCTGCGAGGCAGACGATCATGCCACGTTGCAAGCCTGCCAGCGCGCCATCGACAGCAACGGGCTTTCCCACTTCTCGGTTGTCAAAGTGCCCGACGGCCAACCACGGACCAAGCCCCGGGCTCTCAATTATGCATTGCCGTTATGTGTTGGAGAGTTTGTGGTGGTTTACGATGCCGAAGATCGGCCGCATCCCCAACAGCTGAAACAAGCCTATCAGGCCTTTCGCAGCGGTCCGCCCAACCTGTCCTGCCTGCAGGCACCCTTGGTGATCGACAATCATCACCAACATTGGTTGCCACGGCTGTTCGCCATCGAATACTCGGCTCTGTTTGACGGATTGTTGCCAGCACTGGCGCGCAGGCAATTGCCCTTGCCACTGGGCGGGTCCTCCAATCATTTTGAACGGCACGCCCTGGTAAATATTGGCGCCTGGGATCCGTATAATGTCACAGAAGACGCTGACCTTGGACTGCGACTGGCCCGCGCCGGATGCATTACCGGTGTCTTATCCTGTCCAACCTTTGAAACCGCTCCGATCGAGTTGGATGTCTGGCTGCGGCAACGCACGCGTTGGTTCAAGGGCTGGTATCAAACATTCCTGGTTCATACGCGCACCATTTGGCAGCTGAAAAAGGAGCTGAATTCGGTTGGCTTCATTGCCTTTCATCTGATGACCTTCGGCCTGGCCTTGTCTGCACTGGCCTATCCCTTCCTGGGATTCAACATTGCCGCGATTGCGCTCGATCTGCTCCAGGATCAGGTTCCGCTGTGGAAGAAATATCTGCTGGGGCTCGATATCGCCTGTATCCTGATTGGATTTGGAGTCTACGGATTGTTGGCGTCACGTACCTTGGCGCTGCGCAAAATGTCCGCGCTTTGCTCTTCCCTGTGGCTGTTGCCAATTTACTGGATGTTGATGTCGGCAGCGGCCTGGCGCGCCCTGTGGCAGCTTTTCAGCGATCCACACAAATGGGAGAAAACGCCGCATCTGCCGAGACACTCGAACAGCGAAAGCAATCGGCGAAACTCCCGGCATGAATGGTGACAGTTTCGGGGTCCGATTGTGCTCAAATTACGCGATCATCTATGCCATATTGAGAGACTGACAATCTTTCGCTTGCCATCCTCCCCCCCATTTTTCATTGTCGCTCCATGACCAAACTATCTCACTTCGCCATTCTGCTGCTGCTGTGTCTGTCGGTCTTCGTCAACACCGCTCCCGCCCAGGCGCAGTTGGTCGTCCCAAGTGCAGATAAAGCTGAATCCACGAATGGTCTCGACCTGCTGATTGACGAGGCCCGCAAGGACGGGTCGACCGTTGTGATTATCAGCCCTGACACGGCCGGCGACGGGACAGACAGCGCAGCATCAAACATGCGGGCCGAAATGGCGCTCAAAGCACGCGAGCGAATCAGGCAGATTGTCCAATCCACACCCCATCTGATCCCCAATCTCATGGGCACGCTGCGGGGCGCCAGTCCTGACGGATCCTGGTTCTGGCTGTTGCGCGCCGTTGGCACGGCCTTGCTTGGCCTGATCATTGGTTGGTACGCAACGCGACCAATCATCAAATGGTCGATGGCAAATGTGTTGATCATCGCCGAAAAGGAACCGCAAACCACCGCCGACAAGATATCCTACCTGTTGGCGCGGGCGGTTTTTGCTCTGATCTATGTGGTCATCTATTTCGCGGTCGCCATGCTTGTGGCGATCGTGCTGGATTCAGCCCATGAACCGTCCCGGCGGGTAATATTTGAGATTGTGGCGTGGTATTGCGCCTACCGCTTCATGCGCCACGGGGTTTCCTGGAACCTGTTTGCCGGTGACATGCCCAAATATCGCCTGGTCAATCTGACCGATGATGAAGCCCGCAGCCTGCATAAGCACTGGCACATCGCATTTGCCATTTTTGCCTGCTATGCAGCCTTTGCCCGCTTTTCAGGATATACCGGCGAGGATCAGATTGCCGCTGGCATGACCGGCGTGCTGACGGCGGAGAATATCAAGCTGCTGCAAATCAGCTCTGCTCTGCTGGCATCACTGGGATTGATTGCCTTCCTGGTGAAAGACTGGAAGGCCTGGCAACATATTTTCGCGCCTGCAGACGCCAGCGCCGTGTTCTATACATTGCGCAAAAACCTGGCACGGCTGGTGCCGCCTTTGGCGCTGTTTTACTCACTCATTGCCATGGCAATGTTCGTCTTCCGACTGGCCTTGGACATGCCATCGCCCGGGGTGGTGATCGTTGCGCCCTTTGCCACATTCTATCTGGGCAGCGTGGTCTACGGCCTCATCCTGATTGTCATTCAGGCGCTTTATAACCGGCGCATTCGCCGTTTTGAGGAGCTGGCGGCCGCTGAACGCCAACGCCAGGAACAGGAACAAGCGCTGATCGACCACGAAGCCGGCGAAGAGATGGAAATCGGCCCATCAACAGCGACCGCCACGATGTTCGAATATCAACCGATATTCCGCGGCCTGTTTGAATATGCGGCGCTGGCCATAGTGATCGCGATTTGCCTTGGCGAGCTGGCCAGGATCTGGGGCGTGCCGGTGGGCAATGATGACAGCGTCTGGGGCGCCATACTGGATATTGGGCTGGCCGTGGCGCTGTGCTGGTTGGCCTATACCGGCGTGCGAATCTTCGTCGACAAGAAGCTGGAAGAAGAGGGAGGCGACTTCGAGGTCGAAATGGGTGGCGATGGCGGCGGTGCCGGAGCAACCCGCGCGGCAACCCTGTTGCCGATCCTGCGCTACGCCATGATGATCATCATCTTTGCCATTGCCACGATGATCATCCTGTCCCGCATGGGGGTTGATGTCGCCCCAATTTTTGCCGGTGCCGGTGTGGTCGGCATTGCCGTTGGTTTTGGTGCACAAACGCTGATTCGTGATATCTTCTCCGGTGCCTTCTTTTTGATGGACGATGCGTTCCGCCGCGGCGAATATGTCGATATTGAAGGCACCAAGGGAACGGTTGAGAAAATCTCCATCCGCTCGTTTCAATTGCGCCACCATCTGGGGGCGCTGCACACCATACCCTTCGGCGAAATCAAACAATTGACCAACTTTTCCCGCGACTGGGTGCTGCTGAAACTGCCCCTGCGCGTCACCTATGACACGGACACGGAGAAAGTGCGCAAGCTGGTCAAGAAACTGGGTCAGGAACTGCTCAATCATCCGCAGGTCGGCCACACTTTCATGCAGCCGCTGAAAAGTCAGGGCGTCTACAAAATGGAAGACAGCGCGATGATCATTCGCGTCAAGTTCATGACCAAACCGGGTGAGCAATTTGTCACCCGCAAGGTGGTCTATGAAAGTATTCAGGATCTGTTTGCCCGAGAGGGCATCACCTTTGCCCATAAGGAGGTCACCGTGCGCCTGGCTGACAAGTCGATTGATGATCTTACCGATGAGGAAAAACAGGCCGTATCTTCAGCAGCGCGCAGCGTCATCGACGCGGAAGAAGAAGCGGCGGCGGCAGCGGCAGCGGCGGGAGGCAAACCGGCAGATGGCGGGCGCTAAGGCAGAGCTGGACACAGAAAGTGAACTTGGATCGCGACGGGCCAACTTCTGGCAAAGACTGATCTGGCAGATATGTGACTGGCATCCATTGCCACAAAAATGGCGACAGAAACTGCGCAAGAAATATGCCCGCAAAGTGGTCGGTCCCTTTGATATCGTTCACCAGAGAATGCGGTTTCGCCTCTATCCGGCGGAAAATTACTGCGACCGGGTATTGTTCGGTCGCAACCAATTGCCCGAGCAGGAAGAACATGAAGCCCTGCAGAGCGTGCTGCGACCCGGCGCGGTTTTCGTCGACATCGGCGCCAATGTCGGCACCTATTCCATATTCGTCAGCACCAAACTGCAGGGCGACTGTACGATTCTGGCCATGGAGCCGCATCCGCGCACCTTTCAGAAACTGATCTTCAACCTGCGGGCCAACAATATATCCACCCAGACGGTTCATAATGTCGGGGTCGGACCGAGCCGCGGAACCATTGATCTGTGGTCGGACGGCGGTAGCAATATTGGTCACACATCGATGGTCAAGGAGGGAACCTCCAACCCCAAGATCCGCCACGAAGTTCAGATCGTGCCCTTGCTGGATCTGCTGAAGGAAAATTCGCTCTCACGCATCGACGTATTGAAAATCGATATCGAAGGATTTGAAGATCAGGCGCTGGCACCATTTTTCGATTCGGCCGATGAAGCACTCTGGCCAAAACATGTTCTCATCGAAATTGCCCATCAGGCCCTGTGGCAACGTGACCTGATGGCGATGCTGAATGAGCGCGGTTATACCGAGAGTTTTCGAACCAACGAAAATCGGCTGATGTCCCGTCAGTGATGAAGTGCCGGACCCTTTCAGGTCTAGGCGTCCCCTTCAACCACACCGACAAACGGCAGCTCGCGGAACGCATAAGCAACGTCCATGCCATAGCCGACGACAAAGTGGTCGGGACATTCAAAGCCGACATAATCAGCATCAATATCAGCCTTGCGCTTGGAGTGCTTGTCCAGCAACACGGCAACCTCAACATTGCCTGCACCGCGTTCGACCATCAGATCATGGGCAAATTTTAGCGTATTGCCGGATTCCAGAATATCATCGATCAGCAGCACATCGCGGCCTTTGACTTCGCTGTCGATATCGCGCAGCACCTGAACGCCCGTTGACTCTGTTCCCTTGCCGTAGCTCGACAGGGTGATGAATTCGACTTCCGGTGCGATGCCCTGTGCATGCATGGCCCGGATCAGGTCGGCAGCAAAGATGAAGGATCCCTTGAGGATCGCGATAACCAGCAGGTCATTATGTATCCGGCCCTGCATTTCCGCGGCCATGGCAAGATTGCGAGCCGCGATCTGTTCAGCGGAAAACAGGGTTGAAATGCGTTTTCCGCGGACTTCTATCATGGTTCACTCGGGCTTGATTGGCGATGCCTAATCTAGAACCTTTGACGGCGCAAATTCAATGTCCACATTAACGGTTTCGGCGGGAAAGTCGTGGGCAACTGCGGTAAACCGACTGGTTTCGCCGGCTTTCAGACTGTCCTTGTTGGCGCTCACCGTCCAGGCAAAAAGATTGGCCTTTTCGCGGCCCCGCATGATCAGCTGAACCGGTGGAACCGGAATGGTGTTGTCGGCAATGTTTTGAATTTCGCCTTTGACAATCAACTGACGGATGCCGTCCCTGTTCACCTTGGTTGTCACCACATTGGCGATCTTCAAATTGGGATTGTCTGACACCAGACCCACTGACTGATACAGAGCAACAGTCTGAGGCAGATGCTGCATAACCTTCGCCCGCAGACCGACACCTGCCGCCATCAACATCAGACAGCCCAGGGCGGCAACGGGAATAATCAGCGATTTTTTGCCGGTCAGTGGCGGCATCGGCAGCCGATCAACATAGATTGGGGTCGGGGAATCGGATTTTGGCATCACCACCGGCAAACCGGTCTTGATGGCTTCGTCCTCATCGGTCAGGTCGCGCAGTTCAGGTGCCAAGGCAGGGGCATCCAGTTTTATGCGCGGCTGACTTTCAGCCTCAAGCTTCCACTCAAATTCACATTTGCCGCATTGAAGCATGCGAGTTTTGAGCACATCTTCGGGTGGATCACGAAATTTGGCTTCGCAGGAAGGACAGGTTACGGTCATGATAGGCCTATGGTGCAAACTGGGTCGCGCGGTACCTGTCTGCAATATGGTTGACAAAATCTTGCCAAACCTAACGGCAAAATGGTTAACGCTTCACTTATCGCCGTTTCGCCGTCGATTGGTTGGCTGGGCCCGGGTCGCAATGCTGCTGCAATTCCGGTTGATCTGTGGGGGGAATTAAGCCCGTGTTAACCATAAATGGCCGACACCGGTCGGTGAATTAACAAGGACAAACCACAAGGGGCCGCATGATCCGTTTTGAAAATGTTGGCGTTCGCTATGGGTCAGGGGAAGAAATTCTCAAAGATCTGTCCTTCGCCATCGAGCCCGGATCATTCCAATTTCTCACCGGCCCGTCAGGTGCCGGCAAAACCAGCCTGCTGAGATTGTTGTTTTTATCATTGGCGCCGACCCGCGGCCTGATCAATATCTTTGACCGGGACGCCTCGACCCTGACCGTGAAGCAATTGCCATCCATCCGTCGACGGATCGGCATCGTGTTCCAGGATTTCCGCCTGTTGGACCACCTGACCCTCTATGAAAACGTTGCCCTGCCCCTGCGGGTGCGCGGTAAAGAAGAAGCCGGTTATCGCAAGGATGTCATCGACCTGCTGAAATGGGTTGGGCTGAGCGAACGTATTGATGCCCATCCATCGGTTCTGTCGGGTGGCGAACAGCAAAGGGCCGCCATTGCCCGGGCGCTGATTGATCAACCGGAAATGCTGCTGGCGGACGAACCCACCGGCAATCTCGATCCGACCCTGGCGCGGCGCTTATTGCGGCTGTTTATCGAATTGAACCGCAACGGAACCTCGGTGGTCATTGCCACTCATGATCTCAACCTGATGGACCAGTACGATGCCCGTCGCCTCGTGCTCAACGAAGGGCGGCTTCAAGTCTATGAATAAGCCCGTCCCCACCCACTATTCCAAAACAACGGCGACGGCGGCGGCAAAGCCGACACCGAAAAAGCCCGCTTCTGCCCGGCCGGCAAAACCGTCGAGTGCTTCAAAATCGCAAAATGTAGGACCGGATCCAGCCATGCGGGACCGGCAGTCGCAGTCGATTGTACCACGAGAATCTGTCGCCGGATCGGCCTTGATGCTGGTCATTGCAATCATGGCTTTCCTATCCAGCCTGACCCTGGGCGCTGTTTCCCTGGTCAATGACACGGCTCACGGCTGGCAGAACCAGATCACAAGGGAAATCACCATCCAGGTGAGACCGGTCGCTGACGTCGAGATCAATGCAGCGCTAGAATCAGCCCGCCAGATCGTCAGCAGCTTTGCCGGCATCAGAAGTGTGGAAGTGGTCAATGAGACGGACACAAAAGCCCTGTTGGAGCCTTGGTTGGGCGCCGGGCTCAACCTTGAGGAACTGCCGGTTCCGCGATTGATTACGGTCATCGTCGACAGCAACAATCCGCCTGATCTGCAGGCCCTGCGCAGCAAAATCGTCGAATCGGTCCCCGGAGCTACCCTGGATGATCACCGGGCCTGGGTCGACCGCCTCACAACAATGGCAACGACAACAATTCTGGTCGGTGTCTTTGTATTCGTGCTGATGATGATGGCGACGATCCTGACCGTCATCTTCGCCACCCGCGGCGCCATGGCCGGCAACCAACATGTCATCGAAGTGCTGCATTTCGTCGGCGCAGAGCAAAGCTTTATCGCCGGCCAGTTCCAGCGCCATTTCCTGCTGCTTGGGCTCAAAGGGGCTATGACCGGAGGCGCCATGGCACTGATCAGTTTCCTGGTGATCGGCTATTGGGCTCGCAGCCATATCAGCGAGCCGAATGCTGATCAGGTAAGTGCCCTGTTCGGTACGTTTTCCGTCGGACTCAGCGGATATGTCGGCACTGTTGTGCTGATATTTGTTATCGGCCTTCTGACCGCCATAACCTCCCGCTATACGGTGATACGGCATGTCGGTACCCTTGATAATAACAATGCAGTTCACCAATCGCATAATTAGTGATAGTGCTGAGGGGCGGCAATTCAATGGTTACGAGGGGGTGCCATATCGCTTGAAGAGAAACTGATGACTGAAATTGACTATCCGAAATCCACCTCCAAGCCATCCATCGGCCGAAGGGCCCTGCGTGGGGGCGGCAAACTGTCCTCTTGGATGTTCCGGACCGCAATGAAATTGCTGCTGATCCTGGTCTTTGTCGGCGTCGGTCTGTTTATCGGTGGCTTCCTTCAGTTCGCCAGCAAAATCTCTGACACGGTGCAGCCCATAGATGTCAAACCTGCCGACGCAATCGTCGCCCTCACCGGCGGATCAACACGCATTGCCACTGCACTGGAACTGCTGTCCCAGCAAAAGGGCAAGAGGTTGCTAATCTCAGGTGTCAATCGGGATACCCAGACCAATGATATTCGGGCGATGCATCCTGAAAACGCCAGTCTTTTTGACTGCTGCGTCGATCTGGAGCGCGTCGCTGAAGACACGATCGGCAATGCAACAGAAACCACCAAATGGGTCACAAAAAACGGTTTTGAGAGCCTGATCATCGTCACCAGCGCCTATCACATGCCGCGCAGCATGTTGGAATATAACCGCCTGATGGGCGACATCACACTCACCCCGTTCCCGGTGACGTTGGAATCAATCAATCAAGAGGAATGGTGGAAAAATGCCACGACCCTGCGCTTTATGGTCAACGAATATCTGAAATATATCGGTGCCCGCGCCCGCGACTATATCAACCCGCAAACCTTCGACGCCCTGCGAGGCAATATGTTCGGCAGCAAAGAACTGTAGAACCATTCCGGTAATGGCCATCCTGCAGCCCCGCCCGGTCAATTGCCGATGATCAAGTCCAAAATAGTCTTGCGGCCGCGATTTTTCAGCTCCTGATCCACCCGGGCCCGCAAATTGGCAATCTGGCGACGATCGTCCTGGTTTACGGGCGTTGATCCGGGACGATGGGTTGGTGTTGGAATGTTTATCGGCAGCGCGGCGAGGTAGTTCGGCTGGCCCGGCAGGGCACGTCGCGGCCGGTCATGCAGGGCAGCTCCCATAAACTGCTTCCAAACCGCTGCCGGCATAAATCCGCCCGTCACCTTTTTGGTCGGCCGATTATCGTCATTGCCAAACCACACGCCGGTGGTCAGGTAAGCCGTATGTCCAACAAAGAACGCATCGCGAAACTGCTGACTGGTGCCGGTCTTGCCACCTGCAATATGTCCCGACAATCGTGCCGCCTTGCCCGTACCGCGCTCAACCACCTGCTGCAGCATGGCATTCATCTGCCCCAGGGAAAGCGGATCGATCACCTCTAAGGGCAGCGTTGCGGGGCGTTGATACAAAAGCTTCCCCTTGCTGGTGGTGATCCGGCTGATCAGATAGGGCTCAGCTTTCAATCCACCATTGGAAAAGGGCACATAGGCTGCGGTCAGTTCCAGCAAGCTGACTTCGGACGTCCCCAGCGCCAGCGACGCATTGGCCGTCAGCTTCGATTCTATTCCCAGACGTTTGGAGATTTTGGCAATATTGCGGGGCCCGGCCTCCATGGTTAGCTGGGCCGATATTGTATTCAGCGACTGCGAAAAGGCCTGGGAAAGGGTGACCTCGCCGCGATATTTCTGATCATAATTCTCTGGCCGCCACTTGCCGTAGCGAACAGGCTGATCGTTGACCACAGATTGAGGCGAATAGCCGCGTTCGACGGCATCCAGCCAGACAAAGGTTTTAAATGCCGAACCGGGCTGACGACGCGCTTCAACGACCCGGTTGAACTGGCTGTCGGCATAATCGCGGCCGCCGATCAATGCCCGGATCGCGCCATCTGGCGCCAGCGCCACCAGTGCACCCTGCGACACGCGTCGGCTCTTGCCATATTTGTCCAGTGCACCGGTTACGGCCTGCTGCGCTGCCGTCAGCATATAGGGAGACAACGTGGTTTTGACGACAATATCCTGCTTCACCGCGCCGAGCAGTTGTTTCACCTGTCTGGCCACCATATCGGCAACAAAATGCTCAGGCCCCGATCTGAAATGACGGGCATTTTCCCCCGGCTTGATGTGCTTTAGATCAATCCGGCCAGGCTTGACGTAACCTTCCCGTTGCATTGCCGCCAGAACCGTCTGTGCCCGGCGCTGAGCCAGCTGCGGATTGCGGGCCGGGGAATATTTTGACGGTGCTTTCAACAGCCCGGCCAACAGGGCTGCCTCGCCGATGGTTACATATTTGGCTGACTTGCCGAAATAGCGGCGCGATGCAGCGTCAACGCCTGTCGCTCCGGCACCGAAATAAACCCGGTTGAGATAGAGTTCGAGAATTTCCGCCTTGGAATATTTGGTCTCCAGCCAGAAGGCAAGAATCAGCTCCTGAACCTTGCGCCCGAAGGTCCGGTCAGGAGTCAAAAACAGATTTTTGGCCAATTGCTGGGTCAGGGTGGAGCCGCCTTCCCGCAATCGTTTCTGCATCACATTGCGCACCATGGCTCGACCAAAGCCAATGGGATCAAAACCAAAATGGGCGTGAAAGCGCCGGTCCTCGATGGCAATCACCGCCTGGGCGATATGGGGCGACATGTCCTCCAGCCGCAAAGCCTTGCCGCCGGTCAATCCCCTGTTGCCAACCAGCGAACCGTCGGCGGCGGCAATGCGCATATTTGGCGGCCGTTCGGGGATAACCCAATCTGCGGCATTGGGCAGTTGTGCCGCATAATAGCCGACGATACCGGCAACGATAATGCCGCCCCACAGCGACATCACCACACCCCAGTAAATCAGACTTCGTGCCGGCTTGAACAACCAGCGCAGGAAACACCAAAGCCAGAAAGGTTTTTTGGTCTTTTTGCGTGTTTTCGATTTTTTCGCGGGCTTACTGCTGCGGCGGCCGGGCGCCGTGCCGACCCGTTCGGACCGTGACAGACGGATATCATCCCCCGATTTTTCAGAAAACCTGGGCTCGATGCGCTGTTTCGATCGGGATTTACGGGCCATCAGGCGATTATCACCAAGCAGGGTTAGCAGATGCTCAACCCTAGGCGAGGTCTTTTAAACAGCGGTAAAGGAATCCGTTAACCAGTGGCACAAAATGCAATCACAAGTGCGAAACTTCGAACTAGCTTAATACTTTATTGCACCCTGTCGGCGATCATGCGGTCGTGATGTTTAAGTTCAACCATAATGGATCTACCGCCGCTCCTGCCGCCGCCGCAGTAGCCAGAACGCCGCTGCCCGCCGGGCGGGTGCCTTGGGTGGATATTGCCAAGGGCATTTGCATCATTCTGGTTGTGATGATGCATACCACTTTGGGTCTGGAAAAAGCTGCCGGTGTGACCGGTTGGATGCATTATCTGGTGGAATTTGCAAAACCTTTCCGCATGCCGGACTTTTTCCTGATTTCTGGCCTGTTTCTGGCGGCAACCATCAACCGGCCCTGGCGGCTCTATCTGGACCGCAAGGTCGTGCATTTCTTCTACTTCTATTGCCTTTGGGTGATCATCCAGCTGGCGGTGAAAACACCGTTTAAACTGGCCGAAGGCTATACGTTGATGGAAATGGGCGGAACATTGATTCTGTCAACAATTCAACCCTTTGGCACGCTCTGGTTCATTTATATGCTGCCGGTTTTCTTCGTCGTTACAAAGTTTTTCAAAGCCTATCCCTGGCACTTGTTCGCCGCCGCCGTGGTGCTGCAGATGTTGCCGATCAATACATCCTTCTTCTGGCCACAGATTGTCGGCCAACTCGGCTTTATCAGTGTTGATGACCATTGGGTGCTGATCGACGAATTCTGCAGCTTCTATGTTTATTTCCTGGCCGGATATCTGTTTGCGCCGCGCATTTTTGCCCTGGCGGAATGGGTGCAGAACCACATTGGACCAGCGATTTTGGGACTGGCTGCCTGGGTACTAACAAATTTGACCCTTGTGGTGCTGAACCTGGCCCATCTGCCCTTGATTTCGCTGGCTCTTGGCGGGGCAGGCGCAGTGGCGATTGTCACCATGGCCAGCCTGCTGACGCAGTTGAAGCCTGGCAAGGCGCTTAATTATCTGGGCGCCCACTCAATTGTGGTCTATCTGGCTTTCTTCATTCCCATGGTTTTGGCGCGACTTGCTTTCCTCAAGCTTCTGCCCGGCTTGGATGTTGGTACCATGGCCGCATTCAGCACAGCATTTGCCGTGGTAGCGCCGCTGATTGGCCTGGCGCTCATCAGGACAGTCGGATTTGGCTATTTTCTGTTTTACCGGCCGCGCTGGGCAATTTTTGCCAGCAAGCCGACCGACCGGCAGGCCGCAATGCAGCCTGCCGAATAGCCATTGTGCAGATCAGGCCGAAAGCGCTGCCAATACCCGCGCCCAGGACCTTGTGCCCTTGTGATAGCTTTTCAGCTCGTATTTCTCGTTCGGTGAATGGATGGCATCGTCCGCCAGCGCATAGCCGATCAACAGGGAATCCATACCGAGTTGCCGCTTAAAGTTGCCGACAATCGGAATTGACCCACCGCCGGCAATGATCGCAGCATCCTTGCCCCATTCCTGGGTCAGCGCAGCGGCTGCTTTTTTCAGTTCGGGCAGATTGTAGTCCAATTGTGTCGCCGGGCTTCGGCCATGCTCAATAAATGTGGCTGTGCAATCTTCCGGCAGCCGCTCATTGACATGTTTGCGAAACGCCGCTGCCACCTTGTGGGGATCCTGCTTGCCGACCAGTCGAAACGACACCTTTGCCGAGGCCTGCGCTGCAATCACGGTTTTAAAGCCATCACCGGTATAGCCCCCGGTTATGCCGTTGACCTCTGCCGTTGGCCGCGCCCAGGTCTGTTCCAAGACCGAGCGGTTGGCTTCGCCGGATGGCATGGAAAGGCCGATGGCACCGAGAAAGTCGCCAGCTGAAAACCCAAGGCCGTCCCACATCTGTTTGATGTGGTCAGGGGTTTCTTCGACCCCATCGTAGAAATTCTCCAGCGTCACGGTGCCGGATTCATCATGCATATCGGCCAGAATTTTTGACAGAATGTGGATCGGGTTCTGGGCCGCGCCACCGTAATAGCCCGAATGCAGGTCGCGACTGGCGGCATGAATGGTGACCTCGTCTGACGCCATGCCCCGCAGGGCGGTTGTGATGGCAGGCGTGTTGGCATCCCACATGCTGGTATCGCAGACCAGGGCCAGATCGCAGCTGAGCTCGTCAACAGCACTGTTGAGAAAATCCTCCAGCGACGGCGAACCGGATTCCTCTTCTCCTTCAAACAGGATTGTCACCTTGCACGGCAATGTGCCTGTTGCCTCTTTCCAGGCCCGACAGGCTTCTACAAAGGTCATCAGTTGGCCCTTGTCATCCGATGATCCGCGACAATAGAAGCGCTTGGCCCCGTCGACCTCCTTCATGGTTGGCTCAAACGGGTCGGTGTCCCAAAGTTCAATCGGGTCAACCGGCTGCACATCGTAATGTCCGTAAAACAGCACATGGGGTGCGCCCTGCGGCCCGTCGTGATGGGCAACGACCATCGGATGGCCGGGCGTGTCGCGCAGGCTGGCATCAAAGCCGATATCATTGAGCACATTCACCAGATATTGCCCCGCCTTGCGGCACTCGTCCTTGTAGGCTGGATCGGTGGATATGCTTTCAATCCTCAACAGTTCAAACAGTCTGTCGAGGGAGGCCTCCAGATTGGCATCTACGGCTTCTAGGGTGTGGTCCAAATCGCTCATATTGGATTTTCCGCTTGGTTGTTTCCAACCTCTGACTTGCACCATAAATGCCGACAAAAAAAGACCCCTGAAAACCACTTAACAATGGCTTTCAGGGGCCCAGGACGCTTTGCCAAATCGCCTCAGGAGAGGGGAAAGGGGCGCATTTGGCACGGGGCCGGATAATTGGGGAGATTATCGGCCCGTAAACTGGTGCGTCACCAGCGTGATTCAAAGGTGGTAATCAAAGATGACGATTTCAAGACAAATGAGGTCTGCCAATGATTACAAAAATGTGAGGGTTTCGTGAGCTGATCTTGCAATCAGCGTCCGGCTTGCCCATCGTTGAAACAACCAATGAGCCAGCGTGCAGGAACAATATGAAAAAGGGTGATCATCTCTATCTGATCGACGGATCGGCCTATATTTTCCGCGCCTATCACGCGCTGCCCCCGCTGACGCGAAAATCTGACGGATTGCCGATCGGCGCAGTTTCCGGCTTCTGCAACATGTTGTGGAAGCTGCTGCAGGAGGCCCGCGATACAGCCGTCGGCGTCGTGCCGACCCATTTCGCGGTGATATTCGACCATTCCTCGACCACATTTCGCAATGAAATCTACCCCGAATACAAGGCCAATCGCGACGCGCCGCCTGAAGATTTACGACCGCAATTTGGCCTGATCCGCTCAGCCACAATCGCCTTCAACCTGCCCTGTATCGAAAAAGAGGGGTATGAGGCCGATGACCTGATTGCCACCTATGCCAGACAGGCCCGCGAGATTGGCGCTGATGTCACCATTGTTTCTTCCGACAAGGACCTGATGCAGCTCGTTGGTCCGCAGGTGATCATGTATGACACGATGAAGGACCGCCGCGTCGGAACTGATGAAGTGATTGAGAAATTCGGCGTTGGCCCGGATAAAATGATCGATCTGCAGTCGCTGGCCGGCGATTCCACCGACAATATTCCAGGCGTCCCCGGGATCGGGCCAAAAACCGCCGCCCAATTGCTGGAGGAATACGGGACGTTGGAAGTGCTGCTGGAGCGGGCCTCGGAAATCAAGCAGAACAAGCGGCGTGAAAACCTGATTGAATTTGCAGACCAAGCGCACATTTCCAAGAGGTTGGTGACACTGGATGAAAACACCCCGCTTGATGTGCCGCTGGAGGATTTTGCCCTGCACCCGGTGGATGGCCCCAGGCTGATTGCCTTCCTGAAGGGTCTGGAACTGAACACACTGACCCGCCGCGTGGCGGCGGAAACTGAAGCCGATGCCGCAGAAATCGAAGCAGATGTTGTGTCTGTCGACGGCTATGACATGCGTGGGCCGGATCTTGATGGTGGCACAGATGTGAACGCGACGGATGATCCATTGGCTGACGATACTGGCCCCGCCGATGGCGTGCGCTACAAGCCGGAAGCGCTTGCTGCTTCTGTTACTGAGGCAGCCCTGTCGACCAAGATTGATCCTGCAACCTATGAGACCGTTCGCGACGCTGAACGACTGAAAGAGTGGATCGCAGATGCAACCGATCTTGGACTGGTTGCCGTGGATACGGAAACAACCTCTGTCGATGCGATGCAGTGCGAATTGGTGGGTGTGTCGCTGGCCACACGCCCCGGCAAAGCCTGCTACATCCCGCTGATGCATGCCAAGAACGGCTCCAGCGATGCCGGCGACATGTTCAGCGAAGGGCTCGATCCCGACCAGATTTCGCAGCGCGAGGCACTCGATCTGCTAAAACCCCTGCTGGAATCACCGGCGGTGTTAAAAATCGCCCAGAACATGAAATATGACCTGCTGGTGTTGTCACGCTACGGTATTGATATCGGTCCATTCGACGACACCATGCTGCTTTCCTATGTGGTCGATGCCGGGCGCAGCAAACACGGTATGGACGCACTGTCGCAAAACCTGCTGGGGCACACGCCGATTCCGTTCAAGGAAATTGCCGGTTCTGGCAAATCGATGATCACCTTCGACAAGGTCCCGATCGACAAGGCGACCGAATATGCAGCTGAAGATGCCGATGTGACACTACGCCTGTGGCATATTTTGAAACCCCGCATGGTCGCCGAGAAAATGGCGGTGGTTTATGAAAGGCTGGAGCGACCGCTTGTGGACGTCATCTGCCGGATGGAAGCCCGTGGTATTTCCGTTGACCGGCAGATTCTGTCACGCCTGTCCGGTGAGCTGGCCCAGAATGCGGCCAGACTGGAAGATGAAATCTACGAACTGGCTGGCCGCAAATTCAATGTCGGCTCCCCCAAGCAACTGGGCGAAATCCTCTTCGGTGAAATGGCCCTTCCCGGTGGCAAAAAAACCAAATCCGGCCAATGGGCCACCGGAGCACAGGTGCTGGAAGATCTCGCCGCCGAGGGCCATGAATTGCCGCGCAAAATTGTCGACTGGCGGCAATTGAGCAAATTGAAGTCCACCTATACCGACGCGCTGCCGGAATTCATCAACCCCGACACCAAGCGGGTGCATACGTCCTACGCCATGGCCTCGACCTCCACAGGGCGGTTGTCATCGTCCGACCCCAATCTGCAGAATATTCCGGTGCGGACTGAAGAGGGCCGCAAGATCCGCACCGCTTTTGTTGCCGAATCCGGCAATAAGCTGGTCAGCGCCGATTACAGCCAGATCGAGCTGCGGGTACTGGCCCATGTGGCCGACATTGCCCAGCTGAAACAGGCGTTTGCCGATGGCATTGACATTCATGCGATGACGGCCAGCGAGATGTTCGACACGCCAGTGGAAGGCATGGATCCGATGATCCGCCGCCAGGCCAAGGCGATCAATTTTGGCATTATCTACGGCATTTCCGCCTTCGGTCTGGCCAATAATCTTGGCATCAGCCGTGGTGAG
This sequence comes from Rhizobiaceae bacterium, assembly GCA_039977975.1. Classification (GTDB taxonomy): domain Bacteria; phylum Pseudomonadota; class Alphaproteobacteria; order Rhizobiales; family Rhizobiaceae; genus Pseudahrensia. The sequence goes on from JBDWCD010000012.1 coordinate 42,037, forward strand.
GCTTCCGACTATATCAAAATGTATTTTGAACGTTTTCCGGGCATTCGCGATTATATGGAGGAGACCAAGGCCTTTGCCCGCGAGCATGGCTATGTGGAAACCATCTTTGGTCGCAAGGCCCATTATCCGGAAATCAAGTCACCCAATCCGCAGATGCGGGCCTTTCAGGAGCGGGCGGCAATCAATGCCCCCATTCAGGGCAGCGCCGCCGACATTATCCGTCGCGCCATGGTCAATATGGAACCAGCTCTGTCAGCTGCAAATCTGAACGCCCAGATGTTGTTGCAGGTGCATGATGAACTGATCTTCGAAGTGCCGGAAGCCGAGGTGGAGGCGACCATCGAGACTGTGGCGTCCACCATGGAAAAGGCTACCATGCCGGCCCTGAGCCTGAGCGTGCCGCTGAAGGTCGACGCAAGAGCTGCCGACAATTGGGACGAGGCACACTAGGGTCTGTAAAGTTTTCGCCTACTCGGCTGCAGACTCTGCCGCATCCCCATCAGTGGCGTTGCCATCTGCACTGTTGTCGTCATCCGGCGTGACCACGTCCTCGAATTTCGGCCCACCCTTGGCAACACCCACCATGGCCGGGCGCAGGACGCGTTCGCCGATCTTGTAGCCTTCCTGGACAACCTGGGCGACGGAATTGCTCGGCACATTGGGATCCGGCATTTCAAACATCGCCTGGTGGAAATTGGGGTCGAATTTCTCACCTTCCGGATTGAACTTGGTCACCCCGGCATTGGTCAGGGCTTTCAGCAATTCCCGTTCGGTCAATTCAACGCCTTCGATCAGGGCCTTGAAGTCTTCAGAGCCTGATTCGCGCTTTTCCGGTGGCACGGCCTGGATCGCCCGCTGCAGATTGTCACCAACCCCCAGCAGATCACGGGCAAAATTGGCCACCGCATAGGAGCGGGCATCGGTCATTTCCCGCGCTGTTCTTTTGCGCAAATTGTCCATCTCGGCGATGGTGCGCAAAGTACGGTCTTTCAACTCTTCATTTTCCGCTTTCAGCTTGTCGAGAACAGACAGGATCTGCGCCGGATCATTTGAATCGGCTTCAGGCTCATTCTCTGCAGCATCGAGTTCCGCCTGCTCCTGCTCTTCCAGCAGCGCTTCTTCGGTCTCGATATCATCGAAAAATTCATCTTCAGGACGGCGGTTTCCCGGCATGGCACACCTCAAAATTCTCTAACGCGCATTGCAGACCCGCATATCGGACGTAGCGCTGCAAAAATCAAGGCAAACAGGGTGATTAGCGCACAAAAGACGCCGATTGAGGGAAATCAGGACAGAAGCCGCCCGACAACCTGTGCGGTATAGTCAACCATTGGCACAATCCGCGCATAGTTGAGACGGGTCGGGCCGATCACGCCGACGGCGCCGATGATTCGCTGATCACTGTCGCGATAAGGTGCCACCACAACCGATGATCCGGACAGCGAAAACAGCTGGTTTTCCGATCCGATAAAGATTTTCACCCCTTCACCCTGTTCAGCAAGGTCGAGCAATTGCAGCAATCCGTCCTTGGTTTCCAGCTCGTTAAACAGATGCCGCAAGCGGGCCAGATCTTCCTGTGCGTCAATACTCTCCAGCAGATTGCCGCGGCCACGCACGATCAATTGCGGCATGTGATTGCTGCTGGCGCCTGCCCAGGTTGCAAGCCCCTGGTCGACCAGCGATTTGGCCAGAATATCAAGCTCGTTCTTGGCTGAATTCAAACGGCCAGAAATCGCCCGCCGCGCTTCGCCAAGGGTTTTGCCGGCAATATGGGCGTTGAGATAGTTGGAGGCCTCAATCAATGTCGAAGCAGACAGGCCGGGGGGTAGTTCCAGAATGCGGTTTTCCACCGACCCGCTCTCACCGACAATCACCACCAGGGCCTTGGTGGCTTCCAGGCGGACAAATTCAATATGTTTCAGCCGCACATCCGACTTGCCGGCAATCACCAGTCCGGCACCATGAGTCAGGCCGGACAGCATCTGGCTGGCTTCCGTCAACATGGCGTCGACCGTCTTGTCCTGACCGGCGGCCCGCACCTGCGCCTCAATCGAACTGCGTTCTGAGGACGTCAGGTCACCAATTTCCAGAAAGCCATCAACAAAATAACGCAATCCCTGTTCCGTTGGCAGGCGACCGGCGGAAATATGGGGCGCATAGATCAGACCCAGATGTTCCAGGTCGCTCATCACATTGCGAATCGATGCCGGCGACAGGGGTGAGGCCAGTTGTCGCGCCAGATTGCGCGAGCCCAGAGGTTCGCCGGTGGCCAGATAGGTCTCAACGATATGCCGGAAAATCGCCCGCGAGCGATCATCGAGACTATCCACCGGCTGCCCTGAAAATGGTGGTGTCGACATGTTCATGGCTTCAAATATAGGGAGTCATCGCCTCTAGCGCCATACGTATTGCACGTCTAAAAGAACTTCAATTGAACCTATGGAATCACATTATGCGACCTTCTAAACGCGCAGCAGATGAAATGCGCCCTGTCACCCTTGAGCGGGGCTTCTCCAAACACGCTGAAGGCTCCTGCCTGATCAAGTTCGGCGACACCCACGTCCTGTGCACCGCATCACTGGAAGACCGGGTTCCACCATGGCTGCGCGGCGGCGGCAAAGGCTGGGTAACGGCTGAATATGGCATGTTGCCACGCTCCACAGGCAGCCGCATGCGTCGCGAAGCATCGTCCGGCAAGCAATCGGGAAGAACCCAGGAAATTCAACGTCTGATCGGCCGTTCCCTGCGGGCTGTCGTTGACATGGAGGCGCTGGGCGAGCGCCAGATTTCACTTGATTGCGATGTCATTCAGGCCGATGGCGGCACCCGTACTGCGTCGATTACCGGCGCCTATATAGCGCTGAAGGATTGCCTGACCTGGATGCAGGCAAGATCGATGGTCGGCGACAACGTGTTGAAGGACAATGTCGCGGCAATTTCCTGCGGCATCTATAACGGCACCCCGGTGCTTGATCTGGACTATGACGAGGATTCAGAAGCAGAAACCGATGCCAATTTTGTGATGACAGGTTCTGGCGGAATCGTTGAAATTCAGGGAACCGCAGAAGGTGCACCCTTCAGCGAAGATGAATTTGCAGCGCTTATCGGACTTGCCAAAAAAGGCATTGGCGAATTGGTAGACCTGCAAAATCTCTCCCTTTGAATTGGCGGTGATCTGAGGAAATAATGCGCAAAATCGACCCCAAGAAACTGGTTTTGGCTAGCCACAATGCCGGCAAGCTGGTGGAAATCCGGCAATTGATGGAACCCTATGGATTCGACATCACTTCAGTTGCCGAACTGGGTCTGCCGGAACCGGTGGAGGATGGCACGTCGTTTGAGGAAAACGCCTATACCAAGGCAATTGCTGCCGCCAGGGCCACCGGCATGGTGGCGCTGTCCGATGACAGCGGCCTGTGCGTCAATGCGCTGAATGGTGATCCCGGCATCTATACAGCCGACTGGGCGGAAAAGGAGGACGGATCGGGGCGGGATTTTGGCCTGGCGATGGAAAAGGTCGAAACCGCCCTTCAAGCCAAGGGCGCCAAGACCAGCGAAGAGAGAAGCGGTTATTTCTGCGCCGTTTTGTGCCTGTGCTGGCCCGACGGACATGCCGAATATTTTCGTGGCGAGGCCCATGGCACGCTGGTCTGGCCGCCGCGCGGGGACCTCGGATTTGGCTATGATCCGGTATTTCAACCAGACGGCCACGAGCGAACCTTCGGAGAGATGAGCAGCGACGAAAAACACTCCTGGTCACATGGACAGGGAGATGGCCTGTCTCACCGGGCCCGTGCGTTTGCCAAATTTGCGGAAGCCTGCCTTGGTTAACCCCATCAATTGCGATGATGGTTCTCCCGGATTCGGGATCTATGTGCACTGGCCCTTTTGTGCGGCCAAGTGCCCCTATTGCGACTTCAATTCCCATGTCCGCCACCAAGCGCCGGACCAGGCCGATTACGCTGCCGCCTTCGAGGCAGAAATTGCTCATATGGCAGCAATGCAACCGGGCCAGAAAGTAACGTCGATATTTTTTGGCGGTGGCACCCCTTCCTTGATGGAACCGGAAACCGTCAGCCGTATTATCGAAGCAATTGGCCAAGCCTGGCCAAGCCAGCCCGGCATGGAAATCACCCTGGAAGCCAACCCGACCAGCGTCGATGCGTCCCGCTTTAAGGGCTATCGCGCGGCAGGGGTCAACCGGGTGTCGCTGGGCGTGCAATCCCTGGATGATGAACAACTGAAATTTCTCGGGCGGCTGCACACGGTCCAGGAAGCCCGAGCCGCCATATCGCTGGCCCGTGATACTTTTCCCCGGCTTTCCTTCGACCTGATCTATGCCCGCCCCGGCCAACAATTGGATCAATGGGCCAAAGAATTAAACAGCGCCATTGATCTGGCCGCCGATCACCTGTCCCTCTACCAATTGACGATAGAACAGGGCACGCCGTTTTTTGACCTGCACCGGCGCGGAAAAATCATTGTTCCTGATGCGGAACAAGCAGCCCAACTCTATGAACTGACCCAGAAAATTACCGCGCAGCGCGGATTACCCGCCTATGAAATTTCCAATCATGCCAGGCCGGGCAGTGAAAGCCGTCACAACCTGACCTATTGGCGGTTCGGCAATTGGGCAGGGATTGGTCCCGGGGCGCACAGCAGGTTGACCATGAATGACGGACGCCACGCGATCTCCACCATTCGCCACCCGGAAAGCTGGCTGAAACAGGTCAACGAGTCGGGCCACGGTATTGTCGAAAACGAAGTCCTGTCGGCGGAAGATGCCGGTGATGAGACCCTGTTGATGGGACTGCGATTGCGCGAAGGACTTGATGTGGACCGTTATCAAACCGAATCAGGCAAACCAATCGATCCCCAACGCCTCAACGATCTGGTGCAATTGGGCATGATTGAAAAGTTCGGCGGCGGCGGCGGCGGCAAAGGCGGCGACGGCAAGAGCGGCGACCGGATCAGGGCAACACCTCAGGGCTGGCTTGTTCTTGATGCGGTGATCGCCGACCTTGCCGCTTAAATTGCTAAGCGCCTATCGCCCAAAAGACGACGGAGCCGGTGAGACGATAATCGGTTGTCCCGCATCTATACGATTGACCACCAATGCTCTTTGCAGGCGGCCATCGGCCTCGAACCGGAATATGCCGGTGGCGCCGCGAAAACCGCCGCGGGACTGAATCTGCGATGCTGTGAAGGGGCTTTGCGGACTGCGTCGCAGCAGTTCACTCGCTAAAGAAATGGCGTCATAGCCCAGCGCTGCCGTGATGCTGGGTTCATTGCCATGGAGTGTCTTGTAACGGGTGGCGAACTGGGTGAATCCAGTCTTGTCGGCCCCGGCATAGATGGCACCGTTCAGCACACTGTCCCGGCTGCTGGTACTGGTCCATTGACCGGATCCCATGATCTGCTTGCTTGTCAGATCAATGCCGGACTTTTTCAATGTGTCGAGGATAAGCGCCGGCACACGGCCGCCTTCGGGAATGTAAATGGCATTGGCATTTGCAAGCGGCAGCACCGCAGAACGCGCGGCAGATACAATCTCATCAGAATTACGCTTGTAGCGGATAATGGTGACAATCTCTGCACCAAGCCTGTCATAGGTGCGCCGCAGTTCGCGTTCCGCCAGCCGCCCATAGGAGCTTTCCGGCAACAGGGCGACGACCCGATTGGCCCCCAGGGAATAGCCATAGCTCAGCGTACGGCGGATATCGGCATCCGGAGCAAAGGACAGCAGATAAACGCCGGGCCGGGCGCGGGCAATATCGGATGAAAAAGCGATCATCGGAATTTTCGCTGGTTCCGTCACACCAGATGCAGAACTGACATTGGCGGAAAACAGCGGCCCAAGCACCAGGCTTGCCCCCTCATCACGGGCCTGGGCTGCCAGGATTGAGGCTTCCGCCGGCTGGCCCTTGGTGTCCTTGATGACCAATTGAAAGCGATTGCCGGCAAAGTCCCGCATCGCCATCTTGGCCGCATTGGCCAGTTCCGATCCGGCAATGCCTGCAGCACCCGAAGCGGTCTTTGGCAGAATCATCGCCACCCGGACCGGACCGGTGCCGACCTTTTCGCCATTCACCTCTGCAGAAAGCGGACGCAGCGGTGCAGCCTGACCGGGATCTGTCGCCAGGCGCCCATTCCGCCCAGCCGACGAACCGTCCACCTGGAAAGCATTTTGCTGGCAGGAAGCAAGAAGCAGGGCTGTGATCGTCAAAACGACAATTGACGCCACCGAGCGGGGGAGAACCGAAAATCTGGACAAGTAATTAATTCCGTGGAGATCTGAATATTGGCTTTGCTAACCTGACGGGCACTGACCGCCTCTAGCGCCCCGCGGCACACTAGACCGAACGCAATCGGGTCTCAAGGGAGTGTGTTTACGTTTTGCACTTCTTGGCGCAGGGTGCTGTCCATGAATCGCGCGGCAAATCACAATTTTCAGCTTGGTGGCGTGTCCATTGCCGCACCGCAATTGCCAGCCGGTCTGTATGTTGTTGCAACACCGATCGGCAATCTCGGTGACATCACCCTGCGGGCATTGGAGACACTTGCCGGTTGTTCGACCATTGCCTGCGAAGATACCCGCAAGAGCGGCATATTGTTGAAACGCTTTGGCATTGACCGGCCCAAGGTTTCCTATACCGAGCACAATGCCAATACCCGCGGCCCGGACCTGTTGCGACAGATTTCTGAAGGGGCGGCAATTGCCCTGATCAGCGATGCCGGAACGCCGCTTGTCAGCGATCCGGGATTCCGCCTGGTGCAGGAAGCGGCGGCGGCGAACCTGCCGATTATCCCCTTGCCCGGGGCCAGCGCACCCCTGGCGGCCCTGGTTGCCAGCGGTCTTGCCAGCGATGATTTTCGCTTCTGTGGCTTTCTGCCCAGCAAGGCAAAGGCAAAGAGCCAGCGGCTGGCGGAACTGGCGGATGAAAGCTGCACACTGATATTTTTCGACAGCCCCAATCGCCTGAAATCCACTCTGATAGCGATGGCCGATGAGTTTGGCCCGGATCGAAATGCCGTGGTCGCCCGCGAACTGACCAAGATGCATGAGAGCTTTTACCGCGGCACGCTGGATGAAGTTTGTCAGCAGATCGCGGCCCTGGACAAAGTGCGCGGCGAAATTGTCATCGTTGTGGAAGGGGCAAGCTCGCAACCGGTAAGCGATGAGGATGTGGAGGCACAATTGCGCGCTGCCCTGCAGACGATGAAAACCAAACAGGCCGCGGCTTTTGTTGCCAAATCCAGCGGCCTGCCCCGACAGCAACTCTACAAACAGGCACTCGCACTGAAAGATGACCCATAAGCGACGACAGGCCTATCGTCGCGGGCATCATGCAGAACGGCTGGCAGCATTTTCGCTGCAGCTGAGGGGGTATCGCATTGCCGCCCGGCGGTACAAAACCCCCGTCGGTGAAGTCGACCTGATTGCCCGCAGAAAAGATCTGGTGCTGTTTGTCGAGGTAAAGGCACGCAGCAATCATCAGGCGGCACTGGACAGTATTGGCCGCACCGCCCAGCAACGCATCGAGGCCGCTGCCATGTGGTGGCTGGGACAGCAGGCGGATGCTGGCCAGCTTAGCTGGCGGTTTGACGTGATCACCGTCATGCCCCGCCGCTGGCCGCGGCACTTTAAGGACGTGTGGTAACTGGTGCCTCTTGCAATTCAATCCACATCGCTAAATACAATTGGTATCAGCCTATCAGGAATCTTCTCATGTCTCTTCGCGTCGCCGTCCAGATGGACCATATCAACTCCGTCGAGATTGAGGGGGATTCGACGTTCGCCCTGATGTTGGAAGCCCAGGCGCGGGGACACGAGCTGTTTCACTACGAAGTCGATCAGCTCAGCATGCGCGATGGCGAAATCTATGCCGATTGCGAGTCGGTGGTGGTCCAGGACGTCAAGCACGACCACTTCAAACTGGGCGCACCGAAGCGCGAAAATCTGGCTGACATGGATGTTATCCTGATGCGTCAGGACCCGCCCTTTCATATGGGTTATATCACTGCCACCCATCTGCTGGAACGCATCCATGGCACCGGCAAGGACAAGACTCTTGTGGTCAACAATCCAGCCGAAGTGCGCAATGCGCCGGAAAAAATATTCGTCACCGAATTTCCTGAGCTGATGCCCGAGACGCTGATCACCAGATCACGCGATGAAATCCGCAAGTTCCGTGATGAATTCAAGGACATCATCATCAAGCCGCTTTATGGAAATGGGGGTGCCGGGGTGTTCCGGATCCAGGAAGGCGACCAGAACCTGTCTTCCCTGCTTGAAATGTTTGAAATGACCTGGCCCGAACCCTTCATTGCCCAGCGCTACATGAAAGAAGTGCGCAGCGGTGACAAGCGCATCATCCTCATCGATGGCGAACCTGTCGGTGCCATCAACCGGGTACCGTCAGAAGATGAAGCCCGTTCCAACATGCATGTTGGCGGGCGGGCCGAAGCCATTGGCATGACGCCGCGCGAGGAAGAAATCTGTGCCGCTATCGGCCCGGAACTGAAGCGCCGCGGCTTTATCTTTGTCGGCATTGACGTGATCGGCGACTACATGACTGAAATCAATGTCACCTCACCGACCGGCATCCGCGAAGTGAAAAATTTCGGTGGCGCCGACATCGCGGCCCTTTTGTGGGATGCAGTTGAAACCAAGCGCGCTTAAGCGTCCCTCTTCCAAGAGCAAAAGTTAACCGGGCGTTTACCATCGCCACGCTACCAAGACGAGGCTCCACCGGGAGTTCGGCGTTTTCGTTTTGTGCCCCTCGCGCGAGATTCTCTGGTGGGTTAGATTAGAGCGAATCGGTACGCGTCGACAGCCGGTTTTTTGGAAATCCATGGTCCCTGTTGTGTGTTCGGACCGACTGCAAGCGAAACGAACACTGATGACGATGTGTCATAGTCTGAAATGGTTGGCGAAATTCTCGATTCCCGGGACGCTGTTCCTGTCGGGCCAGGCCACCGCTCAGGAACTGACGCTCACCGATATTCTGCCCCATCAAAGCATCGCCAACAGCGGCATCATGCTGATAATTTTCGTCGGCGCCTTTGCATTTGCCATGTGGTCAGCTACCTGGCTGATCCGCGAGCGCCGCATGCTCGACGAAAACAACCGCCGCACCGAGCTGGAACTGGCCGATCTGAAAGCCCGCCATGAAAGGGCGCAGGCCCTGCTCGATGTGCCGGATCAGCGTGTGGTGATCTGGGAAAACCGCGACGACGCACCGGTTTGCCGCGGACAATTGCCCGGCAATACCAATGCGCCAGTCGATCCCGCCCAGTTCATTGCTTTCGGCACCTGGATGAGCGCCCAGTCTGCCCAATCGTTTGAACATGCCGTTGACCGGTTGCGGCAGCGGGCGGAGAGTTTTGATCTGGCGGTGGAAACCAAGTCCGGCACGGTAATTGAAGTCCAGGGGCGCGCCTCTGGCTCCCATGCCTTTGTCCGGTTCATCAGCCTGTCCGGCGACCGGGCAGCCCTGGCCGCGCTTGAGGCACAGCACACCAGGCTGATGCAAACCACCGACACGATGAAATCACTGCTTGAAGCCATTCCGTTTCCCGTCTGGCTGCGCGATCATCAAGCGCAACTGACCTGGGCCAATCAGTCCTATGTTGAGGCCGTTGATGGGGAAGATCTCGACACCGTCAGCGAGGAAAATCTTCACCTGTTGGATGAAAATGTCCGCCAACAGGTGGCGGCAGCCCACAAGCAGGAGCTGGAAGGTGAAGGCAACCAGATCAGCCAGGTGCGCGAGCGCCTGCCAGCAACGATCTCCGGTGACCGGCGCATGATGGACGTCAGCGAAGTGCACTATGCCGGCGGTTCTGCCGGTCTGGCAGTGGATATGAGCGAAGTGGAGGAGGTGCAATCTCATCTGCGCCGCACTTTGGAAAGTCACGCCCAGACAATGAACCAACTGGCCACTGCCGTTGCCATTTTCGATGAAAAGCGTCATCTGGTGTTTTATAATTCCGCCTTTGAGGATCTGTGGAAGCTGGAATCCCGCTTTCTGGACGGTGAACCCGATAACGGGGCGCTGTTTGACGCCCTGCGCGAAGCGGGAAAGATCGCCGAACAGCCTGACTGGTCGAAATGGCGCAACAGCCTGCTGCAAGTCTACGAGTCTACTCAGCCAGAGGAAAATTGGTGGCATCTGCCGGACCGCCGCACCTTGCGGGTTGTTGCCAGTCCGCAAAAGCAGGGCGGCGTTACCTGGGTGTTTGAAAACATCACCGAACAGCTGGAAATGGAAAGCCGCTATATCGCGCTGACCCAGGTTCAGGGTGAAACCCTGGATCATCTCAGCGAGGCGATTGCCGTGTTTGCCCCCGACGGGCGGTTGAAGCTTTCCAACCCGTCCTTCCAACGCCTGTGGAAACTGGAGGATGAACAGGTTGCCGCCAATACGCCGATCGCGGCAATCACCGAATTGTGCAGCCAGACCATGGAAGACCCCTCTGTGTGGACCGAACTGAGCACCGGAATTACCGGGGTATCGGATGTTCGAAAATCCCTCAGTGGCCGGATGACGCTCGGACCTGACACCGTGCTTGACTATGCACTGGTTCCGCTGCCCAATGGTCAAACTTTGCTGAGCTTTGCGGACGTATCAGCAAGTGTAAATCTTGAGCACACATTGAAAGAGCGCAATGAAGCACTGGAAGCTGCCGAACGGTTGAAAAACGCCTTTATCGAACACGTGTCCTACGAATTCCGCGCCCCACTGACCAGCATCAAGGGCTTTGCCGAAATGCTTCAGCAGCCCGTATTCGGGCCACTCAATGACAAGCAGGCGGAATATGTCAGCCATATCGCGGCGTCATCCAATGTCCTTCATGCCTTGGTGGACAATCTGCTGGACCTTGCAACCGTCGATGCCGGCATTATGGAACTGGACCTGCAGCAAGTGGAATTGCGCGATACGATGCGGGCAGCCGCCAAGGGCGTCGCCGAACTGCTGCATGAAAAACGCGTGACCCTGAATCTGAAACCAGCTCGCACAGCGACGGCTGAAGGGCAATTTGTGGCGGATGCCAATCGGGTTCAACAAGTGCTCTACAATCTGTTGTCAAATGCCGTCGCATTCTCACCGGAAGGATCATCCGTCACCCTGGAAAGTCAGATTGATGAAGATGCGGTGACCCTTATTGTCAGCGACCTCGGGCCTGGCATCCCGGAGGAACAACGCGACACCCTATTTGAACGGTTCAGCAGCCGGGCCCATGGCGACGGCAGGCGCGGCGCGGGCCTGGGTCTGGCTATTGCCCGCTCGCTGGTTGAACTGCATGGTGGAACATTGGATCTGGACACGACCTGCAAGGAAGGGACCCGGTTTGTCTGTCGCCTGCCCAAGCTTCCAACCTCAGACACGCTGCCGACCCGGCAAGCGGCGCAATAGACCCTTGGTCATCAGCAGCTATATAAGTGTGGCCTGACGATGAATTCAGCCGCGAGAGAAAAACAAATTCAACAGTTTCTGGCCAGCCACGGCCATCGCGACAGCCGCCGCTCGCACCTGACCGGCGATGCGTCAACCCGGGCCTATGAACTGATCAAACCGGCCGGCAAGCCGAGCATCATCTTGATGAATGCGCCACCGCAACCGGATGGGCCGCCAATCCTCAATGGCCGTTCCTACAGCGCAATCGCCCATCTGGCAGAAGATATGCGGGCCTTTGTCGGCGTCGCAGAGCGGCTCAAGAGCAATGGTTTTCGCGTGCCCGAGATTATTGCCCACGACCTTGAAAATGGCCTGTTGCTGATTGAAAATCTGGGTGAGGGCGGAATCGTCGATGCAGCCAGCAAACCCATTGCCGAACGCTATATGGCGGCAATGGAAACACTGGCACAAATCCATAATTGCCAGTGGGAAGCGCAAGTCGGTCTGCCGGGTGGCGACGTCCATACACTGCCTGAATTCGACCACGACGCCATCCTGATTGAGGTTGACCTATTGGCCAAATGGTACGCGCCCTACAGGCTTGGAAAGCCAATATCCAACCAACAGATGGACGCATTTACAGCCATTTGGTTGGATCTGATGCCAACCATCGCACATGCCGAGCAGTCGATTTTGCTGCGTGATTTTCATTCTCCCAACATCATCTGGATGGATGGAGCAAAGGGAACCGACCGGACTGCGCTGATTGATTTTCAGGACGCATTGCTAGGCCCCACCGCCTATGATGTCGCCTCCATTGCCCAGGATGCCCGCATCGCCATCGATGCAGAACTGGAAGCGGCCCTTGTTGCCCAATATGTGCAACATCGGCACTCATTGGATGTTGAAGCCTTCAGCCAGGCCTACGCGGTGCTGGCCACCCAGCGCGTCACCAAAGTATTGGGCATATTTGTCCGCCTGTCCCAGCGCGATCACAAGCATGTTTATCTCGACCATCTTCCCCATGTTGAAGCCTATCTGAAACGTTCCCTGAAGCATCCGCTGCTCAGCGACTACCGCAAATGGCTTCAGGAAATACTGAAATTCTGATGCCCTGCCGCGCAATTGAGGTGCCATGACCCAGGCCAAAGACATCGAGACGGGAATGGTGCTGGCGGCCGGCCTTGGTACCCGCATGCGGCCAATCACCGACAATTTGCCGAAGCCACTTGTATCGGTTGCCGGTCAAACCTTGCTGGACCGTGCCCTTGACGCTCTCGCCAAAGGCGGAATTCAACAGGCATTGGTCAATGTTCATTATCTCGCTGACCAGATTGAAAAGCATCTGCACGGGCGGACAATGCCGGCAGTTTCCGTGTCCGATGAGCGACGGGAACTGCTCGATTCCGGTGGTGGTGTTAAGAAAGCGATTGCCGGAATGACCGATTCACCAATGGTCATTTTGAACGGCGATTCCTTTTGGGTTGATGGCGGCGGGTCGACAATCCGGCAGATGAAATCCGTCTGGAATCCGGATGAAATGGACATGCTGCTGCTGGTCGCAACACTTGATCAGGCGACAGGCTATGACGGGGCCGGCGATTTTTTCCTGGACAATGAAAATCGACTCAAACGCCGGGGCGACGCCAGCCAGGCACCCTATATCTATGCCGGTGCGATCATCACTGGCACCAGCAACATAAACTCCGTACCGGATTCGAAATTTTCTCTGAACCGGTTGTTTGATGCCGCCATCCAACGAAATCGGTTGTATGGCTGCCTGCTTGATGGTTTATGGTTACACGTGGGCACACCCGCTTCTATCGATGAGGCCGAGCAAGCCATTGAACGACACGCAGCACAGCAAGGATCAGGTTCCAACCTCACTGACCGGTGACGGGCTGCCAAACATCTGTTCGATCCCGCCTGGAGTGCCATTTCTGCCAACCCTGGTTGACGCCATCTTCGATGGCAGCCTGATCCCGGGATACGCCCCTAAAGCCGACCCCCTGGCATTGTCTAACCTGACCATCTGGGTTCCCACCCGTCGTGCCGCGCGCCAGCTGGCCAGTGAATTTGTTGCCCGTTTTGATGGTGAGGCGGCGCTGCTGCCTAATATCAAAATGCTTGGCGGCCTGGAGGATGACGAGGCGGTTTTCGATCCCGACGAAACTGGCTCCTCGGCTCAACTAGAACCTGTCATCTCGCAGACCAAACGACATCTCATCCTGGCACGGCTGGTTTACGGCTGGTCCCAATCGCTCAACAAGAACCAGCGAGATCTCTATCGCGGTGCCGACATTCTCATCCCCTCATCCCAAAGTGACGCCATCTGGTTTGCCGCCGAACTGGCACGCCTGATGGACACCGTTGCCACCGAAGAAGTGGGCTGGGAGAATTTGCAGGATCTGGTGCCGCAGGATCATGCAAACTGGTGGCAATTGACCCTGGAATTCTTGAAGATCGCCACGTCTCAATGGCCAGAAATTCTTCAGGAAATGCAATTGCAGGATGCTGCCGTCCTGCGCAGCCAGACGTTGCGACAACAGGCCAAAGCCTATCGCGAAAAGGGCAGTTCAGGACCGGTCATTGCCGCCGGTTCAACAGGATCGATTCCGGCAACGGCCGACCTGCTGAAATCCATTGCACATTTGGACAATGGCGCTGTCGTGCTTCCCGGCCTGGATCGTGATCTCGACAACGAAACCTGGGAAAAGGTCGATCTTGCAGACAATCAGCGCGATGAATTCGGCAGCGCCCCGGGACATCCCCAGTTCGGGTTGAAGAAGTTGCTCGCCCATCTGGGCTCAAGCCGGGCAATGCAGGACATTGTCCATCTGGGCGGCGGCGGCGGCAACGGCGGCGAGGACAGCGGCGACGACGGCGGCGGCCGCGAACCCGGTGCCGTCCGGTTGCGAGAACTGCTGGTCAGCGAAGCGCTGCGACCACCCCAATCAACCGGCCACTGGCGCGAGCTGTCAACAAAGGTCACTGACCATCAAAAGAGCGAGGCGCTGAATGGCGTCGCTTTGATCGAAGCAGATGGGGAACGCCAGGAGGCCCTGGCCATTGCACTGGCGCTGCGTGAAGCGCTGGAGGATCCGTCCAAAAGCGCCGCCCTGGTTACGCCTGATCGCAACCTTGCCCGCCGGGTTGCGGTGGAAATGGAGCGTTTCGGCCTGACAGTGGACGATTCAGCCGGACAGCCCCTGCGCAATACGCCGGAGGGCAAATTTCTGCGTCTGCTTGTGGCGGTGGCATTTGGCCCGGTTTCAAATCTGACGATGATCAACCTGCTGAAGCATCCGCTTTGCCTGTTCGGGGAAAGGCCGGCGCGGATCAGACATGCCGCCCGGCTGCTGGAGCTTGTGGTCCTGCGCGGCAGTCCACTTGAACTGCCGGCTGGTACCTATCTGCAAACCGCCCATGCAAGACATGACGAATTGCAACAGGCCGATACCTATATGCACCGGGCCATACGTCGCCTGTCGACCCGAGACTGGCAGGACCTGTTCTGGCTGGCCGAACTACTGGACCGCGTGTTTGGGCCAGAAATGACACCGGAGTCTCAACCGCTGCCAGTGGACCAGTTGACCGGGCGTACAACCGACCTGATTGAGCAATGTGCCGCCGATCACAGGGGCTGTTTTGACAACGCCTTTGGCACCGAAAATGGCCGTGCCCTGTCGGCATTTCTGCACGAATTGCTGGACCACGGATCATTGCTGGAGGCCGTGCCTGAACAATGGCCGGATATCATCGATGCGTTGATGGGCAATCGGGTAACCCGCTCCGTTGGCCGTTCCCATTCGCGGGTTGCCATTCTCGGTCCGTTGGAAGCCCGCCTGCAAACTTTCGACAGGGTGGTCCTGGGAGGTCTGAACGAAAAGACCTGGCCCGCCGCCACCCGCAATGACGCGTTCTTATCGCGCCCCATGAAAGCAGCTCTCGGCCTGCCGCCACCGGAACGACGCACCGGACTGGCAGCCCATGACTTCCAGATCTTGATGGGCAATCGCGATGTTGTCCTGACCCGGTCCACCAAGTCGGACAATGCCCCGACCATTGCATCGCGCTGGCTGCAGCGGCTGATCATCGTCGCCGGTGAATCAACCGGAGACGCGCTACGCCAGCGAGGGCAGGCCTATCTTGACTGGGCGGCCCAGGTTGATGCGCCGCAATCAATGGCCCGCCCCTGCAGTCAACCAAAGCCGACGCCGCCGCTGGCGGTTCGCCCGAAAGGGCTGTCCATTACCGATATCGAAACCTGGGTCACCGACCCCTATGCGATCTATGCCAAGCGCATTTTGAAACTGGCACCGTTGGATTCCCTCAACCGTGAAGCTGATGCCCGTGAACGGGGTGAACTATATCACGCCATTGCCGAGGATCTCGTTGGCCGGATTGCAGACCCGTTGGCCGAAGATGCCCTGAACCAATTGCTTGAAATCGCCAAACAGCATTTTGATGCAGCGGCAATACCCGCCGAAGCCCGCGTTCAGTGGTGGCCCCGCTTCAAGGCGATTGCCGAAAACCTGTTGATGTGGCACCGGCAACATCTGGCGGATGTCGAGAAGATTTTGGTGGAGTTGAAGGGACATTCCGATAGCGGTCTGGACGGCTTTACCCTGAGCGGACGGGTTGACCGGATTGATGTGCTGAAAAACGGCGAATTGGCGATATTTGACTATAAAACCGGTGCCGAACCGAAGGCTAAATCGGTATTCGAGTTCAAGTCGCCGCAACTGCCGCTGGAAGCTGCGATGGCCCTGCGCGGCGGTTTTGGAGAAGAGTTGAAGCGCCCGACCAATTCGATCGGCTATATCCGCCTGCGTCCGGAGGAGGAACTGGTTGTCGATCTGATCGGCGAAGCCACGTCAAAAAACCCCTCCGCCCATGATCTGGGTGAGCAGTCCTGGGATCGGCTGCGCCAATTGATCGAAGCCTATCGGGATCCAAAGAAAGACTATCGGTCAAAGGCCCGCCCGGCGCCGGAACGCAGCTGGGAATCGGACTATGATCACCTGGCCCGGGTGCGGGAATGGGCGGTGGTCGACGACGAGGCGGACGAGACATGAACCAGGTCCTCCACATCGACAAAACCACCCAGCACGCCCAGCTGACCGCCTCTGATCCGGCCAATTCGGCCTGGGTCTCTGCCAATGCCGGGTCGGGCAAGACCTATGTTCTGGCACAACGTGTTGTCCGCCTGCTGTTGGCCGGTGTCGACCCGTCGCGCATTCTCTGCCTCACCTATACCAAGGCAGCAGCTGGTGAAATGTCCAACCGGGTATTTGAGATTCTCGGCAAATGGGTGGTCATGGATGACGCTGATTTGCGGGCCGAAATCGAACGTCTGGAAAAACCTCCAGCCAGGCCCGAACAGATCGCCCGGGCCCGCATCCTGTTTGCTCGGGCGCTGGAAACCCCCGGCGGGCTGAAAATCCAGACCATCCACGCATTTTGCGAAGCCCTGCTGCACCAGTTTCCGCTGGAAGCCAACGTGCCCGGCACCTTCACAGTGATGGATGATCTGCTGCAGCGTCAGCTGATGGGCCAGGCACGGCGATCGATTGCCCTGACCGCCTTTGCCGAACCGGACAGTCCAACGGGCGCAGCTTTCCTGCGCCTGATGGAATCAGCGTCCGATGCCAAGATCAGCAAAGTGCTTGGCGAGATTGTCGACAAAAGGGATGAACTTGCAGATTGGCTGACCCGGATCGGCGGGCCTGAAGGGGCGACGGAACATGCGAGAAAAACTTTCGGATTTGAGCCTCAAGACACCGTCGAAAGCATTACCCACGTTGCACTGACGGCCAGCCTGTTCCACCAGCTGAACTGTCGGGAAATTGCTGAATTTGCCGAATCAACCGGGGCAACGAAATCAATTGAGTTCGCCGATGATCTGCGGGCCTTTGGCAATGCGCAAAACGACCAGCAATCTGTCCAGGCGATGGATTCCCTGTTGTTGACCAAGGAGGGCAAGGCGCGCAGCTTTGGCCGCTATCCTTCAAAGGCCGTTGGCGAGGCCTTTCCGCAATTGCGCGAACAAATGGCGGCGGAATGCGACAGATGGCTGGCGGCCCGCTCCCGTATCCATGCCTTGCAATTGATTGACATGACCGAACCTCTGCTGGTTGTCGCCGGCGCGATGATCGGATTCTATGGCCGTGAAAAACGCAAACGCGGCATGCTCGACTTCGATGACCTGATCGAGCGTACCGCCGACCTGCTGTCCCGCAGTGATGCCCGGTCCTGGGTGCTCTACAAACTGGATCTCGGCATTGACCATGTGCTGCTCGACGAGGCGCAGGACACAAGCCCGATCCAGTGGCAGATTATCTCGGCGCTGGTGGAAGAGTTTTTCGCTGGCCACTCAGCCCGGCAGACAAAACGCACAATATTTGCGGTGGGCGATGAAAAACAGTCGATCTATTCCTTTCGCGGGGCGGAACCACGCAATTTTGCGGCGCAAAAAAGCCATTACCTGCGGCAGGCAAGAGCCGCAGACACGTCCTTTGCCGATGTCCCCCTCAATCTGTCCTTTCGGTCAACGGCTGATGTTCTTGGCGCGGTCGATGCAGTATTCAGCATTGACGGCCACGCCGAGGGGGTGACTTTTGGCGCCCCGCCCCAACCCCACAGTGCGGCGCGGCGTCATCAACCCGGTTCGGTGGACGTCTGGGACCTGGTGGGTGCGGAAGAGGGCGATGATCCGCAAAACTGGCACACGCCGATGGATTTCTCCGGCCAGCACCAGGCCCTTTTGCTGGCGGAAAAGATTGCCCGGCAAGTGGCATCCTGGATCGGCAATGAAAGACTGGAAGCCAGCGGCAATCTGATTGGTGCCGGTGACATTCTGGTACTGGTGCGGGCGCGCGACCGCTTTGTTGGTGCCCTGAACCGGGCGCTAAAGGCCCGCGGCATTGCGGTTTCCGGCGCCGACCGGTTGATTATCACCGACCATATTGCGGTTCAGGACCTGATTGCCATTGGACAGGTCGTGCTGACCCCCTCCGATGACCTGTCCCTGGCCGTTGTCCTGAAATCCCCCTTGATTGGCCTCGGCGAAGAGGATGTGTTCGATCTGACCCAAAGCCGGTTTCTGGAACATGGAGAAATCAGCCTGTTTGAGGCCCTGCAAAAGGCAGATCAACCGCAGTTTGCCGAAGCGCTGGGCAAAATTGACCATTGGCGGGCGGCCAGCGACCGGCTTCCGGTGTTTGAGTTCTACGCCCAGATTGTCGAAACCATGGGCGGGCGAAAACAGATTCTCAGTCGCCTGGGCAGTGAAGCCGAAGATGTGCTGGATGCCTTTTTGGACATTGCCCTGGCTCACGAGCAAACCGGTATCCCCGGCCTGCAGGCCTTTCTCAGTGACCTGTTGGAAGAAAAACCAGAAATCAAACGCGAAATGGACGCTTCTGCCGGAGAGGTGCGCATCATGACAGTGCATGCCGCCAAAGGCCTGGAAGCGCCCATTGTTTTCCTGGTCGACAAGAGCAGCCCGGCATTTCTGGCCCAGCATGCCCCGTCGCTTTATGGCTGGTCAGAAGAAAACCAGGAGACCTGCTATTTGTGGGTGCCCAACAAGGAAGACCATTGCGACAAAACCCGGATGTTGCGAGACGAAGAAAAGCGACGGGCGGAAGAAGAATACCGCCGCCTGCTCTATGTCGGCATGACCCGGGCCAAGGACCGGTTGATCGTCTGCGGCTATCGCGGCAGCAAAAGTCCCGGCACCCCAAACTGGCACGCCATGGTCTGCGCCGCGCTTGAACCCGATTGGCAGGATGTTGCCGCCGCCGACGGCGACGGGGAATTGCTGTGGCACCGCTGGAAAATACCCGAGTCACCAGCGACGGCGGCAACGGCGACTGCGACGACTGCGGTGGCGTCGCCGCAGGAGGCGATTGCACCGCCAGAGAAAGAAACCACCGGGCTGCCAGACTGGATCACCAGGAAAATGCCAGTGGAAACCAGGCTTCCGCGACCGCTCACCCCCTCTGGCGCTCAAACGATTATCGATGAGTCCCTGGCGCGCCAACCGGGCCTCGCCTCGCCGTTTAGAAAGACAGACCCAAAACCAGATATGTCTGACCCGCGCCGCAGGGGCACCGTGCTGCACCAATTGCTTCAGCTTCTGCCCGACATGGACGGCGACGACAAATGGCAACAAGCCGAGACCTATCTGGCCCGCCAATTGCCGCAAGCTCCTCAATCGGCACGCCGCAACATGCTCGCCTCGTTAAAAAAGACCCTTGATGATCCGCAGCTACAGGCGTGCTTCGATCCGGCAACCAGCCGGGCAGAGGTCTCCCTGATGGGCACAATTGCCAGCAAAAACGGCCCACGAAGTGTTTCCGGCCAGATCGACCGGCTGGCCGTGCTCGACGAGGAAGTGGTGATTGTTGATTACAAGACCAATCTACAGGTCCCGAGTTCTGCCGAACATGTACCACCGGACTATGTCACCCAAATGGCCCTCTATCGCCACCTGGTGGAGCGCCTCTATCCTGAGAAAATGGTGCAATGCCTGCTGGTCTGGACCCATGCAGAGGACGGACCGGCGATCATGGAACTCGATTCCTCCAGCCTTGAAGACGCCTATCGGCAAATCGCGCAGCTGTGAACAGATTCATCACCTGCTGCTCCTTGACCCACTATGTCCGGCTCCCTACGTTCCCCCCAACGAGGCGCAAACTGTGATTCCCCGAACCAGGGGACCGTTTAGGAGCAAAAAATGGCGACTGTAAAAATCGACACTGGCAATTTTGATGCCGATGTCTTGAACTCAGATACCCCGGTGGTTGTGGATTTCTGGGCCGAGTGGTGCGGACCTTGTAAGATGATTGCACCCAGCCTGGAAGAAATTGCCGATGAAATGGATGGCCAGGTTAAAATTGCCAAAGTCAATATGGATGAGAATCCCGACCTGGCTGCCAAATATGGTATTCGGTCGATCCCCACCCTGTTGATGTTCAAGGGCGGCGAACCGGTGGCCATTCAGGTGGGCGCGGCACCGAAAAACAAATTGTCAGACTGGATTTCCAACGAAATCTGACCCAAACATTCGTTAATTCGATCAGGCACCCGGTTCATCCGAATCGGGTGCCTTTTTTATGGTCGCCATATGATGTAGCAAGGATACGTTCTATAACGGTTGCACATCCATGACACAGAATTCCGACCCATCCGAAATCGACGCCGGGACCCAGACCCACCTTCTGTCCCAGGCCCTGCCCTATATGCAGGCCCATACGGGCAAGACGATTGTCATAAAATATGGCGGCCACGCCATGGGTGATGCAGCATTGGGACAGGCCTTTGCCCGCGATGTCGCCCTGTTGCGCCAGTCGGGAGTCGAGCCAATCGTCGTGCATGGCGGTGGGCCGCAGATCGGCTCCATGCTCGACCGCATGGGCATCGAAAGCGAATTCAAAGGCGGCATGCGGGTCACCGACAAGGCAACCGTTGAAATCGTCGAA
Source organism: Rhizobiaceae bacterium (assembly GCA_039977975.1). Taxonomy (GTDB): domain Bacteria; phylum Pseudomonadota; class Alphaproteobacteria; order Rhizobiales; family Rhizobiaceae; genus Pseudahrensia. The sequence goes on from JBDWCD010000012.1 coordinate 62,927, forward strand.
ATGGTTCTGGCAGGTCTGATCAACAAGAATATCGTTGCCGACTTTAACGCCGAAGGCGCCCGTGCCATCGGCCTGTGCGGCAAGGACGGCAATATGGTGCGGGCCAAGAAAATGCACCGCACCCAAAGAGACCCTGACAGCAAGATTGAGGAAGTGGTCGATCTTGGCTTTGTTGGTGAGCCGGAAAAAATCGACACATCGGTGCTTAACACCGTCGTTGGCTCCGGATTGATCCCGATCATTGCGCCGGTGGCCTTTGGTGCCGATGGCGAGACTTACAATGTCAATGCCGACACATTTGCCGGTGCAATTGCCGGTGCACTGAGCGCCAACCGTTTGCTGTTTTTGACCGATGTGCCAGGCGTCCTCGACAAGCAGGGCAACCTGATCCAGGAACTGAGCATCAAACAGGCCTATGATCTGATTGAAGATGGCACCATATCCGGCGGCATGATCCCGAAGGTGGAAACCTGTATCGAAGTGCTCAACAAGGGTGTCGAAGCCGTGGTCATCGTCAATGGCAAGGCACCCCACGCCGTGCTGCTGGAACTGTTTACCGATCACGGTGCCGGAACGATGTTTGTTCGATGATGGAAAAGCAACGCCGCGACCAGCTGAAAACCTCATTTGAGAACGTCACCGAATGGGTGTTTGACCTCGACAACACGCTCTATCCGCGCCATTGCGACCTGTTTGCCCAGATCGACTGGAAGATGACCGATTATGTCGCCGAACTTCTTAACATGGAAAAGGGCGAGGCCCGGGTGCTGCAGAAGGAGCTGTATCGCAGCCACGGCACGACGCTGCGCGGCCTGATGGAACGCTACGATATCGACCCCCACGACTTTCTCGACAAGGTTCACGATATCGACTACTCGCCGGTCGATCCCAATCCGGTATTGGGTGACCTGATCGCCGCCCTGCCGGGCCGCAAGCATATATTCACCAATGGTGACGTGCCCCATGCCAGGCGTACAACCGACCGGCTTGGCATTACCGACCATTTCCATGAAGTGTTCGACATCGTTGCATCTGACCTTGTGCCGAAACCGGCAGAAGGCCCCTATGTCAAATTTCTGGACAGCCACGAAGTCGACCCGGTCAAAGCGGCGATGTTTGAAGATATGCCGCGCAACCTCCATGTGCCGAAAAAATTTGGCATGCGGACGGTTCTGGTAACGCCGGCCCAAGATTCTGATCACAATGCCGAAGCCTGGGAGCACGAAATCGTCGAAGATCAGGCCATCGATTTTGCCACCGATCACCTGGATAATTTTCTTGCCGACCTGCTTGAGGCGCTGGACTAAGCTTCTTGAGTCTTAGATGCCCGACTGCGCCAGCAGATCGGCCAGTTCGACCTGCGGCCTTGGTCCCACATGCTGGATTACTTCGGCTGCAGCAAGGCCACCAATCAGTGCGCAATCCCGCAGGCTGCGACCATTGGTCAAGCCAAACAGAAATCCGGAGGCGTAGAGATCGCCTGCACCGGTGGTATCTTCCAATACTTCGATTGGGTGGGCTGCGACCTCAACTCTCTCATCGCCGGAAATCACGATTGACCCGTCTTCGCCGCGGGTGACCACAGTCAGTGTGACGTCGTCTTTTACCAACCTCATGGCGGTATCCAGATCAGATGTCTCGTATAGGCTTTTCAACTCCGTCTCGTTGGCAAACACGATATCCACCGTGCCACTGCGCATCAGGTCGAGAAACTCGCCGCGATAGCGATCGACGCAGAAGGGGTCCGACAGGGTAATCGCTACCTGCCGGTCATGGTCATGGGCAATCTTGGCCGCCAGTCTGATGGCTTCCTTGGCGCGTGGAGGATCCCACAAGTAACCTTCAAAATAGGTGACCTTTGAACTGGCCACCACGTCGGCATCAACATCCTCGGGGCTCAATTCGACACAGGCCCCCAGATAGGTGTTCATCGACCGCTCACCATCCGGAGTTACAAATATCATCGACCGGGCGGTCGGCGGTGGTGCTTTCAACGGCTTGGTTTCAAAATGAACACCGATGGCGCGGATATCGTGGGCAAAAATTTCGCCCAACTGGTCATCTGCCACCTTGCCGAAATAGGCAGCACTGCCGCCAAGACTGGCAATTCCCGCTGCCGTATTGCCGGCACTGCCACCGGAAGCCTCAATCGCCGGCCCCATTGCCGCATACAGATGCTCGGCACGTTCCGCATCAATCAGGTTCATCGATGCCTTGATAATGTTTTCGCGAACTAGGAAATCGTCGTCGGCACGGGCGATGATGTCAACAATGGCATTGCCCACGGTCAACACGTCAAATTCGGTTTTTGTCACGGAAAGCTCCCAGCCAACAAATCTGCTGATCATCTAGAGCTAAGTGCCGGGAAAATAAAGCCCCTGCCTTGCGCGCCAGCTGAACTGGACCCATCTAGAGAACATGACTGCAATATCGGACGATTCAAATGAGTGAACCGGGCCTCATCGGCGCCATTTCAAAAACAGTATCGCAATTGTTTTCCCCGCGCTTCCGCAGTGTTTTGTGGAAGTCACTGGGGTTAACGATTGCCCTGTTTATCGGATTTTGGCTGATCCTTCAGGCCAGCTATAGTGCGTTTCTGGCGCCCTTTCTGGCAGACTATTCCTGGGCCAACACCATGCTCGCCTGGTTGTTGGGTGCTGGACTGGTGCTCGGCATGGGCTTTCTCGTTGCCCCGGTCTCATCGGTATTTGCCGGCGTCTTTCTCGATGAAATCGCCGACGAGGTTGAACAGCGACACTATCCCGAGGACCCGCAGGGCACGCCGCTAGCTCTGGGGGAATCAATCGGCATCACCGCTCGATTCTTTGGCCTGGTGGTCATCGGCAACCTGATTGCGCTTCTGCTGGTGCTGTTTTTGGGCCTCGGGGTGCTGATATTCTTCCTGCTCAACGGTTATTTGCTGGGGCGGGAATATTTCCAGTTCGCCGCGTTGCGCCATCACACCTATGCCGAAGTGACGGAGATGCAGAAACGATTCGGCTCTGAAATCTTCTTTGCCGGCCTTGCCATCGCAGCTTTGTTGCTGGTGCCGATTGTCAATTTCCTTACGCCCCTATTTGCCGGCGCTCTGATGGTGCACGTCTATAAACGCATTTCCCGAAAGTCAGCTCGAAATTGATCAATCAAATTGCGGTTGGTCCAGCGGCACAATCGCGGCGGGAATGGAGCACGTCTTCTCCTTCGCCTTGCACAAATCGGCGATGATGCAGGCTTCACATTCCGGTTTGCGCGCTTTGCAGGTATAGCGGCCATGCAGAATCAGCCAGTGATGGGCATGATAGAGAAATTCTTCGGGAATGCGCCGCATCAGGATGTCTTCGATATCATCCGGGGTTTTGCCCGGCGCCAGGCCAGTGCGATTGCCGATGCGAAATATATGGGTGTCCACCGCCATGGTTGAATGACCAAAAGCCATCGACAGAACCACATTAGCGGTTTTTCGTCCGACCCCGGGCAAAGTTACCAGCGCATCACGGTCTTCGGGAACTTGCCCATCAAAATCGTCGATCAGTTTCTGCGACAGGGCGATGACATTCTTGGCCTTATTGCGATAAAGACCAATGGTCTTGATGTAATCGCGCACCCTGGCCTCTCCCAATGCCAACATTTTGCGCGGCGTGTCGGCGATTTTGAACAATTCTCTTGTCGCCTTGTTGACGCCGACATCGGTTGCCTGGGCTGACAGGGCAACAGCGACAACCAACGTATAGGGATTGACGTGTTCCAGCTCGCCCTTGGGTTCCGGGCGCTGTTGTTTGAAACGGTGAAATATCTCCCAGATTTCAGCCTGGGTATATTTGCTTCGGGGCAGTTTTTTGCGTCGTCGGACAGCCGGTTTTTTGGTTGTCGCAGATTTGTCGATTTTCTTGCTCATAACTCTGATCTATACTGGCTTCATGAGCGCTTACAATATGGCATCCGATTCCATCGTCTTTTCTGCACGGCTAACCCCTTACCGGTCACTGGGACAAAAGGGATTCAGAATCCTGTTTAGCCTGGTTGCCGGCACCTGTTTGATCATCGGACTGGTCTTTTTCGCCCTCGGTCTGTGGCCGGTTCTGGGATTCATGGGCCTCGATATCCTGCTGATATACTGGGCCTTCAAGTCCAATTTCTGGGCCGCCAAGGCCTATGAGGATGTCGAGGTCTCCCGCCAACATGTTCTTGTCCGCAAGGTCAGCCCAAGAGGCCGCGCGCGGGATCATAATTTCCCGCAATTCGGCACGCGGTTTGAGGTCGACCGCCATGATGAAATCGGAATCACCAAAATGCGACTGGCCCATCGCAGCAACAGCGTTGAATTTGGATATTTCCTCAATCCCCACGATCGTGAGAGTTTCGCCACCGCCTTTCAACGGGCCATGGCAACGGCCAAACGGTGAGCAAGTTTCGGGTGGCGGCGGCTGGTTGAATTTGATTGATTGAGGCAACACACAATTTGCGGAACCAAACCATGTTAGCCACAGCAAGCGATCTGAAACCGGCAAAAGATTTCGTCCACACCCACGAAGACTACGAAACCGTACGAAGCGTGCTGCAGCACATTACCGAGAACTGGCGCGATCATCCTGATCTGGATGAGCTGACCCAGCTAACCGGCCTGCCAGCGACCCGGCTGCAGAAAACCTTTACCCGCTGGGCTGGCATTTCGCCGAAAGCTTTCCTGCAGGCAGTTACGTTGGACCATGCCAAAAAACTGCTGGAAGACGGCCTGCCATTGCTCGATACATCTTATGAACTTGGCCTCTCCGGCCCCGGAAGGTTGCACGACCTGTTCGTCACCCATGAAGCAATGTCTCCCGGCGTCTACAAGGCCCAGGGAGAAGGATTGGAAATTCGCTATGGATTTCACCAATCTCCGTTCGGTGAAGCCCTGATCATGGCAACCGATCGCGGCCTCGCTGGCCTCGCCTTTGCAGACGGCGACGGCGGCGATGGCGGCGACAGGGGAGACGGACGGCATGCCGGAGAAGTCGGCACCGGGTCTTTCAACCGTCCCGAAGCCCTGGACGACATGCGCAAGCGTTGGCCAAGGGCTTCCTATGTCGAAGACCTGTCATTTACCGCCCCCTATGCAGGGCGGATTTTTGATCCCGCCTGCTGGACACCGGACCAACCGCTGCGCGTGGTGCTGATTGGCACCGATTTCCAGATTCGTGTCTGGGAGGGATTGTTGAAAATTCCCGTCGGCAAGGCGACCACCTATTCCGGCCTGGCGAGCAGCCTGGATCGTCCCGATGCCGCCCGCGCCGTTGGCACAGCGGTTGGACGCAATCCGATCTCCTTCGTCGTGCCCTGTCACCGGGTGCTGGGCAAATCCGGCCAACTGACCGGCTACCATTGGGGTCTGACCCGTAAGCGCGCCATGCTTGGTTGGGAGGCGGGTATTACCGCCCACTGAATAGGTGCATGTCCGTGACCAGATGATATGCTGGGGACATGATTCCGGCCCAGCTTCTTCATCCGACATCCAAGGGACTCTATTGCCCGCCCGGCGACTTCTTCATTGATCCTGTGGCATCGGTGCCCCGTGCCCTGGTCACCCACGGCCATGCCGACCATGCCCGCGCCGGCCATGGAGATGTCTGGGCCACCCAACAGACCCTCGATATCATGGCAATCCGCTATGGAACCGATCATTGCCGCCAGACACATATCGCGGGTTTGCGCCAATCCATGACGATCAACGGCGTGACGGTCAGTTTCTGGCCAGCTGGCCATGTCCTTGGATCAGCGCAAATTCTGGTGCAGTTTGATGGCCTGCAAATTCTGGTAACAGGAGACTACAAGCGCGGCACCGACCCTACCTGTGAGCCCTATGAGATGGTTCCAACCGAAGGTCGGCTGGATGCCCTTATCACAGAAGCCACATTCGCCCTGCCGGTGTTCCGCCACCCGGATCCCCAAGATGAGATCGCAAAACTGCTGAAATCAGTAGCGCAGTTTCCCGACCGCACCCATCTGGTCGGCGTCTATGCCCTGGGCAAAGCCCAGCGGGTTATCGGACTGCTGCGTCATGCGGGCTACGACCGGACCATCTATATCCATGGAGCCCTGAAGAAGCTGTGCGACTATTATTCAAGTCAGGGGGTCAATCTGGGGCGGCTGGAGCCTGCCACTCTGGACAAGGGCCAGAAAGACAGTTTTGCCGGGCAGATAGTTCTGGGACCGCCATCTGCCTTTGTCGACAAATGGGGGCGGCGATTTGCCGATCCGATCTCCTGCTTCGCCTCAGGCTGGATGCAGATCAGGCAACGCTCCAAACAGCGCGGTGTCGAACTGCCCCTTATTCTTTCAGACCATTGCGATTGGGATGAATTGATCGACACGATCACCGAGCTGAAGCCGAAAGAAGTCTGGGTCACCCACGGCCGCGACGACGCCTTGATCCGATGGTGTGAACTTAACCAGATGAAAGCCCGTCCGCTAATTCTTGTGGGCTACGAGGAGGAGAGCGAATGAAGCCGTTTTCCCATCTGCTTGATCGCCTGGTACTGACGCCCGCTCGCAATGGCAAATTACAATTGCTGAAGGATTATTTTGCTGACACTCCCGACCCCGACAGGGGCCTGGCCCTGGCGGCCCTCACCGGACGCCTGGATATTGCCAGTATCAAACCTGCCCTGTTGCGCAACATGATGGCCGAGCGCATGGACGAGGTCCTGTTCAAACTGTCCTACGACTATGTCGGCGACCTGGCGGAAACCATCGCCCTGGTCTGGGACAACAAAAAAAGAACAGCAACGGCGGCAAGTTCTGCCGCGGCTCCCCCTGCCGATGAAAATCAACAACAACCAAGCCTGTCCGAAGTGGTCAAATCACTGCAACTCGCAGGTAAGACGGATGCTCAGAAAATTCTGGCAGGTTGGCTTGATCAACTTGATGCGCCGGGTCGCTATGCCCTGTTGAAATTATTGACCGGCGGTCTTCGTATCGGTGTATCGGCCCGGCTGGCGAAACTCGCATTGGCGCAATTGGGACGCGTGGATGTCACCGAAATTGAAGAATTGTGGCACGGCGTGGAGCCGCCTTTTGCAGAACTGTTTGCCTGGCTGGTGGATGGTGGCGACAAGCCGGAGCAACTTGCTGCCGCCCCTTTTCGCCCGGTCATGCTGGCCAATGCTTTAACAGAACCCGACCGGAATAAGCTTAATCCCGAACTCTATGCTGCAGAATGGAAATGGGACGGCATCCGCATCCAGGCATCGGTGGAGGGGGGCGAGCGGCGACTCTATTCTCGTACCGGTGACGATGTCGGACGCGCCTTTCCCGATCTGCTGAATGCCATGGAGTTTGAAGGGACACTGGACGGAGAACTGCTGGTCGCCCGCGCGGAAGATGACGGCAATCTGAATGTCGCCAGTTTTGGCGATCTGCAGCAAAGGCTCAATCGAAAGACCGTGTCCAAGGCATTGCTGTCCTCCCACCCGGTGATCCTGCGCGCCTATGACATTCTCAACGACAATGGCGAAGACCTGCGACAACTGCCCTTTGCGCAAAGACGGCGGCGGTTGGAAGGTTTTATGAGCAACCTGAACCCGTCACGCTTTGATCTTTCTCCGCTGATCGAATTCCGTACATGGGCGCAGCTGGCCGACCTGCGCGCCGATCCACCCCATCCGGCAATTGAGGGGGTGATGACCAAATTGTGGGACTCTCCCTATCAGCCGGGGCGGCCCAAAGGACCGTGGTTTAAATGGAAACGGGACCCGATGCTGATTGATGCCGTTCTGCTCTATGCCCAGCGCGGCCATGGCAAGCGGTCCAGCTATTATTCGGACTACACATTCGGCGTCTGGACGGACGAAGGCGTCTTGGTTCCGGTTGGAAAAGCGTATTTTGGTTTTACTGATGAGGAATTAAAGCAGATCGACAAATTCGTCCGCGACAATACGATTGATCGATTCGGACCCGTAAGGTCTGTTACCGCCCGGCCGGATTTTGGCCTGGTTCTGGAAGTGGCATTTGAGGGGCTCAATCGTTCCAAGCGCCACAAATCCGGTCTTGCCATGCGGTTTCCCCGAATCTCCCGGCTGCGCTGGGACAAGCCGCCCGGGGAAGCCGACACTTTGGCGTCGCTTGAAGCATTGATTTCTTAACTGATTCGTATTGGAATTCTGCAAGACTGCAGTCGAAGCTTGAAGCCTTGGACGGGTACCACAATGAGCGTTCTAATTACCGGAGGCGCCGGATATATTGGATCCCACACCGCGTGGGACTTTATCGATCGTGGAGAATCGGTGATTGTCATGGACAACCTGGTTACCGGGTTCGACTGGGCGATGCCGCCCGAGGCAGAATTCGTGCTCGGCAATATCGGCGACCGGGCCCTGGTTGAATACACTTTGCGGCACTATGAGGTGGACACCATCGTCCATTTTGCTGGCTCCGTTGTGGTTCCGGAATCGATTGAAAAGCCGCTCAAATATTACGACAACAATACTGGCAATACGCGCCACCTTTTGGAAAGCGCCGTCCGCTGCGGGGTTGAACAGTTCATATTTTCTTCGACCGCAGCCGTCTACCGGGCACCACAATCGTTTGAATCGGTTGACGAGATGGCAGCCCTTGAGCCGGCGTCACCCTATGGCATGTCAAAGCTGATGAGCGAAATGATGATCCGTGACGTCGCCACAGCCCACGACATGCGCCACGTGATCCTGCGCTATTTCAATGTCGCAGGCGCCGATCCCAACGGCCGCACCGGCCTGTCGACCCGCGGCGCGACCCATGTGATGAAACTGGCCTGCGAAACAGCCACCGGCAAGCGCGATCACTTTGACGTCTACGGCACCGATTATGACACGCCGGACGGCAGTGCCATCCGCGACTTCATCCATGTCACGGATCTGGCAACAGCCCATTTTGATGCCATGGATTTCCTGCGCAATGGCGGCGAAAGCTTCATTGGCAATGTCGGCTATGGTCAGGGACATTCGGTTCTCGACATTATCGCGGCGGTAAAACGGGTTTCCGGCAATGATTTCAACGTACGTCACCGGCCGCGAAGGACCGGGGACATTGCTGCCATGGTCGCCGACTCCTCCCACATCCAGCACCGGCTTGGTTGGTCGCCCGTCTATACGGATATTGATCAGATCGTAGAACACGCTTTGTCCTGGGAAGAAAAGCTGCTCTCCCTTGATCCGCAAGGCCATCAGCAGGCCAGTCTGGCGCCGGATCTCGACAATCTGATGGACAAGATCACCCAGCAGCAACCTTCGTCCTGACAGCGAGCACATTTTTAGCTTGGAGAACGCCGTCAAACACGGCAGATAGGCCGTTGGTGATAAACTTTCAGGTGCTCCCATGGCGCTACTCCTTGGCATTGATACCGGTGGTACATTTACCGATGCGGCGATTCTCGATTTTTCCGAAACTGCCGGAACGGTGGTCGCCAAGGCTAAATCTCTGACCACCCGTCACGACTTTGCCGTCGGCATAGCCGATGCGGCGCGGCGCACAATTACCAGGGCAGGCTGCCAACCCTCACAGATCGGCATGGTGTCCCTGTCCACCACACTTGCAACCAATGCGCTGGTTGAAGGCCAGGGGGGAAGAGTGGCGTTGATCGCCATCGGGTTTGCCGACCGGGATCTCAACAATGCCGGACTGAAGGAAGCCTTGGGAAGCGATCCGGTTGTCCTGCTGCAAGGTGGGCACACGACCCATGGTGGCGAAGCACAGCCCCTCGACCTGAAGCCGCTGGAAGACCAGCTCGACAGCCTTGCTGCTTCGGTTACCGGCTTTGCCGTGGCCGGCTATTTTGCGGTACGAAATCCGGCGCATGAACTGGCGGTGCGTGATCTGATCATCGCCCGCACCGGCAAGGCTGTCACCTGCAGCCATGAATTGTCGGCCCAGTTGAATGGCCCCAAGCGGGCCCTGACCACGGTGCTGAATTCCCGCCTTGTGCCGACCATAACGCGTCTTATTGATGCCACATCCCGGTCGCTGAGCGACCAGTCCATCGATGCGCCATTGATGATCGTGCGAGGCGACGGAGCCTTGGTTGGTTCCGACTTTGCCATTCGACGGCCGATTGAAACCATCCTGTCCGGTCCGGCGGCCAGCCTGGTCGGCGCCCATTACCTAACCGGTGCAGACCGGGCCTTTGTCAATGATATTGGCGGCACCACGTCGGACGTCGCCCTGCTGGAAGACGGGCGACCACAACTTGACCCCCAGGGAGCCAGGGTCGGCGGTTTCCGCACCATGGTTGAGGCGGTGGCCATGCACACATTCGGGCTTGGTGGCGATTCGGAAGTTTCCCTGGGTGGAACGGCGCTGAAACCACTGATCAATCTTGGCCCCCGGCGCTTGATTCCGGTCAGTCTTGTGGCCCACAAGCATGGCGAGCTGGTGCACCAGGTGCTCGACCGACAGCTTAAGAGCAAATTGAACAACCGCCATGACGGACGTTTTGCCCAACGGTCAGGCGGCGGTCTCGAGGCCGAACTGTCGCGGGGAGAAGGCAATCTATACGAAAAGATCAACGATGAACCCCAGGCGCTCGATACCATCCTGGAAGACACGCGCCAGTCGGCAGCTCTGGACCGGCTTGTATCCCGCGGGCTGGTTCAGATTTCCGGATTGACCCCCAGCGACGCCATGCATGCATTGGGAAAACATGCCATTTGGGACCGGACCGCAGCCGATAAATGTCTGCAACTGTTCGGCCGCCAACGCGATGGATCCGGACAGGCATTCTGTTCTGACCCTGCCGCTCTGGCCGAACGCATCATTGCCCGGGTGGAACGGCGATCTGCGGAAGTTGTGCTGGAAACAGCTTTTCACCATGACGGCAAAGACGGCGCCGCATTGTTGGGCCATCCGCTGGTTGCAGAGACGCTCGACCTTCGGGCGGGCAACTCGGATGGTAAACATTCCTCCACCGCGCAGTTTTCCCTGAAACTCGACCGCCAGTTGATTGGTCTGGGTGCTTCGGCACATGTCTATCATCCGGCGGTGGCAGAACTGCTCGACATCCATGTGGATGTGCCCGAGCACGCCGATGTTGCCAACGCGATAGGCGCGGTTGTTGGGCAGGTGATGATGAAGGCTGAATTTGTCGTCTCGCAGCCGACAGAAGGCCGGTTTCACGTGACCGGTCTGGAAACGCCCTTTGCAGACGAGGACATGGCGCTGAAGGAAGCAGAAACCGCCGCCCTGGGCCGCGCCCGGGCGCTTGCCGGGGAAGCGGGGGCTCAGGAAGTCGAACTCAAGGTGACCCGCGACATCAAGCGTGCCAATATTGAATCACGCGATATTCTGATTGAAGCACGCATCACTGCCACGGCGACGGGACGCCCACCAATCGCCAGCCAAGTGTGAAAAAGTCCAGGACTTGCCACCAATCACCCGGCCAGTGACGGCAGGTATTGCGGGAACCAGTCATAAAGCATTGCCAACAGCAACAAGCCAAGAGCGCAGCGATAAATCACAAAGACCAGAAACGACGTCCGCCGCACAATCGCCATCAGCAGCGCAATGGCGGCAAGGGCGGCAAAGAACGTGATGAAAGCGGCCAGATAAGCATCATCTGATATGCCATGACCGTTTTGCGCCGCTTCGATGCTGGTAAACAGGCCGGCGGCGATGATTGCGGGAATGCCCAGCAGGAATGAAAACCGGGCGGCCTCACCGCGTTCAAATCCCATATACCGGGCCGCCGTCATGGTGATGCCGGAGCGGCTGGTGCCGGGGATCAGGGCAATCGCCTGCGCCACACCGATCAGCATGGCAGGTGCCAGGGTCATGTCCTCCATCTTCTTGACATTCTGCCCCACCCGGTCGGCAACATACATCAGGATTCCAAAGAATATCGCCCCCCAGGCAACCAGTTCGACACTGCGTATCATCGCCGATAGGCCGGTCAGTTTCAAAAACACGCCGAATGCAATGGCCGGCAGCGTGGCAAAACCGATTATCGTCACCAGGCGGGAATAAAGCGTGATGCGTCCCTTAAACACATCCCTCACTCCGCCCAGAAGATTGCCCACATCACGCCAGAAATAGACCAGCACCGCAAACAACGAACCCACATGCACCATGATGTCCGTGGCGCTGCCCTGGTCTGCCCAACCGGTAAAGGCTGGGATCAAAATGAGGTGCCCGGAGGAGGAAACCGGCAGAAATTCGGTCAGGCCCTGTACAATTGCAAGAACCAGTATTTGTTCGATGCTCATATACTGCCCCCGCCGGACGTGATTCGGATGACTTGCCGCAATTTTCCCGGCCACCTATAGAGGGGTTCACAGATCAGTTCCACCGCGACATTACAAGTCGAACAATTTAGCCGGAGTCGCAATGCTGACACTTTTCCACAATCCCATGTCTGCCGGTTCCCGCGCGGTTCGCCTGATGCTCAGTGAGCTGGAACTTGATGCCAAGCTTGTCACCGAACATGTATGGGAAAGGCGTGAAGAATTTCTGACCATCAACCCGGCGGGAACTGTGCCGGTGCTGATGGTCGACACGCTGCCAGTTGTCGGTGCCTGGGTGATCTGCGAATATCTCGACGAGACCCACGGCGCCCTGCAACGGCAGCGGCGGCTTTTTCCCGAAGATCCCGTCGGCCGTGCCGAAATGCGCCGCATCATGGATTGGTGCCTGAGCAAATTTGAATCCGAAGTCACCCGCTATGCGGTGAACGAACGAATTACCAAGCGACAGATGCCGGCCAATCTCGGCGGCGGTGCTCCCGACAGCCAGGCCCTGCGGGCGGTGCGCGCCAATATCGGATATCATCTGAAATATCTCGGCTGGCTGGCTTCCACCCGTAACTGGCTGGCAGGCGATTCGCTGACCCAGGCCGATCTGACAGCTGCTGCCACGCTTTCCGTGCTCGACTATCTCGGCGAGATCGACTGGACCACCGACAATGATCTGAAAGACTGGTATATGCGCGTTAAGTCTCGCCCCTCATTTCGCCCGCTTCTGGCGGACCGTATTCGCGGCATGCCGCCGGTCTCCCATTATGTTGACCTGGACTTTTGAAGAATTCCGACAAAATTATCGCAGCACTGCGCCAAGAGGCCGAGTTGTTGGGTTTCGATTCCCTGGCAATAGCCCCGCCGCACCATGACGCCCGCACGGGCGCTGAATTGCAGAAATTTGTTGAGGCGGGCCACCACGGCACCATGGACTGGATGGCAGAAACGCTGGAGCGCAGGGCCGACCCAAAAACGCTCTGGCCCGATGTTCGGTCGGTGATTGTTCTAACGATGAATTACGGCCCCGAAACAGACCCACTGCCGGCCCTGGAGAATCACCAAAACGGGGTCATTTCCGTCTATGCCCGGCACCGGGATTACCATGATGTCATCAAGGGACGGTTGAAAACCCTGGCCAGCAAATTGTCGGCCATGGCGGCTCGAAACCAGCTGAAATGCCAGGTCAAGGTATTCGTCGACACCGCTCCGGTGATGGAGAAACCGCTGGCCGCGCGGGCCGGCCTGGGCTGGCAAGGCAAACATACCAACCTGGTGTCGCGCAAAAGCGGGTCATGGCTGTTTATCGGCTCGATCTTTACCGATCTCGAACTGCCTTTTGACGATGCTGAAGAGGACCATTGCGGCTCCTGTTCCAACTGTCTGGATATCTGCCCGACCAAGGCTTTTCCGGCGCCCTATAAACTGGATGCCAGACGTTGCATTTCCTATCTGACAATTGAGCATAAGGGGCCGATTGCCGAAGAATTCAGAAAGCCCATGGGCAATCGCATCTTTGGCTGCGATGACTGTCTGGCTGTATGTCCGTGGAACAAGTTTGCCCGTGCAGCAGAGGAAGCCAAGCTGGCTTCCGGTGATGAAAGACCATCCCGTTTGCAGCAGCTTTTGACTTTCAGCGATGCCGAATTTCGACAGGTCTATGCCGGCTCGCCGGTAAAACGCATTGGCCGGGACCGGTTCATCCGCAACTGCCTGATCGCCGCCGGCAATTCCCAAAGCCGGGATCTTGTTGCCGCTGTTCAACCTCATCTGAACGATCCCAACGATGTTATCCGTGATGCCGCCCAATGGGCGTTGCAACAATTAGACGAGGTCCACCCATGAAAGTGCTGATATTTGGCTGTGGATTTTCCGGCCTGGAAATCGGACGCCGCCTTGCCGACCAAGGGGTGGAAGTGGCCGGGACCACCCGCTCTATGGAGAAGTTTTCTGAGCTTGAGAGTGCTAACATTCACCCCCTGTTGTTTGACGGGGAGACCATTGATCAGACGCTTGTCACCGCATTATCCGAAACTACCCATTTGGTGATTTCCATAGCGCCGCCGCGTCAGGAGACTGCCGGTCAAACCGAGACGCGAGTCGATCCGGTCTTGGCCGCTGTCGCAGAACATGATGTTTCCAGCCTGATGCCCGAGCTGACATGGATCGGATATCTGTCAACGGTGGGGGTTTACGGCAATCATGACGGCAGATGGATAGATGAGGCGGCGCCCCTGTCGCCAACGTCTGCCCGCTCAAGACAAAGGGTGCGGGCCGAACAGGAATGGACCGATGAAGCCAGAGCGCTGAACGTGCCGCTCTCCATCTTCCGCCTGTCCGGGATTTATGGCCCCGGGCGCAATGCCTTGCGGGCGGCCAGTGAAGGACGGTCACGACGATTGGTAAAACCCGGCCAGGTGTTCAACCGCATTCATGTGGGTGACATTGCACAAGCCGTTGAAAAGGCGGCCGGGCAAAATGCCGAGGGCATTTTCAACATCACCGATGATGAGCCGGCGGCGCCGCAGGACGTGGTGGCCTTTGCCCATCAACTGCTGGGAACTGAACCTCCTGAGAAGATGGATTTCGACAAGGCTGATCTGACCCCCATGGCCCGCAGTTTTTATGGTGACAATAAGCGGATCAGCAATCAGCGCTCAAAAAACCAGTTGTGCATGGACTATCAATGGCCCAATTATCGCACCTCGCTGCAGCGTATGTTTGATGAAAACAACTGGTAAGGATGAACCATGACGGCAAATGTTTCGATCATTACGCTGGGGGTGGAAGACCTCCCTGCATCGACACAATTTTATGAAAAACTGGGCTGGGCCAACAGCTCTGCCAGTCAGGAAAGCGTCACTTTTTTGCAAGGACACAGCGTTGTCCTGGGTCTCTATGGCCGGCAGGCCCTGGCAGAAGATGCCGGTATCGACCACACGGGATCAGGCTTTCGCGGCGTGGCGCTGGCAATCAATTTGACCGACCGGACGGCGGTTGACACCTTTTACGCCGACGCTGTCTCGTGTGGTGCCGAAGCCGTCAAACAGCCGCAGGAGGTTTTCTGGGGTGGTTATTCCGGCTATTTTGCCGATCCCGACGGGCATTTGTGGGAAGTTGCGCATAATCCGTTTGTTGAGATAGACCCGAAAACCAGTCAACTGAGCCTGGAAGGAGTGGATAAGTGAGCGCCACATTATTGTTGATCGACATGCAGGAAGCCATGGATGATCAGAGATTTTCCAGCCAGGGCCAGCCCGATGCTTTAGCAAGATCGGCAGAGCTGCTGAACCATTGGCGCCGACAGGGCAATCCAATCGTCCATATCCGCCACGATTCCATGGACCCTTCCTCGCCCTATTCCCCCGACAGGGCCAGCCATATATTCAAAGCGGAAGTGGCGCCTCTGGACCACGAGACCATTGTCGAAAAGCGCACCAACAACGCCTTTATCGGCACTGATCTGATGCAGGTTCTGGAAGAGATCGGATCAACGGAACTGGTGATCTGCGGCGTTCATCTGCAGGACTGTGTCGAGAGCACCGTGCGGATGGCCGGAAATCTCGGATTCATGGTGTATCTGGTCGGCGATGCCACTGTCAGCCTTGGACAAACCGACATTAATGGCAAAAAATGGTCGGCAGACGAGGTCCACGCGTTGACCTTGGGCATTTTGGACGGTCAATATGCCAAGGTTATGAACAGCGGTGACCTGATGGTTGATACCCAGGGGGCTGCTGTTCACTAAGATTTTGAAACCGTTCGGATAGTGGATGAACCTGACGTTGCCGAAATGGGTCGATTACGGCCTGATGCCGCTGATTAACGTTGCGGTGGCGTTCCTTATCGCGGGGCTGGTTGTGCTGTTTGTTGGCGAAAGCCCGGTCGAAGCCGCCTATCTGATGGTACGTGGCGCTTTCGGCAACGGGTATAACCTGGGCTTCACCCTGTTTTTTGCCACCACTTTCATCTTTACGGGCCTTGCCGTTGCCGTGGCTTTTCATGCCGGCCTGTTCAACATTGGTGGCGAAGGGCAGGCTTATATTGGCGGACTTGGAGTTGGCCTGGTCTGCCTGTCGATGGATACCGTTCTGCCCTGGTGGCTGACCTTCCCCCTGGCGATCATCGGTGCCGCCTTGTTTGGTGCCCTTTGGGCGTTCATCCCGGCTTACCTGCAGGCCAAGCGCGGCAGTCATATCGTCATCACCACCATCATGTTCAATTTCATCGCCTCGGCGCTGATGGTCTACCTGCTGGCTGGCCCGCTGCAGAAAGCTGCAAATCTTGGGCCCCGCACCAGGGATTTTGAAGCCGGGGGCCAGATACCCAAACTGGACTGGCTGTTCGCACCTTTTGGAGTCGATATGGGTGCCTCACCGCTGAATATCTCATTCCTGCTGGCGCTGATCATGTCAGCGGTGGTCTGGGTGATCGTCTGGCGCACCAAGTTCGGATTTGAAATGCGCACCCAGGGGGTCAGCCCGCGCGCGGCCGTCTATGCCGGCATGCCTGAAGTCAAAATCATTGTTCTGACGATGATGTTGTCCGGCGCATTGGCCGGCATGATGGCATTGAATCCGGTGATGGGAGATCAGGCGCGCTTGCAGCTCGACTTCGTCGAGGGGGCGGGGTTTGTTGGCATTGCGGTGGCGCTGATGGGCCGTTCCCATCCCGCCGGAATCATCCCGGCGGCCATATTGTTTGGCGCGCTCTATCAGGGTGGCGCGGAGCTGGCCTTTGACATGCCGAATATCACCCGTGACATGATCGTCATGATCCAGGGTCTGGTGATCCTGTTTGCCGGTGCGATGGAGTTCATGTTCCGTCCTGCCCTGGCACGGATATTTGCAGTCCAGCAGGAAAGGCCAGCCTGATGGAAACACTGATTCAACTGCTCGACCTGACCGTCCGCTCTGCGGTACCGCTGTTGCTGGCCTGTCTGGCAGGGCTCTATTCGGAACGCTCCGGCATTGTCGATATCGGCCTGGAAGGCAAGATGTTGGGCGGTGCCTTCGCCGCCGCCGCAGCCGCCGCCGTCACCGGTTCGGCCTGGCTGGGTCTGGGGGCCGGGATCATGGTGGCAGTTGGCCTGTCGCTGATTCACGGTTTTGCCTCGATCACCAATCGCGGCAATCAGATCGTCTCAGGCGTTGCCATCAATTTCATCGCCGCCGGCCTGTCGGCGTTATTGGGTCAGGCCTGGTTCAATCAGGGAGGGCGGACGCCACAACTGCAACCTGACGGCCGCTTCAATCCGCTCGAACTGCCATTGGCCGAAACGCTGT
This sequence comes from Rhizobiaceae bacterium, assembly GCA_039977975.1. GTDB lineage: Bacteria > Pseudomonadota > Alphaproteobacteria > Rhizobiales > Rhizobiaceae > Pseudahrensia. Next base: position 80,445 of record JBDWCD010000012.1, read on the forward strand.
ATGGCATTCCGGTACTCGGGCCGGTCTATCGCGAGCTGATTTCCGGCCATAACCTGATTGCCTATTTTGCCTTTGCCATGGTGCCGATCACCTGGTGGGTGCTGTTCCGCACCCGTTTTGGCCTGCGCCTGCGGGCGGTGGGAGAAAATCCGGCTGCCGTTGATACGGCGGGTATTTCAGTTTCCTGGGCCCGTTATCGGGCTGTCATCTGCTGCGGTGTCCTGTGCGGCATTGCCGGTGCCTATCTGTCGATCGGCGTTTCTGCCGGCTTCGTCAAAGACATGACGGCTGGTCGCGGGTTTATCGCACTTGCCGCTCTGATCTTTGCCAAATGGCGCCCTGTTGCTGCCATGTGGGCCTGTCTGCTGTTCGGTTTCCTGGGTGCCATTGAAATTCGCTATCAGGGGGTTGCGCTGCCAATCGTTGGAGTTGTGCCGGTACAATTGATGCAGGCCCTGCCCTATATCCTGACGGTCATTTTGCTGGCCGGGTTTATCGGCAAGGCGATCCCGCCAAAAGCCGGGGGCGTTCCCTACACCAAGGAGCGGTAGGGCATGGAAAAGACCCTTTTCCAATCGGCCCGTGCGGCCATGGCCAACAGCCATTCCCCCTATTCGAATTTTCCCGTCGGGGCGGCTGTGATGTCGAAGTCCGGCACTATCTACAGCGGCTGCAATATTGAAAACGCCTCTTATCCGGAAGGATGGTGCGCTGAAACCAGTGCTATCTCTCACATGGTGACAGCCGGTGAAAGTCAGATTACGGCAATCTGTGTGACGGCTGAAAAAATGGATCGCATTACCCCCTGTGGTGGCTGCCGCCAGCGGCTGATTGAATTTGCCTCACCGGACACGCCGGTTCACCTTTGTGACCAGCACGGCGTGGTGGAGACCGTCACGCTGGGTGCATTGCTGCCCGCCAATTTTGATTTGGATTAAGCCAATGGATCTGACGCAAGCACTTAATGGATTTCAGCCACAAACCGCACTCGTTCTGGGTTCTGGACTGGGCGGTGTTGTCGACGCAGTTGACGTTGAAAGCCGCCACCCTTTTTCTGAACTGGAAGGTTTCCCGGTCAGCAAGGTCTCCGGTCACTCAGCCGAGGTGATCGCCGGTACCTTAAATGGCCACAGGGTCATCGTCCTGTCGGGGCGGGCTCATTATTATGAAGAGGGAAACCCGGCAGCCATGCGCGGACCGATTGAGGCTTTGAAGAAGGCTGGTGTCGACCGATTGATATTGACCAATTCGGCCGGTTCCACCAATCCCGACATGGCACCCGGATCGATCATGCAGATCAAGGATCATATCAACTTTTCCGGGACCAATCCGCTGTTTGGTGAACCGACAGACCGACGCTTTGTCGGACTGACCTCCGCATATGACAAAGGACTGCGTAAATCCTTTCGCCAGCATGCCAAAAATCTCGATATCAAACTGCACCGGGGCGTCTATATGTGGTTTTCCGGCCCGAGTTTTGAAACGCCAGCCGAAATCAAAATGGCCCGACGCATGGGAGCTGATGCTGTGGGCATGTCGACAGTGCCAGAAGTTATTCTGGCGCGTTTCTATGATATGGACGTCGCTGCATTTTCCATCATAACCAATTTCGCTGCCGGAATGACCGGTGCGGAACTGTCCCACACCGAGACCAAAGAAATAGCTCCCCAGGGTGGCGAAAAGATCGCCAGACTACTCTCCGCTGCATTTGAAGAAGGCCTATAATGTCTATTACGTCCCGCAAAGCAGTTGCCGCCCGGGCACTGGGCCTGGTGGATTTCACCGATCTTGGCGACAACAGCAATGAACAAAGCGTCGGCGACCTGTGCCGTCGGGCCCAGACTGACCACGGCAATGTTGCCGCCATCTGTATCTGGCCGCATATGGTTGCTTTTGCCAAGAAACAGTTGGCCGGAACCGGCATCCCCATTGCCACAGTGGTGAATTTCCCCAAGGGCGACCAGACGATTGATGACACGGTCGCGCTGACCCTGCAGGCGATTTCGGATGGTGCCGATGAAGTGGATCTGGTGATCCCATACCAAGACCTGATTGGCGGATTGCGGTCGACCACCAAGGCGATGGTTGTGGCCATACGCACGGCTACCTCTGGCAAGGCATTGTTGAAGGTAATCCTGGAAACCGGGGAGTTGAAGGACCCGGGACTGATCCGTCTGGCCAGCGAAATTGCCATCATCGCAGGTGCCGATTTCATCAAAACTTCAACGGGCAAGGTGGCGGTCAATGCCACTCTGGAGGCCGCTGAAATTATGCTTCAGGCGATTGCAGATTCCGGCAAACCGGTTGGTTTCAAGCCAGCAGGCGGCATCAAGACGACTGAGGACTGTGGCGCCTATCTCGCTCTGGCCGATCGTATCCTGGGCGAAGATTGGGCATCCCCCGCCACGTTCCGGTTCGGAGCGTCCAGCGTGCTTGACGACTTGTTGGCCGCGCAGGAAGGCAAGTCTGCCGACACATCTGAAGGTTACTGAACAGCCTTTAGGGCATAAATCAGTTCCAATGCCTCGCGCGGAGTCAACTCATCCGGCTGAATGGTCTCGAGCTTTTCCTCCAGCTTTGTTGATCCACGGGCCGGTGCCTTGGGTTCTGGCTGCACTGCCGAAAACAACGGCAGATCATCGATCAACGTATTAGACGGACTCTCCCGATTTTGGCTTTCCAACTGGTCGAGCACGCCGCGTGCACGCTCGACAACCTTGGACGGCAGGCCTGCCAGGCGTGCAACCTGAATGCCGTAAGAACGATCGGCCACGCCTTCCACCACCTCATGGAGAAACACCACGTCGCCGTCCCATTCCTTGACACTCATGGTGACATTCGACAGGCGATTCAGTGCAGAAGAAAGAGCGGTCAGTTCGTGATAATGGGTGGCGAACAGGGTCCGGCAACGGTTTATTTCATGCAGGTGTTCGAGCGTCGCCCAGGCAATCGACAAGCCATCAAAGGTGGCCGTGCCGCGGCCGATTTCATCAAGAATAACCAGTGAGCGCGGGCCAGCCTGATTGAGGATTGCTGCCGTTTCCACCATTTCCACCATGAAGGTGGAGCGCCCGCGAGCAAGGTCATCGGCCGCACCAACCCTTGAAAACAGGCGATCAACGATGCCGATATGTGTGCTTCCTGCCGGTACGAATGATCCCATCTGGGCGAGGATGACGATGAGAGCGTTTTGGCGAAGGAAAGTTGACTTACCACCCATATTTGGCCCGGTCAGCAACCACAATCTGCCGCTGTCACCCTCGGCGGCGCTACCGCCGCCGGCGCTGCTTCCCTCGCCGCCGCCGCCGCCGATTGAACAGTCATTGGCAACAAAGGGATTGGCGGCCTGTTTGCGCAGCGCCTGTTCAACCACGGGATGGCGTCCGGCGATGACGTCAAATGCCAGACTGTCATCGATAGTCGGGCGCACATAGCCCTGTTCCTGGGCCAGTTGGGCAAGGCTTGCGGCGACGTCGATTTCGGCAATAGCGGCAGCAATCGCCTGCAGGTGGTCGGTTTCTGCCAACACTTTTTTCTGGGCGTCGGCAAAATGTCCAAGCTCAAGCTGCAGGGACTTTCCCGCCGCATTGGCAATTTTGGTTTCAAGCTCCGCCAGTTCCGTGGTGGTAAAACGCATGGCATTGGCCATGGTCTGGCGGTGAATGAAGCGCTCCTTGTCGTCGCTCAGGGCAGCCGCATTCAACGCCGTCACCTCGATGAAATAGCCAAGCACATTGTTGTGCCGAATCTTCAGATTCTTGACCTTGGTCTCCTCAGCATAGCTGGACTGGAGCGCGGCAATGACTTTCTTGCTTTCATTGCTGAGCTGGCGCAGTTCATCCAATTCCTTGTCAAATCCACCGCGGACAAAATTGCCGTCGCGGGCCAGCAAGGGCACCTCGTCGGTCAGCAATTGATCGAGATGTTCAGCCAGCGCCACTGGCAATTGTTTCAAACGGGACAATCCGCGTTGCAGATTGGCGGGCAGGTCTGAATTACACTCCTCGATCAAATCGGCGAGGTTTCTGCAGGTGGCCAGTCCCTGATTGATGGCCAGCATATCCCTTGGCCCACCCCGGTTCAGAGAGAGGCGCGACAGGGCGCGCACCGTGTCGGGCATAGACTTCAAAACAGTGCGGATCTGGGCACCCAGTTCTTCCTGGGTCAGGAAAAAAGAGACTTCATCATGACGCGCGATAATGGTCGCCACGTCGGTCAGCGGATTGGCCAGCCGCTGGGTCAGCAACCGCGTTCCACCGCCGGATATTGTGCGGTCGATGGTTTTTAAGAGCGATCCTTCCCGCTGGCCAGAAAGCGTCTGCATCAGTTCCAGATTGGCCCGTGTCGCGGCGTCGATATACAGAACCTTGGATGACTCACTGCGGTCCGGGCGGGCCAAGGGCGGTCGTTCACCGAACTGGGTTTTTTCAACATAGGCAATTGCCGCATTGGCGGCAGCCAGTTCTGCGCGACTGAACGCACCAAACCCGTCGAGCGTCGACACCTCATAGAATTGCTGAATGTTTTGCGCTGCCCGGGATGAATCAAACATCGCCGATGGCTGTGGTTGAACCGCGCAATCCAGCGTTTCAAACAACATGCGAAGATCATCTTCGTCGAACAACCGGTCCGGCACGACCAGTTCACGCGGGCTGAGCCGGGCAATATCCGCCGACAATTGATCGGCTGTAGATTCGATCAGGCTGAATGTGCCGGTTGAGATGTCGATGGCTGCCAAGGCATATTGATCCCCCTGCTCACCACCCCGAACCCGGGCCAGGGTTGCCAGAATATTGGCGCTGCCCGGTTCCAGCAGGTTTTCCTCGGTGATCGTGCCGGGGGTGACCAGGCGGATCACGTCTCGTTTAACGACCGATTTCGAGCCGCGTTTTTTTGCCTCTGCCGGATCTTCCACCTGTTCGCATACCGCCACGCGGTAGCCCAGGCCAATCAACCGCTGCAGATAGTCGTCCGAAGCATGAACCGGCACGCCGCACATGGGGATGTCTTCGCCCAGATGTTTTCCCCGCTTGGTCAGCGCAATGCCAAGCGCCCGCGACGCCGTTTCGGCATCACCGAAAAACAACTCGTAGAAATCTCCCATGCGGTAGAACAGCAAAGCATCAGGATAGGTCGCCTTGATCTCAATATATTGCGCCATCATCGGGGTTGGTTGGGCAGACATGAAACACGCGCAGGAAATTGAGACCAGAGGCCGACACTAGCAGGCCCGGATGCTTCTAGCCATTGCAGAGATATCGTCCAGGCCCTTCAGAGGACCGGAACTGTGGATGGATTGCTGTCAGGCGGTAAACCGGGATGCATCAGCGCCGTAATGGGCCAGATATCGCGGGTTGATCTGGGCCACTTTCAGCACCACCAAAACATCTATCGTCCCGAACTGCTCATCGACAGCCGCCCACGAAGCAACTCGAGCCCCCAACCTCAGATATCCTTTGATCATGGGTGGCATCTGGGCCATCGCCTGGCGGACTGAAACCTGTTCGGACTGTCCGGCAGCAAAGTCGCGCAGGCTGAATTGTTTGCCAGCGACTGCGGGACAATCCTCTTCATCGCTCAACACGGCATTTTGACCCAGCCATGCCAGACAATCGGCAAATTGGTTGGGGTCTGTCCCTTCAAACGACGCACAGCCAAACATGATATCGATGCTGTGAGTAACGGCATGGGACCATGTTCCGTGCCAGAGCAATTCCATTGTTCGTTTGTTGCGATAGTCCGACAGGATGCAGGAACGCCCCAATTCAAGCAGTTTTGAACCCGGATTGGCGGCGATCAACGGAGCCAGATCAAATTCAGACTGGGAATAAAACCCACCCGCCCGCATTGCCTGTGGCTGACGCATCATTCGATAGGTGCCGACCACCTCGGCAGCGCCACGCCGGACATCCAACACCAGAAGATGGTCGCAATGGGGATCAAAATCATCCTGATCCCGCTTTGACCGCTGAACTTCTTCGCTGGGGCGGGCACTCATCTCGCGATAAAAAACATCGTAGCGCAATGATTGTGCCAGCGAGATCTCTGCCTGAGACCGGGCCAGTCTTGTTTGAAGGGTCCCTAATTCCCCCAGTAAGGGTGCCTGGAGATAATCTGAAAAATCGAGTTCAGTCATCGGTAATTTCCGGTGCTGTACAGGTGTTAAACTCACATGTCTCAATTAGCTATAAACACCGCCAATTCGACAATGGTGTGACAACCCAATAATCAGAGCCAATTGGCCAATTGTTGCACGGACGGCCAGAGTCGGCACGATAGATTCAGCCACAGCGGGTATTTTGCACCAATATTTCCTGCAGGTCTTCCGGTTTGATCGGTTTCACCAGATAGTCTCTTGCCCCTTTTGCCAGGGCCTCATCCTTGGCAGCAGCCTGACCGTCTGCACTCAAGACGATGATCGGTGTGGAAGCCTTTTCACGTGCCATTGCAGAGATTTTTTCCAGCGCCGCAAGGCCGTCCATAACCGGCATATGCAGGTCCATCAGGATAAGATCGAATTCATGGCCTTCCACGGCCTCAACCGCCTGACTGCCATCAACCACATGGATGACCCTGTGCCCCATCTTGTTGAGCAGAGATTTGGCCAGCAGGGCATTTATGGGATTGTCTTCGGCCAGCAAAATATTCAGCGGCGACATTGTGATGCGATCCGCAGGCAGATCGTGATTGTCATTTGAGTCTTCGGTCAGCTGGTTTGCCAGAACGCGATGAAGGGTTTGTTGTCTGACCGGTCGGGTCAGCCAGGCATCGATATTTGAATGACCCGGGGATGAGGCGGAACCGGTGACTGTGCCGGAGCCGATACTGATCAGGCGCGTCGATCCCTGCAATTCTCTTTTCAACCTGGTCAATCGCTCTTCAGACCAGTCGGCAAAGGGTGCAATCACTGCATCGAACGGAGCCTCGCTTTGATGGTTGAGCTGGAAGGCCTCAACTGAATCAAATGTGCTGACTGTCGCTCCCAGCCCCTTAATCGCCTGGATCATTGAGTGTCGCGCAGGATTTCGGGGCAATATCAGTGCGATATTGTCGCTAATAACCTGCCGTTGTGCGTGGTTTTGCTCTTCCTTGTCCACCGCCTGCGCCCGCACGACCAGTTCAAAGCCGGTTCCGTGTCCCAACCGGCTGGAGACCTCGATTTTTCCATCCATCAATTCGACAAGGTTTTTTGAAATGGCCAGACCCAATCCCGCTCCGCCATGTTCGCGGGTGGCCCCTTCATCAGTTTGAACAAATTCTTCAAAAATCCGTTGCTGATCTTCCTCCGACAAACCCGGGCCGCTGTCGCGGACGGAAAACTTCAAAAACCCGTTCTCATTGAGTTGCGCATCATCGGCAATCGTCACGTTGAGACCAACACCACCCGATTTGGTGAACTTGACAGCGTTGCCGACGAGATTGAGCAGAATCTGCCGCAGTCGGCCGGAATCCACCCACACTTCTGGGGAAATTTCCGGTGCCACATAGGTGGCTAATGCCAACCCCTTCTCCTGGGCAGCCGGAGCCAATAGTTCCGCAACATCTTCAACCAGATGATTGAGATTGGTTGGCCGGGGCGTCAGTTCAACATGGCCGCTTTCAATGCGGGCGGTGTCCAACAGGTCCTCAATCAGGTTGAGTAAAGTGCTGCCGGAACTGTTTATCGCATCGACATAGGATTTTTGATCCGGCGCCAGTTCGCCATCCGACAACAGGCCCGCCATGCCGATAATACCATTGAGCGGCGTGCGGATTTCATGGCTGACCATGGCCAGAAACCTCGATTTGGCTTCGTTGGCGTGTTCAGCCTTTTCCAAAGCCGTGAGAATCTGTTGTTGGCTGTTTTTCTGTTCGGTAATGTCCCGCCCGACAGATCGGATGCCCACTGCGCCGGTTTGTGGGTCGCGAACCGGCAGATCTGTCCAGGAGAACCAACGGCGGCCCTTCAATGTCTCCAGTTCAATTTCACGGGTTGTCGTCTGATTGACCTGGGCACCTGAAGGGTCTTTCCAGGTCGTTGAAAGGTCGGGAACGATCAGATCACCGAAATAGGTGTCATAAATGCGGTTCTGAAAAACCAGCTCCCCTTGAGCGTTGCGATGGAGGACCACGTCGCCAAATGCCTCGGCGAGGCTGCGGTGAATTTCTTCGCTCTCGCGGACTTCCCAGGACCGGTCTTCGAGATTTTCCAGCCGGTCCGCCAACGCACGGTTGCGTTGTCGCAGGTCTTCCATATCCGAACCGGAGCCTTGATGAGGCACTGATGACCAGGGATTGATCTTCAGCAAAATCTTTTGCAAGCGAGATAGGGACTGGTCGGCGCGTTGTTTGTCCAACCACTTTGCCTTATCCGCTGCCGATCTCCTTTTTTGTCGCATCGGCGTTTTTTCAGCCGTGCTTTCCTGCAAAGTTGCGCCAATCGGGGCAGACTGCTCGTCCCTCCAGGAGACCGAATCCAGGTCATCCCTTGCAGGAATTCCAACAGCAGGCGGCGGAGAACCGGATACATATTTTTTCTGCAGATTTTTCAGCAATGCCATTTCCCGACAATAAGCGAATAATGGTTGCCAACAGCTTACTTCTGCTCCTGCGATCTGCCGGTATTACCCAAAACCGATCACCATTAACTGACCCCCGCCAGACGATGGCCGGCGGTGCGATAGGAAATTGATTCGGCCAGGTGGATACGGCCAACTTTTTCCACCCCGGCAAGATCAGCCAAGGTGCGGGCGACCTTTAAAATGCGGTGATAGCCACGGGCAGAAAATCTGAGCTTTTCAGCCGCATCGCGCAGCAATTGCCTCCCCGAATCATCAGACTCCGCAACCTGTTCTATGATTGTGGTGCCCGCCTGTGCATTGGTCAGGAAGTCGTGGCCCAATCCGCGATAGCGCTCAGCCTGAATTTTTCGGGCTCGGGCCACCCGTTGAAGGATTGATTCACTGGCTTCACCAGCCTTTATGTCCATCAGATCACTTGTCGATACCGCGGGCACGTCGACCCGCAGATCCAGTCGGTCCATCAACGGGCCGGATATCCGCGCCTGATAATCCGTGGCACAGCGCTTTCCCCGCCGGCAGACGTGGCCGGGCTCCCCCGCCATGCCACATCGGCAGGGATTCATCGCCGCGATGAGCTGAATCCGGGATGGATAGGCAACCCGATGATTGGCCCGGGCGATCACCGTTTCACCGGTCTCGATGGGTTGCCGCAGGGAATCCAGCACCTGGGGGCTGAATTCGGGAAATTCATCCAGAAACAAAACCCCATTATGCGCCATCGATACTTCTCCGGGGCGCGCACGAATGCCGCCGCCGACCATGGCAGCCATTGAGGCCGAATGGTGGGGCGTACGAAACGGTCGTACCGAGGAGAGTTGGCCATCGGCAAGCGTCCCGGCAATGGATGATATCATCGACACTTCCAGCAATTCCCTGAGCTCCAGCCTTGGCAATATGCCCGGCAATCGGGCAGCCAACATGCTCTTGCCCGATCCCGGTGGCCCGACAAAAATCAGATTGTGGCCACCGGCAGCGGCCACCTCCAGAGCGCGTTTGGCGGTTTCCTGCCCTCTGATGTCAGCCATGTCCGGCAGAACGATATCGCCATCCGTCAACCGGGCAACCGGCCGGGACAATACCTGCGTCCCCTTGAAGTGATTGGCCATGGCGATCAGGCTGCGTGGTGCCAGAATATCCATTTCCGGATCGGCCCACGCAGCCTCCGGTCCACAGGCTTTCGGGCATATCAATCCCTTGCCCTGTGCATTGGCCTCAATGGCGGCGGGCAGGGCGCCGGTGACCATTGTGATTGTGCCGTCCAACCCCAACTCGCCCATCACGATATAATTGTCCAATACATCACCCGGCATTGCCCCAAGCGCACACATCAGAGCCAGCGCAATGGGCAGGTCATAATGGCTGCCTTCCTTGGGCAAGTCTGCCGGAGCAAGATTCACCGTGACCCGCTTGCTGGGCATCGACAGGCCCGAAGCGTGCAGGGCCGCCTGCACCCGTTCGCGGCTTTCAGCCACCGCCTTGTCGGCCAGGCCGACAATCTGCATCATCATCTTGCCCGGACCGATCATCACCTGAACGTCCACCGGAACGGCGCGAATTCCCTGAAATGCAATTGTTGTACAACGTGAGACCATGACTCCATCCGCGCCTGTTTTTGTTCTGGTGCGGCGGTCGGCATCAGGTTAGGTTGCAAATGATCATAAATCAAGAACAAATATAGAACATTGGTAAGCACAAGCCGCGCGACGCTGGTTGGAATTGTCGCCATATTGCTGTGGTCCCTGCTGGCCCTGCTGACGGCAGCCAGCGGACGGGTCCCGCCGTTTCAGCTGGTGGCAATCTGCTTTGCCATCGCCTCGGTGATCGGACTGATTTCCCTGTGGCGAAGCGGCACAGGACTGGCGGTTTTTCGACAGCCGGCCCCGGTCTGGATCCTCGGCGTTGGCGGTTTGTTCGGCTATCACTTTTTCTATTTCACCGCGCTGCGCCATGCCCCGCCTGTTGAAGCCGGGTTGATTGCCTATCTCTGGCCGCTGCTGATTATTCTGTTTTCAGCCCTGTTGCCGGGAGAGCGACTGCGTCTGCACCACGTGATCGGGGGGTTGCTCGGCCTGGCCGGAGCCTTTCTCATCGTCACACGCGGCGGCGACGGCGGCGGCGGCGGCGGCGGCAGCGAGGAAATCGTTGGTTTTGCGATAAATGCCGATTATCTGTTTGGCTACATCGCAGCCTGCCTTTGTGCGCTCATATGGTCGGGTTATTCGGTTCTGTCCCGTCGCTTTGCCGATGTCCCCAGTCAGATCGTCACCGGTTTCTGCGCCATTTCCTGTTTGCTGGCCTTGTTTGCCCATCTCCTGCTGGAGGAAACCGTGATTCCAGAATCCTTTGGTCAATGGCTGGCAGTTCTGGGCCTTGGCCTGGGTCCGGTGGGACTGGCCTTCTATGTCTGGGACTACGGAGTCAAGAAAGGCAATATCCAGGTGCTCGGTGCGGCCTCCTACGCGGCACCGGTTTTGTCGACCCTGGCTCTCATCGCCGCCGGCTTTGCCCAGTTTACCTGGTCGATCGCACTGGCTACCGTTCTGGTAACCTTGGGCGCCGTGGTTGCCGCCAAGGACATGATACTGACCTCGCGACGACCGTCAGATCCAAGTTGAAATATCCGACAGCGGATGCTTGCTGATCTGCGGCACTTCAGCATCTTCCTTTGGATATCCGGCGACCAGCAAAATAACCGGTTTTTCCGATTCCGGACGCCCGCAGATCTGATTGAGAAATTTCATCGGAGCTGGCGTGTGTGTCAGGCTGGCCAGACCCGCCAAATGCAAGGCGGAGATCAGAAAACCGCTGGCAATGCCCACCGATTCGGGCACGTAATAATGTTTGATCCGCTTTCCATCTTCCCCCTCGCCCCATCTCTTGGCGAAGATTACGATCAGCCACGGCGCCTCATCGAGAAACGGCTTATTGTCATCGGTGCCAAGATGGGCCAGGGCTTCAAGCCACTCCTGCCCTGCGCGACCGGCATAAAATGCCCGCTCCTCTTCTTCCGCTGCCAATCGAATTCTGTGCTTAACTTCTGAATCGTGAATAGCGACAAAATGCCAGGGTTGCTGGTTGGCGCCGGACGGGGCACCGCCTGCCGTCTTGATGCAGGCCTCAATCACCGCGCGCGGGACAGGCTTTGAGGAAAAATCGCGCACCGTGCGGCGCGACTTCATATCTGCCCGAAATTGATCGGCCCGCTGCTGAAGTTCTGCCGCGTCGTGATACTGAAAATCCAAAGGCTCGGTGATAAAATTCCTGCTGTCAGTCAAAACAAATTCGCCCTCTCAGACCATCTGAAAGGGCGAATAAGACATTTTTTAACAGCCAGGGAAAGCCTTGGCGGAATGTGTTTGGGTCAAGCGGCCTTCGGGGCAGCGCCACGGACATTGTCGTCCACGTGCAGCTCAAACTTTTCGAAATTGGCGATGAATTTTTCGACCAATTCACGGGCGGCTGTATCATAGGCTTGTTTGTCAGCCCAGGTATCCCGCGGTCGCAGCAAAATCTCATCTACTGCGGGCACGATGATCGGTACTTCCAATCCAAAATTTTCATCGATCCGCATCGGTGCATGATTCAGCGAACCATCCAGCGCAGCCCGCAACAAAGTGCGTGTTGCGCCGATCGGCATGCGCGAGCCGACACCGTATGGACCGCCGGTCCAGCCAGTATTGACCAGCCAGCACGTCGCATTGTGCCGGTCGATCTTGTCGCGCAGCAGATTGCCGTAAACGCTTGGATGACGCGGCATGAAAGGTGCGCCGAAACAGGTGGAGAAAGTTGCTTGGGTGCCGGCGACGCCCTTTTCGGTGCCAGCGACTTTGGCGGTGTAGCCGGAAAGGAAGTGATACATCGCCTGTGCCGGAGTCATCCGCGCAATGGGTGGCAATACGCCGGACGCATCCGCCGTCAGCATGATGATGGTTTTGGGATGTGGCGCGCGGGCCGTTTCAGAGGCATTGGGAATATAATGCATCGGGTAGGCCACGCGGGCATTTTCAGTCAGTGACCCGTCATCGAAATCCGGCTGTTTGGTTTGCGGATCAACAACGACGTTCTCCAGTATCGAACCCCAGCGCTGGGTTGTCGAATAGATTTCCGGCTCTGCCTCTTGGCTCAACCGGATGGTCTTGGCGTAGCAACCGCCCTCGAAGTTGAATATGCCATTATCCGACCAGCCATGTTCGTCATCGCCAATTAATGTGCGCGATGCGTCAGAAGACAAAGTGGTTTTGCCAGTGCCTGACAGACCGAAGAACAGCGCGCTGTCGTCATGGTCCCCCAGATTAGCGGAACAGTGCATCGGCATCACGCCCTTGGCGGGCAGGAAATAGTTCAGAGCACCAAATACCGACTTTTTGGTTTCGCCGGCATATTCAGTGCCGCCGATCAGGACAATGCCACGCTTGAGATTGACCGCAATAACGGTTTCGGAACGGCAGCCATGGCGCTGCGGATCGGCGCGGAAACTCGGCAGGTTGATGATCGTCATGTCCGGCGCAAAGGAGGCCAGTTCATCGCCATTTGGGGTGCGCAGCAGATAACGGATGAAAAGGGCGTGCCAGGCAAATTCGAGATAGATGCGCGCGCCAACACGGTAGGCCGGATCGGCACCACCAAACAGGTCCTGGCCATAAAGGTGTTTGCCCTCGGCGTGATCCATAAAATCCGCGTAGAGAGTGTCGAAATGTTGTTCCGACATGGCCTGATTGTTGTCCCACCAGACTGTCGTTTCTGTCTCGGAATCCCGCACGATATATTTGTCGGTTGCTGAGCGGCCGGTATGCTTGCCGGTTTCAACGGCGAGATTGCCGCTGGCGGTTTCCATTCCCTCGCCATGTTCCAACGCCAGGGCGAACAGTGTTTTTTCATCGTCATTCCAACGAACTTGCGCCAAAGCGTCCAAATTCACGTCTTCATTGATTGTCTGCGTCATAGCTCAATGCCTTTTGGGTCGATGCTTCAGTCAATAATTGCCAGAGTGTCAATTCGACCTGTGTCGGATTGTTTGGAAACCAAGGACTAAATCTACTCTCGTGCGACTGGAATTGCGGCGGACACTATGCAGCCAAATCGTGTATGACAAGATTATTACAGCGGGTTTTGACCCCGATTCGACCGGTTAATCGATTAAATCGGAAAGTAAATTTTCCTAAGCTTTAACAAGGGTAAAATTCAATCGTTTAGGGTTTGTCATGGCCGATTGGAGCGAGTTTGGGTGTCGGCCATAATTTGTGCGCAATTTTGGCAAATTGGTCTGAGTTCAATCCCGGCTCGGTTCTTGGCACCGCCCCTTTTTGCCTCTAATCAGCTAGCCATGGTTATATTTTGGCCATCGGGAACACCGGCTCAGAACTGCTGAGACACTTAAATGGAGAGAATTCATGGCGACAATCGCCCTCGTCGATGATGACAGAAACATTCTGACATCCGTTTCCATAGCCCTGGAATCAGAAGGCTATCGGGTGGAGACCTATACCGACGGTGCCTCGGCGCTGGATGGCCTGACCACAAAACGCCCCGATCTGGCGGTATTTGACATCAAAATGCCCCGCATGGACGGCATGGAATTGTTGCGCCGATTGCGTCAGAAATCGGATTTGCCGGTCATTTTCCTAACGTCCAAGGATGACGAGATCGACGAGCTGTTTGGCCTTAAAATGGGCGCTGATGATTTCATCACCAAGCCATTTTCCCAACGATTGCTGGTGGAGCGGGTAAAAGCCGTTCTGCGCCGCTCAGCCGCGCGTATCGAAGGGGCGGTTCGCGAAGAGACAAACGGTGCCAATATTCTGGAACGCGGTCTTTTGACAATGGATCAGGAACGCCATGTCAGCCAGTGGAACGGCAAGTCGGTGACCCTGACGGTTACCGAGTTTCTGATCCTGTTTGCCCTGGCCCAGCGCCCCGGAGTTGTAAAATCCCGCGATTCCCTGATGGACGCTGCCTATGATGACCAGGTATATGTCGATGACCGCACGATCGACAGCCACATCAAGCGTTTGCGAAAGAAATTCAAGCAAGTTGATGACGACTTTGATATGATAGAAACCCTGTATGGCGTGGGATATCGTTTCAAGGAAGGCTGATTAATTGACTGATGCCCCCGTTTCGATTGAATCTGACCGGGTAGATGCTGAATCCACCTGGGCCAAATCACGCGACTCGGAATCAGTCACGACCAGCGCCAAACCGGCGCCGGAAAAACAGCTTTCACCCGCCAATCGAGGTTTCTGGCGACGCTTCAGATCGCCAATAAGGCAGTTTTTCAGCCGCTATATTTTCACCAGCCTGACCCAGCGCATTATTTTTCTCAATATGGCAGCTCTGTTCGTGTTGCTGTCGGGAATACTGTTTCTCAACCAGTTTCGAGACAGCTTGATCGAGGCGCGCGAAGAAAGCCTGCTGACCCAGGGCGAAATCATTGCTGCAGCCATTTCGGCCCGTGCCAGTGTTGATACGGATTCAATCACCATCGATCCCGAACGATTGCTGGAATTGCAGGCTGGCGAAAGCACCTATCCGATGGAAAGCGACGTGGAGAATCTCGATTTTCCCATCAATCCGGAGGAGGTGGCGCCTGTTTTGCGTCGGTTGATTTCTCCGACACGGACCCGAGCCCGGATCTATGATCGCGATGGCATCATCATTCTCGATTCTGATCGGCTTTATTCCAGTGGCCAGATATTGCGGTTTGACCTGCCCCCGATCACCAAAAAAGAACGCGGGTTTTTTGAACATTATTGGCTGCTTTTCCGTGACTGGTTCTGGCAACGCGACCTGCCACTCTATGTCGAAACACCTGACGGCAATGGCACCGCCTATAGTGAAGTGGTCACCGCACTGACCGGCAGCCCCGGCAGCAAAACCCGACGCACCACCGGTGGCGATACGGTGGTCTCGGTTGCCGTGCCGGTGCAACGGTTTCGCGCCGTGCTTGGCGTTTTGCTGCTGTCGACTGAAGCCGGTGACATTGACAAGATCATCGCCAAGGAACGTCTTGCGATCATGCGCACATTTGGTGTCGCCGCCTTCGTCAGTGCCCTGTTGTCGATCCTGCTGGCGTCAACCATTGCCAGTCCGCTGCGCCGCTTGTCAGATGCGGCGGAACGGGTGCGGCTGGGGGTGAAAAACCGCGAGCAGATTCCTGACTTCTCGGAACGCCGCGACGAGATCGGCCACCTGTCGAGCAGCCTGCGCGACATGACGCAAAGTCTTTATGCCCGTATTGACGCCATCGAACGCTTTGCAGCCGATGTCAGTCACGAGTTGAAAAACCCTCTCACTTCCTTGCGCAGCGCAGTTGAAACCCTGCCGTTGACCCGAAATAAGCAGCAACGCGACAAATTGCTGGAAATCATCAACCACGATGTTCAACGGCTGGACAGATTGATATCCGATATTTCCGACGCCTCCAGGCTGGACGCCGAGCTGGCCCGGGATGACGCGGAGCTGGTCGATCTGGATGAACTGCTGGAAGGCTATCGCGATACCTATGACAATATCAGCAGCAGTTCAAAACTGGAATTGCCGACACTGACCTTGACCATAGACGCCCTGCCGAACGGCTCTAACAGAAACCAAAAAACCCGCCGCAAGCCCTCGTGGCAAGTATCCGGGCACCAGGGGCGGTTGAGCCAGGTCATAGCCAATCTGGTCGAGAACGCCCGCAGTTTCGTGCCGCAGGACAATGGACAGATCGACATCAATCTGTCGCGGCGCGGCAATCTTGCCGTCATCACGGTATCGGACAACGGACCGGGCATCCCGGAAGAAAACACTGAAAGAATCTTCGAACGCTTCTATACAGATCGCCCGGACAACGAGGCATTTGGCCAAAATTCTGGACTCGGCCTGTCAATTACACGGCAGATCGTTGACGCCCATGAGGGCACCATCACCGCCAGCAACCGCGGCGGCGACGGCGAGAGTGACAAACATGGTGCCGTATTTACAGTCACCATCCCGTTGGCCGAAATCTCCGGCTAAAATGACCGCCCGACAAAATCAGAGCCAGCACGGTTGCGCCATCATATTGGATGCCACCGGACTCGTCGTGCTTGGTGCCTCAGGCAGTGGCAAGTCTCACCTGTGTCATCAATTGATCGACCATTGGAAAAATCGCATGCTCAACGCCCGATGGGTGGCAGATGACCGCATCATTGTGGGCCAGGTTGGCGACTCCTATCTGGCCCACGCACCCTTGCAATTGCAGGGCCTGGCCGAGCGCCGATTCAGCGGTGTTGAAAATGTCGACTGGCAAGATAAGGCGGTAATTGATCTGATCGTGCAGCTGGTGCCGGGCAGCGAACTGGAACGTATGCCGGAAACCACCGATTATCGGCTGCTCCCTGATGGACCGACAACGCCAAAAATTTTGGTGCCCCAGGACAATATTTCCTATGCAATTGAGCTAATTGGGGCTCGCATCGGCCATTTTGGCCCAAAACATGGCTCTGAAACCAATTGAATCGACCGGAACGTCAATTTTTGCTTGCAAGTGCTGAATTGCCTGTAAATATGAGGTTTGACATAGGACGCGCTCTCGCTTGACAGGCTATAGATGATAGGACTTGTGCTCGTCACACACGGCTCACTGGCCAAAGAGTTCCGGCTTGCTCTGGAACATGTTGTAGGACCACAGGAACAGGTGGATACCATTTCCATTGGTCCCGACGACGATATGGAACAACGCCGACAGGATATTCTGGAGGCGGTGGGCGGCGTCAATTCCGGTTCCGGCACCATCATTTTGACAGACATGTTTGGCGGCACACCGTCCAATCTGTCGATTTCCATCATGGAGCCGGGACTGATTGAAGTTGTGGCAGGTGTTAACCTGCCAATGCTGATCAAGCTTGCCGGTGTCCGTGCCGACGATGATATGGAAGCCGCGCTGGACAAGGCGGTCGAATCTGGCAAGCGCTATATCAATATTGCCAGCAAGGTACTCTCTGCCCAATGAATGACATGTCGGGAAACGGTATGTCGGGCAATGACAGCGCCGACCTTCACAGCTGCTCTGCCGACATCTGCAACAAACGCGGCCTGCACGCCCGCGCATCGGCCAAATTTGTCAAACTGGCGGAAACCTTTGATGCCGATATCAAAGTTTCAAAAGGCGGCGAGACCGTTGGTGGCACGTCGATCATGGGGCTGATGATGCTCGCCGCTTCAAAAGGCTGCAGCGTCAAAATATCCGCGACGGGTCGTCAGGCGAAAGAGGCATTGGAATCATTGCAGGCGCTGATCGACGATAAATTCGGCGAAGGCGAATAATTTCCTTTAAAGGCGCCGCAAGGCGACACGATCCACCGCGTGGTCACCGCCCTTATGCAAAACCAGATCAGCCCGCTGTCGCGTCGGCAGGATGTTCTCATGCAGATTGACCAGGTTGATCCGTGTCCACAGATCCATGGCGATGGCCAAAGCCGAGCTGTCTGATACCTGGCTGTAACGGTGAAAAAAGGATTCTGGTTTTTGAAACGCCGTTTCCCGCAGCCGCATGAAGCGGGAAATGTACCAGTCCTGGATCACTTTCTCCTCGGCATCGATATAGATGGAAAAGTCAAAATAGTCCGAGACGAAGGGAACCGAATTTCCATCTTTCGGCAGATCACTGACCTGCAGCACGTTGATGCCCTCGAAGATCAATATGTCCGGCTGATCGATGGTGACGTAGTCCCCCGGTACGACATCATAGACAAGGTGGGAATAGACCGGCGCCTTGACATTGCGCTCACCGGCCTTGATGCGCGACAGGAAATCGAGCACATGGCGGCGGTCAAAGCTCTCCGGAAAACCCTTGCGGTCCATCAGGCCCTGTTTGCGCAGTTCCGCATTGGGCAGCAAAAAACCATCGGTGGTAATCAGGTCGACCTTCGGGCTGGCGGGCCAGCGGGTCATCAGTTCCCTGAGAATACGTGCCGTGGTCGATTTACCCACCGCCACCGAGCCGGCAATGCCGATGACAAAGGGGGTCTTTTGACCCCGCAAATTGAGAAACTGGCTGCGCTGTTTGAAAAGGCCAATTGTTGATTCCACATGGGCCGCCAGCAGCCTCGACAGGGACAGATAAATCCGCCGCACTTCATCCAGCGCCACCGGATCGTCCAGCGCCCGCAATCGCTTGACCTCTTCCTCGGTCAGGGTCAGCGGCGTATCGGCACGAAATTCTGCCCACTCGTCAATCTCAAACTCCAGATACGGAGAAGGCTTTTCCAGCTGCTTAGGCATTATCGGCATTCCGGGAGGCTTTTTCTGCGATTCCCGACCGGGAGGTACGGCTTTGCAATTCTGCCATCACATCATCAACGCTGACACCTTTCATGTGCAGAACCACCAGCAGGTGATACAGCAGGTCCGCTGCCTCATTGCGCACCCCTTCAGAATCCCTGCTGATGGCAGCAATAACCGTTTCGACTGCCTCTTCGCCGAGTTTTTCCGCCGCCTTGTCGATGCCTTTGCCCACCAATTTGGCTGTCCAGGACTCCGCGTCACCGCTGGTCGCACGACTGGCAATTATCTTTTCTAGATCGGTGAGGGAGAACTGGGTCATCTGATCTGACTTTTAAATTTCCTAAATCATCTGACGGGTTGCGATGCCGCATTGTGCCATATGCTGCTTTGCCTGGGCGACTGTATAGGTTCCGAAGTGGAATATGGACGCGGCAAGAACCGCATTGGCATGACCAATCTCTACCGCCTCAACCAAATGATCAAGCGTTCCCGCGCCACCCGAGGCAATGACGGGCACCGTTACTGCATCCGAGATAGCCCGGGTCAGTGGTAAATTATATCCGTCTTTGGTCCCATCACGGTCCATCGACGTCAGCAAAATTTCGCCGGCACCCTTGGCAACCATCAATTGAGCAAATTCGATCGCATCAATTCCGGTGGCGGTACGACCGCCATGGGTGAATATCTCAAATCTATCAGCCTCGCCCTCCCGGCTGACCTTTTTAGCATCCAGCGATGCAACAATGCATTGATTGCCGAACTTGTCCGCGGCGCGGGCAATCACGTCGGGATCATTTACCGCTGCGGTGTTGAACGACACCTTATCGGCTCCGGCCAGAAGCAGATTGCGCACATCGTCAACCGAGCGCACCCCGCCGCCAACCGTCACCGGCATGAAACAATGTTCGGCGGTTTGCACCACGACATCCAGAATGGTCTTGCGGTTGTCGGATGAGGCGGTGATGTCGAGAAAGCATAATTCATCGGCGCCAGCAGCATCGTAAGCCTTGGCCGCTTCGACCGGATCACCGGCATCGATCAGATCAACAAAGTTGACCCCTTTGACGACGCGACCATCTTTCACATCAAGACAGGGTATGATGCGTGTTTTCAGTGTCATTGGGCCGTCCTCAGCATGTCGAGCGCTGCATTGGGGTCGATACGACCATCATAAAGGGCGCGGCCGGTAATGGCGCCTTCTAGAATCTGTGCATCTGCCTGGGTCATGCGGGCAATGTCATCCATCGACGCCAGCCCGCCGGACGCAATCACTGGAATCGAGGTGCTGCGGGCCAGATCCAGCGTGCTGGACCAGTTGATACCGGTCAGCACGCCGTCACGGTCAATATCGGTGAAAATGATAGCGGCAACGCCGGCATCCTCAAACCTTGCGGCCATATCAATTACTGTCAGTTCGGAGGTTTCAGCCCAACCCTCCACTGCAACCTTGCCACCGCGTGCATCAATGCCAACGGCTACTCTGCCGGGAAACTTCTGGCAGGCCTGGCGAACAAGGTCCGGGTCGCGCACTGCAATAGTGCCAAGAATTACCCTAGAAATGCCCTTGTCCAGCCAATAGGCAATGTGATCCAGGGTGCGAATACCGCCGCCCAGCTGTACCGGGTTTGTGGTTGCGGCAAGGATCGATTCAACCGCCTCTCCATTGACCGCTTCTCCGGCAAATGCCCCGTCGAGATCAACCACATGCAGCCATTGGAACCCCTGATCCTGAAACGCACGTGCCTGGTCGCCGGGATCGGAGTTGTAGACGGTCGCCTGATCCATATCTCCAAGTTTCAGGCGAACGCATTCGCCGCCTTTCAGGTCAATTGCCGGAAACAAAATCATGGCTTCCACCTTAAGAAATTGGCGATCATGGCAAGACCCAAAGTCTGGCTCTTTTCCGGGTGAAACTGGGTGCCGGCCATGTTGTCCCGGGCAATGATTGCGGTCACGTCCATGCCATAGTCGGTTGTGGCGATAATCTGCTCATCGTCCTTTGCCTGAAAATGATAGGAGTGGACGAAATAGGCATGATACCCCTCTGGTCCCGTCGCGATACTATCCAACAGGGGATGTTGATGGCGGACATGCAGGGTATTCCAGCCGATTTGTGGCACTTTCAATGTCGAATCCGCGGGCGTCATTTCAACGACATCTCCGGCAATCCAGTTGAGGCCTTCGGTGGTGCTTTTTTCCAGTCCGCGTGTGGCCATCAACTGCATGCCTACACAGATGCCAAGAAAAGGGGTTCCCCCGTCTCGCACCTTTTCATTAAGCACGTCGACCATGCCGGTCACATGATCCAGTCCGGCCCGACAATCAGCATAGGCACCGACACCTGGCAACACGATACGGTCGGCAGTGCGCACCTTGTCGGCATCGCTGGTCAGCAGAATTTCAGCCTTAATGCCGGCCTCGCGCGCTGCGCGCTCAAAGGCTTTGGTTGCGGATTTCAGATTGCCTGATCCGTAATCAATAATTGCAACACGCAAGATTTATGACTCCCGCGGAGAAAACAGACCAAAGGCCGGTGCAGAATCGCCGGCACTTTGTGACAATTGGGGTGAAACTTTCGTGGTCGTCGCTGTCGACCCGAAGAATGAATCATCTGACGGAGGCGAATGGCGGGCTTGCTTTTGTTGGGCATCGAGGAAACGGCCAATTGCGGCTTGCTCGTCACCTGCATCAATCAGCCCGATCAGCGTCAGACCGTCAGCTTCGAGCCTGCGGCGTACAAGCTCCCAACCCTCAAGCATCAGGTACAGGCCCGGAAGGCCGAAAATAAACGGCGTGACCGTGGCAAAAGGCGTCGCAAGGAGCCCAAGGCAAAACATCCAGTACAGCAGGCAATAGGCCAGCGGCCACCAGAGGCGATGGGCGATCAACCAGAGAGGCGGAACGATCAGCGCCCAGACAGCTGGCCCTTCAGGCACCGCTTTCAGCTGATCAAGGCGGATCACATCCTCGGCGCGTAATTCCTCGCCGCCGCCGCCGCCGCCGCCGCCGCCGCCGCCGCTGCCCTCACCGCCGTAAATCGTATAGATCATTTTTGGCCAGTGCTCACTTGTTCAAAGTGCCCTTGGTGGATGGAATGGCATCCCCCATGCGCGGATCCATTTCGGCGGCCAGCCGCAGGGCCCGGGCCACTGCCTTAAAACAGGTTTCGGCAATGTGGTGGGCATTGACGCCATAATGGGTTTTCACATGCAACGTGATGCGTGCCGACTGGGCCAACGCATTGAAAAATTCGCGCACCAGCTCGGTATCAAATGTACCGATCTTTTCGCGTGGAAAATCCACATCCCAGACCAAAAACGGCCGCCCTGAAACATCGATAGCAGCGCTGGTCATCGCCTCATCCATCGGCAGGTCAAACGAGGCATAGCGACGAATGCCACGTCGATCACCCAATGCTTCATTGATCGCCTGACCCAGCGCCAGACCACAATCTTCCACCGTGTGATGGTCATCAATATGCAGATCGCCCTTGGCGCTGACATTCATATTGATCAGCGAATGTTTGGATAATTGTTCCAACATATGGTCGAAAAAACCAACGCCAGTGGCAATTTCGAACTGACCGGTGCCGTCGATTTCGATACTGACAGCGATATCGGTTTCATTGGTGGTGCGAGAGATGCTGGCTGTGCGGGCCATAAATTGGCTCCAAAACTGTGATTTCAACAGATGTGAGCTGTCTTACAGACCTGTCAGCAAAGACGCAATTGCAATCACGAATTCAATCCATACATAGTGAAGCGGTGCCAATATGCCGAAATGGATGTTGGCGAGACGTCACGTTTGGAGAACAAAGTGAGCAAAGATACCGAATCCTGGTTGCCCCCCATTCACGCAACCACAATTATCATGGTCCGCAAGGGCGGCGAAGTCGTCATTGCCGGCGACGGACAGGCCTCAATGGGCCAGACGGTTATGAAATCCAACTCCCGCAAGGTCCGCCAGCTTGGTGATGGTGACGTCATTTGCGGTTTTGCCGGGTCGACGGCCGATGCCTTTACCCTGCTGGAACGGCTGGAATCAAAACTGGAACAATATCCTGACCAATTGATGCGTGCCTGTGTGGAACTGGCCAAGGACTGGCGCACCGACCGCTATTTGCGGCGGTTGGAAGCGATGATGCTGGTGGCCGATAAGAAGGTCAGCCTCTGCCTGACCGGTGTTGGGGATGTTTTTGAACCCGAAGGTGGGGTCATGGCGATCGGATCGGGGGGCAATTATGCACTGGCTGCTGCCCGCGCGCTTTATGACACCAAGGCCGATGCCAAAGACATTGCAGAAAAAGCAATGAACATCGCAGCAGATATTTGCGTCTACACCAACCATAATCTGGTTGTCGAAACGCTCAAAGAAGACAAGTAAAGGTCAGGGCGCCCCATGAGCAGCACCAATTTTTCACCACGCGAGATCGTCAGCGAGCTCGACCGTTATATTATCGGCCAAAAAGATGCCAAACGTGCCGTGGCCGTTGCCATGCGCAACCGCTGGCGGCGCCAGCAGCTGGAATCACCTATGAAAGAAGAGGTGATGCCCAAAAATATCCTGATGATCGGACCAACCGGCGTTGGCAAAACAGAGATTTCACGCCGCCTGGCCAAACTGGCTGGCGCACCCTTCATCAAAATTGAAGCCACCAAGTTCACCGAGGTCGGCTATGTCGGCCGCGATGTGGAACAGATTGTTCGCGATCTGGTGGAAGTCGGTATTGGACTTGTGCGGGAGAAAAAGCGCGAACAGGTCAAGGCCAAGGCACACCTGGCGGCCGAAGATCGGGTTCTGGATGCCCTGGTGGGCAGTACGGCCAGCCCGGCGACCCGTTCCAGCTTCATGAAAAAGCTGCGCGAGGGAGAACTCGACGACAAGGAAATAGAAATTGAGGTTGAAGATACCGGTTCGCCGATAGGTGGCATGGATATTCCCGGAATGCCCGGCTCTCAGATGGGCATGATCGACCTGGGCGATATCATGTCGAAAGCCATGGGCGGGCGCAAAAAATTGCGCAAGACCACGGTCAAGGAAAGCTATGAACTGCTGATCGCCGAAGAAAGCGATAAGCTGCTTGACGACGAACAGGTGGTCAGCGAGGCGATTGCTTCAGCGGAGAATAACGGCATCGTATTTCTCGATGAAATCGACAAGATCGCCGTTGCCGGTGACCGAGGCGGTACGGTCTCCCGCGAAGGCGTGCAGCGCGACCTGTTGCCGTTGGTTGAAGGAACCACGGTGGCAACAAAATATGGCCCGGTGAAAACCGATCATATTCTGTTTGTCGCCTCCGGTGCCTTTCATGTTTCCAAACCGTCCGACCTGTTGCCGGAACTGCAGGGTCGCTTGCCGATCCGCGTAGAATTGCGGGCGCTGACCAAGGAAGATTTCGTGCGCATTCTCACGGAAACCGAGGCCAGTCTGATCAAGCAATATGTGGCGCTGATGGGCACCGAAGATCTGCAGCTTGAATTCAGCGAGGATGCCATTGACGCCCTGGCCGATATCGCCGTTGAACTGAATTCGACGGTGGAGAATATCGGTGCGCGCCGCCTGCAGACTGTGATGGAAAAGGTACTTGATGAGGTGTCCTTCAATGCATCAGACAAGGCTGGTGAGACGATCAATGTGGATGCAGAATTCGTTCGCAAAAACGTTGGCGATCTGGCCAAAAACACCGATCTGTCCCGCTACATATTGTAGTTTCGACCCTAAAAGGCGTTGCAGCGGGGAAACACCTGCACATCAATCGGACAGGCATTGATCAATTGATGCTTGTCCGATTTGCCTCCCCGCCATAAGGATAGGGGATGTTTAGGCACGCCGCTTCAGCAATCTTGGCAATTTTTGTCC
Source organism: Rhizobiaceae bacterium (assembly GCA_039977975.1). GTDB lineage: Bacteria > Pseudomonadota > Alphaproteobacteria > Rhizobiales > Rhizobiaceae > Pseudahrensia. The sequence continues at coordinate 105,110 of JBDWCD010000012.1, forward strand.
TGTTTCATTTGACACAGGCCGGTTTCGCCGTGACGAAAGTCCCAAATGGAAACCGCAATGCTGAGCAGCCGAAAATTCCCGGTGGCTCCATAAAACGTACCCGCGGCACCACTTTTGAAAAGAAATACCAGAAAATCCGCAATCTTCTGGCCCGTGACCGTAAGCTGGTGTCAAAGATCAAAAGTGCGGCAAACACCCATGGAATTGATCCGATACACATCATTGGCGCTTTGGTGGGAGAGCATACCTATAATGTCGATGCCAAGGATCGCCTGCAGAGTTATTACGTCAAGGCGATGGCCTATCTGGGGCAGAAGCTGACTTTCAAGTATGAAAGAACAACCCTGAAGAAACTGCTGCGGCAGCCGAGCTTTGCCAAATGCGATTCCATATCCAATGCCTATGACAAATGGACTTGCCGGGAAGCCGTCTGGGATCGCTCCTATCGAGGTAAGAATTTTGCTGGCCAAAGATGGCCGAATAATCGATTCGGTGCCGTATTCTTCCAGCCTCTTTATGCCGGACAGACCTTTGGACTGGGTCAGCTCAACCCGCTCACCGCCCTGAAAGTCAACGACATGGTGCGCGCCAAAACCCGTCGCGAGCCAAAATTGTCGATCAACAATGCGCCGCTGATTTACAATACGATCATGGAGCCGGATTCATCGCTGCTCTACATGGCGGCGGTGTTGCGCCATTCGATTGATTCATATGCCCGCATCGCCGGGTATGATATTTCTGGCAATCCCGGCATTACCGCCACTTTGTACAATCTTGGCAATGTCACCGTGCGGGCAGCAAAACTGCGCAATGCCAATGCAAAGCGCAAGGCGGCTGGCAGAAAACCGCTTTTGCCGCAGGAAAACTATTACGGCTGGCTGATCAATCACAAACTGGCCGACCTGCGCTCATTGCTCTGATTCACCTGGCTGGTTCAGGAGATCCAACACGGCCTCAATCTGGGCCTCGTCCATCGTTTCGATTTTTTGGGCCAGGAGGTTGGCCAATTGGGTGGCGCTGGCAGACAGATCGCTCGTGTCGATGGTGATTTTTGGATCCGACAGAGAAGCCAATCTCTGCAGTTTTTCGGCATCGTCCCAGATGACATTGAAAAACCCGACTATGCGTTGCAACAGCGCCCAACTCGGTAGCCCGCGTTTGCCATGTTCCAGCGCCGACAAATAGGCCGGCGAGACACCAATTGCGGCGGCCATCTCCTTTTGGGTGATATTGCGCTGAGCACGCAAGGCTTGAAGGTGCAGGCCCAAGGGAGTCATGAACTTGTCCGCTTGTTTCTTCGTATCCGCACATACAGAGCACCTTCGCCGCCGTGGGCGCTCTGGCTTTCACGATATCCGTTGACCAGTTGAGAAAAAGCTGGAAGCGAAAGCCAGCGGGGAACATTTTCCCGCAGCACGCCGCGCCCCTGATCCCCTTTACCGGTAATCACCAATACAATGCGATGATTTGCCTGCTGCGCCATTTGCAAAAAATCCAGAAGCGCAAACCGCGCCCGGTCCTGGGTCATGCCGTGCAGATCGATGCGCGCATCGATTGCCTGTCGCCCCTTCCCGATGCTCTTTACGATGCGCTCTTCAATGGGGTTGGGGGATGCGTTTTGCCTTTGCGACGCTACGGATTGTCCAGGTGAAGCAAAGTTCATAGGCTTTTTCGACAAGGGCGGCGAAAGCGGCGAGGTCGACGACGGCGACGGCGACGGCGAACCCGTCGATGTCGTGGATACCGCTTCCATCAGTCGGTTCATTTCATCCTTCAGGAATTGGCCCTTTTCCTCAGATAGCGGGGTGACCGTTTTTGCGACCTGAGTCCAGATCTTGCTGTCTTCCGCGCTCAGTTTCGACTTGCTGCCAGGAGCCCTCGGATTGGAAAGTTTGTTCTTCTTCATTGGCGCGGTACCAACAGGGTAAAGCTTGCCGGGCTCCTGATCTTTCCTGCGATCAGGCCAGCCCGCTCACCGGACCCCACAAAAATGTCGCCGCGCTGCGGGCCAATTATGGCAGAGCCTGTATCCTGGGCCACCATCAGGCGGGAAAAGGGCCGGTCTTCACCAAGCAAGTCATCCCGAGCCGCTACCCAGATGGGTAGTCCATATGGGTGAATGCTGTGATCCACTGCCAGACTGCGGCGCGGAGTAAGGGCAATATCGGCGGCACCAACCGGGCCTTCGTCGAGGTCCAGACGACGATCCATCGCTTTGAAGAAAATATAGGAACGGTTGTTAGCCATCAATTCGTCGACATCGTCGGGATGGCTGCGCATCCATTCGGCAAGCCGGTCAGCCGTCATCTGATCTTCTGATATACCGATCCGTTTGCACAGAACCTTGCCAATCGATGTATAGGGCTGCCCGCTTTTTGCCGCAAAGCCCACCCGCATTGACTGGCCATCCGGAAGGATTAGCCGTGCCGAGCCCTGAACGTGGACAAAATATGCATCGGTTTTGTTTTTCAGCCAAACCAGTTCCAACCCCAAGCAGTCCAGCGCCCCCGCCTGAATTTCTCCGCGGTCAAAATATTCGCTGATTTTTCCATCTCGCTTGTGACCGAAAGAAAGCGCTGGATCCATAGCTGCTGGGCGGTTGTGATCATCCAGTTGCACGAGATCTTCAGGGCATTGATGAAGCGGCACAGGATATTCCGCGCTTGGTTGCAGGGAGGCTGCAAGTTCGGGCTCAAAATAGCCGGTGACAAATCCATCAAGATCCATCGGAGATCCAAAATGATGTGGCGTGAAACGCTGTTCAAAAAATTGCCTGGCCTCAACCGACGAGATCGAAGTGTCCGCGAGGGACAGGGCCGCGCGGGCAAATTCGATCAACGCCGCATAGGGCGACGATATCAATTCTGAGTTGCCGGGTCGTTCAACCATTTGCCTGGCCGATCGGCAAAAGGTGTTGAACGCCGCCAGATGATCATCCCTGTTCCAACCGGGCAGAGATTGAAATCTTGTTGGAAACAATCCGTCCAATTGTGCCGACCCTGTAGAACGGTATGTCGATACTGTCCCCATGAGAGTCAGGCAATCCTGGAGTTACTCGTCCGTGGCCACCAACTTCCAGTTGGGGTCGCGTGACTTAATTGGCCGGGCAAAGGTCCACACATCGACGACTTCAGCAACTTCCTGCAGGTCGCCGTCAATAATCTCTTCCTGCTTATCCAGGGTGGCCGAGATCATCTGGCTGACGAATTTTACCGTAATTTGAGCTTCATCCTTGCTCAACTCTGCTACTTTGATATCAGCTTTTTCGATGCCAACAAAACTTGCCTGAACCTTTTCTCCGCGTTTGCTGCGGTCATCGATTGCAGCGGCGAAGTTTTCATAGACTTCGCGGGACAACAGGCCCTTCAGCGCGCGCTTATCACCATCAGCGAATCCAGTGACAATCATCTCATAGGCCATCTTGGCACCGGACAGGAATTGCTCGGGATCAAAGTTCGCGTCCCGCGACAGAATAGCCAGCAGGCCCTGCTTCAGGTTCTTGTCCTTGCCAGCAACTTCATTGATTGCTGCTTCCGCCGGGCTGAGCTCATCACCGGCACGCCGCCGCCGTTTGGCCCCCGGCAGCGTTACAACATTGTCGCCTTCACCGTCGCCATCGGCACTTTCGCCGCCGTCGCCGCCGTCCTTGTTTGAATCATTGTCAATATATGGCTCGTAGGGCGGCCGTTCATTGCCATTGCGGGTGCCCAGCACACTTCGCAGTTTCCAGAACACGAACAGGGCAACAGCCAGTGGCAGAAGGGTGAAAAGGTCAATTTCCATAAGCGTTATACAGCCTTGATGCAGGGTTTTGGTCGGGTTTGGCTAAACCCGGGTCTTATTATGATATAGGACGACTGGGCATTTCATTCAAATGTCTTGATCGGCCATGAAATCAGCGGCAACAGTGCCTATATGATAGTAGACTGATCCAATTTGTGAAACACATACCAATGCCCTTCGCCTTCGTTCCATTCTTATTGCTTGTAGTTCCTATTGTGGAAATTGCCACCTTTATTGCGATAGGGGGACAAATTGGCATAGCTCTGACTTTGCTGATGATCTTTGTGACCGCCATTATCGGTACATTTTTATTGCGCATTCAGGGCCTCAGCCTGATCCAGGAGATTCAGACAAAGGTTGCCAGTGGCGAGATTCCGGGACGGGCCCTTGGTGACGCGGCGATGATCATGGTTGCCGGTATTTTGTTACTGACGCCCGGCTTTGTCACGGACGGGCTTGGCTTTTTGTTATTTGTACCGCCGGTACGCGCCGCTATCTGGAGTTTCCTGGCGTCGCGTATCAAAGTTGTCGGGCCCGGAATTGATCCCTTCGCCAATCAGAGGCAGGAAAATCCCGGTCCACAATCCCACGATGACGGGCCAACCATCGATCTTGATGAGCAGGATTACAGTTCTGGTCCGGCTGATCCCAACTCGCCATGGAATCGCGGTGACAAGACCTGAGTCAAGGTTTCCTTGCCAGCCACGCCCTGCCGTGGTAACGCCCAAGCCGATTTTGCAGACAGTCACAGCGGCTGACTGTCCCTGGAACCGTATTTTGAAAGCGACATAGTTGAATGGCTAAGAAAACAACCAAAAAAGAAGAGGCAGCGAAAGAGGCCGAAGCAGCAGCTGCAACCAATGGCACCGGTGAAGCACCATCGCTGAACGTGCTGGCGCAATATATCAAGGACCTTTCCTTCGAAAATCCACACGCACCGCACTCACTGCGCCCCCGCGATAAATCGCCTGAAATCAACATCAATATCAATGTGAATGCCAACCCGCTTTCCGAAACCGATTTTGAAGTTGAACTGAAGCTTGAAGCAAATGCCGGCGAAGGCGCCGACCAGATGTTTAATGTCGAGCTGATCTATGCCGGAGTGTTCCGCCTGACCAATATGCCCGAAGAGGCCGTTGCACCAGCAATCCTGATTGAATGCCCGCGGTTGCTGTTCCCATTCGCTCGCCAGGTCGTGGCTGACGCGACCCGCAATGGTGGCTTCCCACCATTGATGATTGATCCGGTCGACTTTGCCGCTCTGTTCCAGCAGCGCATGGCCGAAGAGCAAGTCAAGTCTCAAATGACCAACTGATAGTGCCTGCAAGTCAGCGAACTGATGAATTTAGCCGGGCTCCTTTGGGGCCCGGTTTTTTTAGTCGGAGAATTTGCCCCAGATAGCCTTGTCGCCCATCGACTGTATAAGGGCGTCATGGGCGCTGATTTCTGCCTTTGTCAATCGGTTGGGCAGGGGTTGCGGTCTCTGACGCTTCGGGGCTTGCTCGCTGTCTGCCAGGTTCTGCGCGGAAGGTTCCGCTTCGGCGGCGACTTCCAGGCTCATGCCCACCTGTCGCCCGCCCGTCAGTTCTATATAGACATCAGCCAGCAATTCGGAGTCGAGCAAGGCACCGTGAAGGACGCGGTTGGCGCGGGAAATGCCAAAGCGATCGCACAGGGCGTCGAGACTGTTGCGGGCACCGGGGAATTTTCGCTTGGCAATCGCCAATGTGTCGACGACGCGGGTCGGGTCAACGGGGGACTGCTTGACCCGCGCCAGTTCGGCGTCAAAAAATCCGATGTCGAATTTGGCATTGTGGGCGATCAGCGTGCCGGTTGAAAAGTACTCCTGAAATTTCGGCAGAATATCTTCGAAAGACGGTTTGCCTTTCAGTTTTTCCAGCGAGATGCCGTGGATGCGTTCTGCATCGGGGTGAATTTCCCGATCCCCAGGGTGTAGATATTCGTGAAAATTGTTTCCCGTTGGAAACCGGTTGATCATCTCGATGGCGCCGATTTCAATGATCCGGTCGCCGCTGTCTGGATACAGACCGGTCGTTTCGGTATCGAATATTATTTCGCGCATCTCGATCTGCCTTGTTCAGGATGTTTGGCCGCCTGCTGACCGGTTCTTTTGTAAAACATCCTCAATGATTTGATCTACCCGTTGTCGCGCCCAATCCAAACCTTTTGAAGTGTCGATCAGATAAGTCGCTTTTTTGCGTTTTTCTGCGTCAGGCACCTGGCGCTGCAGAATCGATTCATACTTGGCCTCATCCATGCCCGGACGGACCAGCACCCTTTGGCGCTGAATTTCTGGCGGGGCGGTGACCACGATAATGCCGTCGACACGATCTTCCCGGCCGGTTTCAAACAACAGCGGTATGTCCAAGATCGCCAGGGGCGCCGCCTGGTCGATGACAGACTGGCGAAAATCCAGTTCAGCCTGACGAACCAGCGGATGAACGATGGCTTCGAGTTTCTTCATCGCCTTTTCATTGCCCACTACATGTTTGCTCAACTGCGAACGGTCGACCATCCCATCGCGCGTGGTCCCTGGAAAAGCCTGTTCCACCAACGGTGCGGCCTCTCCGGCATAGAGTTGGTGAACGGTGGCATCGGAATCATAGACAGGTATGCCGGCATCGCGGAACATCTGTGCGGTTGTGGATTTGCCCATGCCGATTGAGCCTGTCAGGCCAAGAAATTGGGTCACCCGGTCTCTCCCAGATCGTTCAACAGGATTTGCCGCAGTGCGTCATCCACCTCGGGGCGTATGCCGAACCATTTTTCAAATCCAGGCACCGCCTGATGCAACAACATGCCCAATCCATCGACAATCGGCATGCCCAGTTGTCGGGCCTGAGCCAGCAATGGTGTGACCAGCGGCGTGTAGACAATGTCGTGGACAAGTGTGCTGGATGCAAATCCCGATAAATCCAGCGGGCTTTGACCATCGTTCATTCCAATCGATGTGGTGTTGACGATAAGGGATGGATCAACGGTTTCGCTGGTGATACCCGCAATGTCCGCCGCGTGGCAGGGTGTGCCGAAATGTTCGGCCAGCGCCTCGGCTTTCGACAGGGTGCGGTTGGCGATGATGATCCTGGCAAAGCCGCGCTGCATCAGTGAGTGAATAATGGCACGCGATGCGCCGCCCGCCCCCAGAACCAGCGCGGCTTTTTCACGATTGGCCGCACTATCCCAATTTGGATGGCGGTCATCGAGATTGGCCAGAAATCCATAACCGTCCGTGTTTGTGCCTTGCAATTCACCATCTTGATCCAGCCAGACCGTGTTGACCGCGCCGAGGAGTTCAGCTTCCGGCTGGGGGTGGGCTATCAAATCAAAAGTGGCTTCCTTGTGAGGTACCGTCACATTGCCGCCAACAAATCCTTCCTCCCGCAGATGGGTGAGAAATTCGACCAAATCTTCTGGTTCACAGGGGCGTTTGAGATATTCCCCCGCATCGCCCAGGCCGTGTTTTTTCAGCCAGTGGTTATGAATGAGCGGCGAGCGGGAATGATTTACCGGCCAGCCGGTGACAAAGGCTTTTTTGAATTCAGCCATCAATGGCCTCTTGCTTTCTCAGCTGGTCAAGCAGCGGCAAGAGCGGCAGGCCGATAATGGAAAACATGTCGCCCTTGATCGATTCAAACAATTGAATGCCGCGCCCCTCGATCTGGTAGGCGCCGACACTGCCGAGCACACCGTCTCCCACATCGCTGAGGTGGCGCCCTATAAAGCCGGGAGAAAGAGGCCTCATGGTCATGGCACAGGTGCTGACATGCCGCCAAAGGGTTTCACCGTTCTCGGCCAGGACCACGGCTGAATGGAGATGGTGGGTTTTGCCTGACAAGAGCAACAGGCGTCTGCGCGCTTCTTCCATATCGCGACACTTGTGCAGCACGTCCCCTTCCAATGACAGGATCTGGTCGCATCCGATAACCAGATGGCCGGAATGTTTCTCGCTGACATCAACCGCCTTGGCCTCAGCCAGAATCTGAGCGCGGTCCTCGGGCAAGACGTCGGCCTGCGCCAATGGCGCTTCGATGGCGCGCTCGTCGAGGTCGGAAGCGATCTGGGCAAAGGACAGGCCAGCATCATCCAATATTTTGGCGCGGTGACGGCTGGCAGAGGCAAGGATGAGATTTTTCATAAATGCTGTTTTCGAAAATTGTTTGGGTCAGGCGCCGCCGCGGCGCAGGGCCAGAATGGCGGCCGCTGTTTCTTCAACCGAACGCTTGGAAACGTCAATCATCGGCCAGTTGTTTTGTTTGCAAAGGCGGCGGGTGAGAGCGAGTTCTTCCTGAATTGACGCGCGGTCAACGTAGATGTCGCCGGTCAGATCCCTGTCGAAGGCCAGCAGGCGGTTTTCCCGCACTTGAAGGATACGTTCGGCCGACGCCACCAGCGCTACGACCAGAGATTTTTTGACTGCGAAAATCTCCGATGGCAATTCCACCCCCGGTACAAGGGGAATATTTATCGTCTTGATGCCCCTTTGGGCCAAATAGATGCTGGTCGGTGTTTTTGATGTCCGACTGATGCCGACCAGGATAATCTCTGCTTCCTCGAAGTCATCAGGAAGATTGCCATCGTCATGGGCCATGGCGAACTGCACCGCTTCCAGCCGATCAAAATAATCCTGGTCCATCGTGTGTTGGGCACCAACCCGGCCGGACATTGTATCGCCGAGGAAACCGTCAAAAACTTTGGTCACCGGCTCCAGAACATTGACCGCGGGAACGCCGAGCGCCTTGCAACGAGTGATCAGTATCGATTCCATTTCCCGGTCGACCATCGTGTACAATACAATACCGGGCGAGGCATCGACCCCGGCCAATGCCTTTTCCAGTTTCTCAACGCTGCGCACCATCGGTGTGACATGTTCAACAGCCCGCCAGTTGGAATATTGCGCGGCGGCGGCGCGTCCCGTTGTGCTGAGGGTTTCGCCGGTGGAGTCGGAAATAAGGTGCAGATGGAAGAAGGTCTTTTTGCTGACCTTTTCGCGGGCCCTTTGAATCCAGCGTTTCACCATGGGGTTGATTCCTGATTGTTCTGCTGTGGACGACTGTGAATAAATCGACCGCAAATTGATAGGGGCCTGTTTTGACCCCGCAGGCCCTCAATTCGTCCCCAAGCCAACTGGCTGATAATAATGAATCCCCTTGTGGGCAAGATTGGGTATAAACAGATAATTCACACTTTGTAGCATTTTGTGCCCAGTTTTCTCACAGCGCGGCTAACGAACATCCATTTGAAAATAATGTGATAAATGTTTTTTCCTCGTTGTTCTTTTCAGCCTCTGTTCAATGTCCTACATAGCCACTCAGATGTGCTGAGTCCGGCTGGCTGAGAATTGGTTAAAATTCTCTTAATTCACAGACTCTAATAAGAATAATAAACGCGTTTAGATCGAGGCTTTGGATAAGCGCATTGTGGAAAGTGTAACCGGATGGCTACAGCCGAGACGCAGACAGTGCAGAGAAAAGTGTTACGGGTTCTGGCCGGTGAAACCTTAAAGACCCCACCCATCTGGATGATGCGTCAGGCAGGACGCTATTTGCCTGAATACAAACGGGTGCGCAAACAGGCAGGTGGTTTTCTCGATCTGTGTTACAATCCCGAACTTGCCGTAGAAGTGACGTTGCAGCCGATCCGTCGTTTTGGCTTTGATGCTGCAATTCTGTTTTCCGATATTCTGGTTATTCCCGATGCTCTGAAGGTGGGTGTGCGGTTTGAGGAAGGCCGGGGGCCGATTGTCGAAACGGTAGATCAGCAGCGCATAGCTCAATTGAACAGTGACGCAGTTCTTGATCATCTGGCTCCGGTTCTGGAAACGGTGTCTCGACTGCGCCAGGAATTGCCGGGTGAAACAACTCTGTTGGGCTTCTGTGGTGCGCCGTGGACCGTTGCCACCTATATGATTGCCGGACACGGGACACCGGACCAGGGCCCTGCCCGCCAGTTTGCCTTGAATCATCCTGAAGCGTTTCAGGGATTGATGGATGTGCTGGTGGACGCATCTGCCAAATATCTAACGGCACAGATTGATGCCGGAGCTGATGCGGTTCAGATATTTGATTCCTGGGCTTCCGTGCTGGATGAAGATCAATTTAGGAAATGGTGTCTGAAACCGGTGCGGCAGATTGTTGAGCGGGTGAAAACAGCAAGACCAGATGCGAAGATTATCGGTTTTCCAAAAGGCATCGGCGCTTTTTATGACGGCTATGCAGAAGAGACCGGTGTTGACATGCTGGGTCTGGACTGGACCCTGCCGATGGCATTTGCACAGCGTTTGCAGAGCGAAGTTCCGATCCAGGGCAATCTGGATCCGAAAAGACTGATCGCCGGTGGCCGTGCATTGGATGAAGGCGTTGATGCCATATTGAACAATCTTGCAGCCGGGCCGCTGGTATTTAATCTGGGTCACGGTATTACGCCGGAAACAAATATTGCCCATGTCGAACAGATGGTGGCGCGGGTGCGTGGTGAACGCAGTTAGGAACTGAAAATGGATTTATGGGTAAAAGCCCTGCATGTGATTGCGGTAATTTCCTGGATGGCATCTCTGCTCTATCTGCCGCGGCTGTTTGTCTATCATAGCGCCGCCGAAACAGGTTCCGTTCAGTCGGAGACATTCAAGGTGATGGAACGTCGCCTGCTGAAGGCGATCGCAACACCGTCGATGATTGCCACCTGGGTCTTCGGCATTTGGATTGCATCTCTCTATGATGTGTGGGCCGAGCCCTGGTTCTGGATTAAACTGGCCTGCGTTGTGTTGATGACGGGCATGCATTTTCATTATGCGGCGTGCGCCAGATCCTTTGCCAATGATGCCAATGAAAAAGGTCAAAAATACTACCGCATCATCAACGAGGTGCCCGCCGTATTTATGATCGTCATCGTCATTATGGTGATCGTGAAACCGTTCTAGGTAACAGGTCATCTGTCATTTTTTGCTTGCAGAATTCGTCAATGGATTCTATTTGCAAAATTACCAGCTGTGCTATCGCCCCTTTTCCGGGGTCCTGCCTTATTAGCATGAAGCCCTTTCTTTGATGATTGCTCTTCCCGACTAGTCGGACTGGTGTTTTCCCCTGCAGGTGTCAACACCTGCCAATTGGTTATTGGAATATAGTATGGAACAGATGAAGCTCCAGGAATTGAAAGAAAAATCGCCAAAGGAATTGTTGTCCTTTGCCGAAACGATGGATGTCGAAAATGCCAGTACCCTGCGTAAGCAGGAACTGATGTTTGCCATTCTCACCAGCCTGGCTGAACAGGATATTGAAATTATCGGCCAGGGCGTCGTGGAAGTGTTGCAGGACGGCTTTGCCTTTCTGCGCTCACCCGGTGCCAACTATTTGCCGGGACCCGATGATATCTACGTGTCGCCCTCGCAATTGCGGAAATTCTCCCTGCGTACCGGTGACACGGTAGAGGGTCCGATCCGCAGCCCCCAGGACGGGGAGCGCTATTTTGCCCTGTTGAAGGTCAACAGCGTGAATTTTGATGATCCGGAAAAGATCAAGCACAAGGTGCATTTCGACAATTTGACTCCGCTCTATCCGGAAGAACGCTTCCACATGGAGATAGATGATCCGGAGGCCAAGGACCTGTCGGCGCGCGTTATCGACCTTGTGGCACCCTTGGGTAAGGGTCAGCGCGGATTGATCGTGGCGCCGCCGCGTACCGGTAAAACGGTTCTGCTGCAGAATGTCGCCCATTCTATCGCCACCAATCATCCGGAAGCCTATCTGTTGGTTTTGCTTATTGATGAACGGCCGGAAGAGGTGACCGACATGCAGCGATCGGTGAAAGGTGAGGTTATCTCCTCGACCTTTGATGAACCCGCCACGCGCCACGTTCAGGTCGCCGAAATGGTCATCGAGAAAGCCAAGCGTCTGGCCGAACATGGCCGTGATGTGGTTATCCTGCTGGATTCGATTACCCGTCTTGGACGAGCCTATAACACGACAGTTCCATCGTCGGGCAAGGTGTTGACCGGTGGTGTGGATGCCAATGCCCTGCAGCGTCCAAAACGGTTCTTTGGTGCAGCCAGAAATATCGAGGAAGGTGGATCGCTGACCATTATTGCCACAGCGCTGATCGATACGGGTAGCCGTATGGACGAAGTGATCTTTGAAGAATTCAAGGGCACCGGTAACTCGGAAATCGTTCTGGATCGTAAGGTTGCTGACAAGCGGACCTACCCAGCCATGGATATCCTGAAATCCGGCACTCGTAAGGAAGACCTGTTGATCGAGAAAGCCGATCTGCAGAAAATATTTGTGCTGCGCCGTATCCTGTCCTCGATGGGCAATACGGATGCAATCGAATTCCTCATCGATAAACTCAAGCAGACCAAGAACAACGCTGAGTTCTTCGATTCAATGAACACCTGATGCCATAGACCGTTTGGATTGATTCGGCTCCGCATCGATTTTTGAGGCTGGTGCCTTGATTGATACCATATACGCTCTATCCAGTGGAAATGTGCCGAGCGGTGTCGCCGTTGTCCGCCTGTCTGGCCCTAAGTCCTGGCAGGTGGCCAAAAGCTTGACAAACGATCTGCCAGAGATTGGCCAGATTAAATTGGCCGAGCTGGTCGATCCGGATGAGGGAGATCTGATCGATCGGGCGCTTGTGCTGGTGTTCAAAGGACCGGCAAGCTTTACCGGTGAAGACGTGGTTGAACTCCATTGCCACGGCAGTCGACCGGTTTTGAGCCGGCTAATGGATGTATTGCACCGCTTCGATGGCTGCCGGATGGCAGAAGCTGGCGAGTTTTCCAGGCGGGCATTTGAAAACGGCAAGCTGGATCTGACCGAAGTTGAGGGACTTTCCGATCTGATTGCGGCCGAAACTGAAGCGCAAAGGGTTTTGGCAGTTCGCCAAGCTGGTGGTGAGCTGCGGTCCCTCTATGAGGGGTGGCGTGCCGATCTGATCCGAAGTCGGGCCCTGATTGAGGCGGAACTTGATTTCTCCGATGAAGAGGATGTCCCAGGGGGCGTCAGCGACCAGGTCTGGGCGCAGACCAGCGACCTGGTGAAGGCAATCGAAATGCATCTGGATGATGGCCGTCGGGGCGAGATTTTGCGCGATGGTTACCGTATCGTTCTGAGTGGTCCGCCAAATGCGGGCAAGTCCAGCCTGCTCAATGCTCTGGCCCGGCGGGATGTTGCCATTGTCACACCTGTCCCCGGAACAACCCGCGATGTGATTGATGTTGACCTTGATCTGGACGGCATCAAGGTAACCGTCACCGATACCGCGGGATTGCGCAGAAGCGATGATCTCGTCGAGAAGGAAGGCATACGCCGGGCTGAAATGGCTGTCGATCATGCGGATTTGGTGCTGTGGCTGGAATCGCCACAAGATCGGAGCGATCTTGCTCCACCTCCTGGTGCAGTAAGAGTTTGGACCAAATCGGATCTGAGCGACGTTGCGGCGATTAACTCTTCATTAACCATAAATACGGTTAAGGAGGATGGCCTGAAAGACCTGTTGACCTTTTTCAGAGGCAAGCTTGCTTCTTTTTCCGGAGGCATTGAGACTGCCGTGATTACACGTGAGAGGCATCGACGTTCCCTGGAAATGTGTCTTCAAAATTTGATTGAGGCACGGGACAGCACAGCGGATATTGAAATCCGGTCTGAGCTTCTGCGACAGGCCGCTGATCATCTCGGCAAAATAACCGGTCGCGTGGATGTCGAAGATCTTCTGGACGTGATTTTCTCCGAATTCTGTGTCGGAAAATGAGCTTTTAAATGATTCACGTGAAACATTTTTAAGATGTTTTCCGGCGTGATGCCCGCAAATGTTTCACGTGAAACGAATCTTTTGACCCTGTTCTCCGCAGGTCCTATAGGAGGGGCGTCTGTTGAAGGAATATGATGAGCATCATGGAGCGGCTAGAGTTTGATGTAGTGGTAGTGGGGGGTGGCCATGCCGGCACCGAGGCCGCCGCTGCCTCATCGCGTCTGGGTGCCCGTACTGCGCTGGTGACGCTGAGCCGGGAGACGATCGGCACCTTGTCCTGCAACCCGGCTATTGGTGGACTTGGCAAGGGCCACCTGGTGCGCGAAATCGATGCTCTGGATGGCCTGATGGGGCGGGTTGCTGACCGCTCCGGAATACAGTTTCGCATGCTGAATCGCCGCAAGGGACCGGCTGTGCGCGGCCCCAGAACCCAGGCGGATCGACGGCTTTATCTCAATGCCATGCAGGAGGAATTGGCCGGTCAGAACAATTTGCACATTGTTGAGGGAGAAGCCGCCCGACTCATCCACACTGGTAGTCAAGTACAGGCATTGGAACTGGCCGACGGGCGTCAACTGAAGGCAGCGGCAGTGGTCCTGACGACGGGCACCTTTTTGCGCGGTCTGATCCATATCGGCGAGAAAAAAATACCGGCTGGCAGGATGGGAGAGAAACCCGCCGTGGCCTTGGCAGAATCCCTGGACTCTCTTGAGCTGCCTCTTGGAAGGCTGAAAACCGGGACACCCGCGCGATTGGACGGCCGCACCATTCACTGGGATCAGCTGGAGATGCAGGCGGCAGATGACCCGCCGGTGCCGTTTTCAACACTCACCGATAAGATCACGGTGCCGCAGATTGAGTGTGGGATTACCCGAACCAACAGCCGAACCCATGAGATTATCCGCGAAAATGTTTATCGGTCGGCCATGTATAGTGGTCAGATCGAAGGTGTAGGCCCGCGCTATTGCCCATCCATCGAAGACAAGATTGTCAAATTCGGCGAACGGGACGGCCATCAGATATTTCTGGAACCGGAAGGTCTGGATGATCCGACGATCTATCCCAATGGTATTTCCACGTCTTTGCCAGTGGAAGTGCAGGAAGAATTCATCGCGACAATTGCCGGATTGGAAAAGGCAGAAATTCTGCAACCCGGTTATGCGATTGAATATGACTATGTTGATCCGCGCAGTCTGAAACCAACACTGCAGACAAGGGCGCTGCATGGTTTGTTTCTCGCCGGCCAGATTAATGGCACGACGGGCTATGAGGAAGCCGGGGCACAGGGTCTCGTCGCGGGTCTCAATGCTGCCTCGTTGGCGGCGGGCGGCAACGAGATCACCTTCAGCCGTACCCAGTCCTATATCGGCGTCATGGTTGATGACCTAGTGACCCGCGGCGTGTCTGAGCCCTATCGCATGTTCACGTCGCGTGCAGAATATCGCCTCAGCCTGCGGGCCGATAATGCCGATCAGCGGTTATCGCCATTGGGTTTGGAAATTGGTTGTATCGGAAGCGAACGGCAATCCCATTTCAAAACCAAGATGGCCGGTCTGGAACGGGCGCGCGCCCTGTGTGAATCCCTGTCGATGACCCCCAATGAAGCCAGGAAACATGGCTTCTCCATCACCATGGATGGGGTGCGCAGGTCGGCCTTTGAGCTGATGAGCTATTCGGAAATTGGCTTTGATGATCTCATCAAAGTCTGGCCGGAACTAAGCAGCGTAAACGATTCGGATGCCAAACAAATAGAGATCGATGCGGCTTATGCGGTCTATATGGAACGTCAGCAGGCGGACATTGATATTATCGCACGAGATGAAGCCAAGAGCATTCCTGACGATTTTGACTACGATCTGTTGTCAGGCCTCTCCAATGAATTAAAGCACAAATTGAAGCAGGTGCGGCCAGCATCAATAGGTCAGGCGGGGCGCATAGACGGCATCACTCCAGCTGGTCTGACCCTTATCCTGGCCCATCTGAAAAAGCTGGATGCCAGCAAAAAGGGCGCCGCATGACGCCGGAACAGGGGCTCGCGCTGATATCCGAGGTCAAGAGTGTTTCACGTGAAACACAGCAGCGACTCACAGATTTCCACGACTTGCTGGTTCAATGGCAGGCCAAGATTAATCTGATTGCCCCGTCAACCATCGGCCAGATCTGGCAACGGCACATCGCTGACAGCGTCCAGATATTCCAGGCATTGGAGGGCGCCGATGCTGTTGTCGACATCGGCAGTGGAGCAGGGTTTCCCGGTCTGGTGATTGCCATTTTGTTGGCAGAGGAGGGCGCTGGCCGCGTGGACCTGGTGGAAAGCAATGGTAAGAAATGCGCCTTTATGAACGCGGTCATTCGACAGGCCGGCCTGCGCGATGCTGGCCTTGAAATCCAGGTGATCAATCAGCGCATCGAAAAGGCATTGCCTGAATTGGCGGTACCAGAGATTGTAACAGCACGGGCGCTGGCGCCGCTAAAGGATTTGTTAACCTTAACGGAAAGTTATCTGTCCCAAGGTGCCATCGGCGTTTTTCCCAAGGGTCAGGACCATCAGGAGGAAATCAGGCAAGCGCAGCGCCACTGGCAATTTGATTGCGCGATTTCCGGCAGCCGGCTTCAGGATCAGTCGGTGGTCTTAAAAATATCTGCATTACGCGCACTATGAGACTATCATTTTTGCCAGCAGAGTTTAGGACTGAGCCCATGCAAAAGCGGCCAGGATGCGGATCCTTTCATGAGCATTAATCGCGATATTCGACCCAGAACCATCGCCCTTGCCAATCAGAAGGGCGGGGTGGGAAAAACCACGACGGCCATCAATCTGGCAACGGCGCTGGCCGCCATTGGCGAAGAAGTGCTGTTGATTGACCTGGATCCACAGGGCAATGCCAGTACGGGTCTGGGCATCGGTCGTGATGAGCGCGAAGCTTCCACCTATGATCTGCTGGCGGGAACCAAGGGCCTGGTTGATGTGGTGCAAAAGACCGCCGTGCCAAGGTTGAGCATTGCCCCGGCAACCCTTGATCTGCTGGGAATTGAGATGGAAATTGCCTCCCAGGCTGACCGTCCTTACCGCCTGAAAAAGGCAATTGCCGGTCATCTCGGCCGTTTTCCGGACTTTACCTATATCCTGATCGACTGCCCGCCCTCGCTGAACCTGTTGACCCTGAATTCCCTGGCGGCTGCCGATTCCATTCTGGTGCCGCTGCAGGCTGAGTTCTTTGCCCTGGAAGGTCTTAGCCAGCTGTTGCAAACGGTTGAGCAGGTAAGGGCGACGATCAATAAGCGATTGTCGATCCAGGGCGTGGTGCTGACAATGGTGGACAAACGCAACAATTTGTCGGGCCAGGTGATGCAGGATGTGCGCGAAACCCTGGGCGATCTGGTCTATGAGACCACCATCCCCCGAAATGTGCGCATTTCGGAGGCCCCCTCGTTTGGCAAACCGGTCCTATTGTATGATATAAAGTGTGCGGGTAGTCAGGCTTATCTACAGCTGGCGTCGGAATTGATCCAGCGGGAAAAGTCTTTGCAGTCTGGAGCGGCGGACTGATGCGGAAAACAAACACAAGAGGCGGCGATCATCATGGCTGAAGAATCTTCAAAACAACGGCTGGGAAGAGGCCTGGCGGCCTTGATCGGCGAAATGGACAAGCCCATTGCCCCCGGTGGCTCTGCAGCCGGTGATGCGCCTGATGGTGCGGCGGCAGCGGCTGCAGCGGCGGCGGCGGCGGTGACGGACCGGGTTGTGCCCATCGAATCAATCCGGGCAAATCCAAACAATCCACGTCGCCAATTCACGGAAGCGGATCTGGAAGACCTTTCTCAGTCGATTTCAGAACATGGTCTCATTCAACCAATTCTCGTTCGGTCGGCGCGTCCGGTGGAAGGGTCCGATGGCGCCATCGACTATGAAATCATCGCGGGCGAGCGTCGTTGGCGGGCGGCCCAGCGTGCAGGTGTGCATAGTGTGCCAATCCTGCTTCGCGAGGTGGATGACCGACAGGCGCTGGAACTGGCGATTATCGAAAATGTGCAGCGCGCCGATCTCAATCCCGTTGAGGAAGCCCTGGGCTACCGTCAATTGATGGACGAGCATGATTACCGACAGGCCGATCTGGGCAAGGTGATTGGCAAGAGTCGCTCACATGTGGCCAATACATTGCGGCTGCTGAATTTGCCGGCCTCGGTTCAGGCCATGTTATCGGCTGGCACTTTGTCCTCGGGTCACGCACGGGCCCTGATACCCATGTCGGCACCGGAAGCATTGGCCAAGCGCATTGTGGATGAAGGATTGTCGGTGCGTCAGGTGGAGCATTTGGCTGGACAGGAATCGCAGAGCCCAAAAAGCAAGGCGGCTTCTGCCGGTGGACAGAAAAAGGATGCCGACACGCAGGCATTGGAAAATCGCTTAAGCGATGCCCTGGGCTTGAAGGTAAAGATCAGCCACAAGGCCAATGGACGCGGCCGGGTTTCCATTGACTACCAGGACCTCGACCAGCTGGACGCCCTGGAAGCAAAGCTCTCTTCTTGAAGACTAACTACCGCTGGGACTGCCGCGCTTCGATGGCTATGGCCAGCAGAGCCGTCGAGGTTAGGGCGACCGCAAGAGAACTGTTTTTTCGGGTTTCCAGCGAAACCGTTTCCAATCGGCGCAATACCCTTTCAAGCGGCGCTGGACGCCAAATAGAAAGCGCCCGGGTCACCTTGTCCTTGCGCTGAAAGTTGATCGGAGGCCGCATCGTTGCAACAGCAGAAGCAGCATGCTGACTGCCAGACTGCATCTGGGATCGGGCCAGATGTAACATCTGAAAGTGACGCTGCATCGCATTGACCACCTGAAATACGGCGGTCCCACGGGCAATCAGTCTTTTGTAAGTGTGTTCCATCGTTGCAATGTCGCCAATGCTGGCGGCATCGACTACCGCATCCAAAGCTAGAACAGAGGCGTCTCCAACAATCTGATTGACGTCATCAACTGTGATGGTCGCCGCTTCTCCGACATAGAGGCAGAGCTTTTGGACCTCACCCCGAGAAGCCAAGCGATTTTCGCCCAGCAGACCGATAAGTGCCTGGCGGGCATCGGTGTCAATGGTCAGGCCGGCAGCTTGAACCTCCTGATCGATCACCTGCTGAAGTCCCTGAATTTGATCCTGGTAACAAGGCAAAGCAATGGCTGAGGCCGCCTTTTCGATTCGCGACCGTAACGGAGAAGATTTTTTGAGATCGCCAGCCTCGATAATGATCAAGGCATCTGTCGGTGGCTGATCGAGAACCGGTTGCAGGGCTTTTACCAGATTCTTCTGCGTCGAGCCTTTAATGTGTACCAGCCTGTTGCCGCCGAACATGGAGATCGTATGGGCCTCATCAGCAATTCGCTGAGGATCAGAAGCTGCATCATCTGCATCCAGAACGATGGTTGAAAAGGGGTCGTCAAGATCGGCTCCGCTGGATTGGGCAAGCACTTTTGCGCGTTCCGAAACAAGACCGGCATCGGGTCCATAGACGAGGCAAAGCCGATGGGCAGGGTTGGGCTGTTTCAGATAGCGATCAACTTCGTGATTCTTTACCTGCGCCAATCGAGCAACCGCTAAATTTGTGCCAGGGATTGACCGATCGCCAAACGAATCTGGCGCGCGACATCTTTCGCGGCGCGGATTTGTGCGTCCCGTTGGGCCCGATCGTTGGCAAATTTCTGCGGTGTCTTGTCGAAACTGGCCACCGCCCGGCGCTTGCCTCCTGACACTTCTTTGCGGGTTGTGGTGTCGACCAGCTCAAAATCAACTGTCACCGCAATCTGCGCAGAAGTTGGTGACAGGGAATTATTCTCAACGGCTAGTGACCGGGTACCGGATTTGACCTGCAATCTCAGTTCGTATTGACCACCCGGTTCGAGCTTGCCGCCATTGAGTTCAAACAACAGATTGTTGCGCACAAGTTGCGCCACCCGTGTTTTCACCGGCTTGACAGAGATCGTTTTCATGATGTCGCGAACCGACTGTGAACCACCGCTACCGGCTAGACTGGAATAGGACCGCGTGGCGTTCAGTGGCTCAACAGTGCAGGAAGCGAGAAATATCAGCAATCCGCCGACCCCGACGAGGGATCGGATTGGCGTCAAATCAGATGACCACATTGACGATTCTCCCGGGAACAACAACGATCTTCCTTGGTTCCTTATCAGAAAGGGCGTTCTGGACAAAGCGTTCCTGCAAAACAGCTTCTTCAACTCCCTGTTTCTCCATATTCACCGGCACGGTAATCTCGCCACGTTTCTTGCCGTTGATCTGGACCGGCAGGGTGATGGAATCTTCCACCAGCATGGATTCGTCCAGAACCGGCCAGTCGGTTGCCGAGACCATGCCATCGTGACCAAGCACCGTCCAACACTCCTCGGCAAGATGTGGCATCATCGGGGCAATCATCTGCAAGGTCATAGCCATGGTCTGATTGAGAGTATCGCTGGAAACTGTGGTGGATTTTTGCGCCTGCTCGATTTCATTCACCAAAGTATAGATCTGCGCTACGGCAGAATTATAGCGCAGGCCGGGAATCATCTCATCAATGCGTGCCAGCGCCCTATGGGCGGCCTTGCGCAAACCCAGGTCAGCGGTCTCCTCGCCGCTGCCGGCATGTTCCGGCCTTTCGGCCACATTATGCACCAGGCGCCAGATGCGCTGGACAAACCGATGGGCGCCCTCAACGCCGGCTTCAGTCCAGATGACATCGCGGTCGGGGGGCGAATCAGACAACACAAACCAGCGGGCCGTATCGGCACCAAAGGTGGCAATGATGTCGTCGGGATCCACCGTGTTTCGTTTCGACTTCGACATTTTTTCAATGCCGCCAATAACAACGTCTTCTCCGGTTACCGCATGGCGTGCTGAGCGATTGCCACCATCATCGGTGATATCAATTTCGCTGGGTTGCAGCCAGGCTCCGTCCTTCGACTTGTAGGTTTCATGAACAACCATGCCCTGAGTAAACAGGCCCTTGAACGGTTCCTGGACATCCATGTGACCGGTAATTGACATGGCCCGGGCAAAAAACCGCGAATAGAGCAAATGCAGGATCGCATGTTCTATGCCACCAATATACTGATCGACAGGCAACCATCGATTCGCAGCCGTTACATTGGTCGGTGATTTGGAAGTTGGATCGGTAAAGCGGGCGAAATACCATGACGAATCGACAAATGTATCCATCGTGTCGGTTTCACGCCTGGCCGGTTTGCCACAGGACGGGCAGTCGACATCACGCCAGGTAGGGTGGCGATCCAGCGGGTTTCCAGGAATGTCAAAAGTGACATCTTCCGGCAGCACGACCGGAAGATTTTCTTCTCTTTCAGGCACCACACCGCAATCATCACAATGCACGACCGGGATCGGGCAGCCCCAGTAGCGCTGACGGGAAGCGCCCCAGTCTCGCAACTTATAGTTGATTTCGCCGACACCCTGAGGGGCGCCGTCAAGCAATTGTTGATTCAGTTTTTCAATCGCCGCATCGATCGCCTCGTCCTTGGCAAGCCCGTTGAGAAATCCGGAATTGACCATCACGCCGTCGCCGAGATAGGCAGTGTCGCCAACTTCAAAGGCCACGTCGGGGCTCTGCGGATCGGCGATGACTGGAATCACGTCGAGATCATATTTGCGGGCAAAGTCCAGGTCACGTTGATCGTGGGCAGCACAGCCAAAAATCGCACCGGTGCCGTAGCCCATCAGTACGAAATTCGCCACATAGACGGGCAGGACATGGCCCTCGATAAATGGATGATCAACGGTCAGTCCGGTATCAAAGCCCCGTTTTTCGGCCGTCTCAATCGCCGCCACTGAAGTGCCGATTTTGCGACAGTCGTCGATGAACGCCGAAAGCTCTTCATTGTTTCCCGCCAGTTCCAGCGATAGGGGATGTTCGGCCGCCAGTGCCATGAAGCCGGCACCGTACAAGGTGTCCGGGCGGGTGGTGAAGACGTCAATTTCTGCCAGGGAAGTGGTTGAGTTTTCGGTCAGCGGAAAACGGATACGGGCGCCACGGGATTTGCCGATCCAGTTGGCCTGCATCAGTTTTACCTTAGCCGGCCACTGATCCAGCCCATCAAGGCTGCTCAACAGGTCCTCGGAAAAATCTGAAATTTTGAAGAACCATTGGGTGAGTTCGCGCTGTTCTACCTCGGCGCCTGAACGCCATCCGCGGCCATCGATCACCTGTTCATTTGCCAGGACGGTCATGTCCACCGGGTCCCAGTTGACCTTGGCGTTTTTGCGATAGACCAGATCGGCCTTCATGAAATCGAGAAACAGTTTTTGCTGCTGGGCGTAATAGTCTTCGTCGCAGGTGGCAAATTCGCGCGACCAGTCGAGCGACAGACCCATGGATTTCAGCTGTGACCGCATGGAAGCGATGTTGTGATATGTCCAGCCTTTGGGGTGGGTCTTGTTTTGCATGGCGGCGTTTTCAGCCGGCATGCCGAAGGCATCCCAGCCCATCGGGTGCAGGACTTCAAAACCCTTGGCGCGTTTATAACGGGCAATCACGTCGCCCATGGCATAGTTGCGCACATGGCCCATATGGATGCGACCGGAGGGATAGGGAAACATCTCCAGGACGTAATAGGTTTCCTTGCTGCCGTCCGGATCTGTGCTGGTCAGAAAGATTTTTTCATCATCCCAGCGCTGCTGCCATTTCTGCTCTACTGATCTCGCGTTATAGCGTTCGCTTGCCATTTTGCGGCTCTTCATCAAAAAGGGAGTTGTCTGGGCTGCTAGTGACCAGAAATGCGTATTAAGGTCAACACTTAGTCGCCGGGCTTTGGCGCAAATAAAAGGGGGATCCGATCAGTGGGTACAGATCACAAACTGCAGGAAGTGCTGGACGGTATTTCTTCGGCTGAGAAAAATGCCGGCCGCAAGGTCAACACTACCCAACTAATCGCCGTATCGAAAACTTTTTCAGGGGAGCGGATCGAATCCGTTTTGCAGGCCGGGCATCGGGTGTTTGGTGAAAACCGGGTGCAGGAAAGCCAGGGGAAATGGCCGCAACTGAAGCAAAAATATCCTGATGTCGAGCTGCACCTGATTGGCCCGCTGCAATCCAACAAGACCGCTGATGCGGTGGAATTGTTCGATGTTATTCATACGGTTGACCGGGAAAAAATTGCTAAAACCCTGGCTGCGGAAATGTCCAGGCAGGGCAGAAGTCTGAAACTGTTCGTCCAGGTGAACACCGGATTGGAGGAACAAAAGGCCGGCGTGGACCCTGACAAGGTGGTCGAATTCGTTGATCGATGCCGCACCGTGCATGGGCTGGAAATTTCCGGCCTGATGTGCATTCCCCCGTTTGATGAAAATCCCGGTCCTCACTTTGCCTTGCTTGGCAATTTGGCGAAGGCGTCCGGCGTTGAAGAATTGTCCATGGGCATGTCGGGAGACTATCCACTGGCCATCGAATTCGGCTCCACCAGCGTGCGGGTCGGCAGTGCCATATTTGGTGCCCGCTGATTCGGCCCCGAAACTGTCAGCTGAGCAGGTCACTTTGGCAGCTGCTGGTCTGATCGGATCGCCAGGCACGTGCAACCCAGCCGCGACCAACCCGTCGGTCCATCAGTGGGATAGTCTGGTCAGATTCGTAGAAATCAAAACAATTTACTCCCCTCTTCCAAATTTCAAAACAATTGGGGGTCGGATTTTCCGACTGGCGATAGGTGAAACATAGAATGGAGCCGTTAAAGTGCATCTCGCCCACCATTTGTTTTTCACCTTCAACGTAGAAGCTGGTCAAATCGGCGCTGAGATTTTCCGACCAGGTGGCCCCGTTGGCATATTCTCCAATCAGCGATTTGCCAAACAATTGCAGTCGTATTTCCGACTGAGACAGTGGCGCCAAGGTAAATTGAGCATGAGCGAAGTTAACGATATTCAGCAAAAGTCCGGCTATCAGCAAGAGTCCAAGGTTTGACTTTTTGTGCGTTACCGCTAAAAGGTGGCGCATGTTGATCAAGGCACTCAAAACGAAAACCACCGTTTAGCCGCTCCCTCCCGCACTCTCCCGGGATGGAGAGGTGCTAGCGCAGTGCGCATTAGGAGAGTTAGGAGCAAGACCATCATGGGTTACAGAATTGCAGTTGTTGGTGCCACGGGCAATGTGGGCCGCGAAGTGCTGTCGATCCTGGCAGAACGCGAATTTCCAGCCGACGAAGTCGTCGCGCTGGCCTCGCGCCGCAGCCAGGGAACTGAAGTGTCCTTTGGCGACAAGACACTGAAAGTCAAAAGCCTGGACAGTCACGACTTCAGCAAATCGGATATCGCCATCATGTCAGCCGGCGGATCCCTGTCGACAGAATGGGGTCCCAAGATTGGCAAGACCGGTTGTGTTGTCATCGATAACTCATCTGCCTTTCGCTACGATCCAGACGTTCCCTTGATCGTGCCAGAAGTCAATGCCGATGACGTTGTTGGATTTTCCAAGAAGAACATCATCGCCAATCCCAACTGTTCGACGGCTCAGCTGGTGGTTGCGCTGAAGCCACTGCACGACAAGGCGGGCATCAAGCGGGTTGTCATTTCGACCTATCAGTCGGTTTCCGGCGCTGGCAAGGAGGCGATGGAAGAACTGTTCAATCAGACCCGTGCTGTTTTTGTAGCCGACCCAATCGAAGCCTCGAAATTCACCAAGCGCATTGCTTTTAACTGCATTCCGCATATCGACGTTTTCATGGATTCCGGTGAAACCAAGGAAGAATGGAAGATCACCGCCGAGACCAAGAAGATGCTTGATCCGAAGATCAAAGTTACCGCAACGGCTGTTCGAGTACCGGTCTTTGTATCCCATTCTGAAGCGGTCAATATCGAGTTTGAAAACGAGATTTCAGCCGACGAGGCGCGGGAAATTCTGCGTCAGTCACCCGGCTGCCTGGTTGTCGATAAGCGTGAGGATGGCGGCTATGTAACGCCTTACGAAGCAGCCGGCGAAGACGCTACCTATATTTCGCGCATTCGCGAAGACGCGACAATCGATAACGGTCTCAACATGTGGGTTGTTTCCGACAACCTGCGCAAGGGTGCCGCGCTGAATACGGTTCAGATCGCAGAATTGCTGATTAATCGCGGATTGCTTGAGAAAGCCAGCGCTGCCTGATCAGTGATGAATAACCCGTCCGGTGGCCTCGTGCCGCCGGGCCATCTAGTTGGGTTGGATTGTTTGGCTATGTTCAGCAGCTAAAACAACCAGCCCTCTTTTTTGGGATTTTCTTCACCAATGCCCGGGTCGTCCGGACGGTGATCTATAATGCCATCCTTGTCGCTGTCCAGATCGGCCTGATTGAAGGGGGACTGCGGTTCGGGCGGCGGCGGCGAGTCTGTCGGTTGGGATGGATCATTGGTGTTGGCGGGCGCGACGGGATCATCGTTGCTGACATTGTCATTTTCAGGCAAGGTCTTGGCCGGTTCGACATCGACAACTTCGGCATCTGTAATGTCGGCATCATCGGAAGCTTTGGTGTCGCCTGGTTTCAATCCGCCCTTAGGGCTTTCAGGTTCCAGAACGACTGTGTCGACATCTGCAAGCGGTTCGTTAGCGAGCAGGCTTAAGTCCAGAGTTTCCTTGGCGGCTCCCAGCTGCTGCATCGGCGCTTTCCACTCAAAGGCATCCAGCCGCCCGGTGGTTGGCGAGCACGGCATCCAGTCTTCGGAAATAACCCCGTCGGCAATCCATGCCGGATCTTTTGCTGCGGATACGGCGCGGGACAGCCATTCGCGCACCCGTCCCCGGTCGCCATATTCGGCCTGTTCAATGTCGGCCATCAGCAAACAGGATCGTTCGCTGGCAGACTCGCGCAGAATTTTTTCCATCGTGTCGCGGGCAGTTTGGAATTCGCCGGCGTCCAGTGCTGCCTTGGCGATTGCAAACAGACCTTCGCGATCGTTTGGAGAAGCAGCAGTCAGTTTGCGGGCCCTTGCCAGTCGCTGAGAGGCATTGTCACCCACATTCAAATTGACATAGGCATCGGCGATGTCGGGATGGGAATTGGTTCGCCAGGCGGTCTCGAGGATCTTGCCGGCTTTACGGCCGTCGTTCAGCCGAACCAGAAGTCGGGCAGCGATCGAGGCTGCCGGTGTCAGTCCTGGCGCCAGTTTGCAGGCGGCCAGCGCATGGACGCGCGCCTGTTCCGGTTCACCGTCTTCCTGCTGCATGGCCAGCGCCGTCAAGACCACAGCTTTCTTGCGGGCATATTCTTCTTTGTCGAAGACACCGGAGGACCGATTCAGATCAAGCGTTTTGACGGCCTCTTCCCACTGGCCGGATATGGTCTGCACCTTGAGGACAGCGGTGGCTGCCCAGGGCGTGCCGGGTGCCATATTGTTGGCCTCTTTGGCAAAATGCGCAGCGGCTTCCACGGCCCCTTCCTTTTCTGCTTCCAGATAAAGGCCGCGCAGTCCAAGCAGTCGGGTTTCATCGCTTTCAAGCATGACATTGAACTGCTGGCGTGCCGCCGGGCGGTCTTCCTCCAACAGCGCTGTTTGCGCCTCCAGCATGGCAACCAGAGGTTCGCTGTCGAGAAACTTGCTGGATTCCTTGGCGAGTTGCTTGGCAAGTGGAATATTGCCGGCACCGGCTGCAACCAGGCCTTTTGACAAGGCCGCATAGCCTTTATCGCGCCGGCGACCGCTGCGCCAGCGACCAAAGGCCTTTGGCGAATTGATAATGCTGAAGAAACACCACCATGTGAAAATCGACAGCAAAAACACCACGCCGAGTACCAGGATCAGTGTGATCAGGTCGAATTCATAGGCCTGACCCTGATTGAGCCAATCCCATTGGACGGTGACAGTGCCAGGATTGTCGGCCAGCCAGGCAAAGCCAAAAGCCACAGCAAACAGCAGCAGGATAAAGGCGGCGATACGAAACATTTTAAAAGGGCTCCTAAGGGGCGCTAACCAATCAGCCGGATTTATTGAGTGGCCGTCGAAGTAAGAAAGGACTGAACCGAGCTGGAAATCAACTCGTCAGCGATAATGCGGGACTGCAGCTGGTCGTGCCAGTCAGCAGATACCGACTGCCCGGCGTCTGGCAGGGTTCGCCACAGGGCGGATGCGGCTGACAGATCGTTTGTTGTCACAGCTTCGGATATCTGTGAGACAATGGCCAATGGTGTTGAGCCTTCAAGCGGTTTGCGAGCTTTGACCCGAACGAAAGATTTGACACCGGCCATCAGCCGAGATGTCAGACTATCGTCCGGCTTGGGCTGCGTGGCTTCGACGATGGCATCGCCAACAGATTGAAACGATGCTGCCAGCTGGCTCGATGTCGGAATGCCGCTGCTGGCATAGTCATCCAGCTTGCGGAGATAGAGTTCACCGGCGGAGAGGTTTTTAAAAATCTTCAGCGAATCGCTGAACGGCAATCCGCGATCGATATCGCTCTTCAGCGCGGCTGCAGCGACCGACCGGGCCGCGAATTTGTCAGCCCTGCTTGGTTGATCCTGTGCCGCTTTCAACTCCGCAATTGTCGTTGCCTGTTGGCCAAGCTGTTCGGAGCTGGATGCCAAATCCGAGCGCAGTGTTTCGACAGATGATGCCATTTTGCCGAGGTCGCCGATTTTATTTTCCAGCGCGGTCAGACGATTGGTCAGTTCGGGATCCACGGACTGACCGGAACCGGTGTTGTTTTGAATTGCGCCAGCCAGCTGAGATTTGATTTGCTTGATGTCGGCACGGATGCGGGTTGCTTGCGATGCCAGATTGTCCACCTGCAAACTCAACGCCGATACTGCTGCACCGCTACTGCCGCCGCCGCCGCCGCCGTCGCCGCTCGTGCTCGCCGCCGTCGCCGCCGCCGCCAGTGTAGTTTGCAGTTCGTTGATGTTGTCAGCGTTGGCTTTTTGATCGGCGATCAATTTTTCCACGCGCAAGGTGGTTTCATTGACTTGAGTGATGATTTCATCGGTTTCAGCGGCGCCGTCTGTTGGCGCAGACTGGGCAATCAATTGCTTGACCTGTTCTTCAATGCGCGAGTTGAGCGTCGCGGTATCGTTTCCCTCGCTGCCGTCCAGTCGGGCTTTGAGTTCGTCTATCTGACTAGTGAAGGCCTGGGACTGAGTGGCAAGTTGTTGCTGAAGGAGCGCATTGCTGTCGCCCGGTGACTCCAAAATACCGGCATATTGCAACACTCCGGCACCGCCAAGGGCAACACATCCACCGATCAATGCGGCAGCAAAGCGTCCCATACGATCACCGGATTTCTTCTTTGGAACTGATGACGGGGAAGACGGTGGCGGGGTTGGCTTGGATGAAGTTGAACTTGCTTTTTTAGTGTCGGGTTTGGCGGCGGTTTCCTTTTTGGAAGCGCTTGACCCATTGCGACCAAAGGCAGACTTGGGGGCGGGTGCTTCTTTCTTGGCAGCACTCGCGGTCTCGGTCTTTGGGGATTGGGCGACCGGGCTCTGCTTCGCATCAGCGGGCTTGGAATCACTCTTGGCAGCTGCGGAAACCTTAGGCGTGGACGCGGTCTTTTTCTTCGCCACTTCTTCGGCTTTCAGATCGATGGTCACGGGCTTGGCTTTTCGGGCGGAATGACCTTGACCACGCGGAGTTTGAACCTTGTTGGTTGTCGTAGATTTTTTCGACTTTTTCATCTTCTGCTTTCCAGTGATGCGGTCTGCAATTGGGTTCTCCCAAACCTGAAAGGGTCTGATCATTACTTAGTGCAGCGTGCCAGCAGGGGCAAAGAAATTGTGCTGTCAGGCGTCAATAAGATCGAGCAGCGAATCTTCATCAGGTTGATTGGCGCTGCGGGCGTGGCTTTTCATTTCCTTCGGCAAGGTTTCAAGTATGTCGAGGCTCAATACATAGGCGCGCAAGCCATTCATGGGGATTTCGGCCTTGCGCATCAACTGGACAAATGTATGGGCCGTTCGCTTTGAATATAGGAGCACAGCATCGATTTCGCCACGATTCAGGGCGGTTTTGGTCGGATCCGTAAATTGTGTCGCCGGACTTGCCCGATAAACTGTCCAGCGGTGGCAGCTGATTGCCTTGTTTGCCAGAAGTTCGACCACGTCATGGGCTACTGTTTCTGCACTTGGATAGAGCAGGTGAGCAGAATCGGACAGATTGTTTTGTGTCATCCAGGCGGGCACAGCTTCAGTCAGGTCCACTGAAGATGCAGCTACGGTGCCGGGAACATGCTGGCTGTTTTTAAAACCCAGTTTTCGGGCGGCGTTGGCTGTGGCGGCCCCCGTTGCCAAAAGTGGCACCGTTGCTCGATTATCTTTGGGCCAATTGCTGTCCAGTGTTGGCAGGGCATTGATGCTGGTGACAATCAGGGCATCAAACTGACCGGGCGGCATTGGTGACCGGATCGGATTGATTTCGAGCAATGGTTCAATCGTGAAACTGTGACCGCGCCGTTGCAGTGACTCGGCGGTCTTTTTGGCCTGCATTTCCGGACGTGTAATCAGAATATGCACGATCAGTCGGTTCCCTCGGATTCGCCAAACAATGCGTCGAGCAGATCTGGCGCAGCGGATTCTGAAGACTCTCTTCTGCTCGCCTGACTGCCCGGTTTTTTGACCCGATGTTCCAGTGCCCAGCGGATGTTGGGCTGTTTGGCCGGACTGACGTAGACGGCAATTTGCTCGCTTTTGCGCGGCTGTCCGGGCCCGGAAAACTGAATGCTTTCTTCAAGCACTACTTCGCCTTCCAGGCAGGTGAAAATCCAGGCGTCTTTGTTGGGCGCAGCCAGGAGAATGGAATGGCCGGACGTCAGCATGCTGACAGCGATGGTGGCCGGCAGATGAAACCTCAATGCAGCCACAGCCTTTTCGGATATCTTCCCGCCGGTAGAGATAAAACTGTCGCAACCGGTCAGAAGCCCACCATTTTCAGAAAGGCTGAGTTGCCGATTATGGATTAGCGAATGGCTGTAGCGATAACCGTCATGGCCAGCTTCAACACTCATAATGCCATCTTGATCATGGCGCGCAGCGGTGACTTGCCCCGGGGCACGAATAAGAGGTGTTGGCAGCAGATTGTAGACGGCCGCCTCCGCTGAAAACCTGCTTGATGATGTGTCGTCGATGGTAATTGTTGAATGCGCGGCAGTCGCTCTTGTGAAAGGGGCGTAGCGGTCAAGGGAAATGTCAGGCACGCCGCAATTTGATATGAACCGGGTGGCACCACACGAAAGTTCAAAGGACAGGGTTCCAGCCAGAGCGTGGCGGGCGGTGGCGCGGCTGAATGGTTTGCCTGTATCCATCAGCACGACGGTCTTTCCGGCACTGAGGCGCTCAAAGCCCGATTGCGGCGCCGACCGCTGGGGAACGCCGGTGGTGGTATCATAGCGCAATATTGCCGCCATGAGCGCGCTGGGTGTGAAGCCGGTTCCGTTGAACTGCGCCAGGTCGCCATTGCTGTGACGGAAAAACCGCAATGCTCCCATCATCCGGTCGATGGCTGAGACGAGTGTTTTTGAAGGTGGATGCCCGATTTTTTCATAGGCCTTCTTGAGCGGCAACATATCGGCCAGCAAATACAGCAAAACCACAGGGTTGCGGGATATGTGGCCGCCGTCGGGCAGGATCTGTCTATGAATTTCCCGATCCAGTTCGCGCGCCGCGGGTTTGATAGTTTTTTCCCTGCCGGCCAGGCAGATGGACGTATAGGCGAGCGCAATAGTTGCCAGCAGGCGCGGATACCCGTCCCGTGTATGGGGCACGTTGTGATGCAGATAGCGTGATTGCCGGGCAATGGAGCGCAGCATGATTTTGTAATTGGCCGGGCTGGCATCTTTGATCAACAGGGGTGCATGGCAATACCAGGCGATGATCCGCGCGGCGACAATATCAGAGCGCCAGGCGGAACTGTTGAGGCGATGTCCCCACAGGTCTATCCAGTCGGTCATCAATGCGTTGGCATTGGCGCGGGCCAGTTCACTATCGATGGCCTGATGGTGACGTAACCAGCGAAATCCATGTAGCCGACTGAACCAATCGTCACTGGGGGAAACTGCTGAAAATGGAGAATCGCCTCCAGTTGAGACCGTCTCTTCGCCAAAAGCGTAATGGCCGGAATAGAATTCAATCGCCCGTTGTGGATCAGCTGGCCGCAGGCTTTGCGGAGCCATGGTCAACCCGCTTGGCGTGCTGCCGGCAAAGCGCCAGCGATAAAGCGGGCCGGAACGCACCCGGCGGGCAAAGCGCCGCCACACTTCGCCTGCAATAAGCGTTGGAATCAAAAGGTAATCCGGTACCCGCATCTGCCGCGATAAGTCCCCTGTAGTGATTCGTGAATCAGAGCCGATTCTACTTCAGAAACGGGTCGGGCGGGATTCTATTCAAAATATTATTTCCCGGCACTATTCGTCAGCCCGACCGGGTGAAGCGGGCACAAAAAAATCCATCCAGACCCGTCATCGGCGGTGCAAGCTTTTCGCTTGATGTTGACTGTAGATGACAGGGCAGAGTGCGCAGAGTTCCCTGGCGGTTAATCACCTCGGCAAGGTCAAAACATTCGGATTGGTCGATGGGGTTTGGTTGAAGCCCACAGTCGGCGGCGAGAATCCGGGCAAAGACATCTTCCCCTTCGGCGCGGTCGAGGGAGCAGTTGGAAAACATCAATGTACCACCCGGTTTCACAAATTGGGCGGCCCGTTCGATCATTTCATATTGCAGTTGCGCAAGCGCGTTTATGGTGTCGGGCGATTTGCTCCATTGAACATCCGGGTGTCGGCGGATGGTGCCTGTAGATGAGCAAGGTGCATCCAACAGGACCAGGTCAAAAGGCTCATCTGGCTGCCACTCCATCATGTCCGCTTCGATGCAGGCGGCTTCCAGTTGCAGGCGCTGCAGATTGGAGCTCAGCCGTTGCAGTCTCGGTTTTGAGGCCTCCAGTGCCGTGACATGGGCACCGGCGGCGATCAGTTGCGCGGTCTTGCCGCCGGGCGCTGCGCAAAGATCCAATGCGGTTTTTGCGGTGCAATCGCCAAACAGGTGAACCGGCAAGCTGGCGGCGGCGTCCTGAACCCACCAGGCTCCTTCTTCAAAGCCAGGCCAGGATTCGATCTTTCCCGGTTGTTGAACACGAATGGAATTGCCGAACAGATGTTGGCCCTGTAATCGGTCGGCCCAGATCTTTGGCTGCGAACGGACGGTGAGGTCGATCACCGGTTCCAGCATGTGCTGGGATGCAATCGCTGCCAGTCGTTCTCTTCCGTATTGTTTGCGCAGACGCTTGGACAGCCATGGTGGCACGTTGAGCAGGGCGATTTCCTCATCGCTCCTGTCAGCAAGAATGTCCGACTTTTCCCGCGACAGGCGACGCAGCACGGCATTAGCCAGTCCGGCAAAGCGGGTTGATCTTTTGTCATTGCGCAGGGCGGTGACGGCGAGGTCGACAGCTGCGCTGTCGGGGCTTTCAAGAAACAGAATCTGGGCCGCTGCCACATGTAAAGTGTGAATCAACTGACGGGCATTTTTGGGCGGTTTGCGGTCAAGCACCTTGCTGAGGGCAAAGTCGATTTCGCCGCGCCGACGCAGGGCAACTGTCACGATGGCGCGAGCCAGGGCCTTGTCGGCGTCGGACAGGTCGCGAAATTGCGCCGGGCCATGCCGCGTGTCGAGCAGGCCATCCAGGCTGCGCTGGTCATCAATAACGCGGGTGAGCAGGATTGTTGCGGCGATCCGGGTTGCCAGACCCGGCTTGCTCATTCCCAGGGACCTTTTTTGCGGCGCGGCGGATCGTCGGAGCCGTTATCGCCCCAAGGGCCAAAATTACTGCCCTGCTCCCGCCATTGACCGGCATTGCGTCCAAAAACTTGGCGCTGAGGCTCGCGCTTTGGCATTTGTTTGGCATGCGGCTCAGGGGTGTTTGTTTCCTGCTGGTTCCACTCATCGGCCAGCTGGTGCAATGCGGAAATTCTGTTTTGAGTATTGGGATGGGTGGAAAACAGATTGTCCATTGTGCGGCCGTTCAGGGGATTGATGATAAACAGATGGGCGGTGGCCTGGGATCGCTCGGCTGATTCGTTGAAAATGCCACGGGCATAGTGCTCGATCTTTTCAAGCGCCGATGCAAGCCATAATGGATTTCCGCAGATTTCTGCGCCATCGCGGTCAGCTTCATATTCGCGGGTACGGCTGATAGCCATTTCCACGATGCCGGCGGCCATTGGCGCCAGAAACATGGTTGCCAGCACGCCGATAAATCCCAGCGGGTTGTTGCGGTCTCCCCGGAAGAAAAAGGCGAAATTGGCCAGCATGCCAATCGCCCCGGCCAGGGTGGCGGTAATGGTCATGGTCAAAGTGTCGCGATTTTTGATATGGGCCAGTTCGTGCGCCATGACGGCGGCGACCTCTTCTTCGGTCAGCCTGTCCAACAGGCCGGTGCTGGCGGCAACGGCGGCATTTTCAGGGTTGCGACCGGTGGCGAATGCATTGGGCTGGTCGGTCTCCAATACGAAAATCCGGGGCATCGGCAATCCCGCATTGGCTGCCAATTGTTCCACCATCGAAACCAGTTGAGGTGCTGTTTCCTGCGTCACTTCGCGGGCATTGTGCATGCGCAGCACCATATTGCCGGAATTCCACCAGGAAAACAGGTTCATCGCGGCGGCTGCGACGAGGGCGATCAACATGCCTGTCTGGCCGGCCAGCAGGAATCCAACCAGCATGAACAGCATGGTCATGGCTGTTAACAAGATGGTTGTTTTCACAACGTTCATCTATGGTTTCTCCGTGAGTGAGGACTTAGATTGGTTCATATCTCAGATGGGATGGCGGCGATAGCGTGTCAACCATTGGCACTATGACGGAGTTTTGGGTGAAAGATAAAGTTAAACGTCCTGATCCAACAATTGCCAGGCGGGCGCTTGAAGAGGCGCAGGCCCGTCGGGCTGCGCAAAAAAAGCGTGAAGAGAAACTTGCAGAACAGGCAGAACTTGACGGCCGCAAAGGCCCGGACCCGGCACGCTATGGGGATTGGGAAAACAAGGGCATTGCCTCAGATTTTTGATTGATTGAGATGCGCCGCCTCGCCGCCTCGCCGCCTCGCCGCCTCGCCGCCTCGCCGCCTCGCCGCCTCGCCGCCTCGCCGCCTCGGCAAAAAGAAAGGGCCACCTCATAGAGGTGGCCCATCGCAATTTCTTTGTCCGGAGGTCTATCAGGCTGACGAATCGTCAACGCGTGATTCCAACAGTCCGGTTCGCTGGTCTAAAGGAGAGACTGCTCCCCAAATACACCGTTAAACAAAGACCCTACCGAACTAGTGAAACTACTCGACATTGGATCACCTCCTTTCATTGCGTTGAACACGAATCAAATTATGGGATTTTATTGTGAATCTGACAAGACAATATCACCGGAGTTTGAAACGCCGTTAACAGGCATCGGTCAAAGCAGTTCTTTCAACTGTCTTTCAATCCAGAAACGCGGAATGAAATGGCCGTGTTTGTGAACGTCCAATACGATCGACTTGCCGGTGCTGCAGGTCTGCCATTTGTGGCGCGTAAACTGCAGAATTTTCACCGCCTGCCAGTCTTCCAGATCATCCGCCTTGGGGCCACAGCCATTTTGCTGGCGCCACAGGGCGACCGCCCCTTCCACTTCACCATTGGGACCGAACGGGTAATCCATGACGTTATCGCGGGTTCCGTGTACGTGGCGGATATTAACCGGGGCTTCGCATTCCTCGCTTTGATCAGGAATCGATCCAGCAACGGCCAACAGGGTATTGATCCTGCTTCCGGCGGCGCAGGCAAACCGCCAGGCCATGGCGCTGCCATAAGAATAGCCGGAGACAAAGATTTTTGACCGGTCAATGGGCCAGCGTTTGGCTGCCTCTTCGATGACCTGAAGGGCAAAGGAGACATCATTTGTGTCCGGGCTCCAGAAATCCCAGGTGCGGCCGAGGCCGTTGGGGGCCAGCAGCAGGACGCCAAGCTTGCGCGTGGCGCCAGCAATGCGGCCATGCTTCATGATCAGTGGCCCCTGCCGCCCCCATCCGTGAAAATGCAGCAATACAGGAAGCGGTGTTTTACCATCCCAATTGTCGGGTGGTCGGGCGTGAAACGACCGGCTGCCAACGGGGCAAGGGATTGCCAGTTCACAGGGCTTTAGTTCTGCCGTGGCGGAGTTGATCTGTCCGGAAATTGCTGAACCGTTCAGACTGGCCATCACTGCAGTTAGCACAAAGAGGCGGCGAATTTTTCTCATTGCTTCTATTTGGCAAATCATGGCCATCACAGCCAATCAAATTCCATTCATTCTGGCGGAATTTCGGACCAGTCCACCCGTGCCTGCCAACAATTGTTTGTGGCTGAACGAATGTGAACAAACGCAACCCCATCCTTTTCAAGCAGGTTCCGGGCCGTGTCCTTAATCTGTTCTGCCTCGGCAATCGTTCCGGTACCATAGACAATGCGCTGCCGATGGTCATAGCCGCGCAAGAGATAGCGCGGGCTGTCTTTAAGCACCGGTGGCAGATCGCCCTTCTTACCCGAATCATCGGCACCCGAATAAGCTTCGCAGGGCTCAGCGTGCAGAAAAACCGGCCCCTGCTCCGCATAGGGCTGAAGGCCGTCAAAGGGCCGATGGGAGATTATCAAGAAACGATCTCCCTCGCTAATTAGCTGAAGACAGTGGCGGCAGGGATTGCCCTGTCCGTCGGATATTGCCAATTCGGGCGGATTGCCGTGATCATCAGTGCCGCCCTGCCACAGTTCCTGAGCCCGGCTGGTGTTCATTCCGCTGATTTTTAACATGGTGCAATCCTCTGGAAAAATTAATTCCTAGGCCAAGAAATCAGGGGCAACCACCCGATTCCTGCTTGCGACCCTGCGGTGGCATCGGGCAGGGTTTGGCCATGTCGATTGCACTTACCAACAAGCAGG
Source organism: Rhizobiaceae bacterium (assembly GCA_039977975.1). Lineage (GTDB taxonomy): Bacteria > Pseudomonadota > Alphaproteobacteria > Rhizobiales > Rhizobiaceae > Pseudahrensia. Next base: position 140,534 of record JBDWCD010000012.1, read on the forward strand.
CCCGACGGCTGATCCTTCTTCTGCAGGGCCTCACCCTGCCGCCACACAAAGCCCTGGGGCAGCAGGGATTGAGTGAGCTGATCCTGCAACTGGGATTCGTCCAGCTGGATTCCATTCAATGGGTTGAACGAGCGCAGCACATGATTCTGTTTGCCCGCAGCCAGGCCTATCGTCCGGCGCATCTCAAACGGTTGCTGGAAAAAGAACGCTTTTTGTTTGAGAACTGGACCCATGATGCCGCGGTGATTCCGTGCTGCTACTATCCCTATTGGCGGCACAAATTTGCCCGCCACAAGGCGCGGTTGGAAAGCAAGTTTTCCAATTGGCAGGGAGGTGGATATATTCACCAGTGCGATGATCTGCTGACCCGGATTGAAGACCATGGGGCATTGCGATCCCGCGACCTCGACAGGCCCCAGCGCGATGGCCCGGCCGAGATGTGGCAATGGCATGACGGCAAGGCGGCGCTGGAATATCTGTGGCGCATCGGTCATTTATGCATTCATGGAAGAGAGGGATTTCAGAAAGTCTACGACCTGGCCGAGCGGGGCATTCCGGTCCAGCATTTTGAACAATCCGTCAGTCATGATGAATTTGTCGACTGGGCCTGCCGTTCAGCGCTTCAGCGTCTGGGGTTTGGTTCGCCGGGTGATGTTGCCCGGTTCTGGGACCTGGTTTCAATTGCCGAGGCCAAAGACTGGCTGGAAGACCAGAGCAATGATTGTCTGAGCCTTGTCGAAGTGCAGGGCATTCAGAAGGATAATAAGCCCTTTTACGGACGTCCCGATCTGGCCCAATTGGTCGAAAATCTGCCAGATCTGCCGGGCCGGGTGCGGGCCCTGTCTCCCTTTGACCCGGTCATTCGCGATCGCAAACGTCTGGAGTGGTTGTTCGGATTTGAATATCGAATTGAAATCTACGTGCCGGAGGAAAAACGACGCTGGGGCTATTATGTGTTTCCACTGTTGGAAGGGGACCGTTTGATCGGGCGCATCGACATGCGTGCCAGACGAAAGGAGGGCGTGCTCGAAATAAAATCCCTGTGGCTGGAACCGGGGGTCAAGTTGAGTGCTGCGCGGCAGTCCCGGATTGACGCGGAACTGGTGCGGCAGGCTCGGCTCGGGGGGGTCAAGTCCGTCGTCTGGCTTGAAGATGCACTGAAAGCATAGGCCGGTCAGCGCCAGGTGCGGCGCGGCCCGGTATCGATATGGATATGGCCACCACGGCGGTTGGAATATAGCTTGTGGCCGCCCACTTCAGATTGCTTTTTTACATAGCGGTAGACGCGCGCCATATTGGCGCCTTTTACTTTGAAATCTACAGCCCGGCAGGTCTTGTGGTAGGAGCGGCTGGCACCACCAACCCGCCAATTGTGCCAGGGGCTGCGCCAGGTGGAGAATACGGTGACATCACCATAACGATAGGCGACCCGACGCAATACCCGTTTTAGCCGCCAGGGGACACACCAGGAGGCCTTTGAATAATGAACCTCCCCCTTGCCGCCAATCAGATAGAGCACCGGCATGCTGGAACAGGCCGACAGCGACAGGCTGAGAACCAGAACGGCAATGATCTTGCGAAAAGCGGGGGGCACGGGCTCAATACACAGGGGTGAAACACGGTAAACAGTTTGGAAAAAGAACACTTAAAATTCGTGATGAAACTTGGTTAACTGAGGCTGGATCGAGGCAAATGCGCAAATTTGCCAAAATGCGGCCATGGCCGCCTCAAGTCTAATGGACGGCGCCTCTGACGCGGGTTAGAAACCTTGCAACCAAGCAGACGGTGGCCAGCCGAACCACTGCATATTTTTGATTTCGGAGATTTACATGGAAAACATCATTCATCCTGTCTCAGCAGAAGCTGCGAAAAACGCCCATGTCAGCAAGGCAGATTATGATGCCATGTATGCCAGCAGCGTGTCTGACCCCAATGCCTTCTGGATGGAAGAGGGCAAGCGCATCGACTGGATCAAGCCCTATAGCGTGGCTGGCAACTGGACCTATGAATATCCTGACGTGTCGATCAAGTGGTTTGAAGACGGCACACTGAATGTATCGGCCAATTGCATCGACCGTCATCTGGCGACCCGCGGTGACCAGGTTGCCATCATCTGGGAGGGGGATAACCCCGCCGAAGACGCCAAGATCACCTATAAGGAATTGCACGGCCATGTTTGCCGTCTGGCCAATGCGATGAAAGCCAATGGTGTCAAAAAAGGCGACCGGGTGACGCTCTACATGCCGATGATTCCCGAGGCAGCCTATGCGATGCTGGCCTGTACCCGGATCGGAGCGGTGCATTCGATCGTCTTTGGTGGTTTTTCACCTGATGCCCTGGCTGGTCGTATCGTCGACTGTGAATCAGATTTCGTCATCACCGCTGATGAAGGTCTGCGGGGCGGCAAGCCGATCCCACTGAAAGCCAATGTTGACGCCGCCATCAAAATTGCTGAGGGCAGGGGCAGTTCGGTGCAATCGGTGCTGGTTGTTGAACGTACCAAGGGCCAGATCGACTGGGTAGATGGCCGCGATATCTGGTATCATGAAGCCACAGCTAACGTTGATGACGATTGCCCGCCGGAAGAAATGAAAGCGGAAGATCCACTTTTCATTCTTTATACGTCCGGTTCCACCGGCACACCAAAAGGCGTGTTGCACACCACTGGCGGTTATCTGGTCTGGGCGTCCTTTACCCATCAAAACGTCTTTGATTATCACGATGGCGATATTTACTGGTGCACCGCCGATGTTGGCTGGGTCACCGGTCACTCCTATATTGTCTATGGGCCGCTGGCCAATGGGGCCACAACGCTGATGTTTGAAGGGGTGCCTTCCTATCCCGACAATTCCCGCTTTTGGCAGGTGTGCGACAAGCACCAGGTCAATATTTTCTACACTGCACCCACTGCCATCCGCGCGCTGATGCAGACGGGCGAGGAACTGGTGAAAAAGACCTCACGATCCAGTCTGCGCCTTCTTGGCTCTGTGGGTGAACCGATCAACCCTGAAGCCTGGGAGTGGTATTATAATGTGGTTGGCGATGGTCGTTGCCCGATCGTCGACACATGGTGGCAGACTGAAACCGGCGGGATTATGATCTCGCCGCTGCCCGGTGCAACCGACCTGAAGCCCGGCTCGGCCACCAAGCCGTTGCCCGGCGTGCAGCCACTTCTGGTGGACAATGACGGCAATCCGCTGGAGGGCGCCATTGAGGGCAATCTGTGCATCAGCCATTCCTGGCCTGGACAGATGCGTACCGTTTATGGCGATCACGAAAGGTTCGTGCAGACATATTTCTCCACCTATAAGGGCCGCTATTTTACCGGTGACGGCTGTCGCCGCGATGAGGATGGTTATTACTGGATTACCGGCCGGGTTGACGACGTGATCAATATTTCCGGTCACCGGATGGGCACGGCGGAGGTCGAATCGGCGCTGGTTGCCCATGACACGGTTTCCGAAGCGGCCGTGGTTGGCTATCCCCACGACATCAAGGGTCAGGGCATCTATTGCTATGTGACATTGATGGCGGGTCTTGAGGGTGATGATGAATTGCGCAAGACGCTGGTCAAGCAGGTGCGTTCCGAAATTGGACCGATTGCCTCGCCAGACAAAATTCAATTTGCCCCGGGCCTGCCGAAAACCCGTTCAGGCAAAATCATGCGCCGCATTCTGCGCAAGATTGCCGAGGATGACTTTGGATCGCTCGGCGATACATCAACGCTTGCAGACCCGGCGGTGGTCGACGATCTGATCGCCAATCGGCAGAACCGGTTGGATTAGACCTGCCGCGGCAAACATTAAGGTCGAAGCGGGGAGACAATTGCTTCAGATTGTCTCCCCGGTCATCTTGAGTACGCGGAATCCTTTGCGCAAATCCATGTCTGGGTGTAAAGGCTTGGCAACAATCCTTGCGTCGTTTCAGGCTCTAAACAGTGCAGCCAAATTCCCTAAATGATGGACATGCCGCGGTTCTTTGGAACCGGGCGGGTAAGTGGGCCCTGATTCTGTTTGTCCTGTCCGCGGTAATGTTGGTGGTTTTCAGATCCACGGACCAAATCGACATTTTTGTCAGCAACCTGTTTTTTACAGAAACCGACTGTGCGGAAGCCGTTGATGGTACGCGCTGCGGCAAGTTCTTGCTGAATCGCCACCCGGTCTGGCGGTTTGTTCGAGAATCTGGCCACAATCTGCCGCTGCTGCTGATGGCGGCCAGCTGCCTCTATCTGATCTGGCTGTTGATGTTCAACACCACCAAAACCCGCGATCAGCTGACAGCGCCTCTGGCGGCCCTGCTGTCCGGTCTGGCTGGTCCGCTGATTGCCGTCAATCTGGTTCTGAAGGAATATTGGGGTCGACCAAGACCGGTTCAAACAAGTTTTTTTGGCGGCGACCATCCCTATGTTGCACCGGGAGATATCAGTTCTTATTGCGATACCAATTGTTCCTTTGTTTCCGGCGAAGCGGCAGCAGCCTTTTGGATGCTGATACTGGTTTTCTATCTCAAGGGTCGGAAAAGAGTCTGGTGCGCGGCGCTTCTGCTGCCGCTGGCAGGTTTCATAGCCATGTTGAGAGTGGCATTTGGCCGACATTATATTTCCGATGTGGTGATGGCAGCGCTGCTTGTGATGTTTCTTTCCGCCCTGTCGATCTGGTTGCTGCAAACCGCCCGCGGTCAGAACTGGATGACGGGTCTGCACCGCTATTCCAACAAAAATGCCTTTGGTCGAAAAAACGCCCAAAATAGCTGACCAGCCCTCAATTGGCGCTTGTATGCGCAAGCGCAAGTACTAAAGTGCGCCGCAATTGGCGGTGGCTCCGGGCCCCCTGTTTCCTGCAAGCGGAATTGTTGACTATGGCAAAAATTAAAAAGGGCGATGTGAAGAAAGTGGTGCTGGCCTATTCCGGCGGCCTCGATACATCAATCATTCTCAAATGGCTGCAAACCGAATATGACGCTGAAGTCGTCACCTTCACAGCCGATCTTGGGCAAAGTGAAATCGCCGATGGTGCAGAACTGGAAGAAGCGCGCCGCAAGGCAGAAAATCTCGGCATCAAGGAAATCTTCATTGAAGATGTCCGTGAGGAATTTATCGCCGACTTTGTCTTTCCCATGTTCCGTGCCAATGCGGTCTATGAAGGCGTCTATCTGCTGGGCACATCCATCGCCCGTCCGTTGATTTCCAAACGATTGGTTGAAATTGCCAGGGAAACCGGTGCCGACGCCATTGCCCATGGCGCCACCGGCAAGGGCAATGATCAGGTCCGTTTTGAACTCGCCGCCTATGCGCTGGATCCCGATATCAAGGTGATCGCCCCGTGGCGTGAATGGAGTTTCAGTTCGCGCACCGACCTGGTCGAATTTGCCGAAGCCAACCAGATCTTCGTGTCGAAAGACAAACAGGGGGAAGCACCATTTTCCGTCGATGCCAACCTGCTGCATTCCTCTTCCGAGGGTAAGGTGTTGGAAGATCCGGCGGTTGAATCACCCGAATATGTCTATATGCGCACGATTGATCCGCAGAATGCGCCCGACAAGGCAACCGATATTGTCATTGGCTTTGAACAGGGCGACCCGGTATCTATTGATGGCCAACGCATGAGTGCTGCGGATCTGTTCACCAGGCTCAACAAGCTTGGTCACGACAACGGTATTGGCCGTCTTGATCTGGTGGAAAACCGCTTTGTCGGCATGAAGTCACGCGGTGTTTATGAGACCCCTGGCGGTACAATTCTGTTGACCGCGCACCGGGCTATTGAGTCAATCACTCTCGACCGCGGTGCCGCCCATCTGAAGGACGAGTTGATGCCCCGCTATGCAGAACTGGTCTATAACGGATTCTGGTTCTCCCCGGAGCGTGAAATGCTGCAGGCGGCGATCGATCATTCCCAACGTCATGTTGAGGGCGAGGTCAGCTTGAAACTCTATAAGGGCAATGTGATGGTCACCGGTCGCTCGAGCCCGCAATCGCTCTATTCAGAAGAATTGGTGACTTTTGAAGATGATGCCGGTGCCTATGATCAGGAAGACGCCCACGGCTTTATCCAGCTCAATGCGCTGCGCCTGCGCACTTTGGCAGCGCGCAAACGCAAGCGTTAGATCTGAAAAGGTCCAGATTTTACTGTTCGGCCTGGCTGGGGGAAACTTTTGGCGGGCCGAGCCAGCGTCCGGCCCGGTTGCCGGCAAAAATCCAATGGGCCAGGCCGCCTACAAAGCCTGCTGCCAGTGCGGTAATCCAGAGTTCCTGCTGAGAATAGGGCAGCTCGAATGTGTAGGGCGTTATCACCATGTAGATTGCCGCCAAAGCGCCACCGAGAACCACATTGGTGATCAGGCCGGTCAATCGCGCCGGCTCGGCGATGAGGGCGAACAGCAGGAAGGGTGCAAACAAGGCGCGACTGATTTCTACCCAAACGCCGAAGGTGAAGCCGATCGAACTGAAAAGCACTTCCGGGTCATTGTGAAGCCAATGGGCCTCGCCCCCCAGAAACAGGGCGAAGGTCACAAAACAGGCGGCAATCAGGGTCGACAATATGAACGACAGTGCCAATGCCATCAGCCGGATCAAAGCGAGAAAAAAGCGGGTCATGCGTCGCTTTCAGCGCCATGTCCGGTGACCATGGCATGCATGGCGTTGAGCGCGTCACGCTCTTTCTTGCGCAGCCGTTCGGATTCTGACTTCAACTGACCGCAAGCGGCCAGAATGTCGCGCCCCCGCGGGGTGCGGATGGGTGATGCATAGCCATTGGCATTGACGAAATCGGCAAATTTTTCGATCTGGTCCCAATCGGAACACTCGTAGTCCGACCCGGGCCATGGATTGAACGGGATCAGGTTGATTTTCGCCGGAATGCCTTTCAGCAGTCGCACCAGTTCCTTGGCGTCGTTGAGAGAATCGTTAACGCCCTTGAGCATGACATATTCAAACGTGATGCGTTTGGCATTGGAGACGCCGGGATAATTACGGCAGGCGTCGAGCAATTGTGCGATCGGGTATTTTTTGTTGATCGGTACGATTTCGTCGCGCAGTTGATCATTGGTGGCGTGCAGGGAGATGGCCAGCATGCAGCCGATTTCGCTGCCAGTGCGTTCGATTCCCGGCACCACGCCGGACGTGGACAGGGTGATGCGCCGCTTGGAAAGCGACAGGCCTTCATTGTCGGACGCAATCAGCAGCGCTTTTTTTACATGTTCGAAATTATACAGCGGCTCGCCCATGCCCATCATAACAATATTGGTCACTTTGCGATCGCCTTCGGGCACAAATCCTTTGCCCTCGGCGACCTTGTCGGGAAAGTCGCCGAGCCGGTCGCGTGCAACGACCAACTGCATCAGTATTTCTTCGGCTGTCAGATTGCGCACCAGTTTCTGCGTGCCGGTATGGCAAAAGGTGCAGGTCAGCGTGCAACCCACCTGGGAAGAGATGCATAGGGTGCCGCGGTCTGATTCGGGAATATAAACCGTTTCCACTTCAACCGGTTTGCCGGCACCGCGTGGTGGAAAACGAAACAACCATTTGCGGGTACCGTCTTCGGAACATTGTTCCTCTATCAGTTCTGGACGGGCCAGCGTAAAGCTGTCGTCGAGCAGGCTGCGCAGGGGTTTGGCGATATTGGACATGGCGGAAAAGTCCTGGTGTCCGTACCAGTAAATCCACTGCCACAATTGCGAGGCGCGCATCCGGGCCTGCTTTTCCGGCACCGCAATTTCAATCAGTGCCGCCTTCAACTCGTCGCGGTCCAGTCCGATCAGATTGATCTTGTCTTTCCCAAGAGTCGCAGCTGCTGCCCTGGCGCATATTGCGGCGCGGTTGTCCTTATCGGTGAGATCGATCGATAGCGGCATGGTGCTGCTTTGCGTGCATGTGGTTGATGGGGCCTATATGGCCCCACGCGCGCAAAGCTGCAAGCAGTCAATTATTTGCAGTTTGAAACTTCTTTCAGCGCAGCTGTGACGCCGGAAAGGGAATAAGTGTAGCTGGTCTGGGTGCCGCGTACTGATTCGCCGGCCACTTTCATGGTCCGGCCGCTGCGCATGGCAGCCACCAGTGCAGGTTCCTGACTGATGTCGGACATCCAGGCATTGTTGCCCTTGGAGAACATTTTGAACGTCTTGCCATCAACGGTGACCGTGACGTCCACATTGCTCTTCAACGGATAGCCAACTTCGACCTGAGGTTCGAACCTGGTGGATCCGTCTGGTTTCTGGCTGACCAGGAAGAATACGTCACCGTGGTCACGGTCGCTGGGCTCTTTGACTGTCGGGATTGACAAAATATAGCAAATCTTGCCGGCGCGGGCGTCGTTATAGGTATAGGCGCCCCACGCCTTGTGCTGCTTTATCGCCTTGGGTGTTTGCGCCATGGCGGCGGTAAACGGAACCATCAAGGCGGCTGTGCCAACAACCAGAGTTTTAAGCGATGTCTTGAACATTGATCTTCCCACCGATTCGTAGAATGCCCCATTCAGGGTCAACAGACTATTTACCTATAGACTTAACCATCCCATTTTGGCGTTACAAAAGCTTAAACAGGTATGGTAAATTTCAGTAAAGTTTTAACTACCCCACAGGTCCCAACTTTACCCTTCAATACTATCTAGGCCAATTTTGGCAAGATTACGAATTCTCCCCGTTGTCGGGCGTATATCGCTGCCCCACCACGGTGAGGCGATTGCGCCCCTTGCTGGCATCGAGCCGCTTGCCACCGGCATATTTGGCCTGGCCGTGAACATGCTTGGGCAAATGGGGATGGGGACCTTCCACCCCCGCTGGCGGTCCACCGGCCCGCACCGGTCTTTCGCCAAACCGTCCCATTGACTGGACCCGGTCATACATAATGATTGCTCCAGCGGTTGCAACGTTGAGGCAGAACAGGGTGGGTATCTTGACGATGAACTCGCATTTCTCCGCCAATTCCGGCGACAGAGAGCCATTTTCCGGCCCCAACACATAGGCCGCCATTGTTGGATGCCTGAAACTGGGAAGCTCGATGGCGTCGTTGGTAAGTTCAACGCCAACCAGGCGGCACCCGTCGGGCAGATGGATGTTGTCGATGCCTTCATAATTATACCAGGGCATATGCTGCTGGCTGTTTGGCGTGTCGGAATCTGGGGTTTCGATACGGCGACCGGGAGAGACGGTAAAGACGAAGGACGCCCCAAAACCATAGGCGGTCCGTGCCAGATTGCCAAAATTCATCGGTTTGGAAATGCCTTCGGCACCGATGCCAAAATATCCACGCGTCTTCATGGGCGCCTTCTATACCGAGCCAATACCGGCTGGCAAGCAATGGCAGTTGAAACGGCGCTGAGGTTCAGCAAAATTCGGCAAAGTGATCTTTATCCTTGTGGGGATTGTGACTAGGGTCTGGAAAATTCTCACTCAATCGATCTGGCGTCCCTATGAAAGCACTTCTGTCCAAGCAACCCGGCCCTCCGTCTACTCTGGTGGTGGAGGAAATTGATAAGCCGGTCGCGGCAAAGGGAGAGGTTTTGGTCAGGGTGAATATCGCCGCCCTGAACTTTTTCGATTGCCTGATTATTGAGGACAAATACCAGTATAAGCCGCCGCGCCCCTTTTCAATCGCCGCCGAAATGTCGGGTGTTGTTGAAGCTGTTGGTGAGGGCGTCGAGCGGTTTGCGGCCGGTGACCGGGTCTGCGGCTATGTTCAGGGCGGCACGGCAAGGGAATATGTTGTGGCCCCCGAAGTGTCCCTGTCACACATTCCAGATGGGGTGAGCGATGAACAGGCCGCCTGCATCATGGTCACCTACGGCACATCCTACCACGCCATCAAGGATCGTGGCGAACTCAAATCCGGTGAATCCATGGCCGTTCTGGGAGCATCCGGCGGTGTCGGACAGGCAGCGGTTGAACTGGGAAAGATCATTGGTGCCCGGGTAGTTGCCTGCGCATCATCAGACGAGAAACTTGAGTTCTGCCGCCAGTGTGGAGCCGATGAAGTGGTCAATTATTCCAATGAAGATCTCAAGGCGCGGCTGAAGGAGTTGGGCGGTACTCAGGGTATCGACGTGATCTATGATCCGGTAGGTGGCGATTTTTCAGAGGCTGCTTTTCGCTCGATTGCCTGGAAGGGGCGGTTTCTGGTGATTGGATTTGCTTCCGGTCCAATCCCAAAAATTCCGCTCAATCTGCCGCTGTTGAAAGGGGCCGACCTGCGCGGTGTATTCTGGGGCGCATTCACGGCGCGGGAGCCGCAGGCCAATCGACAGAATATTGATGATTTGTTGGGCTGGCTGGCCGATGGCACGTTGAAGCCTCACGTGGATTCAACCTTTCCCCTGGAAGAAGCAGAAGCCGCCCTCAACAAGATCGCGTCGCGGAATGTGAAGGGCAAAGTCCTGTTGAAACTTTAGGTCTCAGATTCTGGTTCCGCCTCCAAAGCGTGTTGGGCTTTTTCGCGATGCTCATCGGTTACATGGGCCTGTACAAGGGTCATGGCGGCGGTAAATACGGCCAGGTCATCTGAAAATCCGACCACCGCAAAAAAGTCCGGCACCATGTCGGCGGGCAAAATGAAATAGGCCAGGGCCGCCAGTAATGTGCCGCGGACCTTCATGGGCGTTTTGCTGTCCGTGGCGCAGAAATAGGCGGCGGCAAGATCTTCGGAAAAAGGAATGCGGCCGGCAAAGGCGCGTAATTTCGGCCAGAACTGGCTGCGCACCTTGTCCTCGCGTTTTTGCGCCTTGGCGACCGGTACCGGCAGCAGGATGCGGTCTATATGCGATTTATCCATATCAATCCTCCTTTCCGGCACTGTCTGCCTGGGCATGGTTGTCCTAAGATATGGGGAAGCAGAGGCTTGCCTGCAAGCCGCAGCCGATTTAACCAGTTGGGCCAGTGAAACAGGGGCGATGGATTATGAAGCTCGACGATCAAATTTCGGCAATCATCACCGGCGGTGCGTCGGGTCTTGGCGAGGCGACCGCCCGACACCTCGCATCCAGCGGTGTCAAAGTGGCGCTTTTCGACCTGAACGAAGAACGAGGCCGCGCTGTGGCCGATGAATTGGGTGGCCTGTTCGTTGCCGTTGATGTTTGCAATACCGACAGCATTGCCGCTGGATTTGCCGCTGTTGGAGAAAAACACGGGACGGCTCGCTTGCTGGTCAATTGTGCCGGCATTGGCCCGCCGATGAAAACCGTCTCGCGAGATCGCGAAACCGGAGCCGTGCGCATGCATGACCTTTCCCTGTTTGCCAAGGTGATCTCGATCAACCTGATCGGTACCTTCAACTGCATTGCCCATGCGGCAGCAGAAATGGTCGAGCTGGAGCCAATCACTGACGACGGTGAACGCGGGGTGATTGTCAATACCGCCTCTGTCGCTGCAGAAGACGGGCAGATTGGCCAGGCCGCCTATGCCGCCTCCAAGGGCGGCGTGAAGGGGCTTACTTTGCCGGTGGCTCGCGATCTGGCGCGCGACGGTATCCGCGTCAACACGATCCTGCCCGGCCTGTTCAAGACGCCGTTGTTTGAAGGACTGCCGGAAGAAGCAGTGCGGGCCCTGTCAGCGTCGGTTCCGTTCCCGTCGCGGCTGGGACGGCCGGATGAATATGCCGCCATGGTGGAACATATCTGCACAAATTCTATGTTGAATGCCGCTTCCATCCGCCTGGATGGAGCGATTCGCATGGCACCGAAATAGGCCCTATGCCTGACTTCTGCAGCGCCGCTCGCGCCACAGCAAGAACAGTGCGTAGTAGCAGAGGAACCAGACGATAAACAGTTCCTGAAATTCGCCGGGCCGGTAGACCAGAAACGTGCTGAGTTCGGTTCCCTTTCTCAGACCGCGATATATCCAGCAAGCGCTGGTCACCAACGCCAGCGGCACCAATGCCAATGGCGGATAGGTGAAATTGAATCGGGCCGGCAAAAATCCTGGTCGGTTCAGCAACAGCCACGGGTAGATTAACCCGGTGACGACAATGCCGCCCACCAAAATGCCGCGTGGCAACTGGTCAAGCACATTGCTGATATTGTGCAAATTTGTTTCCTGCTGATCATTGGCATCAAGCCAGGCATCCGGCGTCGTCCAGCCGAAATAATGTTGCCCCCAGGAGGCTTCCTCGCCGGCCAGATAAACGCCGCCCAAAAACATCGCAATACACCACAACATAATAAAAGGGTCGGAGCGTACCAGCTTTGAAAAAGCCAGTCGCAAGCCGATCAACGCGGTGATCAGGGGCAGAAGAAAGTGCAAAAACTCCAGCAGGCCGTGCGTTTCGTTGTCGAACCAGGTGAAAAAGAAATCGCGATCGTACCAGGCCAGAATTGGGATAAAAATGAAGGCAGCAATTGGTAACCACAGAGTCCAGATCCTGGAACTGGCCTGGCTTTCCGCTCGATATTGTTCGGGATCGGAAATGAATTCGCAGTTCAATGTCTGAGAACCTGTACGGGTGTGGATCGTGGATCAGTTGAGATGACTGGCTCTAATTCACCAATGGGGTGTTGTCCAGTCTGCAGCTTCAGGCCATTGCATCCATCGCTGCGGCAAGCTTGATGTCCAGTTCGGTCAAGCCGTCAGCGCTGTGGGTGGTCAGCGTCACCGTGACCGTCTTGTAGACATTTGACCATTCGGGATGATGGTTCATTTTTTCAGACACCAGGGCGGCGCTGGCCATGAAGCCAAATGCCTCGATGAAATTCTTAAAGACAAAGGTTCTGGTAATGGCTGACCGGCCCTCAACCATGTGCCATTCGGTCAACTGACTTAAAGCGTCGGATATTTCTGAAGCGCTGAGTTTATCTGCCATGAGGTTCCTGTGGATCGGGGTTGCTCGGACTTGCGCCGCATCGACGGCGGGCGGCGAACGGCAGTTCCATAGTGTAAAACGTTGGTGCTGTTTAACTCAACAGTGGCCAGGTCTGTACGATTTTGTAGGGCCCGCCACCGCGGGATTCACGGGCCGAATAAAGGGCAAATCTGGCTGGCAGAAATTCAAGACCTGCCTGGGCGGCGCCATGTTGCGACAGATAGTGGGCCATGGAATTGGCCGAGAGGTTTTTGCAGCGGCCAATGGTGATGTGCGGCGTAAACCGCCGCGGGTCGGGTGCCAGACCGAGCCTTTGCATCAGCCTTTCCTGGCCTGCAGCCAGTTCCAGCAGAGCATCGTCTGGCCGGACCTGGGCATAGAGCGCTGTTGGCTTGGAACCGCCAAAACACTTGAGTTCCCCGATCGTGATATGTGGCGCAGTCCAGCTGCGCTGCGACAGGAATTCGACGATGTCATTGGCCTGACGATGATCAACATCGCCGATAAATCTCAGGGTGATGTGAAAGTCTGCAGGATCGATCCAGCGAATGCCCGACAGGCCGACCTGCTTCAGATTGAGCATCAGGCGAGCCGGAGACGGAACTTCCAATCCCGTAAACAATCTTGGCATTTATCAGACCCTCAAGTCAGTCATCCCGCTCGCTGACTTCATCAGGCAGCAGAACCACGATCTGTTTCGTTTCGAGATCAACGGTCGGAACATTCTTTTGGCTGAACTCGATCAACAGGGACTGGCCAGAGCCTTGCGGCATGATTTCGATCAGATCACCGGCACCGAAATTGACCACCGCCAGCACTTTGCCGATGGCGTTTCCTTCCACATCAACCGCCTGGCAATCAACCAGATCGGTGACATAAAACTCATCCTCTTCCATATCGTTTGGCAACATGGAACGGTCTATGAAGAGATCGGTGCCATTGAGCGCCTCCGCCTCGTCGCGGTAGTTGATACCTTTGAACTTGACGACCAGTACGGACTTGGCAGTGCGCATGCGGGTGATTTTGAACTTGCGCCCGTCGCTTGAGTAAAGACTGCCATAATCCCCCAGCGTCAATGGATCATCACCGAAGGGCTTAACCCGCACTTCCCCCTTAATGCCGTGGGGTCCGCCAATGCGGGCCATCAAAACGGGATTATTAAGTTGCATGCATTGGGTCCACAAAAAAGGCGGTAGGCCTGTTCGGTCTACCGCCTGTTTGTTCAAGGTCAAGCCAAGAAAGGCATAGCAGTTTATTCAGCAGCAGCTTCTTCTTCGGCTGGTGCCTCTTCTGCAGGTGCTTCAGCGGCAGTCTTTGCAGCTTCTTCAGCATCGGCAGCGGCCTGCTTGGCCTCTTCTTCTTTTTGTGCCTTCTCGTCCAGACGTTCCTGCGCCTTGCGACCGGGCTTGGCTTTGTTTGGATTATTGCGGGCTTCACGCTTCATCATGCCTTCGGCATCCAAAAAGCGCAGAACGCGGTCGGTTGGCTGTGCACCCTGGTCGAGCCAGTACTGAACGCGTTCCTTGTCCATGGTGACGCGTTCACCGGAATCTTTTGCCAGAAGCGGGTTATAAGTGCCCAGCTTTTCGATGAAACGGCCGTCGCGCGGGGCGCGGGTGTCGGCGGCAACGATGCGATAGAAGGGGCGTTTTTTGGATCCGCCGCGGGCGAGTCTGATTTTAGTAGCCATAATTTAGTTCCTTAATGGGGTGTGTTTGTTGAATTTATGCTGTGTGGCGATAGGCCCATCTGGGATCGCCACGCAGACTTGTTTCTTTCTCGAAAGTCGCGCCAAGACGTTTGGCAACGGCGATCGAGCCTTGGTTTTCTGGATGGACAAAACTCATCAGCGGCGGCAGGCCGAGATGGGACTTTGCCCAGGAAATTACTCTAGCGGCGGCTTCGGTTGCATAACCGTGGCCGTCATTGCCGGGATACAGGCTCCAGGCCAGTTCCGGTTCGTCGAGATCCGGCGGATACCAGATGCCGGCATGACCGATGGCGTGTTCGCCGGTTTTCAGCTGAATGGCGAATTGGCCAAAGCCACGCAATGCCCATTCACCAGCCATGGCGGTGAAGGCGGCCCAGGACTGGGCCTCATTCTGAACCCCTGAAATGAAGAATTTTGTCCGGTCCGGATCAGCCCAGAATCCGGCGAAGAACGGGAAGTCTTCCAACTTCCAGCCGCGCAGGATCAACCGCTCTGTTTCCAATACCGGGGTCATGTCAGCTGCGTGCCTCATGGTGGTGCTGGATCACTTCACGAATGACAAATTCAAGAAACTTCTCGGCAAAATCGGGGTCGAGATCGGACTGCACTGCCAGCTGCCGCAGGCGATCAATCTGTTCGCCTTCGCGTTTTGGATCGGAGGGTGGCAGATCGTGATTTGCCTTCAGAACGCCGACTTCCTTGGTCTTGCGAAAGCGTTCGGCGAGAATGTGGATCAGCGCGGCGTCGAAATTATCGATTGATGCCCGCATGGCCAGCAATTGCTCTTCTGGTGATTTGTCCGAGGTCATTTTTTCTTTCCGAGCGGTGAGCCGCCAAGCCCGGGCAGTTTTGGTGCGCCACCGGCGCCCATCTGACGGGCCATCTGTTCCAGCTGCTGGGGGTCAACGCCACCGGGCATGCCACCGCCCATTCCGCCCGGCATGCCTGGCATGCCGCCGCCGGGGCCGCCCATGCCGCCCATGCCCATGGCTGCAGCCATTTTGCCCATCATGCCCTTGCCCTTCTTGCCGGCCATGGATTTCATCATGTCGGCCATCTGGCGGTGCATTTTTATCAGCTGGTTGATTTCCTGGACTGATGATCCGGACCCTGCGGCGATGCGCTTCTTGCGACTGGCATTGAGCAGTTTTGGCGTGCGGCGTTCCTGGCGGGTCATGGAAGAGATGATCGCCTGTTGTTTTTTGAAGACATTGTCGTCAATGCCTGAGGCTTCAATCTGCTTGGCCATTTTCCCGATGCCCGGCATCATTTTCATGATCGAACCCATGCCGCCCATTTTCGACATCTGGCCGAGTTGCTGGGAAAGGTCGTCCATATCGAACAGGCCTTTCTGCATCTTCTTGGCCATTGCCTCGGCCTGTTCGGCATCAATGGTCTGCGAAGCCTTCTCAACCAGCGAGACAATGTCACCCATGCCAAGAATGCGATCGGCGATACGCTTGGGATAGAAATCCTCCAGCGCATCCATCTTTTCGCCAACACCCAGCAGTTTGATCGGCTTGCCGGTGACGGCACGCATGGAGAGGGCGGCACCGCCGCGGCCGTCGCCATCGATACGGGTCAGCACAATGCCGGTGACACCGACGCGGGTGTCGAAATTCTGAGCCAGATTGACGGCGTCCTGCCCGGTCAGCGAATCGGCGACCAACAGGATTTCATGAGGATTGGCGGCGGCCTTGATATCAGCCATTTCAACCATCAGCGGCTCGTCGATGGAGGTCCGGCCGGCGGTATCGAGAATGACCACATCATAGCCACCCAGTTTGGCGGCCTGCATGGCGCGATTGGCGATCTGGACGGGGTCCTGACCCTCAACGATGGGCAGGGTGTCGACTTCTGTCTGTTCACCTAATTGGCGCAGCTGTTCCTGTGCCGCAGGACGTCGCGTATCGAGCGATGCCATCAGCACCTTCTTGCGATCCCGCTCGCGCATGCGCAGGGCGATCTTGCCAGTGGTGGTGGTCTTACCCGAGCCTTGCAGACCAACCATCATAATGGCGACGGGGGCCGGGGCGTTCAGATCTATCTGGGCATCTTCCTCGCCCAGCATGGCGACCAGTTCGTCATGGACGATCTTGACGACCATCTGGCCGGGGGTGACCGATTTGACGACCGAGGCACCAACCGCCTTTTCGCGCACCGCTTCGGTGAATTCGCGCACCACCTCCAGCGCCACATCGGCTTCGATCAGCGCCCGCCTGATTTCCCGCAGCGCTGTTGAGACGTCTTTTTCCGACAGCGCACCACGACGGGTGAGGCCATCAAAAATTCCGCTGAGCCGGTCTGACAGAGATTCAAACATAGTGTCTCATTTCCCAATTGCTGTTGGCAAAAAGGTAGGGTTTCGTGGGCGACAAATCCACCGGCTATTGAGCAAACGCAAAACGCATCCGCGGGCGAAACTCGCTGGCGGATGTTGACCTCCGGTGGCTCTTGTCGAGGGACCGGTCGGCTGCTCAAGAACAAATGGTCTTGTCTGTTGGCTGCGATATGACGCGACAGGGCACAAGAGTCAAGTGTTTTGGCCGTTGCAGACGGTGCTCAAGCAACTGCCACGACAACGTGAACTATATTTAATCACAGGGTCACATTTGTGCCGCGTCTCTTTCGCATCTGTGACCCGCGCCCAAGCGGTGCCAATGGAAGAATATGACCTTTAGCAAACTATCAGGGTGAGATGATGTGGAATTCAAAGGAACGAATTGAATCACAATATCGCTGCGACGGCCCCGGATTAAGGCCAGGCCTAAGAGACGATCAACGCCGTCGGGATGAGAATCTGCGCTGTCGCAGAGCTGATCGTGACAAAGCGTGTGTCAGCGACGGGCCGGTCTATATTTCCTCGGCGATGGAAGTCTATCCTTACTGATCAATCTTGGGCTTGACTTGAACAGCCTTCGATTACAGGTGTTGGGATATGAAGAGAAGGCAGTTTCTAAAAGCGTTTGGGTTGCTGTTGGCCGGTGGTTCCGCAACGGGCGCGGGAGCAATTACTTTGGCGCGATCTCGCAATCCCTATTACGAAGGCCCGATCAGCGATCATTTTGATGGGTTGAATTTCTTCAATCCCGAAGGTGTGCCGCCGAAGGGGTTTGTTGAACTGATGAAGTGGCAATTGGGAGGAGGTCGCAAAAAATGGCCCGTCTCCTACCCATCCCCACACGAGGATACACCGCCCAAAAAGGTCAATGGCAGCGATCTGCGGGTCAGTTTTGTCGGCCATGCCACGGTGCTGATTCAGGCAGGCGGCCTGAACATATTGACCGATCCTGTCTGGTCGCAGCGGGCGTCTCCGGTCAGTTTTGCCGGACCAAAACGGGTCAATGATCCCGGAATTGCCTTTGAAAACCTGCCGCCGATTGACGCCGTGCTGTTGTCTCACAACCATTACGATCATCTCGATCTGCCGACACTGTCCAAGTTGAAGGTCGTCCATGATCCTGTGATCGTCACACCACTGGGCAATGATCGAATCCTGAAGAATCACGATGAGAACCTGCGTGTCGTCGTTGGTGATTGGGGGGATACGGTCGATTTGTCGCCCCAGACAAAGGTCACCCTGGAACCCATGCATCACTGGTCGGCGCGGGGTCTGGGCGATCGGCGCAATGCCCTTTGGGCTGCCTTCGTTCTTCAGACCGCTGGAGGCAATATCTATCATATCGGCGATACCGGCTTTCATGGCGGAACGAACTATCTGGCGGCGCGGCAGAAATACGGTGATTTTCGATTGGCAATACTGCCCTTTGGCGCCTATGAGCCGCGCGACTTCATGCGTGGCCAACATCAGAACCCTGATGAAGCTGTTCAGGGCCATCTGCTGTGCGGGGCAGAATTTACCCTGGGTCATCACTGGGGCACATTCCAACTGACCAATGAAAGCATCGAGGACCAGTTGGAGGCGCTGGACGCAGCGCGCGCCAAACATGGGGTGAGTGAGGAGCTGTTTCGTGCCCTGCAGCCAGGACAGAGCTGGGATGTGCCGCTCAAACGATCTCAAAACGTATAGGGAACCCAATGGGCCAGTCGACCTACGAACAGGAATGGCAACGACAGCGGCAGCGGCAGCGGCAAGGCTTGCCGCCCAAACATCTGGCCGTGCATCGCTGGTATCTGCGTCTGGATGAACCTTGGCTGGTTGAAGAACGACAGCCGCCGTCAGATGATCTGCAGATCATCCGCGCTGAAAACCCAACCGTAGCCTTTTATCGCTTTTTGTATCACACGGCAGGCGAAGAATTTGTCTGGGGCGACCGTCGCCGGATGAGCGATGAAAAGCTGGCCGGACTTATCGGCGAAGACGATGTGCATGTGATGGTGATGTACAAGGCGGGCACGCCGGCGGGCTTTTTCGATATCAACTTCAGTGATCCCGAGGAAACGGAAATCAAGTATTTTGCGCTGCTGCCCGGGTTCATCGGCCAGGGTCTGGGTGGATACATGCTGAATTGGGCGATTCGCTATGGCGGCCAACGCAAGGTGCCGCTGCTTCTCGACACCTGTACGCTGGATCACCCCTCAGCGCTGGAGAATTACAAGAAACGCGGCTTTGTTATTTATGATGAAGGGGATGAAGAATATCCCGACCCGCGCCTTGATGGAACGATACCCCGGGATGCTGGACAACACGTACCGCTTGCCGAGTGACCAATGACGCGCCATATAGGCGCTTATGAGCCAGAATATCGCCTTTGCTAAAATGAATGGAATCGGCAACAAGATCATTGTTGCCGATATGCGTGCGCGTGGCGATCACGTCACGCCGGCAGCGGCAATTGCTCTGGCTGGCGAAAGCGATACGCATTTTGACCAGCTGATGGCGGTGCATTCTCCCGGACCTGTCGGCAAGGATGCACGCATTGAAATACTCAATTCAGACGGCTCGATGGCGGAAGCCTGTGGCAATGGCACACGGTGCGTCGTGCAATGGCTGAACAAGCAGACTGGTGGCCAGGACTTTTCCTTTGAAGTTGAAGGTCAACCGCTGAAGGCGCGTTTGCTCGACAATGGTCAGATCAGCGTCAATATGGGCGTGCCGCGATTTGAGTGGGATCAGATTCCCTTGTCAGAAGAATTTGCCGATACGCGAGGTATCGAACTGGAAGTGGGACCTCTCGGCGACCCGATTCTGCACACACCATCGGTGGCCAATATCGGCAATCCGCATGTTGTTTTCTGGGCTGATCAGGACGTCAATTCCTATGCGTTGGACAAGTTTGGTCCGATGTTGGAATACCACCCGCTGTTTCCCGAACGGGTCAATATTTCCATCGCTCAGAAGACCGGCGACAATGAAATGACCATTCGCACCTGGGAACGGGGTGCCGGACTGACCCTGGCCTGCGGATCGGCAGCCTGTGCCGTTGCGGTTTGTGCGGCGCGACTGGGAAAGACCGGGCGTCAGGTGCGCATCAACTTGCCGGGTGGAGCGTTGGACATTGACTGGCGCGACGACAATTTCATTATAATGACCGGCGCCGCCGAGCATGAATTTGATGGCATCATGGACCCGTTGACCGGCAGTTGGGAGCGGTTGTCTTGAGCAACAAATCGCCATCAAATCTGGAACTGATCACCTTCGGTTGTCGGCTCAATACCTATGAGTCCGAAGTCATGCGCCGGGAGGCGGAGTCCGCCGGATTGGGCAAGCTGAAAGATGGCGCGATCGTCATCAATACCTGCGCGGTAACCGCCAATGCGGTGCGCGAAGCAAAACAGGCCATCCGCAAAGCGCGCCGAGAGCAGCCCGATGCGCGGATTATCGTTTCCGGCTGTGCGGCCCAGACCGAGCCCGAGACATTTGCCGATATGGCAGAAGTTGACCTGGTGCTCGGCAATGAGGAAAAGCTGCAGGCACATTCCTACCGCCAGCTGCCTGATTTCGGCGTCAATCAGTTTGAAAAAGTGCGGGTCAACGACATCATGGCGGTGCGCGAAACTGCCTCCCACATGGTGGAGACCATTGAAGGCCGCAGCCGTGCCTTTGTGCAGGTGCAAAACGGCTGTGATCATCGTTGTACATTCTGCATCATTCCCTATGGCCGTGGTAATTCGCGCTCGGTGCCGGCCGGCGAAGTGGTCAGTCAGATCCGCCAATTGGTGGAAAATGGCTACAAGGAAATTGTCCTGACGGGTGTCGATCTGACGTCTTGGGGCGGTGATCTTCCAGGCCACCCGTCGCTGGGACGTCTGGTGCAGTCTATTCTGACAAAGGTTGATGGTCTGGAACGGTTACGCCTGTCATCCATTGACTCCATCGAAGTCGACGAGCCGTTGATGGAGGCCATTGCCGGCGACCGCCGTTTGATGCCGCATCTGCACCTGTCATTGCAGTCTGGCGATGACATGATTCTGAAGCGCATGAAGCGACGTCACTTGCGCGATCATACGATTCGCTTCTGTAACGATGTCCGTGCGGCGAGGCCGGATGTTGTCTTCGGGGCAGACATCATCGCTGGATTTCCAACCGAGACTGAAGCGATGTTTGAAAACTCCCTGTCGATCATTGACGAGGCCGGCCTCACCTATCTGCATATCTTTCCCTTCAGCGCACGCCAGGGTACGCCCGCGGCGAAAATGCCGCCGGTGAACGGCGCCGTGATCAAGGAACGGGCGCGGCAACTGCGTCACAAGGGCCAGGCGGCGCTGCAATCCTATCTCGACAACCAGATTGGCAGTACGGTTTCGGTGCTGATGGAGACCAATGGGCTTGGGCGCACCGAGCAATTCTGTTCTGTAAAAGTCGCTGATGCCCTGCCCGGTCGTCTGGTGAAGGTAAAGATTAGCGGGCATGATGGCGCGCGGTTGACCGGTTCGCTGGCCGACGTCGAACAAGCGGCATAGGGGATTTTATGGCCGAAAAGAAAGAAGGTTTCTTCAAGCGCCTGTTTCGCTTTGGCAAGAAACCCCGGGAGGAACCGGAAGAAAATCTCGAAGCTGAACGTCTGGCCGCTGAGCAGGCGGCTGCCGAAAAAGCTGCCGCTGAAGCCGCTGAAGCAGAAAAACAAAGAGCCGAAGCGGCGGCGAAAGAAGCGGCCGAAGAAGCGGCGAAAGAACAGGCTGAAAAAGAAGCCGAAGCAGCCAGGCTTGCAGCCGAAACGGCGGCGAGGGCGGCGGCCGAGGAAGCCGAACGGCTGAAGGCAGAGGCCGCCGAAAAGGCGGCTGCCGAGGAGGCCGAACGTCTGAAGGCAGAAACCGCCGCCAAGGAACAAGCTGAAAAAGAAGCCGAGGAAGCGCGACTAGCCGCGGAAAAAGCTGCCGTTGAGGAGGCAAACAGGGCGGCACAGGCTGCGGCGGACGAAGCGGCAGCGGCAGAGGAAGCCGCTCGTCTTGAGCAGGCCCGCCTTGAAGCAGAACAGTTGGAGGCACAAAAGGCGCGCGAAGCCGAAGAGGCCAGACTGGCGGCTGAAAAAGTGGCCGCCGAAAAGGCCGCTCAGGAAGCGGCCGCAAAACAAGCTGCGGAAGCAGCAGCCACTGAAGAGGCGGCAAGAGAAGCGCAAGAGGAAGCGGCGCGGCAAGCAGATCGCCTTGAACAGGCCCGCCTCGAAGCGGAACAGTTAGAAGCTGAAAGGGCCCAGGAAGCCGAAGAGGCGAGGCTGGCGGCTGAAAAAGCTGCTGCAGAAAAGATCGCCGCCGAGGAAGGCGAAGCGGAAAGGCAAAGGGCCGCCGCCGCCGCCGCGGAGGCCGCAGCCAGGGAACAGGCTGAAAGGGAGGCCGAAGAGGCCAGGCTAGCCGCCGAGAAAGCCGCAATTGAACAGGCGGCGAAGGAGGCCGCTGAGAAAGCCGCCGCCGAAGAAACGGCTGCTGCCGAAGCAGCGGCAAAAGCGGCAGAAGCGGCGGAAGCCGCCAAGGCGCAGGCTGAGGAAGACGCCCGCAAAGCTGCTGCCCTGGAGCAGGAGAGGCTCGACCGGGAACGCCAACAGGAAGCCGTTCCGGCACCAGAAGCGCCGCCGCCTCCCTCGCCTCCCTCGCCGTCGCCGCCAGTTGAGGAACCGAAAAAGAAAAGCTGGTTTTCACGTCTGAAGGACGGCCTGTCGCGGTCATCGTCGCAACTCACCGAAAACATCACGGCGGTCTTCACCAAGCGCAAGCTGGACGAAGACACTCTGCAGGAGTTGGAGGACATCCTGATCCAGGCGGACCTTGGTGTCGAAACTGCGCTCAATATTACTGACAAGCTCGCCTCGACCCGCATGGGCAAGGACATCACCGACGAAGAAGTGCGGGAGTTCATGGCCGGGGAAATCGAAAAAGTTCTCGATCCGGTTGCCGCTGAACTGGAACTGGATCTCGATCACACACCTCATGTGATCCTGGTGGTTGGTGTTAATGGCTCTGGTAAGACAACAACCATTGGCAAACTCAGTCAGAAATTGGTTGATGGCGGATTTTCCACCCAGTTAGTTGCCGGTGACACGTTTCGCGCAGCAGCCATCGAACAGTTGAAAATCTGGGGTGATCGCACCGGTTCACCTGTTGTTTCACGTCCTCTGGGATCAGATGCCGCTGGATTGGCCTTTGATGCCTATGCAGAAGCCAGGGAAAAGGGCCATGACGTGGTGTTGATGGACACAGCCGGGCGCCTGCAGAACAAGACTGAATTGATGGATGAGCTGGAAAAAATCATCCGCGTGCTGCGCAAGCAGGATGAAAATGCCCCCCACACGGTTCTGCTGACTTTGGATGCCACGACCGGGCAGAACGCCCTGAACCAGGTTGAAATCTTCAAGGATGTCGCCGGAGTCAATGGGCTTGTGATGACCAAGCTGGACGGTACCGCGCGGGGCGGCATCATGGTGTCGATTGCCGCCAAATTCAAACTTCCGGTTTACTTCATCGGAGTTGGCGAACAGGTGGAAGATCTTGAGCCATTCGATGCCCGGGATTTTGCCCGCTCAATTGCCGGGTTGGAAGAATAGAGCCCAAAAACGACAGGTCAGGTGACGCAATTTCAAAAGCTCATCTGCTTCCAATTTGCTAGAATCACCGTGCACGAATGAACGATGGCGTCGTTCAAGGCACGTGGAACGTGTTGCCGTGTGCTGGATCTGATCCAGCTGATTGTCCTGAACGCCCGGATTTCAGTTGAAATTCCGGGTGGTGATCCGCCCGGATAAAGCGGAGATCACAATGACTATCCATACTCTTTCCCCAACATCCAACCAGCGCCCTGACTATTTTGCCCTGGCCAATGGCGATAAAGCAGATTTGCCCTTCCAAGCGGCTGAATATGAGGCCCGGCTTGCAGGTTTGCGGCGCATCATGGAGCAGATGGGCTTGCGTGCCTGTGTGCTCACTTCGATGCATGGCGTCGCCTATTATTCAGGCTTTCTCTATTGTTCCTTTGGTCGGCCTTATGCCTGTGTGGTGACGGCCGAGTCCTGCACCACAGTTTCAGCCAATATCGATGCCGGGCAACCGTGGCGCCGGTGTCACGGCGACAATCTGATCTATACCGACTGGCAGCGCGACAATTACCTGCGAGCGATATTGTCGCTGATTGGTGAAGGGGGATCGGTCGGGGTCGAATTTGACCATCTTTCCGTCGAGCTGATGGGCAAGATGAAGACGGCTCTCGCGGCTGAGCTGATTGATATCGCCCCCAGGTCCATGGCCCAGCGGATGATCAAATCTCCTGACGAAATCGCATTGATAAAACAGGGCGCCCGGATTGCTGATGTCGGCGGCTCCGCCATTCATGCGGCCATTGGTGAAGGGGTCAGCGAGTTGGAAATCGCCCAAGCCGGTCGCCTTGCAATGGAACAGGAAATCGCCGCGACATTCCCGGATAGCGAAATTCGTGACACCTGGGTTTGGTTCCAGTCGGGGCTGAATACCGATGGTGCCCACAATCCGGTGACGACCCGCAAGCTCCGGCAGGGCGATATCTTGTCGCTGAACACATTTCCAATGATCAACGGATATTACACTGCGCTGGAGAGGACACTGTTCCTGGGTGAGCCAGACGCAAGATCACTGGAAATCTGGCAGGCAAATGTCGCGGTTCATCGTCGCGGCCTTGAGCTGATCCGGCCCGGTGCCGTCTGCAGCGATATCGTCGCTGAACTGAACGAGATGTTTGCAGAACGTGGCCTGCTGGAATTCAGGTCCTTTGGTTACGGGCATTCCTTCGGTGTTTTGTCCCATTATTATGGACGTGAGGCCGGACTGGAACTGCGCGAAGACATTCACACGGTTCTGGAGCCCGGCATGGTCATCTCGATGGAACCCATGTTGCTGATTCCTGAAGGGCTGGCCGGTGCGGGCGGTTATCGGGAGCATGACATTCTGGTCGTGGAAGAGTACGGCGCACAGAATATCACTGGATTTCCATTCGGACCGGATCACAACATAATCGATTGATACTATGTGATTTGCCCGGCCGACAGCAGAGTGGTTCCATTCGGGCCTGAAAGGGTCTAGACCGCATATCATGAGACTGCAGATTGAAGAGCTGGGCGTGAAGCGCGGAGAGGAGATGATTCTCTCCGCGTTGAGTTTTACCGTATCGGGCGGCCAGGCTCTGATCGTCCGTGGTGCCAATGGCGCGGGCAAATCCACCCTGCTGCGTGCCATTGCCGGTTTGCTGCCGCACGAATCGGGCCATGTTTCGATTGAAAACCCTGACCCGGAATTCGCTGATTCCACGGTTCCGGAACTATGCCACTATCTGGGCGGCGACAATGCCATGAAACCGGCGATGAGTGTCGCCGAAAACCTGCAGTTCTGGCAGGAGTTTTCGGGCCATCCACATCTGGACATCGATGACGCCCTCGACATGGTGGGACTGGATGGTTTGCAGTCGGTGCCATTTGGCCATCTGTCGACCGGTCAGCGCCGCCGCATTGGCATCGCCCGATTGCTGGTCAGCTATCGGCCGATCTGGATATTGGACGAACCCGTCTCGGGACTGGATGCAGCGTCGGAGGCGCAATTTGCCGCCCTGATGCAAGTGCATCTGGAAGATGGCGGCCTGATCGTTGCCGCCACACATGTGCCGCTGGGATTGGACAATGCCGCGGTTCTAACACTGGATCAAAACTCCGTGGAGCTGGACCAGTGAAAGCGCTGCTGGTCCGTGACCTGCGCCTGGCCTTGCGCTCGGGGGGCGGAGCGGCCACAGCGCTGTTGTTTTATCTTGCGGTCGTGGTGGCGATGCCATTTGCCGTTGGCCCCAATCAGCAATTGCTGGCAACCATCGGCGGAGCAACCCTTTGGATTGGGGCGTTGCTGGCAGGCTTGTTGGGATTGGAACGGTTGTTCCAGACCGACCGGGAGGACGGATCGCTCGATCAGATGATTTTGTCGCCGGTACCGCTGCCGGTGCAGGTCTTTGTAAAATCCCTGGCCCATTGGCTGGTCACCGGCCTGCCGCTGACTTTGATGGTGCCCATATTCGGCTTGTTTCTGGGCATGCAGGAAACCGCCATTGCCGCCGCCATGGCGACCTTGTTTGTCGGCACCCCGGCGATCTCCTTTATTGGCGCCGTGGGGGCAGCAGTAACGGTGTCCCTGCCGCGCGGCGGGCTGTTGCTGTCGGTTCTGGTGTTGCCTTTATGCATTCCGGTATTGATTTTCGGCGTTGGTGCGGTGCGTGCCGCGGTCACCGAACCGGATCCGTTTTTGCCGCCTTTTCTTCTGGTCATGGCAATTTCCCTATTCTTCTCGGTGCTGGGGCCTTTTGCCTCAGCATTCGCTTTGCGTCAGGGGTTGGACTGATGCGGTTGACTGAATTGGCTTTCACATATTCGACAGAGCAATTGATTGTCCCTCCCACCTTGTCTATGTGCATCCTCAAGAGGACATGATGGCAACCGATAGCATACCAAAACCCAGCGGCTTGACCGCTCTGGCCAACCCGACCCGGTTTCTGGCGCTGGTGAAGGCTATATTGCCCTATCTTGCCGTCATCACAATTGCCTTGCTCGCTGCTGGTCTGTGGATGGGGTTTTCGGTTCCCGATGATTATCAGCAGGGCCGCACAGTGCGTATCATGTTCGTTCATGTCCCCTCCGTCTGGATGGCCATGGGGGCCTATATGGTGATGGTATCAGGGGCGCTTGGTGTGCTGGTCTGGCGGCATCCGCTGGCCGATGTTGCTGCCCGCTCCGCGGCGCCAATCGGCGCGGCATTCACCTTTCTGGGATTGGCGACCGGTTCGATCTGGGGTCGCCCCATGTGGGGCACCTGGTGGGTCTGGGATGCGCGACTGACCAGTTTTCTGGTGTTGCTGATCATCTATCTGGGACTGATCGCCCTTTGGAACGCGGTGGAGGAGCCGGCAAAATCTGCCCGCATGGCGGCGGTAGTTGTTCTAGTGGGTGCGTTGAACATACCGATTATCCGCTTTTCGGTTGAATGGTTCACCACCCTGCATCAGGGCCCCAGCGTGGTGCGAGCCGGTGGTCCGTCGCTTGCGCCGCATTTTCTCTATCCGTTGCTGGTGATGGGGCTGGCCTTTTTAATGCTGTTTATTACCTTGCATCTGATGGCCATGCGCAACGAGATCCTGCGTCGTCAGATCAGAACCGCTCAGCGCAAAGCGGCCCGCAGCCATCGCGGCGGTGCCAATCAAGAGGGACAATCATGAGCGCATTGTTCGGCACAAAATATTTTGGCTTCATCCTTTCAGCCTATGGCATCACGACTGCTGTTTTGGTGGTGCTGACATTATGGATTCTGGTGGTCCACAGATCGCGCCTTCAAAAACTGGCCGAGTTGGAGAAAGCCGGGATGAAAAGAGCCGGCCGTTCCAATGGCTGAGCAGCGGTCCTCACCAATCAGGGTGCTATTGTTGGCCTCGCCGCTGATATTATTCGGTGCGCTGGCGGCGGTTTTTTATTTTCAACTGGTCTCCGGCAAGGATACGTCGGAACTGCCGTCGGCCCTGATCGGCAAGCCGGTCCCGGTCTTTGACCTTCAGCCCTTGGAAGGCCTGAAGGCAGATGGTGTCGCTGTGCCGGGACTGAAAAGCGAAGACCTGCTGGGCAAGATTTCGCTGGTCAATATATTTGCCTCCTGGTGTGCCCCCTGTCGGGCCGAACATCCGGTGCTGATGAAGCTGGCGGAAAACAAGGAACTCAATCTGGTCGGCATCAATTACAAGGATCAGGGAGAAAATGCCCGCCGTTTTCTGGGAACCCTGGGCAATCCCTATTCCCGTGTCGGCGTCGACTTTAAGGGCCGCACAGCGATTGAATGGGGGTTTTACGGCATTCCAGAAACACTGTTGGTGGGGCCGGATGGCATTGTACGCCACAAGGTTGTCGGTCCAATTGAGCCGAAAAAATTCCAGGCGCTGAAACAAAAAATCCAGGAACTGATGGCTCAGAACTAAACCTTTTCAGTCTAGCTCTCGTCCGACGCGTTTTCGGTTGAGTGTTTCATCATCATCGGCAACTGGCTGGCGACAAAGGCCATGGTTAGCCCGGTCATGCCCCAGAATTTGAAGCCGACCCAGAAGGCTTCAGAAAAGTTTCGCCAGACGATTTCGTTGACCACGGCGAGCACCAGAAAGAAAAAGCCCCAACGCCAGGTCAGTTTGTTCCAACCTTCCTGGTCCAGCTGAAATGCCTGGCCCATCACAATTTTCAAAAAACTCCTGCCCATCAGCATGCCGCTGATCAGGGTGACGCCAAACAGGGTATTGATAATGGTCGGTTTGAGTTTGATGAATGTATCGTCCTGCAGGTAAAGGGTCAGCCCACCAAAGATTGATACAACCACGGCGGTGACGATCGGCATGGCTGGCAGGGTGCGGGTGACGCCCCAGGAAATGGCGATGGAAATCAGGGTTGCCACCATGATCACCGCAGTTGCCAGGAAGATCGGCCGGCTGAACGGTTCGCCCAGATCAAACAGGGCGATCAGCCGGTCCCCGAAACTATAAGTCAGCACGAACAACAGGACCGGCCCCATCTCCAGCAGCAGTTTAAGAGTGGGGTTGACGGAATTTTCGTCAGCTTGGCTGTTCGGATCAGGTTGCGAGGTCATCAAGTGAAGGTCCGTGGAAGTTTCTGCTGCCCCTGTAGCAGGCTTGGCGGTGCTTGCAAATGCGGCGCGGGGCCCGGCAGGCCAGCCATTCATATCCATATCAGCCAAAGGTGTTGGTCAAAGCGTCTGGACGCTGAGCCATAGTTGGGACTATACAGGCCGCAACACAGGCGCCTGCATTGTGAAAAGCGGCGCCTTGACCCCTATCCGATTAAGGAGTTTCCGCCCATGACCGCATCACTCGACAGTTTTTCCTGCAAACGAACACTCACCGTTGCCGGCAAGGACTATGTCTATTTCAGCCTCGTAGAAGCTGAGAAGAATGGCCTCACCGGCGCCTCCAAACTGCCCTTCTCTCTGAAAGTATTGCTGGAAAACCTGCTGCGCTTTGAAGATGGGCGTTCGGTTACAGCCGACGACATCAAGGCGGTGGCTGAGTGGATCAACAACAAGGGTTCAGCTGGCAAAGAGATTGCCTATCGTCCAGCCCGCGTGTTGATGCAGGACTTTACTGGCGTGCCAGCGGTGGTTGACCTTGCGGCGATGCGTGATGCGACATCCAATTTGGGTGGGGACACGGCAGCCATCAATCCACAAGTGCCGGTTGACCTGGTCATCGACCACTCGGTCATGGTCGATTATTTCGGCGGCGCCAACGCATTTGAGAAGAATGTTGATCGCGAGTATGAGCGCAATGGCGAACGCTATACCTTCCTGAAATGGGGTCAGCAGGCCTTCCGTAATTTCCGCGTCGTGCCCCCCGGAACCGGTATCTGCCATCAGGTGAACCTGGAATATCTGGCCCAGACCGTCTGGACCAAGGAAGAAGATGGCGAAACGATTGCCTATCCTGACACATTGGTCGGCACCGATTCCCACACCACCATGGTCAACGGCCTGTCGGTTCTCGGCTGGGGTGTTGGTGGCATTGAGGCGGAAGCCGCAATGCTCGGCCAGCCGGTCACCATGTTGATCCCGGAAGTCATCGGCTTCCGCCTCGACGGCAAAATGCCCGAAGGCATTACCGCAACTGATCTGGTGCTGGTGATCGTCCAGATGCTGCGCGCCAAAGGTGTGGTCGGCAAGTTTGTTGAATTCTACGGCCCCGGCCTGAACAACCTGTCGCTTGAAGACCAGGCCACCATCGCCAATATGGCCCCTGAATATGGCGCCACCTGCGGTTTCTTCCCGATCGACCAGGACACCATCAATTATCTTGGTGCCACCGGTCGTGATGATGATCGCGTTGCCCTGGTTGAAGCCTATGCCAAGGCGCAGGGCATGTGGCGTGATGAAAATTCTGGCGAGCCGGTCTTCACCGATACCTTGTCGCTAGATCTGAAAGATGTTGTGCCATCGATTTCCGGTCCAAAACGTCCACAGGACCGCGTGGTTCTGGCCGGCGCCGACAAGGCCTTTGCCGAAGCCATGAAGAGCGAGTTCAAGAAGGACGAGCGCGGTGCCCGCTTCCCGGTCGAGGGCAAGGATTTCGACATGGGCAATGGCGATGTCGTTGTCGCGGCCATTACATCTTGTACCAACACCTCCAACCCATCGGTGCTGATCGCTGCCGGCCTCGTCGCCCGCAATGCCCGCGCCAAGGGTCTGACCGTCAAGCCATGGGTAAAAACTTCCCTGGCACCAGGATCGCAGGTGGTGACCGATTATCTCGACAAGGCCGACCTGTCCAAGGAACTGGACGCCATGGGCTTCAATCTGGTCGGCTATGGTTGCACCACCTGTATCGGTAACTCCGGCCCGCTGGCCGAAGAAATCTCCGAGACCATTCACAAAAACGATCTGGTTGCCTGTTCGGTTCTGTCCGGCAACCGCAACTTTGAGGGCCGTATTTCACCAGACGTGCGCGCCAACTATCTGGCCTCACCGCCACTGGTCGTTGCCTACGCGATTGCCGGCTCGCTTTATGTTGATGTCGCCCATGACGCCCTGGGTCAGGATGCCGATGGCAATGATGTCTTCCTGGCTGATATCTGGCCGTCTTCGGAAGAGATCGCATCCATCATGCGCGATACGATTGACGAAAACATGTTCCGTTCCCGCTATGGCGATGTGTTCAAGGGGGATGTTGCCTGGCAGGGTATCGATGCTGGTGAGGGTGACACCTATGGTTGGGAATCAAGTTCAACCTATGTGCAGAACCCGCCCTACTTTGAAGGCATGACCATGGAACCGGAAGCGGTTTCCGATATTGAGGGCGCCCGTGTGCTGTCCCTGTTTAAGGATTCCATCACCACCGACCACATATCACCGGCCGGTGGCATCAAGGGCGATAGCCCGGCTGGCGATTATCTGCGTGGCCATCAGGTGCGCCCAGTGGAGTTCAACTCCTATGGGTCCCGCCGCGGTAACCATGATGTGATGATGCGCGGTACGTTTGCCAATATCCGCATTCGCAACCAGATGCTGGATGATGTGGAAGGCGGTTATTCCAAGCACTACCCATCGGGCGAACAGGGTGCCATGTATGATGTTGCCATGCGCTATAAGGAAGAAGGTGTGCCGCTGGTGATCTTTGCCGGCAAGGAATATGGCTCCGGTTCGTCCCGCGACTGGGCGGCCAAAGGCACACGGCTGCTCGGTGTTCGCGCGGTGATCGCGGAAAGCTTTGAGCGTATTCACCGTTCCAACCTGGTTGGCATGGGTGTGCTGCCTCTGGTCTTCACCGGTGGTGATTCCTGGGCAAGCCTTGGACTGACTGGCGAAGAGAAGGTGACAATCAAGGGTCTTGATGATCTGTCGCCGCGTCAGGAAATGCAGGCCTCGATTGAGATGGCCGATGGTTCGACCAAGGAAATCACCCTGCTGTCGCGCATCGATACCGAAGACGAGCTGGATTATTTCAACAATGGCGGCATTCTTCACTACGTGCTGCGCAACCTGAACCGGGAAGCCGCCTAAGGCTGCCGCCAGTCGGGCGCCAGGCGCGGCTGATACTGGAAATTGTATGTGGGGGGTTAGGTGTCATGCCGAACCCCCCATTTTCATGTGACGGTAATGTGAGTTGCATGTGAGGGCCAAGCGCCGCATTTTAGGCACTCCACAAGACAGGCACCAGGATGATGACTTTCGTGTTCAAAGGTAAGGTAATCGCAGCGACGCTAGCTGTATTTGCAGCCATGGCACTTTCCGGCCAGTCAAAGTTTGACGCGGGATGGAATGATCAGGCCCATGCCGCGGACCGGCCAATTGCAGTGGTGGAAATGTTTACATCCCAGGGCTGCTCGTCCTGTCCGGCGGCAGATAAGATTCTGGCCGACTACGCCAGACGAAATGATGTCCTGGCACTGTCCTTCCATGTTGATTACTGGAATTATCTGGGCTGGAAGGACACATTTTCCAAGGCCGAGTTTACCGATCGCCAGCGACGTTATGCTGCATCCTTTCGCCGCCATGGAGTGTATACACCGCAGGCAGTTGTCAATGGACGTGACCATGCGGTTGGCTCCCGCAGGGGCGATATTGAATCGCTGATAAAAGGCTATGTGCGCGATGGCAAGGCGATGTCTGTGGCCATCGACACAGTCCGCGAGGGCGGAAAGATTCAGGTTACCTCGAAAGCCGATGCCGATATCGGCGATGCTACCCTTTGGGTGGTCTATTTCGACAAGAAGCGCCGGGTGAAGATCGAACGGGGTGAAAACCGCGGTCGCACCATCACCTATCACAATGTGGTGCGGGACGTGTCGATGGTGGGCATGATGAAGCAAGGCCAGCTGGACGTCACGCTTCCCTTGGAAGAGATGAAGCGCCAAGGAGCGGAATCCTGCGCCATAGTTCTGCAGAAAAATACAAAGTTTGGAACCCCGGGCCCCATTCTTGGCGCCACGCTGATCGACAACTTTTAGGAAAGCGCCCCAAAAATTGGAAAGGCCGGTCTGCCTGTTTCGGCAGCCGGCCTTTCAATTTGCACCAGTTTTAGGGGAAAAAACTGGTTCCGCATCATCGGCAGAGCACATGCTCTGCAAGGGCGGCCCGGTGGTTAGCGGTAGTCCAGCATCTGTCTCGTGGGGGCTGGGGGTAGTGAGCGAGACGCGATCTGGAACAAATGTTCCGGGGCAACGCGCTAAATTAAGACGGTAAATGGGGCGCAAGAACGGAGGGAATAAGGCCTTATTGTGGCTAAACGGCCGTTTTGATCAAACCATGTTTCAATATGTTTCACTCAATCACATGCCCTAACGGCAGCTATTTTTTGGGAAAATGGCGGCAAATTTCGCAATTTGGGCTCCAAAATATTATCTTCTGAACTTGAATCTTGGTCGATCAGGTCACACACTGGTGACACAGGACGCAAAGACGGAGCCATCATGAGCCTTTCCGACGGATCAAATCAAAATTCCGATGCTGATTTGATTTCACTGGCCGCCCGCAGACCCCTTGTCAGCACCGGAACCACCAATAGTTTTGTGTCGTCCACCGGCAATCCGGTGACCCCATCCCAGGTTAGTTTTGATCGGCGAGAGCTCACTGCAATCCTGCGCATTTATGGGTTCAAGGTTGCGGACGGCGAATGGCGCGATTATGCGATTGATCACCTGAAGGACCGGGCGGTGTTTTCGGTCTATCGCCGGGCCAGTGAAGTGGCGCTCTACCGAATTGAGAAGAACCCCAAACTGGCCCGTAAACAGGGGGCCTATTCGATCATCGACGCAAATGGCACGGTGCTTAAACGTGGCCATGAACTGGCACAGGTGCTGAAATTGTTTGAACGACAGTTGAAGCTGGTAGAATAAATCTGGGCTTCTTCAGCCCCGGGGCTGAAGGGCCTACAAGCGCCAGATGAGAATCACCAGTTGAGTTATCGTCGCGCTGCGGCCTATAGAGTGCCATGACATTCAAGGCATCTATCCTCACCCTCTATCCGCAAATGTTTCCTGGCTCGCTGGGACATTCGCTGGCTGGCCGTGCCCTGGAACGGCAGGACTGGTCTCTTGATCCGGTGCAGATCCGGGATTTTGCCACCGACAAACACCGCACCGTCGACGATACGCCAGCCGGCGGTGGCGCCGGCATGGTGCTGCGTGCCGACGTGCTGGGCCGGGCCATTGATCACGCGTCTCCCGACGGCGACGATCGCCCCCGGCTGCTGATGAGCCCCAGGGGAAAGCCGCTGACACAAAAACGAGTGCGCCAATTGGCCGAAGGTGACGGGGTGGTGCTGGTCTGTGGACGGTTTGAAGGGGTGGACCAGCGGGTAATCGACGCACGGCAGCTCGAAGAAGTGTCGATCGGTGACTATATCCTGTCTGGTGGCGAGGTGGCGGCCACGGTGATCCTGGATGCAATTGTGCGCCTGCTGCCCGGGGTGATGGGCAATGCGGCTTCGGGGCAGTTTGAGAGTTTTGAAAATGGTTTGCTGGAACATCCCCACTATACCCGTCCTGCGGAATGGGAAGGCCGCGGGATTCCCGATATCTTAACCTCCGGCGACCACGCCAAGGTGGCGAAATGGCAGCGAGAGCAGGCCGAGAAACTGACGCGACGACGACGGCCGGATCTCATCGAGGATGATAACTAAAATGGCCGTTTTGACTGGACAAAGCTTCAATATGCTCCTATAGCAGCCTCGATTTTCGGAAAAACCGAAGAGACGGGTGAATTCGCCTTGGTTGCTCACCAAAATGGGAAACCATCCGGCGGCCGATAAAACCATGTTTTATACGGCGTGCGGATCAGGCGCTCTGGCTTGCGATAAACAAACAGCGTTCGCTAAATGCCTTGAAAAAGTGGCGGCGGCGACGTGATGAAAAGGTTAGATACGATGAATATTATCCAGCAGCTCGAAGCCGAGCAGGCCCAGGCCATTGAAGCCAAACGCCAACTGCCAGCATTTTCACCAGGCGATACGGTTCGCGTTCTTGTCCGCGTGACAGAGGGCACCCGTACCCGTGTCCAGGCCTATGAAGGCGTATGCATTGCGCGCAAAGGCTCCGGCATCAATGAAAGCTTCACCGTTCGCAAGATTTCTTACGGCGAAGGCGTTGAGCGCGTATTCCCGATGTATTCTCCATTGGTAGAAGGCGTTGAAGTTGTTCGCCGCGGTAAGGTGCGGCGCGCCAAGCTTTATTATCTGCGCGGCCGTCGCGGTAAGTCTGCCCGTATTGTTGAAAATACCGGCGTTCGCTCCAAGAAACTCAACGATGCTGAGCGCGCTGCGTTCCTGGCTGAAAAAGAGCGTCTGGAGGCCGAAAAGGTCGCTGCCGCTCAGGCACTGGCCGAAGAAAAAGCAGCCGAAGACGCCGCCGCAGCCGCAGCTGAAGCCAAGGCAGCCGAAGAAGCCGCCGCTGCTGAAGCCGCTGAGGAAAGCAAAGAATCCTAAGCCACTTACTGGTATTGAGCTTCAAAGGGTGTCGACGTCGCGTCGGCGCCCTTTTTGTTTATAGGCTCTTCAGTTTTGATTTGTGGGAATGGATAACCCGGCCATTGCGAATCAGTTCAGCCTGCCCACGATAGATGCCTGGTTTTGGTGGTCGCTTGCGCCCCACATAGGCGGTGTAGGTTGATTTTTTGCGATCCAGTGGCTTGGTTTGCGAGCGGGCATATTCTCCACCGGGACCGGTAATGCTGAGGCGGATGAAATCGCCTTTTCTCAAATTGATATATTTGGCAAAATAGACTAGTGGGCTGCTCAGGGTCGGTCGTTTGTAAGTGCCCTTTAAAACCTGTTTTCCATTGACCTGGCCTCCGGCAAACCCGTCCTCCAGCAGGTGTTGGAAACCACCGTTTTGCAGCCGCTTAAGGGCGTCGGCGGAAAATAGCGACCCGGACGTATCGGCGGCCTTGCAGCGGGTGCCTGCGGGACTGCCGGTAAACGGGTCAACCACAATCCCGTCCCGGCGGACCGATACATGGATATGAGGAAATTCGGTGGCGCCGGAGAGGCCCATCAAGCCGATCTTCTGGCCGCGCTTCACCCGTTCCCCGGGATTCACGACAATACTGCCATTTTCCATGTGACAATATTGGGCGGTGTATGTGCGCCCATCAATGCGACCATGATTGATTGCCACACCGTTTCCGCATTCGCGCCCACGGATTCGCTTCCGATCAGCCTGGCTTTCCATCAGCCTGTCGGGTTGGGAATCGCGGGTGGCGGTGACCACCCCATCGGCCATGGCAAGGATATCGCCCCATTGGCGCATGTCGGCGATGCGGGGCAGTCGAATGTCGGTGCCCTTGTGTTTGTTAAATGTCGCCGCGTGACAGAACGGGTCGCGAAGGCGTGGCCCCTTGTCCATGTCGACCAGGTTCTGGACAAAGCATGGCGTGTCGCCTGAACAATTCATCGGCAAGTCGAAAGCCGGTCCTTGCTGGGCTGCTGCTGGTGCCCAGCAGGACGCCCAGAAGAGTGATATTGCGCCCAAAAACTGGCTGATTTGTTTAGCGCCTTGATAATCCACGAACGCCCCTTTATGCCATGCCCACAGAGGTTAACTGCTACTTATCATCTGGCAGCCGAGTTAAAAAACAGGACACAATAATGGCAAATCGCAAACTTTTTCTTCTTCCCGGTGACGGCATCGGCCCAGAGGCTTTTGATGAGGTTCGCAAGATCATCGATCACATGAATGGCGAAGAGGCCGCCGGGTTCGAACTGGACGAAGGCCTGGTAGGTGGTTCGGCTTATGATGCCCATGGTGAATCCATTTCCGATGAAGACATGGAAAAGGCGATGGCTGCAGACGCGGTGCTGTTCGGCGCCGTTGGCGGCCCCAAGTGGGACAATGTGCCCTACGAACAGCGCCCGGAAGCTGGCCTGTTGCGTCTGCGCAAGGAGATGGAGCTTTACGCCAACCTGCGCCCGGCTATCTGCTATCCGGCGTTGGCTGATTCGTCCTCTCTCAAGAAAGAGCTGGTTGAGGGTCTCGATATTCTCATCCTGCGCGAACTGACCGGCGGGGTTTATTTTGGTGAGCCGAAAACAATTACCGATCTCGGCAATGGCCAGAAACGGGCCATCGATACGCAGGTCTATGACACGTATGAAATCGAACGGATCTCAGCGATGGCCTTTGAACTGGCCCGTACCCGTGACAATCGCGTCTGCTCGATGGAAAAACGCAACGTCATGAAGTCCGGCGTGTTGTGGAACGAAGTCGTCACGGCAACCCACAAGAACGGTTATGAGGATGTCGAACTGTCTCACATGCTGGCCGATGCCGGCGGCATGCAGCTGGTGCGCCAACCCAAGCAGTTCGACGTGATCGTCACCGATAACCTGTTCGGTGACATGTTGTCCGACGTCGCCGCCATGCTGACCGGTTCTTTGGGCATGTTGCCCTCAGCCTCGCTGGGTGCGCCGGACCCGATGACCAAAAAACGCAAGGCGATGTATGAGCCGGTTCACGGCTCTGCGCCGGATATTGCCGGTCAGGGCATTGCCAACCCGATTGCGATGATTGCGTCACTGGCCATGTGCCTGCGTTATTCTTTCGAGATGATTGCTGAAGCAGACCGCCTCGATGCGGCAATTGCCAAAGTGTTGGATGATGGTCTGCGCACCGGTGACATTATGAGTGACGGTAAGAAACAGGTCGGCACGGTTGAAATGGGTGCTGCCATTCTGGTCGCCTATTCAGCCTCTGCGGCATAATTGCCCGAAGGATCAGGAAGGCGGATTGTTGTGGCAACCGCCTGCCGCATGACCTACATTGGGATCATGCGCAAATTCTGTGTGATTATTTCAGTTCTTTTTCTGGCCGTCTGGAGCACCGGTGCGATGGCGGCTGACCCGTTGAAAAACTTGCAGTGGGAGAAGCGTCCGCTGCTGCTGTTTGCCAAGTCACGCAGCTTTGCGCCGCTCGATAAACAGATTGATCTGCTGCGTTCCTATCGGCCTGACCTGGAAGACCGGGACATGGTGGTGCTGTCTACGACGGGGCGCCAGGAAACCAGCGCCGCCATCGGCTATGTGTCGATCAATCGCGGCACCGCGCGGGAGCTGAAAAAACGCTTTGCGCCAGCACCAAAGGGTATGACGATCATCCTTGTTGGCAAGGATGGCCAGGAAAAATCCCGCTGGCAGCAGATTGTTGAGCCGCAGGTGATTTTCGATCTGATCGATTCCATGCCGATGCGGCAGGATGAAGTGCAGCAGCAGGTTGAGACCCAGTAGGCTAGACTACAGACGATCAGCCTGAATCAATCCAGAAACTGAACGAATTCTGACAGGGGTTCCCGCTCGCTGACGACGCCGTTTTCCGGCGCCGAGTGATCTGCATGTCCCAGTGCCATGCCACAGACCACGACTTCATCGTCAGGAATGCCGAGCACCGGACGAATCACCTTGTGATAGGGGGCAAAGGCTGCCTGGGGGCAGGTATCCAGGCCGCGACCGCGGGCAGCAATCATGATGTTTTGCAAAAACATGCCGTAGTCGAGCCAGGATCCAATTTCCAACCGCTCGTCGACGGTGAAGATCATTCCCACCGGCGCATCAAAGTAGAGATAATTGCGCCCATGCTGGGCATGCATTTTATCTTTATCGCCTTTTTCGATGCCGAGGCGCGAATAAAGGTCCCAGCCAACTGTGCGACGGCGGCTTTGATAGGGTTCGAAAAACCTGTCCGGGTAATATTTATAGGCCCCTTTGGCCTGATAATCCGGGTCATTGAAGGCTGCCAGCACCGCTTGCGACAGCTCGGCCTTGGTTTTGTCGGTGACCACATAAACCTTCCAGGGTTGCATATTGGTGCCGGAGGGCGCACGGGCGGCGGCTTTGAGGATGGCTTCCACCTCGGACCTGGGCACTTCAGTGGGCAAAAACGCGCGGATGGAGCGGCGCGAAGTAATGGCGTCGTCGACAGTTTTTGGATCAGGCATGGGAATCTTCACAAGAGAACAGCTGACACATGATTGCCCAAATGAAAACAAGCGTCAATCGACCCATCACCGTGAAATTTTCCTTGATTTTTTCACGAGACTGAGTCTTTTATGTCCAAGGGAGATTTTCAATGAGTTTAGTTGTCGAGCAATCCAATACGGATGCCTCAGCCGAAGCGCTGGGCAACGATGTGCGTGGCTTACGCAAATCGCGCGGTCTGACGCTCAATGAACTAGCATTGAAAATCGGCCGTTCCGTAGGTTTCATCAGTCAGGTGGAGCGGGGCATTTCCTCGCCATCCATCGATGACCTCAGGGCAATTTCTGCGGCGCTGGACGTACCGACCAGTTGGTTTTTTGCCAATGAAAGCCAAAGCGAGTCCGAATTGGGGCTCATTGTTCGCGCCGATTCCCGCCGCGTGCTGGGCACTGCGGAGTCGGGCATTGT
Organism: Rhizobiaceae bacterium; assembly: GCA_039977975.1. Classification (GTDB taxonomy): domain Bacteria; phylum Pseudomonadota; class Alphaproteobacteria; order Rhizobiales; family Rhizobiaceae; genus Pseudahrensia. The sequence goes on from JBDWCD010000012.1 coordinate 179,330, forward strand.
CGAAGAACTGCTGTCGCCTGACCTGGGTGGCACCTTTGAAATGTTCCGTTCGGTCTTTCAGGCCGGTGCGGAGATGAAAACCAGCATTTTGCGTCACACGGAAGAGGCCGGCTACGTGGTCTCGGGGACGCTTCAGTTTTGCATTGATGAAAATTGGTTTGAGCTGAATGCCGGCGATTCCTTTCGCTTTGAGCACAAGCCCTACCGCTGGAAGAACCCGGGCAGCGAGCCCGCCGTCGTAATCTGGGTGGTCAGCCCACCCGTCTATTGAGAGAAAATCCATGTCTGAATCTGGTGAACAGCCAAAATCCAAACTTCCTTCCCACGCCCGCGTGGTGATCATTGGTGGTGGCGTTGTCGGAGCGTCCAGCCTCTATCACCTGGCAAAGGCCGGTTGGACCGACTGTGTTATGCTGGAGAAGAACGAACTGACTGCCGGTTCGACCTGGCATGCGGCGGGCAATATCCCGACCTTCTCCGCCTCCTGGGGCGTGATGAACATGCAGCGCTATTCCACCGAGCTGTATCGCCGCCTTGGCGCTGAAGTTGATTACCCGATGAACTATCACGTCACCGGCTCCATTCGTCTCGCCCATTCGCAGGAACGGATGCAGGAATTTGAACGGGTGCGCGGCATGGGCCGTTACCAGGGTCTGGATATCGATATGTGCTCGGTTCAGGACTTGAAGGATCGCTATCCCTTCATGGAAACCCATGATCTGGCAGGTGGGTTGTTCGATCCCTATGACGGTGACATCGACCCGGCCCAGCTGACCCAGGCGCTGGCCAAGGGTGCCCGCGACATGGGCGCCAAGATCGTCCGATTCTGTCCGGCCACGGGTGCTTCCTGGGACGGCAAGCAATGGACCGTTGAGACGGAACAGGGTTCCATCACCTGCGAATATGTGGTCAATGCAGCTGGCTATTATGCCCAGCGGGTAGCCGAATGGTTCCGCCCCTATGGCGGCCGCATGCTGCCGATGATGACCATGAGCCATCAATATCTGCTGACCGACGAAATTCCCGAGCTGGAAGAGTGGAGCAAGAAGGCCGGTGAAAAACTCCCGCTGCTGCGTGATGTGGATTCATCCTACTATCTGCGCCAGGAAAAATACGGCCTCAATCTCGGCCCCTATGAAAACAATTGCCGCGGCCACTGGATGACCGCTGACGATCCAATGCCGGAAGATTTTTCGTTCCAGCTCTATCCCGACGATCTGGAACGCATCGAATGGCATATCGAAGACGCCATGGCGCGCGTGCCGATGCTCGGCACAGTCGGCGTCAACAAGGTGATCAACGGCCCGATCCCCTATACGCCAGATGGCAATCCATTGATTGGCCCGATGCCCGGCGTGCCGAATGCATTTGAGGCTGCGGTGTTTACCTTCGGCATCTGTCAGGCCGGCGGCGCTGGTAAAGTGCTGGCGGAATGGATCACCGAGGGGGGTACCGAACAGGATATGTGGGCGGTCGATCCGCGTCGCTTTACCGGTTTCTGCGATCAGGATTACTGCAACCAGAAGGGCATGGAAGTCTATGGCAACGAATACGCCATGCATTTCCCTCAGCATGAGTGGCCAGCCGGTCGCGACAAGAAACACTCGCCAGCCCACGAGCAGGTCATCGCCGCTGGCGGTGTGATGGGTGCCTATAACGGCTGGGAACGTGCCAACTGGTTCGCCAAAGCCGGCGATGACACGTCTGAAGAAGCAACCCATACTTGGAGCCGTCAGGGTCCATGGGAACAGCGCATCAAGGAAGAATGTGAAGCGGTGCGCGATCATTGCGGCATTCTCGACCTGCCCGGCTTCTCACGCTTCAACCTGTCTGGTGCAGGCGCCGCAGACTGGCTGCGTCAGCAGATCACCGGTGGCCTGCCAAAAGTTGGCCGGATGAATCTCGGCTATTTTGCCGATAATCGCGGCCGCATCGTCACTGAAATGTCGATCATGCGCCATGAAGACGATCACTTCACCCTGATCACCGCCGCGCCTGCCCAGTGGCATGATTTCGAATGGCTGCAAAAGCACCTGGCAGAAGGTCTGGAATTGACAGACCACACCGACGAGTTTGCCACTTTCATCGTCACCGGTCCCGAATCCCGCACTATCCTGTCCGGCCTGTCTGACGGTGATTTCAGCCTCTCCTGGCTGTCACTCCAAACGGCAACGGTCGCTGGTGAAAATGTGGCACTCGCCCGCGTCTCCTTTGCCGGTGAACTCGGCTGGGAGGTCCATGGCTCCAATGCGTCCATGGCCAAGGTCTACCATGCCATTACCGCAGCTGGTGCCAAGCCATTCGGCATGTATGCGTTGAATTCCCTGCGACTTGAAAAAGGCTACCGCGCCTGGAAGGGCGATCTGTCTACAGATTACACCGTGCTGCAGGGCGGCATGGAGCGCTTTGTCAAATTTGATAAGGAGAGCTTCCGCGGCAAAGCGGCATTGCAAAGCGAAAAGCAGAGCGGATCAACCAAGAGCTTTGTCACTCTGGTTGTGGATGCCGGTGATTGCGACGCGCCGTACATGGCGACCATCTGGAAAGACGGAGAGGTTGTTGGTGAGACGACTTCCGGTGGTTATGGTCACCGGGTGCAGAAATCCATCGGTCTGGGCATGGTCAAGGCGGAACACGCAGAGCCGGGCACGGAACTGGAAGTGGAAATCTACGGTCGGCGCTGCAAGGCTGTCGTCCAGCCGGATCAGCCCTTGTGGGATCCGCAGAACGAAAGAATCCGTGCATGAGCCGAATCGTCCTTCTCGACGGCGGCATGGGTCAGGAACTCATCCGCCGTTCATCAAACCCACCGTCACCGCTCTGGTCGGCCCAGGTGTTGATGGACGAGCCTGATATTGTTGAAGCCGTGCACCTCGATTATGTCGAAGCGGGCGCCAAGGTGCTGACCCTGAACACCTATTCGGCAACACCGGAGCGGCTGGCACGGGATGCAAGCGAGGACCTGTTCGAGCCGCTTCAGGCCCGGGCGATCGAGATTGCACAACGTGTCACCAATGGTGAAATAACCATCGGCGGATGCATTCCGCCCCTCTTCGGTTCTTATAGGCCGGAAAACGCGCCGGACTATCAAATTTGTCTGGAAACCTATCGCCGTGTCGTTGTCCAACAGCGTGATGCGGTTGACGTATTCATCTGCGAAACGCTTTCGTCGCTGAAAGAAATCAAGGCTGCAGTTACCGCTGCTGCTGAATCCGGCAAGCCGGTCTGGTGTGGCATGAGTGTTATGGATGAAGATGGCACACGCCTGCGTTCTGGCGAATTGCTGGCCGATGGTGCCCAGGTCGCCAAGGAGGTCGGTGCTACCGCGGTCCTGGTCAATTGTTCCTGGCCGGAAGCAATAGGCGACGCCATGCCGATTCTTGCTGAAACCGGACTACCATTTGGCGGCTTCGCCAATGGTTTTACCAAGATAGATGCCCTGCAGATAGGCGGCACGGTCGATGGTCTGAAACCGCGTACCGATCTGGGCCCCGACCAATATGCCGACCATGCCATGGGATGGATCGATTCTGGCGCCAGCATTGTCGGCGGTTGCTGTGAAGTCGGCCCTGCACATATTCAAAAACTGGCACAACGGCTCGATGAAGCCGGTCATCAAATCGTGGGAAATCTGTAATGTCCGCCAAGAAACCCATTCCATCCAAGGCGCGTGCCGTTGTCATCGGCGGTGGCGTGGCCGGTTGCTCGGTTGCCTATCACCTGACCAAACAGGGCTGGAAGGACGTTGTCCTGCTGGAACGCAAACAGCTGACCAGTGGCACGACCTGGCATGCCGCCGGGCTGATCGCCCAGCTGCGCGCCACCAAGAACATGACTCGGCTGGCGAAATACAGCCAGGAACTCTATGGCGATCTGGAAGCCGAAACCGGCGTTGCCACCGGATTCCGTCGCTGCGGTTCGATCACTGTTGCGCTGACCGAAGAGCGCAAGCAGGAGATTTTTCGTCAGGCCTCTATGGCTCGCGCTTTTGGCGTCGATGTGGGCGAAATCACCGCTGCGGAAGTGAAGGAAAAATACCCGCATCTGAATGTCGAAGATGTCACCGGTGCTGTACACCTGCCGCTCGACGGTCAGGGTGATCCGGCCAACATAGCGCTGGCCATGGCCAAGGGTGCTCGGCAGAACGGCGGTCTGGTTTTTGAAGGTGTCAAAGTCACATCCATCGGCAAGAAAGATGGGCGGGTAACAGGCGTCTCCTGGGCCCGCGATGGCAGCGATGAGACCGGTACGATTGAAGCCGACTATGTGGTCAATTGCGGTGGCATGTGGGCTCATGAAGTGGGCCGCATGGCGGGGGTGACGGTTCCGCTCCATGCTTGCGAACATTTCTACATTGTCACCGAGGCGATTGAAGGCCTGACCCAGTTGCCGGTGCTGCGCGTGCCGGATGAATGCGCCTATTACAAGGAAGATGCCGGCAAGATGTTGCTCGGCGCCTTTGAGCCTGTGTCAAAGCCCTGGGCGATGAACGGCATTCCCGAAGACTTCTGTTTCGACCAATTGCCGGAAGATTTCGACCATTTCGAGCCCATTCTGGAAAGCGCCGTGAACCGTATGCCGATGCTTGAAGAGGCTGGCATTCATACCTTCTTCAATGGGCCGGAAAGTTTTACGCCGGACGATGCCTATCACCTGGGCGAAGCACCAAATCTGAACGGCTACTGGGTTTGTGCCGGATTCAATTCTATTGGCATTCAGTCTTCCGGCGGTGCTGGCATGGCGCTAGCTCACTGGATGGAACATGGTCACCCGCCATTTGACATTTCCGACGTTGATATCCGCCGCATGCAGCCGTTCCAGGGCAATAAGACCTACCTGTTTGAACGCGCCAAGGAATCGCTCGGCCTGCTCTATGCCGACCATTTCCCATATCGCCAGATGGCGACGGCCCGTGGTGTGCGTCGCACCCCGTTCCATGAACATCTGAAAGCCCAGGGCGCGGTATTTGGCGAAGTTGCCGGTTGGGAACGCGCCAACTGGTTTGCCGATGAAGGCCAGGAAAGAGAATATCAATATTCCTGGGGCCGTCAGAACTGGTTTGAAAATTCGCGCCGTGAACATGAGGCCGTGCGCAACAATGTTGGCATGTATGACATGTCGTCTTTCGGCAAGATTCGTGTTGAGGGCCCGGATGCGGAGAGGTTCCTCAACCATGTATGCGGCAATGATGTATCGGTGCCGGTCGGCAAGATCATCTACACCCAGTTCCTCAACTCACGCGGCGGCATCGAAGCCGACGTTACTGTCACCCGCCTGTCGGAGACCGCCTATATCGTGGTGACCCCGGCGGCGACCGTGCCGCGGGAATTGTCATGGATGCGCAAGCATAAGGGCGATTTCAATGCAGTGATTGTTGATGTCACGGCTGCGGAAGGCGTGCTGGCAATCATGGGGCCGAATGCCCGTAAGGTGCTTGAAAAAGTCTCCCCCCACGACTGGTCCAATGACAACCATCCCTTCGGCCAGGCCCATGAGATTGAACTCGGCATGGGCCTCGCCCGCGCCCATCGGGTGACCTATGTCGGTGAACTGGGTTGGGAATTGTATCTTTCCAGCGACATGGCCGCCCACGGTTTCGAGACCTTGATGGAGGCCGGGGCCGACTTCGATATGAAACTCTGCGGCATGCATATGATGGATTCGCTGCGCATCGAAAAAGGCTTCCGCCATTTTGGCCATGACATCACCGAAGAAGATCATGTGCTGGAGGCTGGCCTTGGCTTTGCCGTGAAGACGGCCAAGGATGATTTTATTGGCCGCGATGCAGTATTGGCGAAAAAGGAATCCGGTTTGGAAATGCGGATGTTGCAATTCCTGCTCAATGACAGTGAGGCGATGATCTATCACAACGAGCCGATTTTCCGCGATGGCGAGATCGTTTCCTATGTCACCTCGGCCAATTATGGCCACACGCTCGGTGCCGGTATCGGCATGGGCTATGTGCCGTGCAAGGGCGAGAGTGTCGATCAGCTCCTGGCATCCGATTATGAGATCGAGATTGCCGGTATCCGCGTCGGGGCCACAGCCAGTCTTCGGCCACTTTACGATCCGAAATCAGAAAGGGTGAAAGCATGATGGACCAGGAAGACAAGGCCACTTTGTTCCGGGAAATGCATGTTCCCGGCGATCCATTTATCATCCCCAATGCCTATGATGTGGGCAGTGCCAAAACGCTGGCGGGGCTTGGAGCCAAGGCGATTGCAACAACGTCCAGCGGATTTGCATTTACCATTGGTCGCCCCGATATGGGCAATGTCACCCGCGATGAAATGCTCGATCACTGTGAAGATATGGTCCGCGCCGTTGGCGTGCCGGTGAGCGCAGATTTGGAAAACGGATTTGCCCATGATCCTGACGGCGTGGCCGAGACCGTGGAAATGGCAGCCGAAGTCGGTCTGGTAGGGTGTACCCTTGAAGATTCCACCATGGATCCGGGTCAACCATCTTACGATTTTGATATTGCCGTTGCCCGCATGGCCGCAGCAGTGGAAGCGGCAGAAGCCCTGCCGATTGATTTTACCATTTGTGCCCGGGCCGACGGGGTGATGCTGGGAGCCTATGATGTCGACGAGGCGATCCGCCGCCTGCAGGCCTATGAGACTATCGGTGCCCATGTCGTGTACTGCCCGATGCCGCCGAGCATGGAAGATATGGCAAAGATCTGTGCATCAGTTGCGACGCCGGTCAATGTGCTTTGCGCAGGCAAGTTCACCCAATATTCGCGTGACGATTTTGCCAAGATTGGCGCGGCGCGCATTTCCATTGGCGGCGCATTGGCGCGGGTGACCCATGGCGTGGTTGCAGATATCGGTACCGCCATGCTGGGCATGGGTGATTTTTCCGGCCTCGGCAAAGCCATGAACGGCGCCGAAGTCGACAAACTAATGAAGTCGGGAGAAGCCTGACGCAACACCGCAAAAGTTGGGCATGACTGGTTTTCTGGGAGGAAGAAATGAGTGTGATTGAGGACAACAAGGAACCAGCCCCTCGCCGGGCTGGCCGCTCCGGTGGCCGTCAGGCGCGCCGCGAAATGCGTGCAGCACCGCTGACGGAGGACATCAAACCAGTCCGTCCTGGCATGCCGGGAGGCACCTACAAGCCTCTGTCGGACAGCGACGTGGAAAAGGTTCACGCGGCGGTTCTCGACGTGTTGGAAAATATCGGCCTGTCCCAGGCGACACCAACCTGTCAGGCGGCCTGTGAGAAGGTTGGCGCGATCATGGGAGATGATCAGCGTCTGCGCTTTCCGCGTCGGCTGGTGCTCGACACGATCAAGAACGCCAATCGCGGGTTTGCCGTTCACGGACGGGATTCGAAATATGATCTGCACCCGCAGGGAAATCAGGTGCATTTCGGGACTGCCGGTGCGGCGGTTCACGTGGTCGATGTGGAAAAGAACGAATACCGCGAAAGCTACCTGCAGGATCTTTATGATGCGGCCCGCATTGTTGAAGGCCTGGACAATATCCATTTCTTCCAGCGACCGATGGTGGCCCGCGATATTGTCGATCCCTACGAGCTGGACATGAATACGCTCTATGCCTGTCTGAAGGGGACCACCAAACATATCGGCACGTCGTTTACGCTTGCCGAATATGTGCCGGATGCGCTGAAGATGCTGTACAAGGTGGCGGGCGGTGAAGAAAAATTCCGCAAACGCCCCTTCGTTTCCAACTCCAACTGTTTCGTTGTGCCACCGTTGCGCTTTGCGTCCGATGCAACAGACGTACTTGAGGCCTGTGTCCATGGCGGCATGCCGGTCTTGCTGTTGTCTGCTGGTCAGGCAGGAGCCACGGCACCTGCGGCGATTGCCGGCGCAGTTGTTCAGGCAACAGCTGAAGTTCTTGCCGGTCTGGTTTTTGTCAACGCTCTGGTGCCGGGACATCCGGCCCTGTTTGGAACATGGCCTTTTGTTTCCGACCTGCGCACCGGTGCCATGTCGGGCGGATCAGGCGAGCAGGCATTGCTGACGGCGGCCTGTGGCCAGATGGCCAACTATTATAATCTGCCCGGTGGATCAGCCGCCGGCATGTGTGATGCCAAAATGCCGGACATCCAGGCCGGATGGGAAAAGGGCATCGCCTATGTACTGGCCGGCATGGCGGGCACCAACATGGTCTACGAAGCGGCGGGCATGCATGCCTCGCTGATGGGCTTTTGTATGGAAAGCCTGTTTCTCGACAATGATGCGCTGGGACAGGCGCTGCGTTGTGTGCGTGGCATTGAGGTCAACGACAATACGCTCAGTGTTGATTCCATGCGTGATGTCTGTATGGGCGGGGCGGGACACTATTTAGGTCACGGCCAGACGCTTGATCTGATGCAGCGCGAATATCTTTACCCGGATCTCGCCAACCGCTTCTCTCCCAAGGAATGGGCTGAACTGGACAAACCGGATATCGTGCAATTGGCGATTGAGCGCAAACGCAAGGTTTTAAGCGAAGTCTTTCCCGATCATCTGGACGATGCTACGGACAGTTGGATCCGGGAAAATTACACCATTCATCTGCCGCTCGATCAGGTTAAGGCCTGATCTGCGGACCAGCGGAAAATTTTTGCTGATTCTACAGGTGATTTGGGCGTGAAATTCGCTATCCGCACTATCACGCACTTTCGATCAATAACCCGGCACTCTATAGTGTCCGGGCCTCCTGAAATTTGGACCTCCTCCTGACATATGGCCATAAAAAAAATACTCGTCGCCAATCGCTCTGAAATCGCAATCCGTGTCTTTCGCGCAGCCAATGAGTTGGGCTTGAAAACCGTCGCCATCTGGGCCGAAGAAGACAAGCTCGCCCTGCATCGGTTTAAGGCCGATGAAGCCTATCAAATCGGCTCGGGCCCGCATCTTACCAAGCCGATGGGACCGATTGAATCCTATCTGTCCATCGAAGAAGTTATCCGTGTCGCCAAGCTCTCCGGGGCCGATGCCATTCACCCAGGCTATGGCCTGTTGTCGGAAAGTCCCGAATTTGTCGACGCCTGCCATGAAGCTGGCATTACCTTTATCGGGCCAAAGGCCGAAACCATGCGTTCGCTCGGCAACAAGGTCGCAGCGCGCAATCTTGCCGTATCAGCCGGCGTGCCCGTGGTACCCGCCACCAAACCGCTGCCGAAGGACATGAAAAAGATCAAGGCAATGGCTGCCGAGATCGGCTATCCGATCATGCTGAAAGCCTCCTGGGGTGGTGGCGGTCGCGGCATGCGCGTCATCCGCTCGGAAGAGGACCTTGAAAACGAAGCACTGGAAGCCCGTCGCGAAGCGGCAGCCGCTTTCGGCAAGGACGAAATCTATCTGGAGAAACTGGTCGAACATGCCCGCCATGTGGAAGTGCAGGTTCTCGGCGACGGCCAGGGCAGTGCTGTGCATTTGTTTGAGCGTGACTGTTCCGTCCAGCGTCGTAACCAGAAAGTGGTTGAGCGGGCACCGGCCCCCTATCTGAGCGAAGAAAAGCGCCAGGAATTATGTGGCTATGCGCTGCAGATTGCCAACAAGACCAATTATCTTGGCGCCGGCACAATCGAATTCCTGATGGATATCCAATCCGAGGAATTCTATTTCATCGAGGTCAATCCGCGCGTCCAGGTGGAACATACGGTCACCGAGGAAGTGACCGGTATTGATATCATCAAAGCCCAGATTCACCTGATCGACGGTCACAAGATAGGCACCAAGAAATCCGGTGTTCCTCTGCAAAAAGACATTGAGCTGAACGGCCACGCCCTGCAGTGCCGGATCACCACCGAAGATCCCGAACAGAATTTCATTCCCGACTATGGCCGCATCACCGCCTATCGTGGCGCGACCGGCTTTGGCATCCGTCTTGATGGCGGCACCGCCTATTCCGGTGCGGTGATCACCCGTTATTACGATCCGCTGTTGGAAAAGGTCACCGCATGGGCACCGACGCCTGAGGAAACCATCGCCCGTATGGACCGCGCCCTGCGCGAATTCCGTATTCGCGGTGTGGCGACCAATCTGACGTTCCTTGAGAACATCATCACCCACAAGAGTTTCCGCAACAACACCTACACCACCAAGTTCATCGACACGACACCGGAACTGTTCCACAAGGTGAAGCGCCGTGACCGCGCCACACGCCTGCTGAACTATCTCGCCGATGTGTCGGTCAATGGACATCCCGAAGCCCGCGACCGGGCCAGGCCCAAAGCAACCGCTGCCGCACCAATTGCGCCGTGGTTTGAAAATGAAGCCAAGCCGGGCACCCGCCAGCGGCTTGAAAAAGATGGGCCCGAAGCCTTCTCAAAATGGATGCGGCGCCAGAAAAAGGTATTGTTGACCGACACCACTATGCGCGACGGTCATCAATCCCTGTTGGCCACCCGCATGCGCACCCACGATATCACCGCGATAGCCGGAGCCTATTCCAAGGCCCTGCCGGAACTGTTGTCGCTGGAATGCTGGGGCGGCGCGACATTTGACGTCGCCATGCGCTTCCTCACCGAAGACCCTTGGCAGCGTCTGGCACAAATTCGGGAACGGGCACCAAACCTGCTGCTGCAGGCTTTGGTGCGGGGTTCCAACGGGGTTGGCTATACCGGTTATCCCGACAATGTGGTGCGCCAGTTCATCCACGAGGCCGCCAATGGTGGCGTTGATCTGTTCCGCGTTTTCGACTGCCTCAACTGGGTCGACAATATGCGCGTCTCGATCGATGCGATTCTTGAAACAGGTAAATTGTGTGAAGGTGCGATCTGCTATTCCGGTGATCTGCTGGATGAATCGCGGCCAAAATACGACCTGAAATATTATGTCGATCTGACCCATGAACTGGATAAGGCCGGATGCCACATCATCTGCATCAAGGACATGGCCGGACTCCTGAAACCAGCAGCGGCGACCAAACTGTTCAAGACCTTGCGTCAGGAAACTGATCTGCCGATCCATTTCCATACCCATGACACATCGGGTATTTCGGCCGCCACCGTGCTGGCTGCGGTGGATGCGGGAGTTGACGCCGTCGATGCGGCAATGGACGCTTTCTCAGGTGGCACCTCGCAACCTTGCCTCGGCTCCATCGTTGAAGCCCTGAAGGGCAATCGTCGTGACCCCGGTCTCAATACGGATGCGATCCGCGAAATTTCCCTCTACTGGGAACAGGTACGGGCCCAATATGCAGCCTTTGAAAGCGATGTGAAGGCGCCGGCGTCGGAAGTCTATCTGCACGAAATGCCGGGCGGCCAGTACACCAATCTGAAGGAACAGGCCCGCTCTCTCGGCCTGGAGACCAAGTGGACAAAAGTTGCCCGCACCTATTCCGACGTCAACAAGATGTTCGGTGATATTGTAAAAGTGACGCCATCATCGAAAGTGGTTGGTGACATGGCCTTGATGATGGTCAGTCAGGATCTCACCGTGGCCGATGTCGAGGATCCGAAAAAAGACATCGCTTTTCCCGATTCTGTTGTCTCGCTGATGCGCGGCGACCTCAGCCGACCGGCTGACGGCTTCCCGGCGAAGATCCAGAAGAAAGTGTTGAAGGGCAAGAAGCCGCTGAAGAAACGTGTTGGCGAATTGCTCAAACCGGCCAATCTGAAAAAAGAACGCAAGGATGTCGAAAAAACCATTGGCCGTGCGGTCAATGACCAGGAATTCGCCTCCTACCTGATGTATCCAAAGGTCTTTACCGACTATGCGCTGGCGCAATCCGCCTATGGTCCGATGGGCGCGCTGCCGACGCCGAACTATTTCTACGGCATGGAAGCCGGTGATGAGATCCGCGTCGAAATCGAAAAAGGCAAATTGCTGGTGATCCGCTGTCTGGCCTTTGGCGACATGGATGATCAGGGCATGGTCACCGTGTTCTTCGAACTGAATGGTCAGCCGCGCCGCGCCCGCGTTCCGGACCGGTTGCGCGGAGGCGATGCAATTGTCGCCCGTGCAAAGGCCGATGAAGGCGATGCCAATCAGATCGGCGCACCGATGCCCGGAGTCATATCCACCATCATGGTGGAAGTTGGCGATGAGGTCAGCGCGGGCGACGTGATCTGCTCAATTGAAGCAATGAAGATGGAAACCGCCCTGCATGCAGAAGTCGACGGCAAAGTGGCGGAGATCTGCATTAAGCGCGGCGATCAGATTGATGCCAAGGACCTGCTGGTCCGGCTCGAGGCCTAGTAGCGGCGACGAACGGCGAGCGGCGAGCGGCGAGTGGTGATTGATCATTCAAATTGGGCGCCGAAACGCTGTTTAGTGATTGGTGCTTCCGGCGGCATTGGCTCTGCCTTTGTTGACCACTTGCTGGCCCGCGACAGTGTTGAGAAAGTCTACGGATTTTCACGATCCGGTCGGCTTGCCCGCAGCAACGAGCGCTTGATTGCCGGAGCACTCGATTATGGCGAGCCTGAATCCATTGCTGCTGCTGCCGAGCTGGTAAAGCGTGATGGTCCGGTCGATCTAGTGATTGTCGCCACAGGTCTTCTGCACGCCGAAGATGGATTCGCCCCCGAAAAGAGCCTGCGTCAACTGAATGCTGATAGCCTCAGCCGCGCCTATCTGGTCAATGCGATTGGCCCAATGCTGGTTGCAAAGCACTTTTTGCCACTGATGGTGAAGCAGCAAAAATCGGTATTTGCCGCCCTGTCGGCACGGGTGGGCTCGATTTCAGACAATCAAATTGGTGGCTGGTATGGCTATCGTGCCGCCAAGGCCGGGCTCAACCAGTTGTTGCGCACAGCCAGTATCGAACACCAGCGCCGCTGGCCACATGGTGTGATCATTGGACTACACCCGGGCACGGTCGACACCGGCCTGTCGCAACCGTTTCAGCGAAATGTGGCTGCTGACAAATTGTTCACAGCACAAGATTCCACATTGAAGATGTTGAGGGTGATTGACGGGGTGACCGCCCAGCACTCGGGCCAGGTATTGGCCTATGACGGCAGCGCGGTTCCGGCCTGACCGCCTTACGGTGTCGGGCGGAGTTCCTCTATCAATCGTTCCACCAAGGGCAGGATTTTTTCAACCATCACGTCGACGCCCGCTTCGCTGGGATGCATGCCATCGGCAAGCGTCATGCCTTCAACGGTGATGACGCCGTCGAGAAAAAAAGGATAGAGTGGAATGTCATATTGCTCCGCCAGCTTGCCGTAGATCGGATTGAAGGCAGCGGCGTAATCCTCTCCCATATTCGGCGGCGCCAATGTGCCCACCAGCAGCACTTTGATATTTCGCTCGAGCAATTGGCTGACCATCTTGTCGAGATTTTCAGCTGTGGTCTTGGACGGCAGGCCGCGCAGAGCGTCATTGGCGCCGAGCTCCAATATCACCGCATCGGTGTCGTCCGGCACCGACCAGGCCAGCCGCGACAATCCGCCACTGGTGGTATCACCGGATACCCCGGCGCCGACTATCCTGGCGCTGACTCCATTGTCATTGAGAGCAACTTGCAATCGGTCGGGAAAGCCGGTGCCCGGTGGCAGCTGATAGCCAGCTACAAGACTGTCGCCCAGAACAACGATGGTCGGCCCCTCGTCGGTTTCTGTGGAAAGTGCCTCATTTGTTGTGAAGACCGCGAAAAAAAAAGCTGACAGAATCGCCAAATTCCACACCCGCGGCATTAAACCTTGCGTAAATTTAATGTGTTGCACTTTGACATTCCTCGCTAGAATTCCATATCAGGCGGTACGCCTGCACCAAACGGCCTCGGTCACAGCGGTTCGGTTAAGCCCCTCTGCTCAGGCAGAACCTATATAGAAACGGTGATAATTCAATGTCAGATGCCTCCACTGAACCGGTCATATCGCTCAACGATATTCATCTAACGCTTGGGGAAGGGGCTTCACAGGTGCATGTTCTGCGCGGCATTAGCCTTGATGTTGAAAAGGGTGCCAGCATTGGCGTGGTCGGGCCGTCGGGTTCGGGAAAGTCGACCCTGCTGATGGTGATGGCCGGGTTGGAACGTGTCGATAGCGGTGACGTTCGGTTGGCAGGCGAAGATTTTTCCAAACTGGATGAAGACGGGCTGGCCGCCTTCCGCGGACGCAATATCGGAATTGTCTTCCAGTCCTTTCACCTGATCCCCAATATGACGGCGCTGGAGAATGTTGCCGTGCCGCTGGAACTGGCCGGCGACCCAAACGCCTTCGACAAGGCCACGCGTGAATTACAGGCAGTCGGTCTGGGGGAACGTCTGACCCATTATCCGGCCCAGATGTCTGGTGGTGAACAGCAACGTGTTGCCATGGCCCGCGCCCTGGCACCGGACCCCAAGATTCTCGTTGCCGATGAACCGACCGGCAATCTGGACGATGAAACCGGTGCCCAGATAGCCGAATTGCTGTTTGCCAAACAGCGTGAGCGCGGCACGACCCTGGTGCTGGTGACCCATGACCCGGGCCTTGCTGCCCAATGCGACGTGACCCTGCGAGTGCGTGCCGGCGAGATTGAATCGGCTGCGAAACCATCCAACGGCAAGAAGTCTGCGGCATGAGCGTCGCGTCCACAACCGCCGCCGCGATTGAGTCCGGTAAAAAACCCGCACAGCCGGTGGGCCTGTCGCTGGCTGTCAGATTTGCGCTGCGAGAATTGCGCGGTGGCCTCACCGGTTTCTACGTCTTTTTGGCTTGCATCGCCCTGGGTGTTGCCGCCATTTCAGGGGTCAATTCTGTCGCCCGTTCGATCACTTCTGGTATTGCGCAAGAGGGCAAGTTGTTGCTCGGCGGCGATATCGCCTTCAGAACCGTGCAACGGCAGGTAAGCAATGAAGAGAAGATCTGGATATCTGCTCAGGGGCAGATGTCGGAGGCAGTGACCATGCGGGCGATGGCCCGGCTTCCCGATGGCTCCGATCAGTCGCTGATCGAACTGAAAGCAGTTGACGGTCAATGGCCACTGGAAGGCGAACTAAAAACACAGCCAGCCAAGGCATTCAGTTCAGATACGGTGGTCGTCGACCCGGTTCTGCTGAGTCGCCTTGGTCTGGAAGTTGGTCAGAGCATCAAGGTTGGTTCTGCTGAACTGACCATTTCCGGTACGGTTGAAGAGGAGCCCGACAGAGTATCAGAAGGCATTTCCTTTGGTCCAAAGGTGATCATGAGCCTGGCGACGCTTGAAAAGACAAATCTGGTGCAACCCGGCTCACTGATCCGCTGGACAACACGGCTGAACCTGACTGACAGCAGCGACAATAATCTCAAGGCGGTGATCGCAGAGGCCAAGGAGAAATTTCCTGACGCTGGATGGCGCATCCGCTCGCGCGTCAATGCCGCGCCTTCGCTGACCCGCAATGTTGAACGTTTTTCCCAATTCCTGACACTGGTTGGACTGACGGCGCTAATCGTCGGCGGAGTAGGCGTCGCAAATGCGGTTCGGGCCTTTCTGGACACTAAGAGCCACGTGATTGCGTCGTTCAAAAGCCTTGGCGCTCCGGCCTATTTTGTGTTTTCCGTTTACCTCATACAAATTCTTCTGTTGGCGCTGGTGGGGGTCATTCTGGGCCTGCTGGTGGGTG
The DNA here is from genome assembly GCA_039977975.1 of Rhizobiaceae bacterium. Taxonomy (GTDB): domain Bacteria; phylum Pseudomonadota; class Alphaproteobacteria; order Rhizobiales; family Rhizobiaceae; genus Pseudahrensia. The sequence goes on from JBDWCD010000012.1 coordinate 194,824, forward strand.
CCCTGCTGCCGATAATCGCCAAATCGGTGCTTGCTGACATTTTGCCTGTCGGATCGGCTGCTGTGTTCCATCCGGCCGCCTTGCTGACGGCCATTGCTTACGGCTTGTTGACGGCACTGGCTTTTGCTCTTTGGCCTCTGGGTCAGGCCCGGGACATTCCGGCCACAGCTCTGTTCCGCAACGCGGCACGCGATGATGCACCCTGGCCGCGGGCGGTTTATGTGATCGCAACCGCAATCGTTGTGCTGGCACTGGTCGCATTGGCGATATTCCAGGCCGGTGATCGCCGCATCGCTTTCACATTCGTTGGTGGCATTGCAGCGTCATTTGTTTTGCTGCGGGGTGTGTCGATGGCGATCCAGTGGATTGCCCGACGGTACCCGCAGGTGCGTTCAACGCCCTTGCGACTGGCGATTGGCAACATTCACCGGCCCGGAGCGCTGACACCTTCGGTGGTGCTTTCGCTGGGACTGGGTCTGGCATTGCTGGTTGCACTGGCGCTGATCGATACCAATCTGCGCAATCAGATTTCGTCAAACATTCCTGAAAAAGCGCCTGACTTCTTCTTCGTCGACATTCAATCAAACGAATTTGAGCCCTTCAAAACAACGCTGAACGAGCTTGCGCCCGAAGGCGAAGTCCAGACCCTGCCCATGCTGCGGGGACGCATCGTGTCGATCAACGATGTTCCTTCGGCCAAGATTACCCCGAAAGAGGGGGGACGCTGGGTATTGCGCGGCGACCGGGGCATTACCTATTCAGCCGAACTGCCGCCCAATGCCACGCTGGAAGATGGTGAGTGGTGGGATAAGGATCACAGCGGTGAAAACCTGCTGTCATTTACCGCAGAAGAAGCCGACGAAGTCGGCGTGAAGGTCGGTGACGTGATTGTCGTCAATGTGCTCGGTCGCAAAATCAGTGCTCGGGTGTCGAACCTGCGCAATGTGGAATGGCAGTCCATGTCGATGAACTTTGTCATGGTGTTTTCGCCAAATACATTTGCCGGTGCGCCCCATGCCCATCTGGCTACCCTGCGGGCGGGCGAAAAAACGTCGCTTGATGGTGAGGAAACTGCCGAACAGGTGAAGCGGGACGGTGAGATATTGAAGGCCGTGACAAGCCAATATCCAACTGTCACAACCGTGCGGGTGCGGGACGCGCTTAATGCGGTCAATGGCCTGATCGGTCAGTTGGCAACGGCGATTCGTGCCGCTGCGCTGTTGGCGCTGGCCGCGTCGATACTGGTTCTCGGCGGTGCGCTGGCAGCGGGCAACCGGGCGCGTATCCACGATGCGGTGGTGCTGAAAACCCTGGGAGCGACGCGCAATACACTGATTTCAGCCTTTGTCATTGAATATGCCCTGTTGGGCCTCGCCACGGCCTTGTTCGCGCTATTGGCCGGCGGTCTGGCGTCATGGTTTGTGATCAATGGTATCATGGGCTTCACTTTTACGCTGATGCCGGAAGTTGCGGTGGCAACCGTGGTGGCGGCGCTGGTGTTTACGGTTGGATTCGGTTTGATTGGCACTTGGCGGGTTCTGGGCCAGAAAGCTGCCCCTGTATTGCGGGAACTGTAAGTGTTTACAAACTGTTAACCATCAGCCGCGTGCCGCACTGCCGGTACATATCGTCGCAGCATTGGGTCTTGAAAGATGAGGCAAATATCCTCATATTAGCATCAAAGTCGGAAGCAATAGTGCTGTCCGGTGATTTTTGTCGACCGCTGGAACCCCAGCAATGAACTCAAAAGGGATCAATATGGCTGACTATCGAGATCAAATACAAACCCGCGCTGGTACCCAGTCACGGGCCGATATCGACGAGGGTCTGCGCAGCTATATGCTGGGCATCTACAATTATATGGCAACAGCGATCGGTTTGACCGGCGTTGCAGCCTTCGGCATGGCCACCTGGGCATCAAACAACCCAGCTGTTGCCAATGCTCTGTATAACAGCCCGCTGAAATGGGTGCTTATGATTGCCCCGCTGGCATTCGTGCTGGTCATTTCCTTCGGCATCAACAAATTGTCGAAAACGGCAGCCATGGGCACATTTTATGCCTTCGCCGCCGTGATGGGCATTTCGATGTCGTGGATCTTCATGGTCTACAACGTTCCAAGCATTGTGCAGACTTTCTTCGTGACCGCCGCTTCCTTTGCTGCGCTGAGCCTCTACGGTTACACCACCAAGCGCAGCCTTTCGGGCATGGGGTCATTCCTGCTGATGGGTCTGTTCGGCCTGATCATAGCGTCAATCGTCAATATCTTCCTGCAGTCAGGTGCTCTGGCATTTGCCGTTAACGTCATCGGCGTTCTGATCTTTGCCGGTCTGACCGCCTACGACACGCAGCGGTTGAAGCACGAATATGACGTCTATGCCGGCAATGCACAGGCATTGGCGAAGTCTTCGATCATGGGCGCATTGAGCCTGTATCTGAACTTCGTCAACATGTTCATGTTCCTGCTCAGCTTCCTCGGCAACCGCGAATAATCACGGTTCAGGATGAAGAATTAAAGGGCGTTCCAATCGGAGCGCCCTTTTTTGTGAGACCAATGCAGATACGCCAGGCCAGACCGGACGACATTCCCGCCATTACCGAAATCTATGGACGCTCGGTGGTGGAGGAATTTGTCAGTTTCGAACATCAGCCGCCATCGGTTGCGGAAATGACCAGCCGAATGGCTGCCCTGATCGATGCAGGTTATCCATATCTCGTCGCAGAGTTGGATGGTGAAATTGCCGGCTATTGTTACGCCAGTTCCTATCGCCCCCGTCCGGCCTACAGCAAGACAGTCGAGAGCACCGTTTATGTGGCGCCGAAATTCTGGCGTCAGGGGGTGGCCAGCAGGTTGCTGGACTCACTGATCGAGCAATGCCGTGCCCGCCAATACCGGCAGATGATCGCCATTGCTGCCTGCCAGGGGGACGCCAATTTGCAGGAAGTTGCTTCGGTTCAGCTTCATCACCGGCTGGGTTTTGCCACATCGGGCCGTCTGACCGGCGTCGGATACAAGCACAATCAATGGCTTGATATCGTGCTGATGCAATTGACCCTCTAAACTTCGATTAAACCTGCACTGGTGTTTGCGCGGTCGTCATGGAATGGTCCGTTGCAGCGGAATGATAATTGCGAGGAATGGCGGGAATGAGCGATAGAGCAGAGGCGGCAGCGCCGGTTTCCAAAAAGGGTATTTGGGGCTGGATGCTGTTTGACTGGGCCGCCCAACCTTTCCACACCCTCATTCTCACCTTTATTTTTGCTCCCTATTTTACCTCCTACGTTGCCGCCGATGCAGTGACCGGACAGGCCCAATGGGGATATGCGGCAGCCATTGCCGGAATTGTCATTGCCCTGTGCTCTCCGGTTCTTGGTTCCATTGCCGATGCCACAGGCCCCCGCAAGCCATGGATTGCCGGTTTTGCCGTACTCGCCATCATTGGTTCTGTTGGTCTGTGGTGGGCGGTGCCGAATACGGCGCAGGGAACGTCGGTTGTGCTGGTATTGGCAGCTTTCGGAATCGCCATGCTGGGGTTTGAATTTGCTGCCGTATTCAACAATGCGATGATGCCGGATCTGGTGCCGCGGGAAAAACTCGGACGCTTGTCCGGCAACGCCTGGGCGCTTGGCTATGTCGCCGGTTTGCTGACCCTGATCATCGTATTGGCCACCATGGCCAGCAATGATGAGGGGCTGACCCTTCTGGGGTTACAACCGTTGTTCGGAATTGATGCGACGTTGAAAGAGGGAGAACGGGCCACCGGGCCACTGACGGCCATCTGGTTCCTGATCTTTATCATTCCGCTGTTCCTGTTTACCCCGGACATCAATCGCGGTCCAAAAATTACAGGGGCGGTATCCAAGGGCATTGGTGATCTGGTCACAACAATCAAGCGTCTGCCGCAGAATACCTCCCTGTTCGCCTATCTCGGGTCCTCGATGATCTATCGGGATGCGCTGAACGGCCTTTATACATTTGGCGGCATCTATGCGGTCGGCGTATTGAACTGGTCAATCGTGCAGGTCGGCGTCTTTGGAATTCTCGCCAATATCACCGGCGTTGCCGGCGCCTATTTTGGCGGGCGACTGGACTCGAAACTGGGTCCGAAATTTGTGGTGACCACCAGCGTTATCGTCCTAATACTTGCCAGCCTGACAGTGATAACCACCGACCCAACGCACGCGCTCTTCATACCTGTGGCGGAAGGTTCGGCCATTCCCGATTATGTTTTCTACATTTGTGGCGGCTTGATTGGTGCCGCCGGTGGTGCGGTGCAGGCGGCATCCCGCACCTTGATGGTCGACCAGGCAGAGCCGGGCCGGATGACCGAGGCCTTTGGTCTTTATGCCCTGTCGGGCAAGGCTACCGCCTTTCTGGCGCCTATGCTGATTGCCATCATTACCGATATCAGCGGCAGTCAGCGGGTCGGTGTTGCCCCGCTGATCGTGCTTTTCCTGCTGGCCCTGTTCCTGCTGCCTCTGGTGAAAGAGCAGAAGCCTGAAAACAATTAGTGCCTGAAATGCCGCATGCCGGTGAATACCATGGCCAGACCGGCTTCATCTGCAGCGGCAATGACGTCGTCATCGCGCATCGATCCGCCCGGCTGAATGACGGCAGTTGCGCCGGCTTCGGCTGCTGACAACAGACCGTCGGCAAAGGGGAAGAAAGCATCAGAGGCGACGACCGAGCCGATGGTTTTTGGCTGTGCCCAGCCCGCCGCATCGGCGGCATCCTGAGCCTTGCGGGCGGCAATGCGGGAGGAATCAACCCGGCTCATCTGCCCCGCCCCAATGCCAACGGTGGCACCGTCTTTGACATAGATAATGGCGTTTGACTTAACGTGTTTGGCGATCCGGAATGCCAGGCGCATATCGGCCATTTCAGCGTCGCTCGGCTGGCGCTTGGTGACGATCTTCAATTCCACATCGTCGATATTGCCTCGGTCACTTTCTTGCACCAGCAAGCCACCGGCGACGGTCTTGATGGCCAGGCCTGTCGCGCGCGGGTCGGCCAATTCACCTGTCAGCAACAGGCGCAGGTTCTTTTTCGCAGCGAGCACAGCTTTGGCTTCTTCCGTCGCATTGGGCGCAATGATGACCTCGGTGAATATTTCAACCATGGCTTTTGCGGCTTCCCCATCGAGTGTCTGGTTCATAGCGATGATGCCGCCAAAGGCAGAAACAGGATCACAGGATAGGGCGGCCTGATAGGCCTCCGCCAGTGTTGGCGCGGTGGCAACGCCGCAGGGGTTGGCATGTTTGATGATGGCGACTGCCGCACTGGCCGCCGGGTCAAACTCACTGGCCAGTTCAAAAGCAGCATCGGTGTCGTTGATATTGTTATAGGAAAGTTGCTTGCCCTGGATCTGGGTTGCATGGGCGACGCCGGGGCGCACTTCAGGCGTGGCATAGAGCGCTGCATTTTGATGCGGATTTTCGCCATAGCGCATGACCTGCATCAGGCTGCCACCAATGCTGCGATTGGCCGGCGTCTCCACGGCAAAGGCCTGGGCCATCCAGTTGGAGATGGCCGAATCATATGCTGCGGTTCGGGCAAAAGTTGCCTGGGCCAGTTGCTTGCGCATGGCATAGGTGGAGGCGCCACCATTGCCGGCGAGATCTTCGATAAAGGCCGCATAGTCGTCGGGGCTGGTCAGCACGCTGACATAGGCGTGGTTCTTTGCTGCGGCTCGCAACATTGCCGGGCCACCGATATCGATATTTTCGACAATCGCATCATCGGCGGCGCCGCTCTTCATCACCTGTTCAAAGGGATAGAGATTGACCACCAGCAGGTCTATGGCGTCAATGCCATGTTCCTTCATGGATGCCACGTGATCGTCGGCATCACGGATTGCCAGCAGGCCACCGTGGACGGAGGGGTGCAAGGTCTTGACCCGACCATCCATGATTTCAGGAAAGCCGGTGACATCGGAAACATCGGTTACATCGAAACCCGCCTCTTTCAGGGCACGGGAGGTGCCGCCGGTCGACAGCAGGGTCACACCCTGATCGCGCAAGGCGGTGGCCAGGTCGATCAATCCGGTTTTGTCGAAAACGGACAGGAGAGCACGTTTGATTTTGACCTGATCGGGGGCGGTGATGGAACGGGAGGAGATCGCCATGGAATAGGGCTCTGAGTCAGCATTGGGAGGATGCCACTTCATGGCGCGTCAACGGCGAAACGTCCAGTCGAAGCGCCAATCTTCCCCGTATAATGGTGCTAAAGTTGAATGCATGGTTGGCCGAACCTGATTGCTCTGGTAATTTTCAATCCATGGATCAACCTGACTTGACCACCGCACCGCACATTAAGGATCGCAGATGAGCCTCGCCGTTTTGGGATCAGGCGCCTGGGGCACCGCGCTGGCCACGATGCTCGCGGGTGGACATGCGAGCAATGATAGCGAGCCCGTTCTGCTTTGGGGGCGTGATGCAGATGTGGTCGGGGCAATCAACCGTGACCATCGTAACGCTGGCTATCTCGGTGACATTGCGCTTTCGGAAAATCTTGTCGCGACTACCGAATTGGCACAGGCCTGCGCAGCGGAAACGATTCTCTGCGTGACACCGGCCCAGTCCTTTGGCCAACTGACACCGCTCGTCAAACCCCTATTGGCACCTGGTGCGACGATCGTGCTTTGCGCCAAGGGCATTGATCGAACCAGTGGCAAGATGCTGCATCAACTTGCCGCAGAGGCGTTCGGCCATGATTCCGTTGCAGCGCTTTCCGGCCCCAGCTTTGCCAGCGATGTCGCCAAAGGTCTGCCCACGGCGGTCAGCCTTGCGGCGGGCTCGATGGAACTGGCCACCAGTCTCGCCGCCCGACTGTCACGTCCGACATTTCGCATCTACGCCACCGATGATCTGGCGGGGGTGGAAATTGGTGGTGCTTTGAAAAATGTGCTGGCGCTGGCTGTCGGCATTGCCCGTGGGTTGCAACTTGGCGCCAGCGCCGAAGCCGCCTTAATTGCCAGAGGCTTTGCTGAATTGAGCCGGGTGGCCAAAGCGCAGGGCGCCCGCAGTGATACACTGGTGGGTCTGTCCGGGCTCGGTGATTTGGTCTTGTCTTGTTCCAGCCCGCAATCGCGCAATTTCTCCTATGGCATAGCGCTGGCCACTGGCGAAGATCTGACAAACCGTCCGTTGGCTGAAGGTGTGCACACCGCTGATATGGCGCTGAAGCTGGCCGAGCAGGACAACATCGAGGTGCCAATCATTGCCGCCATTGTTGCGGTGTTGGCTGGCAAAATTGCCCCGCCGCAAGCCGTAAAACTGTTGCTGGAACGCCCCCTTAAGGGAGAGGTGTGAACCAGTTTCGCGCTGGCTTGACCCTCAGCGGTTGATCGGCTGAAAAGAACCCACCCGCCATTGGCGAATCGAGGAAATTGAAATGCAATATTGGTTGTTCAAGTCGGAACCCTTCAAATGGTCCTGGGATCAACAAAAAGCCAAGGGCGCCGCCGGCGAGGAATGGGACGGCATCCGCAATTATCAGGCCCGCAATAATATGCGTCTGATGGAGCTTGGCGACCGGGCGTTTTTTTACCATTCCAATGAAGGACTGGATGTTGTCGGTGTTGCTGAAGTCAGCGCCTTGTCGGCACCTGATTCAACAACCGATGATGAGCGCTGGGATTGTGTTCACATCCGCGCCCTGGCAGATGTGCCGAACCCGGTGACTCTGAAAGAAATCAAGGCCAATCCGAAGCTTGCCGACATGTCATTGGTGACTTCCATGCGCCTGTCAGTTCAGCCTGTGAAGCGGGATGAATGGGTCGAGGTCTGTCGCATGGGCGGGATTGATCCCGACACGCTGAAACCGGCCTAGTCTTTGGCAGGCTGCGCCCGCAATTCAGCCAGCTCGGACCGCAACGCTTTCACTTCTGCGAGAATTTCCGCCTGATCCTTATGCAGTTGGGATCGGTCGTCGGCCGCGTCCTGCTCATGCTCCGCCTGCATGGCCGAGACGATGATACCGATAAACAGGTTGAGCACCGTAAAGGTGGTCGACATGATGAAGGGAATGAAAAAGGCCCAGGCCCAGGGGAATGCTTCCATCACCGGGCGGACGATTCCCATCGACCAGCTTTCCAGGGTCATGATCTGGAACAGCGAATAGGACGAAGCACCAAGCGAGCCGAACCATTCGGGGAAAGCCTTGCCAAATAGGCCGGTTGCCATGACGGAAAATACATAAAAGACCAGCAACATCAGCACGACAATCGAGCCCATGCCGGGCAGGGCGGTGACGAGTCCGGTAACCACTTTTCTCAGCGACGGAATGACCGAGAGCAGGCGCAGGATACGCAGTACCCGGAAAGCACGCAGCACCGAGAAACCGGCTGAAGCTGGAATCAAGGCTACGCCGACCACAAACAGATCGAACACCCTCCAGCCGCTTTTGAAAAAGGCCCAGCGGTGTACATAGAAGCGCAACAACAGTTCGATGACGAAAATCGTCAGGATGATGCTGTCGAGAAATTTAAGAAACGGTCCCGCAATGGCCATTACCGGCGGTGCGGTTTCCAGCCCCAGGATCAGTGCGTTCAGCACCACCAGAATGATTATCGCCCACTCAAAGCGGCGGGTGGAGATGAACTGAGCTATACGGTCGCGCATGGGAATTTCTGATGGTTTGCTGGAATAGCTTCTATGTACGCAAAGTTTCTCCAATTACCAGATGCGAAGCGCGTGAAATGCTTGTAGATTTGTCCACCCGTTCCTACATCCCAACAGGTCAACCAGCGCATATCGGAACCAAATCATGGCGACTTCCACAAACAATCAAATCTTCAACTGGTCTGGGGCGATGGGTCTGCCGCGCTTTGATCTGATCAACAGCGAAGATTATGAGGCGGGTTTTGAACAGGCATTGAAGAGCGATCGTGCTGACATCAACGCTATTGCCGATAATGAAGATGCACCAAGCTATGAAAACACCATTGAGGCGCTGGAACTGGCGGGCGAAGAATTGTCCCGGGTCGGCGCCATCTTCTGGAATCTGAGCGGATCGCACAGCAATGACACATTGCGCAGATTGGAGCGGGAGATTGCCCCTAAACTCTCCAAACACAGCACTGAAACGACAACCAATGCCAAGCTGTTCCAGCGTATCGACGCGCTCTGGCAGCGGCGTGAAGAGTTGGGTTTGAATACCGAGCAAACCCGGGTTCTGGAACGCAAGTGGAAGGCATTTGTGCGCGGTGGCGCGGCGCTGGAGGGAGAGGCCCAGGCGCGTTTGGGTGAAATCAATGCCCGGCTGGCCCAGCTCGGTGCCGGGTTCTCGCAAAACATTCTGGCCGATGAGGCCGATTGGGCGTTGATCGTTGAAGATGGTGATCTCGTCGGCCTGCCTGACTTTGTCGTCGACGCTATGAAGGCCGCCGCTGCCGAGCGCGGTCATGAAGGGAAACATGCGGTAACCCTGTCACGGTCGATCATTGAACCCTTCCTGACCTTCTCCGAACGCCGTGACCTGCGCGAACAGGCATTTGAAGCCTGGACGGCCCGCGGTGAGCGGGGCGGTAAGACCGATAACCGCGACACGGTGCGCGAGACGGTCGCCCTGCGCCAGGAAAAGGCCGCGCTGCTGGGTTATAACAGCTTTGCCGATTTCAAACTGGAAGATCAGATGGCCAAGAGGCCGGAGGCGGTGATCAACCTGTTGGAAACGGTCTGGGACAAGGCCAAGGACAAGGCCGCCGAAGAAGAGCAGGAGCTCGCCGCCCTGATCGCTGAAGCTGGCCACAATCACGATGTTGCGCCGTGGGACTGGCGCCACTATGCCGAACAGCTGCGCACCCGGAAATTCGCCTTCAACGAAGCCGAATTGAAACCTTATCTGGCTCTCGACAACATCATCGCCGCCGCCTTTGATGTTGCCAACCGACTGTTCGGCATTACCGTTGAAGAACGGCCGGGGGTTAAAACCTACCATGACGATGTGCGGGTCTTTGAAGTGCTCAATGCTGATGGCTCCCACCGCGCCGTCTTTATCGGCGATTATTTTGCCCGTTCCTCAAAACGTTCCGGGGCCTGGATGAGTGGCTTTCAGGGCCAGCACAAATTGACCACCTTGGACGGCAAGAACAGCCAGACTCCGATCATCGTCAATGTGATGAATTTCGCCAAGGCGCCGGAGGGTCAGCCGACCCTGTTGTCGATGGATGATGCCCGCACCCTGTTCCATGAATTCGGCCATGCCCTGCACGGCATCCTGTCCGACGTCACCTATCCCAGCGTTTCTGGCACGTCGGTGGCGCGCGACTTTGTTGAGCTGCCGAGCCAGGTCTATGAGCATTGGCTGACGGTGCCGGAGATCTTGACCAAGCATGCCCGTCATGTAGATACCGGCGAAGTGATGCCGCAGGACCTGCTCGACAAGGTGCTCGCCGCCCAGACTTTCAATGCCGGATTTGGCGCGGTCGAGTTCACCGCCTCGGCGCTGGTTGATATGGAATTCCATAAATCCCATGACGAGCCGGTGGAAGATGTCATTGCCTTCGAAAAAGCGGCGCTGGAGCGGCTTGGCATGCCGAATTCAATCACCATGCGCCACCGCACGCCCCACTTTGCCCATGTCTTTTCCGGGGATGGCTATTCGGCCGGCTATTATTCCTACATGTGGAGTGAGGTGCTGGACGCCGATGCTTTTGCCGCCTTTGAAGAGGTCAAGGACCCGTTTGACGGCGAGCTGGCCAAACGCCTGCACGATCACATCTATTCCGCCGGAGGCAGTGTTGATCCGGAAGACACGTATAAAACCTTCCGTGGCAAAATGCCGACTGTCGATGCGATGATCGAAAAACGCGGCTTGGCATAAAAAAGAGCGCGCTGCCATCGGGCAACGCGCTCTCCAATTCTTAGACAGATGCGTGCAACTTAGATGTCGCGGACATCCACAAAGTGACCAGCGACACCCGCCGCAGCCGCCATGGCAGGGCTGACCAGATGGGTGCGGCCCTTAAAGCCCTGACGGCCTTCAAAGTTGCGGTTTGAGGTCGAGGCGCAACGCTCTTCCGGCTTCAGGCGGTCATCGTTCATCGCCAGGCACATGGAGCAACCCGGCTCACGCCATTCAGCACCGGCCTCAAGAAAGATCTTGTCGAGACCTTCTGCTTCGGCCTGAGCTTTCACCAGACCGGAACCGGGCACGATCATTGCGGAGACAGAGTCAGCGATTTTTTTGCCTTCCAATACGGCTGCCGCCGCCCGCAGGTCTTCGATGCGGCCATTGGTGCAGGATCCGATCCAGACACGGTCGATCTTGATATCGGTGATCTTTGTGCCAGGCTCCAGGCCCATATAGTCCAGCGCCCGCTGTTTGGACGCACGCTTGTTCTCGTCTTCGATTTTTGCCGGATCCGGCACCGCGCCTGTGACTGCAATGACGTCTTCTGGAGACGAGCCCCATGAAACAATCGGGGTCAGGTTGTTGGCATCGATGGTGACGACCTTGTCGAACTCCGCACCATCATCGGTTTTCAAGGTCTGCCAATAGGCCATCGCCTTGTCCCAGTCGTCACTGCTTGGGGCTTTCGGACGGCCTTTAATATATTCGAAAGTCTTTTCATCCGGAGCGATCAGGCCAGCCCGGGCGCCGCCTTCAATGGTCATGTTGCAGACGGTCATGCGACCTTCCATCGACAGGGCCTCAATGGCCGAGCCGCAGAATTCGATGACATAGCCGGTGCCGCCGGCCGTGCCGATTTCACCGATAATCGCCAAAATGATGTCCTTGGCAGTCACCCCGCCGTTGAGGTCACCGGTGACCTCGACTTTCATGTTCTTGGCTTTCTTCTGGATCAGCGTCTGGGTGGCCAGAACGTGTTCCACCTCGGAAGTGCCGATGCCGTGGGCCAGAGCCCCGAAAGCGCCATGGGTTGAGGTATGGCTATCGCCGCAAACAATGGTCATGCCGGGCAGGGTAAAGCCCTGTTCCGGGCCAATGATGTGCACGATGCCCTGGCGGTTGTCGGTCTCGGAGAAATACTCGACGCCAAATTCTGCGGCATTGGAGGCCAATGCTTCAACCTGGATGCGGCTTTCTTCGTTCTCAATGCCACCGGCGCGATTGGTGGTCGGAATATTGTGGTCGACCACGGCGAGGGTTTTTTCCGGTGCGCGGACCTTGCGGTTGGTCATGCGCAGTCCTTCGAAAGCCTGTGGGCTGGTCACTTCATGGACGAGATGGCGGTCGATATAGAGCAGGCCGGTTCCATCGTCCTGCATATGTACCAGATGGTCATCCCAGATTTTGTCGTAAAGCGTGCGTGCCATGTTCAGTCATTCCTTTCCGAGCCCCGTGGGCTGGCCGTAATTTGCAACAGGATATGCGCCACCAAGGGGCTTTGCGTCAAGAAAATGCCGTGGATTTATCGTCACATCGGGCGGGATTGTCTATGCTGGATCAAAGATTGACGGTTTTGCGTCACTCAAGAGATAGAAATCCCGAGCCGCAGGGTCAATGCTGGCCACAGAATTGTGCAGTTTGGTAGGGAGATTGGCGGTTGAGCGCTTTTTGGGATTTTTTGTTTTCCCTGTTTTGCAACCTGCTTGGCATCTGCCCCGATGATGCCTGTCGGGAAATCCCGCATGCGGGAACACAGCATATTGTCTGCAGCTATGCCACCACAGATGTATCAGTGCGGCTCTATCTCAACGACGCGCAGGGCAGGCCCTATGCGCGCCTGTCCCGGCTGCAGGATGCGCTTGATGAACCGGTGCTGATGTTGATGAATGGCGGCATGTATCACGATGATCTCGGCGCCGTCGGGCTCTATGTGGAGAACGGCACAAGGCGCAAGAGGATTTCGACCAAAGGTGGTTTTGGCAATTTTCACCTGCTGCCAAATGGGGTTTTCTGGGTCAAGGGCGACCAGGTGGGCGTGACCGAAACGAAGAAGTTTATTGGCAGAAAGCTGAAGCCCGATTTTGCCACCCAATCCGGCCCGATGCTGGTGATTGATGGCAAGTTACATCACCGTTTTTTGAAGGATTCCGACAGTCTGAAAATCCGCAACGGGGTGGGCGTGTCGAAGGACGGCAAGATGATCCACTTCGCCATGTCAAAGCGCTCGGTATCGTTTTGGGATTTTGGCAAATTGTTCCAGGAGCGGCTGAAAACACCCAATGCGCTTTATCTTGACGGCACGGTGAGTGCCATCAGGACAAAGGAATTCAGGCGCGGCGGCTGGCGTCAGCTGGGGCCGATCATTGGCGTCTTTGCCAAGTAAGATGTAGGGAGAAGTTCCCAGTGGCGGGCGCTTAGACCCAGGGACGGTTTTCTTCCAGCTTGCTTTCATAGGTGTCGATAGACCCGGCCTTTTCCATCGTCAGGCCGATATCGTCGAGACCGTTGATCAGGCAGTGTTTTTTAAACTCATCGATATCGAAACTAATGCTGCCGCCGTCAGGGCCGGTGATGGTCTGATTTTCCAGATCGACGGTCAGAACCGCGTTTGACCCGCGATTGGCGTCGTCCATCAGCGCGTCCAGCTCTTCAGGGCTGACCTTGACCGGCAGGATGCCGTTCTTGAAGCAATTGTTGTAGAAAATGTCGGCAAAGCTGGTGGAGATGACACAGCGAATGCCCCGGTCGAGCAGCGCCCAGGGCGCGTGTTCGCGCGATGAACCGCAGCCAAAGTTGTCGCCGGCCACCAGGATGGTGGCTTCGCGGTAGGCAGGTTTGTTGAGCACGAAATCAGGATTCTCGCTGCCATCTTCGTTCAGGCGCATTTCGGCAAACAGACCTTCCGCCAGGCCGGTGCGCTTAATGGTTTTCAAATAATCCTTGGGAATAATCATGTCGGTATCGACATTGACGATTGGCAAGGGGGCGGCAACGCCTGTTAACTGGGTGAACTTATCCATGTGGGCAACTCTTGTCTTGCTCGGTTGGCGGTGATTTACACGACATATGTCCCGTCGCCAATAGCCCAGAAGGATTCCTTGGATGAAACTTTACAGAATGATCACCGGACCCGACGACGATGCGTTTTGCCACCGCATTTCAAAAGCCCTGTCGAATGGTTGGGAATTGTCCGGCAGCGCCTCTTTGACGTTCGATCCGACCAAAGGACGGGTGATGTGCGGACAGGCAATTATCAAGGAAGTTGAGGGTCAAGACTATCATGATGGTCTGACATTGAGTGATTTTTGATGATCGCCGTCCTCGCCGCTCTCGCTGTCGCCGCCGCCGCTTATAGCTCACTGCAGAACCATGTATGCTGAAGACTCCTTTTTCACCCTTACAATGACCGGCCGGTTGGGGCTGGTTGCTCTGTCAGCATTGCTGGGTGGCCTGACGCTGGCCTTGTTTCTGCGTCTGTCGAGGGGACAATATCTGGTCTGGCGTCTGTCACTGGCCCTGGTTCTGTTCTTCGCCTTTGTCTGGCTGTCACCACAGATTTATTATGCCTATTACCAGCTTCTGATTGGTGACTTGCCCTGGCAAATTGTCATCGGCTCACCGCCCACCGCGTCTGATTTGTTCAAGCAGTTATCTTTCCAGGAAAGGCATAATCTTTCCTATCACAGTCGTGGCGCGCTGGGATGGCTGCTGATTGTCCTGGCATTATTTCAGCGGCGCATGCCGCGGTAAAAGCGGCCAGCAATCAGCGATTGGACAGATAATCGGCGTAGAGCACGCCCAGCGCACAGCTGGCAATGCGGGCTTCGCTGCTGTCGGCACGGCTGGTCAGGATCACCGGGGCAGCTGCGCCGACCACCAGTCCGGCTGTTTCTGCCTTGGCCATATAGACAAGCCCCTTAAACAGGATATTGCCGGCCTCGATTGTTGGCATCACCAATATGTCGGCTTCTCCGGCGACGGGAGATGTAATGCCCTTCAACTCGGCGGCCCGTTTGCTGACGGCGTTGTCGAGGGCAAAGGGGCCATCCACCAGGCCGCCATCAAAGGTCTGTTTGGCAATTTCGGCAGCTTCCATTGATGAGGTGATGCCGGGATTGGGACTTTCCACGGCAGACATGATCGCTGCTTTAGGTTCATCAATGCCAATTGCGCGTGCCAGATGCAGGGCGTTTTGGGTGATGGAAATCTTGTGTTTGGTTTCCGGGGCGACATTCAATGCTGCATCAGTGATGATCACCGCTTTGGGCCAATCGGGAATGTCCATGACAAAGCAATGGCTGGTGCGCTGATCGGTGCGCAGGCCGTTTTCCTTGCGAATAACGGCGGCCAGATAGGTGTCGGAATGGATATGCCCCTTCATCAGCGCCTGGGCGGTGCCATCAACCACCAAATCAACACCGCGATGAGCTGATGCCTGTTCCCCTTCGGCGTCGGCGATCTGGAGCCCTGAAATATCCAATCCGTTGGCGTCGGCGACTTGCTTGATCTTTGCGGAATTGCCCACCAATATCGGCGTGATCAACCCCTCGTCACGGGCCTCAAGCGCCCCTTCCAGGGCGGTTTTTTCTTCCGGACAGATGACAGCTGTGCGCAATGGAGCCAGGGGTGCACATTTTTGCAGCAGGTTTGAGAAATGAGGCCTGGATTGAGGTGTGATTGTATGGCTGGTCATGGGGGAACGGCTCGCAGGGGTCAGTTATCAAACTGCCATAGCGGATATCTTAGCCACGCGCCAATACAATTGAGTTGAAGCCTTTTTGCCCCGCCACCAGTGGTTCCAATTCGCCGAGAAAGGTTCTATGAGAGACCGATCTGTACCGCCAATTAGGAATTTATTGCATGACAACTGAAGTGCTGGTTGTGGGAACTTTTTTTCCTTCCGTTCTGAAAGATCTGAAAGAGAAATTTGATGTTATCCACGCGCAAAATGCTGATGAACTGGCGCAGATGAGCGATGAGGCTCTGGCCAATGTCGAAGGTTTTGCCACCCATGGTTGGGCCCCGGCAGAAGTCATTGACCGAATGCCAAATCTGAAACTGGTTTCAAGTTTCGGTGTTGGCTATGACGGTGTTGCCGCCGACCACGCGGCCTCCCGCGGCGTGGTGGTTTCCCACACGCCAAACGTGCTCAACGACGATGTGGCCAATACGACTATCATGCTGTTGCTGGCGACCCAACGGCGCCTGATTGAGCAGAACCAATATTTGCGTGATGGCCGCTGGGTGAAAGAAGGCAATGCGCCACTGACCCGTTCAATCGCTGGCAAGAAAGTCGGCATTGTCGGCCTTGGCCGGATTGGCGAAGCAATTGCCCATAAGTTGTCCGTTTTCAATTGTGAAGTTGTTTATCATTCGCGCAATGAAAAGCCCGGTGTTGCCTATCCCTATTATGGCAGCCTGATCGATATGGCATCAGATTGTGATGTGCTGATTGCCATCACTCCCGGCGGACCTGCCACCAATAAGCTGATCAGCAAACAGGTGATCGAGGCTTTGGGACCTGAAGGTACGCTGATCAATGTGGCGCGCGGTACCGTGGTTGATGAAGCCGAAATGGTGGCGGCGTTGCAGGATGGGCGGCTTGGTTCTGCCGGGCTGGATGTTTTCGAAAAGGAACCGCAAGTGCCGGAAGCCTTGTTTGACATGAACAATGTGGTGCTGACACCGCATGTGGCCAGCGCAACGCAGGAGACACGGCAGGCGATGTCTGACCTGGTGGTGGAAAATCTGGTTACCTTTTTCGACACGGGTGCGCCCGTTGCGCCGGTGCCGGAAAGTGCAGATCTGCTGAAGGACTAAACCTGAAAGGGTCTAGCCGGCGGCGATCGTTGGGGCCAGCGGCGGACCGATAAGAAGAAAGCAGGCGACAACGACGACCAGGCCGGCAATCAGTTCAAAGCGGAAACCGACATTCGAGACGTAAAAGATGCGGGAAAAATAGGCACTGCAGGCGCCCATCACATAGGTGATCGTGGCGTAGCTTGCCAGGTTGCCAATGCCCGGTTGCAATATGTCCGGATTGAAGGTGGGCACCAGAAAATACAGTGCTGCTGTATAGCAGGACAGGACCGCAAATACGCCGACATGTCTGGCACCGAATGCCCGCGTGGTCATTGGGTGTGACCTGCAAAGACTCTCGCTGCCGTCATCCTTTCTGGCCAAAGAGGATTTTGCGCTCCTCTTCAGTTGGTGGTTTCTGACGGCGGTCCTGTTTGCCGAGCGCCACGCCGCGCTGAACGGCAGGCCTTTCTTTTACGGCCTGTCGCCATCGGGTCAGGTGGGGATAATCATCCAGCGGCAGATCCATCGCCTTGGCGATCAATGCCCAGGGAAAACAGATCATGTCGGCAATCGAATAGGCGTCGCCGACAAGCCAGTCCCGTCCTTCCAGCCTTTTGTCCAAAACAGACAGGCAACGCATGGATTCGGCCTCGTAACGTTTGCGACCATAGCCCTGGCGTTCCTCATCGGGCGCGTAGTTAAAGAAGTGGCTGTGCTGGCCCATCATCGGCCCCTGATTGCCAGTCTGCCAGAAAAGCCATTCATGGATTTCCTTGCGACCGAGAGGATCGGTGGGCATGAACTGACCAAACTTTTCGGCCAGATAAATCATGATGGCGCCGGACTCGAAAATGGCGACAGGTTCGCCGCCGCCGCCGCCGCCGCGGTCGACTATGGCTGGCATGCGATTGTTGGGGCTGATTTTAAGAAATTCCGGTTTGAACTGATCACCCTTGCTGATATTGACCATGTGGGTTGTGTAATCAGCGCCGAGTTCTTCCAGCAGAATGGAAACCTTCCAGCCATTGGGGGTTGGCCAGTAATAAAAGTCGATCATGAATGGGCCTTTCCGTGGCTGCCCAAGCTGGTAATTCCCGCTTCGGCCATTTGTTCGATCTCGTCGTCGCTGAAGCCGATATGGCCCAAAATCTGATGGCTGTCAGCACCCAGAACCGGCGCTGGCAGGCGGAAGCTGGTGGGGGTTTGGGAGAATCGCGGCGCCGGTCGTGCCTGGCGCAGGCGTCCGGCGATGGGGTGGTCGATTTCAGTGACCGTGTCATTGGCGAGGGTTTGTGGATGGCGGATGACCTCGGTGCGAGTCAGCACCGGGGCGCAGGGCACGTCTTCGGCTTCCAGTCGCTTCTGCCAGTTTTCAGCCGTGTCGGTTAGCAGCACGTCCTGGGTCATCTGTAGCCGCATATCAATGTTCTTGCCGCGCAGGGCGGCGGTGGCGAAATGGGGATCTTCGAGCCATTCAGGTTTGTTGAACGCCCGGCAAAGCCCCTCCCATTCCTTATTCGATTGCACGGCGACGGATATGTAGCCCTTCTGGGTTTCATAGATCAGATCGATAAAGCTCTGCGCCGTTTCGCGGGGCAGTTCGTCGCCGACAAATGTGTGGGCGCCCATGTCGGAGCCCCACAGAAAGGATACAACCGTGTCGAACATCGACAATTTGATGTGCTGGCCTTCGCCATCCTGTTTGCCGCCGGTGCGTTCGCGGTGGAAGAGAGCGGCAGTTACCGCCTGGCTGGCGGCATAGCCGGTTAATTTGTCGGGCAGGATCGTGCGCACCAGTCGCGGCCGGTGTTCATCTGCGCCACCCTGCACGGTGGTCAGTCCGGACAGCGCCTGAACCAGAGGATCGTAGACTGGTTTCTGGGCATAGGGGCCGCTGTCTCCGAAGCCAGCAATGGATACGTAGATCAATGCGGGATTGGCCTCTTTCAGGGCCTCATAGCCAACGCCAATGCGGTCGGCCACGCCGGGGCGGAAATTCTGCACCACGATATCGGCGTCGCGCGCCAGGCGTTTAAAGATTTCAACAGCACGAGGGTTTTTCAGGTTCAGGGTCAGCGACCGCTTGTTGCGGTTATTGTTGACAAAGGAAGCCGACAGGCCGTTGCGCTTGGTGGAAACGGCGCGGGTATGATCGCCCCCATTTGGATTTTCCACCTTAATGATGTCAGCCCCCTGGTCGGCCAGCATCAGCGTTGTTGTGGGGCCCGATACCATCGAGGTCAGGTCGAGAACACGGACACCATGCAGCGGGCCGTTGGGCGTAGTCGTCATCGTTAAGTTCCCCGCGCCACAATGGCGTTGCAGATTGTTGAAGACCCAATGTAGTGGATCGACTCGCAGAGGCAATGTCGGATGACGAATTGGTGACCCTTTGGCCGTCGGTTTACATGACCTCGGCGGTTTGCTCGCCAAACACCCCGTCAATGGCGGCATTGGCTTCAAACTGTTCCATGGGCAGTGGTGTCACTTCGTGCATGACCGTGTCATCGAGTAGTTTTTCAATCCGTTCCATGGAAGGTTCATGAACCTGTTTTCTAAAGGTTGAATCCTTCAGCGCTTCCTTCATGTCACCTGCCAGTCCCAGAATTCGGTCGGTATCGGTGAAGAAGGCGCAGAGCATCAACATGTCGTTGCCAACCTGGAGGAAATTTCGGCCAGCTTCCGGCACACCGAGAAACCGGTCCATGGCATGCATGCCGGTATCATCGGATACAACAACACCATCATAGTTCAGCTTTTGGCGCAGGATGCCGGTGATGATTTTCTGCGAAAACGGAGTTGGATAGTCCGGGTCGATCTGCGGAAATAATATATGCCCTGACATGACAATGCGGATGCCCTGATCAATTGCTGCCTGAAAGGACTGCAATTCGCGTTCTTCCAGTTCGTCGAGCGAGCGATTGACGGCAGGGAGATCGTAGTGTGAATCCACGTCCGTATCCCCATGGCCGGGGAAATGCTTGGCACAGGCCCAGACATTTTCGCTCTCTATGCCTTCGATAAATTGCTGGCCGCATGCACTGACCAGTTCAGCGGTCGTCCCCAGAGCCCTGGTGCCGATGACCGGATTGTCCGGATTGGTGTGGATATCCATCACCGGAGCAAAATTCATGTTGAGGCCAATAGAAGCGAGTTCCCGGCCCATGGCAGCACCCACCTGTCTGGCCTTGGGTGCCCATTCGCTGGCTGTCTTGAACCGGGTGATCGGGGCAGGGGTGCGGCAGACCCTTGCCCCTTCATGATCGGTGGCAATGATGATCTTGTCGCGGCCGGAAGCATCCTTGATATCGGCTACAAGTTTGCGCTGGTTTTCAAGCCAGGTTGCATAGTCGGAGTCATGGATGAAGTTGCTCTTAAACAGAATCACCCCGGCAGGGCGCACAATGCTGAGAAGACGTTTGTCCTTGTCAGACAGTTGCGGAGTTGGCTGGAGTCCCAGAAAAACATGATTGCCGACAACCGATAAATCCATGATTGCACCTGTGGGTGATTGGTTTGGCCTCATTGTAGCATCATTAACCTTACCGAAATCAAAAAGTCTGTCGGATTTTGCCGTTCAGCGAACGAGCCAATATCTGGAAGGCTGGATTGCTTGACAATCATGCCATCCGTGGATTTAATTAATATATTAACTATTCAGGTATGAACGATGACTGCGAGTTTTGACCAATCGTTGCCAATGATCCTGCACCGGGCGCTTGACGCGACCATGCCGGACTATCGTGAGCTGTTTGCCCGCTACAAACTGACTGAACAGCAATGGAGGGTGTTGCGGGTTTTGTGGTCAACCAGGAAAATCACTTCAGCGGAACTTTCTGTGCGCACCCTGCTGCCCGCCCCCAGCCTTGTCGGCATTATTGATCGGCTGGAAAGCAAGAAGCTTGTCAGCCGGGTTCGCTCGGTCAAAGACCGCCGGGCGGTTTATGTGATCGCCACCGCTGAGGGTCGTGCGCTGGAAGCCGAGGTCAGCCCCCAGGTTACCGAGATTGACAAGAAGCTGCGGAGCCGGGTCACACCACAGGAATGGCAGAGCATGGAAAATGTGCTGCGAAAAATATCTTTGAATGACGCCCCCACAACATCGAAGACCGCCACGTAAGTGGTCTTGTTGAACCAGATTTGAGGAATAGACCATGGACGATTTTGCGGCAGTAGACGCCAAAGCTTCCGATATCATCAAACAGGCTGGAAATGCCGGATCCGGCAATGGCATTCGCACCGGCGAACAATATCTTGCCGGCTTGCGGGACGATCGCGAGGTGTGGACCCAGGGCAAACGTGTGGCAGATGTCACTGCCGAACCGGGCATGAACCGCGGCGCACAGACACTGGCCTCGTTTCTCGACCGCCAGCATAGCGACGAATTCCGCGACACGGTCACCTATGAAGACGATGATGGTGATCGCTGCGCCATGGCCTACAAGGTTCCCAAATCGCAGGAAGATATCGCCGCGCGCGGACGTGCCTATTACCAGTGGGCCAAGTGGTCCAATGGCATGTTCGGCCGCACGCCGGATTACAAGAATGCCTCGGTTATGGCGTTTGCGTCGGCCACCAAATTCCTGGCTCAAGGCACCAAGGGGCAGGCCGATTTTGCTGCCAATATGGTCAAATTCTACGATTATGTGCGCAAGAACGACAAGGTGCTGACCCACACTTTGGTCAATCCGACTTTCAATTTTCAGCAGGCCGCTTCCGGCAAGTTCAGCGACAAGGTGGCTTTGCAGGTGGTGGAAGAAAATGACGCCGGCATCGTAGTCAGCGGAGCCCGCTTGCTGGCCACGTTGGGGCCGCTGGCTGATGAGATCGAAGTCTTCCCCTCCACCGTTTTGCGCGCCACAGAAGAAAACATCCCCTTTGCTTTCGCCTTTGCCGTGCCGATCGCCACGCCTGGCCTGAAACTGATCTGCCGTGACACCTATGATCATGGCAAATCCCATTTCGATGCGCCTTTGTCGTCGCGCTATGAAGAAATGGACGCCGTTGTGGTGTTTGAAAATGTCTTTGTGCCGTGGGAACGGATCTTCATGTATGGCCAGCCGGAACTCTGCAACCAGGCCTTCGGCGCCACCAATGCGGTGGTCCATATGATGCATCAGGTTGCCTGCGGAAAACTCGCCAAATCTGAATTTCTGGTTGGTATCCTGTGCGCAATTGCCAGGGCCAGCGGCCGCGACAAGGACCTCTATACCAAGGGGTTGATCGCAGAGGTTATGCAGATGGCAGAAAGCGTGCGCGCCCTGCTTTATTCGGCGGAAGCCCAGGCCCATGAAGACGAATACGGTAACTTCATTCCATTGCGCGGACCACTGGAAACCTCGCGCAACCTGTTCCCGCGCATGTATCCTCGGATGATCGAAATCCTGCAGCTGATCGGTTCGTCATCGCTGATGGCGACCCCCGCAGAAGCCGATTTTTCCAACGACCTTTCCGACGATGTGGAAAAATACTTCCAGCTCAGCTACCTGGAATCCCGCGACCGGGTCGGCTTGTTCCGCCTTGCACATGATGTGGCGATTTCTGGCTTCGGTACCCGCCAGGCGCTTTATGAACGGTTCTTCTTTGGCCCGCCGGCGTTGATGGCATCGGGCTATTACGATCTTTACGACAAGGATCCGCTAATTGGCCGGGTGGAGGACTTTCTCGCGCAGGATTGAGCCTTGAACCGTCCACAACGGCCAAAACCCCGCCAAAATAAAATTTTGCAACCGGTTGCAATATTGCCAAAGCGCGACTAGCATTCACCTCTGACGTCCAATCAGGCTATGGAGGAGCTTGTCGGGAATGCCAGCGTTTGCGCTCAATCACATGACCGTTGCTGCTATGGGCTTCCAGCCGATGCTGGACCTAGCGCAGCGCTTGGGATGTGTCGGGGTTGAGTGCCGCAACGATCTCGACAGCGATCTGTTTGACGGCCTTTCCCCGCAATCCGCCGGTGAAATGTTGCGCGATGTGGGACTGCGCCTGTTGTCACTGGCAGAAATCAAGCGATTTGACCGGCTCACCGTTGACGAATTGCCCGCCGCTGTTGAACTGATGGATGCTGCGGCAGAAGCTGGCGCTGAAGCGGTCAGCCTGATTCCCAGCAATGACGGGGAACCGTTTGATGAAGCGGCGATGGTTGTTGCCTTGGAACTGTTGATGCCGCATCTGCAGCAGCGTCAGTTAACCGGTCTGATCGAGCCTCTGGGCTTTGAAACCTGCGGATTGCGGTTCAAGCGGCTGGCAGTTGACCTGTTGGAAAGCCGCGGCTGGACTGATCAATTTAAAATTATTCACGATACTTTCCATCATCACGTTGCCGGGGAGACTGAACAGTTTCCTTCAAATACAGGTCTTGTTCACCTGTCAGGCGTGACCGATTGTCAGCTGGCCTTATCGCAAATGCGCGATCCCCATCGGGTTTTGGTTGGCGAAGATGATCGACTGGGAAACGTCACGCAAATCACCGAATTGCTGAATTCGGGATGTTCTGCACCCTTGTCATTTGAGGCCTTTGCGCCTGAAATTCATGGCGCAACGAACATCGAAGAGCGGCTTCAGCGATCGATGAATCATATTGA
Source organism: Rhizobiaceae bacterium (assembly GCA_039977975.1). Taxonomy (GTDB): domain Bacteria; phylum Pseudomonadota; class Alphaproteobacteria; order Rhizobiales; family Rhizobiaceae; genus Pseudahrensia. The sequence continues at coordinate 218,063 of JBDWCD010000012.1, forward strand.
CAACCTATTGTCGCTGGAGGCTGCATAGGAGTTAATTTTTAGATTGCCCCTCTGGGGGTTCCGGTCAGTTTTTTGCAAAGGATGAGCCGGACATCCGAATTCTGGGAGAAAACAATGAAAAAGACACTATTGAGCATCGGCCTTGCAGCTATGATGACAACCAGTGCGTTGGCACAGGAAATCGGCGCAACGATTTCTCGTTTTGACGACAACTGGCTGACAGTTATGCGCAACGGCATGACCGAACACGCGGCGTCCCTGGACGGCGTTAACCTGCAAATGGAAGACGCCACCGACGACCTGGCCAAGCAGATTGACCAGGTTAAGAATTTTGTCGCTTCCGGCGTTGACGCGATCATCGTCAACATCGTCGACACATCAGCAGGCGCTGCTATCACGGAAGCTGCCGGCAATACGCCGCTGGTTTTCGTCAACCGTGAGCCTGACAACGTCAACGAACTGCCGCCAACTCAGGCATTTGTTGCATCGAATGAAATTGAATCTGGCACGCTTTCAGCGTTCCAGGTCTGCAACAATTTGCGTGCTGACGGTAAAGCCGGTGGTGCCAGAGGCTATCTGATGAACGGACAGCTTTCTAACCAGGCTGCAGTCCAGCGTTCCAAGGACGTGCACGACATTATCGGCATCGATATGTGCAAGTTCATGACACTGATCGACGAGCAGACCGCTAACTGGTCGCGTGATGAGGCGCAGGACCTGATGACCAACTGGATGTCATCCGGTGAGCCATTTGACTTCGTCCTTGCCAACAACGACGAAATGGCGATTGGCGCGATCCAGGCCATGAAAGCTGCAGGCATGGACATGAAAGACGTGCAGGTTGGTGGCGTTGATGCCAGCCAGGACGCTCTGGTTTCAATGCAGGCCGGAGACTATGATGTCACCGTGTTCCAGGACGCATTTGGTCAGGGTTCCGGTTCCGTCGATACAGCACTCGCACTGGCTGCTGGCAAGAAAGTAGACCAGAAAGTCTACATCCCGTTCAAACTGGTCACTCCGGCCAATATGGACGAGTTCCTCAGCAAGAACTAAATTAGACGACTACTTCCGTGGCGGCTTTTAGCCGCCACGGAATTCTCAACAAGCACCCGTTATCTCGCGGGAAAAAAGGGGAAGTGACGCAATGAGTGACACCAGCCACGGCACTGGCGGATTGACTTTCGACCAGAGCAAAAGATCCTGGCCGAATGAAATGAACATTCTCTTCGCCCTGGTCATTATCATCGTGATCTTTGAGATATTGGGGCAGGTTTTGCCCTACATGAACGGTCAGAGTTTCCTTTTTGATACAAGAGGTCGTTTCGACACAATCTTCAACGAAGCGCGGCTGCAGATTATCATTCTGCAGGTGGCGATCATCGGGATCATCGCGCTTGGTGTCACACAAGTAATTATTACAGCCGGTATTGACCTGAGTTCCGGCCCACTCGTCGCCGCAACCGCTATGATTGCGATGAGTTTTGCACAGACAGAATTGGTCAACGGCAACCCGAACCCCAAAGCGATCTTTGGGGTCTGGGCGATGGACCTGCCGGTGATAGTGCCGGTGGTCATAGGGCTCTTATTTGGCGGCATGATCGGGGCAATAAATGGCACATTTGTCGCCATTTTCCGCATTCCCCCCTTTATTGCCACACTCGGTATGTTTCTGGTCTGCCGTGGCATCGCCCTTTGGTGGTCTGCGGGTCGGCCGGTTTCCTTCCCGACCGAGGGATACAAGTTTATCGGTTCGGGCATGATGCCGGTGGTCTGGTTCCTGTCGCTGGCAGTGCTTTTCCACGTCATCCTTCGCTATACGGTATACGGCAAACACACTTACGCGATTGGTTCAAACGAAGAAGCCGCCCGCATGTCGGGCATCAATGTCAAGCGGCATAAGATCATGGTCTATACCATTGCTTCCATGCTTGCTGCATTTGCAGGTGTTGTACTGAGTGCGAAAGCTTCAACGGCGCAAGCCGGCATGGGCGAGTTCTACGAACTCTTTGCCATCGCCATGGCAGTTATCGGTGGCATCAGCCTGACCGGCGGACGCGGATCGATCATCGGCACCGTCCTGGGCGCCATGGTGCTCGGCGTAATTCGTTCGGGCTTTACCTTCGTTAAACTGGATGGCTCTTACCAGCTGATGGCCATGGGCAGCATCATCATCGCGGCGGTGATCTTGGACCAATACCGACAACGCAACCGGGCATAAGTGAGGAGAGATACGATGAGTAGTGAAATTGTACTGACAACCGAAGACCTCACTAAGCACTATGGCGGCGTGCACGCGCTGGAAGGTGCAAATGTTGAACTCAGGAAGGGCGAGCATATCGCCGTGATGGGTGACAATGGTGCGGGCAAGTCGACCTTCGTGCGCCAGATTACCGGCGTGGAACAGCCGACGCGCGGCAAGATCTGGCTGTATGGCGAAGAAGTCAGTTTTGCCGGTCCTCTGGACGCGCGCGAAGCTGGCATCGAAACCGTGTTCCAGACACTCGCGCTGGCCGATGATTTGGACGTGCCGGACAACCTGTTCCTTGGTCGTGAGATTACCAAAATGGACTGGCTTGGACCGTTTCGTTTCCTTGACTACAAGGCAATGCGCGAAGCAACGATTGCAGGCTTGGAAAAAACGGCGGTGAAGATCCCCAATATCCGCAACTCGATCCGCAACATGTCAGGTGGTCAACGTCAATGTGTGGCCATCGCCCGCACTGCCACTTTTCATTCGCGCCTGACGATCATGGACGAACCAACAGCGGCCCTGGGGGTTCAGGAAACGGAGCAGGTTGAGAACATTATCCGCACCCTGAAAGATGCCGGAGAGCCATTGATTCTGGTGAGCCACAACATGCGGCAGGTTATGGACCTGATGGACCGAATCATCGTGTTTCGTCGCGGCCGCATTGTTGCTAATCTAAAGGTTGAAGAAACCGACGGCCAGGATGTTGTCTCCTATATTACCGGTGCGAAAACCGGCGCCGAATTTGGTGACGCCGCCTGACCCGACCAAGCCTCTGGGTGGAACATGACAGTTAGATTTGCGATTCTGGGCGTTGGCCGTATTGGCCAGGTCCATGGCAATGCCATTGCCTCGGTCAAAACTGCGCATTTGGTTGCGGTCAGCGATCCGGTGCAGCAGGCGGCCGAAGCCATGCAGGCAGAGCACGGATGCGATATTCGCTCCATCGATGACATCGCGGTGGCAGATGATATCGACGCCGTTGTCATCTGCACACCCACCGATACCCATGCGGATCTGATCGAAAAATTCTGCCGGGCCGGCAAGGCAGTTTTTTGCGAAAAGCCAATCGATCTGGACCTGCAGCGGGTCAGGACCTGTCTGCAGGTGGTCGAAGAGACCAATGGCCGGCTGATGGTCGGCTTTCAGCGCCGCTTCGATCCGGACTTCATGGCTTTGAAGGCGGCCATTGATCAGGGCGAGATAGGGAAGGTGGAAATGGTTACGCTGACCAGCCGTGATCCCGGCCCGCCACCCAATGACTATATCTCCCGTTCCGGTGGCATTTTTCGTGACATGACGATCCACGATTTTGATGTTGCCCGCTGGTTGCTGGAAGAAGATGTTGAAACTGTCCAGGCGGCGGCCAGCGTTCTGGTGGACCCGCAGATTGGCGAGCTTGGCGACCATGACAGCGTCAATGTCATCCTGCGCACCGCCTCGGGCAGACAGGCAACCATCACCAATTCCCGACGCGCCCTATATGGCTATGACCAGCGGATCGAAGTGCATGGATCGGATGGGTCGGTTTCCGCCGAAAACCACCACAATGCCCGCATCCAGGTGGCCAATGAGAAAGGCTATCACCGCCCCGCCCTGCTCGACTTTTTCATGTCACGCTATATGGATGCCTATGCGGCAGAAATCTCCAGCTTCGTTGAATGCGTCAGTTCCGGTGCGACGCCGAAAACCACCGGCCAGGACGGTTATCTGGCCCTGGCTCTGGCAGAGGCGGCGATCAAATCTGTCGACCAGCAACGGGTGGTCAACATGTCGGAAATTCTCGGCTGATGTTCGACCTGAAGATTCCCTTTTTCCGCCCCCTGTGGCGGCGCATAGCCACTGTCATAGTTTGTATCGGCTGGGGCCTGGTTGAATTTGCAAATAATGCAGCGGCTTTCGGGCTCCTGTTCTGTGGCATGGGTGCCCTTGCAGCCTACCAGTTTTTCATCACCTGGACCGACCCTGGCGGCGGCGGCGGCGAGGGTGGCGGCGACGGCGAGAACGGCGGTGGCAAGGGTAGTGGCGACGGTGGTAAGAGTGGCGGTTAGCCTTTCATCGAACGAATAACGGCGCGCGCCGCATCTGTCACCGGTGCCTCGGTTGCCTTGAGGATTTCAACCCGGTCGAATTTTTTAGCATCGCTGGCCAGACTGTCCCGTAGAGCCTGTCCAAAGGCCATGCGCAATTGGGTGCCGATATTGAACTTGCAGATAGCGCTGGTGTGCGCCAGTTCACCGCGAACTTGAGGCGGAACACCTGAGCCGCCGTGAATGACCAGCGGAACTTCGGTAACCGCTTCGATGGCTGCAATGCGCGCCCGGTCCAGATCGGCATCGTGGTTTTGCTGCAGATGAACATTGCCCACCGATATCGCCATCGCGTCGACATGTGTTTGTGCGGCAAATTGAGCCGCTTCTGCAGGATCGGACCCCAGCGATTGTTCGCCGTCAGAATAACCGACAAAGCCGATTTCACCTTCGCAGGACACGCCGACCTTATGTGCCATCTCGGCAATGTGAGCCGTCAGATCGATATTTTCAGCCAGGGGTTTGCGTGATCCATCAAACATCACTGAGGTGAATCCACTGTCGATGGCTTCGCGACATTCTTCAACAGTATAGCCGTGATCGAGATGTGCCACGACAGGCACGCTCGCGGCTTCTGCCAGGTTGCGAAACATCGCACCCAATACAGGCAAGGGCGTGTGAGCGCGACAACCGGGCCCTGCCTGCAAGATTACCGGGGCCGCTTCGGCTTCAGCAGCCGCCACGAAGGCGCGGGCATCTTCCCAGCCCAGACAGACCAGGCCGCCCACGGCATATTTGTTTTTCAGGGCCGGCTGGAGAACATCTGCCAGGGTCGCCAGGGTCATTTGAATTTGGCAATCATGTCTTTGATGCCCGGGATTGTTTCAATCTGATAGGCATGGCTTGGCTGGAAGAACTGCACCAGCGAGCGCTGGCTCAAACCGCCGAGAATGGTGAAGTAATACATTTCATAGCCGGGCAGCACACAACAGGGGTGGTAGCCATTGTCGAGGCAAATGGTCGATCCATCGACAATGTGATAGGCGTCTCCCGACTTGCCGTCGTCGCGCTGCAGCATCTGAACCCCGGAGCCATGATTGGGCCGAAAGCGGAAATTATAGGTCTCATCATGACGGGTTTCGTCCGGCAGGCGATCAGTGTCGTGCTTGTGAGAGGGAAAACCGGACCAGCCCCCCTGACCAACGGTGAACAGTTCGGAGACCAGCAGACGGCCAACCTTGCCATGTTGTTTCTGGCCAAGAATATGCTTGATCTTGCGATGGGTCTTGGTGTCATCGGAACCATATTGCACCAGATCGATTTCATCAGCACGAACCGCAAAAGGGTCCAAAACTTCGTCATATTTTGCGCCGGCAACAAATACCTCGGCGGTGTCTGACTGACAGACCATCCGTGCCTTGGCGCCGCTGGGCACATAAACCCCTTCAGGTTCACCGTCCCAGACATCTACTCCCCGCCCACCGATATCGGCATAGGATTGCCCTTCAATCTCCACATCAATGCTGCCGGTGGCCGGCGCGATGCAGGTTTCGTAACCCGGCACTTGATATTCAAACGCCTGTCCGGCGGTCAGTTTGACGATGTTGAAATAATTCAGCGGAACCGTCGCATCATCACTGTCGACAATGGGTTTGTTCTGGTTGTCATAGGGTGCGATGTGCATGAATCTACCTTTGGTTCTGCTGCGGCGATGGCGCTGCCGTCGGGCCGGTATGGGTATTGAGAAATTGATCAAGTTGGTCTGGAGTCGGCATGGCGGGGGCGCAGGCAACTTTCGAGACAACGATGGCTGCGGATGCGGATCCGCGCAGCACTGCGTCCTTCAGGTCGCGGCCCTGGCAAAGGGACGCCAGAAACGTCCCCATAAAGGCATCACCCGCCCCGGTGGGTTTCAGAGCCTCGACCCGATAGACGCCGGTTTCCAGCCGTTCGCCGTTCGTGGAGAAGGTGATCGCACCTTTTTCCCCCATCTTGTAAACAACGATGGCGGCGCCGGCTGCAGCCAGACGTTCGGCTTTTTCAAGCCCCTTGCCTTTGACGCCTGCCATGAAATCAAATTCTTCATCATTGCCGACAACAATGTCGCAGAGCGCGCCGGCCCGGGAATAGACATCCGCCGCCACCTCCGCAGATGGCCAGGAATAGGGTCGGTAATCGACATCAAATATGATCGGCAATCCGGCGGCTTTTGCCTTGTCGAAGGCATGAAAGGTGGCTGAGCGCGATGGTTCAGCGGCCAGCACCGTGCCGGTGGTGACAAGGGCGCCGTACTGGCTGAAATCAATCGCGTCGATATCGACCATGGTCATTTCAAAGTCTGCGGCGCCATTGCGATAGATGACCGACTGGGTGTTTTCCAGCCGGGTTTCGACCACAGCAAGAGAATTGCGCGCTTCGCCACCCTCGCTGCGAACGTGGGTTGCGTCGACACCATAATGTTTGAGCTGGTTCAGACAGAAGCGGCCAATAGCGTCGTCTGAAACCCGGGTTACCAGCGCCGCGCGGCCTCCCTGTTTGGTCAGGCCCACAGCAATATTGGCGCTGGACCCGCCAAGATGGGAAACAAAGCGAGTCGCTTCCTCGGTCCGTGCGCCAGGCGGATCGGCATAAAAATCCATCCCGGCACGGCCGATAATCAAAAATGGCTTGTCGTTGGAAAGCACGGCTCGATCCATCAAATGCCCCGACGTTGCCGTTTGCGACCGTCTTCGACTTCTTCGTGAGCGGCATTGATCCCCGCCTTGTCACTGACCTGCGGCGTGCCAACTTCCCACCATGTGTGGCCTTCGGTGGTCCATCCGTCATAAGGGTCGACCTGCATGGCAATTACATAGGTCTTGTCACTGGCCTGGGCCCGCTTGAAGGCTTCGGCCAATTCTGCTGGTGAAGCGACCGTTTCGGAATGGGCACCCATTGCTGCTGCATGGGCGGCAAAATCCACCGTAAAGGGCGATGGAATGGTCGGGCAATCGGCAATCAGATTGTTAAAGCTCTCGGCCCCGACATTGTTCTGCAGCTTGTTGATGACGGCAAATCCGCCATTGTCGAGAACCAGAATGATCAGTTTCTTCTCGCTGAGCACTGAAGAATAGATGTCGGAGTTCATCAATAGATAAGAGCCGTCACCGATGAACACGACGGTTTCATTGTCCGGTTCGTTTTCGCTTTGGGCAATGCGGGCGCCCCAGGCGCCGGAAATCTCATAGCCCATGCAGGAAAAGCCGAATTCCACATCCACCGTGCCGATATCGAGTGTCTTCCAATTGGCGGTGACTTCGGCGGGCAAGCCACCGGCGGCGGCGACAACCCGGTCGCGGGGAGCCATCAGCTCATTGGCGATACCAATGGCCTGGGCATAGGAGTTTGGTCCATTGCCTGGTTTGACGTTCTCCGCCACATAGGCGTCCCATTTGACGCGTTCGGCCTGAGCCAGGCTGATCCAGTCGCTATCTGCTTTGTGATCTTTCAAAGCAGCGATGAGCAATTGCAGCGACCGTTTGGCATCGCCGACCACTGGCAGGGAAAGATGTTTCATCGCATCGTGGCGGGCCGCATTGATGCCGATAATCTGCGCGTTCTTGTCGAACGCCGTCCATGAGCCGGTGGTAAAGTCCTGCAGCCGAGAACCGATAGATATGATGACATCGGCCTTTTCAGCAATAGTATTGGCAGAATTTGAACCCGTCACTCCGACGGGGCCGATATTCAGCGCGTGATCTGCCTTCAGATTGGCGCGCCCGGCAATCGTTTCAACAACGGGAATCTGGCACATGTCCGCAAACTCGGTCAGTTCCTCTACAGCGCGGGAATATTGCACCCCGCCGCCGGCAATGATCATCGGCCGTTTGGCGCCGCGGATCATTTCGATGGCTTCGGCCAGTTCAACTTCGTCGGGCGCCTGACGGCGCAGGCGGTGGACCTTTTTTTCAAACAGCCGCACCGGATAATCATAGCTCCAGCCCTGCAGATCCTGCGGCAGACCAAGAAAGGCCGGGCCGCAATCGGCCGGATCCAGCATGGTGGCAATCGCCGCCGGCAGGGATTGAATAATCTGCGCCGGATGGGTGATGCGGTCCCAGTAACGGCTGACCGCCTTGAAGCCATCATTAAGACCCAGTGCCGGGTTGCCATAATGCTCCAGTTGCTGCAGCACCGGATCGGGCAGGCGGGTCAGGAAAATATCGCCGCACAGCATCAGCATTGGCAGACGGTTGGCGTGCGCAAGTGCTGCTGCGGTCAACAGATTTGCAGTGCCGGGACCGGCACTGGCGGTGCAGAACATAAAACGCTGGCGCAGGTGATACTTGGCGTAACCGGCCGCCGCAAATCCCATGCTCTGCTCGTTCTGCCCACGATACAGCGGCAGAATGTCGCGATGATCATACAATGCCTCACCAAGGCATGGCACGTTGCCATGACCGAATATGCCAAAGCCACCACCGCACAGGCGGACCTCTTCGCCATCGATCTCGATGAACTGATTGGCCAGAAAGCGAACAATGGCCTGCGCCACAGTCAGTTGAATTGTCTCATCAGAATTTTGCATCACATAGTCCGAATGTTAGGTGACCTATTGGAAAGCGTAACTTCCCGATTGACGATGGGGCATAATGAAGGATATCAGTTTTGCAACCGGTTGCAATACCATAACACACGGAAGCTGAAAAATGAACAAAATCGCCATTGGCATTGTTGGCGGCGGCTATATGGGCAAGGCTCATTCCGTGGCCATGGCCGCCGTTGGAGCGGTGTTTAATACCGGTCTTAGACCGGAACTTGAGATGATTTGCGCCACCTCGGCAGAATCGGCGGAACGCTACCGTCAGGCCTATGGATTTAACCGCAGCACCGCGGACTGGCGTGAGCTGGTGGCGGATCCGAAGGTAGAGGCAATCGTTATTGCATCTCCGCAGGAAACTCATCTGCCGATCTGCGAAGCGGCCTTTGCGCTGGGCAAGCCGGTATTTTGTGAAAAACCGCTTGGCGCGACCCTGGACGACAGCAAGGCGATGGTTGCTGCAGCAGAAGCAGCCGGTGCCATTAATATGGTTGGTTTCAACTATATCCGCACGCCAGCCAGCCAATATGCCCGCCAGCTTATCGCCGATGGGGTGATTGGCGACGTCACCTGGTTTCGCGGTGAACATACGGAAGATTTTTTTGCCGACCCACAAACGCCGGCCACCTGGCGTTGTGAGGGGGTTTCAAATGGCTGCATGGGTGATCTTGCCCCGCACATGATCAATGCGGCGCTGGCTCTTATCGGCCCGATCACCAGCCTGGTCGCGGAAGTTGAAACCGTGCATGAAACACGCCCTGGCGGGGCGGTGACCAATGATGACCATGGCCAGCTGATGTGCCGCTTTGAAAACGGTGCCATGGGGTCGATGTATTTCAGCCGCGTCGCCACCGGTCGCAAGATGGGCTACGCCTATGAGATTTCCGGCACCAAAGGGGCCATTCGCTTTGATCAGGAAGATCAAAACGCCCTGTGGCTCTACAAGATGGAGGGGCCGGAAGCGGAGCGCGGTTTTCGCAAAATTCTCACCGGCCCGGCCCATCCCGACTATCAACCATTTTGTCTTGGCCCCGGGCATGGAACCGGTTATCAGGACCAGATTATCATCGAAGCCAAAGATTTTCTTCAGGCCATCGAAAGTGGCAAAAATGTCTGGCCGACATTCCGCGATGGCATGTTGGTCAACCAGGTTGTGGCCGCTGCGCTGGAGTCTTCAACAAACAAGCAGTGGTGCACACTGGAACGTCTCTGAAAGGGAACCCGCCATGACTATCCGTATCGGAAACGCCCCCTGTTCCTGGGGTGTGGAATTTGCAGATGACGACCGCAATCCGGCCTGGCAGTCGGTTTTGGCCGATTGTGCCGCGGCTGGATACAAGGGCATCGAGCTTGGGCCGGTGGGTTATATGCCCGAAGACCCCGCCATCCTGTCTGACGCATTGAGCGAGCACGATTTGACGCTGATTGGTGGCGTGGTGTTCCGCGCCTTTCATGATCCTGAAGCCTGGGATGATGTGATGGATGGGGCCGTGCGCACCTGCAAGGCATTGGTGGCCCATGGGGCTGAGCACCTGGTGCTGATCGACAGCATTTCACCCCGTCGCGCGCCGACGGCCGGTCGCGCCAGTGAGGCCGAACAGATGGATGCCGCTGAATGGACGGCTTATGTCGAGCGCATTCGCACGGTGGCCAAAATTGGCACGCAAGAATATGGCCTGACCGTTGGCATGCATGCCCACGCCGCCGGATTTATCGATTTCGAACCAGAGCTGGAACGCCTGCTCGACGAAGTCGATGAAAGCATCATGAAAATTTGTTTTGACACCGGCCACCACTCCTATGCCGGATTTGACCCGGTTGCCTTTATGAAGCGCCATATCAACCGCATCTCCTACATGCATTTCAAAGATATCGACCCTGTGGTCAAGCAGCAGGTGATTGCCAACAGAACAGGTTTTTACGACGCCTGTGGCCAGGGCATTTTCTGCAATCTCGGTCAGGGAGACGTGGACTTCCAGGCGGTTCGGCAAATTCTGCTGGACGCAGATTTTCAGGGCTGGTGCACGGTTGAACAGGATTGCGATCCGACTCTGCCCGGCACCCCGATCGAAGATGCCCGCGCCAACCGCGAATATCTTGAATCAATCGGCTTCAACTAGGATTTGACCAGATGACAAAACACGCATGGGGCATGGTTGGAGGTGGCGAGGGCAGTCAAATTGGCCCGGCTCACCGCCTGGGTGCCGGACTGGACGGCCTGTTCGAATTCGCCGCCGGCGCACTGGATCACCGGCCCGAAGAAGGCAAGAGATTTGGTCAGTCCCTGGGGCTTGCCGCTGACCGTTCCTATGGCGGCTGGCAGGACATGTTGGAGGGCGAACTGAAGCGCGACGGCGACGACCGGATTGATCTGGTGACAGTTGCGACTCCCAATTCCACCCATTTTGAAATTACCAAGGCGTTTTTGGAAAACGGTTTTAACGTGCTGTGCGAAAAACCGATGACCATGACCGTCGCCGAAGGCGAGGAAATTGTTCGGCTTTCGGAAAAGACCAGCAAGATCTGCGCCGTCAACTATGGCTATACCGGCTATTCCCTCGTCCGTCATATGCGGGCCATGGTGGCGCGGGGTGATATCGGCAAAGTGCGGCTGGTAAAGGCGGAATTTGCCCATGGTCACCACGCCGATGCCGAGGACGCTGACAATCCGCGGGTGCGCTGGCGCTATGATCCGGCACAGGCAGGCGTATCTGCCCAGTTTGCCGATTGCGGCATCCACGCCCTGCACATGGCCAGTTTTGTCACCGGTCAGGAAGTCACCAAACTGTCGGCAGACTGTGTTTCCTGCCTGCCCAGCCGTGAACTGGAAGACGATGCGATGGTCAATTTCCGCATGGATGGCGGCGCCGTTGGCCGGCTGTGGACCAGTTCGGTGGCAATCGGCCGTCAGCACGGGTTGACGATCCAGGTATTCGGCGAAACCGGTGGTCTGCGCTGGGCGCAGGAACAACCAAACCAGCTCTATTACATGCCGCTCAATCAACGCCTGCAAATCATCGAACGGGGGGAGGGCAACCTGTCACCGGAAGCTGACCGGACCAGCCGCGTCACGGTCGGACATGCGGAAGGCATGCCGCTGGCTTTTGCCAATATCTACCAGGATCTGGCGGAAGCCATCTCGGCGCAAAAGCAAGATCGTGCAATGGACCCGGCCGCCAATCTCTATCCGCGCGCTGCCGATGGCTTGCGCTCAATGGCAGCGGTCTTTGCGGTCGCCGAATCCGGCAAGAAGCAGGGCGAATGGCTGGACGCCCGCCCGCCCATGTTCCGCTAGCGGCGGCGGGCGGCGAGCGGCGAGCTGCGAAAAGTGATTGGCCAGACGCGCTACCGCGCCTGACTGTGATATTCAGGATTGGGCTGCATGTCGGTGGCGCTGGCCACCCGGTTGGTCATGTTGAAGAAGGCCGCGATGTTGGAAATGTCCCAGATCGCCCGGTCGCTCCAGCCGGCATCACGCAGATTCTGACGATCAGCATCCACGATCTTTTCCGGCTCGCAAGTAAGTTTATGGGCAAAGTCCAGCATTGCCCTGTCCCTGGCCTCCAGTTCGGCCACCCGGTAGTTCATCACCAGCACCTCGCCCAGTTGCGGATCACCGGACAATTGCCGCACCGCCGCGCCATGGGCGGTCAGGCAATAAAAGCAGCGATTTACCGATGAAACGACAACGGCAATCATTTCCCGCTGCAATTTCGACAGTTCAGACTCCGCCAGCATCAGCTCGTTATACATCTCGGTGAAGACGCGGAGCTTGGCTTCGTTGAACAAATGCGCCGTGATCACATTGGGAACAAGTCCCAGTTTTTCCTCACAAAGGTCCAAATAGGCCTGGGTTTTGTCAGAAATCGGCGATTCCGACTCAATTTTCAGGGCAATCACGTCTTTTTCTTGCATATTTGCTTTCACTTTGTTTCCGTATGGATTCAGGCGGTGTGAGAGGATAATTCAAATGGCTGGCCAATCCGAAAGCGACAAACTTCTGAAAGCAACAGTGGCTTTATTGCCCAAGGCCAGTCAAAAGGGAGCGCTCGACCTGGCCGACCGGTTGTTTGACGGTGCATTGGATGAAGATCTGACCGCGCAAACGCCTCAAACACTTTCAGAGATAATTCTATCAGCCCAGTCAGCGCTGGCAAAATGTCCCAAGGACACTTTGGCCGTCGACGCCACCAAAAACAATCAGACCTTGGTCACAGTGACCCTGTCAAACCGACCTTTCATTATCGATTCAGTGCTGGCGGAACTGAACACCCGTGGGTTGGAAGTCGAACTGATTGCCCATCCGGTCATTGAAACGCAACCGGGATTGTCGACCTCGCTGGTTGTTGTGCTGCTGACCGAGTCAACCGCCTCAGCCCGAAAAGAGATCAAGTCGGCGCTGAAATATATTCTTCATCAGGTGCGCCAGGTAACTGATGACTGGAAGGCAATGTTGCTGCGGGTGGATGAGGAAATGGAAACTTTCCGCACCACCCCACCGCCGCTGCCTACCGAACGCATTGCCGAGGCGGTGCAATTTCTGCAATGGCTGGCGAACAATCATTTCACCCTGATGGGTCTGCGCGAATATTCCTATACAGGAACCCGTAAAAAGGGTGAGCTGAAACCGGTTCCCGGTTCAGCGCTTGGCATTCTGCGCGACGACAATCTGTCGGTCATGTCACGGGGTGGCCAACCGGTTCAACTGACTCAGGAGATCCGGGACTTTCTGTTCGGTGACGATCCGATCATCATCACCAAGGCTAATATGCGCTCATTGGTCCACCGGCGTACCCATCTGGATTATGTCGGCATTAAGCGCTTCACGCGGGATGGCAAACTAGCTGGTGAAGTCCGCATCGTTGGCCTGTTCACTTCCACCGCCTATACCAGATCGGTGATGTCGATTCCGATTCTGCGCCACAAGGCCAATGCGGTGCTGGAAAATTACCGCACCGATCCGGCCAGCCATTCCGGCAAGGCAATGATCAATATTCTGGAAACCTGGCCGCGCGATGCCATGTTCCAGTTGGATGAAAAAACCCTCACCGAATTCGTCAAAGTAGCCTCGCAGCTTGAGGAGAGACCGCGTATCCGGGCTCTGTCGCGCCTTGATAAGTTCGACCGTTTCGTTTCGATCATGGTCTATGTGCCCCGCGACCGATATGATTCTGACACCCGCATGCGGATGGCGGAATATTTTGCCGAGGTCTATCAGGGTCACCTGTCAGCCTTTTATCCGGTCTTTCTTGACAATGGTCTGGTGCGCATTCAGTTCATTATTGGCCGCGCCTCCGGCAAGACGCCAAATGTCCCCCGCGCTGAGCTGGAACGGCAGATCACCGAGATCACCCGCACCTGGAGCGACCGTCTGGCACGCTTGTCGGAAGATGAAATCGAACTGGAATTTCCTCTAGCTTATCAAGAACATGTGGCGCCAGAAGTTGCCCTTGGCGATGTCGCCCTGATCAACCGATTGCAAAATGATCAGCAAATCGAGCTGGATTTTCATCAGCTGGAAACGGATACCCGGGTCGGGCTGAAACTGTTCCACCTGTCTTCCGCCGTGCCCCTGTCGCGAAGGGTGCCAATGCTGGAAAATCTCGGATTTCACGTCATTCAGGAAAGAACATTCCGGATTGAAACCGCCAGCGGTGGCACTGCTTTCATTCACGACATGGTATTGGAAAATGCCCATGGTGGATCGATCGATCTCGACTCCAGCGAACCGAATCTGAAAAGCGCCATTCATGCGGTCTGGAACCGCGAGAATGACAATGACAATTTCAACGCCCTGGTTCTGGTTGCCGGTCTGGACTGGCATATGGCCGGCGTCATGCGTGCCTATGCGCGCTACCTGCGGCAGGTGCGTTCGCGTTTCACCATCCACTCCATGGCGCGCATTCTGGCCGCCCATCCCGGCATTACCCAGGACCTGGCAAAACTGTTTTCTGCCCGTTTTGATCCGTCAGCGGCGGCCAAGAGCCGCGATGCCAAACAAGCGGCGATCCACGACGATGTCGTGCAAGCGCTGGAGCTGGTTCATTCCAGTGACGATGACGCAATCCTGCGCGACTTCCTCAATGTTATCGAGGCTACTTTGCGGACCAATTTCTATTCTCCTGTCCTGGAAATTGAAGGTACGGAAGCCGCGCCAACACCGGTCCTGGCGTTTAAATTTGATCCATCCGCGGTCAACATCATGCCGCAACCTGTGCCCTATCGCGAAATATTTGTTTCCGCACCAAGGGTTGAAGGTCTGCATCTGCGTTTCGGGCCTGTCGCCCGTGGCGGTCTGCGCTGGTCCGACCGGGCACAGGATTACCGCACCGAGGTTCTTGGCCTGGTGAAGGCCCAGCAAGTCAAAAATGCGGTGATCGTGCCGGTTGGTTCGAAGGGTGGCTTTGTGCCGAAACAATTGCCCACCGGTGGCGACCGCAATGCCTGGTTTGAGGAAGGTCGCTCATCCTACAAGATTTTCATTTCCTCGCTGTTGTCGCTGACCGACAATCTGGTCAGTGGCAAGGTTGTGCCTCCCAAGGCGATTGTCCGCCATGACGGGGACGATCCCTATTTCGTGGTCGCTGCCGACAAAGGCACGTCAACATTCTCAGACACCGCCAATGCGATTTCCCAAGAGCGTGACTTCTGGCTGGATGATGCCTTCGCCTCTGGCGGCAGTGCGGGCTACGACCACAAGAAAATGGGCATTACAGCCCGGGGTGGCTGGGAAGCTGTGAAGCGACATTTCCGTGAAATGGACCGCGATATTCAGACTCAGCCCTTCACCACCGTTGGTGTTGGCGACATGTCCGGTGATGTCTATGGCAATGGCATGCTGCTGTCGAAGCAGACCAAGGTGATTGCCGCCTTTGACCATCGGGACATTTTCATTGACCCCGATCCGGATGTCGCCAAATCCTGGAAAGAGCGCAAACGGCTTTTCGATGCAGGTCGGTCCAGCTGGCAGGACTATAAGGCCAGTTTGATTTCCAAGGGCGGCGGAATCTATTCCCGCGGCGCAAAGAAAATTACGCTTTCCAAACAAGCTGCCGAGGCGATTGATTTTACGGCCGGTGATCACACGCCCCAAGCCGTGATGAACGCCATTTTGAAAGCACCGGTTGATCTGATGTGGTTCGGCGGCATCGGCACCTATATTCGTGCTTCCCATGAGAGCGACGCGGACGCCGATGACCGGGGCAATGATTCCATCCGTGTCACCGCACCACAGCTGCGCTGTAAGGTGATCGGTGAAGGGGCCAATCTCGGTGTCACCCATCCGGCGCGTATTGAGTTCAACATGCTCGGCGGGCGTTGTAATTCCGACGCTATCGACAATTCAGCGGGCGTGAACTCGTCCGACGTTGAGGTCAATATCAAGATCGCTCTCGCCGCGGCGATGAAGTCGGGACGACTGAACCGCAAGTCGCGCAACAAATTGCTGGAGAGCATGACCGAAACCGTTGGTGATCTGGTGTTGCGCAACAACTATCTGCAAACCCTGGCGATCTCCTTGTCTGAACGGCGGCACATGGAAGATTTTGCCCATCATCAGCGTTTGATGCACAGTCTGGAGGCGCGAAACCTGCTCGACCGGCACGTGGAAGACCTGCCGGACGATGCGGCGATGGCTGAACGACAGGCGGCCAATACGCCGCTGACCCGAGCGGAGATCGGTGTTTTGTTGGCCTATGCCAAGATTGTTGCGCTGGATGATCTGGTGGCCGGCAATGTGCCCGACGACCCCTATCTGAAAGAACTGCTGGTGGATTACTTCCCACCGAAAATGCAAAAATCCTATGCCAAGGAAATTGAAACCCACCGATTGCGCCGGGAGATTATCGGCACGGTTCTGGCCAATTCGATGATCAACCGCGGTGGCCCGACATTCATCAGCCGGGTCAGCGACCATACGGGTGCCAAGCTTGATACGATAGCGCGCGCCTATGTGGTGGTGCGCGATGCTTTCAGATTGCCTGAGATCAATTCGGCGATCGACGCGCTGGACAACAAAATATCCGGCAAGGCGCAGCTGGAACTCTACGCGATCCTGCAGGAGCGGGTGATTTCCCAGACCATCTGGTTTGTGCGCTACGGCAATTTCAGCAAGGGATTGGAGGCAGAGGCGGTGCGCTATCGCAAGGCTGTTGATCTGTTAATGCCGAAGCTCGACAGGATCGTTCCCGATTTTCTGAGTGACAGAATCAAGGCGGATGCAGCGCGCTTTGAAGCTTCCGGCGTGCCGGCAAAGCTGGCGCAAACGATGGCCAGAATGCCGATTGCCGGTCTCATTCCCGACATTCTCTATGCCGGTACCACCAGCAACAAACCGCTGGACCAGGCGGCGACGGCGTTTTTTGGTATCACTGAACGATTCCGCATCGACCGCATGGTGCAGGCGGCCCGTGAAATCGAGACGGCAGATTATTATGACGGTCTGGCCCTCGACCGGGCGCTGCAGAGCCTGCATCGGGCACGGCGGGATATTGTCGAGAAGATCCTCAAGGCCCAGACCGGCAAGGGAAAAAAGGCTGGATGGATCGAAAACAATGCCGAGGCGGTGGAAAACACCCGCGAGCAGATCACCAATATTGTCGATCAGGATCACGCCACCGTGTCGCGGCTGACCGTGGCGGCCAATGTGTTGGCCGATCTGGCGCGGGACTAGGTTTAGGCGGGCTGTCGCTAACCCGCTTGCTTTAAGGCCAGTCTTCGCTCCAGTGCGCGCAGGCACAGGCTGAGGCCGATTGTCAGCACCAGATAGATATAGGCGACGATGGAATAGGTTTCGAAAAAGGTGAAACTACCTGCCGCGTAGACCTTGCCCATCTGGGTGATGTCGGCAACACCAAGCACCGAGACCAGGGAGGAATCCTTGACCATGGCAACAAAATCATTGCCTAACGGCGGCAGGATGGTGCGGATCGCCTGGGGAAAGATGATGAAGCGAAAGCGGTGCCCGCCCGACAGGCCAAGCGCCTTGGCTGCCTCGACCTGACCGCTGTCGACCGATTGAATACCGGCCCGAAAGACTTCGGCGATGAAAGCTGAATAGCCGATCATCAAGGCGATAGAGGCACGCCATACCAGCGGAAAATCCCGCACCGTCATCTGTTCGATCAGTCCGGCTTCAACCAGCGGGGTGGTGAGAATATTCCACAGGGCCACAATGGCGGGAGCGCCGACAAAGGCGATGTAGAACAGCAGTACCAGGATTGGCACACCGCGAATGATCTCAATGTAAAACCGCGCGGTCTGGCGTAGCCAGATCGAAGATGAAAGGCTCATCACCGCCAGCAGCAGCCCGAGAGCCGAGGCCAGCGCAAAGCCAGTCAGGGTGACAAAGACTGTGATGCCAATGCCGCGGGACACCGTGGTGAAGACCTGGGTGTAAAGATCGTTGACCACGATGACCACGGCGATGATCACCCCGATCGCCGCCGTTGCCACCAGCCAATAGGGAAAGTCATTTGACGGTTTCGATGCTGCCGCCATGGAGGAGCCTTTGCCCGAAATCGGTGCTATTGGCCGAATTTATAGTCGAGGAACCATTTCTTGTTCAGTGCGTCCAGCGTGCCGTCGGCCTTCATTGCGGCAATGGCTGCGTTGAACGGCGCCACCAGATCCGATCCCTTGGGATAGATGAATCCGAAGTCCTCAGTCCCTAACGGGCCGCCAATCAGCTTCAACGCGCCATTGGAGGCTTCCGTATAGCCCTTGCCGGCGGTTCCGTCGGTCAGCACCGCATCGACATCGCCGGTGCGCAAGGCCTGAACCTGGGCACCAAAGGTCTCAAACAATTTGATGCGCGGGTTCTGCTCATTGCCGTCGAGCACATTATAGACCGCTACATAGAAGGGTGTCGTGCCGGCTTGTGCGCCAAACAGTCCGTCCTCAAGGGCGGCGAAGCTCTTGGCATCGGAGAATCGGCTTTCGTCACCACGCACCATCATGAACATTTCCGAGCGCATATAGGCGTCAGAAAAGTCGTCCTTTTTGGCGCGGTCTTCTTTGATGGTGATGCCGGTCATGCCCATGTCGTACTGGCCATCGGAGACGGCGGCGATCATCGCGTCCCAGGAGGTGTTTTGATATTCCACCTGCATGTTCAGCCGCTTGGCGATTTCAGCCACCGCATCGTATTCCCAGCCAATCGCATTGCCGGTTTTCGGGTCGACAAATTGCAGAGGCGGATAGGCGTTTTCAGTCACCACCACGACTTTCTTGCCGCCAAGATCGGGAAGGTCGGCTGCAATGGCTGTGGTCAATGCCTGACCAGCGAGCAGGGCCAGGCCGGCCAGAAAGACAAACATTCGTGCAAACAGGGTCATATTATTACTCCGAAACCATTTTGAGTTGGGTGAAAACTGACACAGTTGCAGGCGGTTTGAAAGAGAGAGGGCCCTGTCGTTGCTTGCGATGACGCCCTGATCGGGTGCCGGCTTGTCAGCGCTGGCCGAATGCTTTGAGGCCCTGCGTGCTGCAGATTGCAGCCTTGCAAAAATCCGGGGGCCAAGAGCTTCCCTTCTGGCAACTTCCCCCCTATAAGCCTGCGCAGACGCCGGATTTCTAATTCCGGCCCCAATTGACCGGGCAGCATTTGATTTGATCAATCAACTGATCGCTCGCCCCCAAGTTCAGGCTGATACAATGACACTTCGCAACATCGCGATCATCGCGCACGTTGACCATGGCAAAACAACCCTGATTGACGTGTTGCTGAAACAGTCCGGCACGTTTCGTGAAAACCAACAGGTTGATGAGCGGGCGATGGATTCCAATGACCTGGAAAAAGAGCGTGGCATCACCATTCTCGCCAAGGTGACGTCCATCAATTGGAAAGACACTCGCATCAACATTGTCGACACACCCGGCCATGCAGACTTTGGCGGTGAGGTGGAGCGTATCCTTAATATGGTGGACGGGGTGATCATCCTGGTGGATGCCGCCGAGGGTCCGATGCCGCAGACCAAGTTCGTGCTTGCCAAGGCGCTCAAACTCGGCCTGCGTCCTATTGTGGCGATCAACAAGATCGACAAGCCCGATGGCCGTCCCGACTGGGTGCTGGACGAGGTGTTTGATCTGTTTGCAACACTGGACGCCAATGAAGATCAGCTGGATTTTCACGTGCTGTATGGTTCCGCCAAGGAAGGCTGGATGGCAGCCGATGCCGAAGGTCCCAAGGAAGATATGGCGCCGCTGCTCGATCTGGTGATGAGCCATGTACCGGAGCCCGCCGTTGAAGACGGTGATTTCCGCATGCTGGCGACGACTATTGAAGCCAACCCCTATCTTGGACGCATTCTCACTGGCCGGATTACATCCGGCACAGCCGTGCCGAACCAGGCGATTCATGCTGTTGATCAGGACGGCAATATTGTTGAACAGGGCCGCATCACGCAGGTTCTTTCCTTTGAGGGCCTGGAACGCAAACCGGTCACCAGCGCCAGGGCAGGCGATATTGTCTCCATCGCCGGGCTGACCAAGGCGACCGTCGCCGACACGCTGGCTGCGCCCGGAATCAAAACCCCGATCGCTGCCCAGCCGATTGACCCGCCAACCCTGTCGATGACCTTTCGCGTCAATGACGGGCCATTGGCCGGCAAAGAAGGCGACAAGGTGCAGAGCCGGGTCATCCGTGACCGGTTGATGAAAGAGGCTGAAGGCAATGTGGCGCTGAAGGTGACACAGACCGATGGCTCCGATTCCTATGAGGTGGCTGGTCGTGGCGAACTGCAACTGGCAATCCTGATTGAAACCATGCGCCGGGAAGGATTTGAACTGACCGTCGGTCGCCCCCGCGTATTGATGCAGGAAGATGAAAGCGGCACCAAAATTGAGCCCATCGAAGAGGCGGTTATCGATGTCGACGAGGAATTTTCCGGTGCCGTGGTGGAAAAACTTTCCCAGCGCCGCGCTGACCTGATTGAGATGAAGCCTTCAGGTGGCGGTCGCGTTCGATTGGTCTTTCATGCCCCGACACGCGGTCTGATCGGTTATCTTTCGGAACTGATGACCGACACGCGCGGCACAGCGATCTTCAACCGTACCTTTTTAAACTATGCCCCCTATAAGGGCGATATCGCTCAACGTCATACAGGTGCGCTGATCTCCAATGGTTCCGGCAATGCGGTGGCCTTTGCCATGTTCCATCTGGAAGACCGTGGTCCGATGATGATCCATCCCGGCGACAAGGTCTATCAGGGCATGATCATTGGTGAGCATTCACGCGGTAATGACCTGGAAGTCAACGTGCTGAAGGGCAAACAACTGACCAATATGCGTTCTTCCGGCAAGGACGAGGCGGTGAAGATCACCACGCCGCTGAACATGACGCTGGAAAAATCGCTGGCCTATATCACCGATGAGGAATTGGTCGAAGTGACACCGGAGAATATCCGCTTGCGCAAACGCGTTCTCGACCCGATCGAACGCAAACGCATTATGCGGGCGGCGCAATCGGCCTAAAGCCGATTGCAACTACCGTCGGTCTTCAAACAGGCCGGTTTCAAATCCATCAATGGTTTGCACGTTCTTCTTGCGCCAGTAGTTCTCGACACCCTGCGGGCCCATCTGCTGGTAGTAGGGAACCAGTTCGCTTTCTGCGCGGTTGGCCTCAAACTGCATGAAGGGCACGCCGGATCCGCAGGAGGTCTGAACGCTGTCTATTGTCATGATGAATATCTGACGGCTTCCGGCCAACTCGGGAAAGGAGGCGATATGGTCGCTCCACTCCGCGTCACGGGGGTGAATGGTTTTGGCCTGTCCGTAGAGCCGTAATATCATCGCGTCGCCCTCAAAGGCGCAGAACATCATTGTCAGGCGATTGAGCTTTGCCAGATGGCCTGCCGTTTCATTGCCGCTTCCCGACAGGTTGAGCCACATGATTTCGGTGTCGCTGATGATGCGCAGCGTATCCGCCCCCTTGGGCGACAGGTTGACCCGCCCATCCGCTGCCGCGCTGGCTACAAAGAAGACGTTTTGTTTTTCAATGAATTGACGCAGCGTGTTGTTGAGCTTGGTTCCAAGGGCCATTTTCGTCTCCTGTAGGTTCCAAAACAATAGTCAACTGACGGTGCCGAGCAACCATTTTTCAGGTCGGTGCGGACAGGCCTGTCGGAACCCGTGTTTAAACCAGTCCCAATTCCTTGTCGCTGGCCGTCCCGGCATATTTGTCGCGTGGTGGCCATGGCCGGGTTTGCCATTCTGGTTCAAGAGTGAAACTGGATATTTTGCGACCAGCGACCAGCGCACCATTGCCGGCACCAAGAGCGTAATCATAATAGAGTTTGACGATTTCTTCCTTGCTCACCTGATCGGTCGCCTTGTGTTCCATGCACGCCTGGCGCCATTTGCGCACCCGTTGAAAACCCGGTTCGTCGGGCAAATGGAAATCTTCGTAATAGTCCAGAAACCAGAAGCGCTTGAACATCGGTGTAAAGACCGCCTCCGCGAGGCCAAACGCGTCAAACAGGAAAGTGCCGCCGGGATTGTGCTCCATCAGGAAGCCGTCAAGGTTTCTGTAGATGTCCAACAGTTTTTCAATATGGCTGGACCGGGCCTGTTCATCCTGGTTCATCACATAGAAATAGCCGGTCATGGTGAAGGCCCCCTCGTGGGCGATCAACATCGATTCCACGGCATGTTTATATGGATCGGACTGGCGCAGTTTCGGGCCTTCGAGCACTTCGTCAAAATAGCGCAGGATGACCAGGCTTTCCTTGAGGATCGACCCGTCGGGTAATTCCAGCACCGGCAATGCAGTAGTGCCGCGGGTCTTTTCCAACAATTCCGGGTCGCGCGGTTTGGTGACGTCGACCACCCGAAATTCAACCGCATCCTCAAGTCCTCTCAGCGACAGGAGAATCTCCAAACGTTGCGAAAAAGGACAGACCGGGATGTGGTAGAGGATGAATTTAGTGCTCATTTCTGTGGTTCCGTTTCTGTCATGACTTGCCTTCCAGACCGTCTTCGGCGGCGGTTCCGGCATTGGGGATGCGCATTTCAAATGTGTCTTTGACCACGGTGTAATCGTAGTAGCCCATGCGGGCGATGGGCTGGATTTTGGCGATGTCCAGCTTGCCGTCGGTCGTCAGCACATTATCGGCGACGTGGATATGTTCGACCCGGCCATAGACCACTTCGACCCAACCGACCGGGCTGTTGCCGGGCAGGCGGTGGGTAGCGATGTGGCGGCATTCAAAGTGCGCCGGGCTTTCCGCCACCCGCGATCCGGGGGCCTCGATGCAGGCCGCCTTGGTCACCCCGGCATGAAGGAATTCATCTTCTGACGAAGGCAGTTCCATGGCGGAAATATTGACCGCCTCGCGCAGGTCCCACGTCGCCATGTTCCAGACGAACCAGCCGGATTCTTCAGCATTGACCACGGTGTCTTTGCGCCTTCCGTCGGCCAGTTGATTGGCGGCGAACATCACCATGGGCGGGTCAAAGGTCAGGTTCTGCCACTGGCTGAAGGGGGCGAGGTTTTCCACCCCGCCGGCTGAGATGGTCGACAGCCAGCCGATAGGCCGTGGCACGGTGCAGGATTTAAACGGACTATAGGGCAGGGGGCATTTTTCTTTGCCGGGGGCGTAGTGCATGGGGGGTCCTCAATCGCGGCGAATAATGCCGCCAATGGCGGAAACGAATAGCAGGGAGAAGGCCCAGCCGAGCAGGATCTGCAGCCATTCCCAGCTGCGCACGAACCAGCCGCCCCAATCATGCTCGCCGCTTTGCCAGTCAACAACACGGGGGGACCAGTCTTCCTGCATGCGGAAATTGACCACCGGCACGGCGACGTCGATGGAATAGATCAGGGCGTTGAAAGTTGAATATTCCGACGGGATGGAGCGGGCACAGAGGGCAGCGGTCTTGCCCTCCGGGTAGACCCAGTTCTGGTGACAGGCGGCGGGAATTTGCGGCGCTTGAAGCGGGCCGTCGCGGGCATCCCAGACGGCCTCTTTGTAGATCAGCGGATGGGTCGGCGTCATGATGCCGTTGACGGCGGCGATCTGATAAAACAGGGCGCCGATCACTGAAAGCAGAATCAGCCAGATCACAGCGAGACCGGGACGGTAGCCATAGCCCACCGCCTGACCCTGTACCGTATTCCAGAACGTGTTCAGGGCACGATAGAAACGCGCCACCGGGTCGGACGGTTTCTTTTCATAATAGCGCACATAGTTTGCCTGCCGGCGGCGGCGCTCGATGCGGATGACTCGGGCTTCCTCTTCATGGCCCATGGACTGCAGCACATCGGCCAGTTGCTGATAGGGTTTGGGGCGGAATTTCGTGGTCAGGTGGCTGACAGGCTGCCGGTCGATCCAGTCGAGCCAGAAGCGGGCGCTGGTGGTTTCGTCGAGTTGGTTGAAGCCTTTGTATGTGAAATTGTCGAGGCGGATCTGCGAAGGCTCGTCCCAGGATTGACGGTCCATATTCAGTGTGCGGCAGGAGGCTCCGGCGAGATTGAGCTCGCCACGGGCAATCTGAATTTGCCGCCAGAACAGGGTGCCTTCGATCTTCGCATTGCGCAGATTGATACAGATGACTTCGCGGATTTTTTCCCATTTGACCCGGCGGTCAAAAGCCCCGCCGGTGAAAGTCAGATCGCCGCCGATCTCTGCGCCATGCAGGGAAATTTGGCCTGCAACGCGGCAGTTATCGCCCAGGTTGACGTTATCGGCGACTTTGATGCGGGGGGCGTATAGGGCATGATCGCGGCAGGAAAATGTGGCGTCACTGCAGGACAGGCGTCCACCAATTGCAGCACCGCCGAGATTGACCGTGCCCACCGCGAGGAAGCCGTTATTCAAGATGCAATTGTCGGTGATTGTTGTGTTTTCGGCGGTTAGGGCCGCTATTTCATCAAGAAAGGCACCGTCTCGGCAATCCAGGTCGCCGCCAATCCGGGCTCCCGATAATATGACCGGTCCCCTGGCTTGAAACCCATCTAGCAAATCTACATCGCCAGCAATCTGAAGCCCTTCCGCGTTGAGTCCGTTGATTGCGGTTCCCGACAGGTCAATCGACCGCGCCTTGCAGCGCATCAGCTTTACGTCACCGGCAATGTGGCACCCCAATAGAATGAGTTCGTGATTCACAGTGGCACCAAAGAGATCCACATCCCCTTCGATCCAGGCCCCTTGCACCACCACTCCATTTTCATGAACGGGGTTAAGTCTGTCCCCGCCCAGGGTAACAAAACGAAGAAACTCGGCACGAATTACATTGGTATTCGTCCTCCCTTCCGGACGAGATTCACCAATCTGGCAGATTGTTCCGGCGGCCGTACATGTGAGCAGTTTTTGCTCAGCGGGATGCAGTTTGCCCTGTTCATTATTTAACCAGAAATCAAAGAGGTTTCGGCCAGATTGTCGGCGAGCAACGTCGCGGTTGGCTTGTGGGAGCGTGTCATCTGACAATTGGACGGTCCTGTTGCCTCAATAATTGGTCGAGGTTAGCGCGCCTGCAAAGCGGATGGAAGAGTCAAGGTTAGATGCCCCGTTTTGGTCCATGAAAGGCAAATCGGTAGGCAAGTGCCACGCCACCTGCACCGCCGAGAATATTGCCCAACGTTACCCAGAACAGGTTGGCCAAAGCTGCCCCAACCGAAATCTGAGCCGTTGCCTCCGCGCCGCTCGCCGCCGCTGCCGCGGCCCAGCCGAGGGGGAAGAAGAAGAGGTTGGCGATGGAGTGTTCCAGGCCGAGCAGGACGAATCCGGCGACGGGCCAGAGAATGGCCAAAATCTTGCCGGTGACGGTGCGGGCGGCGAAGGTCAGCCAGACGGCGAGGCAGACCAGCGCATTGCACAGCGCCCCCCGAACAAAGGCTTCCAGCGGCGACAGCGTGGTCTTCGCCGCAGCGATATTGATGGCCGTCTCGCCCATATGGCCGTTCAACAGGCCAGACAGGCCAAAGGCGACGGCGAGGCCGGCGGCACCGATGAGATTGCCGATAAAGACGATGATCCAGTTGCGCAGGAGCTGGTTGATTTTGATCTTGCGGTCGACGGCGGCCATGACCATCAGGGCATTGCCGGTAAACAATTCCGCGCCGCCGACAATGACCAGGATCAGCCCGAGAGCAAATCCGACGCCGCCGAGCAGTCGGGCCGGGCCGTAGGCTGAATCCACACCGGTCATGATCATCGTGTAGGTGGCGGCACCAAAGCCGATAAAGGCACCGGCCAGAATGGCCAGAACCAACATCTGACCGGCCGGCAACAGGGCTTTGGAAACTCCGGCGGTTTCAACAAGTTCGGCAATTTCCTGCGGCTTGTGGGCGTCGTTGCTGATGGGCGGCTTGGTCATGGGCCGACAATAAGGGATTGGCGCCGCAGGAAAAAGGGGACCGGCGAAAAGAACGTTCGCCGTCTCGATTCCGCCCTCGCCGTGCCCGCCGCTGCCGCCGCCGCCGCCGCTTTGACTTCGATCAATGTGCTTTGTGGGCTGTGCGGTATGATTGGGGTGTAGTGCAAATCCAGCATGGAGATGATTATGGTTGAAAAGTCACATTCTGCCGGGTGGATACCCGAGTTTTACGAACCTTTTCGCAATATCGGCCAAAAGATCGCGGATTGGTTTGCGCCCGCCTCGGATGCTTCGGCATCGGGGGACAGTTATGAAATCAATATCGAACTTCCCGGCGTCAAGCCGGAAGATGTCGAAGTGACGATCAATGACAATTCACTGAAGGTCACCGGACACAAACATGCCGAGCGGGAGGAATCCGGCCGGTCCTACTATTTCTCGGAGCGGCAATATGGTGCCTTTCAAAGGACCTTTCGCCTGCCGCCGGATTTCGATGGTGAGAATATTACTGCAAGTTTTGCCGATGGCGTGTTACAGTTAAGCGTCGGGAAGCAAAAGGAATTGCAACCCAGCGAAAAAAAGATAAAGATCACAAGCAACTAGTCTCAATCGAAACCCAGATGAGGGTCCAATATGAAGAACTTTACCAAATCCGTCGCAGCGGTTCTTGGCCTGGCGGTGCTATCAACCACGCCAGTGCAGTCCTATGCGGCCTCATTTCACGCCATGCCTGAACTTGCCAAGGGGGAGAGCATTGTTGAGGAAGTGCATCGTCGCCGTTTCCGCCATCGTCATCGCCGCAAAAGAAGCAATGGCGGCGCCGTGGCTGCCGGTGTTATCGGTGGACTGATCATTGGTGGCATCATTGCCAATTCATCCCGTCGCTCAGCCGACCGCGACGAAGCACATATCGATTGGTGCTTTGATCGCTACCGCTCGTATCGGGTGCACGATAACAGCTGGAAGCCGTATAACGGCCCGCGCCGTCAGTGCAACTCGCCTTACTACTAGGAAAAGCAATTGGCCCGGCAGAATTGTCTGCCGGGCCGATGAAGCCTGAAAATAGTCCTTTGTGATGCGACAGACGCGTCGGTTTGCCGCCGCGCGCTTTTCTCGCGGCTAATTCGAAATCCAGTTGGGGAAATACTCCCCCAACCCTTCCAGAATATATTCCACCCCGAGCGCACCAACGATGACGCCCAACAATCTGTTCAGAATGATCTGACTGACCGGGCCAATGACGCGACCCAAAAACGACGCTGCCAACAGGCCGATCAGCAACATTGCGCAGGCAGAGAGTATAACCGCCACAACGATAATATCATGATGGGCATGGTATTCCTCATGGGCTGAAACCATCACCGCTGTAATGGCTCCCGGCCCAGCCATGAGCGGCACGGCAAGGGGAAAAATGCCAACCACCACTGGGCTCTTGTCGGCAACGCTTGCGCCGGTAGCGGTGGATTGTTCCGGCAGCAGCCCCAAGAGCTCCAGTGCAATGAGCAATACCACCAGGCCGCCCAGAACCTTGAATGAAGCGATGGAAATTCCAAAACTGGCGAGGACCTGCTGACCAAATATGCCAAAGGCCAACAATACAATGCCGGTGGTGACGGTGGTCACTGCCGCAGTGATCATCTTTTCCCGCTGGCTGAATTTCCCGGTTTGCTGAAGAAAGACGGGAACGTTTCCGGGAATGTCCAAGATCGCCACCAGGGCAACCAGCAGTTTTACATATTCGGCAGCATCGGTGTCGTGGAACATTTTGACTCCGGTATTCAATGCAATAGCCGACAAGTCTAAGTGGTGTGAATGAAAATTTCCACTTTAAATTCAATGCATTAATATACTAACGGCAATTTTAGATCAAATCGCGGGAGTTTTCTGGATTCTCTCGAAATGATAATTGTGCAGGGCTCGGGTCTAAAAGAACCCTGGCGGTATGGCGATGCTACAGACCGATGTCAGGATTGGACGAATCAACGATTTGCACGTCGCTGGTGGTTATTCCCAGTTCAGCCATTTGTGCTGCGAGCGCGTTTAAGGCTGCCTTGGGGCGCTGTGCCGCGGCTTCGCTGGTGGCTTCCGACAGGAAAACAATTGACCGGCTTGCTTCATCGACACAGGAAATCACCGCGTCGCGGGTGTTAAAGCCCCAACAGAGAATGTCATCGCCTGCTGCATAGACCACCAGATCCTCGTTGAGCGGATAGGATTCCGGCCTGCCGCCAAGAGGCTCGAATCGATCTGTGACGGGGTTGGCGAGGCGCAGGGTCAGCTCCGGCCCCTCCAGCTTTTTTAGATCATAAGCGCCCATTGGCGTGCCATGCAGAACGGATGTCAGATTGTAGAGATCAACGACCGACAAGCCGGTCAAAATGTCATCTCCCTTTTTCACCCGACGTGACAGCGCCTCGATGCTGGAATGGAATTTGGACGGTTTGATTCCCATACCCGCATAGGCGTCGCGCCAGACCGCAATTTCCGGCAATTGGGTAATTGGCTCGACTGAATTAAGGTGTTCAACGATGGTGGGAACTTGCCTCGTCAGATCTTCAACCAGGTTGTTGAGGCTGGATGGATCGTCAATCTGGGCGGTCAGGCATGCAATCGATAGGTTCGGATATTTGCCCAGAACTTTTGGATCGATGCGCAGGGTCAGTTGGTTCAAGGCACAATACTTTCGCAACAACGAGGGAATCAGCGGCACAAACAATAAGCCAGTTCCGCTAATTTGCTAAGCAGTTTTGCTCGCCGCTCGAGCTGGCGTGGAGATCGCGGGCGTGTGCCCGAAACCTTATTCGAGAAAACCCAAATCAGGGCCCCAGGCTCAGGGGGCTGGGCAAGCGAAGGTGCCTCAATCCCCCGCATGAGCGTTACCCCACAACCATCTCGGTCTGCGGCCCGATCCTCGGCAACAGCCACAACATGTCGCGACGTGAGATGGCGACACAGCCTTCGGTGGGGGTGTAATCCGGGCGCGCCAAGTGAAAGAAAATGGCACTGCCGCTGCCCTTTGCCGTCAGGCGACGAGTGACATTGTAATCCATCACCAAAGCCACATCATAAAGATGATCGTCGCGGGCAAGTTTTTCATGGCTGGCCGGATAGGGCAGGTTTACCGGTCGGTTGTAATTGCGGTCTCCGGGTTGATCGCACCAGCCGTCTGTTTCCGATATGCCGCACAGATCAATCGCCGCATGGCGCACCGGTACACGCTCGGCACGAACCATCACGCCAAGCAAGCGAAAGCAGCCGCGCGGCGTCACCCCGTCGCCCTCGCCACGCTTGATGCCAATGCCCGAACGGCCAAGGGCGCAGCGCAGGGTGCGGTTACCGGCGCGCAGCAGGCCCTGTGTGGGCATGCCGGGGCGCGGCATAACCCGCAAATATCTTAACGCTGGCCCGTAATAGTTTTGCACTTTTGGTCCAATTGGCTCACAATATCGATCAGAATTTCACAATCACGTGTGATTCCCGGCGGCGCAAGTTTACGCCGCGTTTTTTGATACTAGATGGGGGTATACCCCCGCAAAAAGGGGCAAACACCTGTGAGGAATACCATGACTGAACGCGCCATTCTGCTGGTTGATGATGATAGTGATCTGCGCGAAGCGCTGACCGAACAACTTGCCCTTTACGATGAATTCGCCATCACCCAGGAGGAGTCTGCCGCTGCCGGTATCAAGACCGCACGTGACAGTCATACCGACTTGCTGATCATGGATGTCGGCCTGCCGGACATGGATGGCCGTGAGGCGGTCAAACTGCTGCGCAAGGGCGGCTTTAAATCACCGATTATCATGCTCACCGGCCACGATACCGACAGTGATACGATTCTGGGGCTGGAAGCCGGTGCCAACGACTATATCGCCAAGCCGTTCAAGTTCGCCGTGCTGCTGGCCCGCATTCGTGCCCAGTTGCGTCAGCACGAGCAGAGCGAAGATGCAGTCTTCACCATTGGTCATTATTCCTTTCGCCCGGCGCAGAAACTGCTGGTCGAAGAGGACGGCAGCAAGGTGCGGTTGACGGAAAAGGAAACCGCGATCCTGAAATATCTCTACAGGGCGGAGCAGAAGGTAATCACCCGTGATGTCTTGCTTGAAGAGGTCTGGGGCTATAATTCCGGTGTCACAACCCATACACTGGAAACCCATATTTACCGGTTGCGGCAGAAAATTGAAAAAGACCCTTCCAATGCCTCCCTGCTGGTCACCGAATCCGGTGGCTATAAATTAATGCCTTAGGAACTCCATTTGAGCCTTGAATCCGATATCAAATTACTGGGCCGGGTAAAGATGTTTGCCGGCTTTGACCAGGACCAATTGCGCCTGTTGGCATTTGGGGCCGAGGCCCGGGCCCTGGGTCAGGGCACAAGATTGTATCGGCAGGACCAGCCGTCGGACGGTGGTTATGTGATCGTGCGGGGCAATGTGGATCTGATCTCCGGGCTGCATGACGATGTTATCTCATCTCACAGTGCGGGCTCGCTGATTGGTGAAATGGCGCTGATTTCGTCCACCCTTCACGCTGCCACTGCAGTGGCAACAGAGAATTCCGAGGTGTTGAAAATCACCCGACCGCTGTTTCGCCGCATGCTCCACGAATATCCGGAACTGGCAACATTGCTGCAGCAACGGATTATGGATTCGGTGAATGAATTTACCGACAATCTCGACAAGATCCGCGCCAAGCTGGACCACGCCAACGATCTGGTACGCCGAACATAATCTGGCAGTGGCGACGACGAGGGGCGAGCGGCGAGCGACGGCGGCGGCGTCTCTAAAATTTAAAGGTTGCCATTACCGGCACGTGGTCTGACGGCTTCTCCCAGCCACGTGCTTCGCGCAGCACCAGCATGTCACTGAGATGTTCGGCAAGTTCGGGGGCCGACCAGACATGGTCCAGACGGCGGCCCTTGTCGGCGGCGCTCCAGTCCTTGGAGCGATAGCTCCACCAGGTGAAAAGTTTTTCTTCCGGTGGAATGTGGTGACGGATCAGGTCGGTCCATCCACCCTTGGCCATCACATCGTTCAGGCCATCGGTTTCAATTGGCGTGTGGCTGACCACTTTCAGCAATTGCTTGTGCGACCAGACATCGGTTTCCAGCGGCGCAATATTGAGGTCGCCGACAAGGATATTGGGCATTTCGCCATGGGTGCTGGTCAGGCTTTTCATCTCGTCGATGAATTTCAACTTGTGATCGAATTTGGGATTTTTCTTTGGGTCGGCCTCGTCACCACCGGCGGGCACGTAAAAATTGTGCACCTTGATCGGCCCGCGCCTGGTGTCGACGACACATTCCACATGGCGGGTGTCGCCCATGGCAACATAGTCGGTGGATGATATCTCTTCCAGCGGATGTTTGGAAACCGTGGCCACCCCGTGATAGCCCTTCTGGCCGTGCACGGCGCAATGCTCATAGCCCAATTCGCGAAACGCCTTCAGCGGAAACTGATCGTTCTGGCATTTGATCTCCTGCAGGCACAGGACATCGGGCTGATGATTTTGCAGAAAGTCACCGACAATACCGATGCGCAGACGCACCGAATTGATGTTCCAGGTTGCAAGTTTGAAAGAGCTTGAGGCCATAGGGTCCGTCGGAATCGAGATTGACTGAAGCTCCACACCATGAACCGGTGGTGAGGTGGGAACAAGATCAAAAGGGGGCCGGAGGTGACGCTGTCCCCAGCTTGGCATCGCCCAGCGGCGAGCATGTGGAGAGGCGATATCTGCAAGTCACTTCAAATTCGTCTGGACCTTCGCCGCCCGACTGTGCGAAATAGGCTCAACAGAATTTGGAGCCAACGACGTGACAGCTACATCGGACAGCGAGCCTTCCAAACCTTCCAAGCCTCGCCGCGAGCTGGTTGACCCCGGCTTTCCCCGCGCCTTGCTTGGCGGCTATGCCCATTTTCGCAAAAATCGATTGTCCCGGGAGCGTGAGCGCTACGAACAACTGGCTGAAACAGGTCAGAAACCGGAAACCATGATCATCGCCTGTTGCGATTCCCGCTCGGCGCCTGAAACCATTTTTGGTGCCGCGCCCGGCGAAATGTTCGTGGTGCGCAATGTCGCCAATATCGTCCCGCCCTACAATATAGACGCCAATGTCGGGGGAACCTCGGCGGCGCTGGAATTTGCCGTTCAGGCCTTGCGCATCAAACATATCGTTGTCATGGGCCATGGCCGCTGCGGCGGTATATCGGCGTTTCGTCAGCAACTGACCGGCGAGGTTGCTGAGCCGCTTTCACCAGGTGACTTTATCGGCAAGTGGATTTCATTGCTTGAACCGGTTGGCCAGAAAATCCAGCGGGTCACCGGGGAAACAGCTGAAGAATTGCAGGGCAAGCTGGAAGCCGAATCCATCCGCCAGTCAATTGAGCATTTGAAAACCTTCCCCTGCGTTTCCATATTGCTTGAGCGGGAACAGATCGGCCTGCATGGGGCGTGGTTCGACATTTCGACGGGTGAGCTTTGGACCTTAAATCCCGAGACGGACGAATTCGAACAGCCTTTCGCGTGACGACGTCCATCCACGCGGCCGAGCAGGAATAGGAGGCCAGATTGGCCAAACGCAAGCTGACAACCATTTTCTGTGCTGATGCGGTGCAGTATGGCGCGCTGATGGCGGCCGATGAGGATGGTACGCTGGCCCGACTGTCGGAATATCGCGCCGTGATGAATGATCAGTTTGCCCGCTATGACGGCCGCGAAATCAACACCTGGGGTGACGCGGTTATCGCCGAGTTCGACAGCGTGGTTGAGGCGGTGCGATGTGCAGTGGAGATTCAGACCGCGCTGGGTTCGCGCAATGACATGCTGCCCGACGCCAACAAGTTGCAATTTCGCATTGGTATCAATCTCGGTGATGTCATTCACCAAGGCGACAACATATATGGAGACGGGGTGAATATTGCTTCGCGGCTTGAATCAATGGCCGATCCCGGCGGTATCATGGTGTCCAAATCTGTCCATGATTTTACCGCCCGCCAGCTGGCTGTCGGGTTTGATTTTGGTGGTTCCCACGTCGCCAAGGAAGGCGAAACGCCGGTCGAGGGCTACAAGGTCAGAATTGGCACCAGCAACAGGCCCTCAGCGATCGACCGCGAAAGCGATGGGGAGAGCCGCAGCGAAGCGCCGACGGCCGGGGCTTCGACGGAATCGCCCCGCGGAGATTCCAGTCAGCACCGCGCCTATGGCGCGACACCACCGCCGATTGCCGATGATGCGAAAACCTTCGCCGATACGCTGCAATCCCTGCCGACGGTGTCCTGGTGGCGCAACTGGTATGCGGCGCAATCGAAAAAAGTGCGCTGGTCTGCACTGGCCATTGTGGGCATGTTCACCATCAACCTGCTGTTCAGCGGTCTGGCCAATCCGTGGTTCATCATTCCCTCACTGCCGTTCCTGCTGATCATCTGGCTGGGCCAGACAAAGCCGGAGGCCTAAGGCGTCTCAGATCGCCTCACCATTCAGCAGAGCCGGATTGCCCGGTGCCCGGCCAGCGGCCTGATTGATAAAGCTCTTTTTCAGACCCGGCATGCGGTCGACAATCCCCAGTCCAACCGTGCGCAACATGCGCAGCGGGCCGATATCATTGCTGAACAGACGGTTCAGCACATCGGTGACAACACCCATCTGCACGGTGTCGAACCGCCGCCAGCGTTGGTATCTTTCCAGCGCCGTCATTGCTCCGATATCGAGGCCCAGCCGGTCGATTTCAACGATCACCTGGGCCAGGGCGGCGGCGTCCTTGAAGCCGAGGTTAAGACCCTGTCCGGCGATCGGATGAATGCCGTGGGCGGCGTCGCCAACCAGCGCCAGCCGCGGCTGGACATAGTCCCGGGCCAGAGTCAGCCCCAGCGGAAAGGCTTTTCGCGGGCCGGCGACTTCAATATCGCCAAGTTTGTGGCCGAAACGCTTTTCCAACTCCAGTCCGAAGGTGAAGTCATCTGCTGCCATCAACCTCTCGGCATTTTGCGTTGGTTCTGTCCAGACCAGCGATGAGCGGTTGCCGGTCAGCGGCAGGGTGGCGAAAGGGCCGCCGGGCAGGAAATGTTCTTCGGCGCGGCCATTATGGGGGCGTTCATGGGCGACCGTGGTGACGATGCCCATCTGGTCATAACTCCAGTGTACCGTCTTGATGCCGGCGAGATCCCGGAGTTTCGAACGCGCGCCATCGGCAGCCACCAACAGGCGGGCCCTCAACTGCTTGCCGGACTTCAACTCGACGGTAGAGGCCGGGTCATCCGTTTGAAAACCGATCACAGCATCTTCATGGACAAGATTGATCTTCAGTTTTTTGGCCATTTTGCGCAGGCCGGTCACCATCGCCCGGTTGGGTATCATATGGGCAAAGGGTTCGCCTTCCCGCCGTGTCGTCTCACCACTCTCGTCGCCGTCTTCGCCGCCGCCGCCGAAGGTGAGGAATACGGGGCGGACCGGGTCGGAAGTACGGCTGTCGGTGACGATCATTTCGTTGATCGGCTGGGCGTGTTTTTCAAGTTCCTTCCAGATACCCAGTTGGTCGAGCATCCGGCAGGCAGCGGCGGCAATAGCCGAGGCCCGCTGATCCTTCAGGATGGCTTTTTCCGGTGCCGCGTCGATCAAGGTGACGGACAGGTGAGGGGCGGAGGCTTTGATTGCCACGGCGGTAGACAGGCCGACATAGCCGCCTCCGGCAATGACACAGTCGATAATGGAATCGGTTTTGGTCATTTTACGCTCCATTTGACCTGTTCCCGCAGGCCCGGTCTTTGATAAAGTGGCGTTGCAATTCATATGGAGATTCGCGCCGCCCATGGCCAGCCCCGACACCGAAACAAATGCCTCTGGTGGCAAAAAAACCGCCGTTGAAGAACTCATCAGCATTCTCGACCTTGAGCAGCTGGAACACAACCTGTTTCGTGGTCGCAGCCCCAAGACTGGCTGGCAACGGGTGTTTGGCGGTCAGGTGATCGGCCAGGCATTGGTGGCGGCGCAGCGCACGGTTCCGGCCGAGCGTCAGGCCCATTCCCTGCACGGCTATTTCCTGCGTCCGGGCGACCCGGAAATTCCGATCATCTATGAGGTCGACCGGATCCGTGACGGTGGCTCATTCACCACCCGCAGGGTGGTGGCCATTCAGCATGGTCACGCGATTTTTTCCATGTCGGTATCCTTTCAGATTCATGAGGAAGGCCTCGACTTTCACATGGATATGCCAAACCAGGCGGACCCTGAATCGCTGATGAGTGAGGCAGAACTGAAGGAAAAATTCATGCAATATGCTTCCGATGAGGTGAAGGCCTATTGGAAGCGCGAACGGCCGATTGAGGTGCGCGCGACTTCGTTTGAACATTACCTGACAGACAAGAAATTGCCGCCGGAACAGTATGTCTGGGTGCGGGCGACAGGGCCTATTCCCAGCGACCCGGCACTGCAGGCAGCCGTGCTGGCGTATGCTTCCGATATTACCTTGCTGGACACGGCCCTCTATCCCCACGGACGCAAGGTGTTTGACCGGGACCTGCAGGTCGCCAGTCTCGATCACTCCATGTGGTTTCACCGGCCGATTGATATGAATGAATGGCTGCTGTTTGCCCAGGACAGCCCCAATTCAAATGGCGGGAGGGGGCTTACACGTGGCTCGCTCTACACAAAGGACGGGGTGCTGGTGGCTTCTTGCAGCCAGGAGGGATTGATCCGACCGCGTGATCCAAAACACCGTCCGGAATCTGGAATGCCTAAAAAATCACCATGATTGTTTATCAGGCATTATTTGCCTAATATTTACTCAATCGTGCAATAGGTTTCCACACTCTTCCGTTTTATCCCATAAAAAACAGCGCCTTACAAAACTGGCACGACACTTGAATTGTATCCCGTAACCTGGCGCTCACTGCGGTTGGGTATGAAAGATCGGCTGGTTGCCGGTCTGAAAGTATAGACGGGAAACGAACATGAAAATGATCATGGCAATCATCAAGCCATTCAAGCTTGACGAGGTGCGTGATGCCCTATCCGAAATCGGAGTTCAGGGACTGACGGTCACTGAAGTCAAAGGCTATGGGCGGCAAAAGGGGCAGAGCGAAATTTATCGCGGCGCAGAATATGCGGTGCATTTTGTCCCCAAACTCAAGCTTGAAATAGCAGTTAGTGCAGAACAGGCTTCGCAAGTCGCGGAGACGCTGCGCGAGGCGGCATCAACCGGCCAGATCGGGGACGGCAAACTGTTTGTCCTGGACCTTGAGCAGGCCATGCGCATCCGCACCGGGGAATCCGGCGCTGAAGCTCTGTAGCATCCAAATTCAAAAGGTAATTTAGATATGAAAAAGACACTCACCAAGGGTGCAGCATTAACGGTTCTCACCGTGGCGCTTGCATCTGCAAGTACAGCCGGTTTCGCCCAGGATGCTACGCCCGCCAGCGTCGCCAAGGAAACCGCTTACATTTTTAACACTTTGCTGTTCCTCATCGGCGGCTTCCTGGTCATGTTCATGGCCGCAGGTTTTGCCATGCTGGAGGCAGGCCTGGTGCGTTCCAAAAACGTCTCCATGCAATGCCTGAAAAACATCACTCTCTATTCGGTCGCCGGCGTCATGTACTGGCTGATCGGCTACAACCTGATGTATACCGGCGTCGATGGCGGCTATATTGGCTCCTTCAGCCTCAACTATATCTTTGATGCGGTTGGATCCGGTGCTGACGGCAGCTATTCAACAGCTTCCGACTGGTTCTTCCAGATGGCCTTTGTCGCGGCTACCGCTTCGATCGTCTCAGGAACCATTGCCGAGCGTATCAAATTCTGGCCATTCGTCATTTTCACCGTCGTTCTGACCGGTGTCATGTATCCGATTTCCGGTTCGTGGAAATGGGGCGCAGGTTTCCTGGATGCCGCCGGCTTTAACGATTTTGCCGGTTCGACGATTGTTCACTCCGTAGGCGGCTGGGCAGCTCTGACTGGTGCCATCATCCTCGGCGCTCGCAAGGGTAAATATGGTGACGATGGTCGGGTTGTCCCGATGGTTGGCTCCAACATTCCACTGGCCACCCTGGGTACGTTCATCCTGTGGCTCGGCTGGTTTGGCTTTAACGGCGCCTCGCAGCTGGCGATGGGCACGATCGGCGATGTCTCTGATGTCTCCCGCATCTTCGCCAACACCAATCTGGCCGCTGCCGGTGGCGTG
The DNA here is from genome assembly GCA_039977975.1 of Rhizobiaceae bacterium. GTDB lineage: Bacteria > Pseudomonadota > Alphaproteobacteria > Rhizobiales > Rhizobiaceae > Pseudahrensia. Next base: position 255,404 of record JBDWCD010000012.1, read on the forward strand.
ATCGTCTCCTTGATCATCATGCAGTTCATGTATGGCAAGCTTGATGTCACCATTGCCCTCAACGGTGCTCTGGCTGGTCTGGTGTCAATCACCGCGGAACCGCTGACACCATCGCCATTCATGGCGGTGCTGATCGGTGGTGTTGGTGGTGCCATTGTGGTGTTCACAGTGCCGCTGCTTGATAAGCTGAAAATTGACGATGTGGTCGGCGCCATCCCGGTTCACCTGTTTGCAGGCATCTGGGGCACAATTGCGGTGGTTCTGACCAATGACGGAGCCAGTATCGGTGCTCAGCTCTACGGCATTGTCGCCTATGGCGTGTTTACCGTGATCTTCAGTGCCGCCATCTGGTACGCGTTGAAAGTAACCATCGGCATCCGAGTTTCGGAGGAAGAGGAAGCGGGCGGTCTCGACCGCAGCGAGGTCGGCGTTGAGGCCTATCCGGAATTTGCTTTCGGACGAGGCTAACCCCTCAACATCCGGCCCGTTGAGTTGTAGCGGGCCGGATGAACACCAGCATCCCCGTAATGTCGGTGGATCCTTCGAGCAGCAACCTGCCTGTACAAAAATAAGGCAGGTTGTTGTGTTTTTGCATAAAAAACAGGCATATTCTGCTCTCGACCTTTCTGACTCCCCAATTAACATTATTGTTTCAGTGCCTTAGTACTTGGCACGCGACTTGATAGACCTTCCGATGAGGGCGTCTGTTTAAACCTCACTGCGGAAGTTTGAACTGTTTTAAGGCGTCGAAACAAACTGAGTATCTGTTCTGCCGGTCATCTCCGGTGCGGATGGAAGCCTATTACGGGGAATTCAAATGGGTGCAGATGTCTTTTTCGTCCTGATCGGGGCGATTCTCGTTTTTGCCATGCATGGCGGCTTTGCCTTTCTGGAAGTCGGAACCGTGCAGCATAAGAACCAGGTCAATGCCCTGGTCAAAATCCTGGTAGACTTTGCAATTTCAACGGTCACCTACTTCTTTATCGGCTACTTCATTGCCTATGGCGTGACCTTCCTGGTCAATGCCAGCGTGTTGTCCGGCAATGGCGGTGGCGAAGTTTTTGCACCTCAGGGATTTGCGCTGGTCAAATTCTTCTTCCTGACAACATTCGCAGCAGCGATTCCGGCGATCATCTCCGGGGGCATTGCTGAGCGGATGAAATTTTTGCCGCAATGCCTTGCAACCGTCGCCATTGTCGGCGTGGTTTACCCGCTGTTTGAGGGCATGATCTGGAATGGCAATTTCGGCTTCAATGCCTGGCTGGAAGCCTCCTTTGGAGCGGCATTCCATGACTTTGCCGGTTCCATTGTGGTGCATGCAGTTGGCGGCTGGATTGCTCTTTCCGCCGTGCTGCTGCTTGGCCCACGTTTCAACCGTTACCGGGAAGACGGTAAAATCCAGGGCATTCCACCGTCCTCGATTCCGTGGCTTGCCATGGGCTCTTGGATGCTTTGCGTTGGCTGGTTCGGCTTTAACGTCATGTCCGCCCAGTCGCTGGAAGGTGTCACCGGCCTGGTAGCCATTAACTCTCTGATGGCCATGGTAGGTGGCATTCTTTCGGCCTTGTTTGTCGGTCGCAACGACCCCGGCTTCGTGCATAACGGTGCGCTGGCCGGCCTGGTTGCAGTCTGTGCCGGTTCCGACCTGTTCCACCCGATTGGTGCATTAATCGTTGGCGCGGTTGCCGGCGGCATTTTTGTCTATGGATTCAACTGGTGCCAGAACAAGCTGAAGATCGACGATGTGCTCGGCGTATGGCCATTGCATGGTCTGTGCGGCTTGTGGGGCGGTGTTGCCGCCGGCATTTTCGGCACCGAAGCCCTTGGTGGCATGGGTGGCGTCAGCCTGATGTCGCAGATCATCGGCAGCGCCGTTGGTGTGGCTTATGCCGTAATTGCCGGATTGATCGTCTATGGCGTGCTGCGCGCTGCGGTCGGCCTGCGCATGAGCGACGAAGATCAAAGAATTGGTGCAGATCTGGCCATTCATAAGATCGGTGCCAATCCTGAAAGCGATATGATGCGCTGATCTTTTTGATCCAAATTGATCATAGTTGGATGCCTTTGTTCAGGCCGCCGGGTTCCGGCGGCCTGTTTTTTATGGACCGTATGACTTTCAGCAGAACCCACCCTGCGGCTGGCGGAATAGGTTAGCACCCATGGTTAACAGGCCTTTAACCATCAACCGCATAGAATTGCCCCAAAGCGATTGATTTTGCCGTGGTCCGTCCCGGCAAAACGATCTCCCTACGGTCAGTTTGAAAGTTGAACGAGTATGCAAGCGCCAGAAGTTGTCCTGTCTCCAAACAATATGGGAACCCGACCAACGCGTACTGACGAGCCGACGCCCCGCCAGGTGACGGTGACCATTCCTGTGATGCCGGCATTCATGCGCCGCTGGATGTGGAAACTTCAGGGCACAGCGCTGATCATCATTGCCATGCTCGGTGGCATTTCGCTGGCGACCTGGACTATCAGCGATCCCAGCCTGACCTTTGCCAATGGATCAACCGCAGAAAACTGGCTGGGATTCTGGGGTGCCAGTTTTGCTGACTTCACCATGCAGTTTTTTGGATTTGCCGCCATCGCCCTGTTGTTGCCTCCCTTGTTCTGGGGCCTTCACAAAATGGCTCAGCGACCGCTCAACCACATCGTCCCGCGCATCGGCTACTGGATCGGTGGCCTATTGCTGACGGCAACGGCGCTTGCCTGTTTGACGATTCCTGCCGGCTGGCCGCTTCAGGTTGGCCTGGGTGGGGTGATCGGAGATGCAATATTGGGCGTTCCGCGGGCCTTTATCGGTTCCTATCCCAGTGGCGCTTTGGCAATCATCATGTGCACGCTGTTTGCGATGCCGGCCAGTTGGCTGATGATTCGTGCCTGTGATCTGCAGGGCGGCATCCCGCTGCGCCCTGCCAAACCGAAAAAACCTGTCGATTCAGACATGATGATGGAGCGGGAACTGCTGGATGATAGTGAATTTGCTTCCGAAGCAGAGGATGAAAACCGCCGTGACTGGGGAGCCATTCTTGTCGCTCCGCTGGGTCTGGTGATGCATCTTGGCTATAGTTTTTCGGCGATGTTGCGCAATCGGCGTGCAGCTGCGCGCCAGGCCCGCGACGCCCAGGCTGGCCACGGCTGGGTGGAACCGATGATCGATGCGGCAAGCCAGGGCGAAATCGCACGTGACGACATTCCGCCTTTTGAGCAGGATGGTGCCCCATTCGATGATGACGGCTATGGCGACGATTCGCTGGAAGTAGTTGAAGCAGCCCACACAAATACTTTGATGCGTGATGTGGCTGACGATGATGAGCCCATCCCTCACACCGATGCAGCACAACCAGAGGCCGCGGCGGCGGCGACGGCGGCGGCGCGCCGCCCAACCATCGCTCGTCGCGCCAAGCCCAGATCGTCGAAGGGAAAGTTCAAACTGCCGGCCATCGACCTGCTGTCGGAACAAAAGGCGCTGGTCCAGGACGCTTCTCTGTCAAATGAAGCATTGGAAGAAAATGCCCGCTTGCTGGAGGGCGTGCTGGAAGATTTTGGCGTTAAGGGACAGATCCTGAAAGTCCGCCCCGGACCGGTGGTGACGCTCTACGAATTGGAGCCCGCGCCGGGAGTAAAATCTTCCCGCGTGATCGGCCTCGCGGAGGATATCGCCCGTTCGATGAGCGCCATTGCCGCCCGTGTTGCTGTCGTGCCCGGGCGCAATGCCATCGGTATCGAACTGCCGAACAAGCGCCGTGAAACAGTCTATCTGCGCGAACAGCTTTCCAGCCCGGAATTCAAAAAGACGAAGGCCAAGCTTGCCATGTGTCTTGGCAAAACAATTGGCGGCGAGCCGGTGATTGCCGACCTTGCCAAAATGCCTCACCTGCTGGTGGCTGGTACCACCGGGTCCGGTAAGTCGGTGGCGATCAATACGATGATCCTGTCGTTGCTCTACCGGCTCGGCCCGGAAAAATGCAAGCTGATCATGATCGATCCGAAAATGCTCGAACTGTCGATCTATGACGGCATTCCTCATCTGCTGACCCCGGTCGTGGTTGATCCAAAAAAGGCCGTTGTGGCGCTGAAATGGACCGTCCGTGAGATGGAAGAGCGCTATAAGAAAATGTCGAAAGTGGGGGTTCGCAATATTGACGGCTTCAACACCCGTGTCGCCGAAGCTGCGGCCAAAGGGGAAGTCATCACCCGTACCGTGCAGACTGGCTTTGACCGCGATACCGGCGAGGCGATTTACGAACACGAGGAACTGGATCTTGAACCAATGCCGTTCATCGTCGTGATCATCGATGAGATGGCCGACCTGATGATGGTGGCGGGCAAGGATATTGAAGGCACCGTGCAACGGCTGGCGCAGATGGCCCGTGCTGCCGGTATTCACGTTATCATGGCCACCCAGCGGCCCTCCGTTGACGTTATCACCGGTACGATCAAGGCGAATTTCCCAACCCGTATCTCCTTCCAGGTGACTTCAAAAATCGACTCCCGCACCATTTTGGGCGAGATGGGTGCTGAACAACTGCTCGGCATGGGCGACATGCTTTACATGGCCGGTGGTGGCCGCATCACCCGTGTTCACGGCCCGTTTGTTGACGATCAGGAAGTGGAAGACGTGGTCAACCACCTGAAGACACAGGGCGTGCCGCAGTATCTCGAAGCGGTGACCGAAGAAGATGAAAATGATCCAGTCTCAGAATCTGGTGGTGGCAGCGGCGGCGGCGCCGCCGCAATGGGCAATTCGGATGATCCCTATGATCACGCCGTGGCCATTGTGCTGAAAGACCGCAAGGCGTCGACGTCTTACATCCAGCGGCGCTTGTCTGTTGGATACAACAAAGCCGCCTCGCTGATTGAGCGGATGGAACAGGAAGGGCTGATTAGCCCGGCCAACCATGCCGGCAAGCGCGAAATCCTGGTGCCGGCAGAAGATGAAACCATTTGATGCAAATCAAACCACACTGGTGCCTGAATTGCACAATATAGAGATGAACTGCTAATTCGGGCATGACGCTTCGAGTGATTCTTGGATACAAAGGCTGATATTGTGATGCAAAAGCTCCGTCCCCTGCTGATTGCCGTGCTGACGCTGTTCTTCGGCGCTCAACTGGTCTCCACCGCTGAGGCAAAGATCGGCAAAAAGGACGCCAAGACGGTGGCCAAGATCTCCAAACATTTTTCCAGCGTGCCGACGATGATGGGCGAATTCGTCCAGTTCGGTCCCAATGGCGAACAGACCGGCGGCCGTTTCTTTATCAAACGTCCCGGCAAGGTTCGGTTCGACTACACCAAACCATCCCCGATTCTGGTCAAGGCCGATGGCAAGACGGTTGGCATTCACAATCGCAAACTAAAGACCTGGGATTTCTTCCCGCTGTCCAAAACGCCGCTGAAACTGCTTTTGTCCAGCCGCATTGATGTCAACGACAAGTCGATCAAGAGCGTCAAGACCGAGAAGGACCTGACCACAGTAGTGCTGGGCAATAAGTCGATCTTTGGCAATTCCAAGATCACCTTGATGTTCGACCCCAAGACCTTTGACCTGCGCCAATGGACGATTACCGACAACCAGGGCAAGGACACGTCGGTGATGATTTTTAACGTGCAGCGCAATGTTGAGTTGCACAAGCGGTTGTTCCACATGGACCAACGCGCCATCCTGCGCCGTCAGCGCGGCGAAAAATAAAGCCTTTAGCTGTCTGGTGAACTCGATTTGAGTGTCACACGAGACGATGTCCTTCGGATAGTTGTTTGGGTAACCCCTAGAATCAGCCGCGCCAATCAACATCACTTCCTGGTCGATTGACGCGACTGATAATCCTATTGGGGAACAGTCGGTCTATTCCAATTCCAGCACTTCGTCTTCAAACTCTGCATATTCAACGTCGTAGAGAATATCGAAATCTCCACTTTCAGTCCAAATCACGTATCCACCATCATCGGTTTTGCTGGTTTCATAGTCTGAGCTTTGACCTTTATAGCTGACGGTGTCGATCCCATCGCCCCCAAAGAAGTACTGATGATCGTCCGGATTTTCCATATGATCATCGCCGTTGGACCCTTTGATGGCCATGCCCTTTTGATAGCTGCCTTCCATTATAAGCGGTGAACCAGACTCGTCGACTTCGTATCCACCGTCATCAAACAACACGTATTCTACGTCATATACGATGTCGAACTTTTCATCCTGCCAGATTACGACACCACCATCGTCGGTCTTGTCGACTCCGTAATCAACAATACTGCCCTTTATGACAAATGTGTCCTTGCCCTCATAGCCGATCACATATTGGGTGCCTTCGGAATCTTCCATGTAGTCGTCTCCATGGGTGCCGAACAACATTTCACCATGATGTGTGCTCTCCGGATTGTCGTAATCGTCTGATGGTTCCGGGTACTCCGGAGCGTATTCGTCTGGTGCTTCTGAATATTCCGGCGTGTAGTCGGCTGACGGTTCGGGATACTCCGGCGAATAGTCGTCGGGAGATTCTGAATAATCGTCATCATCATACTCAGCTTCATCAGAATCATATTCGTCATCCACCGGATAATAGGGCTCTGGTTCCGGGCAGTGCTCGGGTTGCGGTACTTCCACCCAAGCCGTGTCGTCGATATTTAAAGCTTCATAATTGCCGCCGGTTGTCGAGACGACGGAGACGACAAAATCCTCCTGAACAGTGTTGAGATCCACCTGCTGGGCAGCTGATGCACCTGTCAGGGCGCCATCGGCAAAGACAATGTCGACGCCATTGTTGAGGGTGACCGTGAAGGCTCCCTGGGGAGGATTGTCGACACTGGCTGTATAGATTACCTCACCGGCCTCATCGACGGTAACATCGTCGAGGGTGACGATGGTGGTGCTGATTGTGTCAGTCATGATGTTTGTCCCCATTCAAAGGTCTTCATTTGGGCGCGCCTGCTGCTTGGCAGCGACGCGCGATCAATTGATCCCCATTGACAGGAGGACCTACTACGTTGCCTTGGCGATGTGATTTCTGACGATGTCATTGAACCCGGACTTCAATTCACGACCGGGTGCCCAACACGAGATGAAACCACACCTTCGACGGCACCTTTATGAAAACTGAACGCATGCTCAATCCATTGTTTAATTATTGGTGAACTTTAATGGTAAATCTTAAGTCCAAATATAGACCGTCGATTTCTCTCTGATGATCTTCATTTCATGCAGCAATGAGGGGTTAGGATACCCTAAATACAGCCGATCAAATCCTCAGCCTTAATGTTGGGCGGCACCTGAATTACAACGGGTAAAAATAAGAGTGTGGAGCCTTGACTGCAGTGTAATGTTGTTACAGTGTGTAACACTATTACATACACCCTGATCCTACCAGTTTCCAATGAGCGCATTTCCCAAACCCGATCATACGCATTCAAAATGTGTGAATGCTGCTCAGAGGAGATTTGAACAGGCCACGTTAAAATCAGACAAGCGCACTGGTGTGCATGTTCGCGAAATCTTCGATGTTCTGCTGGAGCAACATCGGGCATTCAGCGCCTACGAGATTGTCGAGGCATTGCAAGCTCGGGGAAAAAAACTTCGGGCTATACAAGTCTATCGGGCCCTGGAGGCGCTTTTGGAGCTGGGGAATATTCACCGCATTGAATCCAGAAATGCCTATATTGCCTGCCACAATGGCAGCCAGTGCCGCCATCCACAGCTGTTGATCTGTGAATCCTGTGACCGGGTGGCTGAAGTGAACAGCGACCCAATTGAACATTCAATAAATGAAACAGCGGATGCCTCCGGATTTGTGCTGCAAGGCCGACAGGTAGAACTGTTTGGACTCTGTCCAAGCTGCGCTGCTTGACCAATCAAATTTAGGAGCCTGAAAATGAAAACCAGAATTATCCTAGCTGCAGTTGTCGGCCTCGCCATGACGGGCCTTTCCGGCGCCGAAGAGAAGCATGATCACGACCATGATGAACCGAAAGCTCTTGAGGCTCATGAGCACGGAAAGAGCCAACTCAACATTGCCATTGATGGCACCAAGGTTGAGTTGGAACTGGAAAGTCCGGGCAATGATATTGTCGGATTTGAACATGCTGCAGAAAGTGACGCTCAAAAGAAACTGGTAAGCGACGCGCTCGCCATTCTTGAAAAACCCATGGCGCTGTTCACCCCGCCCGCCGCTGCCGGATGCTCGCTGACAGAGGCTGAGGCTGAACACGAGCTGGAAGGGGAACATGCTGGCTTCCATACACATTGGTCGATGGAATGCAGCAACATCAAATCCTTGACCAGCTTCTCCGTGACATTCTTCGACAAATTTTCCGCGGCAGAAGAAATCGAGGTACAGGCAATATCCGAGGGTGGTCAGATCGGCATCGAGCTGCATGACGACGACAAGAGCATCAACCTTTCCGATATTGTTGGGTGAGTGGGCACTGATCCGGTTTTTCATCTTTCAATCTTCGGGCGGCTGTCTGCCAGGTGGTGGTCATTACAACGGTTCTCGCCGATAATCTGAAAATCATTGCCGTGCAGTCCTGAGGAGACAATGCCTGAAATGATCAGTTTTTCAGAACTTATCAGGCAAAGCCGGTTTTTGCCCTACGCCCATCGTGGGGCCAGCAAGTTGGCGCCGGAAAATACCCTGGCGGCCTTTCAATATGCCTATGACCTTGGCTTCAAAATCATCGAGACGGACGTGCGTTGCTCCACAGATGGCGTGGTCTATGCGTTTCATGATCAAACCCTGCAGCGGATGGTTGGCGATGCCAGAAAGATTGAAGACCTGACGAGCCATCAGATAGATGAGTTGCGAATTGAAGAAGAGCATCCAATTCCCAAACTGCAGGATCTGTATGAAGCTTTTCCCCAGGCCTATTTCAATCTCGATGCCAAGTCCTGGAACTGTGTGGAACCGCTGATTGCGCTGGTTGAACGGGTGTCAGCCGGAGAAAGGACGTGCTTTGGCAGTTTCAGTCAGGCGCGACTGGACGTGATTGCCGGGCGCATCAGCGGCAGCAGTCCGGCTCACTCATTCGGCACCAGAGGGGCGGTGGGCCTTTATCTCAACTATCTTGTGAACCGCGTTATCCCGGTAAGTGAGACCTGTGCACAATTGCCCGTGAAACGCTACGGAGTGACCTTGGTCAATTCCGGCACACTGCGCTATTACCGATCACTGGGTCTGAAAACCTATGTATGGACGGTCAACGACGCCGCAGAGATGCAGCGTCTCATTGATATCGGCGTGGATGGCATCATGACCGACGATTGTGTTCTGCTGAAATCGGTATTGCAGAAAAACGGGCTTTGGTAACAGACGGCAGCGGCGGGCGCCGACGCCGACGCCGACGCCGGGGCATCACAACAACACGCTTTGTTTGATGGGCAACAGGGCGGCACCGAAGGTTGCCGGGTCGCCGCTGATAGCGGACTTTAGAAGAACCGGACGGGCCGGTTTTTCCCGCCCCGACAGAACCGCTTCAAAGGGTTTGCAATGGTCAATCAGCATCTGCTGCAATTGTGGCGGCGCCTCACCACCGAAGACGATTGCGGAGGGGTCCATGGTGGCGGAAATAGCGCGAATGGTTAGTTCCAGCATTGGCATGACTTCTTCGACCCATGCCCTGACGCCAGGCAGGTCTGGGTGAAATTGCTGGATGAGTGCGCGGATCGATTCCACATCACCGCCGGCCGCGCGAATCCGTTTGATCAATTCTTCCAGCGCCGGACGGCTGGTTCTCTGGTCGGGGCGAAACATCGTGCCGAGTTCGCCAGCATTGCCATGGGCGCCGACAAGAGGTTCGCCATCAACGATCATGCCGCCACCGAACCCATAATTGAAGGACAGGTAGCAGAATGTTGAATGCTGCCGACCGGCACCGACGAGGGATTCAGCAATGGCTCCGGCATTGGCGTTGTTTTCAATCCAGACAGAATGACCGAACGCCTCGGTGAAAAGGGGGGCAAGCGCGGCTTCAGACCACTGTTTAAGGGGCAGGGGCGGCATAAACACATCCTGCCGACCCATCCGGAAGCCGGTGATGGCCACGCCATATCCAATGATGTGGCCGGTGTCGATGCCGAGCTTTTTGGTGAAGCTGCTGGCCGCGCTGACGATGTCCTGGATGGCCAGGTCGCGACGGGTCGGGTCGGTCTCGACAAATTCCCAGTCGATCAATTCGCAACCCAGATTTACGACAGAAAGCCGAATGGCGTCGGTGTTGACAGAAATGCCGATGGCAAATCCGCCACGCGGATTGACGGTGAGGGCGGGACTTGGTTTTCCGCGACCGGAAATCGTTGGCTCGCCAATCTGCAAGAGCTTTCTTGCGGCCAGCGAATCCACCATGCGATGAACCGATTGCTGTTTATACCGGGTATGTTTGGTCAGCGCCGACCGGGAAATGCCAGGGCTCCTGTGGATAATGTCCAATATCTGACGTTCGCTGGCGCTTGCAACTCTGCCCTTTTCGTCCCGCATCAGCTCTCCATAAGCGCAATTTTGCCATCACGCATTGACCAAATATAAAAACTGTTCCAATTATTACACTTTAAGTGTATAAACTTCTGACCAGGGCGCGTCAAACCGATGAAATGTGGGTTGTCATCGGTTTGGGAGAGTACAGTTGGCGAACATCGAATTGACCGATGTCCTCAAGACATTCGGTTCCTTCACCGCCGTAGACCGCATATCGGCACATATTGAAGATGGTGAATTTGTAACCCTGCTCGGGCCATCCGGGTGCGGGAAAACCACGTTGCTGAATCTGATATCTGGATTTTTGATGCCGGACGGCGGGGCCATCTCGATAGATGGAAAGGATGTGTCGTCGACGCCACCAGAGCACCGCGACACCGCTATGTGCTTTCAGTCCTATGCCTTGTTTCCCCATCTCAGTGTCAGGGAAAATCTCGCCTTTGGTCTCAGGCAGCTGAAATGGAACAATGCAAAGATCAAGGCGCGCATTGACGAACTCGCCGGCCAGCTCGACCTGACGGCAAATTTGGACAAGCTTCCCAACCAGCTTTCAGGGGGGCAGCAACAGCGGGTTGCTCTCGGCCGTGCGTTGGCCATTCGCCCTGGGGTGGTTCTGTTCGATGAACCACTGTCCAATCTGGATGCAAAACTGCGCGAGAGCGTGCGGTTTGAAATCAGGAAAATACAAAAAGAATCCGGGCTAACGGCTATCTATGTCACCCATGACCAGTCTGAAGCACTGGCCATGTCCGACAGGATTTTTGTGCTGAATGCCGGCCATGTGGAGCAATCGGGCACGCCACTGGAAATATACAATACACCGGCCACCCGCTTTGTTGCTGATTTCATCGGCGCAGCCAATATCGTGGAAGGTGATCTGGCTGGAAAATCGTCGGATCGTCATTTTTTGTTTTCCACCCCTCTGGGCGAATTAAAGGTGGCGGCCGGGTCGAAGCCGGAAGCGCAAAGGCACTTTCTTTGCTGGCGGCCAGAAGATGCCCTTGTGGGTAACGATGTCGATGGATGGGACGTCAATACATTTGAGGGAACATTGGTCGAGACCGCCTATCAGGGGGGCTTTACCGACATATTTGTCGCCATCAACGGGGTCAGGCAAAGAGTGCAGGCTGCCGGCGCCTATATTCCCAAATCTGACAAAGTCCATATTCATGTTCCGGCCAACAAGCTGCGCCTGCTGGAGCCGATCACATGACCTGGCGCAACTGGCTCAAGATCGGCCTGCTGTTGATGCCGGGAATCGGGCTGATCGTATTTTTTATGGCAATGGTCATCTACATGGCCATTGCCCAGTCTTTCGGCCACTACAACCTGACAGGTGAAAGCGGATTTTCACTTGAATTTTGGAGTCAGGTTTCCGCCAAAAAGGCCTATTCGCGTTCGGTCAATTATTCCCTGTTTATTGGATTTGTCAGCGCCATCCTGTCGGTGGCCCTGGCCTATCCCCTTGCCCTGTGGCTGCGAAAGCCTTTTCCCGGCTCGTTGACGATCAGTGCTGTTTTGAAAGCACCCTTGCTCGTACATGGGCTGGTGGCCGCCTTTCTGCTGGTCAACATCATTGCCTATCACGGCATCGTCAATCAGCTGATGCAGGGGCTGGGAATTTGGGACGGACCGCGACGACTGCAAAACGATGACATAGGCATCAGCGTTCTTATCCTTCAGGTCTGGAAGAACATGCCATTTGCGCTGTTGCTGCTGACCGGGGCCGTCCAGTCGATCAGCGATGATGTGCTGAATGCGGCCCGCGATCTGGGAGCCGGCACCTATACGCGGTTCAGAAAGGTGATTGCCCCGCTCAGCGTATCAGCAATGCAGGCCGCATTGGTGATCGTCTTTATCGGTGCGCTGGCAGACTTTTCATTCCAGACCATTGTCGGCCCGGTCAACAAACAATCGCTGGCTCAGTATATGACATTCTTCTCCGGTGGCGCCCGCTGGAACGAAGCCGCGGTCATTGGCGTCACGCTGATGGCGCTGTCGCTTGTCGGGGCTGGAGTTCTGACGATTGGTGCCCGCCTGGCATTTGGAGCGCGCAAGTGATGCAAGCTTCCGTTCTCAACCGCATACTCTTAATCGCCTTGCTGGTGGTTTGCGCCATCATGTTGATCCTGCCGTTCACTATGGCAGTGCTGTGGTCGCTGGTTGATCCTTCCCAACCCTGGACTGCCGACCGCCTGTTCCCGCCAGCCATGAGTTTTTACCGCTGGCAGAACATGTGGGAAAATTCATCGCTCCAGTCAGCCCTGCTCACCTCCTATACGCTGGCCCCGTCTGCGGCGATCCTGACGCTGTTGCTGTCGCTGCCGACTTCCTATGCCCTGGGTCGGATAAATTTTCCCGGGCGTGAAATCTTCAAAATGATCGCCCTGCTGCCGCTTGTGGTTCCGGTATTTGTGACATCGATCTTCTTCTCTTCAGTGCTGTTTCAACTGGGGCTGACCGGCTCGCGCTTTGCAGCGATCCTGCTGGCCCATTGTGTGCTGTTCCTGCCTTTTGCCATTCGCATCATGTCGGTGTCTTTTGAGCAGGTGCGGCAGGATCACATCAACGCCGCACGTGACCTCGGTGCCTCCACATGGGCGCGTTGGCGGGTTGCCTATCTGCCGGCCTTGAAGCCCGGAATTCTGGCCACGCTGCTGATCGTCTTCATTCAGTCAATCGAGGAATTTGCCATAGCCTTCATCGTTGGTGTCCCGGACCTGGTGACGATTCCAACGCTGCTTTACGCGTCCATGGGGCAGGATTTTGTTCGCCCCAATGCAGCGGTTCTATCGCTCATTCTCGTCGTGCCTAACGTCGTTCTCATGCTGTTTCTGGAACGACTGTTGAAGTCCGCCAACCCATCCATGAGTTCCGGCAAAGGATAGTGAAAAAGTAGTTCAATCGACCAAGGAGTAGTATCATGATCAAGAGCATTATAAGCGGATTTGCCGCGCTGGCATTTGCCACCACCACGGCTATCAACACAGCAGCGGCAGACGATCTGTCGAATATGACCTGGGATGAAATTATCGCCCAGGGGAAGCAGGAAGGACAGGTCACATTCTCGGTCTGGTATCTCCAGGACGCTTTTCGCAATGCCGTTAAACCTTTCGAAGAGGAATACGGCATCAGCGTGAATATTCCTGACGGAACCCGCGATGCGTTCAACAACAAATTGCTGGCGGAAGCCGGTCAGGAAAAAGGTGATATTGATGTCTTCGCCGCCAATTTCGCCGAGCTCGATGCCCTCGGCCTAAACGAAAATTTTGTCAAACTGGATGCGCTTCCCGCAGATGAAGGCCGTGTCACCAAATTGGCCGGGTCTGACGGACAGGGCTTTGCAGTGGCCTATTGGGGCAACCAGACTGGAATTTCTTACGATCCCGCCAAGGTTGCTGAGGAGGACCTTCCCCAGACGCCCGAGGACCTGGCAGAATTCTGGGCAGCCAATCCAGGCAAGTTCGGATTCAACTACATCAAGGGTGGCTCCGGCCAGTCCTTCTATCAGAACATTCTTCGGTCGATCACCAATATCGATCTGACCGATGGCAATGACGATCGCAGCCGTATTGCAGATCTTGAACCTGGATTTGAGTTCTTCCGCAAACATGCTGAAAACTACGTGGTAACGGCTTCCAATGGCGACTCAATCACCCGGGTCAGTGATGGCGAATTGTGGATGGCGCCCGGTTGGGAAGACCATGTTGCAGGCCTGCAGAAGCGCGGCGAAATCCGCAAGGAGATCCGTTTCTATGTGCCTTCCATGGGCATGAATGGCGGTGGCAATGGCGTGGCCATTCCAAAGAACGCCCAGAACAAGGCGGCCGCCCTGGTATTTATCAACTGGCTTACATCGGCCGAAACCCAGACCGCATTCAACACAAATTTTGGCACTGCTCCGATGCACGCCAATGCCGATGATTCCAACGCATTGGTGTCGAACGATCAGCGCGCCTACACCCAGCCCTGGGGTGCGCAACCGTTCCGCAAGATGTTGGATGAGGCCTTCATCGAAAACGTTATCCAAGAGCGCTAGCCGCCCTCCCGGCGCCACGGCCCGGGCACCCGATTCCCTGAAGGTGCCCGGGCCTTTCCATGCCTCAGAGCCAACAATTCTCCATGCCAGCTTGTTCACCGATTATCGATTCCACCCTTATCATTCACCGGGGCGCATCAGCCTATGCGCCGGAAAATACCCTACAGTCGCTGGCCCTGGCCGCAGATATGGGATCAAGCTGGGTAGAGAGTGATGTGCGGCTGACAGCCGATGATCAGTTGATCATGCTGCATGACGATGATGTCAGACGCACCACCGATGGCGCCGGACAGGCCGCCCTGCTGCCGCTGGATGCGATCGGGAAGCTGGATGCCGGTGGCTGGTTCTCCCCCAGATATCGCGGTTGCAGCGTGCCAACCCTGAGCCAATACCTTACCATGACACAGGAACGCCAGCTCGGCCTTGTGCTGGAGCTGAAACATGTTCACGGTTGGGAGGAGAAGCTGGTCAGGCTGGTTGCCGCCGAGATCACGGCGACATGGCGTGATAGTCCGGAAAAACTTGTGATTTCAGCTTTTTCCGAGCGCTGCCTGAAGACCGCCAAAATCTTGTTGCCAAATCATCCAAGATGTCTGGCGGTTACCGCAATACCCGAATTGCCAGCCCAAAGACTGAGCGATGTGAATGCCACCATGCTGCATCTTCAGCATTCCTATGCCGGGCCAGAAGGCCTTGCCCGTCTGCGCGAGGCAGAAATGGAATTTGCTTTCGCCACGGTCAACAATCCGCAACGCGCCCGCCATCTGCTCAAAAATGGTGCCACCAGCATCATGACGGATAAGCCTGACTTGCTGGACAAAGGTGCAGGGCACGTGTGAGGCTGGACCGGCTGATTGTGCAGACAGGCTTGTCGTAGATTGGCTTAGGCGAGAAAGGAATTCGTCGTCGCGTGATGATTGTCGTTGAAATTGCCGGTGCAGTTGCGCTGCTTATTTGGGGGCTGCGCATGGTGCGCAATGGGGTCACCAGTGCTTACGGACCCGTCATCAAGCGATTGGCAAAAGAATCTGAAGGCAAGCGGATTGCACCTTTCCTTGCCGGAATGATCGCTGCCATGGCGCTGCAGAGCGGCACGGCGACGGCGTTGATTGCGGCATCCTTTTGCGCCAAGCGGGTGATCACAGCATTTACCGCATTCTTGATTGTTATCGGTGCAGATCTGGGCACAGCTCTTGTGGCGGTGATTGCATCACAAAAAATTGCCGCCATTTCTCCGGCAATGATCGCCATCGGCATTTTTGGTTTTTTGAAGTCTGACAGCTCAAAGGCCCGCGGCCTGTTCCGGGCGATTGGAGGGGTCGGTCTTGTTCTGCTTGCGCTGAGCCTGGTGACCGTTGCCGCGGCGCGGGTCACAGGCAGTGCCCAGGGCTGGACGGTCATCCAATTGCTGCTGGAAGCGCCGCTTCTGGCGATCTTGGCCGGCCTGGTTCTGACTTATCTGGCCCATTCCAGCCTGGCTATCGTGCTGTTGTCTGTCAGCCTGCTTTCCAGCGGGGCGATCGGTGTTGCGGCAAGCGTCTATATTGTGCTGGGGGCAAATATCGGCAGCGCATTGCTGCCTTATCTGTCCCATCTGACTTCGGAAAATGAGGTTAAGGCGCCGCTGGTTGCCAATTTGGCGCTGCGCGTACTGAGCGCGCTTGTATTGTTCTTCACCTGGGAGCTTATTACCGTTCCTCCGGAGCTGAGTACGGTGGGCATTCCGCTGGCAGTTCATGTTCTGCTGAACGGGATGGTAGCCCTGATCGGCCTTGTTCTGGCGCGGATCGTGCTTGTCTGGGTGAAGTTTCTGTTGCCGCCCGATCAGATTGAAACCGACGACGTCTATCCCCGATATCTCGATGAATCGGCGCTGGCGGCGTCGGCGTCGGCGCCAGTAAAGGCACTGGCCTGCGCCAAACGGGAGGCGCTGGTGATGGCGGAAATTGCCCAGGAAATGGTGGAGCGATCGAGCGAGGCCCTGGTCGAGGGGGGTGATGCCCAGCGCCATAAGGTGGCAAAACTGGATGATGATCTGGACCGTCTGTTTGACGCCATCAAGCTTTACGTAGCCGGCATTTTGCGGCGAGAGCTTGACGAAGACGAGACCCGCCGTGCCATGGACGTGCTGACATTCACAGCGAATATGGAACATATTGGCGATATCGTGGATGGCAATCTGATGGGGCATGTTGGGCGCAAGAAAAAGTCTGACACTGACTTTTCGCCTCAGGGTCAGGAAGAGATTTTGCGGTTTTTCGATGCGGTGTTGGAGAATTTTCAATTGGCGGTGAACACCTTCCTGACCGATGACCGCGACCTTGCCCGTCAATTGCATCAGGCCAAGGCAAATGTGCGGAAACTGGAGCAGAAATCGATTGCTACTCATATGGAGCGACTGGGGTCAGGGGTTTCCCGCTCGGTGCGCACAAGCAGTTTGCATATTGACGTGATCCGCGATCTGAAACGCATCAACAGTCACTTGACGGCCATCGCCTACCCTGTGCTGCTGGCATCTGGAGAGGTTCCAAAGACCAAATGGAAGCGGCGCGCCAGCCGGGATTAATGCCATTGATCCAACCGCTCGACTTGCTGTCACTGCAAATCTTTGTTTTGTGTAGAAGACTCAAGCATCGAAAATCGGCTTTTGCAAAACGTGGGAATAAAAATGAAAATTGAAGCTGTTGAAACTTTGCGTTTGCAGGATCATCCGAATCTGTTGTGGGTGCGCATCCATGTCGAAGGCGGATTGACCGGGCTCGGCGAAACCTATTTTGGTGCCACTGCATGCGAAGCGGATGTTCATGATCGCATCGCGCCAATTATCCTTGGCCAGGACGCGCGGCGTATCGAGTATCTGCACATGAAGATGCAGCCCTATACAGGTTTTTCCGGTAGCGGGGCAGAAGTGAGGGCGCTGTCAGCGGTTGATGTGGCGTTGTGGGATATTGCTGGCAAAGCGGCAAACATGCCCCTGTGCGATTTGCTGGGCGGAAGGACGCGCAGCGAAATTCAGGTCTACAACACCTGCGCCGGCCCCAATTATGTCTCCAAGACATCGGCGGTCCGGCCCGATAATTTTGGCGCCGCCGCTGAAGCTCCATCAGGCATAGTTTACGAAGACCTTGAGGCCTTTCTGCACCATCCAGAAGATCTGGCCGCCTCGTTGATGGAGATGGGAATCTACTCGATGAAAATCTGGCCGCTCGACCTGGCAGCCGGTGCTGAAGACGGCGTGGATATTTCACCAGCCGATCTCAAAAAGGGAATTGAACCCTTTGAACGCATCCGCGCCGCCCATGGGGACAAGATGCGTTTGAAGGCTGAACTGCACGGTTTGTGGAGCCTGAATGCAGCAAAGAAGATAGCTGCCGCGCTCGAACCGCTGGACATGGACTGGATAGAAGATCCGGTTTGGATGGATCGATCAAGCGAAGTGGCAGAACTGGCCCGAAGCACCACGGCACCTCTGGCGGGTGGCGAGACATTGGTGAGCCTTGGTCAATTTTCCGAACTCATCCATGTCGGCAATATCGGGACCCCGATCATGGATGTGACATGGGCCGGCGGTGTGACCGCGGCACGCAAAATCGCCGCATTGGCCGAAGCCCGATCGCGTCCGATCGCCTTTCACGATTGCTCGGGGCCCGTTACGCTGGCCGTATCAACCCATCTTGCATTGGCATTGCGAAATGTCCGCGAGCAGGAAATTGCCCGCGGCTTCTACTACGCCTGGTATGGTGACTTCATTGACAACTTGCCGCCAATCAGCGCCGGCATGATCACCGTGCCTGACGGGGCCGGGTTGGGTCTCGACCTGGTTGCTGATCTGACGTCCAGAGCCGATGCAGTCCACAAAGTGACGCGTATCTGAACCTGAAGGGATCTAAGTTAGCGCATTGCATGTTTAATCACTTGCGATCGCGCCAAAACAATTCCGCCCGGAAACCGGAAGAGCCAATGCAAAATTGAGGTGCCCGGACTTCAGTCAGCAAGCTTTACGATAATCGCATCCTTTGGGCCAATTCGGAATTGCCCATCATCGTATGAATTCTCACCCTCTCCCCAGTGCATCATTGCATGCGCCAATGATCCGTCGCTCAAGGTCACATGTCCGAATTGCTCGGCATCAGCAGCGTTGATCAACCACAGGAAGCGGCCATTGCCTTCTTGTAACCGTGCCTGGACGTGGCGGTTTGAGACTTCAATTTGTGGTACTATGCCAGCCCAATCCAAAAGTTTGCGGAAAAATGCCCGACTGTCCGCCGTTGTTTTGCGGAAATTGGAGGCACTCACGTGTGAACCAATAAGTAGTGTGCGCCCGTTGTCGAATTTGTTTTCTACAACCGCAATCCGGCCACCTTTGAACTGACCGAGACCTGTTCCCGTGGTTGGTTCATAGCTCTGCAGAAAGCCTCCACAGGTGAGCGTAAGACCTTCGAATTCCAATTGATCCCTGTCGGCGATATCCGGCATGAATTCAACTTCGGCTTCCTTTGCGCCGAAAACAGTATCCAAACCGAGATTGGGTTGCACCGTGCCCACCCGTCCGTGATCACCGAAATAGCCGGGGCAAGACTCACTGATCAAAATTCCGCCTCTGGCAATCCAGTCGGACAGAATGTCTGCCTGGTCCTGTCGCATCATGATCGGGTAGGGAAAATAGAGCAGCTTGTATCGGTCAATATCTGAAAGCTGGACCCAGTCCACGAGAATATTGTTCTCTACGAATCCCTTATAGGCACCAAACATCGCCGCCTGATAAGTGTCGAACCCACCTTCAGCGCTCAACAGATAGTCCCATTCCTGTACTTCGGGGACAACCAGCAGGCCGACGTCGCCGATTACGGGTGAGGCATCGAACAGGTCTGCCTGCGCGGGATGATTGGCCCATTTGGCAATATCGCTGACGATTTCAGAACGCGGTGTGCGGCTGCCGTCCATGCCATAGGAACCAAACGCGCCGAACAGTGGCCCGTTCAGCAAGGGGCGATAGCGCAGATTCATCATCCCGGATGCGCCACCGGCAAATGAGCACATTGACCACAGGCGGATGTCTTCTGGTTGTGCTACGCGGCCATCCTCCTTGTCACGCCCAAGAACCTGCGGCTGCATCCATAATGGTCCTCCCTGCCGCTCGGCGTGCCAGAAAGGCTTGCCCCGCGACGCGCCACGGACAAGATCGGATGGGTAGAAATTGCGCCACGGCTCAGCACCCTGCCGGCCCTGGATGAATGTGTAGCCATAGGTGTCAACTTTGCTGGCGGCCAACCAATCATCAGATCCGCGCGAAGCCATGTCCTTGACGAAGCCGGCCACACCATGGGCAACGATGGCGGCGTCCGGATCAGCGGCGCTGATGGAATCGATGCGGAACTGCATCTGATCGTAATTATTCTCCCGCTTAAACTGAATCCAATCCAGGCCTTCAGCATAGGGAAGGAGAAGGCGCGGCGGCTCGATATCTTCCCATTCGGCATAACTGTAGCGGTGCCACACCGACGCCAGTGTATCCAGATCACCATATCTGGCCTTCAGCCAGTCACGGAACGCTTTCTTGGTCGGTTCGCTGAAGTCGATGTCATGGCCATAATTGCATTCGTTCCAGACATCGTAGCCATAAAGACCTGGATGCCCCCTGTAACGTGTCGCAAGTTCGGTGAGGAAATTGCCGGCGGCTTGTTTGACCTGCGGATGGTTGAAGGTGAGAACACCGGCACCACTGCCGTTATGATTGCCAAACCCTGCCGTGGCAGAGGATTGGCTCATGGCGGAAAAAAGTCTCTGCCCGTTGGCACGAACCTGAACAGCATCCGGGTACTGGCGTATCATCCATTCAGGCGTTGTCATGGAGAATTCCGCAATGATTGTTTGCATGCCGTTTTCAGCTGCCAGATCTAACTGCTTGTCGAAATCGGACCAGTCGAATTCTCCCGGCTTGCGCTCGATCACGCTCCACATGAACCAGTGGCGGAATGTGTTCAGCCCGTCTTCCGCGGCGATCCTGTAGTCGCGCTCCCAATCCTCACGGGGAGGATTGGACTTGCGGAAATAGACCGCTCCAAAAGGCACTTGTTTGTTCGGCGATGGCATGATCTGGAATCCGTTCAGCTATATTTGCAGTGGTTTAATGTGTGCCGCATAGGCGTTCTAATACTTCGATCAGCGCGGAATGATCCTTGTCGCCGTCACCATTTCCAACTGCTGCATTCATTAGTTGAGCGACGGTTGCAGCGTTTGGCAGCGCCAGATCCAATTCCCGTGCCGCACTGACCGCGAGGTCGAGGTCTTTTTGGTGCAATCGCAAACGGAAACCGGGATCGAAAGTCCCGTTGATCATGCGTTCACCGTGTATCTTCAGGATCGTGCTGTCGGCAAAGCCACCTAACAGTGCTTCGCGAACTTTCGCAGGATCTGCGCCCGACGCCCTGGCAAATGTCAGCGCCTCGGCGACGGCCTGGATGTTCAGCCCGACGATGATCTGGTTGGCGACTTTCGTCGTTTGACCGTCACCCACGCCCCCAACATGGGTGATTGTCTTGCCCATGATCTGAAAGAGCGGCATGGCCCGGCTGACATTTTCATTCTGTCCACCCACCATGATTGTAAGCGTTCCCGCCTTGGCACCAACTTCGCCGCCCGATACTGGCGCATCAACATAGTGCCCACCTGCACTCTCAATCCGCTCGGCAAAACTTTTGGTGGCGACCGGGGAGATTGAACTCATGTCGATCACGAGGGCGTTGTGCCTCAGAGCTGAGACCACGCCATCTTCGCCAAACAGAACGTCTTCCACGTCGGGTGTGTCCGGAAGCATCAGGATCACAATGTCGGAATTTTCCGCGACTTCTTTCGGACTGCTACAAGCCTTGCCGCCCGCGCCAACCAACTCCTGCGAGGCTGCTTTTACGCGGCTCAAAAACAGCGCGTGCCCGGCGTCAATCAGATGTTTTGCCATGGGCTGTCCCATGACGCCAAGGCCAATAAAGCCAACATTCATGCTGTCGATCCCTTCAGGATGTCCTTGCTCCATCCAAGACCTGCAGATGTGCTGCCAAGCGGCATGTATTCGCAGCCAACCCAGCCGTCG
Organism: Rhizobiaceae bacterium; assembly: GCA_039977975.1. GTDB lineage: Bacteria > Pseudomonadota > Alphaproteobacteria > Rhizobiales > Rhizobiaceae > Pseudahrensia. The sequence continues at coordinate 276,993 of JBDWCD010000012.1, forward strand.
TAGTGAAGTGCATCCAGTTGTTCGAAAATGAAGGCGTAATTGATCTCGCCAGTGCCCGGTTCGTGCCGTCCCGGATTGTCGGCGATTTGGACATGGGCAATCCGGTTCTGGTGCGCCTTGAACGTGCCGATGAGTTCGCCCTGCATGCGTTGCATGTGGTAGAAATCATACTGCAACCAGAGGTTTTCAGCTCCGATCCGGTCAAACAAGGCCAGTGTGTCGGCACTGGAGTTCAACGCAAATCCCGGGATGTCGAAATGATTGATCGGCTCGACCAACAGGCGCATGCCTGCATCTGCCAGTTTTGGCGCTGCGTAGGAGAGATTGTCAGACAGAACGTCCAGTGCGGCGTCCCGGTGAATGCCTTCAGGGACCTTGCCGCTCAGGCAGTTGATCTGCCTGCAGCCTAAAGCCTCGGCATAGCGCAATGCCTGATCGACACCGGCGCGGAACTCGTCTTCACGTCCGGGCAAGGCGGCGATGCCACGCTCGCCTGCCGCCCAATCCCCAGACGGGAAGTTAAACAAAACCTGAGAAAGTCCCGCTGAATCCAGTGCATTTTTGACGTCCTTGACGTCAAAATCGTAAGGCCCAAGATATTCAACCCCTTCAAATCCATCCTTGGCAGCGGCGGCGAAGCGGTCGAGAAATTCATGCTCGGTATAGAGCATGGAAAGGTTGGCGGCAAAGCGCGGCACGTCAGACTCCTTGCGAAATAAACTTGGTACGGTTGACCATGCGCTTATTGCGGGGGTCAGGGTTTGGAACGGCGGAGATCAAGGCCTTGGTGTAAGCCTCATGTGGGTCGGAACAGATCGTTTCAGCGTCGCCCTGTTCGACAATCCGACCATGGTGCATCACCAAAACCCGGTCACAGAAATAGCGGACAACCGAAATGTCATGGGCAATGAAGATGAAGCTCAGACCCAGCTTCTTCTGAAGGTCGATCAACAGGTCGAGAATTTGCGCGCGAATCGACACATCAAGGGCTGAAGTGGCCTCATCTGCGATGATGATCCGTGGGTTCAGAGCAAGAGATCGTGCAATCGAAAACCGTTGTCGCTGGCCGCCCGAAAACGCATGGGGATATCGCTCCATGGCGCTGCGGTCCATGCCGACAAGCTCCAGCAATTCTCCGACGCGCTGATCCAGTTCGGCACCTTGCATCACGCTGTTCACAACAAGCGGTTCGCCGATAATTTGCTTGATTGTCATACGCGGGTTCAGCGAGGCGAACGGATCTTGAAAGACCAACCGTGCATCGCGGTGAAAATCGGCAAGGGCCGGCGGTTCCATCTGCACCACGTCCGCCGCGTGATCTTGCGCATTGCGGTATGTCACCTGGCCTGATGTTGGTTCGATGATGCGCAGGATCAACCGGCCCATCGTGGTCTTGCCCGAACCACTTTCACCAACGATCCCGAGGCTTTCGCCGGGCAACAGATCGAAGCTTGCATCCTGCACGGCCTTGACTGCGTGGACTTGCTTGCCGCGCCAATTCGTTACGCCGAAGGATTTGGTCAGATTGCGGATCGACAATATCGGCACCTTGTCGCGGCGGTCCTGAGCGACCCGGGCATCCGCAGGGCGTTCAAGACGCATGGTGGAGGCCAACAGGTTCTTTGCGTATGTGGTTTGCGGATTATGGAAGATGTCATCAACCGAGCCGCGTTCCACGAGTCTTCCAAAACGCATGACCGCCACTTCGTCGGCAACCTCTGCAACCAGTCCCAAATCATGCGTGATCAGCAACAGGGCCATGCCGCGTTGTTCCTGCAATCGCTTCAGCAGGTCCATCACCTCCGCCTGGGTGGTCACATCAAGTGCAGTTGTTGGTTCATCGGCAATCAACACGTCCGGGTCACATGCCAGGGCCATTGCGATCATCGCCCGTTGGCGCATGCCGCCTGAGAACTCGAATGTATAGCGCTTGGCCATCGCGGCAGGGTCTTTGATCTCAACCTGCTCAAGAAGTTTGACCGTCTCTGCCATTGCTTCACGCTTGGACAGTCCGCGATGCAGACGCACCGCCTCGGCAATCTGGCTGCCTATGGTGTGAACAGGGGAAAGGCTGGACATTGGTTCCTGGAAAATCAGCGCAATGCGCCGCCCGCGGATTTGCCGGATGGCCTTGCCCTTTGGATCAAGGTCGGTGAGGACGGTATCGCCATCCTCACCGTGCAAGGTAATCGTTCCGCTCGTCTGGCGTGCCTGCGTGTCCAGCAGCCGCATGATCGAACGGGTGGTCACGCTTTTGCCCGATCCACTTTCGCCCACAAGGGCCATGGTACGGCCGCGGTGAAGTGTGAAGGAAACATCGCGCACGGCATGCAGGATATGGGTGCGCAGGTGGAAATCGACCGACAGGTTTTCAACCGTCAAGGCGGGCTTGGCACCGTGGGAGTCAACAACATGGATATAGGTTTCATTCGACATGCCGCACCTCAATGATCATAGGGATCGGCTGCATCGCGCAGGCCATCACCGAGGAAATTGAACGCCAGCACCACCACAACCACGGCACCGGCAGGCCAGACCAGCAGCCAGGGGGCGCCAGCAATCGTTCGGATATTCTGTGCGTCCTGCAAAAGCACGCCCCAGGAAACGACCGGCGGTTTTAGTCCGATGCCGAGGAAGGAGAGAGCCGTTTCCGCAACGATCATCGTTGGAATCGCCAGCGTGGTGACGGCCAGGATATGGCTTGTCAGGGAGGGGAGGATATGCCGGAAGATCACCCGGCTGGTGCTTGATCCATCGAGTTTAGCCGCCGTCACGAAATCCTCGTTACGCAGCGACAGGAATCGTCCGCGCACCTCTCTTGCAAGCCCCGTCCAGGCAAGCAGCGAGACAATCAGCGTGATGATGAAATAGACCTGCAAGGGTGACCATGTCAGAGGGATGGCTGCCGCAAAACCCAGCCACAGTGGAATTGTCGGCATTGCTGAGATCACTTCGATCAGGCGCTGTACCGCCAGATCGACCCAGCCGCCGAAATACCCCGACAGGGCACCCAGAACGGTTCCGATGATCAGGCTGGAAAGCACGCCAATCAGACCGATCGACATCGAAATTCGTGCGCCATAGATCAGTCGCGACAGAACGTCCCGGCCAAGTTTGTCGGTGCCCAGAAGATTCATCTGATGTTTCGGGTTATGGGGTCCGATCAGGTGGCGTTCCATGGGGATCATGCCCCACAATTGATAAGGCTCGCCCTTAACGAAAAAACCGATTGGAATGATGTTGTCAGGGTCCGAGGTAAAACTGCGACGCAGACTGTTCGGGTCGACCGTCATCGCGTAGCCCTTGACATGCATCTGGAAATCTCGCTGCCCGGCCTCATTTTCGATGAACAGGCCAAACTCCTGTGGCGGCGCGTAGGTTAGTCTTGGCTGCGATTTCGTCGGCAGGGTGGGGGCCAGAAATTCGCAAAACAAGGCCACGAAATAGAAGAAGAAGATCACCCAGCCGGCAAATAACGCCACCTTGTTCTGGCGAAATTTCAGATAGATGAGCCGCCATTGACTGGCCACTTCGATATTGTCTCCGGCACTGTCTGTCAGTGGGGTGATCAGCGGCTTGTCTTCTTCCAGATCCGGGCGATGTGTTTTGGCTTGGGTCATGTCAGTTGAACCGGATACGAGGGTCGAGAAGGGCAAGAAGGATGTCTGACAACAACATGCCAACCAGTGTCAGGACGCCCATGAGAAGGATGAAGCTGCCCGCCAGATACATGTCTTGCGCAACGAGTGATCGCAGCAGCAGCGGGCCGGCCGTCGGCAGATTAAGGACAATGGCGGTGATCGTGATGCCCGAAATCAGTTGCGGCAGAACCCAGCCGATTGCCGAGACAAATGGATTCAGCGCGACACGGACCGGATAGCGCAGAACCACGGTGCTTTCAGGCAGGCCTTTGGCGCGCGCCGTCAGGACATAGGGTTTATTCAGCTCATCGGTGAGGTTGGCGCGCAATATCCGGATCAGGGCCGCCGTTCCAGACGTTCCGATCACGACCACCGGCACCCAGACATGTTTTAAAAGGTCGACAAATTTTGCCCAGGACATCGGTTGTTCGGCGAATTCCGGGGAATAAAGGCCACCAACGCTTTGGCCAAAATACTTGAACGACAGATACATCAGCGTCAGCGCCAGAATGAAATTCGGAATGGCAAGACCGAGAAAGCCGAAAAAGGTCGCCACGTGATCGCCAATCGAGTGGCGACGCACGGCTGAATAGATGCCGATCGGCAGCGATACAGCCCATACGAACAACAGCGACAGGAACGAGATGCTGAGGGTCGACCCCATGCGCTCCCAGATCAATTCGGAGACGGGTCGGTTCCATTCAAATGAATAGCCAAAATCGCCACGAGTGATGATGCCCCAGACCCATTTGATGTACTGCATATACATCGGGTCATCGAGCCCGTAATTGGCTCGCATCCGGGCGATCTGTTCATCGGTGAAGTTGACGTCGCTATCGGCCATCGCAGCGAGAACCGAGCTTAGATAATCGCCCGGCGGCAATTGAATGATCACAAAGGAAATGATCGAGATTCCGATCATTGTCGGGATCATCAGGAACAGACGTTGTAGAATATATGCGAGCATCGCACCGTGTTCACTATGTCTCAGCTAGAGCCTTGGCTCTGAAAAGTTTGGATGAGCGGTGGCGGGAGGATTCATGCCGCCGCTCATCCCCGATATTGATCAGTTCTTGAAGAACTGCTCCGGTCGCGCCGGGCCGGGTGTTGGCCAGGCGAATGAATTGGTCATGGTCGGCATGACATTATGCATGTCATTTTTGACGATGCCATACCCGTCCGGCGGCAGGGTAACGCCGAAGACCAGAAACTGTTCCGCTGCAACCGACAGAATTTCCTTCATGATTTCTGTCTGGTCATCTTGATTGGCTGTGGCCAACAGTTTCTTGTAGCGCTCCTGCTGTGCCTTAACATCCGCAGGTGGTTCGATGGCATTTTCCTTTCCAGGATCGCTGAAATAGAGCGACCAGCCGGAAGCGTAAAATCCGTTGCGTGAATAGGGTACAAAATAGCGCGGATCGAGCATGGCGCCAATGCTGTTATTGGCACCGAACCGGTGCGCTGACGCGTCAAATTCTCTGCCACCCCGCACACGGGTCTCCCAAAGGGAGCGATCCATGGTGCGCATCTGCGCATCAATGCCGACCGCCTGGAAATTCGGCAAAGCCAGCTCGAACATATCAAGGAAGGTTGAGCGCGCCTGGTCAATTTCAAAGATGATGGTCAGGCGGTTGCCATTCTTGTCCAGCCGATAACCCTCTGAATCCTTGTTGGGCAAGATGCCGTCGAGAATACTATTTGCCTTGTCAGGATCGTACTCTGTGTACTGATAGCTGAGCGTTGGATTGTGGAGTGGATCGCCCTCTAGGATAGATGGCTGAGCCGGCTTGCCCTGACCGACAAAGACCGCGTCGATCATCGCCTGACGGTCGATTGCGTGCGACAAAGCCACTCTGAAATCGCGGTTGTTGAAAATCTCGTGTTTTACCGGGTCGGTGTGATTCAGGTTCAACATGAAGACCATGGAATTCGCCGCGGTTTCTTTAAGCGTGATGAAATCGTAGTTTCCGGTCTCCTTGCTGTCGAACAAGATCGGTTTGTTGGTTGGGGTATTGATGTAAAGCCCCATGAAGTCGATCTCGCCTTGCAAGGTCTTCAGCAGCAAGACCTCAGGATCGCCGACAACCTGGTAAACAATCCTGTCGAAATAGGGCAGTTGTTTCCCTTCGGTATCGACCTTGAAATAATAGGGGTTGCGTTCTGCGATGGCGCGTTCGGTATCTTCACCGGGGGCCGTTGAGAAAGCCCAGGCTTCCAATGTCGGACGCTTGGAATTCTGATAGTAGACATTTTCTTCCATGACGCCGGATTCCCGGTGGAACAATGCCACCCAATTGTCCAAGCCCTGTTCCTTGGCCAATGCATCGGCCTGATCGTTATGCTTGATGTGGAACTGCTTGAGGTAGTGGGACGGAGCGCGCGTGGTGACGTCCTGGGCTCCCCGGGCCATGTTCTGGAGGAAGAATCCATTGGGAACGTCGAAGACAACCCTGAAATTGTATTTGTCGATCACTTCAAGCCTGGCCAGCTTTCCTCCCGAAGACCAATAGCCCTGTGCCCGCGTGGCACCAACTTCCTCATCCTGGAACATGTCTTCATACCAAAAGCGCACATCCTCTGTCGTGTAAGGTTCGCCGTCGGACCATTTCATCCCTTCGCGCAGTTTGAAGCTGTAGACCGTCGCTTCCTCATTGACGTCGACGCTTTCGGCCACATTTGGCTCAACACCTGTCCATTGCGGATTGAACCGCACCAGCGGTTCATACCCTTGGTAGCGTACAAGCATTACCAGTGAACCACCGCCCACAAGGGCATGGTTCCAGGTGCCGCCATGGGTTCCAACCTTGTCGGTAGGCGTCACAACCAATGGATTTTTCGGCAACCGGTCGCTCAAAGCAGGCAACTTGCCGTCTTCGACTTTCAATAAGAGTGGGTCGGCCTGAGCCAAAACCGGTCCGGCAAAACCGATTGTAGATATGATCGCTGTGGATGTGAGCAGAAAACTGCGTCTTGTGAGTGACATGAAAACCTCCCTGGCATCGTTGAATTTGATGTAAGCTTCTTGTTAGCTTAAAATTATTCTGTTGTTAGCATGACAGTTGACTTTTGTTAGGTCAAATGTTTTGCTATGACTTTCTTCATGTGGCAAAATCCATTGAATCTCAGATACTTGGATGAGAAATAGAGTAGGAAGTTCATGGCAAAGGTAACATTGCAGGCCATCGCCGATGCTGCGGGAACGTCAAAATTTGCCGTCTCCCGTGCTCTTGCCGGAAAGTCCGGAGTCAGCAATTCAACAAGAGAACGCATTGTGCAGCTGGCTTCAGAAATGGGTTACCAGCGCTCCAAACTGCAATCGGTAACGACTGTTGCTGTACTTTGCGAAGACGCCGAGCGCATCAACGGCGAGCTCAACCAGAAGATTATGAGCGGAATTCGCGATGAGGCCCATGATACGGGTCTGGAGTTGATCGAGCTGCAAACGACGGGCGCCCGTCAATTGTCGGACGTGGCGGAACGTGTGGACGCCCTGATCTTTGTTGGAGTAAACCGGCCAGACATGTTTGCAGCAGCAGCGGAGATTGGTGTTCCGATCGTCAAAATCGGCACCTTTGAACCGCTCGAGCAGGCTGACATTGTACGGGGTACAAATTATGAGACCGGCCGGGTTGTGGCGGACATTTTTATCGATCATGGCCACAAGCACCTGGTTTACGTGCGTGGACAGCGCAATTTCCGCGGTCGCCAGGAACGCTTCAACGGTTTTTATGCGTCAACCTTGACCGACCCGACACTCAAAGTGTCCGATCTGCGATGGACAGATGAGCCGGACCTGCAGGCGAAAATCGACGGCCTGCTTGCGGGACCGAACCCGGGGACAGCGTTCTTCTGCGCCCATGACGGTTTGGCTGTGACCATTTTGTCAGAATTGCTGTCGAGGAACCTTAGCATACCTGAAGACGCGTCAATCATTGGCTACGGGGACTATGTGGCGGCGCAGCATGTGAGGCCACCGCTGACAACGGTAAACGTGCCCGGGGTTGCATTCGGACGCGAGGCCATAAGATTGATCCGCGATCGCCTGACTGACCCATCGCGCCGGGCTTACTCGGTTCGCGTGCAGATCCCCAGCGAGGTCACTTTGCGTGATACGGTAGCACAGTGCCGTTTCCTGAACTGATGAGTGTAAGTGAAATTGAGGGCAGGTGAATTGCTGTGTTAGCCCTGTGATAGCAACGCAGCCGATAACCAGCAGATTGGGATACCAACTATCTCTTGGGTAAGCTTATGAGATTGTTTGGAAATTTTGGAGCGGGCGATGAGATTCGAACTCACGACCCCAACCTTGGCAAGCGCACCTAGTGCGCACCCTCTTCGGAGGCTTGTTCTTTAAATCAAGGAGCAAGTTAATGTCGACACTGAGAATGCTGCCATCGGGCAAGTGGAATGCGCAAGTTAGAGTGGCTGGAAGAAGGCCCAGAAGCCGATCATTTGAAACAAATGAACAGGCCAAGTCATGGGCAGATCAACTTGAGATTAAGCTCAGAGGGATCGTCACTCGCGAAAAGCCAATCGACCCCACCTGGGAAGAAATGGCACTGCAATATTGCGACACAATGTTGATGGGCAAGTCGTCTCAAAAGCAGGCTATTTACAAAAGTGGTGTTATTGGTCGTGATGCTCTGTTTAGAAAACCTTTTGCCAAGATGACGCCAGCTGACATCAATGCCTACAAGACCAAGCGTCTACAGAAAGTCGGGCCAACCACAGTCCACAATGAGATGGTGTTCATAAAGCGTATTTTCAGGTGGGCGGACAGAGAGGCTCAAGCTGCAGGTAAATCCTCAATCACAAATCCATGTGACTTTGTCCCGCTTCCAAGGCCAAGGAAACCACGTGACAAGGTAATCGAGAGACACGAGCTCGATAAGCTTATTGCTGCGTTGCCATCGATGGTGGGTACGATCGTTGAGTTGGGATATGAAACTGCTATGCGCCGAAGTGAAATTGTGAAGTTGCAAGTGAAACACCTGCACCTTGATCAACGGCTGCTAAGTGTCATCAACGGCAAAGAGGGGGACCGGAGTGTCCCACTTACGAGACGTGCTGTTGTTATTCTCCAAGACGTAGCGGCGTCCTGTCATGGCCCAGAAAGTGTTCTATTTGACATTACCCCCCACGCGGTTTCGACGGCAGTTAGAAGGGCAAGACGGACCGCAGGATTGAGTGAAGACATTCGGTTTCATCAACTTCGACACACCCGTTGCACAATTGTTGCTCGCAAGGGGTTCAATCAGGCTCAGATGATGGTGGTGACAGGTCATAGAGACATAAGAAGCGTCCAAAGGTACACGCATTTGAATGCAGCAGATGTGGTGAAATTACTGGATTGATAGTCTATCGAATTTTGGTGTTTGGATTGACCGCCACATCATGCCAGTTGCTCCGGAAAGAGCACTTAAGGCTCTTTGGCCGTAATGCCGCTAGATTACCGTTGAATCCGTGTGAACCTCTCTGACTATAACACAAAGTGTCGTACATACTGCTTCGCGTTTTGCGTCATAGGTCTGGCATTGCGGCTGTCATTCGGGACCTGATTTGCTCGCGCCAGTGTTTTTGATTTGGAATCAAGCGGACTGTCATCGGAGACCAAAAAGATCAGCAAAGTACTGAGACCGTAAAAACTCGTCTGGAGAAAAACTCGTCACCTTTGAGTTTTTTCTGATCCTATATTTGTTTAGATTTTCATAGGCTCTCAACACAACCGAATCTGGAACCTTCTCCCAACCCCTCCTGAGCGCGTTTTGTCTCAACGATGTTTCTTTAGCTACGTTTGAGAAGTCGATAAATATAGTTTCGTATCCAAACTGAGCCGCAACTTTTAGAGGCATTGATATGTGATTTGGTGTTTGAAAAGTAGCGTCCAAAATCACGGGTCTATCTTTTTCCATCCTTTCTCGGATGAGAGATTTTACTTCCCTCCACACTTCGTCCTCTCGAAAGTACCCAATCTGGGGATTGCCGTCTTGGTCGTAGTCGATTCCCCCGATATCGGCCCTGATCATATCGGGGCTGATGACGAACTCTGATAATCCGTTATCCATCAAGAATGTTGATTTGCCACATCCGGGTGCCCCTCTGGTCAAAACTTGTAGCCTCATTTAACTCCTCTGATTCTGTACTGTGGAGCGTGTGAACTGGTTGGCCCACAAACCGTAGCAAATTGATAATCACTGACAGGCATCTGTGTCAGCTGGTCGGTCCCGGAAGGCCATTTGACAGAATTTTCCTCCACAATGAAGACCGTTGGCAAGGTCAATTCAACGCTCATCTTGGAACTGGTGCTGGGCAAACCATGTCATGTCATCAATGCATAATATCGGTGCAGCAAATCGCTCACCGTGAGTGTTGAATAGAAGCTGCCCATTGAAACTGTTTGAAGACACAACCGAAATTAAGAACCCGTAGTTTTGGATGGTGAAGTTACGCAGCCTTGAGGGATAATTTGAATGTCAAAACTGCGTTCAAACTGAAACTAACCACTTTGCAAGTTGATTACCAGTTCATTGCTTGACATTTCGAGCTTCTTCCGGGGAGACGAAAGAGAGCGTCGCCACCACACCAATTTCTAAAAATTCCAACGTTCGAAAACTTTCCTCAACATTCAAAACGTTTCCTTTGATTCTACCCAAACAAGTCCGACATGGTTGATCCTAGCCGGGGCGATCATCTCCCCAGCCGTCGCGAAAAAAAGGGCTTGATTATGTACCGTCCCAACTTCACCGACCCTACACTAAGTATCCTCTTGCGCAAAAGAGGCATTATCGCAGCAGACCAGGAATTTCCTTCGGTGCTTCGGAAGTTTTTCGATTGCGTTCAAAAATATGAATTGATGACCGGCGAGGAAAAGTGGATGGCTTGGGAGCATCTGCAATCTGGAAAGATGATGCCAGCAACTCAATTAATCGTAGGAGCCACCCAGCCCAAAAAATCTTTGGGCTCCTGCACGGTCATTAACTGCGACACCGAGCAACTCGATCGTACCTTTGACCTTCTTGAAAAACGATCGATCATGGGTGAAGGCGTTGGTATTGACCTATCCAATACCAGTGACCCGTTAGCGACAGCCTTGGCGATAAACAAACATGCCAAGCGTTTGTCTGACGAGCTTATCCAAAAAAATGAGCGCCCTCCCGCGTTGATGCTTTCTTGCTCTAGCGGTCATGGACTGGTGGAGCAGTTCTGTATGCTCAAAAATGACGCAGCCCCAAAGGATTGGGTCGCAAATATCTCAGTTAAGATTGAGCGCGAGGCACATCTAAAGCGTTTGTTGCCAACAATCTCCGCTGGCATACATAAGAACGGCGAGCCTGGCGTGCTGTTTAACCACAATATCGAGAGAAGTAATCCCAACCCCGAAATTCCCTATGTGTCCACTGCCCCGTGTGCTGAAGCGCTTCTTGCTACTGACGAACAATGCATTTTCGTAACAGTGAATATCGCTGCTCATGTTTGCAACGGCTACATTGACTTCGTGTCTTTCGCAAAGTCTTGCAGGGTCGCAGCTCTGGTCGCGAATGCCATGATCGACAGCACACAAGAGCTATCTGATACTACAAAATACAAACGAAAGATTGGTATAGGCGTTTGCGGATTCCACACCGCTTTGATTTACCTCAGATTGCCGTATGCGACTTCAGAAAAGTTGTGTGGTGACATAGCAGAGGTGCTTAGCTTTGAATCCAAACTGGCGAGCTTGCATATTGCTCAGCGATCAGCGCCCTATCCGGGCTTTTCAGTATCAAGATGGAATGAACATTTGTGGCGAGAAGCCAAATATAAGCCTACGTCGGGCAAAGTTCCCGCGCCATATTGGCGAAAGCTGATGGCCCAAATTGGCTCCTGCGGTTTGGCTAATTCATCTACGGTTTGCTTTCCCCCGACAGGAGTGTCTTCAGACATTCTTGGTGTGTCGAAATCTTATGAGCCTCACTTTACACTGACCAATAGACAGGGAATAGCATCCAGCCGTGTAGAAAAAACACCTCATGAAGTGAGTTGGGCAAACGCCAATGGAGTATCGCAAAATGTGTTACGGACAGCTCTTGAAATCACACCTGTCGAGCACCTTAAGATTCATGAGGCATTTAGTAGATGGAGCGACGACTCTGCGTCGAAAACTATCAATCTGCCTTGTTCAACCACTGCGCAAGAGATTTCTGCGCTGGTGGCAGATGCTTGGAAATCTGAGATGAAAGGACTGACAATGTTTAGAGAGGGTTGTTACCATGGATAGACCTGAATTTGCAGTCGCTGTGAACTTGGCCTTAATTGATGCTGATCAACGTCTACTGTTTCATCGCCGCGCAAACACCGGATACTGCGATGGTCAATTGGCGTTACTTGGTGGGCACGTAGAAAAATCCGAATCAAGTGTTCAAGCCTGCGTGCGTGAGTTGCATGAAGAGGGATCTTTACTACTGAATGCCTCAAGATTTTTCTTCGATCGCCTAATGCACAAATTGGACATTGATGGTGAAAACCGGTTCGACATCTTCTTTAAGGTCCACATATCTGATGCTGAAAAATCAGCCATAAAGATAGGAGAACCTCACAAGTGTTCGGAATTGATCTGGCTTAACTCAGAAGAAAGCTCACACCACAATATCGTGCCGTATGTTGAGACCTACGTACAAAGCAAGAAAGACCCGTACTCTGGTTTGATGCTGTTCGGCTTCTGAAGTCAACGAGAGATTGAACATCACCTGAGACTAAAGCTCCAACCCCCGCGCGGCTTGGCAAGATGGTGAGAAACAACCGGACGGCTGCCACAAGGCGGGGAACTTCGCAATCAAAGGGAATATCAACATTATGATTAAGTTTCCACGAGTAGTTGATCTTAACGTCAACGGAGCCTGCAATCTAAATTGTTTTTTTTGTTACGGCCCATCAAAGGACGCTGCTGAACTGAAAACAGAAAGTATACTCCGCTGCATTGACATTCTCAAAGGAGGTGGCGTCGAGTTCATATCGATTACAGGTGGGGAGCCGACTTTGAGATCTGATTTGCTCACTATTGTCGCCCATGTGAAATCAAAAGGCATGCAGTGCGCTCTTCACACAAACGGGCATTTTCTTGGGCGAAACAATCCCCTGTTGCAATATCTGAGTTGGATCGCAATGCCCCTTGATGGGTTCGATTCTAAGTCTCATCAACGGATGCGCGGTGATAGTGTGGGCTTCGAGCGGGTGACTACCTTTCTGGATTGGCTTAGTTCGTCTGAGCATCGACCCAACCTACAGATAAAGATTGGAACCGTGGTAACGCGGAACAATGTAAATCAACTCAAACGCATTTCTGGTGTATTAAGTAAATTGGACATTGATGTTTGGAAAATTCATGAACTCAGACCGCGAGGAATGGGTGCGGTCAGTTACCGAAAGACACATGTTGATAACGGTGAAATTCGTAGAATTGTAGAGGAGATTCAGAAATCAGAAACTGGTTACAAAATATCCTATTCTTCAACTAGTCAAAGCGATGGTGCTTATATGTTTGTTTATCCAGATGGAGAAGTTCGCACTCCGAAGGTTGACGGATATGTATCCCATGGATGTTTGCTCAATCCAAACTTTGAGTTCGACTTTGCAAAAGAAATGTCGGTAACGAATTTCAACAATAACGTGGAGTTGGCGTATGGAATCCAAGATTGAAAAAGCATCAGATCTCGAGTGGGACGCCGCTGCCCATGTATATTCCTATCCTAGTCGAGAAAAGAGACATGTAAGACTACCGGCCCTTTTAAGTGTGGTGGGTAATTTGCACGGTAAACGCGTGCTGGATTTTGGTTGCGGCGAAGGCTTTTATTCGCGTCGGCTCGCGAGATTGGGTGCCGAGGTAGTGGGTATAGATTTCTCTACGAAGATGATTTCCATTGCCAAAAGGAAGGAACACCGACTTAAGCAGGGAATTGAATTCTCAATTTGTGATGTGAGAGAATTTCGAACGGACAAGCTATTTTCGATAGTTGTATCCGACTTTGTTCTAAACACGCTATCAAGACCATCCGATCTTAAGGCTGCGATTGAACGAGCGTACGATGCCCTAGAACCTTTGGGGCTATTTGTGGTAACAATTGGCCATCCAGCACGAGTTTATGTCGGTGATTCTAGCCCGAGTCGAGGCTTGATATTACCGGAAGACTTTGACTATTTCTCTGATTTCACACCACTATCTGTACGTCAGAGCAATAGCTTATTCCGAACTGCCGAATGGACAAATTTTCATGTCACGTTTTCCAGCTTTGTCAACCTAGTATTGCGGATCGGATTTCGACTTGATGGGCTCGTCGAAATGGGAGTTCAGCCAAAAGTAAGGGAATTCAACCTAGGCGGAAAGACCCCAAAGTATGTCCAATATTCCTTCTGCAAACCGCCGTCATAATTCGTTTATGGAGGGTAGTGGTTTGGTCGTTGCGTTTCCAAAGTATGGATTACGCGCAGGAGTTGTGTTCATTTGAAGATGTAAGTCCATAAGGTTGAAGTACTCTCCATGCATGATCGAATTAAAGATTTTGGCAGCAAACTTAAATGGCTTCGTGACCTGGCGGCGAACAACGAATTGCCAGAAGGCTTTGTTAGGACGAAAAGAAAGGACAGTGTCCAAGAGTTGCACCGAGCGTCGTCTGTGCAAAAAGGAACATTGTCCCAACTAATAAATGGCTCGCACGCTCATAACATACCTCAAGAAGCAATACGGAACATCGCGACGTTGTTTGGTATGTCGCCTGACCCTGAGAAAACAGATTATGGTGCTGTATGGAAGGATGGGAACGATGACTCACTCGTCTTCAAAGCATGGCAGGCATTTGCAGGGTTTCCACAAGATCCGACTTCTGAACTCGGAGAAAGTTTCGACTGCTTTAAGTCCGCCTACGAAGAAATGTTATCCAGTGGTGATTATACTCAGTCGGGGTCATTTAGGCGTGCTGTGGAAATCGCCAAAGAAGTTTCTGATGAGCTCGGATTTTCAACCAGAGTTTTTAGCACGCCAGATTCCACGGCCAAAGTCGCTGACAAGTTTGACTCACTCCCGGTTCAATTGTGGACGCCCAGGGTGCGACAAGAAATTCATCGCCCAGACGTTGAAGAACAATTGGAGGAAAGCTCTAAGTCATCCACGATTACGGAAGTAATAGGTCTTCCCGATACTGGTAAGAGTAATGCAGTAGCACTTCATTTGCAGAACATGGAAAACTGCAATCCGATATGGTTCAGGTGCCACCCTGGTGCCCAATTAGACGACGTGCAACAAGAGCTCGAGAACATATACAAAAGTTCAGTAGAAAATGATCTGGTGTCACACAGACTTACCCAGATTATATTCGAACACGAATTGACATTGGTTTTGGACGATTTTCACGAAGCGGATTTTGATACGTTTTTGCCATTCCTGAAATTGCTTGATGACTTGGAAGGCTCATCTCGTTTGATAATTATTTCTCAACAAAACTTCACTCTGAAACTCGAAAACAGCTCGACTGTCGTGATCCCACCTTTGACCAAAGAAGAGTTTGCAGGTGGGGTTTTCAGTTCTGTTGGTGTCCAAATTACACCTACGGAAACTCATTATTCGTTTTGGTTGTTGTCTGCTATTCGTCGGCAAAGAGCTCGGCTGAAGGATCGATCAAATGAGGTGATCAGAATGGTAAGTTCAACCAGTTGGCAGGAGGAGACTTTAAACAATCTGGCAGCACGCGAGCTCAAGTTCGTAAAATGCCTATCTTTGCTAAGAACACCGTTAGACACCGTTTCCGCCCGATATTTGGCCCAACTGATTGAATTGGACGAGTTGGATGTCGCCATTCAATCTCTGATTGAGCAACTTGTCTTGCAGACAAACGATTTGGGCAGATTGGAATTGGTGCCCTATATCAAGAGCCAATTGCGCAATAGTCTAACTGCGGACGAAATACTTACATTAGAGCTATTGGTCGGTCACGCACTGTTGGATTCCTGGAAACAGGAAAGGAAGCATGTTGCACTAGCTCAACGAGGAATCTATCACTTACAAAATGGACGCAGCCATCCGACATCGAGAAGGAACGCCATAAACAGCATCCGCACAAGACTCTACGAAACAGGCAAGCAGAAGCAGTTGATTGAACTGTATGAACGTGAGGAGCACGCCAACCCTCGCTTTGGCAATCTTTGGTGGTACAACCAGTGGGCTCAATGCCTCATCTCGCGTCTGCAAAGTAACAGTGCGAATCTAGTTCTTGAAAAGTTCCAAGCTGGCCTGTTTTCAAAAGAATACCAAGATCCAAATCTTCTGCTTGCTTTGTGCGTGCGGTACTCAGAACTGCTTACAAATGTTGGCGAAGACGATCTCGCAACCAGCATTCTTTCTGTATGCTTGAAGTTTGTTGATCATAGCAAACTGAATCAAAATGGGCTGTCCATGGCAAACTCCACTTTGGCTTGGAGCTTGTTGCAACAAGGGGCAACTCAAGAAGCAGGTGATATCTTGAAGGGCTTGCAAAAGCACAATGATATTACTGGCAACCCTAAAGGAATAGCTGTGACCGAAACGCGGCTAGGCATCCTTTATGGCATGAAGAATTCGGAAGAGGCATGTATACTAGCTCTGGAAAAAGGTGTTTCGACCTTTCGGGGCACGGAAATTCGAGGAGAGACCTACGCACTATCCCATCTGTGTTATTGGGCTAGCAAACTAGGCCGTTCAGAGATCGTTTTTGCCAACCTGCTGCGGTTGTTAGATCTGTTGGAAGAGCATTCCCTATTTGGCAATCACAGTTACCAACATTTGAGCGAATTTCTGCAGCTTGATCTCCTTGATACAGTCGTTGAGCGAGTAGATCGACTTCTTTCCAAGCTCCGTGAGATTGAAAGTAATTCGAGTATTGGTAGGGGGAAGATCGACGCTATCCAATCGCTGGAAGCCTATTTGCTTGAGCGGTGTGATGAGCCTGCCAAAACTAAAGTAGCTTCGTTTGGACAGAAGTCTTATTTGCTAAGCGGTACTACTTTTCCGATGAGGTCTGAACTATACAAGTCCATGGTCGCTTCCGTTGCCAAACCCAATGATCACGAGGCGGCATTGACAAAGCTGTTTGAACAGTTTGGAGCAGAGCGTATTTTTCGCGTACCGCTTTTTTCCAAGCTTGTGACGACTTGTTGCAAAGAAGATGACAATTCTCATTCTCTAACCATGCGCTTCATACTGCCCAACCTTGAATTCGTAAATCAATCGAATGACAGCACCAAATGCCACTTTGCACGATTTTTCGAATATATTGGCTGGATAGATAATGCGATCGAACTCTTGGGCAAGGTCCGTAACAGAAATCAATTCAATTACAACAACATAATGGCGAACTGTTTGCGCAAAGCCAGTTTTGAGTCGTCTATGCATCACAATCGTGAGGCACTAATTTACGCGCGTAGGCCTACTCAACGAAGTAGGATCCACACGAATATGGCTTTCCTGATTTTATTTCACAAAAGGCAAAGTTCCTTCAAAGAGGCGGAAAACTACTGTCGTTTGGCGATTAGAGAGCGAATTAGCAACAAGTTTATCTGGCCTGAGGTAGCAGTTCTTACTTTGCGATTGATTCGTGACGTGGGCGATTCATCACTTGAGGATACTTTGGCTAATTTTGAAACCGAGTTCGGTGTGCAAAAGAGAATTTATGACAATTTGGACGAACAATACTTTGTGGGTAGGCATCGCAGTCTACTCAATGCGGTAAGGGCTCGCGCCCAGCCCGCATAAATGGGCTACTTATTATGGGATTTTTCATATGCCTTGCCCTGCTTCTCGACAATTGGAACATATTCAGCAATGGTTATCCATTTATGATCGCCTATTCGAGAGCGCGAGAAACGCCCGAAGCGATCAATGTGGACGATATATCCAGCGACAACATTGGAGTTTGTTCGTCCTCGTTTACTGTTCGAAGATCTGTTGGTCGGTCAGAACGATTTTGTTATCAACCTTGCCTGCGGGCAAACCAATTTGTTTGGCATTGATGGGCTTTTTCAACTGCATTTTCAGTCAAGAACGTTGAATGACCACTGTATTTTGGTCCTTGACGATGTCTGCTCGAATATGGATGAATTACTCAACGTTAGCATTACAATTCAAATTCACCTCCGTGCTATCAAGTCGGGGAGGGCACTTCATAACGGAGTGGTAGGAGATAACCATTAGCCATCCATTAAAAATGCGCACAAATTACTGACCAGGAATGTTCTTTCACCTCTCACAGAGCGTTGGCTCGGGAAAAACACAAGCTGTTTTGGAATATATCCGAGACAATTTTGACCGAGCCTATTTGTATGTCGCTCCAACGTTGAGCCTTTGTGAGGAGGTGTACGTTCGATTGTCGCTTGCTTTGGTCAACGAGCAAGAGGCTATTCGCGCTGGGCTGGTTGAACGAGTTGTTTCCGGCGACGACTTAGGTCCGGTCCTTCCCAGAGCAATGCGAGTGATTGCCAACACAACCCGTCAGCAAAGGGGAGTGGTGATTGTTACGGAAACGACTTTTCGAAACCTCCTAAGGAGTCTTAGCAAAGATCTAAAGTCGAAGCTGAGCGTTTTTGTGGATGAAGGTATGCAACCCCTTCAGTCGGTCGAATTCAGACCGCAAAATCAAGGGGATTTTTTACAGTACTTCGACCAAGACGATAAGGGTTTCATTTCCCCCAAGAAAGGATGTGAGGCATTGATTGAGGACGTAGCGTTTCGACCAAAGAAACTCGGTGAAAGGCAATTGGGTCACCTAAAGATCGAAGAGTTTGTTGAAATCTGCTCGCTAGTAGCGTCTGGAAACTACGATGTATTCCTTATGCGGTCAGACAAGGCGATCATGGCTGTCGCAATTCTCTCGCCCCAACAGATGTTTGAATTTAGGTCGGTAACTTTAATGGTAGCGATATTCGAGCAAACCTTGTTACCAGTTTTTTGGCAACAACGGTACGGCATCGATTTTGAAGCCTTTGACATAGGAGTTGAACTATATGACACCCACTTAATGAAGGGACCCGATATTTCAATATCATACTTGCTGCACGACACTGACAACGCCAGCAAACACAATCTTTATTCCAACTATGAAACTGGTTCGCCCAACGAACGCGATTGGCATAAACAAGTAATCTGCTTAGCCGCACGAGCGGTAGCGAACGCTTGTGAAAACATCGCATATTGTTGGGCCGCCAATAACAATTTTGATGATCCAGAAGACATTTTGAACGTTAACCGTATGCCGGTTCGCTCTGCTGGCATGGATGTTTTTAAGAACTTTGACACTGTCGTTTCGCTGGTATGCATAAACCCTACGCCTTGGGTGAAAACAGCTATCCAACAAATCTTTGAGGTTGAAGACGAAAAGCTGTACGATCTCTGGCGACTATCGCATACCTACCAGACAATCGGCCGCTGTTCATTGAGGCTTAGAAAGAGCGATCGCAAGATCCACCTAATTGTCATTTCCAGGCGCTGTGCTGAGCAACTTTCGAATATTTTCGTAGGCTCTGTCATCAGTGGCCAGCTCTCGCCAACCCCTTCGCTAACCAAGTTGAGACAGCAAAACCGACAGGGAAAACGAACTTACAGCGGAGCTGAAAACAAGGCCTATTCTGTTTACAAGAAGCGTGCAAAAGCAGGAGGAAAATTGGCTCTTGATAAGGAACGGTGGTACGAAGAAATCAGAGCAATAAACGTCGCTAATGAGGGGTAATATTTGTACCTATAAGTCAGGTGTAAATGTTACCCCTCGTTCCTGTGTTCGGCAATATGAGCCCAATCTGCATATGATAGTAGGTTTCTGCGGAGCAGAAGCCACTACTCATGCTATCCGCAGGATGCTAGCCGCAGGCCCTCCTTGGAGGATAACAACAATATTGAACACTTGGCGTTTTCAACGGGGAGTTCACCCCCGCTGGTGAATGCTCACGGCCAAGCAAGCTTGTCCTCCGCATGGGAAAGAAAATTTCTAGTACCGTGACTACTATGCTTGACTGAAAATTCAACCATTGAGCTCCATGGTGGAGTGTTATTTCGACCATATCTTTCCAATTCGATGTAATATCAACGATCTAAGGCGATTATTGATGATCGATGTTTCCTGCGTAATATGGGGCGTATTGAGAGTTGCTTAAGATGGTTTAACACCGGCTATATTGGATGCTGACATCGAATTATGCCGAGAAAATATGAAGCCTTGATGCAGTAATAAGGAGCACCCCCTGCCCCCTGGGGGTGGAGTAGGTGACCTGGCATTCGTTGTATTCGAGACTCAGTTTTGGTGACATTGACTCTTACCCCAACCTAGTCGAGGTTGTGAACATCCTTTTGCGTTCAACGGTCTGGAAGCAATTCAACTGAATTTGACGGTGTGAATGTAGTTTTTGGATGATGAAAACGCTGTTTTTGCCAGAAAATGATTTACAGAGTTTGAGTTGGACGTGACACAAGCAGTAACTATTTTCCTGATTGATTCAATTCGACGTTGTTGCTTTCGGCCCATTCCGGACCTTTGAAAAATAAGTAGACGTTGAGTAATAAATCTCGAAAGCTGGCATTCACGTACAAAAAAATTTCTGGAAAGATTTTCGGCGGAAAGTACTCTTTCTTCTTAAGGTTGCCTAATTTTACAATTATTGCTCAATTATATTCATTCTCTCAAGAGAATAAAGCGTAGATTGATTTATGAGATTAAGTAAAATTGGCATCCGAAACTTCCGCCGTTTGAAGAATGTGGTGGTGAGTTTCGAGATTGATGAAACGGTTTTCGTTGGTCCGAACAATAGCGGGAAGACTTCGGCTACTGCTGCTGTCCGGTCCTTCCTTGGAAGACGAGAATTCAAGATTCACGATTTTTCTGCATGTGAAATCAACAGCCTTGATAGCTTCGGAGCTGGCGAGGAGGTAGAAACCATTCCGTCAATCCAACTGGACCTTTGGTTCTCGGTTGACCCCAACCATATCAGCTTCGGGCAGGTAATCTCGCTGTCCACCGGAGTGTCTGTGGACTTTACGGAGATTGGTATTCAGTGCTCTCTGGAACTTAAATCGAGAGGTGATTTGCTCGATGATTATCGCGCCGCATTTCCCGAACAAGAAGATGGTAACCATGGTCGAAGCTTAAGCCACTTCCTCGGCCTGGAAGGCAAATTGAAACAACATTTTCACATCTCGTACTACTCTTTGGAAAGCACAGTGGAAGACCCAACTCCGCTCGATCCCTCCGAAGGAAAGAGAGTATTGCAACGGTTTCTTCGAGCAGACTTCGTCGATGCCCAGAGAAACATAGATGATGAGAATGCGACCAGAAGTAACAAGCTCTCCGAAGCATTTGCCGCCTACTACAAGGACAACTTGGATCAAGCTGAGACGAGCGAAGAAGCCATCGTCATCATTGACAAAAATAACGAAGAGCTTTCCAAACACTACAAAAAGCACTTCAAAAACTTGATGGGCACCATTCGGGGGTTGGGTGTTCCACAGATAAACGACCGTGAACTAAGGGTCATTTCAGCCTTGAGCCCGCAGGATGCGCTTAAGGGAAACACGGAGCTGTACTACAATGACCCCGACAGCGAGCACGCACTTCCTGAAGCCTACAATGGGCTCGGCTTCAAAAATTTGGTCTTCATGGCGGTTCAAATTGATCACCATCATCGACAGTGGCTCGCTACCGAAGAAAACCGCCCACTTTGCCACGTCATCTTTGTGGAAGAACCTGAAGTTCACTTGCACGTTCAAGTGCAACAAACTTTCATCAGGAACATGTGGAGCTTGCTTCAGGATGCATCGCCGGAAGGGGTTAATGCTCCTCAACTGGCCATTACGACACATTCATCCCACATTCTTGATACCGTTGATTTCTCAAAAGTTCGATATTTTCGCCGTTGCGGTGGCGAGGAAGCCCCCGCCGGAGCAATTGCCAAACATGACCTGACGACAATTCATAGTCTTAGGGATTTTGCTCCAGAAGAAATTGATGATGAAGGCAACGAAGTAGACCCGAAAGTGGCTATCGCTTTCTTGCAAAAATATCTCAAGCTCACTCACTGCGACTTGTTTTTCGCGGACGCAGCAATTCTAGTCGAGGGAACAGTCGAAAAGTTGCTGCTGCCTAAGATGATTGAAAACGCTGCCCCGATGCTGAATTCTAACTACCTTACAACTCTTGAGGTTGGTGGGGCTTATGCTCTGCGTTTCGCAGGTCTACTTGGTTTTTTACACATCCCTTATTTGGTAATTACTGATATCGACGCTGTTGACCCAGCTAATAATCGGAAAGCGTGTCGATCAGATCAGCCTAACGCAGTGACGTCAAACGCATCATTGAAGAATTTTTTTCCTGATGTCGCCATTGCCGCACTCGACGCTGTCCCTAACTCTGACCAAATACAGTCTGATGGGAACAGGTATGTGGCGTTCCAAAAATCTGAAATTGCCGAGTGGCAAGGAGCAAATCGAAAGTTTCACGGTCGCACGCTCGAAGAAACGTTTGTTTATGGCAATTTATTACACTTCTCGAATGGCACCTTAAGCATAGGAGTCGAGCTTCCTGCCGAGTACGATGAGTTAATTGAGGCGGTTTTCAAACGCATCGGCAGTCGGTCATTCAAAAAAACAGAGTTTGCGCTCGACTTGTTGTCAACCGATGATGAGTGGACAACACCTACTTACATCTCCGACGGTCTGATTTGGTTGCAAAACAGACTTAACCCGCCGGTCCCGAACCCAGAGGCCGCACAATGACCTCTAATATGATACCTACTCAGGCTGACATACAAATTTCCGAATGTTTGGAAACGTCGCGGTCGTTTGCAGTTGTCGCTGGCGCTGGATCAGGGAAG
Organism: Rhizobiaceae bacterium; assembly: GCA_039977975.1. GTDB lineage: Bacteria > Pseudomonadota > Alphaproteobacteria > Rhizobiales > Rhizobiaceae > Pseudahrensia. The sequence goes on from JBDWCD010000012.1 coordinate 299,489, forward strand.
ACCACATCATTAGTAGAAGCCCTAAAACAGGTCAGAGAGCAGCGGGGGCAGGAACTGCGTCAGGCAGGGCAAAGAATTGTTTGTATTACCTATACCAACAGGGCCGTAGATGTCATTTCATCGCGTCTGAAGTTTGATGATTTGTTTCTGATTTCCACTTTGCATAGCTTCCTTTGGGGGGAGATTTCTAGATTTCAGAATGATATTCGAGAGGCTCTAAAGTCCAAGATAATTCCCGGCCATCTGGAAAAAGCACAAGAGAAAAACACAGGGCGAGATACGAAGACCGCCCGAAAAGCGAAGGTGAAAGTTGATCAGCTATCTATCGCATTAGAAACGATCGATGAAGTTGCTAAGTTTCGCTATACAGAAGCAGCGGCAAGCAACTATGTCGATGGTATCATCAATCATGACGACATGATTGACATAGCCGCGCATCTGATACTGACCAAACCGGTTCTGAGGAAGGCGCTTGGCTTCAAGTTCCCCTATATTTTTGTGGATGAGGCACAGGACACATTCGACAACGTAGTCGAAGCATTGAACGCTGTTTGCGCAGACGAAGGGCTTCCCATCGTTGGCTACTTTGGTGATCCGATGCAGCAAATTTACGACAAGCGTGCAGGATCATTTTTTGGCCCGGCAGAAGCTGTGAACATTACCAAAACTGAGAACTTTCGATGTTCAATCAGCGTATTGAACCTTCTTAATGCTTTTCGAAAAGATGTTAAGCAAATTCCCGCAGGTGAAAACGCCGAAAGAGTTGGCAGCGTAGAAATGATCATCATACAAGCCCCGACCCCAACTGGAGGGCGTGGCCGATACTCTGATGAAGAGCTCACACAGGTCACTTCTAAGTTCGATGAAGCCCTGGAAATGTGGGATTGGAAAAACCGAGAAGGAGTAAAACGCCTCTTCCTAGTGAGACAGATGATTGCGCGTCGTCAGGGTTTTACAGATCTGCATGCTTTGTACACTGGACCATTTGCCTCTTCGAAAGCTCAGGACGAATATCAAGCGGGTACACACGTCTTGCTCAAACCAATTATCGAATTTCTATACCCACTCATTGAAGCTCTTAAAAATGACGAAAAGAAAGCCCTCATTGAGGTCTTTAGAAAAGTCTCGCCGCAGTTTCATCCGCAAGGGACAAACGCAGAAAAACCGTTCAAGGCCGTCCTCAGTCAAGCACTAGAGCACGCTGAAGCATTGTCTAAGCTTTGGGAAGGGGGCACAATTCGCGATCTACTTCTATATTGCCATAAGCATGCTCTCTTGGATTTCTCAGATCGATTAATAGGGCATTTAAAACGAAAGCCTCGGGATGAAGATTTCGACGATGAGAACCCGGACCACGTCATAGAAAAAGGTGATTGGTTGGCTGACGCGTATTTCATGATGAGTACTTCGGAGATGACCAATTACGTGCAATTTGCTACCGACAACACACCATTGAGTACACAACACGGTGTGAAGGGTGAGGAATATAACGATGTATTGGTGGTATTTGATGATGTCGAAGCAGCCTGGAACCAATACAGCTTCCGAAAAACCTTGACGCCGGGAACCGCTGGTGAGGCGTCCGAAGGGCAACGTGAAAAGACTGAAAAACTGGCCTACGTCTGTTTTTCAAGAGCGGAAGACAACTTGCGCATTTTGTTCTTCTCGCAAGACGCTGAAGCTTCTAAGAGAGAGCTTGTCGCCGTTCAATTCCTTTCCACGGATCAGATTAATATATTGAACTAATTAACCCTTGTTTTCTTACTCGTATAATTGCTACCTCTTCAAGTAGGCGAGTGACTGCTTCGGGCATGTTCACCTTGAGTTTGCAAAGTGCAGCGAAGGTCCGCTCCCCCCAATAGTTACAAGATGTCGGGTGACAACTTTTCATGAGAAAATAATACGACGTCGTTATCAAACGCGTGACCGAAGGTCGGCAAATCAACTTTTAGGCTGGAAATTGCGAAAGCGGGTGTAGCTCAGGGGTAGCGCACATATGCCAAAGCCATCGGCTTTGAGCACCTTGCCCTGTTGGGAATTGTGAACAGAACTGTGAATCGGCCCTTGAACTGTGAACGGACCACAGCTACGATTCTGATGCAAGTCTTTGAAAAATTGGAGCGGGCGATGAGATTCGAACTCACGACCCCAACCTTGGCAATTATGGTTAGAAGCATATTAAGCCATTTATTTCTGAGGCTTGCCATATCTGTGTTAGCGATGTGTTAGAACGTAAGTTTTCAAGTTCGCTCCATATAAACAGCATGGAATCCATCCCAATGACACACTGAAAAAGTTTGGCGCCAAACTTTTTGGGATCGTATTTCGGTTCAGATTTTTTCAAAAATTCGGAGAATGGGTTGCCCACATTTTCTGAAACCGGACATTGGTGAAATTCGATCAATGACCGCATTGCGGACATAGTGACCAAAGTAGAAGGTTTATGATATCTTTATCGCGACCATTTAGTATTCTGCGTCCAGTTGAATGTACCTTCGTCGCGTTCTTGGACCGCTTGTTTCCAACCTTTGGTCTCAACGCGGTTTTTGAAGTTTTGGCCTTCAGGTGAATGTCTCGAAATTCCATCAAGAAGCGTAGCCAATTGTTGGGTACCGTTTAACCCGCTCGCTTCTACTGCCTGATTAATAACCATTTTCTGCATTGCCAATTGGTTTACAGGCACACTCGACATACGTTCAGCCATGGATTCTACTTGCAAATCCAACTGACTTTCAGGTACGGCCTTAAGGATTAATCCCAGTTGGGCCGCCTCAATTCCAGTTATTTGATCTCCAGTAAACATCATGCGTTTAGCTTTTTCTGCTCCCAACCGGTAAACCCACATGGCTGTTGAAGGACAACCCCAAACTCGCGTTGACATGTAACCAATCTTTGCAGTCTCGGACATGAAGATTATATCGCTGCAAAGCGCTATGTCGGAACCACCTCCTAAGGCATAGCCATGAATTTTACACAAGACCGGCTTTTTACAGCGCCACAATGACATGAACTGCTGGGTATTATTCCACATAAAGTCATAGTCCTGCAGCGGGTCCCAATGTGCTCCTTGATAAACATTGTTTGGACCTTCACTGGCTGCGTAAACATTCAAGTCATAACCGCCACAGAATGCTTTTCCATTACCTGATAAAATAATGACATGCACATTAGGGTCTCGATCAGCTTCCTGAACTGCTGCCGCAAGTTCCTTAGGAACATCATCGTCTATTGCGTTCATGACTTCGGGTCTGTTCAGAGTAATGCGCCCGATTCGATTATCCCGTTCATAAAGAACTTTTGACATGACTATCTCATTTCCTGGTATGTACCGTTTTCAAACTCGTCGCGTAGTTTAAATTTCTGGATTTTGCCAGAGCCGGTCAACGGGAACGCATCTACCTGAACCCAAACGTTTGGTGTTTTCTGAGGTGACATAATGGCTCGACAGTGGTCATGAAGCTTTTCTTTGTTCAACTGATTACCGGTTGGGCGGATAAATGCACCGATGAGCTCACCATATTTTTCATCCAGCAACCCAACGACTGCCACTTCAGCGACATCTGGGTGCTCCAGCAAACAATTCTCGATTTCGGCGGGGAAGTGGTTTTCTCCACCTCGGATAATCATTTCTTTCACACGGCCCGTAACGGTGACATACCCACGTGCATCCATCCGGCCCAGATCGCCAGTGTGCAGCCAACCTTCATCGTCTATGGTCTCGGCGGTTGCTTCCGGGTTATCATTGTATTCCAGCATAACGCATGGCCCTCGGGCACAGATTTCACCAACCTCATCGATTGCCACAGTGCAGTTATTATCAACGCTACGCATGGAAACTTCGGTCTGTGCAACCGGCTGGCCAGTGGTGTTGCAAATGTCGTCTATTGTATCTGTCAGATGATGTTGGGTAATGACCGGACAATATTCTGTCTGGCCGTAAAGGGTGGAAAATTCAGCTCCCATCAATGCCTGTACGCGCTTTACAAGCTCCGGTGCTACCATCGAGCCTCCACAACTGACCAGTTTGAGTGATGACAAATTGCGAGGGCGTTTTTGTTGAGCATCCAACAGGCTTACAACCATGGTCGGTACGCCAAGGATGATATCAGCGTTAGACGTTTCCAGCTGATCGAGAACCACATCCGGATCAAAAAGGCATACAAGCACCATTCTGCAACCGGCCTGAAGGCAACCCAATGTCACCATTCCACAACCAGAGGTATGGAACAGAGGCATGATGTTTATCCAAGTAGTTTCTTCGGTTGCACCGCAGCGACTTGCATAAAATCGTGCATTATTCACCAGACCTCGATGATCGAGGACAGCCCCTTTGGGAAATCCGGTTGTACCCGATGTATATTGAATCATGGCCGGAGCTGACGGCTCGATGTTGGGTAACCCACACGGCCTCAAACCACGTGCAAACAGCGCTACGCTTTCAATGTCTGTAATTTCCCGGATTGCGGAGATTTCATTTGCGACCTGTGCGCCAATTTCGGCCATCTGGTTACCGCGGAACTCCTTGACCAGAAACAATCCCACTGAGCCTGATTGCTCAAGCGCATACTTCAGCTCACGCGCCTGCAGGGCAGGATTGGCTGTCACAAGAACCAAACCTGCAAATGCACAGGCATATTCCATCAATACCCATTCGGGACTATTAGGAGACCAGACGGTAACCCGTTCACCGGGAGCAAAGCGCGTTGAAAGAGACAGAGCCAGATTTTCTGCCTCGGCCAAAAGCTCTCCATATGTCCATCTCCGACAGACTTCACCATCCTGCCTGACTTCCACAAGGGCTTCGGCATTTGGCCGCTCGTGTGCTATCTCGCGCAGCAGTTCGCCAATGGTTATCTCACGGATCTCAACGTCAGTCTGTGCGGGAAAATGCGATGTGGTCAGGCTGGCCTCGTACATTGTGAGTTCCCAATTATTCCGCAGCTACAGAGCGAGTTGGAATATCTATCAGCTTTCCTCGGGGAATTAGGCGCTCGGCATCATACATAGGCAGCGTACAAAGTTCTGCGCTACAGGTTGATCCATCCGTGGTCTCTACTTCAACGTTTGTTCCTGGCCCCTGCGCGGGATCGTCCATTCGGACAATACACACACCGCAGTCCTGATAGGGTGAATAGCTGGATGAGCAAACGCGACCTACTTCTTTACCGTCAATCATGATGCTCCGGCCCAATTGGGCGATGCCACCGCTTACGCGCATACCCCAGGTTCGACAGGATTTGTCAGCGTTTTCCAACGCTTTTCGGCCAATAAATTCACGATCATCAAATTCCACAAACGCACCAAGCCCCGCTTCAAAGGGTGTCGTTTCCACACCAAAATCAGAACCCGCATTCAGCAAACCGGCTTCAATCCGACGCGCCCTGAAAACCGGTGTACCGGTCAGCAGGAGATCAAACTCTTTGCCCACATCCATGATCTTGTCGCCGATGGCCCGGACATCTGTATCGGGAAGCAGATATATCTCCCAGCCTAACTCATTGGTGAATCCGCTTCTGCTGATCCAACAGGTCTGGCCCGCTATCGAAACTTTCGCACAATCAAAATAACGAAACGGATCAGGCATCGCTCCATCAAGCACAGCTTCCAAAAGTTCCAGTGAGCGTGGCCCCTGTATTTGGCTAACCCAGACATTTGGATCGTGAATCCGTACATTCAGCCCCTCGGCATGAGCTTTGTACCAGCTGAACAAATCCCCATCGGCCTGAGCCATCCAGAAACAATCTTCTGCCAATCGCAACAAGACGCCATCTGTAATCATCCCACCATCGTGATAACAGGCAAACTGATACGAGCATCTGCCCGGTCTAACCTTGCTCACATTGCGCGTAAAAACCTTGTTGAGTAGCGCTTCTGCGTCAGGTCCGCTGATCTCTATTGGCAGCTCGCCCGTATGGCGGAAGATGACATTGGTACGCACCGCCCAATACATTTCATCTTCGGTCGCATGACTAAGGTATTCTGGCGTGAGGCGTGAATTGTACAGCGTGTATTCGGGATCAAAGGGCAATTCCATATAACTCAGGGGATGAGGAGGCATGGTTCGAGCCAGTTCCCGAGGACGTGCTCCCGTGTTTGGAATGGCTTTGGCAGCAAATCTGAATTGGGAGAGTTTATACTTCAAGGCGTGCACCGTTCTATTATTTTTGACATCAATGGAAAGTTAGATTGCGAGATCACTCAGTAAATGAAGATATTTTGGTCTACCTTTCATCGTCAAACGCAATTATTTGCACAAGTCGTTCGAATAATTTAAACAGTTTTGATGCAATTCAGATCCTACGACGCCCTTAAAACCTTCGACGTTGTCGCGCAGCATCTCTCCATGACAATAGCGGCGGAAATACTGAACCAATCGAAGGGATCGATCAGTTATCAGATCAACAAGCTTGAAAATGAACTTGGGTTGGAACTATTTATTCGCGCCAATGCACGCCTAATACTGACAGATGCAGGCCGAAGATTGTGGCATGTCTCCCAGAACGCCCTTGGTCAGATCGATCGTGAAATCGCCAACCTAAAGTCTTCATCAACACACAGCATTACCATCGCTGCTTTGACCTATTTTTCTTCGAGATGGCTATCACCGCGCCTTACCCGGTTCTTTGAAACTAACCCCGGCATCAGTTTGCGGATTGAGCCAATCAATTCGATTGAAGCACTGAAAAATACCGAAGTGGATCTGGCGGTAATCTGGGGCTTTGACGATTGGCCACAACAGGGCAATGAAAGGCTAATACACCTCCCAGCGTCACCAACCGCCAACAAGGAAGTGTCTAAGAAAATCGAGACGGTTGGCCTGTCTCAAGCCCTGAAAACAATTCCACTTCTTGGTGATAGTTCCGGTGATGCGGGTTGGCGGGCATGGCATGAGGCTTCCGGACTGTCATACGAGCCGAGCCCTTCCAGTTTGACTATTCCTGATTCAAACAGCCGGGTACAGGCCGTCATCGACGGTCAAGGAGTTGCCTTGTGGGATGATTTGGTTCTTCCAGAAATCGAAGCGGGCAAGTTGGTTAGGGTATCTAATGTTTCCTTATCAAGTGCCGGATACTACTTAGTTGAAAATTCGACGCCACCAACTCCTGCCGCACTGGCTTTCCTGAACTGGTTGAAGTCAGAACTATCTAGCTCACCAACGACATGAAATTATTGTCCGTTTTGGGCTCACTGCAGCTGATCACCGAATTGATGGGATGCCCACTATAGATATCTTACCCGTTGCTAAAATGAAGATTGCCGAAACTGCGCAAGCAAACCGCCAAAGACGCTCAAACGGCACAACTTGATCCACAATGTGTAAAACTGCTGGGAACGAGCTGAAACCCTACGTATGACGCTTACTGGGTTCCGTTGATACCGTTGGCAACTATTGGAGCAGCCAACTGGTCCCAGCTGCGCAATGCTTGAGAACCAGCATCAGCAGCAGTGCTGCGGAAAATTGAACGATCCAATTGGGATGAAACAGGCTGACTTTCAGCAGGTGCCAGTTGGATCGAAGCAATTGGATCAGCACGAACACAATCGCCGTGCTGATCACCAAGATTATCACCGTGCTGGCATCACCGTAACGACGGTGCCACGCCCATATAGGGCTTCCAACCGTTGTTTGGCATCGGTTGAGTTAATCGCGTCGACGCGAACCAATCGGACTGAGTCATCAATTCGAACACGGGCTTCATAGGGTTTCAATTGCATAAGTTATGCTCCAAGTGGGGTAATGGGGAATAGGGGAAAATGCCTGCCAGCTAGGCAGCGGCTTTGGGCTTTTTACGCGGCGGTAGTTTCCGACTGGCGATCAGCGTTTCCAACTGTTGATCCAACTCACCCGCAACGACCGCATCACGCAGCGTTTCCAGCACAGAAACGAGCTGATCAACCGCACCGACTTCAACCGATGCCTGATCCTTCCCCAGTGGGATAACTCGATTGCCATCACGCAGTGAGATCATCCAGTTCCCATTCGGGTCTTGCCACCACCATTTTCGAACCGGTCGGTTGAAACTGATGGGTTTACGTTCGCCGGTATCTTCGTCCCGCACCCAACGACGAATTTCCTCAAGGAATTCCTCATCACGTGCTTCAGCTTGAGCAGCCTGAATTTGCTGGTCCAACTTTCCAAGCAGTTTTGATCGTTTCCGTTGAAGTGGCGTGGTTGGTGTGCGCGGCGATGCACTGGACAGACTGAGATTTTCCAAATGTGTCATTTTGACCTCCAATAGGGTTGAGAGGTCTCGACCGATTAAAGCCGAAGGTTGTCCAATGCGACCGTTTTCCGCGCTCTTGGATAGACCGAAGGATGAAGTTCTTTGGAATTTCTCTGGAGACCTAATCCAACCCGAGCTTGTGTTTCTCAGTTTCACGCAGCTTTTGAACCAATTCGGGGTTGTCAGTTTCCCACTGCTTGAACCGTGAATACCCACGCAGCGTGATATCGTTTTTCTCTTTCAGCGGAACGCGTGAAATTTCATCGATCTCGGCTTGGGTCAAAAACTGCAGTTTCACCTGATCGTGCACTGCCACGCATATAACGGCTTGCTGCTGTGGGAGTGGTGTCTGCTCGGCCATCAAATTGCAGGCGTAAAGGATTTTGAGAAGGCTGATTAGTTGGTTCATCTGAGACCTCAATTTCTTGGAGAGGTCTCGACCAGCTAAAGCCGATGATCGATTAGAGCGACCGTTTTGTGGGTCTGCGGCAGTGGCAAAAAGTTTATACTATAAACTTTTTCAGCGTCACCAACCAAGTTGAAACGATAAAATCTCACCAATTTGGTTTGTTGCAATCAGGTCAAATGCGCAAATGCGGTTTGCAACAGATTATACCTGGCCTGAGCTTTCCAAAGCTCGTCAACATCACGGGCATCGGAGATTTCACTTGCCAGCACATTGTGAACCGCATTTAGCTTTAGCCGAAGGTGATGAACCGTATGTGGCTGAACATCATCAAGTTCCCCACGCTCGAATAGCTGCACACCAACGGGATCAAATCCCAAGTGGAACTCCGCAAAATTTGCACGTGAATGCAGAAACCCCAACAGCGTGAGGATTTCCCCAATTCGCATGATTTTGCCGATATCAATGGGATGATCATCAACCAAGTTGACACAATTTTTTTTGTTCCAACTTGGTTGCCCTTCATACTCATGCATCCTCATTGGATCGGCTCCATTGGGCCTGTTTGCCTTTGGAAAACCCTTTTTATGCTGGCCTCAAATAGTTTGGACGCTATCAAGTCGGCTTCCTGTTCCAACATGTTGCTGAGTTGGTGCATTTGAGTGTTGGTGCGTGGAGCATCACTTTCAATCAGTCTTTGATGGTAGCTGCGCAGTCTTGCAAGCAACGTGAGAATTGCGTTTGTGCAGGGATCGGCATTTCTTGCCTTTATGCTGCTGAAGTAGCTGCGGCATTGGCCCAACCAATGTGTTGAAAAGTCGAACTGGTTGCTAACCACCCCCCAAAACAACAGGTGTTTATAAGTTCTTTGAATATCATGTTTCATGCATTTCCTTAAATAATGACGCGAAAAACGTGCTGTAGTAATATTATTTATAAATAAATAGGTAGCTACAACGATAGTAACTGTAAAAAGGGTAGGATATGTACGAGAATGAAATTCTAAGAGATCAGTTCACTACTTTTGGTGTCAACTTCAACCCAAATGTTGTGTTGACGCTGACAACGCACAAAAGTTGGAATGCGGCAAAAATGAATAAACTGGTTAGTCAGTTCTTTGGCAGGTTGGATCGCAAATTGTTGGGCAACGCGTGGTTAGAAATGCCAACCAAAGAACGCATTGATGGCATTGCATTTGTGGAAAAACCAAACGTGAAGGTACATGCGCACTGTTGTGTGCGCCTAAACGTAAACCGATGGTACGAAACGCTAAGGGCAAGCATTCATATTTGGAAACAACTTTGTCCAAGTGGTGCGGTTCATTTCGAACCAATTTCATATCCCAGGCCGGCAGTTGATTATTGTCTGAAGGAAACTGAACGCGACGATTACAAATTTGAGGATCAAATCATCCTGTTGGGGGTATTTCACCCGCAACCATAAATCACCCATTAAACCAAACCGACGAGGCAACGCTGATACTGCGTTTGGGAAAATGGGATATGCGCATGAATAAAGCGAGGTTCATTTGGAACCCCGTTATGTTTCTTTATACGCTGATACAGATACACACGAACAAACAACGAAATCCACTTAACAACAACGATTACTTCAAAGAAGAATGGTAAAAGAACATGACTATGGAACAACACACTGGATGATAATGACAGTGATCCATGGACAGACACAACATGGACGGAATGAGCCAAATACCAGACGACAACTCAACCGATCCATCGCGGTGCAAGTCGGCGCATTGGCTTTTCAGGTATTCGATCATGGATTGCTCGAAATTAACTCCTCGCTGTTGCACTTGAAGACTTCTGTTTGGCTAGGTAGCCTAGTTTCTTTTGCATCACTTGGTTCGTGTCCATGCCGCAACCCACTCAGAAGCATCTGAGAAAGTTTCACGCTAAGTCTCAAATTATCACTGCCCCTGGCGGTGAAGTCCCCTCTGTTTGGCACAAAAAACACATGTCAACTGCATGCAAATACCTAGACATAAATGCCAAAGAACAGATCTACCGAAATAGAATTAAGTTGTTTCGAGACGACCCAAACTGCAGCGATGAAGAGCTCTACTCCACGATCATGTCCTGGGGACGTATTTCTCGCTTCAATGTTAAGCACTGCAAGCCCAATTTCACTTTGCTGCAGCCTCTGTTGTCCAGTATGAGGGCGGGGCGGGAAACACGTAAAACAGCCTACGACAAATACTTACTGTTGAAGTCCCATGGTGGTATTGGCAAACTAGGTGCCTCCTATTTCACGAAGTTGTTGTATTTTTTCCGCCCAGAGAATGACGGGTACATTCTGGATCAATTCAGCGGGATGGCAATAAACGTTATCTTCGATCTCAAAATTGTCCGACTTGCCCCAGGCAATGATGGTTTTTTCGTTTCCAAAGACACAACATCAGACGAATATGTAAACTATTGCAAATATGTGGAATTACTTGCGAGCGAAGTGAATGACAACGGAGAGCATGTTGAGGTTCGGCTGTTTAGCTACGGTCCCAAAAATGAGTGGCGTGACTATGTTGGTAAAGCATGGCGAAATAATCGATCAAAAATGCCAAATGCGCCAATGTTGCCTTAATACTATTCTATTGACGATGCGCCATGATTTTTTAGTAAGTGGTGATCTGCCCTAAATCCCCGCTGATCGAAATTGCCAATGGCAGCGCAATGGATGTGCCATCACTATCCGAGTGCAATTCAATCCCACAGTGCTGTTCGTAAGTGGTGAAAATGCTGGCAGTGAAATCCATGTCATAATCAATTGCGGCATTTGCCAATTCCACAATATCGGAATTCAAAACGTACCTGTCGTCTGACACAACACTGCCGGCTTTACCTAGTTGAGCCAAAGGATGTTTGATCAGCCTATTATGCGGAAAGCGCAAAACAAGCTCATTCTCCTCAACCGCTAGTTCCAAATACCTTGGGAATTTGATGTGGCTTTTGCCCAGTAAATTGTACCGTTGTTTCCAGGCGGAATTGAACACCAGCTTGTTCTTTGGGAGATCAAATTTAATTTCCGAAATGCGTGATCCGTCCAGCGATTGAAAGCTACTACCACTGTTGACCTGCGTGAATTCTGTCAACGGCAGTTTCAATTTGTCCTTCGATTTTCGAACAAACACACCACCCTTTGTAACGCTGAGCTTCCAATCCCCTTCAACTGGAAATTCGTCGGCTAGAATTCGACAGTACGCACTACCCAAAAAATATGTTTTTGATGGATCCAGCTTGTCCATTGCGTTGCCGATAACCACTCGGACGCACTTGAATGTGGGCAATTCACTGACCGTATTTGCGGTCCAAACCCCTTCGTTGCATTCCAACAACAACCCGGATTTTGCGAAATATGATGCTGGTATTTTACCTTCTTCAAGCAATTGGCTTTCATATTCTGTGAGTTGGTCTTTGGGTTTGCTCAGAAATCGACAAAATATGTCAGCGGCTTTGAACAATCCATAAAGGTTCTTATCAGCCAATTTTTCGTGCTTGCGTTTGGGTGGCTTTCCAGCAGCTTGGCGAACCGCAGTATCCCGCACTTTGTCCGGCAACTCGACACGATCAATGATTTGCAATTTGCCATTGACCAACTTGACCACCGCAAATTCCAGTTCCCCATTGGGATCAAATGGCGAACCATTTCCCAATTTTGTTTCGGTCAAGGGTTTCCGCGCCTGCAGCTGTTTTTGACCCCATTCAACGTGGGACTGTCGATCCAACTCATACCGCTTATCCATTGAGATGGCCGAAGCATTTGATTTCGCGTTGTTGTAGATTGCCGTAACACCAACGGCAGTTAGTTGCTGAGCGAGATCATCGGCATTTAACCCCTTTTCCTCACAAGACTTTAGAGCCGTGGCGTACACTGTTAGAGATGCCTTTTCGATATCCTCAAATGCCAGTTTTACCAAGGGTTGAAACGGGTTCTTTTCAGCCGTCTTGTTCCAAAACTTGGGATTGAAGTCCTCCACAAATTCTTGAAGTCGATGTTCCTTGGCCAGCAGGTACTGACCAAGTTGGTAAGTTCTTTTGAGTGCGGAATACAATCGGCGCTCCGAACCTTTTTCATGCAGTTTATGGCCGCGTACTTGATTTTTGATTTCCCCCAAAACGGCTTCGGCATCAAAGTTGATATCTGAGTTGCTCATCAGTCAATCCTCATTGCTATGGCATCAAGTTCGGCTGCGGCCTCGTCAATCAATTCGAAGGGGTCATAGTTGTTCACGGGAAAGATAATTGTTCGAATGAGGTACATGATCGTTGTTATGGATTGCGGCATACCAATGCCTTCTTTGTCCAGGTAGTTCCCAAGCTGCTGGAAGCCCCGTATCATTATTTCCATATTGTGGTTCATCAAACAGAACCCGTTTTCCTCCGGCATGTAGAGGCGTGGGTTGCCCTCTTTGTCTGGCTTGGTTTCGATCATTTGGCCCAATTGCAGAGACCAGCCAATTACGGAAAACCCCGGAATCTTATTTTCCTTAGAACCTCCTCGGTTTTGCGTCACTTCCGCACATATCTCGTTCAAAACACGTTTGCTGTTTTGATATTTGGCCACGCTTATTTTTTCCTGCGTGAACCGCCATGTGGATGGATCAAAATCAAAGCCCGTATATGCGTTATACCCATTGGCAACGGCCTTAATGCCACTGATTGAATCAAATGTTATTTGTATGTTTTGGTTGGCATTGGGATGTAGGCGAAGTTCCCTTTGCAGAAATGTCAAAGCAGCTGCTGTCCTAAACGTGGATACGCCCAAGAAGTGTATCCATGGGCAATTCTTCAACAATCCATCATCCAGCATTTGCCGAATTCGACGCATAGTCATGGAGAACCGAACTGAGTGTTTGCCAGCAAATGCAATTCCCTCAAACGGGAACGCTTTCATGCGCTCGTACCAATATCTGCTCTCTTTTTCGTTGCGTCCTTGGATCACATTGAGCAGCTTGGTTTTTCCGTGCTGCCGATATCTGCGGAAATATCGGTTGTTGATTTCCGTTTGCATCAAGCAAGCCATGTAATCTGGATTGAAGCCGTTTATTTTTGCTTTCTCGGAAACCGCAAATCCTCTTGCATCCAACTGGCCCACATATTTTCGGGCATTGCCCATGCCAATACCACCGGTTGGTACATCCAGTATCATCGAATAATCGCTGGTTTTTTCCATCCAGCGAAGCATGCGATTCAACGTACTGGCGCCACGAAACTTGATTGTGTTTTGCTGTATTTGAAATCCGCCACTGTCACCAACAACATGAGTACCCGTTGCCCGTTGTGAACGGCTAACCCAATCTGTTTTGGCCGCTTGGCCGGCGGTGTCGGCGGCTTGGCCTGCGCTATAAAGTGCCCATGGATAATGAAACAGGCCGCAATCTGGATCGAGAAAATTTAAGTCCGTGGCGAGAAATGGAACATTCGCTTTGTTGAATTTTCCCGCCTCCACAAACCGAACATAAGTTTCGCTTAACGCAGGGGCATAAATGGCGACATTGTCAAATTGCTTGGAATAGTCCCGGCGCAGTTTAGCCCCTTGTTTGGCTTCTTGCTGTTTTTGGTATTCACGCCATTCCTTTTCCGGCCATGGCTCTGGCATTTGCCAGATTGGCGTATCGTGCAGAACTTCGCCCTTCTCAGCAGCCAGTTTGCTGTATTTCTCAAAGTCGCGATCAAGTTGATCCGCATTGGCAAGCGATCTTGTACGCCACTTATCAATGAAATCAGACTTCCATTTATCGTCTTGCTCTTTGCTCATCCCCTCACTCCACCCGGTCAAAAAGTTTATACTACAAACTTTTTCAGCCATTTCTCGGCGGTGTTTTGCCAAGCTGTTTCTAGTAAACAAGTGTCGACAGGGGGGATTTTGATGTCTGTGCGAAAACGCACGGGTTAGCCAAGCAGAGAAACCGCCTGCTGCTTCATGCGTTCATTCACCTCAATATAGCGTTGCGTGGTGCCGAGATTTTTGTGACCGGCCAGTTCCATAATAACCTTCGGCGATACACCTGAATGCGCTAGCCGGGTGATAAACCACCGGCGACCACTGTGCGAGGAAGCGCCGGAAATTCCAGCTGCAGCGTAGATGCGTCCAAACAATTGGCAAAGGCTGTTGGCGGAAAATGATGAACCCTTTTGAGAAGCGATTATTGGTCCACCCAATTGATGCTCGTTAAGCGAGGATTTGAACCTGTTCAATTCCTTTATTAGCAGCGGATTCAAATGAACCGCTCTGGCTTCACAACTTTTAGTGTCGGCAGGGTTTAAATAAAACACCGCTATAATCGAACCATCGGTTTCCAGCAGTTGCTGCCAACGCAAGCTTGCAATCTCACCCACACGCAGTCCCGCATAATGAGAAAGCAGCATGGCAACTCGATTGCGTAGTGCGTGTTTACCAGTGGCGATCACCGCCAAAACACGCTGCAGTTCGGATTTAGTCAGTACCTTCGCTTGCTTCATGATCATAACCTTTCAACGCTTTTTCACGCCTAAAGTTATGTTTCCAGACGGCGTTCATTGCGACCGCATTTTTAAACCCAATAGGTTCAGCAGCTTAGGCGATAATGTAAGGTTTCATACAGAGTGTTATGTTTGGCAGGTAACCATATTAGGATCTGGGGGAACGAGACTGGAACAGTTTCGTTTGCTGTTTAATGCGCCTAACTTCCAATCACCAGATGATTTGCGATTCTAAAATTCTATCGGCTGAGGGAGCCAAAATATGGACTTCATAGAAAAGGTTGAAATTAAGCACTTCCGGTCGTTTGACGGTGGCAAAGATCAAACCAAGGTGAAGATCGATGATCTAAGAGACCTAAATGTTTTCTCGGGTGCCAATGATTCTGGAAAGTCCAATATTCTTCGTGCTCTAAACCTATTTTTCAACGATGAACTAGCGCCGGGTACCAAATTTGATAAGACGAGAGACTTCTCAAAAATAGCTTCTCGTCGGTTTGATCAAGACATTGCAGAAAGAAAAGCAGCCGAACGTCAGCGAATCAAAAAGATTAAGGCCGAAGGTGGAGATGAGCGGGCACGAGATCTGCGGCGTTCAGATGAGGTGGTTTCAATCAAGCTCTTCTTCAACAATTCTGAAGCTCAGCGCGGTTTGCCAAAGAAGTTCTGGATTTCAAAAATATTCTCCCAACAAAACAATTTTGAAGGTGCATTTAGTTACCCCGCAAATTTGAAAGGAAACGCTCAAGTCACGCTATTTCTTCAGAATTTTCAATTTGAATATGTACCAGCAATTAAAGACCGAACTTTTTTTAATCAACTATTTCAGAAGCTTCAGACTTTTTTGTTTGAGAAAGAGGACAAAAAAAACGGAAACAAGTTTTCTGCAGCCTCTGCCAATTTCAACGAAGCCCTAACTAGCGAAACAAAGCAATTGTTTCAGGAGTTTCAAAAAAGCAGCGGGGTAGAAGCGAACTTTCATATACCATCTACTCTTGTTGATTTTTTCCGCACACTTTCGGTTAGAACGGAAGATGACGTATCGTTGTTTGACAGAGGAGATGGAATTCAGGCCAGGTTCATACCTGAAATCTTAGAAGAAATTTCCCGTGGGTCTAAAAAGAACATCATTTGGGGATTTGAAGAGCCTGAGAACTCTTATGAAGCAAAAAACATCAGGAAGATTCGGGATGATTTTTTGCAAAGATACTCAAGACAAAAACAAATATTCGTGACCACGCACACAAAGGAATTTTTATCAGTAAGAAGGGAATACACGACAGAAGAAAGTGAAATACTAGACGATCCAAAGATTTCTACCCAAGCCAAGAGAATTGCAGCCTTGGCTAAGCTTTCAAAAAAAAGACGGTCGAGCGATGTTTCAATATATCGAGTTTGGAAGGGAAATAATTCAAACGGAGCGTCACTGATAACAAGATTTGATGAGCTTAATGGTGCATGGGATGAAACTTGCGATGACTTAGGTCTCATACAAGAAGCAAGAATGGTAGAAGACCTTCAGTCGCAATTGTTCAAACAAGCCGAATTAATCGAAGACTCGCAACTTTCGGCTGAGAAACAAGAGAAAATACGTTGCGAGCTGGCAGACCAACTGCAAAATGCGATGTCTGAATATGCCCGTGCACAAACTCTGATCGAAGAATACCAAAAACCCATATTGATAGTCGAAGACAAGTACTCAGACATTTACCAGATTGCTTACCTGAAGACTGCTGGCATTCCCTTTAAAGAAGATAACCTCGAGCTAGTATTTAAAGAAAAGAGTCCATTTGTAATTAGACGTGCTGAAGGAGCTGGTCATCTATCTGGTAAGCTGAGAATGAAGAACACAGATGGATATGACGACAAAAGGTTGTTGGGGCTGTTTGATTTCGACAAAGAAGGAACTGAAAATTTTTATTGCCTCAAAAGGGGGATTGGTTGGGCGGATGAAATACTTGGAGATCTTGCGAGTGGATTCTTCAAGAAGCGACAAGATCATCCGTGCTTTTACGCCATGTTGCTACCCGTCCCTGACCGATTAAGAGATATCGTTAGCAGCATAACGGACGGGAGGTTTGAGAGCTTTGTGGAGATTGAAAACCTCCTAAGCAAGGAATTTTTGATTGATAATCAGTTGGTCAATGAAGCCCAGATCTTAGATAAGAAATACCTCAAGGTTAATGCAGGGGCCAAACGGCGTATGAAGAAAATTGCTGTGGGACTTGAAAAGAAAGAATTTAAGGACTTTCAACCGTTGTTTGACAAAATTACGGAACTTTTTGAATTGTAGGCTCGAAGAAGAATTGCATAGACTGGTTGATCATTGATCACCACTCATCTTTCCCGCGAAATTGCTCAGCATGATCATCGGGGATTCCATGATAGTAATATTTGTAGATCATTTCTGGCGAAGTCCGCATGTTGGCCGCCAACCTGTGGATATCGACGGACTCTGATTTTTGCAGCCACCACGTCGCATAAGAATGGCGAAACGAGTAAGCGGAAAATGTTTCCCCGAATTGGTTGGTTTTCAATCCAGCTGCTTCAAGCAGTGCATTTAGGGATTTCTTCATCGAGCCAATCCGTTTGCCTGTGAATGATCTGAATATGGGATCATCCGGCAGCGGATCATGACCAAATCGCTTTTGTTGGATTCCCCAAAGCGTCAGGAAATTGCTGACCACGCTGGTTTTGGGAATACTGCGTGATGGCAGCTTGCCTTTGCCATAGCCGAGTATGACGAGCTCAGCATGATTTGGTGGTTTGTTGCAGTTGGGATCAAACCCTTCCAAATGATTCCAATTGAGTTGGAATATTTCAATCGGACGCATACCTGTGTTTACGGCGATATCGACGAACTGCCACAGCAAAACACGCTCATATAGCAGCTTGGGATTTTCTTGCACATCATGCACACGTTCCATAGCTTTGTTCAAAATGACGTTGACCTGGTCTTTGGTGAAATGCGGTCGACGACCTTTGACTTGTGGGCCAACATCGATGGGTGGAATTTGGCCCATAGTGATGTGCCCAAGTGCAACCGCATGTTTGAATACGCCGCGTAGAATATTGCTCTCACGCTTCAGCGTGTTTGGTGATGGAACTATGCGTTGAACAGGTCGTTCCCGTTCCTCGCCATAGCTTTCGAATTCGACAACCTTCTCGTCTTTGCCATCGCCAGTGGTCCAGTAGATTTTCCGCCATTCAATGTATGCGTTGACCTTAGGTACACCAATTGAAGCAATGGTTCTGCGTTTGAAATATGGCTTGAGATACCGCTTACATATGCGCTTGGCATACCTGGCGTTGGAAAGCTTTTTTGGATCGGCTTCAGCTTTCACAAATAGCCCAGCCACATATTGATCGGCGAGATAGTCGAAACTGGATCGGCCTTCCAATATATCATGCTGTGCTTTGATTGTAGCGGTTTGGTATTTTTCAGCGGCGATTAAATGCGCCTGCTGTAAATCATCCGTACCAAGGGAATATCGTTTTTGCCCATGCCCTCGAATGGAGAACCGCATCCAGTAGTTGCGGGAGTTTTTCCGTTTGTAGATCACATAGGGAAGATCGGAATACTCAAGCAGAATTCCCCTGACTTCTTTGTCAAATTCATCCTCAAAATCTTCCATAGGACATCGCACCCTTAGCAGTTAACTGGTGCGCTACCGTGCTAGCTATGTGCTAACACAGGGATTTTCCAAATCCTAAACACTTGAAATCATTGACACTAATTTCGCTGTGTTAGCACTGTCCCAGTAACACAACCAGCGTAAACGCAAACGCACGGTCATGCAAATCTGGCGCAAGACATTGAAATTATTAGGAAATCTTGGAGCGGGCGATGAGATTCGAACTCACGACCCCAACCTTGGCAATTATGGTTTGGAGTATTTATAGAACGTTTTTTCAATAGTTTAAGTTTGCTGTGTTAGTGCTGTGTTAGAAATTCGATTTTCCAATTGGTGCCGACTGAGCAGCTTAGATTATAACCGATGATACACTGAAAAAGTTTGGCGCCAAACTTTTGTAGTTCCTGTTTAGGCTTGCGACTTTACCAAACGCTGAGGCCTTCTTAGAGCGTGTTTTTTTCCAAACCGGACATTGGCGAAATTGGGTCAATGACCGACATGCGGACTATCCCGACCTTCACCGCGACAACGCCAATGACCGTTTTCAGTCATTGAGACAAAATCGATTATTGGGGCCGGCAAACAATATGATGGATACTGCCCACTTATCGATCTGGGTGTGGTTTGTCCCACGGTTGCGCTGAGTCAGTGTAAATGGTGCGGCTCGGCCTGTACTTTTCAGGCTCATCGAGTGATGAAGCATGAACATAAACACAATGTTCCATTCGCTCACTGCGGCGGATCAGGGGAGAACCACATGTTGGGCAAAAGCTGCTATATGTGGACCGCCCAGATCCACCAATCATTTGATACTCGTTAGCGGCGCCCTCTATCTGAAACGTTGAGGCCACCAACGGAAACATTTCCGAATGTCCGGTTCCGGTGAGTTGTTGGCAATCGCGGCAATAGCATCGAAACATTGCAACATCTGCAAGTTCTCCACGATACCGGACCGCGCCGCACATACATCCACCAGAAATCCCACTACTCATCCCTGTTACTCCCACCTGTTCAGCACCCAGTCACCGTTTTCAAGACTAAAATTGTCACGGCTGTGCTTGTGCTTGGTTTCGGCGATGCTAAGGTTTTTACCAAAGAATTCTAGGCTTTGTTGGAGAAGGGATGGGATGGCGGATCCGTTTCAAGATGTAGATGCTGCGGGAAAGGAGTTCATTTCCGCGTTTGCCGACTCAATGGACGAACGCCAATCCGACCCCACAATGGAACATATTGTTTCAAGGTATCTAGGGAAACTTGAGTTTGCCAAGGAGGGCCTAACGGTTGAAGTTGGGTGTGGTGCAGGAGCCGTCACACGTCGCGTCGCAGAGAGAGCTTATCCCGAACGCGTAGTGGGATTTGAGCCATCTGTGGGCTTTGTAAACGAAGCAAAAGCGCGGGTCGGAAACCACGAAAATGTGGATTTTCAAGTCGCGGGAGGGGCGTCGCTTCCCCTACATGATGGCTCGGTTGATAACTTGATCATGCACACAGTGCTGACCCATGTGGAAGATTCGGTTCCACTTTTGACCGAAGCTGAGCGCGTATTAAAGTCTGGCGGACGTCTGGTCGTTTGCGATGCCGACTTTTCGAAGGCGTCACTGGGAAACTTACCAAACGATCCACTCGATGCCTGCGCCAAGATATTTGTCAAAGAGTTTGTCAGCGATCCGTATGTGGTTGCGAAGCTGCAACGGCTCGCTACGAATGCAGGGTTCTCAGTTGAAGACTTCAGTTTTCAGAGTCGCAGCATCTTGAACAATGACCAAATGCTCCCCTGGGTAGAAGAAACCGGTAAAGTGCTCATGAAACGCGGGGAAATTGGAGAGGAACTTCACAACGGCATGGTTGCTGAGTATCGCCGTCGTGCAAAAGAAGGCAGCCTCTATGGATACCAGGTATTTGCAACATTAATCGCCACGCGTCCGTAGTCCATCTGCAAACGAGACAATTGCGCACTGCGTAATACCAGTCTGTTATTGAAACACGCTGATGGTGCACACAGGCTTTCGGGGCGTTAATATCAACTAGTTTATTTCGAGGAAGCACAATCTCATGACTATTCACCGAAACGGTTTCCCAAACGTCGAAGCTGATCTCTTTCTGGCATATGTTGGCATGGAAACCGACCTGATTTTTGGCCGTGGCATGGAATTGCCGGGCTTTGCTTCATATCCCCTCATGGAGACAAAGGAGGGCCGTGACGTACTCAAGAGTTATCTCAAGAACATGATTGATTTAGGAAAAGACAAAAGCTTGGGCGTCATTCTGGAGAGCCCAACTTGGGTTGCTAACCGAGACCGTGGATCGACGATTGGATACGCACCCGACAGGATCATGCAATTGAACCAAGAGGCGATTGCATTGATGGCGCAAGTACGTGCCGAGACTGGCTACGCCCCGACCGTAATTAGCGCCAATTTAGGGCCGCGCGACGATGCCTATGCCCCAGGCGAACAAATGAATACCGACGAAGCAGAGCGATATCATTCTGAACAAATTGCTGTTTTTGCGAAGACGGAGGCGGATGTAGTGAGCGGATACACACTTGCATATAGTGCCGAAGCGATAGGCATAGTGCGAGCAGCACGTAAAATTGGGTTACCTGTTGTAATCGCATTTACGGTGGAAACCGACGGGAAGCTTCCAACAGGGTCCACTTTAGAAACAGCTATCACTGAAGTTGATGACGCAACTGACGGGTATGCCTCATACTTCATGATTAATTGCGCTCACCCCGACCATTTTGATGCGGCCCTTAACGACGGCCCATGGATGAAACGGATTAAAGGTATCGTCGCAAATGCGTCTCGGTGTAGCCATGCGGAACTCGACGAAGCTGAGGAATTGGATGATGGCAACCCTCGTGAGCTTGGGTTTCAACTGTCAGAAATCCGCCGAAGGTTTCCGCATATTAATGTTCTTGGTGGTTGCTGCGGCACCGATATGAGGCACATGCAAGAAATTGCTGAGGCATCTGCCGCCCAATCTACTTAGCGACAACCATCATCGAGCAGTGCCAACTGTGTCGGTTCATTATGTCCGAACTGCTGTAAACCAACGCGGCAAACGCGGATGGGCATCGGTCGTTGGGAAAGAGCGCCCGACCCTCCGCAATTTTTATTCATGGGAGTTAGAGTGCCGGGCCCGCGTGACATTATTTGGGGCAACGCCAACGCGAGCACATAAGCTATGTGCAATCCAAAATCACGTCAATACGTCGGATTCAGTTGGGTGCCGTTTTAGCCAGTCGTACGCCTGGCCCAGCACTATTTGAGACGATAAATTCAATTCCGGCGGATCCGAGCACTGATTGGAGCTTGGCCATAGTGTTTGGTTTGGTTTGATCCCATCCTGCTCGGTGCTAGGCTTTTCACTTAACAACGGTTGGTGGAGGCTCCATATGAAGGAAGACGACTGTCAGGGAAAGATTCGCTTTTATTTCTAGCGATCAAGCGAACGGTGCGAATTGTGTATGGTCGGCTCGATTGGGGTCCCGTCGTTCTCTGTGGCGTGGCGGTCGAACACATTGTATCCGGCCGGGAAGATAGTACCGGGCCGAGCCTCGGATGCAAAAATGTGTTTGGTGTTTGCGGGAGTTACTGAGATCGACGTGGGGTCGTCTAACGTGCCGACATAGATGCCCAGCCGATCAGGCCAACGCTCGAAGGTCAGAGCAAGTTTGGTCCCGCACTGGGAGCAAAAGTGAACATTCACATCCTTTCCGCTACCATCCGATTTCATCGTGTATAAAGCGGGGTCACCTTCAATAAACATAAACGGATCGTGTTCAAATATCGGCTCTATCATTCGGTCTGAACCGGTGGCGCGCTGGCAGAACTTACAATAGCAAATCGTCACCCAGAGTGGATCGCTGCCAGTGTCGTACCTCAACTTTCCACAAAGGCAACCGCCTGTGAGCCCATTTGACATATCAAACTCCATCCCCATGACTTAACGTATTTTCGGTTAGGCTAACCGGCTCATAAGCGGTTGTCGAACCGCGGTCATACTGTGAAAGATTTACGACACATACAGGGCCCGCCTAACTGGGATGCATAATATGCTGCAATCGTGCTGAAACCCTGCCAATGACGCTGGCAGGGCTTGGTTGACGCATACTACATGGAACAAAAGCCACCGATATTAGGCAGCTTTTGCTTTGCCACGTTTGGGCATTTTTCGTTGAGCGATCATCACTTCCAGCTGCTTATCAAGTTCGCCAGCAACAACAGCATCGCGCAGCGTATTCAGCGTGGGTACTAGTTGATCAGCCGCGCCAACTTGCACGGAACTTTGATCCTTACCCGGTGGAATAATGCGATTGCCATCGCGCAGAGAAATCATCAAAGCGCCATGCTGGTCCTGCCACCACCACTTTTTAACGGGCCTGTTAAACGCAATGGGCTTGCGGTCGCCAGTTTGTTCATCACGAACCCAGCGCCGAACTTCTTCAACAAATTCCTCATCACGCGCTTCAGCTTCTGCGGCTTCGATTTGCTGATCAAGTTTTCCAAGCAGCTTCATTCGTTTTCGTGCGAGCGGTGAAATTGGCGAACGTGGTGATGTGTCACTCAGCGTTAGTTTTGAAAGATTGGACATGAAAGACCTCCATTGTGTTTGAGAGGCCTCGACCAGTTAATACCAGCGGTCCAGGAATGCGACCGTTTTCCGAATGGTGGCCTTCGTGAAACAAAATAATTTCACAGATGCGGTACCACTAGAGTATCGTCAGTCCAATATTGTAATGCGAACGGTCAGGTCATGGATTGGAAAGCTGACGATCTGCTCACGTGGCTCCTGGGCGAAGCTCGAATTTCATTGGAGGGGCGCGAGTTCGTTGAGCAACTGGGGCGAAAACTCATCGATTGCGGAGCGCCTGTGTGGCGAGTGCGATTAGGATGTTGGACCATCCATCCATTGTTTGGAGCGTACTCCTTCACCTGGTCTTCTGATCAGGCAGAAGTTACAGAAAGCCAACTGCTTCACGGATTTCAAGACAATGACGCCTATGTCGGCAGCCCGTTCCAGCTCGTTACGGAATCTGGTGGAATTTTTCACCGCCGTCTCGATAAGTTAGATAAACAGCGAGACCATAAGTTGCTGTTTGATCTCGCTGATGATGGAGCAACTGATTATTTGGCGCTTCCATTGTTAATGTCGGATGGTTCCAAGAGCATTATTGTTATCGCCTCAAAGGCTGAACTTGGCTTTTCCGATGAGGATATCAAGGAGTTTGAAAAACTGGCCGCGTTCATTGCGCCTGTGTTTGAAGTCCTAATCTTTCAAAAACTCACTCGTACGATTTTGAACACCTATGTCGGGACAAGAACTGCAGATCGTGTCTTGTCCGGCCAAATCAAAAGAGGCGATGGTGATATTATCAATGCTGCGATTTGGTTTTGTGACCTACGCGGGTTCACTGCATTGTCCGAAAGATCCAGTTCATTTGAACTACTCGGCGTCTTGAACGAGTACTTTGAAATCGTGGTGTCTTCAGCGACATCAAACGGCGGCGAGGTTTTAAAGTTCATTGGGGACGCCGTTTTGATTGTATTTCCAATCACCAAAGAATCTGATGTTGAAAAGACGTGTCAACTTGCTCTTTCGGCTGCCTCCGAGGTGTTCGACAGGATCGTTGCGTTGAACCAGCGAAGAGAAAAGTCGGGTTCACTCCCAATAAATCTTGGCTTGGGACTTCACGTTGGCGAAGTTCTCTATGGAAATGTGGGGGCTCCGGATCGTCTGGACTTTACCGTTATTGGCGCTGCTGTAAACAAAGCGGCACGTTTGGAAGGTCTGACCAAAGAGCTTGGAAAATTTACTCTCATATCTTCCGAGTTTGCCTCGCAAATTGGGAATGAAACCCAATCTTTGGGGTTCTTCGAACTTAAGGGAATTGCTGACGCGCAAGAGGTTTTTGCACCGATTGGGATGTGGTAACTCCATCAGTTGGGCAACCCCCAATCAGTTCCTGCCTGTTTCTGCTGCCATCAGGTAACTCATAGGCGATCATAGCGGACCCGCTCCAGCCAAAGATGTTCAGTGTTTTCGATGCTGGATTCTTTGGGTCAACTCGTCGAGAATTTCACCGTGTTTAATCGGCAAGTTGTAGATTGCTCTGAATTCAGTCCACAAACACCAGATTAATCCAATCCCAGCCTGTGCTTTTCAGCTTCGCGCAGATTTTGAACCAACTCTGGGTTTTCCACTTCCCATTGTTTGAACCGATCATAGCCACGCAGAGTAATCTTGTTTTTCTGTTTCAGCGGCACCTGCGTGATTTCTTCGATCTCAGTTTTAGTCAGAAATTGCAGTTTGACCCGGTCGTGTATTCCAACGCAATATTCCGCTTGTTGCTGTGATGGTGGTGCCTGTTCCGCCATCAGATTGCAGGCGTATAGAATTTTGAGAAGACTAATAAGTTGGTTCATTGGGAGACCTCCGATTGTTTGAGAGGTCTTCTCAGCTAATGCCGTTGATCGATCAAAGCGACCAATTTTCGAAATTCAGCTGGAGCAAAATGTTTATTAAACAAACTTTACCAGCAGTGGAATCGATTTGAAAACCGATGGTTTCGCGAAATTGGTTGCGGAAATGCAGCCAAATTCAAACCGTTCTCCAATTCGCTTCGAATGTCGGGTGTGCGGACTTTGTCGCCTTTGAATTTTAGCACCTCTGTCCTGTCGGCGACGACAAACAAAGTCCCGGTGTGTGCCATGAACTGCCCTTCGTAATTTTCGATGAATTCACACTTCGAGCTCATCTCGGAAGTAGAATTGGTGTCGCAAAGTAGATCGTGGCTAATGCAGTCTATACCCGGTGCTGATCCTAGGTTGACAGCGCGGACAATGGGGGCCTTGCAGAAGTGAGGATGGATCTACGCAATTGGTTTAAAACATCATTCTTCAGGCGATAGCAAAGGGTATGAATTCGATATTTTTGCGGTTTCAAGCTGCGCGGCAGTCGATACAAACTTTAGGACTGCCGCGCTCATTGACCAGATAGGATACACTCGAACCAGTTTGCCTTATTTGCTGATCGTAACTTCCCCGACAAGCTTCGAGATCCGCCGATTTCCAGGTAGTGCTTCTGTGACGGCGGTGCCAGCACCCGTCAGTGCCTTGTACTTGCCGGTCCCGCTCAGGATCGTCCAGCTGTTGCCGGTCGGCTGGGTTTCAAAGCGCAAAGTGAATTTGTCATCGCCCTCTCCATGCACGCAGATGCCGTTGCCTTTGAGCCCATCGTCCCCCCAAAAACCGGCACCATGGCACTCGACACCCATGGTATCGACGGGCCCCTCAGTGACTTGACTGATGCCTTTGAAAGCAACCATCCAGTAGCCCGATTTTTGATCAACTGGCCAAGCCTGGGTTTCCGTTACATATGTATTGGTGGCTTTGAAAACTTCTCCCGCCTGGGCTGACATCGGGGCCACGGCCAGAAGAATGGCAACGAAATGCTTCATCATAGTAATCTCCGTTTGCGTGCTCGTTTCACCAGTGATCCGAGCTTCGGCATCGCTAGGTTTCCAACAGCCCGAGCTATTCGTCCTGAAAATTCGCTTTCAGATTCCTGAAATTTCCTGAAAACTGTCAGGATTGCCGTGTTTCAGCAGATAACAGAAGACACATGAACGATTCCAAACCGGAGACCTTGACGTTGGGGTCCGTGAAATTTGAAAGAGACAAGAGCCGCTTGCGTGATGCGCAGGGCCGAGATTTGTCGCTCAGACCTCAGTCGCTGGCCGTGCTCAGAGTCCTTGCCGATCAACGAGGGGAGCCGGTGACCAAAAACAATCTGATCGCTGCGGCCTGGGGCGCTGTTTACGTCTCTGATGACAGTTTAATACAATGTGTCGCCGATATACGCAGAGCAATCGGCGACGACGCCCATGCGATCATCCAGACTGTACCGCGAGTTGGGTACAAGCTTGTAGCGTCGCAACCGGAGCCGGAACCTAAAACGGGTGTTAGTCCACCTTGGTCTTTTCCCGTTATGGCTGGCGGTGGGTTAGTATTGTTAGCCCTTGTATTCATTACAACTGGGTTTTTTGGAACGCCTGAAACCCATTCGCGCCCGTCAATTGCTGTATTGCCATTCCAACATATCAGCGAAGACAACTCCCAAGCCTTTTTCACCGATGGCGTCTCCAAGTCCATCATGGCAAACCTGTCCAAGTTCGAGGGGCTGTTCGTCGTTTCCAGTCACTCGACCTTCCAGTACCGTGACAGCAACAAACCGCCCAAGGATATCGCAACCGAACTTGGTGTGCGCTATCTGCTGTCGGGGGATGTGCAGTATCGCGCAGATTTGCTGTTGATTAGGGCTGTTTTGACGGACATAGCCGACGGCAAAGCCGTTTGGGCCGAGGACTATACGGTACCGCGAACCGGCGTGCTCAACGTACAAGACGAGGTGAGTGCACGCATTGCCACGGCGCTGGTTGAAAAGGTCGAGGTGACCACGTCACGCTGGGCGAAATCCGTGACACCTGAACATCTGTCGGCCTATGAACTGGTGCTGCGATCAGAGCCGCCACCCATTACCCGCGATGGGCTGAACAGAGCCAATGCCCTGCTGGACCGCGCAATCGCATTGAACCCGAATTTCTCACTGGCCTATTCGCTAAGGGCCAAGAATGATCTGATGCTCTGGCGCCATTCCTTAGCCGAAGATCTTGATGCCGCACTCCATAAAGCCAGGTCCTCTGCATCGCAAGCGCTGGATTTGGACAACAACAGCTATGAAGCCTATCACGCGTTGAGCCAAATAGATCTTTATGCGGATCAAGACCACGTTCAGGCGCTGGCCAATCTCACCAAAGCGCTAGAAATCAACCCGAACGACGCCGATTTGATGGTGCGCATGGCGACGCTACTTGGCTTCATGAACCGTGATATGCAAGCATTGCAGTGGATCGACAAAGCGTTTCTGCAAAACCCGCTTCATCCGGTCTGGTATCATTGGAATGCAGCTTTTGTCTTCGAGGTTGCGGATGAGCACGAAAAAGCGATCGTGGCAAGCAAGAAGGCGTTGGCCGTCTACACCACCAGCGCGTCAATCCGGAGAATCCTGATCGCTGCACATGGGCATTTGGGCCAATGGAAGGAAGCAGAAAGATATGCGGCCGAGATTTTACAGAGCTTCCCAGACTTCAGACTGTCCTCCCACATGCGAAACTCTCCGTTCATGGATGTTGAGGAAAAATCAGAGTATTGGGACTTGTTTCGGAAAGCGGGATTGCCGGACTAGACGCGACCTGCAGGCGGCTAACGATTTTTGCGGTTTGTTTGGTTTGTTTGGTTTGTGAAACCGCTTGCTGCGACCGGCACTGACTGTTCAGCAAAAATCCGTAAAGGGTCAATTCCGGAACTAGCGATCAATTGAAAGCGTTCCGTTTGCGACGGGGGACGAGGGTCTCGGTTGGGCTCCATGCAGACCTGGACACTATCTGAGCGAATGGCAGGAGAGCGGACAAAGTTGCTATCAGTTCTATTGATCTCAATGGCAGCCTTGTTTGGCAGAGATGGTACCTCAGAGCATGCCATGAACGGTAAGTTGGGTTCGCCAGGGATCATCCTCGCGCCTGTTGTTCCAACCAGTTTGTGAATACTTGGAGCATCGGATTCGGGTTTGGCAATTCCGCTGATACCACATAGAGCCCCTGCGGACGGTTGACCACAATCGGGCTTAGCCGAATTAGAGTACCAGCGGCTACATCTGCTGCGGTCATTCTCAAATCCGCAAGGATCACAGCTTGCCCCGACAATGCTGCGTCGAACATGAATGCGCGGCTTTCGTATTCTATAATTTTCTCTGGGTTTGCGATTTTTGATCCTGACGCTTTCGCCCAAGCCATCCAATCCTCGCGCCATCGCGCACCACAGGCCAGCGGTAGGCTCAATATGTCATTGGTTGCCAACGGTAACTTACGCTCGTTTACCAGTTGCGGCGCACAAACCGGGGTGACGACATCACTGCAGATGAGTGCGCAGGACATTCCGTCCCAATCGCCTGCGCCATAACGCACAGCGGCGTCAAAGCCAGACTTCCCGAGGTCAACGTAGTCAAAGGAAAGTGAAGTCTTTATTTCAATGCCGGGGTGGCGATTGTGGAAATTAGGCAGTCGCGGAAGTAACCAGCGATTACCAAAAAACGGGGCAATCGTGACTTTCAACGTTCCAGTGAGGTCAGACTTTCGGGCCCGCCCAGCAGCATGTTCGATCATGTCCAATGCTTGTCCCAACTGCTCAGACAGCGCACGTCCTTCTTCCGTCAGTTCGATTTTTCGGGTCTTGCGGCTAAACAATGCCGTGTTCAACTCGAGCTCCAACCCTTTGATTTGATGCCCAACAGCAGCGGGTGTCACACAAAGCTCATCGGCCCCCAGTTTGATGCTTTCATGACGGGCCGCAGCCTCGAAGGCACGCAATTGGTTCAGGGATGGTAAGCGCCTGCTCATGGCCAATACACTAGAAAATCTACGCTATAAGTCAATTTTTGATCGTTTGTCAGGTGGGCAGTGCAAAACCTACGCTGTTGGTGCCCACACAATTGACAAGACAGGAACATTGCATGACCCCGACAAAACCTCGATTGCCACATCACTCGAATGAAATTTTCCTGACCGATGGTGGAACCGAAACCTGGCTTATGTACAAACGTGGCTTTGAGCTTCCAGAGTTTAGCGCCTTCCATTTGCTAAACGATCAACGCTCAGTCGGAGCACTTCGGGAATACTACACTGCCTTTGCCAAGGTGGCCGTGAAGCTTGGAACCCCCTTCATCTTTGACAGCCTCACCTATCGTGCAAGTCGGGACTGGGGTGAGTTGCTTGGTTATTCCGCCGAAGGTTTGGCGGAGATGAACCACAAATGTTTTGAACTTTACCGTGAATGCGCCGCTGAGGCTGGCTTGAGCGCGCAAGACACCGTTGTCAGCGGCTGCATCGGGCCGAAGGGAGATGCCTACCAAACAAACAAAGACCTTAATGCCGAAACTGCCGAAGCCTATCACTCAGAACAAATTGAGACGTTCAAAGTCGCAGGCGCGGATATTGTGACGGCACTAACATTGAACACAACGGACGAGGCCATTGGCATTGCAAGAGCTTCGGCAGAAGCAGGCTTGCCGTCCGTAATCGCGTTTACGATTGAGAAAGACCGCAAGCTAAGGAGTGGCGAAACGTTGAGACAGGCAATTGAAACGGTTGACGCCGCGACCTCAAATGCACCCGCCTATTACATGATCAATTGCTCGCACCCCGTCGATTTTGGGCCTGCACTTGCCAGCGAACCTTGGGCGAACCGCATCCGCGGACTTCGTGCAAACGCCTCATCTTTGGATCACGGTACTTTGTGCCAGTTGGGCCATCTCGAAGAAGGTGATCCTGATGAATTGGCGAGCCAATACGTTGACATTCGGGCCGCTCATCCGAATATGAATGTCTTTGGCGGGTGTTGCGGCACCGACTACGTGCATGTTGAGAAAATTGGCAGAGCATTGTTGGCCGCCGCGTGAGGCATCCAGGAAACACATCTGAGGGCACAGGGAATAGTCCGCTCTGGGCTGCCTCACCTTTGTTCATTTCGGATGCAAAGCAGCCATTTAAACATGTTTCAGCATTGATTGCTTTGGGCTCGAACCGGCCATTGCCCCCTCCGCTAGAAATCCTGATCAATCCAGCAGTTCCAACGCGGTTTGCAGCAGATTGTAGCGAGACTGGGCTACCCACAATTGCCAAACATCTTCGGCATCGGAGATTTCCCGTGCTAATACGGCGTGAACCGCATTCAACTTATCGCGTAGATGCTTAACCACGACCGGCTGGATCATCTTTAGGTTGCCTTTGACAAACCATTCAACAAATCGCGGTGGAAGCCCCATGTGGAATTCAGCGAAATACCGCGGCGTGTGAACGAACCCAAGCAGTGTGAGAACCTCGGCAACCCGCAATATGTGCTCGCGTTTCATGGGCATGCCACTGACCAAGTCAGCGTATATCTTTCTTTCCGTACTTGGTTGGGCCGCATAGTGATGGTGCCTCATGGGTTGGCCTCCAATTGGTTGGAATGTCTTTGAGCCACCCGTTGTAAGCTGGCATCATAAAGATGTTCGGCAAGTGCATCTGCTTCCCGCTGCAACATGCATTGCAATTGGGCCATTTGGGGATTGGTTCTTGCCGCATCCGTACTTTTGAGCTTTTCGTCATGTGAACGCAGCCGCGCAAGCAATGACAAAATTGCTTCAATGCCTGGTTGGGCATTTCGCGCCATCATGCTGCTATAATAGCTGGAACATTGACCAAGCCATCGCTGCGAAAAATCATACTGGCTGCTTGCCAATCCCCAGTAGTGCAGTTGGCTGTAAATTCGTTGAAAATCTTTGTTCATGTCGTCTCCTAATTAGTGATCAACCTGCCTCCACAGGTGATAAATATATTTATCGTCGCTAACGCATTAGCGGAGACCATAGTGGGACTGATCAACTGACGGGGCTGGGACT
Organism: Rhizobiaceae bacterium; assembly: GCA_039977975.1. Lineage (GTDB taxonomy): Bacteria > Pseudomonadota > Alphaproteobacteria > Rhizobiales > Rhizobiaceae > Pseudahrensia. Next base: position 330,732 of record JBDWCD010000012.1, read on the forward strand.
TAGACCAGCACTATGAGGCACTCACAGCCGAACGGAACGTAGCTGCGATGAGCCCGGCAGGATTTCTCATCAATTGGACACGCCGAAACTCTAACGGGTTTGAAAGGGTCACCTCCATTGGTTCAGCAGAAATCTGGTGGGGAGAAAATAGTTCGTGCTGGCTTTGGAAAATTGAGCTGCACGAGGTTTGCAGTTGTCGTTTCATTGCTTCTGCAAATTGCTGGTCAGAGATGACCAAACCGCGTTATTTGGTAACGGGAATGCAGACGAAGATCGGAACGCCGTCGTCTATGCCAATTGGCCCATTCCTAATGGAAAGAGCGATCAACTCGTCTGAAGAATAGATTCTTTGTTATCCCCTCCTGCAATGGTCTCGTTTAGTCGTCGTTCAATGTTTGGGGGGGGAGAAAAAGTTCTAATCTGTCTGAGTATAGATGCTTCACCTTCGGCTTCGCCAAAAGATGTTTCAGCCAAATGGTTCTTGAATAATTAGTGTCTGAAAAGCCAAAGCTCAGTGAAACGATGTCTTTTCCGAAGGAAAAGATCAGCGGTGAGCGAAAGCTTTGGAAGGCATGTATTGCACGGCAATATGTGCCAACCCCCATAGAATCCTGATCAGCAATTGCCTTCAAATAATTATGGATTCGTGCGATTTGATATTTCTAGCTCCGACCGAACGGGTTTTACCGATACCAATGAACATGATTGCTTCCTTCGGGGTCTTTGTAACTAGTTGAAAGAGCGCTTTGTCACCGACCGACAGCCAAATAAAACAAGTCAACATTCCTCGCTTCAATTGCGATTAGAACCAATTTGTTGGAAGCTATGTTCCACGATTCAACAACTTCGGTCTAAAAATGCCTTACCCATCTCAATCGCAACTGGATTTTTTTATGAATTCTTCGGAATTTATCCAAGGTCCGGGTGGTGTTGCGCCGACCGTTTGGTTTGAAAAGGTATTCAAATCTAACCAATGTTCGTTTTTGCAAAAGTACGCCACTAATCTGGTTAGCCGCTACGATCTGATCAATTTTGCAAGCGACGATGACTGCTGTGATCTTCAGTTATACGCCGCAGTTATGGCGTGGGGAAAAGCACAAAGAGGGGGCTACGAGAACTACCGAGCAGCATATGAAAATCACAAAAACCTATTTGTGGATCTCCGTGGTGGAGTGTTTGACCGTCGCACCGCTTATGATGAATTTATTACGCGGCATAACGAAAATAATCTCAAAGGCGTTGGCCCTGGTTATTTCACCAAATTGATATATTTCTTCTCTCCAAGTCACGATGGCTACATAATGGACACATTTTCTGCGACTGGGCTAAATGTACTATATCAGCGTAATCTTGTTGAGGTTAAACGAACACCCAACTACAAGAATAAGAACAAATTTGAAAGAATGGTGGATGCTTCGAATGATGGGGATAGCTATGAGAATTATTGTCTCGAAATAGAGAAACTTGCATCCACGCTCGCCATTGAACCGGAAGAAATTGAGGTTCGTCTGTATAGCGAAGGCCTCAACAAAGTTTGGCGAAATTACTCAATTCAAGAATGGGACAGGCTGAGGGGACTTTAGCATTGTTCACATCATACCCCCAGTGCTTTACTGTTGCCCGTTACCTGACCCAAATCCCCGCTAATGGATATTGCCAATGGCAATGCAATTGACACCCCTTGATCCAGCGATTGAAGCTCAATCCCACAATGCTTTTCATAAGTCGTGAAAACGCCAGCTGAGAAATTCAGATCATAATCCACAGCAACATCAGCCAAGTCCTGTAGGTCTGAGTATTTGACGTACCTTTCTATCAACTCTGTGTCAGTGATTGCTTTGGGCACTGCAATTTGATGCGTGATTAGCCGATGGTAAGGGAAACCCAGCAGGAGTGCTTGGCCGTCCAGCTTTAGTTCCAGCAGAGGTGGAAATCTGATGTGATCTTGCTGGGATTTTGCATGCCTTTGCTTCCACGTGGAAAGGAAGCTCAATCTATGCTTGGGCAGTTCAAACTGAATTTCGACCTTTCGAGTTGGATCGATAAACTGAAATTGGTCAATCTCAAAAGTTTCAAAATCCAGCAGCGGAAGTTTCAATTGTTCGCCGGTTTTGCGAATGAAAGTTCCTGACTTCGTTTGGCTAATAAACCACTTTCCCTCAACTGGAAATTCATCCACCAATATTCGGCAATAAGCACTTCCAAGGAAGTAGCGTTTTGATGGGTTAAGTTTGTCCAACGCGCCGTTAGTTTCTACCCGGACACATTTGAATGTAGGGAGCTCGCTCACAGTTTTTGCAATCCATGACCCATCTTTGTGTTCAAGCAACAGTCCAGTTTTTGAAAAATACGACGCCGGAATTTCACCTTCTTCCAATGCTTGCCTGTCTTCCTCAGTGAGCTGTTCTTTTGCATTGCTGAGAAAACGGCAAAAGATATCGCTAGCCTTGAACAATCCGTAGAGGTCTTTGTCCGTCAACAACGAGTGCTTTTTGGTTGGGGGCGAACCAGCTGCCTTCAGCAGCATCTGATCTCTCGTTTTGGCCGCCAATTCCACACGGTCAATTATTTGAAGCAGGCCGTTTTCGGATTTGACAAAGGCTATTTCCAATTGACCTGCATCGCCAAATGCCGAATTGGAGCCAATTTTTACGTTGCCAATGGATGCCCGTCCAAGAAGCTGCTTTTCGGCCCAATCCAGTTGGGTTTCCATGTCCAATTCAAACCGCTTATCCATTGACGATGCTGAAGCAGCATCACGGGACTTATTGTAAAGTTTAACAATTCCGTACTCTTTCAGGTATTCACCAAACTCATCTGCATTCAGCTTAAGCTCAGAGCAGTACTTCAAGACAGTGGAGTACTGGCTTGCTGACGCCTTTTCCAAGTCCTCAAATCCGAGTTTCACCAATGGCAAAAAGGAGTTTTTTTCTGCAGTCTTGTTCCAAAATTTGGGCTGGCGGTTCTCCACAAAATTCTGGAGTTCTCCCTGTTTTTGAAGATAGTCCTCAAGTTCAAAAGTGTGCTTGAGCGCGGAATACAATTTACGTTCCTTGCCCCTTGCATGCGTCTGTGACCCGATTACCTGGCGCCGAATTTCGCCGAGGACAGCTTGGGGATCAAATCTATTTTTTGAACTGCTCATCAATCAACCCTCATTGCTATGGCATCAAGTTCGGCGGTGGCCTCGTCAATTAAATCGAAGGGATCGTAGTTGTTTACGGGGAAAATGATTGCGCGAATGAGGTACATGATCGTTGCTATGGATTGCGGCATGCCGATACCGTCCTTGTCCAAGTAACTACCCAACTGTTGAAACCCCCGTATCAAAACTTCCATATTGTGGTTCATCAAACAGAACCCGTATTCCTCAGGCATGTAGAGGCGTGGGTTCCCCTCACCGTCAGGCCTAGTTTCAATCATTTGTCCCACACGCAAAGACCAGCCAATGACTGAAAATCCTGGAGCTTTGCTTTCCCGTGAGCCACCCCGATTTTTGATAACTTCAGCAGAGATCTCATTTATAACGCGCTTGCTGTTTTGGTATTTGGCAACACTTATTTTTTCCTGCGTGAACCGCCATGTGGCCGGATCAAAGTCAAAGCCCGTGTACGCGTTGTATCCATTTGCAACGGCCTTGATGCCACTGATTGAATCGAATGTTATTTGAATATTTTCGTTGGCATTGGGATGCAGGCGTAATTCTCTTTGAAGAAACGTCAACGCTGCAGCAGTCCGAAATGTGGACACGCCCAAAAAGTGTATCCAAGGGCAATCTTTCAAAATTCCATCATCCAGCATTTGCCGAATTCGACGCATTGTCATGGAAAAGCGAACAGAGTGCTTTCCAGCAAACGCTATTCCCTCGAACGGAAATGCTTTCATGCGTTCGTACCAAAAGCGACTTTCACTCTCATTTCGACCCTGGATGACATTCAAAAGTTTGGTTGCGGCATGTCGCCTGTACCGGCGGAAGTATCGATTATTGATTTCCGTTTGCATTAAGCACGCCATATAATCGGGATTGAAGCCGTTTAACTTTGCTTTTTCGGATACTGCAAATCCACGTGCTTCCAACTGGTCCACGTATTTGCGGGCGCTTCCCATACCAATTCCACCGGTTGGGACATCAAGGATCATCGAATAATCACTGGTTTTCTCCATCCAGCGAAGCATTCTGTTTAAAGTACTGGCACCACGAAATTTGATTGTGTCTTGTTGAATTTGAAATCCACCGCTGTCTCCAACAACGTGGGTTCCAGTGGCTCGTTGTGAAAGCGTAACCCAATCGGTTTGCGCTGCCTTTCCGGGGGTGTCAGCGGCTTGGCCCGCGCTATAGAGTGTCCATGGGTAATGAAATAGACCGCTGTTTGGATCGAGATAATTTAGGTCCGAAGCTGGAAATGGGAGATTGGCTTTTTTGAACTTTCCTCCCTCGACAAACCGTACATAAGTTTCGCTCAAAGCGGGTGCGTAGATTGCGACGTTTTCAAACTGTTGGGAATAGTCTTTACGAAGCTTAGAGCCTTGCTGGGCTTCCTGTTGCGCTTGGTATTCTCGCCAAGCAGTTTCAGGCCATTGCCTTGGCGAATTCCATTTAGCTGAATCTCTGCGAGAGCCATCAGGGATTTCTCGCGATTCGTCAGTCGGACGTGCTGAAAGATCACGATTGCGTTGAGACGCATTTCGCCACTTCTCCACAAATTCAGAGTTCCAACTGTCGTCCCGATCCTTGGTCATGTCCTCACTCGACCATCGAAAAAGTTTAAAGTTTAAACTTTTCGCGGCCCTTTGTTTGTAAGTTCAAAACAAACTTCACAAAGGATATTTCGGCTGTCAGTGACCAATTGCACATGTCAGTTAAGCAGCGAAACCGCCCGCTGCTTCATTTGCTCATTTACCTCGATATACCGCTGTGTGGTGCCCAAATTCTTGTGACCCGCAAGTTCCATTATGACCTTTGGTGATACACCGGAGTGAGCAAGTTGCGTTATGAACCAGCGACGCCCGCTGTGTGAGGAAGCGCCGGAAATACCAGCAGCTGTATAGATCCGGCCAAATAACTGACACAGACTGTTGCCGGAGAATGCCGAACCTTTTTGAGAAGTAATGACCGGTCCCTGTAATTGCCAAGCGGAAAGCGTAAGTTTGAACTTAGACAACTCCCGCACCAACAGCGGGTTCAGATGAACGGCGCGGGCTTCATTACATTTGGTGTCAGTTGGATCCAAATAAAACACCATTTTAATCGAACCATCGGCTTCAAGCAGTTGCTTCCATCGTAGCGATGCAATCTCACCCACTCGCAGACCCGCGTAATGGGACAGCATGATAGCAATTCGATTTCTTTCAGCATGCTTGCCAGCGGCCACCACTGCCAACACACGTTGCAATTCGGATTTCGAAAGAACCTTCGCCTGTTTCATTTGTATAACCTTTCAACGCTGTTCCACGCTTAAAGTTATGTTTCCATTGGCTCGTGGTTACGACCGTTTTTCGCGTTCGAGGTTTGGACTAGAGGATCTAATTTGAACTTTCGCGTGTTTTAGGAGACGGTGGTTCCAAATATGATGTTAAAACCGATCAATATCAGATGGAAGCTTAACTGTTGATTCCTACCGACGAAATTTGTGGTGAATTCTGCAAGACTTCGGGTACAAGGGAGGCTTGGCCACATACACTATTTGCAAGATGGTGTGCGAGGCAATTTCGTACAAATAAACTGGTGACAATTTGAGTTATAGAAGATCGAACTTGGACAATCACAATCTAAGGTGGTTCAAAAAAGATAACTCTAGGGGAACGCTTGCCTCAATAGAGCTGAAAACTGGAAATGTCAGAGGCCTTGGATTGTTCAAAGCCGAATTTGACTATCCAATTTCCGCATTTTCTGGGTCAAACGGTTCTGGGAAATCAACAATGCTCGCTCTAGCCGCATGTGCGTATCATAACTCAAAGGATGGGTATAAATCCCCGCTACAGAAACAACCTTACTACACGTTTGGAGATTTTTTTGTTCAGTCGGATGATGAAACCCCGATCCAAGGTGTGGAGATTGTATACGGCATTCGCCACAATAAATGGCGCCGCAAACCAGTTGAGAGACTGGGATTTCAGATGCGTAAAAAGCGCAAGGGTGGGCGCTGGAATGACTACCATACGCGCGTTAGTAGGAATGTAATCTACTTTGGCGTGCAGCGAGTCGTGCCGCACTTTGAACGCAGTGTTTCAAAGTCATATCGCTCTCGTTTTAAGCCCGGAAATCTGTCGGAGGCGACGAGAAAGAGGATAGCAAAGATCGCTGGGCGAATTATCGGAAAAAATTATACAGATTTTGATAGCTTCCATCACAGCAAGTATTCCCTGCCAAAGGTAAACTCTTCCGGAATCTCTTATTCAGGGTTCAACATGGGTGCCGGGGAAAGCGCAATATTTGAGATTTTGACGGCCATTTTTGAAGCCGGTGCAGGTGCACTTGTAATTATTGATGAAATTGAACTCGGATTGCATGAGAAAGCCCAATTCAATTTAATTGAACAACTGAAGGAGCTTTGCAAAGAGATAAAATGCCAGATAATTTGCTCGACTCATTCTCACGCCGTTTTGAGTAACTTGCCCCCCGAAGCTCGCTTTTTCATCGAAGGTAACGGTGCATCCACAATTCTCACTCAAGGAATTTCTGCTGATTTTGCTTGCGGCAAGATGGGGAAAGCTGACGCACAGGAGTTGGACATCTTTGTTGAAGACGAAAATGCAGCAACCATTGTCAGGCAAATCTTACCACTGATGACTAGGAAGCGATGCAAAATTAAGTCAATTGGGTCGCACAGCGCAGTCTTAAGGCAGCTTGCCAGCCGTTCGCTGGAAGGAGTTGGGAATTGCATTTGCATTCTTGATGGTGATCAGTCCGGAGACGCTGCTGGTGCTGTCAATAAGGTTGTAGATTGGACCGAAGCAAGCACACAGATGCAAAAAGATCAGGTCAAGGCTTGGACCGAGGAAAGGCTTCACTACCTACCAGGCAACAGCTGGCCTGAAAAATGGTTGCTAGATGAGGCCATCGACTTTCTAGAGAATGGTTTGATTGGCGATCCCAGCAATACTGCTGCTGCGTGGGGCGTGGAAAACGATGATACGCTTCTGCAATTACTGAAGGATGCGCGGCGCGCAGACAAACATGACGAGTTCTTTGAGCTTTCTGAAGCTGTTGAACTCGATGTGGATCGCATCCGAGAAGATGTTTGCCGCCTTGTATCCAAGGCCGAACCAAATCACTTTGATGCTCTGGTTGAGACCATCGAAGCTGCCCTAGATTGGTGATCCGAGGACCAAACAGGGGACAACTACCCAGCTACGGTCAATTGACCAGAATTGGATCGAGTGTCCTCTATCTTTTGCGAGCATGAGAAACTTCATTCTCGCAGCGATAGTCGGATTCCAACTCATTTGAGAAGTGAGAATTTGACCCCCAATTTTGTCGATTTGCCCGCTTCAAAGCAATTGAACCATCCAAACGATCTCGCCATTTGCATACTCGCCACCCAACTACATTAGCATTAGATCCAGTTCGAGCAGCTCGCGAGATCATCATGTTTTCCCGCGTTTCCAAACTTTTCTTTATGTTTTGAAACGGTCGTCGAAACGTCTGTTTTCTGAAACAAAATGGAATCAGTAGGTTAGGGGAGAATATAAGATTTTGTGTGGAACATTATGTTTTGAGGGAGTTGAGCCCGGCGGTTGCAGAACTTAGGCTTGCCCAATGATCCCGTGACAAAAAGGCTTCTGATGTTTCAAGTTGGACAGCACTACTCTCGCCGAGACGATATTCATGCAGCTTATCGTGGGCAGCAGCAGGGAGGCATATGCGGCTTCTTCACCTCAGAGATCAGAAAGGTGGCGAACTGCCACACAATTATCAAGGGACCGAAGCTCGTCAATCAAGCAATACGTTCTAGCCAGAGCTGACGGCATTTGCGAAGCCAGCGGTCATCCCGCTCCATTTATGCGAAAAGACGGCACTCCATATCTTGAGGTTCATCACCTTCTAAAGCTGTCGGACAATGGCCTCGATGATCCTCGGAACTGCGCAGCAATATCACCAAGTATTCACAGGGAAATACATTTTGGTGAAAATGGGAATCAAATCAATAGTAAGCTGAAGAATATTATAAATGAAAAGGAGGAAAAGGCCAATTCTTTGTAGAAATTTCGCAATTGTGATTTTATTAAACAAAGTCTCAAGGAAGTAATTTTTGAATTGTGTATTTTATTTAAAATATTTCCTGAGCTTGAAGCCAATCCCAATATGAACTACCATTGCTACCTTGAGGGTTTGAATTCTGCGATAACTTCTGAAGGTGATACATGTCCAAAACGTATAGGCTTTTCATTAGCCATTCCTGGAAGTACGGCGACGCATACGACAAAATTGTCCAGTTTTTGGACGAACAAGGCATCTCGTACTACGATCATTCGGTTCCAAAAAATGATCCCATTCATACCAATGGCACCGCCAAACAGTTGCGGGCAGCAATTGATTCAAAAATTAGCGGGTGCAGCGGAGTCATAATTCTTGCCGGCGTCTATTCCACCTATAGCAAATGGATAAATGAAGAAATTGGGATTTCTAATCATTACGGAAAACCTATCATTGCTATTGAACCCTGGGCTTCCGAAAAAACTTCCGCGATTGTGAAGGATGAAGCAGACAAGATCGTAAAGTGGAACGGCAAGTCTATTGCTGATGCAATTAGGGAGTTGTTCTGAGTGACAAGAAAAGCACTTGTTGTTGGAATTGACTACTATGAGCATGTTTCACCTCTTTTCGGATGTGTAAACGATGCGCACACTATCAGTGCAGCTTTAGAGCGAAATGCTGATGGCACTCGCAATTTTGCAATTCAACTACTAACTGGAACTGGAAATGCAAACACGGTAGGCCGCCGCGAACTGCGTGCTGCCGTTCAAGAGCTGTTCGCGGGAAACGATGATATTGCGCTATTTTACTTCGCTGGACATGGGTACATAGAGCAGGTTGGTGGGTATTTAGTTTGTTCTGATAGTCAAGATGGAAACGATGGGCTTTCGCTTAATGAATTGGTAGCCATGGCCAACGATTCGGATGCAAAGAACCGCATTATTGTCCTCGATAGTTGTCACTCGGGAATAGCAGGAAACGCCAATCTAAACGACGATCACGTTAACATTTCTAGCGGCGTTACAATTCTGACGGCGTCGACGGAAAAGCAGTATGCAATGGAGGAAAACGGATCGGGGCTTTTTACAACGCTATTTGTTGATGCGTTGAATGGCGGCGCGGCAAACCTAGTGGGGGACGTTACGCCTGGGGCAGTCTATGCTCATATCGATCAGTCACTTGGTCCGTGGGACCAACGCCCACTGTTCAAAACCAATGTTACAAGTTTCACATCATTAAAAAGTGCATCCCGGCCCATTTCTTTAGAAACACTGAGAAAACTTAGAGTCTATTTTGATTCCCCCGGTCTAGAAATGGACCTGGACCCCAGTTTCGAACCCCATAGCGAAGAGCCGAATGAGGAGAACAACGAGATCTTTGCCAACTTGCAGGATATGGCCAAGGTCAATTTAGTGCGCCCGGTTGGGGAAACTCACATGTATTTTGCTGCAATGAATTCCAAGTCATGCCGTCTTACCGTGCTTGGAGAGCACTACTGGAAACTCTTGGATTCAGACATAATTTGATGGGTGTGTTTTCAGATCCCCAGATTGTGTTGTGGTTATTAGCCTTGGTAGTTCCAGGCTTGGTAATCACATTCATGCGGGCGCAATTTGTAACTGGAAGAATTGGTAAACACTCCGAAGCCTTGTTGGCCTATTTCACTCTATCGGCTGTGTATGGCGCAATAATCTTCCCGTTCTTAAGCGAACTTCTGTCGCACTTCCAAGGGGATCGAAGCAGAATATTCCTTTGGTTCTTTCTAGTGTTTGTTGGTCCATCAGTGTTTGGGATTTTCCTTGGGCTAATGACGCAAACTGAATTGGTTCGGCGCTTATTGTCCAATTTGAGGATCTATCCTGTGCATGCTGTTCCGACAGCATGGGACTGGAAATTTGGCGCTATGAACGAACATCTCGTAATCCTCACATTGAAGGACGACACAAAATTCGCTGGGTATTGTGGCAGGCAGTCGTTTATGTCCTCCGATCCTCATGAGCGCGACCTTTACGTTGAGAAAGTCTATCGTTGGGGAGAGAATGAGAGTTGGTTGGATCAAGGCGAACACGGCTTGTGGGTCGCGTCGGATGAGTTGAAAACTATTGAATTCTTTCCAGTTTCAGAAAAAGGGGATGCATAGTGCCTGGTAACAGAAAACCAGCGTCCGGTCGGACTCCAAAATCTACTCCTTCACCCAAAAAGGTCGAACGCGGATATCAACCGACTGGTCGACCACAGGGAGGATATCAGCCGACGACAGGCCAGAACGCCCCAGCAAATCCGCCGGATCGCGGGAGCGGTGGCAAGAAATAGTCAGGCTAATCCTGCGAAGAATTGCAGTAGTTTTTTGGTCGGTTTCAATACGATCAACTAAACGTTGGGCAGTCTCCTTCACAACGCTCGTTTGTTTATCTCTATTCTGATTTTTTCCAATGAGTCTGCCTGTCATTGGTGATGACCCAAATCAATCTTCGTCCCAATTTCCAAATGGGGAAGATTTGTTTGATTGCAGGGCAATAGCACTACTCGACAGGCTCCCAAACGGCTTACCTCGCAGTTCTTTGGCTTTTTGTTCCGCTTTTAGCTTGGAGTAGTGCTTCTCAATCATCTCAACCGAAGTTCGCATATTGATGGCGAGCAATTGGATCACCACTCATCTTTTCCACGCAATCTATCAGCGTGATCATCTGCGATTACGTCGGAATAATGCGTGTAGATCATATCCGGTGATGTCCGCATGTTGATTGCCAACAAGGATTACTTCCGATTTCTTCCGCGGAACTGGTCGGCATGATCATCTGGAATCACATGCGAATAATGCTTGTAAATCATATCCGGCGAAGTGCGCATATTGATGGCCAACATATGTACATCAGTGGGTGGCGACTGCTGTAGCTGCCACGTCGCATAGGAATGGCGAAACGAATACGCGGAAAACACCTCTCCGAATTGATTGGTTTTCAATCCAGCAGCCTCAAGCAGAGCATTCAAAGACTTTTTCATCGAACCAATTCGTTTTCCCGTGAAGGATCGGAATACTGGATCATCAGGCGATGGGTCGCTTCCAAAATGCTGACGTTGCATTTCCCAAATGTTGCTGAAATTAGAGAGCACGGAATCCTCTGGTATGGAACGTGAAGGCAGTTTGCCTTTGCCGTAACCCAAAATTACAAGTTTCCCTTCATCTGGCCTGCTTGATCGAACATTCTCAAAACCTTCCAAGTGATCCCAATCCAGTTGAAATATTTCAATCGGACGCATACCCGTGTTGATGGCGATTTCAATGAACTGAAACAGCAATGTACGTTCATACTTGAGCTTTTTATTGTCTTTCACTTCGTGAGCGCGCTCCATCGCCTTGTTCAGAATGACATTAGCTTGCTCTCTAGTGAAATGCGGTCGGCGACCTTTGCTTTGCGGTCCAACGTCTATGGGTGGGATTTGGCCCATATCGATGTGACCCAATCCAACTGCATGTTTGAACACGCCGCGTAGAATATTGCTCTCACGCTTTAGCGTGTTTGGTGATGGGACAATTCGTTGAACGGGACGAGATGGTTCATCTTTCCCACGCACATAAGTTATCTCTTTGATGTCTTTTCCTGGACCGGTTGTCCAAAAGATCTTCCGCCATTCAATGTAAGAGTTGACTTTGGGCGCACCAATCGACGCGATTGTCCGTCGTTTGAAATACGGTTTGAGATATCGCTCACAGATGCGCTTGGCATATCTTGCATTGGACAGTTTCTTTGGGTCGGCCTCAGCCTGCACAAACAAACCAGCAACGTATTGATCTGCCAGATAATCAAAACTGGTTCGACCCTCGAGAATTTCATTCTCAGCCTTGATTACTGCGGTCTGATACTTCCTTTCCGCAATTTCATGCGCTTCACCAAGATCTTCTGTTCCCAAAGCGTATCGCTGCTGACCAAAGCCTTTGATCGAAAACCGCATCCAATAATTGCGAGAACTGCCGCGCTTGTGGATCACATATGGGCGGCCTTCAACTTGGATTGGCGGCTCAACATATGGCTTCAGCTTGTCCATTAGACATCGCACCCTAAGCAGTTAACTGGTGCACACGTGTGCTAGCACTGTGCTAACACGTGGATTTTCCAAATCCTAAACACTTGAAATCATTGACACTAATTTCGCTGTGTTAGCACTGTGATAGCAATGCAGTCAGCGTAAACAGAAATGCCGTGTTGTGCAAATCTGTTACAAGTGTATGTAATTGTTGAGAAATTTTGGAGCGGGCGATGAGATTCGAACTCACGACCCCAACCTTGGCAAGGTTGTGCTCTACCCCTGAGCTACGCCCGCTCGAGCGACCGAGGATTTTTGCCTCAGCGCGGTGTATATGCGCCAACACCTGAACCTTTGCAAGATGTATATTCAGTAATTTTTGCGAAAATGCCCGATTGGTGAATAACACCACAAACCCTGAGCAAAAACCAACCTAACTGCCACACTCCTGCAAACTAAGGCCGATCACACTCGTCGCTAAAATCCGCCGCCCGATCAGGTCACCAATCAATTCGACAATCCGGCATTGCCATGTTGATGCGGGACGCAGCTTTGGCTAATGGTGCGGATCACATGCCCAGTTGTCCGGGCTAACCCTGCCAATCAGGAGCGCCAACATGTCCGCCAATCTGCCCGATGCACCCGTCACCCGCGATACCTTGCTGGCCTATCTGCAGGACTGCAATTTCGAAACCGTAACTGTCGATCATCCAGCATTGTTTACCGTGGAAGACAGCCAAAAGCTGCGGGGTGAGATTGAGGGCGGGCACACAAAAAACCTGTTTTTGAAAGACAAGAAGGGCAATTATTTCCTGCTCACTGCCCAGGAAGACACCCAGGTCAATCTCAAAACCCTGCACAAATTGCTTGGCGGCTCGAGCCGCTTTTCCTTTGGCAGCGCCGAAAAGATGGAAGAATATCTGGGCGTCACGCCGGGTGCCGTTACCGCATTCGGCATCATCAATGATCGGGCCAACAATGTCAGCTTTGCCATTGATAAACGGCTGCTGGAACACCAGAAAATCAACTGTCATCCGCTGGTCAATACGGCAACGACTACGCTTACGTGCGATGATTTGTTGAGCTTTGCCAGCGCCTGTGATCACCCGGCACTGATCGTCGACTTGAGCACGGAAGTTTAGACAATCTTATTCGACCCGAACCGGCGTGGAGAGGTTGCAATTTGGGGCCCCTGCGCCGACATATAGATAACGTCAATTGATCGACCCCTCAGGATGCCAAAAGATGAGCGACAACGATAATCCATATGCCGGATCAGCGGCAGGAGGATATTCCACCAATGCTTCCCTCCAGGGACAGGCCACGATGCCGGCAGCTCCATCGTTTCAACCGAAGCCCGCGGGCGGCGACGGCGGCGGCGGCGGCGGCGAGGCGGCAGGCAATGTTTCGGTCAAGGACGTGACCACCGAGACCTTCATGGCAGACGTTATTGAGGCGTCGCGGGCGAATCCGGTGGTGGTTGATTTTTGGGCCCCCTGGTGCGGACCCTGCAAACAACTGGGTCCGATCATCGAAAAAATTGCCCGCGAAACCAAGGGCGTCACCCTGTGCAAAATGGATGTGGAACAATATCCGGAAGTTTCCGGCCAGATGGGCATTCAGTCGATCCCGGCAGTCGTCGCTTTTGTCGATGGCCGGCCCGCGGATGCCTTTATGGGGGCCAAACCGGAAGGCGAGGTGCGGCGCTTTTTTGAAAAGATTGCCACCAAGGTGAAGCCCGATGCGGAAGGCGAGAATTTGGCCGCAGCCATGGATCAGGCCGGCCAACTGATGGTCGAAGGAGATCATGGCACGGCGGCTGAAATCTATGGCGCCGTGTTGGCCAAGGAACCGGGCAATATCGATGCCTTTGCCGGACTGGGCCAGTGCTATGTTGCGGTCGGTGAAGTTGATATGGCGCAGATGCTGATTGAAAAAATTCCCGAGGAGCACCGGGACCGCGGTCCGCTGGTGGCATTGGCCAAAGCCATCGAACTGGCGCGGCAGGCCTCCGATCTGGGCGGTCTGTCGGAACTGGCGGCTGCAGTGGAAGCCAATCCAGGTGATCATCAGGCACGACTGGATTATGCCCTGGCCCTGAACAGCGAAGGGCAGCGCGAGGCTGCGGCAGAACAGCTCATTGCAATTGTGCGGGCAGACCGTAAGTGGAAGGATGATGGGGCACGGACCCAATTGCTGGAATTTTTTGAGGCCTGGGGGCACATGGATCCAGCAACGGTAACCGGGCGCCGTGCCCTGTCATCGATTTTGTTTTCGTAAAATGCGTGGTCCCAGATGAGGATTGTCGCTGTGCATGAGGAATATGATCATGAAGGCTGGTAACGCCGTCTATTCCCACATTTCCGACCTGCCGGACAGTGTGCCGGTCTTTCCCCTGTCCGGTGCACTGTTGCTGCCGGCGGCCAATATGCCGTTGAACATTTTTGAGCCGCGCTATCTGGCGATGATTGAAGATGCGATGGACAGCCATCGCATGATCGGCATGATTCAACCGCAGTTTGACGCACCGGAAGAGGCAGAAGATCCGCCCTTGTGCGATGTCGGCTGCGTCGGACGCATCACGGCCTTTCAGGAGGTTGGTGATGGTCGCCTGGTGGTCAATCTGGCCGGTGTCTGCCGCTTTCGGGTGATGGAAGAGACTGCTGGTGTCAACGGATACCGGGTCGCCAGGATCGCCGGATTTGGCGATGATTTGGAGGACAGTATTGCCGAAGCCAAGGCGGTGGACCGGGATGGATTGCTGCGCACGTTCAAGCAGTTTCTGGAAGCCAATGACATGGAAGCCGACTGGGAGGGGGTTAGTGAAGCCAGCACAGAAACGCTGGTCAACACACTGTCGATGATGAGCCCCTATGGACCGGCGGAGAAACAAGCTTTGCTGGAGGCACCGGATCTAAAAACCCGGGCTGAAACCCTTGTTGCCATAACCGAAATCATGTTGGCACGGGAAGCCGGGGACACTTCTGGCACGCTGCAATAGTTGCAACACGACGTGATCCATCAAAGCCAGGTCTTCGTCGCCGCTGCCGCCAAACACAGTTGGAATACCGATGAGCGAAAAACCGTTATTGGATGTCAAGATGCTGGAGCTGCTGGTTTGTCCGCAGACCAAAGGCAATCTGGAATTTGATGAGGCCGCTCAGGAACTGATCTCCAAACAGGCTAAGCTGGCCTATCCTGTGCGGGATGGCATACCGATTTTGCTGATTTCCGAAGCCCGGCCGCTGGAAGACTAAAGACAAGCCGGAATTTGTTCGCGTTTGAAAAATCCCGGCAGGCCTTGGACTGATCCGGTTTCAGATTTCCAGATCCAGGCGGGGTTTCCAGAACGGGCGAAACAGTTCGATCTTGGGGCAGCGGTTCATCACCACTTTGAGACCGGCGCTCTCAGCCAATCTGGCCGCTTCGTCATCGTGGACTCCAATCTGACCCCACAGAACTTTGGCACCAATATCGATGGCATCCTGGGCAATGCCCAGCAGCTCTTCCTTGCGGCGAAAGACCTGCACCATGTCAACCGGCCGATCGATATCCTGCAGTGTTGGGAAGACCTTCAGTCCGCGGATTTCGGTAACATCGGGGCGCGGGTTGATTGGCACCATATCGTAGCCGGTCTCATGCAGCACCCTCAAGACGCCATAACTGAACTTGGTTTTGTCAGGGCTGGCGCCGACCATGGCGATGGTTTTGACCGATTTGAGAATGTCCGACAGATATGCCGGATCATAGTCGTAAATGTGATCGATATCGGCTTCGGGCATTTTAATTCTCCTTGGGAGTAGCAATATCCGCCTTCAACTCGTGAGGCTCAAGCGGATCAAGGAAGGGGTTGCGATATAATTTGTCATGACTTTCAACACCGATTTCCAGGGTGATGTCACTGGTGGGGCGGGCCACGCATAGAATGACATATCCATTGCTGATCTGACGGTTGTTAAGCGCCACCTGACGTCTCTGGTCAACGGTGCCATCGATCAATTTTGCAGCGCAGGTGATGCAGCCGCCATATTTGCATCCATAGGGGAGGTCGACGCCCTGATCCCGCAAAGCATCGAGCAATGGCTGTCTGGCATTGACCCGATATGTGGCGTCCTGCCGGTTGGCAATCGTGACTTTGTGGTCTGTCATATCCAGATGTCGCTTGTACAGTCGCCGCCGGGATAGCGCGTTTCGTGGCAGCGGGACGGGCCGTTGGGCTCCTTGCCGAAATCGACAACGAAGTCGGGGTCAATTTCCATGCCGCCATTTTCGGTGTCGCAATTGACCATCAGCATGCAGCCGCCATTGGTGCGGATTTCCGGATAGAACTGGTTGTCCCAGGTGCTGAACAGGCTGGTGGTAACATAAAGTCGCTTGCCGTCGAGGCTCAACTGGATCATCTGTGGGCCGCCGGTTACCTTAACACCGTTGACTTCCGGCGCCTTGCCCAGCAGACCGCCCATCCAGACCTGTCCGGTCAGCACCGGATTATGTGGGTCTTCAATATTGTACTGGCGGATGTCGCCATGCAGCCAATTGCACAAATACAGATATTTGTCGTCCATCGACAGCAGAATGACAGAGATCACGCCAGGCACGGGAATCGGCCAATCCGGATGCGGCTCGTTCTCCACATCGATGATTTTTTCCCACTTCCATTCGCCGTCGCCGTCGCCCTCGCCGCCGCCGCCGTCGCCGCTGTCATCTCTCCACCAATGGATGATATTGGCAGACAGCGCGGCGCCGCAAAAACCGTGGGTGCTGTCGGGGTCATGGTGGAAGCGAACCTCCAGAGGGACCAGACCGTCTTCGCCGAGATAAAAGGTCTGCTTTGGTTCCTTTTTTTCGAAGTCCCAAAGGTGAATGCGGCGACCATATTTCAGGTGGCCGACTTCCTCCAGGTCAAAGCCGGGCATGAATGTGTTGGGCGCGGCCCATTCGGACGAGGCCATGACATTGTGGCGCGGCTGGTACCAGAAGTCGTAGCCGAAGGGGATGTCGCCCATGGAGTTTTCCCAACGGCCGATAATCTCAAAATCCTTGTCGAGATGCAGATAGCCACCGGGTGCTTCACCCTGGGCATCCCCCAGCATGGAGATGATGATTTCCGATCCCAGGCAGTGGACGGTGTGGGGGGCGGAGAGATTGGTTTTGGTCTTGATTTCGGTTCCCTCGATCACCTTGTGCAGGCGCGGAGCACGGGGGTCGGAGGCAGTATCGACAATATGAATATTGGTCGAGCGAACACCGGGAACCAGCAGATATTTGCGGCTCATCGACGAATCATCAAAGCAAGATGAGCAGGCATTCCATCCCATATGATGCAATTCATCGCCAATGCCCGGCATCTCCAGTCGATGGACGACCTGGGAATAGGTGTCACTTTCGGGGTCGGCATCGATGGTTACCAGATAGTCAGGTTTTTGAATGCCGGTGCCGGTATAGATGGCGATGGAATAAAGCAGTTTTTCGCGCGGTGCTTTGATGGCTTCCGCAGGTGATGCATAGCCCGGTCCACAGCAATGATCTGACATATTCAATCCTTCCCAATCTGATTATGCCACCTTGCGCCAGCCAGTGCGGCTATTGCAAACCCCCGCTTGTTGATAATTGCTTCCGTGTGGCAAATGGTCATCCGTTGAGCAATCCTGGCAACCAGGTGGCGGCCTGTGGGAAGAAGATCATGATCAGTCCGAACACGATTCCCACAAGTACAAATAACGGCACTTCCCTGAATGCTTTTTCCGGGCTTTCTTCGGCAACGCCGGCTGCGGTATAAATTCCGACGCATACCGGTGGCGTGATCATGCCGATCCCGGCAAAGGCTACAAAAACCACATAGAGGTGCAAGATGTTCTGGCCCAGAGCCAGGGCGAGAGCGGCAAAAATCGGCACCGTGAGATAGAAGACCGGCACAATCTCAATGAAAGTGCCCAATATCAGACAAATGACTGCAACCGACAGCCAGAACATCATCGGCGTTCCCCCCATTTCTGAGAAGTAACTGATGATGCTTTGCGGTGCCTGCGAATAAGTCAGTACGACGCTTAAGAAAGTCGCCATGGCGATGATGGCAAAGATCACGGCGGTAATTCTGGCGGTCTCGTGCAAGGCCAACAAAATGCCGCGGGGGGTCAACTCCCGGTAGAAGACGAAACCGATAAAAATGGCCCAGATTCCTGATACGGCTGCTGATTCTGAGGGTGTTAGCAAGCCGGCGTAAATGCCACCCAGAATGATCACCGGTGTGAACAGTCCAGGAAGAGCCGATCGAAAGGCCGAAAGCCGGTCCTCCAAGCTTGCCTTAGCCGGATTGCGCAAGTGGCGACACTTCCAGGTCACCACCACTCCCAGCAAGATGATCAATACGAATCCGGGCACGAAACCGGCAGCAAATGTATGGGATACCGGAACATCGGTCAGTGCGCTGAACAGGATCGCTGCATTGGACGGCGGGATAAGTGCTTCCAGAAATGCCGCGGAGGCTGCCAGTACAATGACAAAGGGTTTTGGATAGCCCTGGTTGACCATCTGCGGAATCATAATGGTGCCAACTGCGGTGATGGCGGCGAGGATGGAGCCGCAGAAGGCGGCGAAAAAGCCCATGGCGAGAATCATAGCGATTCCCAGACCACCGGGCCAGTGACCGACCAAGGTGGTGGCAAAGTGAACTAGACGGGCTGCTGCGCCACCCCGCAACATGACCATGCCGGTAAAAATAAACAACGGCACGGCGATCAAGACGTGCTTGGTCATTGACCCGAAAGAAACCTGAATCAACGTCGACCAGGGCAGGTTCATTCCCCAGATTGCTGTGGTGGCGCTGCCCAAACCGAATACCATGAAAATTGGCACCGAGAGGGTCAGCAAAATCAGTGAAGCCAGGGTTGCAGCGGTTTTCACGACTCTAACCCTTCTGCCGGAAGATTTTGGAGATGGTCTCCAAAATCAGTTCGCTGGCAAACAGGGCAAGAATTGCAAATCCGACGGGGAATGCCAGATACATCCACCAGATAGGCAACTCGATCTCCAGCTCCATCAGCTGTCCCAGCCGCCGAAAAAGGGCCACTGCCTCATTGCCTGCAAGAAAGAATATGACTGCCCCGGTCAACATGATGGCGTAGACGAACAGTTTTAGCAGCAAGGCCGACCGGCCGGAGAGAAGGTTGGGTATAAGATCGACTTTAATGTGGGAACCGGAGCGCAACAGGGGCCCCAGCAACGGAAACACCATCCACGGCACCAAGGCGGGAGGCAATTCGATAAACCAGTCATAGCCGGTGCCACTGACATAGCGGGTGACCGCGCTGAGAGTGAGGGCCAGCACCATGATGGCTGCAATCGTTGACGAGGTGATGGCGGTTATTTTTTCCAACGCACCATTGATCAGTCGAAAGGCTTTCAAAATGGCGGTCATGAACTGGTGCTCTGAGGATCGAGGCGGCTTGCCGGCAGGAATTTCCCGCCGGAAAGCGATTTAGATGACTAGTTGGCGGCGAAGGCCTGGGCCGCGCTCAACACGTCAGCATCAATCTTGTCGGCGATTTTTGGTTGCACTTTTTCCTTCATCAGTGACTCAAACTTGGCGGCCTCATCACCGGCAAGTTCGTTGACAACGCCACCGCGGCCCTGGAACTGGGTCAGGGTTTCTTCGCCGGTTTTCATGATCGTATCGGTCGAAACCTTGCCAATTTCCGCACCGACATCCAGCAACAGTTTCTGCATATCTGCCGGCAAGCCATTAAACCAGGTTGCATTGGCCATGATATAGGCGTCGGCAAAATATTGATAAGGCTTTTGGCCGTGAGTCAGGAACTCCCACCAGCTGAAGGCTCGGATTGATCCCGGCGGACTGTTGATGGTGTCGATCATGCCGGTCTGCAGGCCGGAATAGACTTCCCGGGTTGGCATCGACACCGTATTGGCGCCCAACGCTTCCCACATGGGGCGTTCTGCACCGATCAGGGCACGTGCTTTCAATCCGGCCATGGAGTCTACACCGCTCAACTGCTTGGTGGAGAATGTCATGACCGGGCCAACAGGATCATACATCAGCAAAATGGAATCTGATTTCTTTGTAATGTCCGACCACACGGCTTGGCCCGCGGGGTCCTTTTCAAAGAAACCGCGTTGTTCGTCATAGCTGTCAAACAGTCCTGTGAAGGAAACGACATTGTAGTTCTTGTTGATGGGTGGGAAGGAAACAACGCCGACAATGCCACCCATTTCGACAGCCCCAGAGGTCACCGCACCCAGCTGTTCACGAATGCCAAACAGCTGCCCGGCCGGAAACAGGTCGATCCTCAACTTGCCGGCAGCCCGTTTATTGACCTCATCGGCATACATTTTGGCATGAATGGCGCTGTGATGTTTGGGGCCCCAATGCACAGAAAGGCGTGCGACAATTTCTTCTGCACTGGCGAGCTGGCCGGTAAACTGAGCAGCGATTAATGCTGACGACATCATCACGCCAGTTGCTATTGCTTTCAAAAACTTCATTTTTTCCTCCCGATGTGCTGGCCTTGGCCAACATTTTGCAATCTGAATTTTAGGCAGATTTCTGGCGGGTGGTTGTCCGGCACCTCTTAGCTTTGGGTAAAAGTTACCGTAAGCATGAACTTGGCGACAAATAAAATCCTGTCTGGCATTCATTCACTTATTCTATGAGTCGTTGGTCGGTCGATGTGCCGGTTTGACTAAACCGACGTTGTTTTGTTGTTCGACTGTTCCTAGGCTGCCGGAAACGATTTGGCATTCGGTCTGATTGCTCGTCGCTCGCCGTTCGCCACTGATGCCAGGCCAGGGAGTAATATGCAGGATTTACTGCTCATAATTCTGATAGCGGTTGGGTTTTGCGTTGGTTTTGCAGCGCTGTGGAGCGGCATCGTCTTTCTGATCTCAAGGATGAGTGGCTGGGCCAGACTGGCTGAAGAATATCCGGCCACCGGTCGCATTCAGGGATCCACATACCGATATAGCAGCGCGCGACTGAGATTTTTGACCAATTACAGCAATTGCCTGACCGTGATCGTTTCATCGAACGGACTGTATCTGGAACCGATGTGGGCATTTCGTATTGGCCATTCTGCAATGCTCATCCCCCGCGACGCGGTTCTGCATTATCACAAAGGTGCTTTTCCAATTTTCCGATCGATGCGGTTGAAAATCAAGCGGCGCGACGGGGAACCGCCTACCACGATTACGCTCTATGGTCGTGGTCTTGCGGATGCGTTGGAGCAATGGCTGAGGGCAAGTTAAACCGACCAAAAGTCCCTCTTATCAATCTGGAACGGTCCCACGGATCCGGGAAAAAAATGGATCGAGCAATCTATTGTGCGACGATCAGGGTGCTCAGATATTGCCGTGTTTCATCGTCCCAGGCGCTGGGGTCCTCGCCATGGGCAATGACGGCATGCAGCTCCATCAGCTTCCACACTTCGTCTTCGGTTGCCGCCACGACTTTGCCGGGGCAGGTCTCCATTCCTTCGCAATCCTTGCACGCATAAGAAAATGACTCGGCCATATTACTTTCCTTTCAGGCTAAAACTGCGGAAATGTGGGCAGCCCATCGTTCAGCCGGATCCAGTTCTGCTGGTGATCGGTGAAGACATGTGATTTGGGTTCCGCGATTGAGGGGTCATCCAGCGTGGTGGCTGAGAACCAGGCATCTGCGCTCCAGTCTTGTCCTTCAACTTCGCTTTGCGCTGAATAGGTCAGGCTGGTTCCACAATCGGCACAGAAACCTCGTTGGATGCCTGGCGTTTTTTCGACCGTCTTGATCGTCCCCTTGATAATTGCAAACTCGTCAGCGGCAACCTTTGCCCAGGTTACGAAGGCGCCGCCAAGGGCCAACTGACAGGACCGACAGTGGCAATGCGCCGACCATGCCGGTGTTGCGCTTATCCGGTAGCGTATCGCTCCGCAGTAACATCCGCCTTCATGATTTTTCATTCGCATCGGTCCCCATTCAAGCAATATGGTAGAATTTCTACGTAATTGGAGTTGGCAATCGGCCATCCTTCTGTCTTATGGTGCCTTAAATGGTGGGACATTACTCCCAAATACCAGGCAAAAATTTTTATGATGTCTTAGAAAAAGTTACATATGGATTGGATGAACCTGCCGCCGTTGAACAGCCTGAAAGCCTTTTCGGCGGTTGCCGAATGCGGCAATTACACCCAGGCAGCTGACCGCTTGAACGTCACCCACGCGGCAGTCAGCCAGCAGGTGAAGGCGCTGGAACAACGGTTGGGCCTGAAGCTGGTTTCGCGGGCAGGGCGCAGTATCGAGCTGACGGATTCCGGCCGCTTGCTGGCGCGAGAGTTGGAGCTTGGATTTGAAATTATTGGCCGGGGGGTGGACCGGCTTTGCAAGGACCAGGTTGCCCGACCGGTCCAGGTGACCATGCCACCGGCATTTGCGGTCGAATGGCTGATGCCGAAGATCGCTGAATTTCAGCAACTGCATCCCGAAATCACGCTGATGTTCAATCCGACTTCGGAGCTTGTCGATCTCAAACCCGGAGGTATTGACGTAGCCATCCGCTATGGCGACCGGCGACGCCTTGCCCAGGATGTCGACACGGTATTGGTTTCCGACATGATCGTAACGGGCGCCCCTTCGCTGGTTGGTGATGTCAATCTGAGAGGGCCTGCGTCGCTGGTTGATTTTCCATGGATCCAGGAATTGGGCACCAACGAAGTTGCCGATTGGTTCACCTTTCATGGTGTGGTGCCCGACAGGCCCTTGAAGATCAATCAAATGCCCGGAAACCTGATCATGGGTGCGGTGCGCCGGGGGGAGGGTATCACCTACACCGCGCGCGCGTTTTTTCAGCAGGACCTGTCAAATGGCGCATTGATTGAATTGCATTCAGAGCCGGTATTTGGATTGTATTGCATCAAAATGCCGACGGACTATCAGCGACCTGCTGCTAGGGTTTTCCTGGACTGGCTGCGGACCAAGGCGGAAACTGTTTCCACAGTCCAGCACCTCTGAAGACGAGGGCCTCTCGCCGGTCTTCCTTGAAGTTGCGGCTTCGCTTCGACAGAGTTTTTAACCGATTTTGAATTCCAAAGCGTCTGTCGTCACGCTTTCAATTACTTTGGGTTTTTCGTGGTGTGGTGCGTAATCGATGATCGCCAACATGACGCCGGCACTGTCTTGGAACCGCACGAAAAACTGCCTCGAACGGATGGCAAGGTGGTGATCGATGACATTAGGATGGGGGGACATGACACGCTCGTATTCAAAATACAGGCGTTCTTCCAAGGGGACATCACCATAGACTGAAGAAAACCATTCGGTATCAATCATCTGGGCGTAGTTTTGTCCAATAACATTGTTTGGCTCTAGCTGAAGGTGGTCGCCGATGATGTCCGATACCAGGAGGCAATTATAGTTGAAGTCGAAAGCCGAAATGTTCTGGTTATGGCGCGCCAGATACTCGACGATAGGATCCAGTTTTCCGTTCCGGTTTGAAAACAGGTCAATGAGCTCCAGCCGTTTTGAGTGTCGGATATGCTCTGTGCCGCGTTCCCACCGGGAAATGGTGGATTGTGTGGTTCCCATCAGATCGGCTAATTGCGATTGCGAGAGCCCAAAGTTGCGGCGTAGATCTCGTATCTGTATTGTCATTGCTCCTTCCATTGGGATCGGTTGAGATCTGTATTACCCGCGCCTGCCCAATGGCCCCTGGAAGAGATTACGGTTCTTAGAATTCGTGCCCCCATTTTCAGATGGTAAGAGAGCCTGGTGCCGATGGAGGTGCACAAAGGCACTGTCCAAGCAAGAGAGCAATCCGGAAGGCCTTCTTTGACTCGTTTCTGAAATCGAAATTGAAATCATGAGGCCGTCCGCCTCGTTATCACAAGCTTGCTGTTCATGCATTCCTGTACCGATATCCGGGATATCTCATGAACCAGCATTGTCGAAAATTTCTCTTGGCGAATTACGAAAACCTGATGCCTCAAGGGGATCGATTCGCCACCAAATGTTTCGGACATGCAATGGTCGATTGACGTTATGTTGCTGGAAGCCAGCGCTTGAGGTGCGATATCGGAAACTTGCTCAATTGACTTGTGCCAAAACTGAAACAGGTTAGCGGCATATTCACCTTCAATGTCCTGCTTTTCCCAGGTGCTGTACAGGCTGCGAAACCTTGAATTGACCTGCCGGTACACTGCAAAACTGTCCAACAGCGCTACGGCGCCGTCCTGGGCAAGTATCATTTTGTGGATTGGATGTTTTTGCCAGTCGGTTTTGTTTAACTGCTCGATCAGCTGATGGACGTTCTGGATACTCGGTTTGACATCATCAGCTTCCCAGCGCTGGATGGTTCTGACCTCCAACTGCATGGCCCGCGCCAATGCCTCCTGAGTCATGCCGCGCTTCTTGCGAAGGGCTTTTAGAGTCTTTCCATCGGTGATCAGTTTCGACGCCGGCATAGCGGTCTTCCCGGTTGTCAGATCAGTCAGGTGTGACGCCTCGCAGTCGAGCACCTTCTAGAATCGAACCTCAGCGGCCGTCCGGCGTCAGCTTCATATGACTTCATTCTATCTAGTTCAGAAGATTTCGCAAAAACACGACACAATTATGCGTGTTTTCGGGCATGCATCCGGCGGTCAGACTTGAGGCAACGGACACCATCGGCATCAATTCAAATTGGTAAGGATCGATTTGACGGCGCTCAACTCTGCGGGTCTAGGGGGAGCCAATCTTGCCAGGGAGAGTCCTCGACAGCCCCAGAATTCTGTTCGAGCGCCAAGTGACTGGGCTGGGTTAATTGTGAAGAGAATCTGGAACCATCGAGGACACCGCGAGGCCTGGCTGTGATGCTTAGGCACCAGGAATTTGGCCTCTTGAAGGTTGATGAGACGATCTGGATCGACCGTCTCATCATGGTTGGGTTTCCGGCAGCTCCCTGTTCGTGGGTTGGGCAACTTGGGGACCAGGAAGCTACCGGAAAACTTGCAAAACTGTAGTAGGGGCAGTTCAGCAAGCTATTTGTAATCCTTCATCTACCTCCACGTCTGTGACCGTTGTTCGGGCAACATGCGGCTGATGATCTGCGCCAGTTCAGGTTACCGCGACTGATCTGTCGCAATATCAGGAACTGGCGCTGGCTTGTTTCGCCGCGTCACAAGCCGGTTCAGCGAACTGAACCTGATGGCAAGATTGACTGAGTTCTGAAGGTATTTACACGACACAATTATTTTTGGTCGGCTGGTGCGCAGTTCGCGATGTTGAATAGCCGAAAAGACTTGCCGATTGAGAATTGGGGACATGGACCGCCGAGTTCGACCACCTGTACCCGCAATCACAGGGATATTAGGCGGAGCGCTAAGAGAAATCGAAAATTTCAGAACTCATTCGGGTAAGCACTTTGGGCTTTACCAGGGGTGGTGCATAGCTGACCAAGCTCAACAGGAGGCCGGCACTGTCTTCGAACTGCACATAGTGTTGCTTTGTCCGAATAGGCACGTGGCTGGTTTTTTGACTGCGAACCGTGAGCACATGTTCATACTCAAAATAGAGGCGTTCTTCGATGGGAATGTTTCTGTAAATTGCCGAAAACCATTCGGTTTCAAATAAATGCGAGTAATTTTTCCCCACAACATCTGAACGTCCCATTTGGGTGGCCCTACCAACGATGCTGGCTCCCGCATAGCATTTCAAATTGAAGTCGAAAATGGTGATGTCATCGGATTTTGAAAGCAAATGCTTGATGAGCGGATCAAGCTTTCCATTGCGATTGGAAAAGAGATCGAGAAGTTCCAGGCGCTTGGAATGACGTATTGGTTCCACCCCCTTCTCCCAACGGGATACGGTGGATTGTGTGACACCCAATAAATCAGATAGTTGAGTTTGATTTAGCCCAAACCGTCGGCGCATTTCGCGCAACTGAAATTCCATTGCCCAACCTCACCAGGTTATTCCTGCAATCGCTACCCCTCAATTGGTACCTCTCATCATCAGATACACAATTAAGTGATCTGCATGTACCAACAGTCTAGCAAGCAATACCATTCTAACACGACATAATTATGCAAGGTTCTGTGGACCAAAATGGTCTCCTTGCATCATTCAAGAAATCCCAATATCCAGCTTCACATTTATATAGTGTTGTCGTGCTCGGCATTTAACGATTTAAAGCCCACAGCTCCTGAAATGTAGTTCATTGATTTTGTGAGGAAGCGTTGCTTTTTGGCCACTTCTTCACCTCTCGCATATTTGTGTCGTGTTGGTCAGGTTGCGGTCCTTCTACTCACATCGTGTGAGATCAGAACTATTGAAGGACTTCAGCCGTGAGCAATCAGCAACACTTTGGCGAAAACAAGAATTGTGAAATCAAAGCTGGGTGCACCCAGTTACGCGGCCGGGCTGCATTGCTGTGCACAACGGCCCTGGTTGCGGCAGCGACGTGTCTGGGCGGCGCGCTTCCTGAACAGGCGCACGCGCAAGTTGCCTGCGCACCAGATGTCGGAACCTTTTATCGTCATGAAGAAATCCCAGGACCAGTAGATCTTGATATCACTCGTGACACAGACATTTGTTATGAGCGCGTCAACGGTGAAACCTGGGCGATCGCGATTGATAGCAGAAATTGGGATGATGAGGAAAACGCGCTGACTGTTCGTGGCTCCATTCGCGTCGAGGCAAAATCTTCGGATAATCGGGCTGACACCTCATATACGGATTCGCGGGGTATCTATACTTCAGGTTGGGCTGGGTCGAGCAACACCCTGACCAATTATGCCAGTATTGTCGCAAACACCCAGGCTGGCATCAATTCACGCACAGGGGTCGCCAAGTCTTTTGGGATTTACACTGAAAACTGGGATGGAGACACCAACGCGCTATTTAACTACGGCAACATCAGTTCGACGGTTTCTGGCGGTTCGGGCGCGAATGCGAACGAGCCTCACGGCATTCGCATGGGTGCATGGAATGATTTCACGCCGAATGATTTCACGTCCCACTATTTTGAAAACTGGGGCGACATCACAACTTACGGCACCGCCGCAGACGGGAGCGCGGGCAATGCCGTAGTTATCGGCGGCATCATTTCGAACCAGGGCATGCACGCCGAGGAAAATATTCTGCTGAACTACGGCAATCTCACAGGAACGGCATTTGGTGGAGACAACGCTGCCGGCGAAGGCTTTGCCATTATGCGGGGTATCAATCTGTCGAACCAGACTAGCACCGGTGAATATATCTACGTCGGAAACTGGGGCGACATCACCCTATACGCCCAGGGTGGCGACAATGCCGGAAACCACATTTTTGGCGAAGCGAACGGCATTGAATTTCGAGGCATAGGCACCGAGATTCAGGATATCGCCATCGAAAACTACGGAAATATTGACGTGACGGCCAAAAGCGGTCTGAACGGCACTAGCGGATTTACGGATGCTTGGGCGACCGGCCTGCGAGTCCGCAACATGGATGCTTCCGGATCAGCCCTTCTGGCGAACCACGGTGTAATCCGGGTCCATGCGGAAGACACGTATTCCGCCCACACACGCGCCTACGGCATCACCTTCGGCGTTAGCAGTCGAACCGCTCAAATCCGCAACACTGGGCTCATCGAGGTTACCGCGGACTCACCGAATGGCCGCGCTGTCGGGATCGGGACCTTGGGGTTAACCGGGAACTTTGATGGGCATGTTTACAATACAGGCAAGATCGTCGCGCGCGGGACCGGTGGCCTGGAGGACAACGGCGGTAACCAGGGGGGCTTTGTCATCTATCTGGGGCCGGTGTCGGCGGAACAGGAAGATGATGAAGACGGCAAAGTGAACGTGCCTTCCGTTGAACTCTCGACGCTGGGCTTTCTGGAAGGCAGAATCCGACTTGGTGGCCAGAGTATCATTGTCGATAATTCGATGCCGTCACATTCGGTACATTGGACTGCGGAAGACACAACAGGTAATCCCAACTGGGGTGAGGCGCAGGGGGCTGTTTTCTACAGCGCCGATGGCTTCAGCGCTGCGACATACGACATGTCTCTACTTGCCTCACAAAATACCATCACAGAGCATTTGTCGCGGTCAGGAAGTGAGAATGAAGCTGCACAGATCAACGCTGCCCTAGCTCGCTCCTCAACAAAGTCCTATCCATTGGCTGCAAAGGCAGATGCGGAAGATAATGGTAACTGGCAGGTTTGGGGGGGTGCCTATCACAGCCAGCTTGATCTGGACGGCAGCGAACGCGGTATTTTCGATAGTGAAACCGACTCCTTAGGAATCGTTGCCGGTGGTGTGACTGAAATCAATGATATGGCGTTAGGGCTCAGCTTTGGTGCTCTTACCAGTGAAACAGAGTTTTCCGAAAGTCGTTGGATGAAAAGCCTGGAAAGTGATTTCAAAACTTATTTTCTTGGAGCAAAAGTTGCAACGGCTGTGGGCCCGATGCAAGCCAGCATCGGCGCGCGCATCGGCACTACACAGTTCGACACTAAACGACATGTGAACAACAACCTGGTTTATGGTGGTATAGAAACCGCAACCAGTGATCAGGACACAAACTGGTTATCGCTCTCCGCTGAATTGGCCTATAACGTCGATACGGTCGATGGCGTCATGCTCACACCATTCGCAGCCGTCAACTACTTTATGGCACGCCATGAAGACTTCCGTGAAGTTGGCATTGATTCTGCAGCTGACGTTGAAGAGCGCGATACAAGCCTTACCCGAGCCGAAATCGGTTTTCGTGGATCAAAGTACATTGTGCCCCTTGATGTGACGCTGTCCACCACAGCAAAGGCGTTTTTTAGTTGGGAAGGTGGCGACGACGGGGTGACCATGACAATGAAAACGTTGAGTGCAGATGCACAGGATATAGCAGTGGTGCAAACGGATGCTTCAGGTTTGAGCATCGGCATCAATGTTGAAAAACAGTTTTCCGATAAAATCAGTCTCAATTCCGGTGTCACCATGATGGCCACTGAGGCCGGCGATACCGGATATTCTGCCGGCTTGGCCCTGAAAGCGAAATTCTAAAAAGGCCTGACGATTTTCCAACTCCAGTGCGGACGGGCCCATGCGCTACCGGGCGGCAAAGGCATCTTCAACAGATCTCTGAGTGTGCACGGCAATTTGCGAGCGGAGACAATTCGGTCACCGTGGGCCTGTTTGCAGATAGTCAGTCTGACACTATTAAAGCTGATGTCGGGGTAATGCCAACCAGCGGGATTTCAACCCAGGCAACGTGAAGTCAGGTTTTGACTTTGTCACTCCCTCTGCCGCCGCTTGGTTGCCTGACCTGAGGTGCGGGGTTTTGCGAAGTCTGCTTCTTGCTGCAACTCTCCATCCGGATTGCTAACGGCCGAAGTGAAGGCTTCATTCCACTGGCCCAGCTTTTCCTGGCGATCGTCCCATTCCTCCATCCGCTCTTCATCGCGATACATGGCAAAGGGTCGCAGGGTGCTTTCGTAAAAATCGACCTGTTCGTGGGTGCGATATTGACGCGCCTGGTATCCGTTCCAGTGCAGCAGCTGCTCAACTGGTCGGCGGTAGCGACGGTTCTGACTGGCGGCGGGAAATCCGACAGGTATCGTGCCATAGGCGCGCATCCAGGAAGGGTAGCCCAGCAAGTCTGACAATTCCTGATTGGTCAGGTCTTCGCCACCACCTGACAGCCAGGCGGATGTCAGGCCCTCTGCTGCTACACCAAGTTGGATATTCTGTATCGCCGCGCCCAGCGAGCACAGGAAGATGGCCTCATTATTGTCGCGGTATTCGGCATCCATCTCGGGTGTCGTGGGCTGGGGGAAACAGACTTTCCAGCGCGGGTCGCCGAGCACCAGGATTATGGCAACGTTGTTTGCCAGATAGGTTTTCTTGACCGCTGGAAAGCCCTTTGCATGGTCAACCAGCCGTTGTGCCTGGCGCTGGAACACGGCGGTCACTGCATCGCGCATGTCGGGATCATCCACAACGATGAAATCCCAACATTGAACATTGGCTCCGGAAGGAGCCCAGCGGCCGCAATCGACAATGCGTGTGAGGGCTTCCCGGTCGACGGCCCGTCCCGGCTCAAATTTGCGTACGCTGCGGCGCCGGCGAATGACGTCTTGGAAAAGTGGATCTGACATGTGGAACTCCCGGTTGCGGGAGTTAGTTTAGAGGGAAAACCTGCCAGGAACACATCTCAATTGAATGAAATGCCGGGGTTGCCTGGCAGGTTTCTCGACACCTCATCATATATGATCCCCTGGTGTCGAAACATCGGATCCGATCTGACACATGCTGTCTGATCGGGAAATTCTCGGCGTCAGCCGCCCAACTGAATTTTGCAGGAGGCTTTCAACGGCGCCCAATTGCTGAGGGCCTTGCCGTATTTGTTGCCGATCAAAATGCGGTAGTGCGAATTGATCTTGTGGTGGACATTAAAATTGCGGGTAAAGCTGGCCATGTGCAGGCCGTTGGCGCCAGTCTTCGACTGAACCGTGTAGGGGCCGCTGACATTGCCGCCCTTTCGGGCAATCATATATTGCAGGGTTCCTGGCTTATTGGTGAAGATCCAGCCGGTCATTTTGGCCGCTGCCGGGCAGACATTGACATTGGGGCTTTTGATCGCAAGTTGGGCCTTGGTGACCTTCAGTTTGGCCGCCGGTGGGGCAATGAGATTGCCAGCCAGGGCAGAGGTGGAACCGGTTGCCAGCGCAAGCATCACAAATAGCGAAATCTGTTTTTTGGACTTGGACATTTGATCTCTCCATTGGTCTTGTGTTGTTCACAAAATGGAGGATTGATCGGACTTGATCTGTGCAAATCTGCACAGTGCGAGCCAAAATTGAATTATCTCTATATTCTAGTTGGTTACCCGATCGGCGGTCAGATGCGGCTGGCCGAAAGCGCTACTCTTTCAGCAATACAGGTGCATTTTTGGCAAAGGTCACGCTGATTTGGGTCCCGGTTTCCAGCGCAGCATCCACATCGTCGGAAGTGGCAAACAGATTGCCCGCTGCGGTCTGGATCGTCAGCTCCAGGTGATTGCCCACATAGGTAACCCGCACAATCTCACCGGCAAGCGCGTTGGTTGCTCCGGGTTCGCCAACAATGATGCGGTTGGGGCGAACGCCAAGCAATGAGGGGCCGGGCTGGCTGTCGCGCGCCGGCAGAGTCAGCTTGTACCCGTGCAATTCAACCTGAGCCACATCGTCTTCGACAGCGAAAACCTGGCAATCAACGATATTGGCCTCACCAATGAAATCAGCGACGAAACGATTGGCCGGAGCGTCATAGAGATCGCGGGGTGTGCCGTCCTGGGCAATTACCGCATTGTTCATCACGATGATTCGGTCGGAGACGGCCAGCGCTTCTTCCTGGTCATGGGTGACATAGACAACCGTCAGTCCGAGGTTTTGCTGAATTTCGCGAATTTCCTCCCGCACCTGGCGGCGCAGCTTGGCGTCGAGATTGGAAAGGGGTTCATCAAACAACAAGACCTGTGGCTCCAGCACCAGTGCACGGGCCACAGCGACCCGCTGTTGCTGCCCGCCCGACAATTCGCTCGGCAACCGGTCGCCATAACCTTCCAACCCAACAAGATTGAGACCGGCAATCGCCCGGTCGTGAATTTCAGACTTCTTGAAGCCGGAAAATTTCAGCCCGTAAGAAACGTTCTCCAGCACAGACATATGCGGAAACAGGGCATAGGACTGGAACACCATGGAAACGTCCCGGTCGGTGGCGGGCAGGTGGGTGACATCCCTGTCGCCGATCATCACTGTGCCATTGGTCGGCATTTCCAGCCCGGCTATCATGCGCAGTGTGGTGGTCTTACCGCAGCCGGACGGCCCCAACAGCGTCACCAGTGTCCCGGCCTCGATATTGATCGAGACATTGTCGACAGCACGCACGCCGGTGCTCGGATGACCATAGACTTTCGAAACATTGTCGAATGATACGGACGCGGCTTTGCTGTTTTTGTTGAGCATCTCGATTGCCTAATTTCTGGGTGACGATTGACTGAGGCGGCGGCCAATATTGGTGCGCCCGACAAGCAGCTGAAGCAGGCCAACGGCCATTAACATGACCACAATCAGTGAGGTGGAATAGGCGATGGCCAGGCCGTAGTCGTTGTTCTCCACGCGGCCGATAATGTAGCTGGTGGCCATATTATACTCGGCGCTGACCAGGAAGATGACGGCCGATATTGCTGTCATGGCGCGCACAAATGAATAAACCAGCGCGGCGAGGATGGCGGGTTTCAGCAGCGGCAGGATGACATTTAAAAATGTCTGCCAGGAATTGGCCCCCAATGTGAGGGAAGACTCATCAAGACTCTTGTCCAGTTGGGACATCGAAGCGATGCCGGCCCGCACGCCAACCGGCATGTTGCGGAAGATGAAGCTGATCACCAGGATGACACCTGTACCGGTGATCTCAATGGGCGGCACGTTAAAGGCCAGAATATAACTGACGCCGATAACCGTGCCGGGAATGGCAAAACTCAACATGGTGCCGAATTCAAAGGAATTTTTCCCGGCGAAATTCTGGCGGGTCAGCAAATAGGCGGTGACCAGCCCGACTGCTGCCGTCAGCGGCGCAGAGATAGCTGCGATTTGAATTGTGGTTGTAAAGGAGTCCCAGGCAGAGCCGGTATATTTCCTGACACCCTCCTGGGTAAAGTCGATTGAGAACGCGGTGACATAGTGTTTGAAGGTCAAGGTGTTCTTGACCCCCCAAAGCTCCACGAATGAGCCATAGACGATCATTGTATAGATGGTGATGGTGAACAGGGTCCAGATACCGACAACCGCATAGACCGGGATCGCCAGACCTTTGGGCAGCAGAGGATGCACGCCTGAATCACCCTTGCCCGTCATTGTCGTGTAACTCTTTTTGCCGAGCCAAAACCGCTGGGCCCAGAATGCACCAAGGGTGAAGCCCAGCAGGACAAGCGCCAGCACAGCGGCGCGTCCCTGATCATATTGAGCCCCGACAATGGCAAAAAAGATCTCGGTGGAGAGCACGTCGAAATTGCCCCCCAAGACCAGCGGATTGCCGAAATCGGCCATGCTCTCGATGAATCCCAACAGGAAGGCATTGGCCAGGCCCGGGCGCATCAGCGGCAGCGAGACCGTGCGGAAGGTTTCCCAGCGATTGGCCCGCAGGGTTTGTGCGGCTTCTTCCATGGACGGGCTGACCCCTTCCACCACGCCGATCAGCACCAGAAAGGCAATCGGCGTGAAGGCAAGCACCTGGGCGATCAACACCCCCGGCATGCCATAGACCCAACGGGTTGGCGCAATGCCAAAAATGTCTGCAACGAAGCGTGTGACATTGCCGGACAGGCCAAACAGCAGGATGATCGCCAGCCCAATCACAAAGGGTGGGGTAATGATCGGCAGCACGGTCAGCGCCCGCAAGCCTCGTTTGAACCGGAACCCGGTGCGCGTCACAACCAGTGCAAAGGCCAGGCCCAGAACCGTGGTCACCAGTCCAACGACAATCGCCAGGACAAGCGAATTCCACGCAGCACCACAGCGACCGCCCTGCAAACAACCAAGACCCCAAAGGCGGCGGTCGGTGAATTTTTCAAAAAATACGCCGATTGAATAGGCATTGTCCTGGGTGATGAATGCCGAAGTCAGCATGTTGAGGATGGGATAAAACACAAAGGCGGTCACAATGGTGATGACAAAGCCAATGGCACCAACGACAAAAATGTCGCCATTGATCGCACCTCGTGCAGCAATGCCTTGGGTCAGAATGAACAGGAATGCGCTGGCCACAAGCATGGCGCCGGTGCCCATGCCGAATTGTCGGTCACCCAGCGGCCCAAACAGGCTTTCCATCCAGGCAAAATTCCAGCCGCGAATGCCAATGGAAAAGCCCTGCGCAATCAACCATCCGAAGCCAAGGGCCCCAAAGATGATCAGGATCTTGGCGTGAAGCGGGTCCGACCGGGTTCGCTTAAGGGCAAAGAGGGGTCCGACCAGAAAGGCCAGATGCGGCAACAGCCAGCCCTTATTGCCACTGACGCCATGAAAAAACCCGGGCGCGACATCCTCATCAAAGGGATAGCCCTCAAAAAGCCAACCGAAGGTGAAAACGCTGTCTTCGACGCCGTACCAGGGGAAGATAAAAAAGCCCGCCCATCCAACAATCAGCCAGAGGACCAGAGTTGGATGGGCGGAGCCGGTTTTTGTTTCAGCAATTGCTTGCAAAGGAACAGGACTTACTGAGGCAGTGTGGAGACCTCGTCATCCCATTTCTTCAACAGGCGTTTGCGTTCGGCGCTGGAGCCATATTTCTTGAAGTCATAATCGATCAGCTTGATCGATGACAGGTCCGGCGCCGAAGGCGATGTCTTTGCCCCCTTGTTGGAGGGCACCTGGTAAGCTTTTACTTCCAGCGCCCGGGACTGCACGTCTGCCGTCAATGCCCAGTCATAGAACTTTTTGGCTTCGTCCAGATTGCGGGCGCCCTTGATGATCGACATGGAGCCGATTTCATAACCAGTGCCTTCGCACGGAGCCACAACTTTGATGGGGAAACCGGAAACGGCTTGTTTCACCGCATCATGCATGAAGACGATGCCAATGGTGTTTTCGCCGCGACCGGCCGCCTTGATCGGTGCGGAACCGGACTTGGTATATTGGTTGATGTTTTTGTGCAGGGCCTTCATGAATTCAAATCCACCGTCTTCACCAAACAGCTGCACCATGGTGGCGAGCGTTGTATAGGCTGTGCCGGATGAGTTCGGATTAGCCATCTGAACGTGGCCCTTGTAAACGGGTTTGGTCAGATCCTTCCAGCATTTGGGTTCTGGCAAATTATTTGCTTTCACCAGGTCGGCATTATACCCATAGCCAAGCGCGCCGGAATAGATTCCAATGGTTTTGTCGCCTGCTGAGGTGGCCTGGGAAACCGCCCAGTCATTCAGCTCCCCACGCATGCCGGTTACATAGGGTTCGGTCAGACCTTCCTCGGCGGCCTGCAGATGCGGATCGCCGGTTCCACCCCACCAGACATCCCCTTTGGGGTTGGATGATTCAGCCTTCACCTGGGCAAATGTTTCACCGGAGCTCTTACGGGTCATGTTGACATTGATTCCTGTGGCCTCTTCAAAACCACGCGCCATCACCTGGCACCAGTCTTCCTGGGCGCTGCAATACAGCGTCAGCTTGGCAGCGCTTGCCATTGACGTTGAGGCGGCCAGCACTGCTGCAGCGGCCAACAGGGTTTTTTGAATATTCTTCATTTTGAAATCCTCCCGAGATTCATTAATCCAACCAAAAATTTTTATGACAGTTTTATGACACGTTGATTTGCTCGTGCTGTCAATGGAGGTGAAGCAAGTTTGGGGCGATTCATGATCGCGGGAGAATTATGAACTGGAGCGTCGCAGTTTCGGATAATGCGCGGCAAGGCGGCCTTCTTCTTCGTGCATATAATCGCGCGTGATGGGCAAGGTTTCCAGCTTCTTGGTCAATTGCACCTGGAATATGACCAGGTCGTGAAAACGGAAGGACGCTTCTGACGAGGCCAGATAGAACTCCCACATCCGGCAAAAGCGCTCATCATACATCAACTGGGCGCGCTTGCGATTGGCCATGAAGCGGTTACGCCATTCCAGCAAGGTCCTGGCATAGTGCAGGCGAAGAATTTCATAATCCGTAATCAACAATTGCCGGTGCTCGCAGACAGGCACCATTTGAGAAAATGCCGGGATCTGGCCGCCTGGGAAGATGTATTTTGTGATCCAGCGGCTGGTGTCGCAAGGGCCGTAGAGTCTGCCGATGGTATGGATAAGGGCCACGCCATCGTCGTTCAGCAGGTCTTTCACCTTGGAGAAATATTCGTCGTAATGTTCCGCCCCCACATGTTCAAACATGCCCACCGAAACGATCCGATCAAACTGTTCATCCAACTCGCGGTAGTCCAGTAGCTTAAACGTGACCTTGTCCTGCAGCCCGCGCTCCTCGCATTTGCGGCAGGACAATTTGTACTGTTCCTCCGACAGGGTCACGCCGACAACTTCAACACCACAGGTTTCTGCAAGATAAATCGCCATGCCGCCAAAACCTGAACCAATATCCAGCACTTTCATGCCCGGCTGCAGTGCCAGTTTGGCGGCAATATGTTGCTTCTTATTCAGCTGCGCCTGTTCAAGACTGTCCTCGTCGCGCTGAAAATAGGCGCAGGAATATTGCAGATCGTCATCAAGAAACAGCTCAAACAGCCGCCTCGACAAATCATAATGATGGGCGACATTTTGCCGTGCCTTGCCGATGGGATTTGGCCGCCACTTGCGCCATCGCCAGAAGGAGAACTTGTTCCATTTGAGACTGGGCTTGGAACCTGGTTGCGAGCCCAGGATGGCGAACAGGTCAAATATCGTTCCTTGCTGCAGCTTGAGCGTGCCATCCATAAAGGCTTCGCCAGCCGCCGGATCGGGAAACAGCGCCAGACGCCAGTAAAGGGAGGGTTCGGTGATCTCGACCGTCAGTGGATCGCCTGTGCCGTCTCCGAATTTGTGGGATCTACCCTCGGCATCGACAATTGTCAGGGTTCCGGTGGTGATAAGCCGGGTCAGATAGGATTTCAGGAGGAAGAATGCAGACATGGCTCTGAATCTCCGTGCTGTTTACAACTACAAAACTAGGTATTTTCCGTTGGTTTGCGATTTCCGTTGCAGCAGTTTACCATTTTCCGACTTCTCGGTCAAAAATTTTAGTAAAAACAACAATATACAATTATCAGAAGGAATTATTTGTAGAATTATATCTTTCAGTATGAATTATTACTTAATGGTTCGATTCAATTGAAATCAGTTTTTGATCTCTGAACAAAATTGATCAATAAATATTTGCAATCCATGCTTCGGGCCAGTGATGCTGCAACCCGGATTTTGATCCGTGGCCAAGAATCATCTTTAATGAAGACAGGTGTTTTTCATGAGTGGTTACTGTTGATGCCGTGGGCGGAATACCAAGATCGGTTTGTCGCCTGTAGATATCGGTGATGGGAGGTTTTGAGACTTGGACTGGATTACCCTGCACAATGACAGCCTCACCCTGCGCGAGCTGCTGGAGGGAGGGCATGAACTGGTCTTCCAATGCAATAATTGTGGCCGCAAAACACCGCTTGACCTGAAGCAATTGGTAATCAGACACGGGGCGGAAACCCGTGTCGCCTATATCAAGCGCCATACCAAGTGCGACAATTGCAGCTGAGTTTAACCGGCCTTATGCGGCTTCTTCGGCATTGGATTTGTCTGCAAATGTATTGCCGACAGATTCAATCGCCCATTGCTTGATCTGCTCTTCCAGTTCCTCATTGCGCTTACGCAACAGCTCCGCGTCGCTGGCGGCCTTGTCGCGTTCGGCCTGTTGGATTTCCTCCAGCTGCTCTTTCAACTGACGATTTTCCTCGGCCAGTGTTTCCTTGTCCTGGCCCGTCATGTCATCCAGCTTGGTTTGCATTGCCGCCAACCGTGAATTCACCTTGGCCTGAACTTCAGTCAGCTTTTCTGCCAAGGCGTCATTGTCATCGCCATCTCCACCGGAGGACTTGGCCGACAAAAACACCGGCACAATGGACAATATTGCAAACAGAACCACCGGTCCGATTGCAAAGGGTGAGATCATTTCCTTGAGCCCAAAATGCCCAATGTCAAAGGCAGCCGCAAACATCACAGCGGCCATGATAATTGCCAGGCATTGCAAGATTTTCAGAACCAGCGCCATCACATAACCCCAAAGATTTCCGGCCCGAATCGTGCCAGAGCCAATCGAATGTCCATCCAGCATAGTCGCCCAGTCATGCCCGAAACTTGCGTGATGGGTCGTCAATTCATTGTCGACAAGGCAATCTCGCCTGCGTTAACATCTCCCTTTCCAAGGCCGACGGTCAGCCAATCTATTGAATGTTGGAGGACAAAATCGCCAGATTCACGATCACAATGCGGGAGATTCTCATGAAATCATTCATTCTAAAAGCACCATCGTTATGTGCATTTGTGGTCATTGGAACCGGCATATCGACTCCCGCTGCTCAGGCTGACGATATCAGTGCGACGATTGTTGCCGGCCATCCACCGGTCTTTCGCTGGGTCAAACACGCCAGCAAAACCTTCATCCCGGCGGTCAAAAAAGCATTGGAAGGCAGCGGCCATACGATTACCTGGAGTGAACAATATGGCGGCTCACTGGCCAAGGTTGGCGATGAGCTGGAAGCGGTAGAGGAAGGCCTGGCGGAGATTGGACTTGTCTCAAGCCTGTTTGATCCGTCAAAACTCTCGGTTCAAAACGTCACCTATTTCACCCCCTTTGTTTCTTCAGATTCCACCGCAGTCTCCAAACTGTTGGATGAACTTCACGTCACCAATCCCGATCTGCGCAAGTCCTGGGAGGACAACGGTCTGGAATATCTCGGCGGCGCCATTGGCATCGACGACTATCTGCTGATGACCAAGTTTCCGATCACCTCGATCGCCGATCTGGAAGGCAAGAAAATTGGCGCGCCAGGACCTGCGGTCAATTGGCTGAAAGGCACCGGCGCGGTCGGCGTGTCGGGCAATCTGACGACCTATTACAACGAGATAAAAACCGGAGTGTATGACGGCGTGATCGTTTTTGCCTCCGCCGCCTTGCCAGGCAAGCTCTATGAAGTTGCGCCCCACATAACCCGCGTCGGGTTTGGGGCCCAATATGCCGGCGGCTTTGCCGCTAACAAGGACTGGTATGATTCACAGCCCGAAGCAGTGCAAAAAGCATTGAAAACCGCCGCTGAGATTGACCGCGTCGCCTATCACAAGGATCTCGATGAATCGGTCACCAAGTTTCTGGCAATCATGAAGTCCAAAGGGGCAACCGTCACCGATGTGGATCAGGCGTTCCGCGTCAAATGGGCCTCTGGCATGGATAATGTGGCGAAAGTCTGGGCCGCCAAGCTGGACAGCGAGGGCAAGCCGGGCACCGCCGTGCTGAAAACCTATCTCGACACCATGCGGGCCGCCGGGGCGAAGCCGGTTCGCGATTGGGACAAGGAATAGCGGCGAGCAGCAGCGAGCAGAAGTGTTTGGGTGATTGCGCTGCGCAACCTGCCGCAATAAGCGAGTAACAATACCTTGGCATTTATCAATGAAACAGGCGAAGAGCCTTCCGGGCCGGGGCCACAAGCCCATCCACTGCGGCGTGCAATTGATGCACTGACGATGGGCCTGAATGTTGTTGGTACATTGCTCATTCTGGCGGTGATGTTGCTGGTCAATGCCGATGTGATTGGTCGCGGCGCCTTTGGCCTGCCCATATCCGGCGTGCCGGAAATGGTCTCCATGTCGATTGTCGCCATTGTTTTCCTGCAGGTGGCGCAGACCTTCAAAAAGGGCAGACTAACCCGCTCCGATGCCTTGCTTAACCTGGTGCGCAGCCGTTCGCCGCGGTTTCGCGCCGCCGTGGAATTGTTGTTTTGCCTCGCCGCCGCCGGCATTATGGTGCAACTGCTTTCCGCCTCATGGCCTCTGTTTGTCAAAAGCTGGACACGCAATACATTTGAGGGAACCATCGGTGATTTCACCGCACCAATCTGGCCGGTCAAACTGATCATTCTGATCGGCTGCAGCGTGTTGATCGTGCAATTGCTGCTGTCGGCCCTGGATGCCTTGCGGGCCCTGCGCCATGGAAGTTCCCTTCCAGGAAGCGGCGGCGGATGAGCAATATAGAAATCGGACTGGCCTCTCTGGGCGTGATGGTCGTGTTGATTTACGGCGGTCTGTGGGTGCCCTTTGCCTTGATGCTGACATCCTATGTCGGTGTCTGGGTGATGAAAGGGTCACCATTTCTGGCCGGCAAGCTGCTGGCCCTGGCCGCGTCGGAAACCATATCCAGCTATTTCTTCGGAGTCGTACCGCTTTTCGTACTTATGGGCTATGTGGTCTCTGTCTCCGGCATGGGGCGTGATGCCTTTGATGTTGCCAATCAGGTTTTTCGACGCATACGGGGTGGACTCGGCGTCGGCACCGTTGGCGCCAATGCCATCTTTGCGGCAATCACCGGCATCTCCATAGCATCCGCGGCGGTGTTCACGCGCATTGCCGTGCCGGAAATGGTGCGCCATGGCTATACCAAGAGGTTCTCTGTGGGCGTGGTGGCCGGGTCATCGGTGCTGGGCATGTTGATTCCCCCAAGCCTGCTGCTGATCCTCTATGGCCTGCTGACCGAACAATCGGTGGGTGATCTGTTCATTGCCGGTATTATCCCTGGCCTGTTGCTGGCTCTGATATTCGGCCTTGGGGTGATCGCTATGGCGCGATTCATGCCCGGATTTGTTGGACAAAACATTGCTGGATCCGATGATCTGCCGGCCTTGACGTCATCAGAACTCGCCATCAAAGCCTTGCCAATATCCGCCCTGATCGCATTGGTGCTGGGTGGGATCTATGGCGGGTTCTTTACGCCTATCGAGGCGGGGGCGGTTGGCTGTTTGGGAGCCATCCTTATTGGCCTGGCCCGCCGTCGCCTGGCCTGGAAGGATTTCTGGCAGGTGCTTACCGACACCGGACTGGTGACTGCCTCAATCTGTTTTTTGATCATTGCCGCGCAGATGTATTCCCGCATGCTTGCCCTGTCAGGTCTGCCCGCCGGATTTGGTTCACTGGTCGCAACGGCTGATATCGGATTCTGGGGGGTGATCGTTGCCTATGTGGTTCTGGTGATCATTATGGGAACCATCCTGGATTCCTCATCCATCATGCTGATTCTGGTGCCGTTGATGTTGCCGGTAATCTCCACCATGAATGTCGACCTGGTATGGTTTGGCATTGTCACCGTATTGGCTGTTGAAATCGGCCTGCTGACGCCGCCATTTGGCATATCGGTGTTTGTGATCCGATCATCGCTTGATGACGAAAGCATTTCGCTTGGCGATATATTTGCCGGTGCCGCGCCGTTTGCACTGATGATGCTGGTCGTGCTGATTGCGGTACTGGCATTTCCCATTCTGGCCACCGGCCTGATTTGATGAGACAGGAGGAAACTTCATGCCCCGCCGATTTGTAGATATCAGTGTTCCACTGGAAGCGGGCATCGTTTCCGATCCACCAATGATGTTGCCGACCATAGATTACGTCGATCACAAAATGTCGGCTGAGGGCATGGCTGGTTTTTTCCCCGGACTGGAGGTGGATCAATTGCCTGGCGGCGAAGGCTGGGCGGTCGAGTTTCTCAAAATCGCCACCCACAATGGCACCCATCTTGATGCGCCCTATCACTATCACTCAACGATGAATAACGGCGAGCGGGCGATCACCATCGACGAAGTGCCGCTGGAATGGTGTCTGAATCCCGGGGTCAAACTGGACTTTCGTCATTTTGAAGATGGCTATGTGGCAACTGCGCAAGATGTTGAAGCAGAGCTAAAACGCATCGGCCATGACTTGCAGCCACTGGACATCGTCGTGGTCAACACATCGGCAGGCGCCCATTACGGCAAAGATGATTACCTTCTGAAGGGGTGCGGCATGGGGCGGGAAGCCACACTCTATCTGACCCGCCAGGGGGTGCGCGTGACCGGTACAGATGCCTGGTCCTGGGATGCCCCCTTTGCCCACACGGCTGAGCAATTTGCCAAATCCGGCGATCCGTCGATTATCTGGGAGGGCCATCGGGCAGGCATGGAGATTGGCTACTGCCATATTGAAAAGCTTGGCAATCTGGACCAGTTGCCGGCCAGCGGTTTTGAGATCTCCTGCTTTCCCTGGAACATAAAGGGAGCCTCTGCGGGCTTTACCCGGGCAGTGGCAATCTTCGACGACTAGAGCCAATACCTCCAACAGGAATACAGACATGAGTGAAAACCCCAATCAGGGACTGCCGCCGCAAGCCCAGGTGCAGTTTGACTGCCATGGACAGGCGGTGGGCAAAATGCGCAACGACCTCAGTGTCATGATGCGGCTGCCGTTTGAAGAAGGGCCGTTTGAAATGGCCACGGACGAGGGCTCATTTCATGGGGGAGACGCCACCGCACCGCCACCGCTTTCCCTCTTCGTAGCTGGTCTGACAGGCTGCATCATGACCCAGATACGTGCCTTCGCAAAGCGCATGGATGTGTCGCTGAAGGATCTCAGTGTCGATACGCGGGTGGTCTGGGACTGGCAGGCCAAGGGACGGATCTATGAGACGGCACCCCATTCGTTTGAAATTGACGTGCTGATTGACAGCGACGACCCCAAATCCAATGTCGTCGCCCTCATTGAAGCGGCGAAGAAGGGCTGCTTTCTGGAACAGACTTTGGGGCGCAAAAATGCAATCCGTCACCGACTGAAGACAAAGGACGGCTGGGTCGATGTTTGATTGTCAGCACCGACTCTGTTTTGCCCCATGAGACCTTGACGGCCCCAGACCCTTTCAGACCTAGCTTCCTGGCGGTGAGTAGCTGCCCACCAATCCACCAGCTTTCTTGGCGATATCTGTAAATTCTGACGAACTCCAGGCACGCACGGTTTCGATATTCGACAGGGATCCGGTCGATGCAACGGCCATGCCAAGGGCTACAGCATCGGCACCGTCACTGGCCTCGGAGACCAGGACAATGTCGTGGGTTCCTGTCGTCATATAAAGGGCGATGAGCTTGGCCCCGGCCTTTTCAAGCAGGCTTCCAATGACTTCGGCGCGGTCGGAAGGATTGTCGACCAGTCCTTTGACACCTGACTGGGAATAAGAGGCATAGGTAATAAATAGCGGCATGAGTTCGCTCCTTTGCTGCGCGCTTCCAGCAGTTGAATTATGGTTGCACCAGCAAAGCCTTGCATGAATCGCCGCTGGCCGTCGAATCCGCCGGCGACCACCTGTGTGTAACTAAATCAATGGATTACGGCCATCAGCGCCCTTGGCAATGCAGGCGATATGGCGCTGGTAATCAGGAGGAGGCCGCCAATTTTTGATTGCGGCGGGCCGTCACGGTCTCGTTCTTGACGTCTTTGGTCGGCTGC
Organism: Rhizobiaceae bacterium; assembly: GCA_039977975.1. Taxonomy (GTDB): domain Bacteria; phylum Pseudomonadota; class Alphaproteobacteria; order Rhizobiales; family Rhizobiaceae; genus Pseudahrensia. The sequence continues at coordinate 373,906 of JBDWCD010000012.1, forward strand.
AATTTGCCCGCAGCCATGGCCTTGCGCAAATATTCCGTTGCCGCCTTCACGTCCATCGGGCGACCATAGAAATAGCCTTGTCCGGTGGCACAACCCATGGCCAGCAATGTGTTGTGCTGTTCCTGGTTTTCAATGCCTTCGGCAACAACCGAAATGCCTAATGTATCGGCCAGTTTAATCATCGCCAGAACAATTGCCCGGTCGGAAAGATCGTTATTGAGATCTGAAATGAAGGACCGGTCGATTTTCAGCTCGTCCACCGGCAGGGTCTTCAGATGGGTTAGCGAAGCATAGCCGGTGCCAAAATCATCCAGCGAGATATTGAAGTTTTTGTCGCGCATATAGGCCAGAGTTTTTGGCACATCATCGGTGCCGCGGCCGACAACACATTCTTCGGTGATTTCCAGAACCAGATTTCTGATGTTCAATTGGGTCTGTTCTACGTGATCGGCAAATTGCGCCATCCGGTGAGGATCCTTGATCTGCAGAGGATGGATATTGACCGATACCTTGCCGGGATTGAGCCCCAGATCCTGCCAGCGGCAATTATCCTCAATATAACGCTCCAGCACAAAGTCGGCGAGCTCCGACATAAGGCCGCGGTCCTCAGCAACCTGGAAGAATCCACCCGGTGTGATCACATCGTCTGTCCCCCGGCGCCACCGCAACAGGCTCTCCATGCCGTGCAATTGTCCCGTCCGGATGTCGACCTTGGGTTGGTAGAAGAGCTCAAACTGCTTTTGCTCAATGGCATCAAGCAGTTGTTTTTCCGTGGCATTGTCCGCCTCGAGTTTGCCGCGGAGTTGGTTGTCAAAAAACCAGCACTGCCCGCGACTGATCGCTTTGCCCTGCTGCAATGCGATATCAGCGAATGAAAGCAGGGATTCAGCATCACGGGCGTCAGTTGGAAACTTGGCAACCCCAAAACTCATTCCAGGATTTAGCAGGGTTCCTTCAATGTCGACCGGCATGTTGATGTTCGACAGCAGTCGCTTCACAAATCCCAGCTTGTCATTTGCCATGGTCTGGTTTTCAACGATGATGGCAAATTCATCTCCACCCATCCGGGCCACCAGATCACCTTCTTCGACGCATCCTGAAAGGCGCTCGGCAATTACCTGCAGCAATCTGTCACCGGCCGCATGGCCGGACACATCGTTGACATTCTTGAAGTGATCGAGGTCACCGACCAGGACGTAAAACTCGCCCCCCAGCAACAGAGCTTCGTTGATGGACCCTTCCAGGTGGTTATAGAAAGTCCGCCGATTTGGCAGATCGGTCAGGTCATCATTGGAGGCCAGCAGTTCCAATGAATCGTTGGCCTCATCCAGCTGGACCACTTTTTTCTCCAGGTCGCGCAGGGCGGTAGAACGTTCGATGGAGGCGTTGGCATTGTTGGCGACAATGGTCAGCAGGTAGGCGATGTAGGACAGCGACAGGAATGCCACCATGTAATAGTGCTGCTCGTTTAGTGTGATGCTCTTGACGATAACCGGGACAAATATGGTGGCCAGATAGGCCAGTGCTGCAGGATAGATGCGCGCCAGCTGGACACTGCCGGATGCAGCCATGCCCACTACGGCAATGCTCATCACCAGTTCTTCATGATGCGGCAGGCTACCGAGATAAAAGGTTGCCAGAAGCGCCCAGGGCAGTGCGTAGAGCATGCCGGATACGACGGCTCGGGGTATTGCCCTGCTGGAGAGTTTTTCAATTTTGCGGTGTCGGTTTTTGCGCCATCGAGAATAGGTCCAACCACACATGACCAGATTGACGGCCCACCAAACCAGCATGGTTGAAATGCCGGTTTGCGGCCACAGGGCGATGGCCACAATGGTGGCGTTAACAAACTGCCCGAGGGTTGCAACCGGAGTGACACGGAAGAGGTCGGCAAATTGTTCAGGGCCAATGCGCTCAAGTGGTGGCAGGCGCCAGAGCTGCAGATAGGACGAGAGTCGACCAGCCAGCCGATTGCTCTTCGTAATTATCTTGCGTTTGAGTCTAGCCATTGAGCGCCGATCCACCGGTTTGGACTGTGGAGCAAACAGCGATATAGCCTGCCGCGGTCCCCCAACCCCGAAAATTTTGGACATTTCCGCTAATCGGACTGGTTTAGGCGCATCATGCAGAAGTGATACTTGCACTTCTTTGAACCAGGAAATCTAAATTTATCGGCTTCGAGTTAACAATTTGTTCTGAATTGATGGTGGGTCCTCGCACCCCCTGCGGCGACCGCGGGACGAGTCCTCAGGGTCTGGGTGACTGTCACAAACCTTTGACCGGCCCCGGAAAGGGACCGAGATTGGAAGAACGGTGTTCAATCTGGAACACATGATTATAGAGCTGCGCCACCCATTGCTTGCCCTCCATGGTCTGCTCCAGATAACCAAGGGCCGGGCCAATCAACGGCTGGACCTGTGACCAAAAAAACTCCGGAAACCGCTCAACCAGATCCATCGGGGTTTCGTAGCCGAGCCTTGAAGCAGCACCTGTCTCAACGAATTCGTGGTACAAGCCGTTGATCTTCCGGTGATAAAACGGATCCGCCATTTGTCCAATCAGGTCGGCTGCGCGGACCAGCGCCTCCTCCGTATTGGTCTTGGCATAATAAGGGTCATCAGGAATTGGGAACCGGGAATAATCGATCGCCCGGGCGATGCGTTCTTCGTCAATCAACAGGGATTCAGAAAATCTCTGGCGGGCATAAATCATCCCCCGATCAATGTGATACGGCGACAGAAAAGCGTCGGAAGCGCCGCGCGGTGGTGTGACCATGTCGCCCTTATCGTTGATGACGATGGCGTCGGTCGTGTCACCTTTGCAGACACCGCGGGCATAGCCAATATCGTGAACCATCAGGGCTACGACATAATGGATCCAGTCTTCCGGCCTGACGGTTTCGGTAATCAGGCGCCCGCGCATGATCTGCTGCCCGACAAGCGTTACCATCATCGTGTGTTCGGCATTGTGGTAGAGGGCATCGGAATTGCCCAACCGTTCCAGCACCAGCCGCGCCGCGCCGCTCAGATAGGCGGCATATTCAGGATTCCTGCCGGAAAAATATTCCAGATAGGTTTCAGCAAGGTGATCGCCAAATGCTGCTGCAACAATCGATGTCGGGTTGAACAAGATTGGGCTCCCCCTGAGCTATTTGCATCGATCCTGCAGCGATATGAGCCCGGACGACGAACAAAATTCAATTCGCGTCCATGTTAGGAGACAAAAACGAAAAAACACAGGGCGTGGCTCCAAAAATAAGTGCTGGTCGGGACATTTTATCAATCGAGGTGAATAAGCAGAAGATTGCTTGCCGGTTGGAACAAAGTTGTCCGCTGGGCAACGCCCGGCATTGCAGAAACCGCAAGATGCATCTGATCCCCTTTGGTACCCTTTCGTATTGGGGATCAAGTGGTTGCTGTCTTTCCGCGACTTAAGAATGGCTTGCTTCTGCGGCGGCTTGGCTGTTCAATTCCGCCCATGAGATCACACAAGTCCATTCGGGCCTGAAATGGCGGCCACGCTGAAGGATGTTGCCGAACTGGCTGGCGTCTCCACGTCAGCTGTTTCGCGCGCGTTTACGCCAGGTGCATCAGTGTCTGCCAAGATGCGGGCACGGGTGGATAATGCCGCACGGCAACTTGGCTACAGTCCCAACGTATTGGCACGCAGCCTGACAACCCGCCGTACCAAGATGATCGGCCTGGTGTCGAACAATTTTCATAACCCGATCTTTCTTGAAGTCTTCGACCTGTTCACCCGGGGTCTTCAGGAGCGCGATTTGCGCCCGCTGCTTGTCAATCTGACCGATGAGACAGACCCGGAAAAATCGGTCCAGATGATGAAACAATATTCCGTCGATGGGGTCATTGTGGCCTCATCAACCCTGTCGCCGGAATTTGCAGAGGCCTTTCGAGACGCTGGCATGCCGGTGGTTCATTCATTTGGTCGTTTTTCCAACGCACCGAAGGTTCATCTGGTGGGCATCGATAATGTTGCCTGTGGCCGCATGGCGGCGGAAGAGCTGATCAGCCGTGGATACAGCAATGTTGGATTTTTGGGCGGGCCAAAATCGGCGACCTCAACCCAGGATCGATTTGCTGGTTTCAGTGAAACGATCAAAGCCAATCAGGGGGTCAGGGCAACCCACAGTTTCGCCTCGGCCTATTCATTTGATGCCGGTTTCAATGAAATGCAGCGGTTGCTGCGAGGCAAGGTTCAACAGGCCTATTTTTGCGGTGATGATGTCTTGTCGATTGGCGCGATGGCGGCGATCCAGCATGCTGGGCTCGATGTGCCCGGCGATGTCGGCCTGATCGGTCTCAATGATATGGAAATGGCTGGCTGGCAAAACATCAATCTGACAACCATCCGTCAGCCCATCCGGCAGATTATCCATGCCTCCATAGAGCTGGTGCTGGCGATGATGGACGACCCGGCCAGGGCACCGGAATATCGGTTGTTCCTGTGCGATATTATCGACCGGGGCACGCTGTTGCCGGCATCTGACGGCAATGGCGGCGACGGCGGCGTTGGCGGCGATGGCGGCAAGCGCTGATCAGGCTGACTTCTTGTGAGCCGTCGGCAGCATGGGGGCCGGTCGGTTCTCGGCCAGATCATCTGCTCTGCCAATCCAGATATCAAGAAACTGATCCAACCAGCGTTGCACCGGTTCATCATAGATCAGGCGACCGTCGAGATGTTGGCGGCGATTTTGAGCACCCGGGAGGTTCATTCGCTCAGCCCCTTTGACCGACCATTTGCACATCATGGCAAGGGTCAGTTCGGAGTGGAACTGCACCGCATAGGTGCGGTCGCCATAGCGAAAGGCCTGATTGGGATAGGTATCGCCCCGCGCCAGATGCACCGCCCCGTGCGGCAGATCAAAACCTTCACGGTGCCATTGATAGATCATTGGCGGCCAGTCCATCAGCGCCGCCCCCTCAGGCGTCGCATGGAGTGGATAATAACCGACCTCAACCTGGCCTTCGGGGTGCGATGTCACCTCGCCGCCCAGGTGACGCACCAGTTTTTGTGCGCCCAGGCAAATGCCGAAAAACGGACGGTTTTCCTTTAGTGGAACGGCGAGCCAATCGGTTTCGCGTTTGACAAATTCATCTGGATCATTGGCACTCATGGGACCGCCAAACATGACCGCACCGGCGTGGTCATCCATGCTCTCCGGTAAATGATCACCAAGTGGTGGCCGCCGGATGTCGAGGTCGAACCCGCGTTCAAGAAGACGCAGGCCAAGGCGACCAGGAGTTGAAGTCTCCTGATGCAGGATGATCAGAATTTTTGGTTTGGAGGGCTGTTGGGACATGATTGATGGTTCTAGGATCCGGTCGAGTCGGATAATTTGAGCCGGTCCTGCACCCGCTGTTTGAGCACCATGCGCTCCCGCGATTGAATGCCGATCAGCTCGGCAACGCGCCAGACCACATTGTCCTCAAATTCATGAACTTCACCATCGGCATAGACCATCTCCCAAAGGTCCTCAACCAGCGCCCGCCGTTCGCCTTCATCCATTTCCTCTTTCAAAATGCTGGTGAATCGATACATGTCTACGGCGTCGTTCTGAGCCAGCTTGGCGGCATTGGCGAGGGTTTGCGCTTCTCCGTCAGTGACCGAATAATGCTCCCTTAAGATATCCATCAATCGGGCTTCCTCTTCCCCGGTGACTTCACCATCGGCGGCAATGACATGCACCATCAGGGCAGCTGCGGCGAGATTTTTATCGATGGCGCTCTGCGATTCTGCGTCAGCATCATCCGATAGCCCAAACATGGTCTTGAGTTGATCAAGCAGAGCCACTTTTATTCCTTCCATTCCCGAAATCTCTTTGAGGCTCTAATCGCCAGTACCGGTCAGGGGATATTTAGCGGTTCTTTTTAATCAGTCCAATCACGAAAAGCAGGATAACCGCCCCAATCGTCGCATGGAGAATGGAACCGAGGATGCCGCCGCCAATAGATATGCCAATGATTGGCAGTACGAAGCCGGCGACAAAGGCGCCGATAACGCCAACCACGATGTTGCCAATCAGGCCGAATCCGACCCCTTTCATGAACTGCCCGGCCAGCCAGCCGGCCACCGCGCCCACAAGCAAAAAGATCAGAAGGTTTGCAATGCCCATAATAATACCTCGTCAATCAGTGAATCCATCGACCAAAACGGTAGAACAAGCATCGGTCCAACGGCAAGCAGCCGGCGGCAAAAGGTGGATAAAACTGTGGGCGATCTCTGACTCTGGCGTCTAGACGCGCCGCTCAACCATCATTTTTTTGATTTCTGCAATCGCTTTTGCCGGGTTCAGCCCCTTCGGGCAGGCCTGTGCACAGTTCATGATTGTGTGGCAGCGATACAGGCGGAACGGGTCTTCCAGATTGTCGAGCCGTTCACCTGTGGCTTCATCGCGGGAATCGATCAACCAGCGATAGGCCTGGAGCAGGGTTGCCGGGCCGAGATAGCGATCTCCATTCCACCAATAAGAGGGGCAGGAGGTGGAGCAGCAAGCGCAGAGGATGCATTCATAAAGGCCGTCGAGTTTTTCGCGGTCTTCCGGCGATTGTTGCCATTCCTTCTCCGGTTTCGGTGTCACCGTTTTCAGATAGGGCTCAATCGAGCGGTGCTGAGCGTAGAAATTTGTCAGATCCGGAACCAGATCCTTGACCACCGGCATATGCGGCAGGGGATAGATCTTGATGGCACCATCCACTTCGTCCATGCCCTTGGTGCAGGCCAGCGTATTTGTGCCGTCGATATTCATCGCACAGGAGCCGCAAATGCCCTCGCGGCAGGAGCGGCGGAAAGTCAGGGTCGGGTCGACATTCGACTTGATCCAGATCAGCGCGTCGAGGATCATCGGACCGCAATCATCGGTGTTGACCGTATAGGTGTCGACGCGCGGATTGCCGTCGTCGTCCGGTGACCAGCGGTAGATATTGAACTCGCGGGAAGGGGCGGCCTGATCGGATTCTATCTTAGTCCAGACCTTGCCGTCTTCGATGCGGGAGTTTTTGGGCAGTGCGAGTTCAACCATTACAGCGGTGACCTGTTGTTTTTGATCTGCTTTGTTAACAACTACATGCCAAGAGTGGCGGGCCTTGGCAAGTTGGCTGAAGGTTGTAAGGCGGTTTTTCGAGCTGGTGAGACAATTTAGACCAACCCTGCAGAGGGGGAGCAAAAACGTGGCACAACTGACGGCGCGCATCGCCCTGGAACTGCTGTCCCACGAGGCCATAGTTCGGGAAGCTTATCAGGATGTGGTTGGCGTTTGGACGTGGGGAGTTGGTGTCACCGAAACTTCTGGTCACACCATTTGTCCGCGTTACGTAGACCGGCCGCAAACCCTGCGTTGGTGCCTGGAAATGTATCTGCGCCTGTTGCGTGAGACTTATGCGCCTGCCGTGCGCGAGGCATTTGGGGACACGCCGCTTAGCGAGCATGAATTTGGGGCCGCACTGTCCTTTCACTACAATACCGGCGCTATTGCGACGGCCAGTTGGGTGGAAGAATGGCAGCGCGGTGAAGTTGAGGCAGCACGGGAATCGTTTATGAACTGGCGCAAACCACCATCATTAATTCCGCGCCGGGAGAAGGAACGGGACCTGTTCTTCGATGGTATCTGGTCTAGCGACGGTACGGTGATGGAACTGTCCGTTGAAAAACCATCCTATTCGCCTGACCCGACCAGCAAGCGGCCAGTCGCGATCAGATCAGTCCTAAGCGAGCTGCTATCTTAGTAAACCCGTGCTTTGGGTTTGATATAGCTGACTTCGTTGCTCATCGTATAGGTGTGCACCGGACGGGTATCCAGGGTTACCTTGCGATTGTCATCATCGGCATAGGCCAATGCATGATGCATCCAGTTCTTGTCATCGCGATCGGGGTAATCCTCGTGGGCATGAGCGCCGCGGGATTCCTTGCGATTGGCGGCTGACTCAACAGTGACAACGGCCTGGGAAATCAGGTTGTCGAACTCCAGCGTCTCGACCAGATCGGTGTTCCAGATCAGGCCGCGGTCTTCGACAGAGATGTCTTCGGCACCGGACCAGACATCGGCGATTTTCTTTTGACCCTCTTCGAGAATCTCATTGGTGCGGAAGACGGCGCAATTGGTTTGCATGGTTTCCTGCATCGCATCGCGCAATTGCGAGGTCGGCGTGCCGCCCTTGGCGTAGCGAAAATGATCGAGACGGGAGATCGCCAGTTCACCAGCATCGGCGGGCAGAGGCGCATGGCTTTGACCGGACCGCACGGTGTCCTGACAGCGAAGACCAGCGGCACGGCCGAATACAACCAGGTCGATCAGAGAGTTGGAACCAAGACGGTTGGCGCCATGAACCGAAACGCAGGCGGCTTCACCTACGGCCATCAAGCCCGGTACCACCTGATCGGGGTCGCCGTCGACTTTGTTCAGCACTTCGCCGTGATAATTCGTCGGGATGCCGCCCATATTGTAGTGCACGGTCGGGATGACGGGGATTGGATCACGGGTGACGTCGACACCGGCAAAAATCTTGGCTGATTCTGAAATGCCCGGAAGGCGTTCGGCCAGCAATTCCGGGTCGAGATGATCGAGATGCAGGAAGATGTGATCCTTCTTGGCTCCAACACCGCGGCCTTCGCGGATTTCCATGGTCATCGAACGGGAGACCATGTCGCGCGGAGCCAGGTCTTTCACCGATGGGGCATAACGCTCCATAAAGCGTTCGCCTTCCGAATTGACCAGATAACCACCTTCGCCGCGCGAGCCTTCGGTGATCAGGCAGCCGGCACCATAAATGCCGGTGGGGTGGAACTGGATGAATTCCATGTCCTGCAGCGGTAGGCCGGCACGCAGCACCATGGCGTTGCCATCACCGGTGCAGGTGTGGGCCGAAGTACAAGAGAAATAGGCGCGGCCATAACCGCCGGTGGCGAGAATGGTTTTGTGGGCGCGGAAACGGTGGATTTCGCCGGTGGCCAGATCCATGGCGATGACACCACGACAGGCACCATCTTCCATGATCAGGTCGATGGCGAAATATTCAATGTAGAATTCCGCATCATATTTCAGGCTCTGACCATACAGCGTGTGCAGCATGGCGTGGCCGGTCCGGTCGGCGGCGGCGCAGGTGCGCTGGGCCGGTGGACCTTCGCCAAATTCAGTGGTCATGCCGCCGAATGGACGCTGGTAAATCTTGCCTTCTTCGGTGCGCGAGAAGGGCACGCCAAAATGGTCCAGCTCGTAGACCGCCTTTGGCGCTTCCCTGCACAGATATTCAATTGCGTCCTGGTCGCCGAGCCAGTCGGAACCCTTGACCGTGTCATACATATGCCACTGCCAGCTGTCCTTGCCCATATTGCCCAGCGATGCGGCAACGCCGCCCTGGGCTGCAACGGTGTGGGAACGGGTCGGGAAAACCTTGGTGATACAGGCGGTTTTCAGCCCAGCCTGCGCAGCGCCCAGCGTGGCGCGCAGTCCGGCGCCGCCGGCACCGACAACACAGACGTCGATCGTGTGGTCGATAAATTCATAGGCGCCCTGCGTGGCCGTCTTTTTGTTTTTTGATGCCTTAGCCATTGCTGCATCAGCCTCCAAAGCCGAGTTTGAGAATTGCGAAACCGCAGGCTGCTGCCATGGCGATTGCAAAAAATGTATTGGCGACCAGCAGGGCTTTGCCCATGCCGCCGTGCACATAGTCTTCAATGACCACCTGCATGCCGAGTTTCATGTGATAAATGCCGGACCCCATGACCAGTAGCATGATGACTGCCACCCAGGGTTTTGACAGGCAGGCGACGACCTCTGCATGGGACGCGCCATTGAGACTGACGACGACATAGATGAAGAAGCCGATCAGCGGGATATTGGCAATTGCCGTCAAGCGCTGGTGCCAGAAATGCTGTGTGCCTTCACGGGCTGAGCCGAGGCCTCGAACGCGGGAAAGTGGAGTGCGCATATCGTTTTGGTTAGCCATCTGATCTCTCCCTAGCGAACGGCGTAGCCGACGATCCAGATCAGGATAGTCAGGGCGATTGAGGCGATTGGGTGCAGCTTGGCCATGCGGGTGGTGAGGTCTTTCTCCAGACCTGCGCCGGTATCCTGAACCAGATGTTTCAGCCCACCAAGCAGGTGGTGCATCAGTGCCCATGTATAGCCCAACAGGATCAGCCGACCGATGATCGACCCGAAGAACCAGTTGGCGGTTTCAAAAGCTGCCGGGCCGGAGGCGGCGGCAATCAGCCACCAGGCCACCAGAATGGTTCCAAAATACAGCGCCGCGCCGGTGATGCGATGCAGGATCGACATCACCATGGTGGGAATGGGCTTGTAGATGGAAAGATGCGGTGAAAGCGGACGTGGCTTGGCGGCGCCCGTTGAGGATGATGTATCAGTCATGTTGTCTCGACAGAGAACTCCGTTCTGTTCGCTTTCCACCTTACTCAATGCACCTGGGTAATAAAAGGGTCCATTGGACTAAGATAGATGCACATAGCATCAACTGTGTGTGCAGGAGAGGGGGTGAATGGTCACACCAATTTATGGTCGATCAAATAGGCTGCCGATTCCGCCGCACTCTTGCGTGTGTCGTAGAATTCGATTGCCAACAATTCCTTCGCCCGCGCGTTGGAGACATCGAGTTTCTGGCCCAATAGCGGCGTGATCGAGCGAATTTGCGCATTGAACAGGCCGAGCAGCCTGACCAGCCAATTGGGGGCCAGTCTGGTGACGACTTTGCGGTTGGGACATGCATCGGCCAAGGCCTGGGCAATGTCGGCAAACCACATAAAGCGCTCAACCACGAGCACACGCAGACCATGGGAATCGGCATTGTCAATTGCCCGGACATGGGCGGCAGCCACATCTCGCACGTCGACGCTGCAAAAACCGACCCGCGGCAGGGCCGGATCTTTGCCGGACAGCAGACGAATAATGGTTTGCATGGAGGTGCCGAACTTTTGGTCCAACGGCGCGCCGATCACAAAACCGGGATTGATCGCGGTCATCTGAATTTCCGGGGCTTGGGAACTCACAAAGTCCCATGCCACCCGCTCGGCCAGTGTTTTCGATTTGGCGTAAGCAGAACAGCTTGCATAGGCCGGGTCCGACCAATGGCTTTCATCAAATGGCCGGGCGTTTTCAGGCAGGGGTCGGTAGAGCACGGAGGCCGTTGAAGATGTTAGCACGACCCGATTTACCCCCGACTGGGCCGCGGCCCGCAAGGCCCGTAGCGTGCCGTCGACCGCAGGACGGATCAAATCATTCTCGTTCTTGGGGGCTTTCATTGGAAAGGGTGAGGCCGTATGCAGCAAAACATCAATGCCTTCCATGGCTTCAGACCAACCGTTATCAGCGGTCAGATCCAATTCGACGAATGTCAGCAGCTGGTCCAGATCCGTGTTCGGGTCCAGATGTGGCCTGACGGCGTCGGCGACCTCCCGACCTCGAGATATCGAGCGAACCGAACCGCGCACTTCATAGCCCGCCTGCAGCAGCTGCAGGACGATATGTTTGGCGATGTAGCCGGATGCGCCAGTCACAAGGACTTTTGTCACGGATGTCACTCATTGCAATGATCGGTCGACCCCTTTTGGCCACAAAGCCGCTATGGGTCAAACCGGTCAATCTCGGTGCCAGATCACATCAAGGTGAGATGATTTGCGCGTCGCAGGTCTTGAGCCGGTCACTTTTAAACTGCACATAGCCTGGAACCAAATTCAATCTGGAGTTGAGCGCCATGAAACGCTTTCTGCTTGCCGCCATGTCTGTGGCCCTGTTCACCCCCGTCACATATGCAGCGGAAAAAACCGCGATCTTTGCCGGGGGGTGCTTCTGGTGCATTGAAAAAGACTTCGAACATGTTGCCGGCGTGATCGACGTGGTTTCCGGCTATACCGGTGGTTCGTTGAAAAACCCAACCTATCGCAACCACGAAGGTCATCGGGAAGCTGTTAAAATCACCTATGACGACAGCAAGACCAGCTATGATCAATTGCTGAGCATTTTCTGGCGCACGGTCGACCCGACCGACGATGGCGGTCAGTTCTGTGACCGGGGTTATGCCTATAGCACCGCCGTCTATGCTCTGGATGGCGACCAGCTTTCGCTGGCCCAAATGTCGAAGAAGCAGGCGGCCAAAGATCTTCAGCAGCCGATTGCCACTGAAATCGCCATGGCGTCCTTCTGGACGGATTCGGAGGGCTACCACCAAGATTATTATAAAAAGAACCCCATCCGCTATAAGTATTACCGCTATCGCTGCGGGCGCGATCAGCGGGTTAAACAATTGTGGGGTAATCAAGCCTATAAGGGTGTCGTTCACGGCAGTTAAGGGGACCGAAGCTGCGGTGCAACCTGCTTCCAGCAAAAATTCTCCCACAAACTGAATCCACCATTGATTCCGGCTTCAACTTACGTTACGTAAGGTAAATCTGTTGAACTCTTGCTCATTCATCTATTAATAACTTGTTCACCCTATATTTGGTCGGGGAACTATTGGAAATGGTCCCACAGATGATATGAGGGGAGAGATTGGCCTCATTACGCTCAAAATTGCGATTTAATAGGCTGACTGGGAACGAAGTGATGGCGGAAATTATGAGTCTAGAAGACACCAACAATACCGGGTTCGGCGGCGTACTGAAACCTGAACCCCGGTTGACGCGGACCGCCTTCCGGCTGGCTCCTTTGGTTTTGGTCGGTGCATTGGCGGTGACCGGCTGTCAACGCACGTCGGGCTTTTATAATGACGGCAGTCTGCCAAGACAGCAGCAGCCAGCTGCTTCCCTTGAGCCAGCGCCTCTGACTCCGGTTCAACAAGGTGAGTTGCAGCCGGTGACTCCGGCCGACAACCAGGGCCTCCAACCGGCTCCAACTGGTCAGGACGGCACTGAAGTGGCCAGCGCCCCGGCGCCAGCGACCGCCAAACCGGTAACCAGGCAATCCCTGGTTGGTGCCTGGACGGTGAGTACCGACGGTTCAGTGTGTCAGATTTTCCTGGCTCTGACCAAATGGTCCGGTGGCTATAGGGCGGCATCACGTGGCTGTTCGGCCCCGTCAATTTCTGATGTTCAAGCCTGGGATGTGAGGGAGAAGCAGGTCGTGCTGATGAATTCCTCCGGTGGTACAGCTGCAACGCTTTTCCGCTCAAACGAACAGCGCTATGACGGCTCGACCACGTCTGGCGGAGCCATTTCGTTCTCTCGTTAGCGATCTGCCGGTCACCGTGATCAGCTGAACTTCAGGCGCAAAGGTCTTCTGCAGGTTGTCGAAATCATGACCATTGATGATCAGGCGCCATCCTCTTCTGCGGATCAGCCCTTGGAAATCGGCGAGCAGACCGATCAATCCGGCCGACTGGGTCGTGCAATCCACAAAGCAATTGAACAGGGTCAGCTAAAGGCCGATCCTGCGCAACGGGCGGCGATTGACGCCTTGGATTCAATACTGGACCAGTTGCACGCCCCCAAACTGGGCAATAAAAAGAGTGCGCTGGGCTGGCTTTTTGGCAAAAAGCCCCAGATTTCAGATACATCACCGCGCGGCCTCTATCTATGGGGTGGCGTCGGTCGTGGCAAGACCATGTTGATGGACCGGTTCTTTGACCTGGCACCCGCAGCTGACGTGTTGGCCAAACGCCGGGTGCATTTTCATGCCTTCATGCTGGATGTTCATGCGCGTATTCACGTTTGGCGACAGCAGCAAAGCACTGCAAAGGAACGCTCAGCAGACCCGATCCCACCGCTGGCGGAAGAACTGGCGAAAGAATCGCAGCTCCTGTGTTTCGACGAATTCGCCGTCACCGATGTGGCTGATGCAATGCTGCTCGGGCGGTTGTTCACCGGCCTGTTCAGCCACGGTGTCACCGTGGTTGCGACCTCTAATGTCGAGCCGGACATGCTGTATAAGGACGGGCTCAACCGGTCGTTTTTTCAACCCTTCATCGCCCTGGTGAAAGAACGCATGGTGGTGCTGGAACTGGCGTCGGAAACCGACTACCGGATGGAACTTCTGTTCGACGGTCATACCTATATGACAGGCGACAATGCTGCGGCGGACCTGGATGCATTGTGGAACGAAATGACCCATGGATTGTCGGTTTCGCCAGCCAGTATCCTGGTATCAGGTCGGCAGACCGATTTTGCCGTGACCTGCGGTGGTCTGGTGCGGGAATCATTTGCAGCTCTGTGCGAAAGACCGTTGGGCGCTGGCGACTATCTGGCGCTGGCTGAACGCTTTCACACTCTATTTTTAGAAGATGTACCGGTGATGGCCTATGAAAGCCGAAATGCCACCAAACGGTTTATCGCGCTGGTGGATACGCTGTACGACAGGCAGCGCATATTGATCGTCAGTGCGCAGCAACGTCCTTCGAAGCTTTATCCGGTGGATCACGGTACCGAAGCTTTTGAATTCCGGCGCACGATTTCCCGCTTGCAGGAGATGCAAAGCGATGAATGGCTCAACAAGCTGAATTAGAATACCGCTCCGGCAGTAACGGCCCGATCGGCGGCCTGATCAGCGGCCTGATCACAGGCCCTATCACAGAATTGTTGGGTCGATTCACCACTAAATCCATTCAAATGCGACCGGAGTCGCAGTTTTCGCGACCCTTCATGTTGTCATTTGTGGATTCTGTTGTAAGTGTTTTCCTTAGGTAATTGGGCGCAAAACGCCTTGGAATTCTTACGTAAAAGGAAGACATTTAATGGCTCGCAATAAGATTGCACTGATCGGTTCTGGTATGATTGGTGGCACATTGGCCCATCTGGCCGGGCTGAAGGAACTGGGTGATGTGGTTCTGTTTGACATTGCCGAAGGCATTCCAGAGGGAAAAGCACTGGATATCGCCGAGTCATCTCCTGTTGACGGATTTGATGTGAAACTGACCGGTACGCAGTCCTATGAGGCCATTAAAGACGCAGATGTCTGCATTATCACTGCCGGTGTTGCGCGCAAGCCGGGCATGAGTCGTGATGATCTGCTGGGCATCAATTTGAAAGTCATGGAGCAGGTGGGTGCGGGCATTAAGAAATATGCACCCGATGCATTTGTCATCTGTATCACCAATCCGCTGGACGCGATGGTCTGGGCGTTGCAGAAATTTTCCGGCCTGCCGAAAAACATGGTTGTTGGCATGGCGGGCGTGTTGGATTCTTCGCGTCTGAAGCATTTTCTGGCTGACGAGTTTGACGTCTCGATCAAGGACGTAACCGCCTTCGTTCTCGGTGGTCACGGGGACACGATGGTGCCTCTGGCTAAATATTGCACTGTCGCCGGCATTCCACTTCCCGATCTGGTGAAGATGGGTTGGCTGACCAAGGATCGGATGGAAGAAATCTTTGACCGCACCCGCAAGGGTGGTGGTGAGATCGTTGCCCTGCTGAAGACCGGGTCGGCCTATTATGCCCCGGCCGCCTCGGCCATCTCGATGGCAGAATCCTATCTTCGTGATCAGAAGCGGGTTCTGCCCTGCGCCGCAAATCTGAAGGGCGAATATGGCATTCAGGACATGTATGTCGGCGTTCCGGTGATTATCGGTGCCAATGGCGTAGAGCGGGTGATCGAAGTGGAAATGAGCAAAGCCGATCAGAAAGCATTCAGCAATTCTGCCCAGGCCGTTGCGGATCTATGCGATGCCTGTGCGGAGATTGCTCCGAACCTGAAATAGAGCAGCTTTAAATTTGTCGTGTATGTGGTATACCACAGATTGGTGAATGCGAGGAAATGATCCGGCATATGAGTGTGCCGGGTCCAAGGGAGAGAACGGAAAACTTTTATGAACATTCATGAATATCAGGCCAAACAGGTGCTGGCCAAGTTCGGAGCGCCGATATCAAAAGGCGTGCCCATTCTGTCTGCCGATGACGTGGAAAAGGCGTTGGCGGAACTTCCCGGCCCGGTTTATGTGGTGAAAAGCCAGATCCATGCCGGCGGTCGCGGCAAGGGCAAGTTCAAGGAACTGGCGGAGGACGCCAAGGGTGGTGTTCGGGTGTCTTTTTCTGCCGATGAGGTCCGAACCAATGTCGCCGAAATGCTCGGCAATACTCTGGTCACCAAACAGACCGGCCCGGCGGGCAAGCAGGTCAATCGGCTCTATATCGAAGACGGCGCTGATATTGACCGCGAACTCTATTGCTCCATTCTGGTCAACCGCGAGACCGGCAAAGTCTCCTTCGTGGCATCTACTGAAGGTGGCATGGATATCGAAGCGGTTGCAGAAGAAACGCCAGACAAGATCCACACGATCGACGTTACTGCGTCCGAAGGTGTCACAGACGATATCATTGCCAAACTGATTGCTGCCTTTGAACTGACCGGTGCTGCCAGAGACGAAGCCAAAGACCTGTTCAGCAATCTTTATACGGCCTTTGTGGAAACCGATATGAGCCTCCTGGAAGTCAATCCGCTGGTGGTGCTCGGCAACGGCTCCTTGCGTGTGTTGGACGCCAAGGTCTCCTTCGACAGCAATGCCGAATTCCGCCATGCCGACATGCAGGAACTGCGGGACCTGACGGAAGAGGATGCCAAGGAAATCGAGGCGTCCAAATATGATCTCTCCTATGTGGCGCTGGATGGTGAAATTGGCTGTATGGTCAACGGCGCCGGCCTCGCCATGGCGACAATGGATATCATCAAGCTCTATGGTGCCGAGCCCGCCAATTTCCTCGATGTTGGGGGTGGCGCGACGACGGAGAAGGTCACGGCAGCATTCAAGATCATTACCGGCGATCCGCGGGTAAAAGGTATTCTGGTCAATATTTTTGGTGGCATCATGCGCTGCGATGTGATCGCTGAAGGCGTGGTCACGGCGGTCAAGGAAGTTGGATTGCAGGTGCCACTGGTGGTTCGTCTGGAAGGCACCAAGGTTGAGGAAGGCAAGAAGATACTCAATGAAAGCGACGTCAACGTTGTCGCTGCCGATGATCTTGATGATGCTGCCCAGAAGATCGTTAAGGCAGTCAGTGGATGACCAGTTTGTCCATTTGCAAAGTGATCGCCGGGACCCTGCTTTCTGGCATGATGGCACTTCCGGTTAAGGCTTCGGACGGAGATGAAAACCCTGACCCGGTCTATGTTTTTAACCGCATCTGTTATGCCCAGGTTCATGACTTGGCCGCGATTGAGAACATGGCCTTGAAACTGGCCTGGAAGTCGATCACGGACGAGGAGTTGGCCGAGTTCAGATCCTACGAAAACCCCAAAGTTCTGCGTGGCTGGGACGTGCAGGTGGGAGAGCGTCTTTTTCGGGTCGGCATCACCCAGGCAAGTCTGTCTGAAAGCATGAAAAAATCATTTCCCAAACTGGCAAATGGCATAGCGACCTCCTGCTCAATGGTTCTCGACGATCAGCAGGACGCGTCGGTGTTTTTGCCCAATATGCAGACATTGGCCGGCAAGGAGCCGGTGTCGCGTGATGTGCCGGAAGGTCTGCTTCGAACCACGACCTGGGCCGGTGGCAATGAAGACTTGAAAGTCTTTCTTTTTGCCAAGGCACCACCGACAGGCAAGGGCGGCCTGCTCAACGTCACAATTCTCCAGAAATAGATTAGAAACGGAGCCATCCATCCGATGTCCATCCTTATCAATAAAGACACCAAAGTCATCGTTCAGGGCCTGACCGGCAAAACCGGCACCTTCCACACCGAACAGGCATTGGCCTATCACGGCACCCAAATGGTGGCAGGCACGCACCCTAAAAAGGGTGGTGAAACCTGGTCGGCGTCCAATGGCGAAGGCGATTTGCCGATTTTTACCACCGTGGCCGAAGCCAAGGAAGTTACCGGTGCCAACGCCTCAGTGATCTATGTGCCACCGGCAGGTTGTGCGGCTGCGATTGAAGAAGCGATTGACGCTGAAATACCGCTGATCGTGGCGATCACCGAAGGAGTGCCGGTACTCGACATGGTGCGGGTGAAGGAGAAGCTCGACAAATCCAGTTCGCGCCTCGTCGGCCCGAACTGCCCCGGTATTCTGACGCCGGATGAATGCAAGATCGGCATCATGCCCGGCAGCATTTTCAAAAAGGGCAATGTCGGCATTCTGTCCCGTTCAGGTACGCTGACCTATGAAGCCGTGTTCCAGACCACCCAAGCTGGTTTGGGACAGACAACAGCCGTTGGCATCGGGGGTGACCCGGTCAAGGGCACCGAATTCATCGACGTGCTGGAAATGTTCCTCGCGGATGAGGAAACCCAGTCAATTATCATGATCGGTGAAATTGGCGGTTCGGCGGAAGAGGATGCGTCGCAATTCCTCATTGATGAAGCCAAAAAGGGCCGTTCCAAACCAACCGTTGGCTTTATCGCAGGCCGCACCGCCCCTCCCGGCCGCACAATGGGCCATGCCGGTGCGGTAATTTCCGGAGGCAAGGGCGGAGCCGATGACAAGATTGCTGCAATGGAAGCTGCCGGTGTGCGGGTTTCACCGTCACCGGCGAAACTGGGCGAAACCTTGGTCGCCCTGTTGAACGACTGAATCAGGAGGATGCCGGGCGCGCCTGTGCGGCCCGGCTAAAAGTGGAGGCGGGTGAACCCCCGTGAAAAGCAGATGCCCCGTCAAGAGTTAAATGAAGCCTTTGCGAATACCTCGTTTCTGTATGGAGGCAATGCTGGCTATATCGAAGAATTATACGCTCAGTATCGCGAAAATCCCGCATCCATAAGCCCCGATTGGAAAGATTTTTTCGATGGCCTTGGCGACGAGGCTGCCGACGTTATCAAGAATGCTCAGGGGGCTTCCTGGAAAAAGTCCAATTGGCCAATTGCCTCCAACGGGGAACTGGTGTCGGCCTTTGACGGTCACTGGGCCGATGATGAGGTCATCTCTGACGCCAAGGTGGCTGCCCGTATTGCAGAAACATCCGCTGCTGCCCAGGCAAATGGGCAGGCGGCAACGCCGGATGATGTGCAGCAAGCAACCCGCGATTCAATTCGCGCCATCATGATGGTGCGTGCCTATCGCATGCGTGGCCATCTTCACGCAGATCTCGACCCGCTGGGCATTGCCGGCAACAAGGAAGACCATAACGAGCTTCACCCGTCGTCCTATGGATTCACCCAGGAAGATTACGATCGACCGATTTTCCTCGACAAAGTGCTGGGCATGGATTTCGCCACCATCCCGCAAATGCTGGAAATCCTCAAGCGCACCTATTGCTCCACATTGGGTGTTGAATTCATGCATATCTCCAATCCGGCGGAAAAGGCCTGGATCCAAGAGCGCATTGAAGGCCCGGACAAGAGCATCGAATTCACCAAGAACGGCAAGCTGGCGATCATGCACAAACTGGTCGAGGCCGAAGGTTTCGAAAAGTTTCTCGACGTCAAATATAAAGGCACCAAGCGCTTTGGTCTTGATGGCGGGGAATCGCTGATCCCGGCCTTGGAACAGATCATCAAGCGGGGCGGCCAGCTCGGCGTCCAGGACATTATCCTGGGCATGGCCCACCGTGGCCGGTTGAATGTGCTGACCAGTGTAATGAGCAAGCCGTTCTCGGCGGTATTTCACGAATTTAAAGGCGGTTCGTTCAAACCCGATGAAGTGGAAGGTTCAGGCGATGTGAAATATCACCTGGGTGCCAGTTCCGACCGGGAATTTGACGGCAATAATGTACACCTGTCTCTGACCGCCAACCCTTCGCATCTGGAAATCGTCAATCCCGTGGTGCTCGGCAAGGCCCGCGCCAAACAGGATCAGCTGCGTCCCAAACGCGAAGACGGTACCCGTGACCGTTCCTGTGTGTTGCCGCTGTTGCTGCATGGGGATGCAGCTTTTGCCGGTCAGGGTGTTGTGGCGGAGTGTTTCGGCCTGTCGGGCCTGAAGGGCCACATTACCGGTGGTTCGATCCACGTCATTATCAATAACCAGATCGGCTTTACCACCAATCCACGTTTCTCACGTTCATCGCCTTATCCGTCCGATGTGGCGAAAATGATCGAAGCGCCGATTTTTCACGTCAACGGCGATGATCCAGAAGCTGTCGTCTATGCTGCAAAGGTGGCCATCGAGTTCCGTCAGCAGTTCGGCAAGCCGGTGGTCATTGATATGTTCTGCTACCGTCGCCACGGCCACAATGAGGGCGACGAACCGGCCTTCACCCAGCCGCTTATGTATCGCAAGATCAAGCAGCATGAATCTACTCTGACCAAATATGCCCAACGGCTGGTCAAGGAAGGCCTGATCAGCGAAACCGGCAAGGATGAACAGGTCGCTGCCTTCCGGGCTCAGTTGGACGCGGATTTCGAGGCGGCAGAGAGTTTCAAGCCCAACAAGGCCGATTGGCTGGACGGTGCCTGGGCCGGACTTAAGGTGGCTGACGGACCTGATGGTGCCCGGCGCGGTCAGACCGGCGTGCCGATTGACGAATTGAAGTCAATCGGCCAGGCGATCACCAATATTCCTGAAAATTTTGACGTTCACCGCACCATCAAGCGTTTTATGGATAACCGCGCCAAGATGATCGAGTCCGGTGACGGACTTGATTGGGCGACCGGAGAGGCACTGGCCTTTGGAACGTTGCAAAACGAAGGCATTAAGGTTCGCCTGTCAGGCCAGGACTGTGAGCGCGGCACCTTCTCGCAACGCCATTCCGTTCTCTACGATCAGCAGACCGAAGAACGCTATATTCCTCTTTCGAATCTGGGCGAGGGTGCTGCGGGCTACGAAGTGATCAACTCAATGTTGTCAGAAGAGGCGGTGCTTGGTTACGAATACGGATACTCGCTGGCCGAGCCGAACGGCTTGGTCATCTGGGAGGCTCAGTTTGGTGATTTCGTCAACGGCGCGCAGGTTGTCATTGATCAGTTCATTTCGTCCGGCGAACGCAAATGGCTGCGCATGTGCGGACTGGTCATGCTGCTGCCCCACGGTTACGAGGGCCAGGGACCGGAACATTCGTCTGCCCGTCTGGAGCGCTTTCTGCAGTCCTGTGCGGAAGACAATATGCAGGTGGCAAATTGCACCACGCCGGCCAACTATTTCCACATATTGCGCCGTCAGTTGCGCCGCGAATTCCGCAAACCGCTGGTAATGATGACGCCAAAAAGCCTGTTGCGTCACAAGCGTGCCGTGTCGCGGCTGGATGAGTTCGGCGAGGATACAACCTTCCACCGACTGCTGTGGGATGACGCGGAAGTGCTCAAGGGCGAGAAGATCAAGCTGGTCAAAGACAACAAGATCAAGCGGGTCGTGCTGTGTACCGGCAAGGTCTATTTCGACTTGTACGAAGAACGCGAAAAGCGTGGAATCAACGACATATATCTGATGCGCGTCGAGCAACTCTACCCGTTCCCGGCCAAGGCATTGATCAACGAATTGTCGCGCTTCAAAAAGGCCGAGATTGTCTGGTGCCAGGAAGAACCCAAAAATATGGGTGCCTGGAGCTTCATCGAACCTTATGTTGAATGGGTCCTGGCGCATATCGAGGCCAAACATCAACGTGCGCGCTATGCCGGGCGCCCAGCTGCGGCGTCTCCGGCAACCGGTCAAATGTCGAAGCATCTGGCACAGTTGCAGGCCTTCCTTGAGGAAGCGCTGGGCGATCACGAATAACAGGAATAAACCAACAATAAGCGGCAAATAAGCGCCGGACACTGAACAGATACCATACGGGATTGGCATAATGGCTACTGAAATACGCGTTCCAACTCTGGGCGAATCGGTCACTGAGGCAACGATTGGAAAATGGCTCAAACAACCCGGTGATGCGGTGAAGGCCGACGAACCATTGGTGGAACTGGAAACCGACAAGGTCTCCATGGAAGTGCCCGCGCCATCCGATGGTGTGCTGACCGAAATAGTTGCCGCTGAAGGCGAAACCGTTGGTGTCGATGCACTTTTGGGCTCGCTTGGCGAGGCTGGCGCAGCAGTAGCTGCAGCCCCGGCTGCCAAGGCGGCGCCCGCGCCCGCGGCGACGGCGCCGGCTGCATCCGATAATTCCGAGGGCGAACTTGTCGACGTGATTGCTCCCAGCGCCGGTGAATCCGTCACCGAGGCAGAGGTAGGCACCTGGCATGTTGCGGTGGGCGATGCCCTGTCGATTGATGATCCGGTGGTGGAACTGGAAACAGACAAAGCCGCCATGGACGTTCCGGCGGCGACAGCCGGTGTATTGGCCGAAATTCTTGCTGAAACCGGCACCGTCATCGCCCCCGGCGATGTGATTGGTCGTATTCGCTCAGGTGGCGGCGCTGTTGCTTCTACCGCCGCCGCTGCTGTACCGGCCGCAACGGCGACGGCGACGGCGACTCAACCATCGCCCGCTGCGTCGAAAATGATGGCTGAAAACAACATGGCTGCAGGATCAGTTGATGGTTCCGGAAAACGCGGCCAGGTGCTGAAAGGTGACGTCATAGCGGCGCTTGAAAATGCTGCTCCTGCGGCGAATGCTGCGAGTGCTTCTAGCGCGGCGGCCCCTGCAGCCAAAGCGCCTTCCGGCGCCGACGACGAGGTGCGCGAAGAACGGGTGCGGATGACCCGGCTGCGTCAAACCATCGCCCGCCGCCTGAAGGATGCCCAGAATACGGCGGCCATGCTGACCACTTTCAACGAGGTCGACATGGGCCCGGTGATGGATCTGCGCAAGGAATACAAGGATCTGTTTGAGAAAAAGCATGGTGTCAAGCTCGGCTTTATGGGCTTTTTCACCAAGGCCGTTTGTCACGCTCTGAAAGAAATTCCCGCGGTAAACGCCGAAATCGACGGTACCGATATTGTCTACAAAAACTACGCCCATATTGGCGTGGCAGTCGGTACCGACAAAGGGCTGGTGGTTCCGGTCGTGCGTGATGCGGATCAGATGTCGATTGCCGAGGTTGAAAAGGAAATTGGCAATCTGGGTCGCAAGGCCCGCGACGGCCAGCTCGGCATGGACGACATGCAGGGAGGCACCTTTACCATTTCAAATGGGGGTGTTTATGGCTCCTTGATGTCGACTCCGATCCTCAATGCACCGCAATCAGGCATTTTGGGCATGCACAAGATCGAGGAACGCCCCGTGGTTCGCAATGGCGAAATCACCACGGCGCGAATGATGTATCTGGCCCTGTCCTATGACCATCGCATTGTTGACGGTAAGGAAGCCGTGACGTTCCTTGTCCGGGTCAAGGAGAGCCTGGAAGATCCCCAGCGCCTAGTCCTGGATTTGTAGTCCGGTCAAATTTTCAACTTAAAATTGAAAGAGAACTCACATGGCCAATCAGTTTGATGTAGTGGTAATCGGCTCAGGCCCCGGCGGCTATGTGTGCGCCATCAAGGCGGCGCAACTGGGCATGAATGTTGCCATAGTGGAGAAATCCCCGACCCTTGGCGGCACGTGCCTCAATGTTGGGTGTATCCCCTCAAAAGCCCTGTTGCATGCATCTGAAATGTTCCATGAGGCGGAACATGGCTTGGAGAAACTCGGAATCAAAACAAGCAAGCCGAAGCTCGATCTGCCGAAAATGATGGAGCACAAGGACGCCACGGTAAAAGCCAATGTCGATGGCGTTGCCTTCCTGATGAAGAAAAACAAGGTGACGGTTTTTCAGGGTACCGGAGCGATTGCTTCGGCCAGTTCGGTGGTCGTGACGGACGATGCTGGCAAGGCTGAAACCCTGGAGACCAAGAACATTGTCATTGCAACGGGTTCTGTGGTCGCCGGCATTCCCGGTGTTGAAGTGGATTTTGACGGCGCAACTATTGTCTCCTCAGACCATGCCATAGCTTTGCCGAAAGTGCCGAAGGAAATGGTTGTTGTCGGCGGTGGTGTCATTGGCCTTGAACTGGGTTCCGTCTGGTCGCGTCTTGGAGCCAAGGTCACGGTTGTCGAATATCTGGGCAGCATTCTCGGTGGCATGGATGGCGGCGTAGCCAAACAGTTTCAACGCACCCTGAAAAAGCAGGGTTTTACCTTCAAGATGAATGCAAAGGTCACCGGTGTTACCAAGAAAGGTAAAAAGGGTCAGGTGACCTTTGAGCCGGTCAAGGGCGGCGATGCGGCGACGATTGATGCCGATGTGGTGCTGGTGGCAACCGGACGTGCCCCCTATATTGACGGTCTGGGTCTGGACACAGTGGGTATTGAGGTCGAGCGTGGCCGGGTCAAAACCGATGCCCATTGGCGTACCAATCTGCCAAATGTCTATGCCATCGGAGACGTCACCGATGGGCCGATGCTGGCCCATAAGGCAGAAGACGAAGGTGTGGCGGTCGCTGAAACGATTGCCGGTCAGCATGGGCATGTGAACTACAACGTCATTCCAGGCGTCGTTTACACCCAGCCGGAAGTGGCGTCGGTTGGCGCTACTGAGGAGCAGCTTAAAAGTGATGGCGTTGACTATGTCGCCGGACAGTTCCCGTTCACCGCCAATGGTCGGGCCCGGGCAATGAATGCGACAGAAGGCTTCGTCAAGTTCTTGGCCGACAAAAAAACCGATCAGGTTCTGGGCGCCCACATCGTCGGCTTTGGTGCCGGTGAAATGATCCACGAGGTGGCCGTGCTGATGGAATTCGGCGGATCTTCAGAGGATTTGGGACGGACTTGCCATGCCCACCCAACCATGTCGGAAGCAGTAAAAGAAGCGGCGATGGCAACCTTCGGCAAACCCCTCCACATGTAGCACCGGACCAGTAGTTTCTGGCCCTGTCAGGTCAGTAACCGCAAGTGTCATCAGCGGCCTTTTCAGCGTCGCTTGTGCACAGCATTTTGCTGGAACAGAACAGACCCTCGACCTTGGAATAGGTCATGATGCCGGCTTTCACCCGATTGCCCTGGCGCTCGCAGCGCAAAACGATTTCGATGATCAAGCCCTTGTCTGAAGTCATTTCAACAAAGGTGTCGCGATCGTAGAAACCGGGATAGAGGTTGAAATTTCCCGCCTGGGCCGGAGCCAACAGGGTGAGCAGGAATGTTGCAATAAGGGCCGCGCGCATGGGACAAACTCCGTTTACCGAATGCGCCAAGGAAATTCAGCGCATCTGGCTATGGAATTTGCAAATGCTGTGCCAGCAAATTGTGGAATTTATGTCCCGAACTGGGACGTTTATTGGGTTAGGCGGCTCAAGCGATATCCCTTTTGTGCCAGAATGTTGATCATGCCCTGTTCGCCCGGCAGATGCAGGGCACCAACGGCGACAAAAACACCCCCTTTGGCAAGGTGTTTTTCGGCTTCGTCGGCCATGGTGTGATTGCGCCGATCAACAATCTCCCGCTGAAACGCGGCATATTGGGCATCCTCCTGCGCGGCAACGAAGCCCTCCGGCGCTACCCGGCGCATCATGGCCCAGACCAGGGCGGTCTCTTCTTGCAAATAAAGCTGGATCATCGTTTCAAACAGATCTTCCATTCGCGAGCCCAGACTTGCCGACTGGATCAGTCCCTTCAGCGACATCTCCTCGGGCAGACTGTTCATCGCCTGCAACTGACTGACCATGGTTTCCAGGGCAACAATCTTTTTGTTTTGCGCCTGCGCCAATTGACCCAGATGAGTATCAACCACCGGCTTTTGCGCCTTTTTGCGAGCCAGTTCACATGTCGGCATGCTTAGTGTTCCCATCAACGCCCAGGGTTTCATGCGCCCGGCAACTGACCAGGGCAGGCCCAGTTTCTTAACCGCCGCAGCCTGTAGCACTTTTTTATCCGCTTCGCTCAACCTGTCCGACAATGTGGTGCCGTCCGTGTAGGTCGTGTATTGCAGAGCGGTAAAGGCGACGCCGGCCATTTTCTTCGGATCGAGAATTTCGGTTATTTCCAGGGCCAGTGTCGAACTGCTGTCGAAGGCCTTCCTGGCCGCCGGTTTCAGTTCCAAAAGCCGTGGATCGGTCAGATGAATGGTGCCAAACAGGTAAGACGGTTTCAGCCCATCCTTTTCAATTTTCCAGGTGAGTCCCTTGCCATGGAGGGTTGCCGCCGCTTCTGCGCGCATGCTTTTGGCAATTTCGGGGTTTTGCTGCTCGATTTGGGGAATCAGATAATCACCGGTGCACTTGATCTCCTCAGCCATGCCCAGGGCCGGGGAGGCCATGGTGAGGGCAAGCGCCAATGCGAAGCGGTGGATCGTTCTTTTCATGCTATCTCCTGCACCCCTAAGCCCGGGGGTGAGCGGTGTTCCAGGTTTTCAACAGGGCGTCGGTATCGACGGCGGTATATTTCTGGGTGGTCGACAGGCTGGCATGCCCCAGCAATTCCTGAATTGTGCGCAGATCGCCGCCATTGCCCAATAAATGTGTGGCAAAGGAATGACGCATGGCATGCGGAGTGGCCGTCGAAGGCAGACCCAGAGAGCTGCGCATTACCCGCATGGATCGCTGGATGATCGCCGGTTGCACAACACCGCCACGGGCACCGCGAAACAGCGGATCATTGCGTTCAAGCTGATAGGGACACAGACGCAGATAGGTTTCGATCGCCTGTCCGACAATCGGCAGCAACGGCACCAACCGGGTCTTGCCACCCTTGCCCAGAATGCGGAGTGAACGGGTGCCAACACTCGGGTTTGTCAGATCGGCAATCTGAAAATCCTCGCCGGTCAGACCAAGCCCCTCGGAAATACGCAAGCCACACCCATAGAGAAGGGTCATGATCGCCGCATCGCGGGCGGCAATCCATGGTTCCCCATGCATTTGCTGATCCAGGCTGACCAGTTGTGCCGCCTCCTGCGCGCCCACCGGCTTGGGGAGCGTCGACGGTTGCCGCGGTGCCCGCATAGCGGTTAGCCCGGCGCTGGAGGCCTCGCCTCGCCGCTCCAGAAACCGCACGAATGATCGGATGCCAGCCAGGTCTCGGGCCAGGGTGCGCGGACCACTGCCAGCCTCTCGCCGCCGGGCCAGATATCCCCGCATGTGCAGAGGCTTCAAATCGGCAAAATCGGACTTTTTCGGCGGATGACCCAGATAGTCGGTCAGATGATGACAAAACTGCCGCAGATCCCGCTCATAGGCGTCAAGGGTTTTAGTGGCGAGGCGTCGTTCAGATTTTAAATGATCGGTCCACCGGCCCAATGCCTTCAGTAGACAGGGTGCGGCATAAACCAATATTTGAGACTCAGATTCCATGGCCGCCACAATGGCAGCCTTAGGTTAGGATTGGGTTTAAACCGAGGCGACCAAAGCGGCCGCCCCGTAAAGTGTTTGACTGCTAAATGTAAGGGTCAGATTTTCTGGCCGGTCTTTTCCCAATCTGCCAGGAAGGCGGCAAGGCCGGCATCGGTCAGCGGGTGCTTCACCAGTTTTTCAATCGTGCTTGCTGGCATGGTGGCAACATCGGCGCCGGCCAATGCACAATCCTTGACGTGGTTGACCGTGCGAATCGATGCCGCAAGGATTTCGGTGTCGAAATCATAATTGTCGAAAATCTGGCGAATTTCTTCAATCAACTCCATGCCGTCGATCGCCATATCGTCCAGCCGTCCAATAAAGGGCGACACATAGGTGCCTCCGGCCTTGGCTACCAAAAGCGCCTGGTTGGCACTGAAACACAGGGTCATATTGGTCTTGAAACCTTCATCAACCAACGTTTTGCAGGCCCGAAGACCATCCATTGTTGTGGGCAGCTTGATGCAGATATTGCTGGCGATCTTGGCCAGTTCCCGGCCTTCCTTCAGCATGGTGTCATAATCCGTGGCAGCGACTTCACCGGAGACATCTCCATCAACAATGTCACAGATTTCAGCCAGCACTTCCCTGATGTCGCGACCGGACTTCAAAATCAGCGATGGATTGGTGGTGACACCGTCTAACAGGCCGGTCTGGCTCCACTGGCGGATTTCATCCACATCTGCGGTATCGAGAAAGAATTTCATGGGTGCGTCTCCGTTTGTTATCGCCCATAGTTGAACGACGTTTGCGCCTGTCATAGCTGAGGCTTGTGGCAAGGTCACGTCAGAAAAGATCAAATATTGGGACCCGGTCATTAATGGAACTCGAACTGGACCTTCCCGGCCGCTTACAGGTTGTTTCGGTGCTGCTGCCGATCCCGGCGCCGCGGCCCTATTCCTACAGCGTTCCCGAGGATATGCAGCTGGCGCCTGGTGATTTCGTTCAGGTGCCGCTGGGCCCCAGAAAAGTCGCAGCCGTCGTCTGGAGCGGCGGCGGCGAGGGCGGCGAGGGCGGCGGCAGTGGTGATTCGATCGATCCCAAAAAGCTCAGATCCGTCGAGCTCAAATTCGATTGCCCAAGATTGTCGGGTCATATGCGTAAATTCGTTGACTGGCTGGCAGAATACACCGTCTCGCCGCCGGGCATGGTGTTGCGCTCGGTGCTGCGGGCGCCCGGGGCGCTTGAGCCTGAAGCACCGCTTGAAGGTTTGCGGTTTGTGGGAGGTGAGCCGGAACGGCTGACCGATGCAAGGCGCCGGGTATTGGAATTGGTCAGAGAAAACGAAGACGAAGGTGAGTTTCTTGCCTGGACACGATCAGGTCTTGCCCACGCGGCGGGAACTT
Source organism: Rhizobiaceae bacterium (assembly GCA_039977975.1). Lineage (GTDB taxonomy): Bacteria > Pseudomonadota > Alphaproteobacteria > Rhizobiales > Rhizobiaceae > Pseudahrensia. The sequence goes on from JBDWCD010000012.1 coordinate 402,310, forward strand.
CCACATCGGTGGTGGACGGATTGTTGAAACAGGGTCTGTTTGAGACCATCCAGATACCCGCACCAGCGGTGGTGGCTTTGCCCGAAACCGGTTTTGCAGTCCCCGAACTCAGCCCCCAACAGGTCGAGGCCGCCAAATCACTGACCGCGAATGTTCGGGCAGAGGCCTATTCTTGCTCGCTGCTGGATGGGGTGACCGGATCGGGTAAAACGGAAGTCTATTTCGAAGCCGTCGCCACCGCCCTTGATCAGGGGCAGCAGGTGTTGATCCTATTGCCGGAGATCGCCCTGACGACTTCATTTCTGGAGCGTTTTGAAGCGCGGTTTGGTGCGCCGCCGGGTCAGTGGCATTCCGGTTTGGCGCCAAAAATGCGTGAAAAAGTCTGGCGGCAGGTGGCGACGGGGCAGGTAAGAGTGATTGCCGGTGCCCGCTCGGCGCTGTTTCTGCCTTTTAAGGAACTCGGCCTGATCGTTGTCGATGAGGAGCACGACAGCGCCTACAAGCAGGAAGATCGGGTATTTTACCACGCCCGGGACATGGCCGTGGTGCGCGCTTCGATTGGCAAATTCTCCTGCATTTTGTCATCGGCTACTCCCAGTATTGAGAGCCGTGTCAACGCCGATTCGGGCCGCTACAGCCACGTCAAAATGGGCGACCGCCACGGCGATGCTGTCTTGCCGGATTTGTCGACAATCGATATGCGGGCCCATCCGCCTCCACGGGGCAAGTTCCTGTCACCGGTCTTGCTCGATGCAATGAAAGCTTCCCTGGAGCGTGATGAACAGGCGCTGCTTTTTCTCAATCGTCGCGGCTATGCGCCCCTGACCCTGTGCCGGGTCTGCGGCTTCCGATTTGAGTGCAAAAATTGCTCTGCCTGGTTGGTGGAACACCGCTTCCGCAACCAGCTGCAGTGTCACCATTGTGGCCATAGCGAACCGGTGCCAGAAGCCTGCTCAAATTGCGGCACGCTGGATCATCTTGTTGCCTGTGGCCCCGGGGTGGAGCGATTGGCCGAGGAAGTCGACGAACTTTTCCCCGAAGCCCGCATTATCGTATTGTCTTCCGATATGGCGGGCGGGGTGTCGCGGCTGCGACTGGAACTGGACGCGATCGCCAAGGGTGAAATCGATATCGTCATTGGTACCCAACTGGTCGCCAAGGGGCACAATTTTCCGCAGATGACCTGTGTTGGTGTGGTTGATGCTGACCTGGGTCTGGCCAATGGCGATCCGCGCGCCGCCGAGCGCACTTTTCAGCTGTTATCGCAAGTCACCGGCCGGGCCGGCCGGGAGGGTGGCAAGTCAGTTGGTCTGTTGCAGAGCTACAATCCCCAACATCCGGTTATCTCTGCAATCGTCGCTGGCGACAGGGAGGCCTTTTATGAGCGCGAAATAGCCATGCGCCGCCAATCGTCGCTGCCACCCTTTGCCCGCCTTGTTGCGCTGATCATATCCGGCCCTGACAAGCGGGAGGCGGAAAGCCACGCCCGTGCTTTGAAACAGGCCGCGCCAGCGTCATCTGAGGCATTTCTGCTGGGACCGGCGGAAGCCCCCATGGCGCTGGTGCGGGGCCGCCACCGCTATCGGTTGCTGGTCCATGCACCGCGACAATTTGACGTGCAGTCCTATATTCGCGATTGGATACAGGCTGGTCCAAAGGAACGCGGTCAGATCCGGGTGCAAATCGACGTGGATCCGCAGAGTTTTCTGTAGCAACAACAAGGGCCTAGTGTTTTTTTGCAACAATGTCGCCGGCGACCTTGAGGGTTGTGAAAACCAGGGCAAACACCATCAGATGGCCAATTGATTCCAGGCTTTCTTCCACATTGTCGTGCCAGGAGGCGTAGTGGGGCAAAAACGAAAACAGGTGTCGGTCCATCATATCGGAAATGAAATAGGTGAAGAAGGAACCGGCCAACCAAAGGCGGATCCAATAGACTTTCAGCCACCCTACCAATTCCTCGCGGACATTTGACAGCCACCACATCAGTCCGGCCAGAGCAAACAGGATACCTCCGTTCATGAACTCAAAATGCAGTTCACGCAAAAACAGCGCCCAGACGAACAGCGCCAGCATCAGAGCGAATTTTGCCCGTGTCCAGTAATAGACAAACAGCACCGACCCGGCTGCCATCGCCAATATGGTGGGTGCAATCAATTCCTGCACCGGTTTTTCCGTTACCCATCCCACCGATGTAGGGCGAACCAGCAATATTACCGCCGCAGCCAGAAACGGCAGCACGTATACAAGAAGCGGCGTGGCTCGCAATGCCGCCCAGGATGAATCCCAGTGAATACTGAACTGATGCTTCAGGCTGGTGCCTAAATCTGACAGGGCCATGGATGCGGACTCCGGTTCGCCAGGGCTTTGGATTCCCTCCGCATATCGTCGCAGCGCCAAGAGATCAACAAGTCAGGCGGTGCGGATTGTCCCAGGTTTGGCCATTTTCCATTCCAACTGGTCCAGCCACAGCTTTCGCAACGTGCCGCTTTCGCCGGTGAAATGGGCGTCCAGCACGTCGCAACCATACAGTCTGTCGGTGCGAAAATGCCGCAATGCATTGCGCAATTCGCACCAACCAATCAACAGCACACATTCCAGGTGGTAGACCAGAGAAACCGGCCGCACTGTCCTTATGGTCTCGTGACCATGTTCATCCCGGTAGGTCAGTTTCAGCTTGGTTTCGCTGCGAATCGCAGATCGCAATGTGGCCATTGAAACACAGCCCAGTTCAGGATCATCCAGTGGCGCTCCCCAGGGCGACACCTGCAGCCAGTCAGCGCGGTCCTGCAGGGCGTCGATCTTTTCACAAATGCGTTGGGCAGCCTGTTGCAAATTGCTGTCGCCGGTTCGCGACAGCATCAGCAACCCCACCCGCAAAGCTTCGATTTCTTCCTGATCAAAATTTAGCGGTGGCAGGTCATAACCACCGCGCATGATATAGCCGATGCCAGCCTCCCCTTCGATCGGTGTCTGCATGGCCTGCAGGGCAGAGATGTCGCGATAGATGGTGCGTTCTGACACCTCAAGCGATTCGGCGAGATCCCGAGCCCGCACAGGCTTGTTGGCCGCTCGCAATATCTGGATGATCTCGAACAGTCGGCTTGATCGCGACATGGCTCCGGCCTCCAACAGTGTTTCGGTTTCTGCTGACAAGATAGCACAAGCTCCTGACAACCGGTGTCAGGAGTGATCGCTAGAATAGGGGAAACAGGAGGATTTCCCATGTGCTATTATGATCACGCCGTTGCCATGCGTCTGAAGCTGGATCCGTGGAGCGGCGAAAGCGGCGAGAGCGGTGTCTGTTTTGGAAGTTCTGACAAATCAATCAGACCACACAGGCAGCCAGTGGTGAAACCGGCAGTCGGGAAGCCGGTTTTTGCAATGTTGGTTGTGGCTATTGTTTGTGTGTCAGCATTGGCTGCTGTGTCACCGTGGCTGGTCTGATATTCACCGGTTAAATTAGATCAACACCGGCGATCTGACGGAATTCGCTGCTATTCCAAACCTGCCAGCGCCAGTCCTTCAGCAATGTGCTTCCTGTCAGCCAAGGTGGTATAGGCGACATTGCCTTCGATGACGCTAACTTTAGCATTTGGCACCAACTCCACATAGGATTTGAGAGCCTTCTGGGCCAGCTCCAATTCACCTTCAAGCGCGTATGCGGCGGTCAGAAACATGTAAGAGCTTGCATGTTCTGGTTTCAGTTCAATGGCGGTGCTTGCGGCGGCGATAACTTCGACATAATTGCCGGCCTGAAAATGGGCAACCGAGCGATAGAGGTAAAACTTGTCGATGAACGTGTCTTGGGGGCTCAATCTCATTGCTTTGTTGATGTGCTCAAGCCCCAGTTCTGCGTTTCCTGCATAAGCATTTGCAACTCCGAGCAGGGAATGGGCGTAAGCGAAATTGGGGCTCAGATCGACCGCGCGCCCGTAATTCATTATCGCTGCCTTGGAATCTCTTGCGGCGGTTGAAACGTAGCCTTTGCCGATCGATGCCCAGGGGTCGTTGGTGTCCGCTAGAATGGCCCGATCGGCAGCGGCCTTGGCCTTTTCTAACGATTCGTCAAATGGTTCCCAGCGCTGGATCGCCCGCCAGGTCAATACAGTAGCAAACAGGCCGAGAGCCTGGGAGTAGTTCTGATCCAGTTCAATCGCCTGTTCCAACAGAGTAATAGCCTCTTCGCTGCCGGAACGCGATTGCTGGCCATAAAGGTGCAGTGCCCTGATAAAGCACTCCCAGGCGTCTAAACTCTGGGGCGTGCTTCGCAGTAGGCGGGCATGTTCAGCGGCGTAGAGCTCCGGCGCAAGGCAACCCACCAGGCTGGCTGTCACTTCATCCTGAATTTCAAATATGTCATCCAGTTCGCGATCATACCGTTCGTTCCAGATTTGCGTGCCGCTGCCGGCATCTATCAGTTGGGCGCTCACTCGAATGCGGTTTCCTGCCGCCCGCACGCTTCCTTGCAGCACGTAGCGGACGGCTAATTTCTCAGCGATGGCCTGGATGCTTTCCTGCGACCCCTTAAGGGCGAAAGTAGTGCTGCGATCGGTGACAAAAAAGTCGCGTATTTTTGACAGGGCCATGACCAATTCTTCGGTGATCCCGTCTGAAAAGAATTCCTTTTCAGGATCACCCGACATGTTCTGGAACGGCAAAACAGCGATTGCCGGTCTTTCGCGCGGCGTGCCGGCGGGTTTTTTGCTGTTTGGCCGATGGTTCCGACCAACTGGCCAGGTCCAGACTGAAACTGGACGGTCAATGTTTTTCAAATTGTGCGATTCGCCACCAGAAAACAGCTTAGCGAGCTTTCCATCCAGACTGTTATGAGCGGTATCGGAAATTGCTATTGATCCTGCGTTTGCCAGCGGTTCTAGCCGGGCTGCCACATTGATGCCCTCGCCGAAAAAGTCGTCTCCTTCGGTCACGATTTCGCCGATGTGTATGCCGATTCGCAGTTTTAACGTGGCGTGGTCCGACAGGTGTTCCTGTATCGCAATTGCACAGGCGGCGGCGTCCGAGATGGAGGGGAACTCCACGATCCAGCCATCGCCCATTCGCTTGATAATCGTGCCACGATGGTGAACGACAGTCGGATCGAAAAGATCCGCGCGCATTTGGCGCAGATCTTCGATCGTGCCCGACTGATCTGCGCCCATGAGTTGGGAATATCCGACCACATCGGCAGCGAGTACAGCACCAAGGCGTCGGTTGGCGGCGTCAACTTTCATCACGCCAAGCTAGTGGAACCGAGTCGTCAAGACCAGCGGCTATTTTGACTGGTTGTGGCGTGGACCAATTGCCTGTGCATGAAATTTATTGCCGAAGCCAGCGAGCCGCTGGACCGCTAATACTGTGGGCGAATCCCTCAGCATGGTGTTTGCAGATGATCGAAATTGTTTTCCCAGATGATTGGTCAGAAAGATTGGCCTGGCTCACGGCGCTGACAACCATCCTTGTTGGCCTGATTATGATGCTGTTTCCGAGGACATTTGCCCAGTTTTTGGGGCTTGCGGTCCGCGGTGACACCAATAAGGGCGTATCGGAATTGCGCGGCGCTTTTGGCGGAATGTGGCTGGGACTGGGCATTGCCTGTATCTTGCTGGCCCAGCCGTTTACCTATTTTGCTCTCGGACTGGCGTTTCTGGGGGCGGTTTTGGGGCGACTCATTTCCATCGTCTTTGACCGTGCCTATGGCCCACATTGTCTGATTGCCACACTTATCGAGGCGCTGGGGGCCTATTTTCCCCTGCGTTTTGCGCTTGAGGCCTTTGGCCTGGTTTAGTTTATCCCCGCTTTATCCAAAGGAAGCACTGGGATTCAATTCGAATTTGACCGGGATTCGGCCCTGAATCGCTATGAATCGACCGGATAGGCAAAAAGCAGTATAAAAGCCTTCCCTCCCCCTGTTGCGAGTCTAAAAAACCCGTGCTAGGGGAGGCTCGATTTTGCCGTGGGCTGCAGCTGTGGTCTGGGCGAAAACAACATTTACATCCAGGATCAGTGGTTCATCGGCAAAAGTCGCCAAATGTGCCCTGACGAAACGCTTAAGAAGATCGACCTTTGGCAGATACCTCTTCCTCAGCATCCGGCCAGATTTCCGGAGTGGCAGAACGCTATGCGTCTGCGTTGTTTGAATTGGCCGTTTCTGAAAACGAGATTGCGGCCGTAGAAAAAGACCTAAATCGCGTCGATGACCTGCTGAAAGGCAGTGAGGATCTGATGCGGCTGGTCAAATCCCCCGTATTTACAGCAGACGATCAGGTCGCGGCGGTCGATGCCGTGCTGACCAAAGCTAAGATCGGCGGCCTTGCTGGAAATTTCATCCGGGTTGTTGCAGGCAACAGACGCCTGTTTGCAGTCCCTGATATGCTGATTGCGTTCCGCCAGAGACTGGCAGAACACCGCGGAGAAGTGAGCGGGCAGGTTACTGTCGCACAGAAGCTCACCGCCGATCAGACAAAACAGTTGAAGACAACGCTGAAAGGCGTGGTCGGCAAAGATGTGGCGCTTGATGTGACGGTTGATCCGTCGCTTTTGGGCGGCATGATTGTGAAGATTGGCTCACGCCAGATCGACACATCAATCAAAACCAAACTCTCTTCCTTGAAGCTCGCACTTAAAGAGGTCGGCTAGATGGATATTCGTGCTGCGGAAATTTCCGCAATTCTGAAAGACCAGATTAAAAATTTTGGCAAAGAGGCGGAAGTCTCTGAAGTAGGACAGGTTCTGTCCGTTGGTGACGGTATCGCCCGTGTTTACGGTCTGGACAAAGTCCAGGCTGGTGAGATGGTCGAATTCCCAGGTGGTATTCAGGGCATGGCCCTGAACCTGGAAGCTGACAATGTCGGTGTTGTTATCTTCGGCAATGACCGTGGCATTAAAGAAGGCGACACCGTTAAGCGGACCGGCGCCATCGTTGATGTTCCAGTTGGCAAAGAGCTGCTGGGTCGCGTTGTTGACGGTCTGGGTAACCCGATCGACGGCAAGGGACCGATCAAGTCCAAGCAGCGTGCCCGTGTGGATGTTAAAGCCCCCGGCATCATCCCACGTAAATCGGTGCATGAGCCGATGGCTACCGGCCTGAAAGCGATTGACGCTTTGATCCCGGTTGGCCGTGGCCAGCGCGAGCTTGTCATTGGTGACCGCCAGACCGGTAAAACCGCGATCATTCTCGACACCTTCCTGAACCAGGCACCGGCGCATGCTGGCGACAACGAAAACGACAAGCTTTATTGCGTCTACGTTGCGATTGGTCAGAAGCGTTCGACTGTTGCCCAGTTTGTTAAAGTGCTCGAAGAGCGCGGCGCCATGGATTATTCCATCGTTGTTGCGGCGACCGCTTCCGATCCTGCTCCGATGCAGTATCTGGCGCCGTTCACCGGCTGCGCCATGGGTGAATATTTCCGTGACAACGGCATGCATGCCCTGATCGGTTACGATGACCTATCCAAACAGGCCGTTTCTTACCGTCAGATGTCTCTGCTGCTGCGTCGTCCGCCTGGACGTGAAGCCTATCCTGGTGACGTTTTCTACCTGCACTCACGCCTGCTGGAACGTTCGGCCAAGCTGAACGAAGACAATGGCGCTGGTTCACTGACCGCTCTGCCGGTTATTGAAACCCAGGGTAACGACGTGTCGGCCTTTATTCCAACCAACGTGATTTCGATCACCGACGGTCAGATCTTCCTTGAAACCGACCTGTTCTTCCAGGGTATTCGCCCTGCTGTGAACGTTGGTCTGTCAGTGTCCCGTGTCGGGTCTGCTGCTCAGGTGAAGGCGATGAAACAGGTTGCCGGTTCGATCAAGGGTGAATTGGCCCAGTATCGTGAAATGGCCGCCTTTGCTCAGTTCGGTTCCGACCTGGATGCCTCCACCCAGCGCCTGCTGAACCGTGGAGCCCGTCTGACTGAACTGCTCAAACAGGCGCAGTTCTCACCTTTGAAAACAGAAGAGCAGGTTGCTGTTCTCTACGCTGGTGTGAACGGTTATCTCGATGAGCTGGCAGTCAACCAGGTTGGTCCATTCGAAGAAGGTCTTTTGACATCGCTTCGCACAGACCATGCTGAATTGCTGGCCGAAATCGGTTCCAAGAAAGCTCTCGACGATGATCTGACGGCCAGCCTGAAAGCTGCCATCGATGCATTCGCCAAAGGCTTTGCTTAAGCACTAACGGATAAGGTGAGGAAAGGCCCAAATGGCTTCTCTCAAGGATCTTAGAAACAGGATCGCCTCCGTCAAGGCGACGCAGAAGATCACCAAGGCCATGCAAATGGTTGCGGCGGCGAAACTGCGTCGTGCTCAGACTGCAGCTGAGGCCGCCCGGCCTTACTCGCAGCGCATGGACAGTGTGATGGCCAATATTGCAGCTGCAATTGGCGATGACACGTCAAGCGCACCAAAGCTGCTGGCCGGTACCGGAAGCGACCAGAACCACCTGCTGATTATTGCCACCGCCGAGCGCGGCCTGTGTGGCGGTTTCAACTCATCCATTGCCCGGCTTGGCCGTGACAAGGCACGTGAGCTGAAAGCTGCCGGCAAGAGTGTCAAAATGCTCTGCATCGGCAAAAAGGGTGCGGACGTGCTGCGCTCTGAGTTTGAGGATATCATGCTGCCGCTGGTCGACCTGCGCGAAGTCAAGAATGTTGGCTATGCCAATGCTTCTGACATTGCGCACCAGGTTCTGGGCATGTTTGATGCCGGTGATTTCGACATTGCAACCCTGTTCTATTCAGAGTTCCAGTCGGTTATCAGCCAGGTGCCAACAGCTCAGCAGATCATCCCGCCAAGCATTCCAGAAGTGGAAGTTGACGCTGATTCTGCCTCGACATTTTACGATTACGAGCCGGACGAGAATGAAATTCTTGCCGATCTGTTGCCGAACAATGTGACGGTGCAGATTTTCCGGGCGCTGCTTGAAAACGCGGCCTCCGAGCAGGGTGCCCGCATGTCCGCCATGGACAACGCGACGCGCAATGCCGGTGAAATGATCGAAAAACTGACGCGTGACTTCAACCGCCAGCGTCAGGCACAGATTACCACAGAATTGATCGAAATTATCGCGGGCGCCGAGGCGCTCTAGCACTCAATCTTCCCCTGGAAGAAAGAGGCAAACAAGGAAAACAAGGGTTAGACATTATGGCGAAAGCAGCAGCCCCCAAAAAAGCACCGGCCAAAAAAGCCGCAGCTAAAAAGGCTCCGGCCAAGAAAAGCGCACCAAAGGGACAGGCGGGAAGCATCTCGCAGGTCATCGGTGCGGTTGTTGACGTACAGTTCGATGGCGATCTGCCGCCGATCCTGAACGCTCTGGAATGCGACAATAACGGCAACCGCCTGGTTCTCGAAGTTGCGCAGCATCTTGGTGAAAATACAGTACGTACCATTGCGATGGACGGAACCGAAGGTCTGGTTCGCGGCCAGGACGTGGTCGACACCGGTGATCCAATCAAGGTGCCTGTGGGCGACGAAATGCTCGGCCGTATCATTAACGTGATTGGTGAGCCTGTGGACGAAGTTGGTCCCGTGACCGCGACTTCCAGCCGAGCCATCCACGCTGAAGCTCCTGAATATGTGGAACAGTCTACTGAGGCTGAAATCCTGGTTACCGGTATTAAGGTTGTTGACCTGCTGGCGCCTTACGCGAAGGGCGGTAAAATCGGCCTGTTCGGCGGTGCCGGTGTTGGTAAGACCGTTTTGATCATGGAACTGATCAACAACGTGGCGAAAGCCCACGGTGGTTACTCGGTATTTGCCGGTGTTGGTGAGCGTACCCGTGAAGGTAACGACCTGTACTGGGAAATGATCGAATCCGGTGTGAATGTCGACCCGAATGAAAACAACGGTTCTACAGCTGGCTCAAAAGCTGCCCTTGTATACGGTCAGATGAACGAGCCTCCCGGAGCCCGCGCCCGTGTTGCCCTGTCTGGTCTGACCATTGCGGAAGACTTCCGCGATAAAGGCCAGGACGTGCTGTTCTTCGTCGACAACATCTTCCGCTTTACCCAGGCTGGTTCGGAAGTGTCCGCCCTGCTGGGTCGTATTCCTTCCGCTGTGGGATATCAGCCTACTCTGGCAACAGACATGGGCACCATGCAGGAGCGTATTACGACAACCAACAAAGGATCGATCACATCGGTTCAGGCGATCTACGTGCCTGCCGATGACTTGACCGACCCGGCGCCTGCAACATCCTTTGCTCACCTGGATGCGACCACGGTTTTGAACCGCTCGATTGCTGAAAAAGGCATCTATCCTGCGGTTGACCCGCTCGACTCTACCTCGCGCATGCTCGACCCGCTGGTTATCGGCGATGAGCACTATGCAGTTGCACGCCAGGTCCAGGAAGTACTGCAGCGCTATAAAGCACTGCAGGATATCATCGCCATTCTCGGCATGGATGAATTGTCAGAAGAAGATAAGATCGCCGTGGCGCGTGCCCGTAAGATCGAGCGCTTCCTGTCCCAGCCGTTCTTTGTTGCTGAAGTCTTCACCGGTTCACCAGGTAAACTGGTTGACCTGCAAGACACCATTAACGGCTTTAAAGGTCTGGTTGCCGGTGAATATGATCACCTTCCAGAAGCTGCCTTCTACATGGTCGGCAACATGGATGAGGCAATCGAAAAAGCGCAGAAACTGGCAGCGGAAGCCGCCTAAGTTTAACTTTGCTTCATGATGGCCGTAACTTTGTGGCGCGGCCATTGACGCAAAAGGTCAAGAGAAGTCATGGCTGAGAATTTCACATTCGAACTCGTTTCTCCCGAAAAACTGCTGTTGTCGGGTGATGCCGAAATGGTGACAATCCCTGGTGTTGAAGGGGATATGGGCGTATTGGCCAGACATGCAGCCGTTATGACCAGCCTGCGCCCCGGTCTGGTTGGCGTGAAAATGGGTGACGGATCTGAAAGCGCCTTTTTTGTGCGCGGAGGATTTGCCGATATCACACCGACCAGTGTGACCGTATTGGCTGAATTTGCCATGCCCAAGGAAGAAGTGACGCAGGAATCCTGGGCAGAGCAGAAGCGCATCGCTCAGGAAGAATATGATCTTCATCACGCAGCTGGCGACGAAGAAAAGAAACTGGCAGCCCGTTCCTATCTGGATCAGCTGAACCATCTGGAACCAAGCATTCTGCCTGTCTGATCAGTTTTCCAGAAAGCAGATTTCAAAAAGCCGCTGCGTCGAACGTAGCGGCTTTTTTGTTTAGACCGGCAGGGGTTTGGACAGGTGGGAAAAGCGTTCGACCACCTGGGTGTAGATGTCGCGTTTGAATTCGACGATCAGTTCCGGCAGCTTGTACATATCTTCCCAGCGCCATGCATCGAATTCTGCCTTATGGCCGTCGGGTGGCGGATTGATGGCAATCTCAGACTCATCTCCCTCGAACCGATAGGCAAACCACATCTGCTTCTGACCGCGATATTTGCCCTTTAGTCCGGTGCCAAGCAGATGGTCGGGCAGGTCGTAAGTCAGCCAATCCTCGGTCTGATCCAAAAGGCTGACATTTGAAATGCCGGTCTCTTCATAGAGTTCTCGTAGGCTGGCCGGCTTTGGGTCTTCTCCCTTGTCGATGCCCCCCTGGGGCATTTGCCAGCGTTTGGGAGAGCCGGAATATTCCGTGTTGCCCTCCGCCAGGCGATGGCCGATCCAGACCTGGCCCTGTCGATTCAGGACCATAATGCCAACACAGGGGCGGTAGGGCAGGTGCTGCCAGTCATCGGACACGGGTCTATCTCCCGTAATCTCGCAGCAAATTGCTGACTGGCACGATGATGATGTTGCTTTTTTCCGCCTGCTTGGACCATTCGGTGATGATCCGAACTGACTCGGGAAAAGCCGAGGCAGTGCCGATGGCATAGCCGCGCGCCTTGGCTAGTGATTCCAACACTTTGAGATTGTTTCGAATACGGGCTTCGTCGCGTTCTGCATCGATAATGATATTGCCGGACGCATGGGGAAGGCGCATGTCCTGAGCCAGTTGCATGGCCACACTGGCACTGGCCGAACCGTCGTCAATGTAACCAAGGCCGCGGTCCCTGACCTCCTGAAGCAGGGGGCGCAGGGACGCAGCTTTACTGGTCAACCCGGCACCCAGATAATTCATCACCACTGGATAATTTGTCATGCGTCCCAAGGCCCAACGCAGGTTCATCAGGTTTTGACCGGGTTCGACACCGCTGATCAGGGTTCGCGGCCCCGGATTGATTGTCGGGTAGCCCAGCGGTTCCATCGGCAGCTGCAACACCACTTCATGGCCCTCACGACGGGCATTTTGCATCCATCTCTGCAGCGAATTGCCAAATGGTGAGAAACCCAGCGATATGGACGAAGGCAGATCCTTGATGGCCGCCTGGGTGCCGGTTTGACTGAGACCAAGGCCACCCACGATGATGGCGATGCGGTTGGCACCGGTAACGCCACTGGATTGGGAATAGGCATCCAATGGCCGGACATTACCGTCGGATATGCGCGGCAGCGATCCAAATTCTGATTTTTCAACCAGATCAGGGACGGGCATCCAATTGGACAGCCGGGTTGCGGCCGGTTTGGCCGGTTTGAATGCTGGCTTATCAGTTTGTCCGCCAGCCTCGTCAGGCAGCGGTTGCAAAGGGCTCAAAGGCTTGACTTTGCTCAGGTCGAAATTGGCGTCGCCTTGTGTATCAGCTGCAGGCACACCAGCGCTTTCGTTGCGGGTCGCGGCCGATGGCTTCGACGGACCGGAGTCATTCACGGCCACCGTAGTTCGGCTGTCCTCGCGCGCGTCGAGCACCAGATAGGCGGTCAGACTGAGCAGGGCTGTTCCGACTGCAAACATCGCCGGCATGACCCATTGCCGTTTGGAGTGCACCTTGCCGGGTTTCCCAAGTGGCTTGTGCAGATCATCCATTGGCGGCAACCTCCGGCGGCGTCAGCGTTGACAAGTTTTAGACGCGCTTACATCCCTCGGTATCACCCACCACGCCATCCAGACTTGGTGGGAAGGCAGCATCTTTCTTGATGCCCCGCAACAGGTCCAGCGCATGGTTCAGTTGCACGTCATCTTTTGGATCCGGCGGCACATAGGCGAATGAGCCTGAACCTGAATCGTCCTGACTTTCGCCTTCAATTGAATTGCGCAGACTTGATTCGCCACGCGCCTCAACCCGGCCCTTTAGTTCGTCGGGCAATGGCTGTTCGATCTTGATGTCCGGGTCGATGCCCTTGCCCTGGATGGAGCAGCCGGATGGGGTGTAATAGAGCGCTGTGGTCAGCCGCAGGGCGCCATTGTCGCCACCCAGTGGGATAATTGTCTGAACAGACCCCTTGCCAAAGGAGCGGGTGCCCAGAACCGTACCACGACGATGATCCTGCAATGCACCTGCGACAATCTCTGAAGCACTGGCGGAACCACCATTGATCAAGACGATCACAGGTTTGCCGCGGGTCAGATCTCCCGGGGTGGCATTGTTACGCTGAACATCGTCCTTGGCGCGACCGCGAGTTGAGACAATCTCACCGCGATTCAGGAAGGCATTGGACACACCGATTGCCTGACCCAGCAGGCCGCCCGGATTCAGTCTTAAATCCAGCACATAACCTTTTAGCTTGTCATCCGGCACCTGGTTGCGGATTTTTTTGATGGCGTCTTCGACGCCGGGCAGAGTTTTTTCGGTAAACCCGTTGACGTCAAGATAACCGACATCGTCGCCTTCAACCCGAAACTTCACCGACTTCAGCTCGATGATGGCTCGGACGATTGTGATTTTCAGCGGCTTGTCCGCACCCTTGCGCAGGATCGTCAGCTCAATTGGGGTGTCGACCAGCCCGCGCATTTTCTCCACCGCCTGTTGCAGGGAAAGACCACGAACGTTTTCGCCATCGATCTGACTGACCAGGTCGCCTGCCAGGATGCCGGCTTTTGCCGCCGGGGTGTCATCGATCGGGGTGATCACCTTGACCAGCTCATTCTCCATCGTGACTTCGATGCCAAGGCCGCCAAATTCCCCCTTGGTCTGCTCCCGCATGGAGTTGCTTTCCTTGAGGTCAAGGTAGGAGGAATGCGGGTCGAGGGACTGCAGCATGCCGTTAATGGCATTCTTGATCAGCTCTTCTTCTTCGGGCTTGGTCACATATTGCGAACGTACGCGCTCGAAAATGTCTCCAAAAATATCCAGCTGGCGATAGGTCTCCGAGCCTGCGGCATCGGCACGGGAGGCAAAATTGGATCCCTCGTGAACGGCAAATGAAGCCAATGCGCCCACTGCTGCAGCTGACATTAGCATCGATATTTTGCGTATCATTCTTACAACCTTTTTACGTGCCCTGCTTCGGGCGAGTTTGTTTTTGCGACCTCTTGCGGATGGCCCACCAGGGGGCCGGATCAATAGATCTGCCGTCTTTGCGCAACTCTACAGTCAGAACCGGTTTATTGGAACCAAAATCTAGAGGCAACGCTGCGGCAAAGCGGATCACACCCATTCGGCCCACAGGTTCGCCGGCCAAAACAAATTGGCCGGTTTCCACATTGACTTCGGCAAGGCCGGAAAGAACCATATGAAAGCCTTCGCCTGCGTTCAAAATAAGGATTTGTCCATAGGAACGAAAGGGGCCAGCGTAAACTACCCAGCCATCTGTTGGGGATCGAACCCGCGCATTGGGGCGCGTCGCCATGGCAACGTTGCGACTTTTGTTCTGGCCGGAGATTTTTTCTCCGAAACGAAAAAGTAATTCACCGCTGACCGGTTGCAATAAAGTCCCCTTGGCCTGGCTGAATGCGATGGCTGGTTCGATGCGAGTTGGACTGTAACTATCTGGAAGTAAATTGTTTTTAGTTTCAACCTTCTCACCCGACTGAAGTTTTTGGCGGGTTAATGCCAACCGTTCGCTTTCTCGTTGCTGGCGGCGCAGGTCGGCTTCTCTTGCCGCTTTTGCCGCCGCGGTTGCCGAGGCAATCTGGCTTTCCAGGTTGCGGATCAATTCTTTGAGAGATAGTGCTTTTTTGCCCAGTTCAATGGCCTTGGCACGTTCTGTTACAAGGTCGCTTCGCGACTGACTGGCCAGCTTGTGCTTTTCCTCGACCAGCAGGGAAAGCCGCGTTTCGTCTTCTGCAAGCGCATTCAGATCGCGGGTCAGGATGTCTTTCTCTGCGGTGACGGAAGCGGAAATTTCCCGCAAGGCGGTGAGTTCTGACAGCAATATGGCGGCCTGAGACTGTACTTTGGGGACAACAGCACCCAGCAGAATTGCGCTGCGCACCGAAGATAATGCGTCCTGGGGCTGCACCAGCAGGGCAGGCGGCGGATTGCTTCCCATGCGTTGCAGGGAAGCCAACACTTCGCTGAGCAGGGCACGTTTGTTGTTCAGGGAGCTTCGCAGCCCCTCCTGGGACTTGAGCAGGGTGGCAAGGCGGTTTTCTGTTTCAGTGATGGAGTCCTCCAACTCCTGCCCCCGCTTGGCACCTTCAATCAGCGCCCGGTTGATGGCACCGACATCCCGGTCCAGGGATTCAATTTGGTGCTTCAGTTCAATTTGCCGCAGCTCTGCTGCCGAAATGTTATTGGTGACGGCCTCCAGTTCCTGTTCTGTGGACTGGCGGGTGGAGAACTTCGATTGCGCCCACGTGTCATTGACTACCAACAGGCCAGCGGCGAACAGACCAGCGGCGAACAGGCACCGCCAGGATGGCAACCGGGATAATGCTTTTAAGGACAGACGCATATCAGCAACGGGTTGAATGGGTTGGCCGATAATTTAGTCCACCGGACGTTAAGGTTCAATTAACCATATTATTCCGGCGAAATTCAGTCCCGATGATAGGGATGATTGGTCAGGATAGTGACGGCACGATAGGCCTGCTCAAGCACCAACACCCGCACCAGTTGATGGGGGAAGGTGGCGGCGCCGAAGGATATCAGATTATCGGCCCGGTCGGTCAGCGAAGAGTCCAAACCGTCTGGGCCACCGATAATCAGTGCCAGAGCCTGGCTGCCACTATCCAGTTGCTGGCTGACCAGTTTTGCAAATTGGCGGCTGGTGGGAGATTTGCCGCGTTCGTCAAAGGCGAAAATGGGGCATTTGTCCGGCAGCCGGGAAATCAGGCTCTGCGCCTCATCAATCTTCCGGGCGGATGCTGAAGCGGCACGGCTTTCAACGATTTCGATGGTTTTTATCTGGCTGATGCCGATGGCTTTGCCAGATTTCGCAAGACGGTCGACATAGCGCGCCACAAGCTCCTGTTCGGGGCCTTTTTTGAGGCGCCCGATCGTCGCAATTATCAGCTGCATTCAGGAGCGCCGTCTAACGACTGTGCTTTCGCACAGGTGTCAGGCCGGCTCGCCTTCTGCAATAGTCGACCACATTTTTTCCAGATTGTAGAAGTCCCGGACTTCCGGTCTGAAAATATGGACAATGACATCACCGGTATCCACCAGCACCCAGTCACAGGCGGGAACGCCTTCAACCTTCGGCGTACCTTCGCCGGCATCCTTCAGATCACGCAGCAAACGGTCGGTAACCGCGTTGACGTGACGATGGGAGCGCCCGCTGGTGACGATCATATGATCTGCCACAGGCGATTTGCCTTCGATGTCGATATGAGTGGTTTCTTCCGCCTTGGAATCATCAAGGCTGGCGAGGATGGTTTCCAGAAGCGATTCGGGCGCACTGCCCGGCGCTGGTCTGGTCGTTTGAGTTTGTGCGTTCAGTTTGTTGGCCTTTCTGTGGCATTTGATCGGAGAGAAATTCCCCGAATAACGATCACCATTCACACTTTGCATCTGCCCAATTGCAGATGGGTCCATGATAAGCGTCAAATGATGACAATTTCAATATAATGTTGAGTTCACTTTTTACGTGCGCGTATTGCAGTCGAGGACAGGGAGTTGCGGGGACCGTGCAAAAATGTCCAGGCCGGAGGTTTTTTGTCAGCCAGCAACGACGCGTCGTTTTCATCAATTCGGGCATGGCGCAGTGCCTGCGCCGCCACCGCTGAATGCAGTGCCAGTGTGGAACCTGGCCGGTCAACCACGGCAATCGGCAACAACTCGGCAATGGTGCGCCAGCGTTGCCATTGATGGAACTGACCGAGATTGTCTGCGCCCATGATCCAGACAAAATTCACGCCGCGATTGCGCTCGATAATATGCGCAATTGTGTCGGCCGTGTAGCGGGTTGGCAGATTGGCCTCACAGGCTGTTACTTTCATTCTGGGGTCCGGCGTAATCGCTTCACAAGCGGCAATCCGATATCGTAATGGTGCAAGATTAGAGTTATTTTTCAGAGGATTACCCGGCGTGACCAGCCACCAGACCTGGGACAGTTCCAACCTTCGCAGGGCCTGTTCGCAGACATGGACATGGCCCTCATGGGGCGGATTGAAGGACCCGCCAAACAGGCCGATCCTCTGTCCACGCCCGGCCATTGGCATGCGCAGATAGTGTCTGTCGATCAGATCCACGCTGACTAGCCGCGAATTTGGCCGCTGCCGCGCACGACATATTTGAAACTGGTCAATTGCTCAACACCGACCGGGCCGCGGGCATGCATCTTGCCGGTGGCGATACCGATTTCAGCTCCCATTCCAAATTCACCACCATCGGCAAATTGGGTCGATGCATTGTGCATCAGGATGGCGCTGTCGATCTCGCTCATGAATTTTTCTACCACCTGCTGGTCGTCGGCGATGACGGCCTCGGTGTGGCTGGATGACCACATATTGATGTGTTTAATGGCGCCATCAACCCCGTCCACCAGGCCAGCTGTAATAATCGAATCAAGATACTCGGTCGACCAATCGTCATCATTTGCGGGCTGAACATTTGCCGAAAGGGTCGAAATTGCTTCGTCGCCACGCACTTCGCAGCCAGCATCCTGCAGCGCCTTGATCAATGGCCCGGCCAGGCGCTCAGCGTCGTTTTTGTCGATCAGCAAGGTTTCAGCCGCACCACAAATGCCGGTGCGCCGCAATTTGGCGTCCAAAATGATATTGATGGCCATGTCGAGATTGGCCGATTTGTCGACATAGACATGAACCAACCCTTCAAGATGGGCAAAGACGGGCACTCTTGCGTCGCGTTGAACGCGCTCCACAAGTCCGCGGCCGCCGCGCGGCACGATGACATCCACCTTGCCGTTCAGACCTTTCAGCATTTCACCAACTGCGGCGCGGTCGGTGACCGGTACCAGTTGTATGGCATGTTCGGGCAAGCCCGCCGCTTTCAGTCCAGCCACCATGCAATCGTGGATGGCGCGGGAAGAATTGAAACTGTCTGAACCGCCGCGCAGAATCACCGCATTGCCCGCCTGCAGGCACAGCGACCCGGCATCGGCGGTTACGTTGGGGCGGCTCTCATAGATCACACCGATAACGCCCAGAGGCGTGCGGACCCGCGAGATATTGAGGCCGTTGGGCCGGTCCCAATTGGCGATGACCTGACCGACAGGATCGGTCAGTTTGGCAATGGCGGATACTGCATTGGCCATGTCCAGCACACGCTCTTCGGTCAGGTTCAACCGATCGAGCATGGCGTTTGAAAGACCTTGTTCCTCGCCATTGGCCATATCGATGGCATTGGCGTTGAGGATCTTTTCAACATTGTCGCGCAGGGCTTCGGCAGCGCCAATGAGGGCTGCATGTTTGCGGTCGCTGGAGGCCGTGGCGAGCACCGAGGCGGCCTCGGCAGCATTGCGCCCCATATCCTGCATCAGGGCTTCAATATCGGCTTGTGAGTGTTCAGATTTATCGAGCATGGGTCTGGCTTTCTGTCGTCTTGTTCATATCAGGGCATTTGCGGGCTTGAGTCCACCAGGGCCATATCGTCCCGGTGGACCAGAGCCGGTCGCCCCGCATAGCCGAGAAGCGACGGAAGTTCGTCGGTCTGGGCTCCCTTGATCAGATCGGCCTCCACACAATCATAGGCAATCAGGCCATGGCCGAGAACGGAATTGTCGGCAGAGCGGATGGTGATGGCATCACCGCGCGAAAAGCTGCCGGAGATGGCGACGACACCAGCGGGCAACAGGCTTTTGCCGCGCTTCAACGCCCGGGCTGCGCCATCGTCAACGATGATATTGCCGCTCGTATCCAGCTGGCCGGCAATCCAGGCCTTGCGCGCGCCTGCCTTGATTTCCTTGGCCTTGAAATAGGTGTGTTGTTTGCCTTCTCCAATGGCAGCAATGGGATGATTGCGCTTGCCGGAGGCGATGATCATCGCGGTGCCAGCACGGGTGGCGATTTTGCCGGCCTCGATCTTGGTGACCATGCCACCGCGTGACAGTTCCGATCCGGCACTGCCGGCCATGGCTTCGATTGCAGGGGTGATGGTGTCCACCTGGGCCACAAAATCGGCGGGCACGCCAGTGCCGGGCGGTGCGGTATAGAGGCCGTCAATATCGGACAGCAAGATCAGCAGATCGGCCCTCAGCATGGTGGCGACACGGGCGGCGAGACGGTCATTGTCACCATAGCGGATTTCAGATGTGGCAATCGTATCGTTTTCGTTGATCACCGGCACGGCACCGAAAGACAGCAATCGCTCGGTCGTGTCCCGTGCATTGAGATAGGAACGGCGGCTGGCACGGCCTTCGGTATCGTTGAGGGTCAGCAGAATCTGGCCGGGCACCATGTCCTGCATCGACAGGGCCTTCGACCAAGCGCGGCCGAGTTCGATCTGTCCGACGGCCGCTGCCGCCTGACTCTCATCCAGTTTCAACGGACGTTTGGGCAGATCCAAGACCTTGCGGCCCAGAGCAATCGCGCCAGAGGAAACCAGCAATATCTGAGTACCGGCCCTGTGAAGGAGTGCAATATCTTCTACCAGCGAGTCGAGCCAGGCTTCCTTTATGCCACTTGTCGGGTCCACCAGAAGCGAGCTGCCGACCTTGATGACAATGCGTTGGGCGCTGGCAATGGCGTTGGAAGTTTTGGCCAGGTCAGTCATTTTGGGTCTCGTCCAAAGCCGTCTTCTGCCAGCGGGTATCCACCTCTTCGGGTTGTTCACGCTCTTTTTCCGCTTCGATGTGATCCATCATGGCGCGCAAAACATCGTCTGTGCCCCGGTGGGCAACCGAAGACAGGTGGAACGGTTTGACGCCACTGACTTCGTGCAGGGCAGAGGCTTTTTCTTCCAACTCGTCGTCCGACAGGGTATCGATTTGTGACAGGGCTACAATCTCGCGCTTGTCACCAAGCGCATCGGCATAGGCTTCAACCTCGGTGCGAACGATTGTGTAAGCTTCGGCGACATTCTCTTCGTTGCCAGATACCAGATGCAGCAACACGCGCGTGCGTTCCACATGGCCGAGGAAACGATCTCCGATGCCAACGCCTTCGTGCGCCCCTTCGATGAGGCCGGGAATATCGGCAATCACCAGACCGCGGCCATCAATTCGGGCGACCCCCAGATTGGGATGCAGGGTGGTGAATGGGTAATCGGCAATCTTCGGCTTGGCGGCGCTGACGGTTGCCAGGAAGGTCGATTTGCCGGCATTCGGCAGGCCGATAATACCGGCATCGGCTATCAGTTTCAGGCGCAACCAGATTGTGCGCTCGTCGGCGGGTTGACCAGGATTGGCCCGGTGGGGCGCCTGATTGGTCGAGGTTTTGAAATGGGCATTGCCAAAGCCGCCATTGCCACCTTTGGCAATCAAAAAGCGCTGACCCTCTTCGGTCAGGTCGCAGATCAGCGTTTCATTGTCTTCTTCATAAACCTGGGTGCCGGTGGGCACTTTCAGCACCACGTCGCCGCCCTTGGCGCCATGACGGTTGCGGCCCATGCCATGCACGCCGGTCTTGGCCTTGTAGTGCTGCTGGTAGCGGTAATCGATCAAGGTGTTGAGATTGTTGACCGCTTCGGCCCACACATCGCCGCCTTTGCCGCCATTGCCGCCGTCGGGGCCACCATATTCGATATACTTCTCCCGGTGAAAGGAAACGCAGCCCGCACCACCGGCGCCGGACTTGATGTAAACTTTGGCTGAATCGAGGAATTTCATGTGTGTACCGAGAGCTAGAAGCGACGTTGATTTAGACCAAGCCCGCGCGAAAGGCCATGCCCTGCACCATATTACTGGCGCAGGACATGACCGCTTGGTGCTCGGAGGGAGCAATCAGAGCTTCACGGTCGCCGGTTGATGAACTTCCAAATCATCTTCAGGCCGCCGCGCTGGTTTCCAGCGACCCGAACAGGGATTCAAACCTTTCGCGGGTCAGAACCACCTTGTTGCAGGTGACATCGCATTTGCGGGTTGGATTGTGGTCGACAATCGCCCGTTCCGGCTCAAAGCCGAGCTTTTCCAGAATCGTCATGGACGCCCGGTTGTCTTCATAGGCGCCGGAGACGATGTGGTCATGGCCGAATTTGCGAAATGCGTGAGATACTGCCGCACGTGCAGCTTCGCTCATGAATCCCTGACCCCATGCTGAAGGTTCCAACCAATAGCCGAGGTTGGGATGGCCTTCGGTGTCGATGCGGACTGAGACCACGCCAAGAAACTTTTGCCGATAGATACAAAATCGAAGGTCGCCTGGCGTATTCTTGTCCTTGTTGATCCATTTCACCGCATCCTCAATCGTATAGGGATTGGGCACGTTGGAGAGCATGCGGGACACATTAGTGTCCTGCAGACCGGCGGTAATCGCCTCTGCGTCCACGTCCAAAGGGGGTCTCAAGGTCAAACGTCTGGTGACGAGAATATCCATTTTGGCATTCCTTCTTTTCGTCGGTTTGCCCTTTTCTCATCTGAACACCAGAATCAAAAAGGGGAGATGGTGACCCGTCTCCCCTTTATAAATGTCTGTATTATGACATCCGGGGTTTTGAGCCACCGGATGAAACTTTGTTATCCGGTTATTCGGCAGCCTCCGCAATCGGCATCACGGATACATAGGTGCGCTTATTGGCTTTGGTCGCAAAAGTTACCTTGCCTTCGGTCAGCGCAAATAGAGTGTGGTCTTTGCCCATGCCGACATTGTCGCCTGGATGCCACTTGGTACCGCGCTGGCGCACGATAATGTTTCCTGGGATCACAGCCTGACCGCCAAATTTCTTGACGCCAAGACGACGTCCTGCGGAATCGCGACCGTTTCTGGATGAGCCACCGGCTTTTTTATGTGCCATGTCTTTTTTCCTTCAAAAGGCGTCCGGGAGGACTAGCCTTTAGCCTTTTCTGCAGCCTGAGCTTTCCAGTCGTTAATCTGGTCAGCACTAAATGGCATATATTCATCTACTTTGACAATATCTTCGTCGGTCAAAGCGGCGATTTGGGCAAAAGTGGTGATGCCCTGCTCGTTGAGCTGCTTCTCGGCAACCGGGCCAATGCCCTTGATGTCGGTCAGCTTGTCCTTGGCGCCATCGGCTGGCGCGGTAAAGAGAGGAGCGGCAGCGGAAGGTGCTTCTGCGGCGGCGGCTTTCTCTTCTTTCTTAGGAGCTGCTTTTTTCTCAGCCTTGGGCGCTTCAGCCTTTTTCTCAGCTTTTGCTTCTTTGGCTGGGGCTTCCTTGGCAGGCTTGGCTTTTGCCTTCGCCGCCGCGGCGGCGGCGCCGCCGCCTGCCTTTTTCGAAGGCTTGGCGCCGTCTGTCAGGATCTCGCTGATCTGCAGCATTGTATAATGCTGACGATGGCCGATGGTGCGGCGAGAATTCTGACGGCGACGCTTTTTAAAGGCGATAACCTTGCGGGCGCGGCCCTGTTCGACGATTTCGGCGGTGACCATGGCGCCCTCGACAAGCGGGGTGCCGACGGTGTTGCCAACCATCAGAACTTCGTTGATTTGGATCATGTCGCCGGGTTCACCGGCGAGTTTTTCGACCTTCAGTTGGTCGTCGGCAGCAACAGAATACTGTTTCCCGCCGGTTTTGATGACTGCGAACATCGTTTTTTCCTTAGTGTTCAAGCCGTGCTTTGCTTTTCTTGGTCAGTTTTGTTTGTTCCGGGCTGTTGCCAGCACGCGGGGAAGACCTTGAAAACAAGCACCTTTTTGCCAGTCTGGTTGATGGATACAGATCAGGTGTACATTTGAGACACTCAAATCTGGCGCTTTCATACAAGTTCCGCCGCCAGAGTCAAGGATTTCCGCTAATGCGCAATGGGTCAATTGCTGTTGTGGGCGGCCAGGACTTTTGCCGCTGCAGCCATGGCCCCGCTTCCATGCTCAATGCCACTGGCCACCATCGCCGTTTCGATAGAGCCCAGCACCGCCATCGTCATCGCGACGTTCTGATGGCCCATATGACCGATGCGAAACTGCTGGTCCCATTGAGGCGTGTCGGGCTCGGCGAGGCCAAGGCCGATGCCCAGGGTCAGGCCAGCTTCTTCTTCGCTCCAGGCGCGGATTTTGCCCGCCACGCCGGGAGCGGTGGAAATGGCTGACACCGCTGTCGAACGCTTGGCCGGATCAGCGATATTATGGCGCATCAGCGGTATGTTGCTGCCGGCACCGTTATTGCCTTCCACCTCAACGTCTCCCCAGGCTTCGACGGCCGCCCAGATGGAATTGGCAATCGTTGTGTGGCGCTTCCACGCCGCCTCGATGCCTTCCTCATGCACCAGCATGGTCAGTGCTTCGCGCAATCCATAGAGGTGGTGAGTGGGAGCGGTGCCGCCGAATTGCTGATAGAAAATCTCCGGATTGGCGCGTGGGGTCCAGTCCCAGTAGAAGCTCGGATTGGCGCGATTGCGGGCCAACTCGGCCTTGTCGTTAAAAAAGACGAAGGACATGCCCGCCGGAGTCATCAGACCCTTCTGACAACCGGTCATAACCACGTCGACACCCCAGTCATCCATTTCGAACCGGTCACAGCCCAGCGACGCTATGCAGTCAACCATGAACAGGGCGTCATGGCCCGCATTGTCGATGGCTTTGCGCAGGGCGGGCACGTCGTTGAGCACGGAAGTTGCCGTGTCCACGTGAACGGTCATCACCGCCTTGATCTCGCCCTTGGTGTCGGCGCGCAGGGCATCTTCCAGCTTTTGCGGGTCAGCATCTGATTGCAGTCCGAAATCCAAAATCTGCGTTTCAATGCCAAGACTGCGTGCCAGTTCCCCCCAACCCTCGCCGAAGCGTCCGGTGGTGATGACCAGTACTTTATCGCCCGGGTTGAGCACGTTGACGAGAGACGCCTCCCAGGATCCATGTCCATTGGCAATATAGATGGCGGCTTTGTGCCTGGTGCGGGCAATTGCCTTCAGATCGGGGAACAGGGTGTCGACCATTTCAACCAATTCACCGTGATAAATGTTAGGCGAAGCGCGGTGCATGGCGCTCAAAACACGCTCAGGAATGACCGATGGTCCGGGGATTGCTAATTGAGTACGACCGAAATTGAGGGACATGACTGCAACGCTGTGAATTGGGAAACAGAAGAAAATTACCTAGCAGGTTGCCGGTTCAGCGTCGAGACGCGTTTTGTATCAATGTGGCCGGATTCGGCAGTGACAATCAGTGCTGAGACGGAGCCGGTTTTTGCCGCGGCTGAACCAGGAACAGTCCAACCAAAAGAACCACCAATGCCATCCAGATATAGGCAGAATTGCGTTCTCCCAGGAACAACACTGACATGAGAATGCCTGCCGGGGTGACGACATAGGCGACCTGGGCTGAAAACACCGCGCCGGCTTTGTCGACCAGCCAGATATAGCCGACATAGGCGGTGATATGCAGCACAATGGAGGCCAGTAATGCCAGCTCTGAGGGGCCAATGCCGGTATCAAAGGGATTGATGAAGGTTCCGCTGGCCAGCACGAGGACGAGCGAAACGGCGGTGCCAATGATAGAGGCGCCAAACAGGGTGGCGATGGGGCCGGTGTCGGCAGGTTGTTTGACTGACAGGTAATTGCCTTCAATGCCGTAACAGAGCGGGGCCAGCAGGGCGATCACTACGAATATCGCCTTGCTGGGATCGGGAAGGCTGGACTGGGGCAATACGATTAAGGCGATGGCAATGGCCCCCAACACCACGCCGGAGAGCCGCTTTAACCGAAAAGGCTCCAACCGCATTACCAAGGCTATCAGCAAGGCAAACATGGGCACCAGGGCGATGATCAGCGCCAACACGCCGGCTGGCAGGTGAAACACCGACAGATAGGAAGCCGAATTGGGAACCAGGGTCCCGGTAAAGGCGATCGTGGTAAAGAACAGGACATGGCTTTTGTCTATGATCAGCACGGATCGTCTGATCTTGAGCAAGGGATACAGGACCAGGGCAGAGATCAGCGATTGCCAGAAGATCAGACCAAACGGGTGGTGGCCGGTTGCCACTGCCAACTTGGTGAGCGGAATGGTTGCGCCCCACATGATGCCGAAGCCAATCAGGATCAGAAATAAAACAGCGCGACTCATAGCCCCGTTTACGCGGCCATTGGTTCAATTGGTAGCAGAAATGCGACCCAGACTCTTGCTGGTCTAGAAACGCTGGTCGAGGAATGTGCTCAGTTGGCCTCTGCCCAACCGGCCGAAATAAGGGCGTTCAACTTGGGCAGGTCGCATAAGACCAGCGCACCGGTGGTTTTATCGACAATGCGGCTGCGCTTCAGATTGGCGATTTCACGCGATACCACTTCGCGGCGGGTGCCAATGCGGGCAGCCAGGTCTTTTTGGGTCGGTGGTGGCGAAATGGAACGTTGACCTTCATGGCCAAGACGCGGCCGGGAAAGACGCAGCAATTCGGTATAGAGACGGTGTTTGGTTTGCAAAAAGCAATGCTCGGCCAGACGTGCATTGAGATTGCGGCAACGGGACGCCAGGGTCTTCATGACCGTGCGGTTGACGCTGGGTTCAGTTTCCACCATCTCGAGGAACACCGATTGCGGCATGGCACAAATTCTTGTGCGTGTCAGCGCGGTGACATTGGCCGAGCGCCCTTCCTCGTCAATGGCGGCAATTTCACCAAAGAAATCACCCTCGCGCATTTCTGTCAGGATAACTTCCTTGCCCGTGGCGATGCGCAAAATGATCCGCACTTTGCCATCCAGGATAAAGCGGACATCGCGGCTCAGATCTTCGTAATCGATGATCAGCTCATTCTCTTCGTAGGTGCGCCAGGTGCAACGCTGAGATTGTTTTTCAATCGCCGCATCGTCAACACCCTGAAACAGGGGGATTTGAGAAAGAGAGTCCATCAATTTAATCGCACCATTATCCCCGGCGGGATATTCGAGGACACCCGGCCCGACGTCAAGCCTTTGATGAGACTCAAACTGGCGGCGTCTCATTTTGTTGCAACATATCTCCGGCCAGATAAAGCGACCCACAAATCAGAACCCGGTTCGGCTGTGCCCCGTCAATCATTTGTAAAGCACGTTGCAAGGAAGGTGCAGCGACAGCGGGAAGGCCGGCATTTTCAGCCTGGTCGGCGAGCGTTTCAGGATCAATACCCGCGTCGCTGGATGTGATGGGGACCGTGATCACCCGCTCGGCCAGGGTTTCAAACTGGCGGAAATACCCGCTCGTGTCCTTGGTGTTGAGCATGCCGCAGACCATGGTCAGCGGTCGTGGATCACGCTCTTCCAGATCGCTGAGAAACTGGGCGATCATCTCACCGGCACCCGGATTGTGGCCCCCGTCCAGCCAGACATCGCAGGTTTCGGGCATAGCGTCGATCAGTTTGCCATGGGTCAGGTGCTGCATTCGGGCGGGCCAGTCGGCGTTCTGCAAACCTTCATCCAGCATCGCATCGCTCAGCACAATGCCATGCATTTGACAAAACAGGCGGCAAGTGGTGATGGCGGTCGCGGCATTTGAAATCTGGTGCTCACCGGGAAGTCGTGGCAGGGCCATGTCAAGCAACGCATACTCATCCTGATAAACGAGGCGCCCGTTTTCACGCATGGCAGTGAATGTCTGGCCGGAGATCGACGTTGCTGCCCGGTTGCGGGCTGCCTGACGGATGATCACATTCAGCGCTTCGTCCTCCTGCGGGCCAATGACGAGAGGCGTATCCTTCTTGATGATACCGGCTTTCTCGAAGGCGATTTTTGCCAGCGTATCGCCGAGATAGGCCTCGTGATCGATGGAAACCGGTGTGATGACACTGATGTCGGTTGTTTCCATCACATTGGTGGAATCAAACCGTCCGCCAAGGCCAACTTCAATCAGGCAGACATCGGCGGGCCATTCGCTGAACAGCAAAAATGCCACCGCGGTCAGGACTTCGTAAACGGTAATTGGCTGGCCGCCGTTGGCTTCCGCCACCCGCGCTATGGCGTCAGACAGCACCTCATCTTCGACCAATTTCCCGGCACCACCTTTGACACCCAAACGATAGCGCTCATGCCAGTTGACCAGGTGCGGCGAGGTATCCACATGCACGGACAGTCCAGCGGCTTCCAGAATTGCCCGGGTGAAGGCAATCGCCGAGCCTTTGCCATTGGTGCCGGCAAAATGAATGATCGGTGGTAATTTGTCCTGGGGGTTGCCCAATTTGCGCAGCAAATCCTGGATTCGCTCCAGGGACAGATCAAATCCCCGAGGATGAATTTTCATCAATTCATCAATACGCTGAGCGGCGGTCAGCGGTGAAGTTTCCTCGATCGACATGGAGATTCTGACCCGCGTCAGGCGGTGGCTGGCTTGATATCGATCACTGGACCGCCGTCAGTCGCCTCTTTTTTCTTGGGTTCCTTGGGCTCCACTTTTTCGGCGGCCATCGGCTGTTGGGGAGCATCATCGGCTTTGGTATCGACTTGATTAGCGGCCTCGTCTGCGTTGGCGGCGCCGTTCTCGCCATCGTCGTTTGCTTTGTCTTCGCCGTCGCTTGATTCAGACGCAGGTGCGGCCATGCCGGGCTTGTTCATCAGGATGGTCAGGACGTTGGAAATCGTGTCCTTCATCTCGGTGCGCGGCACGACGATATCGACCATGCCGTGTTCCTTCAGATATTCCGACCGCTGGAAGCCTTCGGGCAGCTTTTCGCGGATGGTCTGTTCGATTACCCGTGGCCCGGCAAATCCGATCAAGGCACCGGGTTCCGCGATGTGTATGTCTCCCAACATGGCATAGGATGCCGACACACCGCCGGTGGTCGGGTTTGTCAGCACCACTATATAAGGCAGTCCAGCCTCGCGCAGCATCTGAACCGCAACGGTGGTGCGGGGCAGCTGCATCAGCGACAGAATGCCTTCCTGCATGCGGGCACCACCGGAGGCGGCGAACATCACGTATGGCGTCTTGCGCTTAACGGCTTCTTCCATCGAGGCAATGATGGCCTCGCCGGCAGCCATGCCCAGAGAGCCACCCATGAATTTGAAATCCTGAACACAGGCGGTAACATCCTGGCCGTGGATCTTGCCGATGCCGGCATGAATTGTGTCTTCCACGCCGGTCTTGGTGCGGTTTTCTTTCAATTTGTCGGTATAGCGGCGTTCATCACGGAACTTCAGCGGATCAATGGCAACTTCCGGTTGGCTAAACAGCTCGTATTTGCCGTCGTCAAACAGAAATTTCAGCCGTTCCTGGGCACGAATTGCCAGGTGATAGCCGGATGAGGGCACCACATATTGATTGGCTTCAAGATCCGCATGGAAAACCATTTCACCGGAATCGGGATCCTTGATCCACAGATTCTCCGGCATCTCCTTGCGGCTCAGGAAATCCAGTTTGGGGCGGACGTAGTCGGTAATCCAGTTCATGATTCAGCCTTGAAGTCAGCGTCTGATGAAACGTTATATCGGGATACATTATGGCTTTGCCGGGGCGGAAAAGCCATCATTTTGAAGTTTAATTCTTGTAATAGTGGAATGGCGTCAATTGCGAGCCGATCGGACACCTTGTGCTATGGAAGAGACGATGGCCAATGCCTGGTTGACCGTCTGATCGCCGGCGACGCCGTCGTCAAGGCTGTCAGCAATCGCCGACACGATGGCTGATCCAACGACAACTCCATCGGCAGCCCTGCCAATACTGGCAGCCTGTTCAGCGGTGCGGACGCCAAAGCCTACACAAATCGGCAGATCGGTTTTCGCCTTGATATGCGCCACTGATGCAGCAACCTGTTCCGGCTCCGGGGCGGCGGCACCGGTAATGCCGGTAATCGACACGTAATAGACAAAACCCGATGTGTTGGAGAGTACTTTGGGCAGGCGCTTTTCGTCAGTTGTGGGCGTGGCCAGGCGGATAAAATTCAATCCCCTTGCCAGCGCTGGAATGCACAATTCCTCGTCCATTTCCGGGGGCAGGTCGACGACGATCATGCCATCAATTCCGGCTTCCTTTGCCTCATCGAGAAAACGCTCGGGACCGTATTGATAAATTGGATTGTAATAGCCCATGACAACGATAGGTGTGTCATCGTCGTCTTCCCGGAAGGCGCGAACCATGTCGAAACATTTGGTCAGGTTGTGCCCACCCTTCAGGGAGCGCAGGCCGGCTGCCTGAATGGACGGTCCATCGGCCATCGGGTCGGAAAATGGCATGCCGAGTTCGATCACGTCGGCACCGGCAGCGGGCAGGCCTTTCATGATCGCGAGCGACGAGTCAAAGTCCGGGTCGCCGCCCATGAAATAGGTGACGAAGGCCGGGCGATTTTCTTCCGCCAGTTTGGCGAAGCAATTGGTCATACGCTGGGTCATTGACTTAAAGCTCCATGCCAAGGGCTGCGCCGACTGTGTGGACGTCCTTGTCGCCACGGCCGCACAGATTCATGATAATGATTTGACCCTTGTCCATCTGCGGTGCCCGTTTGATAACCTCGGCCAGTGCGTGGCTGGGTTCCAGCGCAGGGATGATGCCTTCGGTGCGGCACAGAACCTGGAATGCGTCCAGCGCCTCATCATCCATGATCGGCACATATTCGCAGCGGCCAATATCCTTCAGCCAGGAATGTTCAGGGCCGATGCCGGGATAATCGAGACCTGCGGAGATGGATGCGCCCTCTTCAATCTGACCTTCCGGGTCCTGCAGCAGATAGGTGCGGTTGCCGTGCAGAACGCCAGGACGCCCTGCCGTCAGTGATGCGCAATGCTGGTCACCTTCCAGACCAAGGCCGCCGGCTTCAACGCCGACGATTTCAACACCATCATCATCGAGAAACGGGTGGAACAGGCCAATCGCATTGGAGCCCCCACCGACTGACGCAATGATCATGTCGGGCAGGCGCCCTTCCGCCTCTTGAATCTGCTCACGGGCTTCCTTGCCGATGACCGACTGGAAATCGCGTACCAGTTCCGGATAGGGGTGTGGTCCGGCGGCGGTGCCAATCAGGTAATAGGTGTCCTTCACATTGGTCACCCAGTCACGCAGCGCCTCGTTCATGGCATCTTTCAGTGTGCCGGCACCGGCGGTGACGCTTTC
Organism: Rhizobiaceae bacterium; assembly: GCA_039977975.1. Lineage (GTDB taxonomy): Bacteria > Pseudomonadota > Alphaproteobacteria > Rhizobiales > Rhizobiaceae > Pseudahrensia. The sequence goes on from JBDWCD010000012.1 coordinate 432,569, forward strand.
AATCTCTGCGCCCAGCAATTTCATGCGGAACACGTTGGGGGACTGACGGCCAACATCCTTGGCCCCCATATAGACCAGACAGGGATAGCCAAAGCGGGCGGCAACGGTGGCAGCGGCAACCCCGTGCTGGCCAGCACCGGTTTCCGCGATCAGCCGTGTCTTGCCCATGCGTTTGGCGAGCAGAATCTGACCGAGACAATTGTTGATCTTGTGGCTGCCCGTATGGTTCAGCTCATCGCGTTTAAAATAAACTTTGGCGCCGCCGAGATGTTCAGTCAGGCGCTCGGCAAAATACAGCGGGCTGGGGCGTCCGGTATAGTGCTTGTTGAGATATTCGAGTTCGGCCAGAAACTCCGGATCCTTTTTAGCGGCCTTGTAGGCCTCATCCAGTTCCAGAATATTTGGCATCAGGGTTTCGGCGACAAAGCGACCGCCAAAAATGCCGAATTGTCCCTCATTGTCAGGGCCCATTTTGAACGAATTGGGAGATTGCGCACTCATGATTTGAGTCTTTCTCAGTCTTTGTTTTTGCGATGGTTGCAGGCGGCCAAAAATTTTTCAATTTTCAGGATGTCTTTAACACCAGGGGCGCTCTCAACGCCAGACGAAACATCAATGCCAGCAAGGTCGTTTTCAGCCATTTTCAGATAGTCAAAAGCCAGATTCAGATTGGATTGGTCGATGCCCCCCGACAGCAGGATTGGCACCCTGCTGCTGCGACTGGCGATGAGCGACCAGTCGAAACTGACGCCATTGCCGCCTGGCAGTTGAGATCCCTGAGGAGGTTTGGCGTCGAGCAAAAGCAGATCGGCGACTTCTTCATAAGTCGCGATTTTTTCAAGATCATCGGCTTCGCGAATGGCCAGAGCCTTCATCACCGGGCGCTGGTAGCGCTGTTTGACTTCTGCAACGCGGGCGCTGCTTTCACCGCCATGCAGCTGCAATATGTCGGGGTCCATCGCTTCGACGATCTGATCGAGAAAGTCATCATCGGCATTTACAGTGACGGCAACGGTTTTGACGTCGTGGAGATCTTCCACCAGGCGTGCTGCCTGCCTTGGCGAGACATTTCGCGGGCTCTTTTCAAAGAATATAAAGCCCAGATGCGTGGCGCCGCCGCATTGGGCGGCACGCACGGATTCCGGGGTGGACAGGCCACATATCTTGACAAGCGAGTTCATGGGAAGGCGATGCCAGAAAACAGGCTGAGAGTCTATGCGGCAATCACGGCATGAAGCTTGGAACCATGGCTGCGCAACCAGGTCTTGTGAGCGTCCATGTCGGGGCAGATATCCCGTACAAGCGTCCAGAAACGGTCTGAATGGTTCATCTCGCGCAGGTGGGCGACTTCGTGGGCGGCGAGATAATTCAGCACTTCCGGCGGCGCCAGGATAATACGCCAGCTGAAATTCAGCGCACCAGATGATGAGCACGAACCCCAACGGGATGTCGTGTCTCTTATGGTAATCGATTTTGGTTTCACCCCAAGTGCCAAAGCGTGAATGTCGACAGCTCTGGTCAGGTCCTGTCGGGCCTGGCGTTTGAGAAAGTCGGCTACTTTGCGAGGGGTGAATTTGGGATCGCCAAAAACCCGGATAACCGGGCCGTCATCCTCCATGCCGACGGATACGATGCCTCTGCCCATGCCCGAATGCATGATCCGGTGGGGGGTTCCTCGCAATGGGATGATGACACCGTCGGCAATGGGGGTAACTTCCGGCAGGCGTGATAGACGGGCTGCCGCCCAGGCGCGATTGCGTTGCAGGAAAGTGTCAATTTCAGCTTCCGGCGTGCCGGGTGGCACGGTGACCTTGAGGCTTTCCTGGGCTTTGGCGGCGGGAACCAGCCGCAGGGTCAGTCGTGTCGTGCGAGGGTTTTCCAGAATCCGCACATCGACCTGACGGCCGTCAATTTCCAGCAATGTCCAGCGCTCAACCTTGCCGGATTTCGGGGGAGGGCGCTTTTTGAGCAGGGACAACATGGCAACCTTGTAGACGATTCGAGCCGATCTAGGGAATAAAAAAGGCCCGCCAAATGGCGGGCCGCAATCGAGAGAAGTGAGCAGTTGTCGGGTGATCAGACACCGGGGACGGTTTTGCCACCAGACTTCTTCACTTTTTTGGGCTTTTTGGCCGAAGCCTCGACGATGTCGTCGGCCTCTTCGGTTTCCTTGCGCTTGGCGCGTTCGGACATGAAGCCCTTAAACTCGGCTTCGTCCTTGGCGCGGCGCAGTTCGCGGGCATAGTCGTCGAACTCGGCGCGCATGGCATCCAGTTTCATGCGCTCTTCGTGCAGGCGTTTCAATTCCGCTTCACGCCAGTCGTCGAAGGCAACATTGCCCGTACGGCTGTGGGATTTGAAGGAAGTTTCGCTGCGCTTGAACATGCATGAGGCCTTTTCGGTGGCGTTGTTGACATCAGATTTGAACTGGTCGAGCCGATCACCCCAGATAATATAGGCAAGCATGGCGAGGCCCAGCGGCCAGAAGATCATGAAACCAATGATCATCATGGCGATCGTTACAGGTGTCCAGGCAGGACGGATGAAGGCGTTTGTCATAAAGAGAACCCTCTCAGTTTGTGGTGCGGGGTACTCGGATTAGTATGACCGCCGCTTACACATGACGTAGGGTTAATCGAGCCGATTTCAAGAAATCGGCTGCAACTTTACAATTCTTAACAAAACCGAGCTTGGTTTGGCCTTTTGTCAGCCTTCGTAGCCTTCTAGGATGATGAAATCGCCAACCGACACGCTTTCGCGGGCACGGATCGGGATGACGGACTGGTATTCCTCGCTATTGTAGCAGTCCAGCGCTTGCTGGTAGCTGTCGAACTCGATAATGACGTGGCGGGAACGACAGCTGCCCTCGGGATTTTCAAATTGGCCGCCGCGCGCCAGAAACCGGCCGCCATATTTGGCAAAGGCTTTCGCATTGCCCGCGACATATTTTTTATACTCTTCCATGTCGCTTATATCGACATGACCGATCCAGTAACCCTTGGCCATCATTCGGCTCCTTCAACAATGATCAATTCAGAATCGGCAACAGCCTGACGGATTTTGACGGCGGCCTGATATTCATCGGAATTGTAGCAGTCCAATGCGTCCTGCACGGTTGGAAATTCAATCACCACATTGCGCGCCCGGTTTTGCCCCTCCAGCGAATGGGTTTCGCCGCCACGGGCAAGGAATTTGGCGCCATGGCGTTCAAAGGCCGGTTTGGCGGTGTTGACATAGTTGGGATATTTGTCGGGATCATTAACGTCGACGCGTGCGATCCAGTAACCTTTTGCCATAGTCTCAACCTCTCTCAGACGGATGCCATTTCATTGGTGATGGCGAGGGCTGCCTCGCGTGGATTGGATGCTGCCACGACGGGGCGAGCAACCACAAGATGCGACGCGCCAGCTTTCAACGCGTCAGCCGGGGTCATCACCCGTTTCTGATCGCCGTGATCGGCACCGGCAGGGCGGATGCCCGGAGTGACGACCGCCATATCATTGCCGACGATTGAGCGAATAGAAGATGCTTCCAGAGCCGAGGCAACAATGCCGCCCATGCCGCATTCGGCCGCCTGTTGGGCGCGCAGATGCACCAGGTCGCCGGCGGTCATCGCATAGCCGGCTTCCTTCAGATCATCATCATCCATCGACGTCAGCACGGTAACGCCCAACAATGTCAGGTCGCTGCCTTTGGCGGCTTCCACCGCTGCCCGCATGGCCTTGGGATAGGCATGGATGGTCAGCATCGTGACGCCCATTGCGGCGACGCTTTTGACGCCATTGGCCACGGTGTTGTCGATATCGAGAAGTTTCAGATCGAGAAAAACCTGCTTGCCCTGATCGACCAGTTCCCGGGCCAGATGCAGACCATTTTCTCTTTCCGGCGCAAAGGCCAGTTGATGGCCGATCTTGTAGAAGGAAACCGTGTCTCCAAGCTGATCTACAACGTCACGGGCATGATTTACGGATGGAAGGTCGAGGCCAACAATCAGACGTGAATCGCCCATGATTTCTCCTGTCAGATATAAGTGCGCGCCCTGTCTATCAGGCTTTCGCAGAGTTTTTGCAAGAGGCCGGCAGCCCGTTCGTTGATCAGCGTGTCGTCATCCCCAAAAGCCTTGGCCGCGCCACCAACCGCCAATTGGGTGGTGATCATATCGGCGCCGACACTGACCAGATTGTCACGGGCGTGGGACAGGACCCGAATGCCGCCCAACATGCCCGGAGAACAGGCGGCGAGAGCAAATACGCGGTCCTGGTAGACTTTCACCCCAACATCGCGGGACAGCCAGTCGAGGGTATTTTTCATCAGTCCGGAAAATGAGCCATTATATTCCGGATTGACCAACACGACGCCCTGCTGTTCACCCAGCAGCGCGGCGAGCTGGCGGGCACTTTCCGGTGCACCGTTTTCCGCTTCGTCGTCCTGGTTGAGTATCGGCATGGGGTAATCGGCCAGCGAGATCAGCTGGGCTTGCGCACCCAATTGGTTGAGTTGCCTGGTTATGACCGCTGCGAGCCTGGTATTGTAGGAGCCTGTTCGGATGGAACCTGGAATGACGGCTATTTTGGGTTGGGTCATTTGCGTCCCTTAATCGGCCAGTCCATCGAAAAAGCCTCTCATGCGGGAAAAGAACCCGGTTGATTCTGGCGAGTTTTCTTCAGAACTGAGTTGTTCAAATTCTGCCAACAGTTCACGCTGGCGTTTCGACAGATTGGAAGGGGTCTCGATTGCCACCTGGATATACATGTCGCCCAACTGGCTCGAACGCATGACCGGCATGCCCTTGGAGCGCAGCCGGAACTGTTTGCCGTTCTGGGTTCCTTCGGGGACTTTCACTCGTGTCTTGCCACCATCGACCGTGCCGACTTCAAACTGGCCGCCGAGCGCGGCTGTGGTCATCGAAATCGGTACGCGGCAATAGATGTCGGCGCCGTCGCGCTGGAAAAATTCATGCGGGCGGATCGATAGAAAAATGTAGAGATCGCCTTGCGGGCCGCCGCGGGCGCCGGCCTCGCCTTCGCCAGCAAGGCGGATGCGGGTGCCGTCCTCAATGCCGGCTGGAACGTTCACCGACAGGGTCTTGTTCTGCTCTGTGGTGCCGGAGCCTGAACAATTGCCACAGGGGTCGGAAATCACCTCGCCGCGTCCCTGACAGGCCGGACAGGTGCGCTGGATGGAGAAGAAGCCCTGGCTGGCACGGACCTGGCCAACACCACCGCAGGTGCCGCAGGTGGAGGGGCTGGTGCCGGGCTTGGCACCTGAACCGCTGCATTCTTCACATGAAATGGCGGTGGGAATTTCGATTTCTGCGGTTTTGCCCTCGAAGGCTTCTTCCAGCGAAATCTCCATATTGTATCGCAGGTCTGCACCACGGGAGCGCCCACCGGATGACCGGCGGCCACCGCCCATCATCTCGCCGAAAATGTCTTCGAAAATGTCGCCCATGCCACCGGCACCAAACGGATGGCCACCGCCGCCGCCACCGCCGTTTTCAAAGGCAGCATGGCCAAAACGATCATAGGCGGCACGTTTTTGTGGGTCCTTTAGGGCCTCGTAGGCCTCACCGAGTTCCTTAAATTTGGCTTCGGCTTCCGCATTGTCGGGATTGCGGTCCGGGTGATATTTCATCGCCTTTTTGCGAAAGGCGCTCTTCAGGGCCTTTTCGTCGGCATCCCGGGAAACTCCCAGTGTATCGTAGTAGTCTGCCTTGCTCATTTAGGCATTCCCCGCGAATTTAAAAATTGCCGCGATGCGGTTGGGCAGGTGCAACCACTATTCGTGCGCATTGCAGAAATTGAAAACCGCAAATTCCCACCGGGGGACGAAGCAAAGCTATCAAATGGGAGGATGGATTGTGGCATCTGCATGTTTACGCCTGCACTGATGATTTATGGCCGTGAAAAATTCCCCGTCCGCTCCTGACTGGAGCGGGCGAGGAACTAAATAACATCAGCCTACGCGCCGTCGCGGCTAGCTACGCGGACTTCTTTTCGTCTTCGTCGTCGATTTCTTCGAAATCGGCGTCAACCACGTTTTCGTCCGCAGCCGCATGGGCGGCGGCATCTGCTGCGGCAGCGGCTTCTTCGTCCGACTGCTGAGCTTCATAGATCGCCTGACCCATTTTCATCGAGGTTTCAGCGAGCGCCTGAGACTTGTCCTTGATCTCGTCCGCGTCGTCGGTTTCCAGGGCAGCTTTCAGATCGCCAATGGCGTTTTCGATAGCTTCCTTGTCTTCAGCGCTGACCTTATCGGCATGTTCTTCCAACGACTTTTCTGTCGAGTCGATGAGAGTTTCAGCCGAGTTCTTGGCTTCAACGGCCTCGCGACGGGCCTTATCGCTTTCAGCATTGGCTTCGGCGTCCTTGACCATCTGCTCGATATCGGCATCTGACAGTCCACCGGAAGCCTGAATGCGGATTTCCTGCGACTTGCCGGTGCCCTTGTCCTTGGCGGACACGTTGACGATGCCGTTGGCGTCGATGTCAAAGGTGACCTCAACCTGTGGCACACCGCGAGGCGCTGGTGGAATGCCAACCAGATCAAACTGGCCGAGCATTTTGTTGTCAGCAGCCATTTCGCGCTCACCCTGGGAAACCCGGATGGTCACGGCGTTCTGATTGTCTTCGGCGGTGGAGAAAGTCTGCGACTTTTTCGTTGGGATTGTCGTGTTGCGGTCGATCAGACGGGTGAATACGCCACCCAGTGTCTCGATGCCCAGCGACAGAGGTGTCACGTCGAGCAGCAGAACGTCGGTGACGTCGCCCTGCAGAACACCGGCCTGAATGGCGGCGCCCATGGCGACAACTTCGTCCGGGTTGACGCCCTTGTTAGGCTCCTTGCCGAAGAAGTCTTTGACGGTTTCCTGAACCTTCGGCATGCGGGTCATGCCGCCGACCAGCAGAACTTCGTCGATTTCACCGGCTGACATGCCGGCATCTTTCAACGCGTCCTGCATTGGCTTGACCGTGCGCTTGACCAGATCGGCCACCAGCGATTCAAATTTAGCGCGGGTCAGCTTCATGGTCAGGTGTTTGGGACCGGAAGCGTCAGCGGTGATGAAGGGCAGGTTGACTTCGGTCTGGGCCGAAGAGGACAGTTCGATCTTGGCTTTTTCAGCAGCTTCTTTCAGCCGCTGCAGCGCCAGTTTGTCGTTCTTCAGATCGACGCCCTGATCCTTTTTGAATTCGTCAGCCAGATAGTCGACCAGATTCATGTCGAAGTCTTCACCACCGAGGAAAGTATCCCCATTGGTGGACTTCACTTCAAACACGCCGTCGCCGATTTCCAGGATGGATACGTCAAAGGTACCGCCACCAAGGTCATAGACGGCGATGGTTTTACCGTCGTTTTTTTCCATGCCGTAGGAGAGGGCAGCAGCTGTAGGCTCGTTGATGATACGCAGCACTTCCAGGCCGGCAATTTTACCGGCGTCTTTTGTTGCCTGGCGCTGGGCGTCGTTAAAGTAAGCGGGAACGGTGATCACCGCCTGCTCGACTTTTTCACCCAGATAGGCTTCTGCCGTTTCCTTCATTTTCTGCAGGATCATCGCAGAAATCTGGGAAGGGGAATATTTGTCGTCATTGACCTGAACCCAGGCATCGCCATTGTCGCCGTTGACAATGGAATAGGGGACCAGTTTCTGATCTTTTTTGACTGCCTTGTCTTCAAACCGGCGGCCAATCAGCCGCTTGACTGCAAACAGAGTGTTTTGCGGGTTTGTCACAGCCTGACGCTTGGCCGGCTGGCCAACCAGACGCTCACCATCATCGGTGAATGCAACCATAGAAGGCGTGGTGCGGGCACCCTCAGCATTTTCGATAACTTTTGCCGTCTTGCCGTCCATTACGGCGACGCAGGAATTTGTAGTACCAAGATCGATACCAATAACTTTAGCCATTTCTTCTCTCCAGTTTATGCGAACCAGCTGAACCCATCCGCAAGCGGATTTTCGGCGTTCCGGTCAATAGAACCTGGCAGGCACAACACCCCTTACGCCATTTTCTATTTTCCCCGCTAGTCCCATTGAGGACTTGTCGACCGATTACGAGGCATATTCACACTTCGCAGTGGTCATTGTGTTGGCCGCTATATAAGAAGATGGCTGAAAGGCTGCAAGGGGCCTGTGGCCCGTAAAATTGCGCAATATTGCATAAAATGTGACCGAAAATGCTGCCATTTGAACCGAACCAGGCCAAAGGCCCAGAAATCATCCGCGATGGTGTGTTTCTGTGGCCACAATATTTCGATGAATCGGCGCAAAAAGACCTGCTGGAGAATATCCGCGCAGCAACGGCGGCGGCGCCGCTCTTCACGCCCAAAATGCCCCGGACGGGAAAGAAAATGTCAGTGCGGATGACCAATTTTGGTCCCCTGGGCTGGGTTACCGACAAGCAGGATGGTTATCGCTATCAGCCCACCCATCCGGTCACCGGGCAAAACTGGCCGGAAATTCCGGCTCTGCTGCTCGATCTGTGGCGGGAATTGGCCGACTATGACCATCCTCCACAAGCCTGCCTGGTCAATTATTATAGGGACAATGCCAAAATGGGCATGCACCAGGACCGTGACGAATCAACATTTGACGCGCCGGTCCTGTCGGTCTCGCTCGGCGACGAATGTCTGTTTCGGGTCGGTGGCACTTCTCGGGGCGGTAAGACCCAGTCCTTTCGCCTGCGCAGCGGTGACGTGATGATGCTCAGCGGCGCGGCGCGGCTGGCATTTCATGGGGTGGACAAGATATATCCCGATACCAGCGATCTTTTGAAAAATGGCGGTCGGATCAACCTGACCTTGCGTCGGGTCACACCTGTGGCGAATGAGCCAGTTGCGCAAAGTCGCTGATGATCCAATCCCAATCGGCGCTGGCCGTCAGGTCCTTGCTCTGATTTTCACCATGTTCTGTCGGTCGCGGGATAAAGGCGGTTTTCAGGCCTGCATCTCTGGCGGCGACAAGGTCATCATTATGGGCAGCGACCATGACCACTTGATCAGGCGGAAGGCGCAGGGCCGAACAGCAGCCCAGATAGACCTCCGGTTCCGGCTTGTAATTTTTGGCAATGTCGGCACCTAAAATACAATCCCAAGGCAAGCCGCCATAGCGGGCCAGTCTCGTCATCAAGGCAATCGAGCCGTTGGAGCAGGGGGCGATGATGGCGCTTTTCTTCAACTGCGTCAGTCCCGATACAACATCAGGCCAGGGGTCGAGATGTTCCCACGCGGCGTTGAGGCGCCACTTTTCATCGTCGCTGAGCATGGATTGCAGGCCAAAATTATCCAATGTGGCTTGCAGATTCTCAAAATGCAGTTGGTCGAGTGGCACATACCCCCGGTTGCCGGTTCGAATACGTGCCATGGCCGGTACATACTGGCCGCGCCAGAAATCTGCGAATGCAGGTCCGTCAATGTCGATTTGCTTTTGGGAAAAAAAGTCGGTCGCGAAACGGTCCACCGAACTGCGCCAGTCGACCACTGTGCCAAAGACGTCGAATATGAACGCCTTTGGTTTGCTCATTTCGCCGCCTGTCAACTCGCCGCCTCCCGCCGTTTGTATTCGATTGATTGAAAACGCAGATGCAGGCCATCGACCATCAACAATCTGCCAACCAGACTTTCCCCCGCGCCGGTGATTTCCTTGATTGCCTCCAATGCCTGCAGGGTTCCCATCAGCCCGGTAATGGCCCCCATAACACCGGCCTCGGCGCAGGACGGCAATACACCTTCGGGAGGCTTGTTGGGGAACAGGTCCCGGTATCCGGGATTGTTCTCAATCCAAGGTTTTAGAGTGGTGATCGAGCCGTCAAAGCGACTGACGGCAGCGGTGATCAGCGGGATTTTTGCCGCTTCACAGCAATCGGCCATCAGGTAACGGGTGTCAAAATTGTCGCTGCCGTCCAGCGCCAATGTGTGGCCTGCCACCAGATCGGCGGCATTGTCTGCAGTCAGTCGTGTGGCTTGGGTCGTTACCTGCACATGGGGGTTTATCCGGGCCAATGTGTCTGCGGCGCTTGCAACCTTTGGCTCCCCAACACTGTCCGTCATATGAATGATCTGGCGTTGCAGATTCGACAGGCTGACCACATCGTCATCGACGATCGTCAGCTGACCAATTCCCGCTGCAGACAGATATTGCAGCGCCGGGGCGCCCAGACCACCGGCACCGATAACAATGACGCGGGCCGATTTCAGCTTCTGCTGACCCGGACCACCAATCTCCGGCAGCACCAGATGACGGGCATAGCGTTCGGTTTCTTCGGGAGAAAATGCACTCGACATGTCTCTAATCTGCCTCCTCGACCCTGCCGGATGCAACCATGAAAAACCGGGCGCGGTCTCCCAGGCTGTCAAACATCGGCTTGTCGGTGCCGGTCATCCAGGCCTGGCAACCGATTGTATCGATAAGGTCAAACAGGGCAGCGCGGCGGTTTTCATCAAGATGGGCGGCGATTTCATCCAGCAGAAGAATTGGCGTCATGCCGGAAACATCGCCGACCAATTGCGCATGGGCCAGAACCAGACCTGTGAGCAGGGCTTTTTGTTCGCCAGTGGAACACAGGGCGGCTTCCATGTTTTTGGGACCGTGACGCACCGTCAGATTGCTGCGATGGGGACCTTCCAGAGTTCGCCCTGCAGCGCGATCGCGACCGCGGTTTCTTGCCAGATGGGCGCGGAAATTGTCTTCCAGGTCGACGGCGGCACCATCGACAAGCAGGTCTTCCAGCGTTCCCTCAAGGGAGATGTCGGCATTGGGGAAGGGAGCATTGGGTCCGGTTGGTCCCTTGGCGATGATACCCCGCAACAGGGCAACCAATTCGCCACGGGCAAAGGCAACGGCAACGCCGGTCTCAGCCATCTGGCCTTCAATCGCATCCAACCAGCTGGTGTCCGCCTGTAAATCTTCCAGCAGTTTATTGCGGCTGCGCATGGCCTTTTCAAAATCTGCCACCCGGCGTCCGTGACTGGGGTCGATCGCCAGCACGAGGCGGTCAAGAAAGCGGCGGCGGTCACTGGCAGGTCCGGTTAACAGGCCATCCATGGCCGGTGTCAGCCACAGGATTCGAGCATGTTCCAACAGCGCGTCGGAAGCACGTGAAAGGGCCCCGTTGATGTGAACTTTGCGTTGAGGATCGACGCCGGAGGACGTGTTTTGAAGACCCGTGCCGATTTCGACAGGTCCCTCCGCCCCCTGCATGGCGACGTGAACGGCCCATGTGCCGGCCTGTGGGTCCTGCAAGTCAGAACCGTGCTGGGACAATTGCTGGGCGACCTTGTCATAGGCCACGCGGCGCAGGCCCCTTCCGGGGGACAGGAAGGAGACGGCCTCCAGCAGGTTGGTTTTGCCGGCGCCATTTTCACCGGTCAGTACCACATGGCGCTGGTCCAGTTCGAGCTTCAGATGGGCATAGTTGCGAAAATGGTTGAGTTTGAGTTGCTCAATCCAGATTTGTGAGGCTTGGCCGTTCTGGTTCACCTGAAATCTGCGCCCATATCCGCGATCACACGCGCATTGGCATCAGTACATATAGCGCGCCAGCTTCGCCCTTTTCGCGGATCAGGGTTGGCGAGCCGGGGTCTGCCAGCATGAAAGTGGTTTCATCGGCCGACAGCTGATTGGTGATGTCCAGCAGGTAGCGGGAGTTGAAGCCAATATCGAGCGGGTCGGCAGAATAGCCGACAGCGATCTCTTCTTCGGCCGAGCCGGAGTCGGGATTGTTGACCGACAGGACAAGCTGGCCGTCCGTCAGGGACAATTTCACGGCCCGTCCGCGATCAGAAGAGATGGTGGAGACACGATCGACAGCTGCAGCAAATGTTGAGCGGTCGAGTAGCAACTCCTTGTCATTGGCGGCGGGAATAACCCGGTTATAATCCGGGAACGTGCCGTCAATGAGCTTCGACGTCATCACCACCTGATTGACGGTGAAGCGAATCTTGGTGTCGGACAATTCGATTGTCACAGATGCGTCCGGCTCTTCCAGCAGTTTTTGAACTTCGGCGACAGCCTTGCGTGGCACAATAATCCCCGGCATGCCGTTTGATCCGTCCGGCGCAATGGTCTGCGCCTGGGCGAGGCGGTGGCCGTCCGTGGCAACCGCACGCAGCATCATCTGACCTTCATCTTCCACCGTGTGGAAGTAGATGCCGTTGAGATAATAGCGGGTTTCTTCCGTGGAGATGGCAAATTGAGTGCGGTCAATCAGCATTTTGAAATCGTCGCAGGCCATGCGGAATGTATGGCTGAACTCGCCGGCCGTCAGGTCGGGAAAGTCACTTTCCGGCAGCATTTGCAGGCGAAACTGGGAGCGACCGGAAATCAGCGACAGGCCATTGTCATCAGAAACCGCCATCATGACTTCCGAACCATCGGGCAATTTCCGCACAATATCGTAGAGCATGTGGGCTGATACCGTCGTCGCGCCTGATTGTTCGATGGAAGCCGGTGTTGTCTCTGTGACTTCGATGTCAAGATCAGTTGCCTTCAGTGTCAGCGTGCCATCATCGGCCTTCAGCAACACATTGGAGAGGATCGGTATCGTATTGCGGCGCTCCACCACGCGTTGAACGTGGTTGAGAGATTTCAGAAGATTGGATCTTTCAAGTGTAACCCGCATGGCCTCGGTTTCCGCATGTGTTTACCGGTTTGTCGGTCTCAACGCGCCGGTAGAATAGAGATTGAATGGCTTGCGATAGGACACATTTATCATGGGTTTGGCAAGCCTTATCGGCCTTTCAAAATGGCTGAACCAGCTAAGGCAATCAAGGGGTGGGCAGCGTGGCCCACACCTTTTGATGAAATGATAAACCGGTTTGTGACCGCCTATTGGCCCATCTCGTGAATCAGCCGCTTGAGAAGCTCAATTTCATGGGCCAGCTTATCGTCTTCCTTCAGCAGGCTTTCGATTTTGCGGACCGCGTGAAGAACGGTTGTGTGGTCCCTGCCGCCAAAACGACGGCCGATTTCCGGCAGCGACCGCGGGGTCAAAATCTTCGACAGATACATGGCGATCTGACGAGGTCGTACGATAACTCGGGTTCGACGATTGGAGAGAAGATCGTTTTTCGACACGTTGTAGTGGCGGGCCGCAACCTTCTGAATGTCTTCAATGCGTACCCGTTTCTGCTCGCCCGACTGAACCAGGTGACCGAGCATTTTTTCGATTGCCTCAATATCAACCGGACCTTCGGAAAAGCGGTGCTGGATCAGCAACTGATTAAACGCCCCTTCCAGGTCGCGGCCGGATGATGACACTTTGCCGGCGACGAAATTGAGGATGTCGGATGGAATATCGAGATTGGGATCTTCCTGTTGCGCATGCTTGTAGCGAAGATCGAGCATTGCCTGGCGCATTTCCAGGTCCGGCGATTTGATCTCTAGTGCCACACCACCCTGCAGACGGGAACGGACACGGGCATCCAGGGATTCAAGTTGGGAAGGTGGCCGGTCAGCTGCAACGACAACCTGTTTGGCGCTGTCGATCAGAGCGTTCAGCAAATGGCAGAATTCCTGTTGGATGGATTTGCCCTGCAGAAACTGCATGTCGTCGATCAGCAGCAGATCAATGTCGCGCAGCGATTCCTTAAACGACAATGCATTTGAATCGCGGATCGCCGAGGCGAAACGCCACATGAAATATTCAGCCGTCAGATAAAGTATCTTGGTGCCAGAGTTGCGGGCACTGGCGGCCCAGGCGATTGCCTGCAAAAGATGAGTTTTGCCAAGTCCAACATTGGCGTGAAGAAACAGCGGGTTGAACCGGGCGGCGGCGCCATCAGCCTCGGCCACAGAACGGGCTGCGGCACAGGCCATCCGGTTGGAGCTGCCTTCGATCAACGAGGTAAAAGTGAAACTGGGATCCAGAGGAGAGCCGGCAAAGCCGACGGCAGCGTCGCGGGTGGTCGCCATACGACCACCGGCCGGGGCAACTCCAGCACCAACGGGATAACCGCTGCGATTGGTTGCAGGACTTCCGGCCATACCAGCAGTTCCGCCGGGCATTGGATTGCGCGCATCTGCCGGCGAGCCGTCGTTACCGATATTGGAGCCACCATTGCCATTGGTTTCGCTGGCGGCCTCGCCATTTTCCATATTTGCGGAACGGACCGCGCTGCGCACAACTATGTCCGCCCGCAGAATCTCCGGCACCTGTTTTTGCCACAGTTCGAGCAGCAAGTCGCTGTAATGGGTGCGGATCCAGCTTTTCAGAAAGGTCGTTGGAACCGATACCGTCAGTTGGCTTTTAGACACGGTTTCCAGGCGGCAGCGTCCGAACCAGCTGGCAAAGGCTTCAGGGCCCAGGCGGGCCTTGAGTTGAGCCAGGACACGTTCCCATTTCTGAGCATCGCGGGCTGAAATTGTTGGCCCAACCTGTTTTGCGGTAATTGTGCGCTTTGGGGTCGACGCACCGCTGGTCTGTTGTATTGGTGTTTTTGCCGACGAGCCAGATTTGGCGCTCGAGACTGCGGCGTGGTCGGAATTGGCTAAGCGGTCGTCAGAGTTGCGGCTTTGCCTGCCGGAAGTTTCGCGATTGGCGTTGGATATTGGCATGATTGTTCCATACATCGATTATCTGCGTGACGTGCATCCCGGTGGATGACGCGTGAACCCGCATTGGGCATGCCGACTTGTGTCGGCCAGGAAATGGATGATGGATTATTCGTGTGTCGGTTCGCGTCCCTTAGTTGCGTTAACAGGTGCCGCCTTTAGATTCCCCAAAATTGTCATTGTGTTTGCCTCCTTACTGGCCTTTGGCCTATTTTATCCAACCCGCCATGAACGAAGCGGGTTTGCTTGTTTGTTTGACTGTGACCTAGCGTTGCCGCCAGGGCAGTCCATCCGCCTTCCAACCGTTTCGATCGCCCCGGTGACCCTGTTCATCCAGATCACCCTCGAAACCGCCGGCTATGTTATAACTGTTTGCGTAACCGATGGCCGTCATCGCCTTTGCTGCAGCCAGGCTGCGAACGCCTGAACGGCACAGGAAACACAGTTTTGAACTGGTATCCGCACCGGCCTGACTCAGCTGTTGCCGCAAATTATCGGTGAACTCACCATCAACCGCCATGTCCGGGAATACCTGCCATTGCTGCAAAATGATCTTCTGCATGTCTTGTGCAAGATCTGGCAGGCCGACATAGGCCCATTCGGCCACCGTTCGGACATCGACCATGAAAGCGTTCTTATCGCTGCCCAGCAAATCCCAACATTGTCGGACCGAAAGGTCCCCGGCATAACTCATCACACAACTTCCCTGCGGCGGCATCTGACTTTCAGTGCAACCCAACCGCGATCCAAAATTTCTCAGTCCCCAACGGCCCCCATTCGGGCGACGCTTTCTGGCAATGGATTTCGTCTTCCACATGAAGTTACGGTATCGAACAAATAATACCGCGGCCAATTATCAAGATAAATCCAAAATAGAACTTAACTTGTTCTGATATTTGAATTGAGTTCAAATATTCAGATAAATTAAACTTCTCTAAGCACTTCTTACTGTAAACTCACTATCCGAAGCCAGCATATACACGGGTTTTGGGCTGTTCAAGATGAGTCTGATGGGATTCGTGATTGCTCGCTTGAGCTGAATTTTTTTTTGCGGTGTGTCCAAAATGTCCGGCTTAAAAAAAGCTTATGAATCAAGATGACTCAGATTTGAGGAAGGCCAAATTTGGCAAATCCTGCATTAAAAGTTTTTTCTTTCGAATCCCCCCCTTGACTCGAATTTTGCCAGTGCCTCGCCAAGGGGTGTCAGGGGGTCGATCTTTAACCTATTGTAAGCTACTGATTTTTAAATATAAAAATTGACACATTGCTGTAATGCACATCTGCTCCATTTTACCGGTTGAAATTCGAGATTATGCTTCGGCGGTGCCTGTCGAGGGTCGACCAGCTTTTCAACCGCTAATCAACGGACGAAAAATGGGACTCAATTCGGCGCAAAAGAAAAGCCCGCACTGTGAAAATGCGGGCTTGGAATATTGGCCGAGTTAATACCGACCAACATCTGGCCGGACAACATCAACTATTCAAATATAAATTAGGCGCCAAGTGCTTTTACACGCGCAGAAAGACGAGAAATCTTACGCGATGCATTGTTTTTGTGAATAATACCCTTCGATGCCGATTTCATGACAACAGGTTGTACCAGTTTCAACTGCTCCTGGGCTGCATCCTTGTCGCCGGCCGCGATGGCTTCTTCCATCTTGCGCAGCTGGCCGCGCATATTGGTGCGGCGGGATTTGTTGACCGCGGTCTTGCGGGCAATTTTACGTGTGGCTTTTTTTGCCGAAGTCGTATTGGCCATGAAAAGCCCTTTCCGTTTCAAATTTGATGTGCGTGTCAAGTTGCGCAGTGGCGCAACCGAAAGCGTTGGCTCTCCTGCGAGGCCAATTTTGGCGGTGGTATAGAACCGCAAATTCTAAGCGTCAACCTTTACTTATCGGTTTCTGAATTGGGGCTGCCGCTTTTCAATGAAAGCTGCCATTCCCTCGTCCTGATCGTCGGTGGCAAACAGCGAGTGAAACAGCCGTCGTTCAAACAAAACACCTTCCGCCATGGTCGATTCGTAGGCCCGGTTAACAGCCGCTTTGGTCATGGCAACTGAGGGTTGTGAGAACTCGGCAATCTTTCCAGCGACCTTCAAAGCTGTTTCGATCAAGTCATCGGCAGGGACCACACGAGAGACCAGACCGCTGCGTTCAGCTTCTTCGGCGTCCATCATCCGACCGGTCAGGCACATGTCCATGCTCTTGGACTTTCCCACAAAGCGGGTCAGGCGTTGTGAACCACCCATGCCCGGCATGACACCCAGGGTGATTTCCGGTTGCCCAAACTTTGCTGTGTCGGCGGCTATAATAAAGTCGCACATCATGGCCAGTTCGCAGCCGCCACCCAAAGCGTATCCCGCCACCGCGCCGATCACCGGCTTACGCAGCTTGGTCAGACCATCCCAATGGGCAAAAAAGTCCTGTTCAAAAGCATCGACATAGGAAAGCGGCTGCATTTCCTTGATATCAGCGCCAGCCGCAAAGGCTTTTTCTGACCCGGTCAGGACGATGCAACCGATTTTCGAATTGCTGTCGAAGTCCTGTGCCGCTGCGACAACCTCATTCATCAGCGTCGTGTTCAGCGCATTCAGCGCCTTGGGTCGGTGCAGGGTGATCACGCCGACCTTGCCATTGGTTTCAACTTTGATGGTTTCATATGCCATGTGGAGACCCCGAGTTCTTTCTACAGTTCGCTTTCAAGCCAAGCCACATTACCCTTAGCGTCAGATTTGGCTTGTTCAAGTGTGTCAAATCGGTTGCCGCTGTAAAACCCGATTGGAAACCAACCTTCACCAGTCTCGGCATCGCGGCGATATTCCTCGTATCCGTAGCTGGAATCCGGCCTCTGGAAGAAATCGACACAAAGATATTCACCGGTTGCGTTGATCGACTGCACCACCGTCCCCAGATCTTTTGAACGTCGGTAAAGCACCATCTGCATCAACCCTGGCAGCCAGGGCAATAAAACGTGCTGCGCCCTGACTGCACAATGCGGGCAATGGTTCCATCGCAATCCGGCTTCTGACAAGGATTTCCCTCCTGGTCATAGACGGCAAATGAATGCTGAAAATAACCCAGCGATCCATCGGTCTGCGCATGGTCGCGCAGCGAAGAGCCGCCAGCGGCGATGGCGTCCTGGATAACCTGGCGGACATTGTCGACCAGCAGATTTGCCCGTGATGTTGGCTTGCCGGATTTCAGCACCAGCGTGCGGGCCTTACGCTTCGGCGACAGGCCGGAACGCCACAGCGCTTCGCACACATATATATTGCCGAGACCGGCAATGATGCTTTGGTCGAGCAATGCGGCCTTTAGCGGTGCATTCTTGCCAGTAAACCGACTGGCGACCAGCTCGGAACTCAACTCGTTACCCACAGGTTCGACACCCAGATCACGAATCATTTGGTGCTGATCCAGCAATTCACGTGACGTCATCAGCATGAACCCGAATCGGCGGGGGTCATTGTAGATGACCTGGGCTTTGCTGCCGTCGGGCAGGGTCAGATGGAAGATCACATGATCATGGGCCTGGCTTTTGCTGCGGGCATGGTGAAATGCCCCGGGGCTGTTGCCATCAATGGTGCGGAATGATCCGGACATGCCCAGATGCATGATGATCACGTCACCACGCTCCAGATCGACCAACAGATATTTGGCGCGCCGACCCAGCGAGACGATCTTCTGGCCTTCAACTTGAGCGGCAAAATCGTCTGGAAAAGGAAAGCGCAGATTGGGACGGTTGAGCTGCAATTGCTCAATTCTCGCCTGTTCCATGACAGGCGCGAGGCCACGACGGACTGTTTCAACTTCCGGCAGTTCAGGCATCAGACATGTTGTCCGCCGTTAACATGAACTTCAGCGCCGTTGACGTAGCTGGCGGCGTCTGAACACAGGTAGAATATCGTGTCGGCGACCTCATTGGTTTCACCCAGACGTCGCAATGGAATATCCTTGATCATGCCTTCCGTGCCCGGCGACAATATAGAAGTGTCGATTTCGCCCGGCGCAATGGCGTTGACGCGAATGCCGTGGGGTCCGAAATCGGCTGCCATCTCCCGGGTCAGCGAGGCAAGCGCTGCCTTTGAAGTGGCATAGGCGCTACCGGCAAAGGGATGAACCCGACCACCGGCGATTGATGTGACGTTGACGATTGCCCCCTTGGCCGCATTCAACTCGTCAAACAATCCGCGAGCCAGCAGCAAAGGTGCAAAGAAGTTGACCTGGAACACCTGGCGCCAGACCTGCATCGGCGTGTCGATTGAATTGGGGCGATCACCACCATCGAGTTTGGGCGATATGCCGGCGTTGTTGACCAAAGCATGCAATTGGCCGCCTTCAGCCTCCAACCGGGATCTGATGTCTGCCACCGCCATGCCGAGACTGTCTGCATCGGCCAGATCTACCTGAACATGGTTGGCCGCGCCCTCTGGCCAGGGGCAATTATCGTCGAATGGTTGCCGAGACAGTGTCAGAACACGCCAACCTTCGCGCGAAAAGCGCCGCACAGAAGCGTGACCGATGCCGCGACTGGCTCCGGTCAGAACCAGAGTCTTGCGTTTATCTGTGTGCTGATCGTTTTCCATGCCAAATGTCTAGTCGAATGAAGCGGCTTTGCCTATGGTGCGGCGCAATTAAAGGGAGGCCCCAATGGCAGATTCTTCAGCCGCCAGCGGTATCGTGCTGGCCATCGACCAAGGTACCACTTCTTCGCGGGCAATTCTGTTCGGCCCTGATCAGGGCATCATCGCGGTAGCGCAACAGGAATTCACCCAACATTTCCCCAAATCCGGCTGGGTCGAGCATGATTGTGAGGAGATATGGGAAAGCGTTGTTGCCGTCTGTCGCGAAGCGCTTGCCAAGGCGGGCGTGCAAGCAGCGGACGTTGCGGCCATCGGCATCACCAATCAACGCGAAACCACTTTGATCTGGGACCGTGAGACCGGCAAAGCCGTGCACAATGCCATAGTCTGGCAGGACCGACGCACCGCGGATTTTTGCCATCAGCTGAAGCAGGCTGGCCACGAAGAGGAAGTGACGCAGCGGTCCGGCCTGCTGTTGGACCCTTATTTCTCCGGTACCAAGGTGCGCTGGCTGCTGGACAATGTGGAAGGCGTTCGCGAACGGGCTGAAAAAGGCGATCTGGCCTTTGGCACGGTGGACAGTTTTCTGATCTGGCGTCTGACAGGTGGCAAACGCCATGTGACCGATGCAACCAATGCCGCCCGCACCCTGATGTATAATATCGGCGACAATTGCTGGGATGACAGATTGCTGGAGATCCTTGGAATTCCCAAAAACCTGCTGCCGGAAGTGTTGGACTGTGCGGCAGATTTTGGCGTCGCCGAAGCCGAGCTCATGGGAGCAGAGCTGCCGATATACGGGGTTGCCGGAGACCAGCAGGCGGCGACGATTGGCAATGCCTGTTTTGAACCGGGCATGTTCAAGTCGACCTATGGCACTGGCTGTTTTGCCCTGTTGAATACGGGCCGGGACAAGGTGACTTCAAACAACCGCATGCTGACCACCATTGCCTATCGCCTCAATGGCGAGACGACCTATGCGCTGGAAGGGTCGATCTTCATGGCAGGCGCCACGGTGCAATGGCTGCGTGACGGGCTGAAGATCATTGATGATGCGGCACAGACCGGACCGATGGCTGATGCTGCCGATGAGGAACAGAATATATATCTGGTGCCTGCATTCACAGGCTTGGGCGCGCCCTATTGGGATGCCGATGCACGCGGGGCCGTGTTTGGCATGTCCCGCAATACCGGACCCAATGAGCTGGCCCGGGCGGCCTTGCAGGCGGTGTGTTACCAGACCCGCGATCTGTTGGACGCCATGCATGCGGACTGGCCGGCGGCTCAGTCTGGCCAAGGCAATACCGTGCTGCGTGTTGACGGTGGCATGGTGGCGTCAGACTGGACGATGCAATATCTGGCCGACACGCTGGATGCGCCGGTGGATCGTCCTGTCATCCTGGAGACCACGGCGCTGGGCGTCGCCTGGCTGGCCGGAGCGCGTGCCGGCGTCTGGCCGGATCAGGCGGGATTTGCCCAGACATGGGCGCGTGACCGGCGGTTTGAACCTGCCATGGACGATGATATCCGCCAGTCTCGCTATGCCGGTTGGAAAGATGCTGTCGGCAGGACTCTTTCACAGCGCTGACGGGGTTTGGAAACGGCACCAAAAGAACTCTGGTGTCGTCGCTGGACAATCTTTTGTGACCCTTGGGCGGTTGCTTGTGAAGACACTTCTTCATATGTGACGCGGGGCGTCGGCAAATGAGTCAGGGCGCAGGATTATTGGAGGAATAGATGTTGGGCAATTTTTTGCGTGCCGCGATGGGCTCGCTTGTTGGGTTTGGACTGGCTTCAAATGCACTGGCTGCGGACCCTGATCCGAAAAACTGGGATTCGGTAATTGCCGCCGCGAAAGGGCAGACAGTCTATTTTAACGCCTGGGGCGGGTCGCAGAATATCAACGACTATATCGCCTGGGCCGGCGGCGAACTGAAATCCCGTTACGGGGTGACAGTGGAGCATGTGAAGCTTGATGACACTGCCCACGCGGTTGCCACAGTGGTGGCAGAGAAAACCGCAGGCAAGGATGAAGGTGGCCGCGTTGATCTGATCTGGATCAATGGCGAAAACTTTGCCTCGATGAAACGTCAGCGGCTTTTGATGTCGCCCGGCTGGGCCGACAAAATGCCCAACTGGACCTATGTTGATGTCGAGAACAAGCCGACGATCACAGTCGACTTTACCATTCCGACAGATGGCATGGAATCTCCCTGGGGCGGCGCAAAGCTGGTGTTCTTCCACGATTCAGCGCGAGACAAATCCGGCCCACTTCCTGATTCTGTCAAGGATCTGGTGACCTGGGCCGCAGCCAACAAGGGCCGTTTTTCCTATCCGTCGCCGCCCGATTTCATCGGCTCGACCTTCCTGAAACAGGCTTTGTCTGAAGTCATCGAAGATTCTTCCAAATTGTTGCAGCCGGTTAACGCCGATGAGTTTGAACAGACCACGCAGCCCCTGTTTGAGTTGCTGGACGCCCTGCATCCCAATATGTGGCGCGGTGGTCGGGCATTTCCTAAAAACTATCCTGCCATGGGGCAGATGCTGGCAGACGGTGAACTTGACATCATATTTGCTTTCAATCCCGCAGAAGCTTCAAGCGCCATTGCCCAGAACCGCTTGCCGGACAGTGTTCGCTCGTTCACTTTTTCCGGTGGCACATTGGGCAATACCCATTTCGTCGCCATTCCCTACAATGCAAATTCAAAAGAGGGAGCGTTGTTGCTGGCCAATTTCCTGATTTCGCCGCAAGCGCAGGCCCGCAAGCAGGATCCGACAATCTGGGGCGATCCAACTGTGCTGAATATCGACAAGCTGAACGATGCGGACAAGGCAAAGTTCGCCGCCCTTGATCTGGGCATTGCGACCCTGAAGCCTGAGGAACTTGGACCGATGTTGCCGGAACCACATCCCAGCTGGATGACGGCTATCGAAAAAGAGTGGGTTCGCCGTTATGGTGCTGGCAATTAGGGCTTAAACGGCCCTGAGCCCGACGCGCTCTAACAACCGGATCTGACATGTTGCGACTGGCACCAGCATTGGCAATTGGCGTCCTGCTGGCGCCGGTAGCCTGTGGGGTGTTGGCCACGCTGCTGCCAGCCTTTGGCTATTTGCCGGCGCTTGGTGGACATCAGGTGACAGGCGATCATTTTGCAACCCTGTTCAGCTATCCCGGCATTGGCCGTTCGGCATTCCTTTCGCTGACCACTGGTCTGGTCACGACGGCCATTGCGCTGGCGATTGTTGTGGCCTTCGTCAGTGGTTGGTATGGCACATCTATCTTTGCCCGGGTGCAGCATCTCATCTCACCGCTGCTGTCGGTACCCCACGCGGCAGCGGCCTTCGGACTGGCCTTGCTGATTGCACCGACGGGCTTTTTCTTTCGGTTGATTTCGCCGGCACTCACCGGCAGCAGCCGGCCACCTGACCTGTTCATTCTCAACGATCCGATGGGGCTGGCAATGATGGCCGGTCTGGTGGCTAAAGAAATTCCGTTTCTGTTGCTGGTCACCCTGGCGGCTCTGCCGCAGACAAATGCCCGCCGCTCCGGACAGATTGCCCAGGCGGCTGGTTATGGTCGCATCAGCGGCTTCATATTCGTCACCTGGCCGCTGGTCTATCGGCAAATCAGATTGGCGGTTTTTGCCGTCATTGCCTATGCCACATCGGTTGTCGATGTTGCCGTCATTCTCGGTCCATTGACGCCGCCCCCGCTGTCAGTGCGATTGACCCAATGGATGTCCGACCCGGAAATTGCCATGCGCTTTATTGCGTCCGCCGGAGCGCTGCTGCAATTGCTGGTGACGGTGGCTGCCATTCTCATATGGATGGGTCTGGAAAAACTCGCCGCATATGTTGTGGCACGCCAGAGAAATGCTGGGCATCGATTCCACCGCGAAGGAATTGCCCGCTCAATGGGACTTGGCGTGGTATTGGGTGTCTGCGCCGTCATCTTCGCGGGACTGATGTTGTTGGCACTTTGGTCGGTTTCAGGGTTTTGGGCGTTTCCCGATATTCTGCCGCGATCCATCACATTGACCAATTGGGGTCGGGTGATGCCTTCGCTTACAAGCCCGTTGGCGACGACATTGTCGACCGGCGCGGTTGCGACACTGATTGCCGTCGGCCTGGCTTTGGGATGTCTGGAGCGGGAAGCACGCACCGGGCGCACTGGCGGCTCCCGCGCCCTGCTGTTTGTCTATCTGCCGCTGATCGTTCCGCAGGTCAGTTTCGTCTTCGGCCTGCAACTGTTCTTTCTGGCCGTTGGGCTCGACGCCACCTGGGGAGCGCTTGTGCTGGTGCATCTGGTTTTCGTCCTGCCCTATGTGTTTCTCTCCCTGTCGGACCCCTGGCGGGCCTGGGACCCGCGCTATGCCTCGGTCGCTTTTGGATTGGGGGCAAATCCCAACCGCACGTTCTGGAAGGTGCGTCTGCCGATGTTACTGAAGCCAGCTCTTGTCGCCAGCGCGGTGGGGTTTGCCGTTTCCGTGGGGCAATATTTGCCAACTTTGCTGATCGGCGGCGGCCGCTGGCCAACCATCACCACGGAAGCCGTGGCGCTTGCCTCTGGCGGCAACCGGCGCATTATCGGCGTTTATGCATTTGTGCAAATGGTGCTGCCCTTTATCGGATTTGCCCTGGCGACATTGATCCCGGCGTTCCTGTTTCGTAACCGTAATGATATGAAAGCAACATCATGACCGGTTTGAAACTTGAAGATGTGGTGATTGCACTGAAGGGTCGTGAATTGTTGCGCCTGACTGCGCAGATTGCCCCAGGGGAGATATTGTCGGTGATGGGGCAGTCTGGATCGGGTAAATCGTCCTTGCTGGCCTATGTCGGCGGTTTCCTGGATGCAAATTTCCAAGCCTCCGGCAAAATATTGCTCAATGGAGAAGAATTAAACAATCAACCGGCTCATCAGCGGCATACGGGCATATTGTTTCAGGATCCGTTGCTGTTTCCACATATGTCGGTGGGGGAAAATCTGTTGTTTGCCATTCCCGCAACGATAACCGGGGCAAGCCGCCGCCAGTTGGCCGAAGATTCGTTGGGCCAGGCCGGGCTCGAAGGGTTTTTCGACCGCGACCCGGCAACCCTTTCAGGTGGGCAAAAGGCCAGGGTTGCCTTGATGCGGGTATTGGTATCGCAACCCCGCGCGCTGTTGCTGGACGAACCTTTTTCCAAACTGGACGCGGGGAGGCGGGATCAGATCCGCCGGTTTGTGTTTGAAGAAGCAAAGCGTCAGGATCTGCCAATATTGCTGGTTACTCATGACCGGGCAGATGCCGAGGCAGCCGGTGGCAAAATTGTTGATCTCGATCAATAATAGCTCATTCGTTCCTTCTGTTTTTTGATCATGCCGGATTTGTCGAAACTGCCTGACCTGCCCGTGGTGCAGGTGCTTGACCAGATCATCGAAGGTCTGGCAGGTGCCAGCAATCTGGTGCTGGTGGCACCGCCGGGAGCTGGCAAAACGACGCTCGTGCCGCTCGCACTGTTGAATACGGCTTGGCGCCAGAGCCGCAAAATCATCGTGCTTGAACCCCGTCGTCTGGCGGCAAGAGCAGCGGCTCAGCGGATGGCGCATTTGCTTGGCGAGAAGGTCGGTGAAACCGTTGGATATCGCATCCGCTTCGACAACAGGGTGAGCGATGCAACCCAGATTGAAGTGGTCACCGAAGGGGTATTCAGCCGCATGTTGGCGGAGGATCCGGGGCTGGAATCCGTCGCCGCCGTGCTGTTTGACGAGTTTCACGAGCGCAGTCTTGATGGTGATCTGGCGCTGGCGCTCTGCCTAGATCTGCAAGCGGCATTGCGTGAAGACCTGCGCCTGTTGCCCATGTCGGCGACGTTGGAAAGCGATGCCATTGCAGAACTGCTGGATGCGAAACTGGTTGAATCGAAGGGGCGCACATTTCCGGTGGAAATTGTCCATCGCGACCGGTCGTCGGATATGCGCGTGGAAAATGCGATGGCAGACGCCGTACGGCAGGAATTGGGGCGGCCTGATGGTGGATCAATCCTGGTATTTCTGCCCGGGCAAGGAGAGATCGAACGGGTTGGCCGATTGCTGGAAGATAATTTGCCTGCCGGGGTCGAGTTGCATCGGCTTTATGGCGCATTACCGCAAAAGGCGCAGGATGCCGCCATCCAGGCCCCCGCTACAGGGGTTCGAAAAGTTGTTATTTCCAGCGCCATTGCCGAAACGTCACTGACCATTGAAGGCGTGACGTGCGTGATCGACAGCGGGCTGTCTCGCCAGCCCGTATTCGAGCCGGCCACCGGCCTGACCCGGCTTCAGACGGTACGGGCCTCTCAGGCTTCAGTTGTTCAAAGAGCAGGACGTGCCGGTCGGTTGGGGCCGGGCCGCGCCATTCGCCTTTGGCGGGCGGAACAGACCGCGGCATTGCCACCCAGAACCCCACCGGAAATTCTCAACGCTGATCTGTCATCCTTGTTGTTGGCTCTGGCTGATTGGGGAGTTACCAACCCCGACCAGTTGCACTGGTTGGATGCACCGCCGAAACCGGCTTTGCAGGAGGCCAAAATTCTGCTGCAGCAACTTGGCGCCCTTTCCCCTGACAATCACCTCACCCCGCACGGCAAGGCGCTATCGCAACTCGCCCTGCCACCACGCTATGCCCACATGGTTTTAACGGCCGCGACTGCATCGCTGGCCGACGCAGAAATGGCGGCTCTATTGTCGCTGCTGGTGCAGGAGCGCGGCGTTGGCGGCCACAGTGTCGACCTGGAAGATCGGTTGCACAATCTGCAATCGGCGCGCGATCAGCGGGCGCGACGGGTTCGCCAGCTTGCCGGATCGCTGGCCAAGCGCGCCCACTCTCTGGCGGCGGCGGCGGCGGCGGCGGCGGCGACGGCGAAGGGGAAAGAGTCAGGCGAGTCTGCCGGAACTATCCTGGCAAGCGGCTTGCAGGATCGTATTGCTCAGCGCCGCGGACCGGGACCAAACGGCACGGTGCGGTATCTTCTCGCCAATGGTCGCGGGGCTGAACTTGACGCCACTGAAAGCCTCTGCCGGCAGGATTTTATCGTTGTCGTCGACATGGTGGGCCGCGCTGGCGCAGCCCGGATTTTGTCGGCAGCCAGCATCACAAAGACGGAACTGCTTGATCGGTTCGCTGAACAGATAGAAGAGCGCCTCGAGACAAAATTTGATCCCGGCAGTGGTTCCTTCAGTGCCAAACAGACAAGGCGCCTTGGGGCGCTGATACTGGAAAAGCCGAAATCGGTGAAACTGGCTCCACAAGATATAGCAACCGCGTTGCAGAACGGTGTCGCGGAACACGGATTGGATATCCTTCCCTGGCGGGACAAGGATGTGGAATTGCGGCACAAGCTGGCGCTGTTGCATCGCCAACTGGGCGACCCCTGGCCGGATGTGGGCGATGAAGCGCTGGTGGCCCGGCGCGGCGAATGGCTGGAACCATTTTTGACCAATGCGGCAAGTCTGGAGAGCCTTGGCGATGGTTCCCTGTCCAACGGTTTGATGTTGCTGGCGGGTCACCCGTCAAAGAGCGAGCTGGACCGGCTCGTCCCGAGCCAGTTTGTTGCGCCAAGTGGATCGAATCTAACGCTCACTTATGCAGATGAATCGGTGGTGTTGCGGGTGCGACCCCAGGAACTGTTCGGCCTTGATCGCCATCCCATGTTGCTTGATGGCAGGTTGGCGATCGAACTGGAATTGGTTTCGCCGGCTGGCCGGCCGATTCAGATTACCCGCGACCTGCCAGGTTTCTGGCGCGGCAGTTGGCGGGACGTGCGGGCTGACCTTCGGGGCCGATACCCAAAACACCCCTGGCCGGAAGACGCGCTGACAGCCTCCGCCACGGCACGCGCCAAACCGCGCAAATAATCGAATGAAACGGTCTTGCTGCGTCAAATTTACCTGCCGCGATCCCATCCGTTCAGGTTAGACTGTGATCGCAACCAAGCCTGAAAGGGTCTAAGAGACGATATGCCAGATGAATCCTTTCAATTGCCGGAACGTGAACGGGTCCTGGTCCGCCTCGACACGTTCATTCGGCTGCGCTGGTATGCGATTATTGGTCAGGCAGGTGCCATACTATTGGTGGCATTCGGGTTTCAATATCCCATTGAATGGGAAATCTGCATGGGCCTGATCGCCATGTCGGCCGGTCTGAACCTGATGCTCAATCGCCTGTACAAGGCCAATCACCGTCTGCCGGGAAGCGGTGCGCTGATGTTGCTTTCCTTTGACGTATTGCATCTGGGGCTGCTGCTGTTTCTGACCGGCGGTTTGCAGAACCCTTTTGCCATTCTGCTGATGGCACCGGTGGTGGTGGCCGCAACGTCTCTGCATCACACCCGTATTCTGACGCTGGGACTGCTGACGCTGATCGTCATCTCCATATTGGCCTATCTGCATCTGCCCTTTCCCTGGGACGCGCAGGAGCAGTTGCGGATACCATTTCTGTACAATATCGGCGTCTGGGTGGCGATTGTCTGCACCGTCGCCTTTACTGCCATCTACGCCTATCGGGTGGCTGAGGAATCGCGCAAACTGGCTGATGCCCTGGCGGCCACTGAGCTCGTATTGCAACGGGAAAAATATCTCTCAGATCTTGACGGTCTTGCCGCTGCCGCGGCCCATGAACTGGGCACGCCGCTGGCGACGATGGCGCTTGTGGCCAAGGAAATGGTGCATGAATTGGGGGAAACCAGTCCATTGCACGAAGATGCCCTTCTGCTGCGGTCACAGGCGGATCGCTGCCGCGATATCCTGCAAAAACTCACTTCTCTATCGAGTGAGGGGGAAAGCCTCATCGGCACCCAGACATTGAATGCGCTTGTGGAAGAAGAAGTGGCCCCATTGCGCGATTTCGGTGTTGAAATTGAAGTGCATTGTCAGGGCGACCCGGCAACAATGCCCATTTTGGGCCGCAGCCCTGGCATCCACTATGGTCTCGGCAACCTGATTGACAATGCCGTCGATTTTGCAACCCACAGGGTGGTCGTTGTCATCGGTTGGGATGACGAATTTGCGCGGGTGGAAATCAGCGATGATGGACCGGGATTTCCGGCTTCCCTTCTTGATCGATTGGGGGACCCTTTTGTGACAGCCCGTCCAACCAAAAAAGCCGCGCGTAAGCGTGGGCTGGGGCTGGGTGTGTTCATTGCCAAGACCTTGATTGAACGCAGCGGGGCGGAGGTGGGATTTCAGAACAGGGTTCAGCGAAAGCACCACGAAAAGGGAGCTTTTGTGGAATTGGTCTGGCCAAGAAACAAGCTGGAAGCGACGGGCAATGTGTAAGGCTCTTAGCCGTAAATAGGGGTGCGACGATTCGGCGCGAAAACCGATTCGAAGATTCAACCGTATTACCTATATGAGAACCACAATGTAGAAATTGGATTTTGCCATGAACACCCAACCAGGCGCCTCAGATTACGAAGAAATCACCCCAAGCCTGCTTCTTGTCGACGATGATCGGCCGTTTTTGCAACGCTTGGGGAGGGCCATGGAAAGTCGCGGCTTTGCCGTTACCACCGCTGAGACAGTCCGCGAAGGCATTTCCCATGTTGGCCAGCAAACGCCGGACTATTGCGTTGTCGACATGCGATTGGACGATGGCAATGGTCTGGATGTCGTTGGCGCCCTGCAAGACAAGGGTGCCGACACAAGGGTCGTGGTGCTGACCGGCTATGGCAATATTGCCACTGCGGTAACCGCCGTGAAGCTGGGAGCCATCGACTATCTGGCCAAACCGGCCGATGCGGATGATGTTTATGCGGCTTTGATGCAAAGCCCGGAAGACAAGGCCAATCCGCCGGAAAATCCAATGTCGGCAGACCGGGTGCGCTGGGAACATATTCAACGGGTTTATGAATTGTGCGACCGCAACGTCTCGGAGACGGCCCGACGGCTCAACATGCACCGCCGTACGTTGCAGCGTATTCTGGCCAAGCGCGCACCGCGTTAGCGGTTGCACTGACAGCCCGCCGCTTGCCGCCTGGTCGTTTCGCCGCCTCGCCGCTATCCGTCGCCAAATTCGGTGCTGTCCAATCCGGCATGGGCACAACAGCGTGCCAGTCGCTGGGCGCTGGCTCTGGCAAAGGCCAGATGCACGATTTTGCGACGGGCGGCCGCCAGTTTTTCCTGTGGCGGATGACGCAGCAATTCGGCCCCGTGGGCATCTGCCACCATGAACCCGGCTTCATCGGGGAAAATGTCAGCTGGCACGTCGGCCAGGGTGGCGAAAATCAATTCATCGCAATAGTCGCGATAGTCCGGCCACTTGTTATCGGCTTTCAAATCGGCAACCGATGACTTGACTTCAACGATGCAGATCTGGCCCTTGCCAGAAAGCGCAATCAGGTCAGCCCGCCGACCTGTTGGCAAGGTCAATTCTGGCAGGGTGGCCCAGCCTGCGTCTGCAAAGTAACGTTCGACGCCGGTACGAACGGCCAAAGCCCGCTCAGATTGACGTCCGTCAACAAAGGGATTGGCGGTATCAAGCGAAACGATGGGCATGTTCATTTTTTACAGGTTCATGTTTTGTTTCAACACTCAAACATTCCGATGCTGTGCTGTCAAACGATGCAAAATTATCACAGTTGGACCAAAAGCGGCGGTCTTGGGGGTGATCAAACAGATGTGAAGGCGGCAGGTGGTTGAGCTGAATTCCATGCACTGTTACGCCAAGTCAACTGTGGCGGGAATTGGGCAAATGCCCCCCGACTTTATTCTTTGTTAACCATGTTGCCATTGGTTGCGGGATTCTGGATTTGATGGGCAAGGGCACTTCCATGACGATATTACCTCCATTTTTGAATCGCATGGGCGCGGTTCTGGTGCTGTTTTTTGCATTGATATTGTCTGCCTGTTCTTCAACAAGCAGCAGTACATCGACCTTCATCGCCCCATCTTTGACTTCGGCAAAGGCACAGAAAATAAAGGCCTCCAAGGAGGTGACGACCGCCAGGTCAAAACTGCGCAAGTTTGAAAAAAAGCTAAACGCACTGGAGCGGCAGGAGGCGCGGGATGACCGTCGGCTGAAGAGCAAGAAAATTTCCAGAGCCAGCCGAAAGAAAATTGAAACGCGCAAGAAAAAGCGCCGGTCACAATTGCGCCAGGCGCGGCGTGATGTGAAGTCAGCCAAACGCACTTATGATCGGGCATTGCGGGCTGAGAAAAAATCGGTGCGACGCCTGGCGACGGCCCAAAGACGCAAGCAAGCGTCTGATCGTCGACTTGCTTCGATTAAGAAGCGCAAGGATCTGGCCGAGAAGAAACTGGAGGAACTGGCTTCCAACGGTGTTGCTGCCACGTCCATATTCGCCGGTGGCTTGTTCTCACGGTCAAACCCGTCATCAATTGACTACAGCGAATACCGGGCCCGTCGTGATGGCGGCTTCAGATTGGCTGCGATTCCGGTCAAAAGAATGAACAAGCGGCTGCTGAGGCAGCAGGTCAGATACCGGACCCGCCACAAGGTTGGCACGATCGTTGTCGATCCACGGTCCAAATATCTCTACCTGATCCAGCCTGGTGGCAAGGCGATGCGCTATGGTATTGGTGTGGGAAAGGCCGGATTTGAATGGTCTGGTTCGGCTCATATCGGATGGAAGCAGAAATGGCCTAAATGGACACCACCGGAAGAAATGATCGAGCGCCGGCCGGACCTGCGCAAATGGGGCGCGGCCAATGGTGGCATGCCTGGCGGACCCAGCAATCCCTTGGGAGCTCGGGCTCTTTATCTGATGCAGGGTGGCCAGGATACGCTATATCGCCTGCATGGGACGCCTGAATGGAACTCTATTGGTACGGCTGCGTCTTCCGGCTGTATTCGCCTGATGAACCAGGACGTTATTGATCTTTACAAGCGGGTTCCAAACGGCGCCAAGGTCATTGTTCTGTAGCAGGCAATTGGGGTTGCCTGGCAGGGCCCGTAGTAATTTTGGCAGTGACTGAACGGGTATTATTGCCAGTGCGGCTGTCAATCTGAAAATTCATCGGACGGGATTCAACAATTGCTGCAAATCCGGCTTGCATTTCCCTTGCCGGTTCTTTACCACAGCGCTGTTGCGGCGACATATACGCAACTAAGACGCACCCGTAGCTCAGCTGGATAGAGCACCAGACTACGAATCTGGGGGTCAGAGGTTCGAATCCTTTCGGGTGCGCCATTTTACATTCTTGCATGTTCATCCCTCCTAAGATGTTGAATGGTAATGACTTTTTGGCGTTCGAAAACCCCGTTTTTCGGTGACAGGTGATCCGGTCAGTAAAGCCCAGTCTGATCACTGTTTTGCGTAGTGTAGTTGACCAGAAATCCATAGTTTCCAAGGGTTTGAGAGAATCTGAAGAGTGAGTTCGAAGACTTCATCAAAGCCATGCTTTGGTTTGCCGGATTTGGCCAGTTTTTCAGACAATACGAGCTTTTGACGCTCCAGTTTGGCGATCTTGTTGTCGACGTGGATGAGCTCGCGTTCAATCGGACACGCGCAGGCTTTCAACTGGCCCCATCGTTGGGACCAGGCTTGCCTAAACATGAGTTTGGCGATGGACATTAGGCTCTGCGACGGCTGCATGGCCGGCAGGATTGCATCGAATTGCTACCCATGGTTGGACCACGCCGGCAGAATTTTTTCCGGATGTTTCGGCTCAAGGCGGTGATGGTGCCGTTGAGCCATTCATCAGCGTTACCGGAGGTTTGTTTTTGAATGCGCTGTGTAGGCGGACATTGTTGCGGTTCTCACACATTGAGTTTGGAGAACCGCGGTTCGCCTAGCTTGTCACAATGGCCAATTCAGCTTTCATTACCTCAGTTGCGGAAATGCGCAAAAATTGTTGCCAATTTGCGGATTTGAATATACTGCCAATGCCGAGGTCATCAAATACCAGCTTTTGCTGTGTTTCGGTTTGAGGTCCCCAGACGCCATCAACGCTCAGAACTCCGCCAAATCCAAATTTCAGTGAGTTTTGCAGATATGTCACTCGACTTTTGGCCAATTTACTGAACCCAGGGTTGGTCCCGCTGTCAAAATGGAAGTGGTCTTCGTGAGCGGCATTGTACTGATAATTTAGCACGGTTCCAAATTGAGTTCGCAAATAGGATTCGATGGCCAGATAGAAATGAGGTCGATCTGGAAAGGAAGTTGCGATCCACCGATCGCCATCGTTCAAGATCAATGCGTCGAGATCAAATGCTCGATTTGAATGATGGTAGCTTGTGCCGGTTCCGGCCCGACCCACGCCTCCCGACCAAATCTGAGCGATCCCTTTGCCATGTCCGCTCAGAAATGTATTGAGTTCTTCGAAACACGCTTCGCACTGCGCATGAAACTTTTCTTCAATATACGGTCGCATTGGCACAGCGCTGACGCCATAACTGTTTGCGTTATATCGATCATAAAAAAGCGGAATTCCCGCAAGGTTATCAACACGAATAAGAGCCATCTTTCCCTCCTTGATTACGGCATTTGCTCTAAGCTGACTAGGTAACTTGCCGAACAGTACCCGTCGGCAATTCCATCTTCATTGACATCAACCCTTACCCAGTCCCCCAAGTCTTCAAGTACCCGAACATTCTGTCGGTTTCTCAATGAACCAATTTTTGCGGAGGACTGATCTGGTTGCTTTCTCAAGTTTAGAGCGGATGCTTCTACAAAACGGCGGTCTGAGAAAACAGAAGGGGGTTGGCTAACTGCCGTTACGACTCCATTTGCGTTATAAGTGCCTATGAAGTTTACGGCAGGATTGATGATATTTGTGTCCGTGTAACGGCCGCCAATATTCAATCCGTGGTAGTTTTGGTAGAAACTCCACTCGCCCGAATTGAAGTATTCCCTGGTCAGTGACCAACCTGTGGATAGGGGCAGCCAAAAGAGCGAAGCAAGATTTGCGGTGCCCAAGTTTTGGCAGGTTTTCCCGGATCCATAGACTCCGATAAGGTAGGGGTTGCCATTGTCGGCAAAAACCTCGTTGATCGCCTCAAAGTACTCTTCCACCCGCTCCTGTTGACTGTTTGTCCACCAGTCTCCGTCAACACCGAAGTAGATAGCTGAACCTTCGGGTTGATCCATTTCGGATTGAGCATATTCGATTGCAAACTCCGCATCAGATCGACCGCGAGCTGCATTCATATTCGCAAATTGATTGTTGTTGAACTGATAAACAACTCCGATTGAGAAGCCGCCATCAAGCAGGGCGTCAGCCTCCGACCGCGTAAGTCTTTTTTCCGGCAATGAAGGTTGAAACCCAGACGCATAGTATCTGAATACTGTGTGAATGTCGTTGTCCTTCAGATCACCCAAAATTGCTTCTGAACTAGAAGCCATATCGACAACTACGCATCTGGACATGATAATCTTCCCTCTTCCATCATTATGAATATAGTGGACGTGCGAAGTCAACAGTCCAAATTTTCTAAGAAATCATTGATATTCAATAGGATTGACGATCAAAAAAATCGATGGTGCATAGTATGCTCTGGAGAGAATTAAAGATGACAAGGTCCCGTGAGGCATCTTTTCTCTTTATTTTTCATGCTTTACTTGTAGTCAACACTGGTGATTTTGCCGTCCTCTGTCTTGTCACTGTTATTGTCTGCCGTTGATAAAAATTGGCTTCCCTGCGTGGGTATGGCTGTGATGCTTGCAGTGAGTTCAGGGGCCTTGCGCTGGTTTAGGTCCGGAAATCGAACTGTTGCTAATTGCTGAAAAAAGACCTGGTCAATGTCGGTGGGAGCATTTTGAGATTCAACAATGAGCAGATTTTCACTCGGGGCGATGTGTAGAATGGGCTCAACGGGGGTGACCACCGCACCATGTGTGAACTCTAAGCTGATGGATCAATCCACTGTGAGGAGAAGGAAATTCCACGCGGGCCAGACGATCCGAAAGCGCGGTCAGTTGCACTGTTAAGCGGGCGAATTCTTTGTCGATTTCTTCAAGTTAGCCAAGAATGTTTGCGCGACGACAAAAAAACTGAAGGATCTGAACACGCTTTTCGCTGATGGCCATGCCTGCACCGGCCACCAGAGACACAGGGGCACCGTGTTCTCCCTAAAGACGGCTGCATTCTCGTCGGGCTGCAGATGAGGTGCAGAGGCTAGAAGATCATAAACGACGGTGTCTAGAAAATTAGGGGAACCTCAAAAGCAGTTGCACGGGCGCCCGAAGAATCGACAGATCCTGTTGGCAATAGTGGGCAAGTGAGGCGTTTCAAAAAAATGGAACTCCATGATTCCAGTACTTGTTGCATAGACGGCCGTAATCCGTTTAAGATAATCCGATTAGTAGATGTGCATGGGCTGGGTATTTTCTTATTTGGATAGAATTTTTGATGACTGTATAAAATGCGACAACTCGAAAGTAAGCCAAAATACCGTTCGTAATCAAAGGATTTAGAAGTAGATAATCAAATTTCAAGTTAACTGAATGAGGGAGGTTCAGTTTCTATGTTACTTGACGCCAGGCCGGACCGTATTGATTTTCGCGATCGTGAATTCCGATCTCAGCTTGTTTCCCTTCCCGAGAAATACCCCACCGATCAGCAAATCGGGCTGTTTCTGGAGCAATACCAGCAAAAGGAAATGATCCTCAACCAGGGATCAGATGGCGCCTGCACGGGCTTCGGTCTCGCTGCCGTCATAAATTACCTCAAATGGTACCGCGATGCTGTGGATCATTGGACCAAACAGGGAATTTCTCATCCGACCGAACTCCCGGACCCACCGCCCAAAGTTAGCGCGTGGATGATCTATAACACGGCTCGGCTCTATGACGAGTGGGAGGGAGAGGATTACTCCGGGTCGAGCTGCCGTGGGGCAATGAAAGGGTGGCACAAGCACGGGGTCTGTACGCAAGATCTTTGGCCGAGGTCAGGACCAGGCGACGATGATAGCTGGAGCCAAAACTCGGCCCGCCGCCCACTCGGCGCCTATTACCGTGTCGACGTCCAATCCATCTCCGACATGCAAGCCGCGATTTACGAGGTGGGGGCGGTCTATTGCTCAGCTCGAGTGCATTCGGGCTGGTTCTTTGATGAACTCACCGAAGCTCCCAAAACTGAAATTTACAGGCTCAACGAGAACGGCCAGGCTACGGAACGCAGTTTGCCGATCATTGATCTATCCTCGCACAGCAGAGGTGGGCACGCCTTTGCAGTTGTCGGCTATAACGCAAGAGGATTTATTGTCCAGAATTCCTGGGGACCTGATTGGGCCAAATCATGGGGCCGACCAGGCACGACCATTCCTTTTGCCGCTGGTGGATTCGCGCTGGTAACCTACGAGGATTGGGTGCTCAACGCCCATGACGCATGGGTCGCTGCGCTGGCTGCGCCGATGCTTGTGTCCGAGATCGCAAAGTCACCAGTGACGCAAACTGATCGCAATCTTCTGGAGCAAGCGGCACAGGGCCTTGCCGAGCAGCATCTGCGCGCCAGCCAAACCCCCGGTAGTCTTGGGCGCTGGCCGGAAAGCACGGCGCGCCAACATTGCATTGAGATGGGCAATGACGGCAAGCTGATCAGGGGCCGCATTGATTCCGTGACCGCATATGATGGCCTGCGTAAGTCCATGGATCAGCTATTGAAGCAGTACCAAGGCCGCGATGTGATGATCTTCGCTCACGGCGGGCTCAACAATCGAGACGGCGCAATCCGGCGGGCGCAGAAGCTTGGTCCCTGGTTCGAGGCCAACGGAATCCTCCCAATCTTTATCGTCTGGCGCACTGGATTTGGTGAGAGCCTGGTTAATATAGGCAAGGATTTCATCAATGAAACTTTCCCTGCGCTCGAACGCGCCGAGCGCAGGCGGGTAGAAAAGTTTTTTGGACAGCTGGCCAGTCAGATTAAGGAACGTTCGGACAGGGGCTTTGAAGTCCTGGCTGAAAAGTTCATGGGCAAGGCTGTCTGGTCGCAGATGAAGCAAAATGCCGAAGCTGCCAACAAACGTGATGCAACCTCCGATGTGAAAGGTGGAATGCGGGAGCTTGCGGATTACCTTCGAAAGCGTCTCAAGACAGATCGGCCAGATTTGCGTTTGCATCTGCTTGGCCATTCAGCCGGCTCGATCATTCTGGGTCATTTTGCCCGCGACCTGGCGCAGTTCACCAATATCGCATCACTTGGTCTCTTGGCCCCGGCATGCACACTCAAGTTCGCCAACAAGCATTTTTTGCCCCTTGTGAAAGCCAAAAAGCTGGATGCCGGCAAATTTTACATCGCTAATTTGAGCCGTAAAAATGAGCGTGCAGATCGAGTCGGTCCCTATAACAAATCGTTGCTCTATCTTGTGAGCAGGGCATTTGAAGTACCTCGAAAAACACCGCTTTTGGGGCTTGATGACAGTTGGATCCTAGATTGTGAATTGGATGGGGTTGGGGACCAAAGCCCGAAAGTTGCCGAGGCTTTGGGCGGAGTCGATACGCCACTTCATCAAACCCTGCTGATCGCCAAACTCGGACCCTATTATGCGCTGACTGGGCGGAAAGAGCTTCCTGAGTTCGTAAAGAAACCAAGTAAGAAGAGCCGGAAAGAGCAGCTGGATATACTTGCCAAATTGCATGACTTGGACAGTTTGAGTGATCTCAAAGTGCCAAAACAGATTCTCAAACGCATGAATCTGAAAGCTTTACAGAAGAGACATGGCATCCACGACGTGCTGACCTGGCGCGTTTTTGCGGCAAGTCATCCCTTCGTCTACCGACTCCATGTCGGGCAAAATGTACAGGTACAACGCATCGGCGACATCTCCGCATTCGAGCCCACTGCTCATGGCAACATCGACAACGATGTTGAGATCATGGACTGGGCTATGTCGCATATGATCGGATCGCCCAAAATACCCGCAACAGACCTTAGAGGAAGCTAATCCCAGCCGCGCCTCAAACCCTGAAAGGAGGCCACCATGTCCTCACCAAGAGACCGTCTCGCACACCTAAGAGCGATGCTATCTAAGGATGATCTCGTGCAGATACAGGATGACCTGGAGGGGTTTGTGGCTGATCCTGCAGACGATCTGGACCTCTATCAAGTAAATGAAGAGGAATCGCCACAGGAAGGCGTGATGCGGATGGGTGCGTCAGAGACCCCCGCTGAACCAAACATGCGCGACCGACGTAGCGACCTGGATGATTTTGCAGAGGTTATGCGAAAGTTCGAAGCCGGGGAAGAGCTGTCAGTTGAACACGCAATGCTTGCAGAAGCAATTATTATGCCTCTGAAGCGACCCGCAGTTCTGGTGAAGAGCGACAAGTTCACCACTGTACATCCAGATTGGCTGCATCTGAACGATGACAGCAAGACCGCGCGGGGACATATCCTTTCGGCGATACCATCAGTGGGTCGGATAAATGTGCCCAGTGACTGGTCTGTTCCTTATGCAGGGACAGGGTTTGTTGTCGGTGAGAACCTGTTGATGACAAATCGCCATGTTGCAGAGCTTTTCGCCAATGGACTTGGCACAAATGATGTCACGCTGAAGCCCGGTGCGTCAGTGCATATGGATTTTCACGCAGAGCATGGATCGTTCACACGGCGGCGCGTCCAGGTTGAAGGGGTTCGAATGATTCACCCCTATTGGGACATGGCGCTGCTGGATGTCGACGGCCTGAGCGGTGCCGACGTTCTGCACTTGTCGCAAACCGCCCCGTCTCAGCTATTTGGCAAAGAGGTCGCGATCATCGGCTATCCGGCGTTCGATCCTCGCAATGACACAAAGGTTCAGCACGATCTGTTCAAGCGCATTTACAACGTCAAAAGGATGCAACCCGGATACTACACTAGGCAAGCGGATGTGCGGAGCTACGGCAATAGGGTTCGTGCATCCTGCCACGATGCTTCAACGCTCGGAGGCAATTCGGGCAGCGTCGTGATAGATTTCGAAACGGGCCACGTGGTGGCTCTGCATTTTGCTGGAATCGCAGGTCGTGAGAATTATGCTGTACCGACCTCGGAGTTGGTGCGCGATCCTTATGTCGTGAAAGAGGGGGTAGCTTTCGCGCCTGCTCCGCGAATGCCGCTTTCGAACCCGTGGAAGCGTTTCTGGCGCGCGGTGCACGGGACCGAAACTGCTGGAGTTCCGGCAGCCGGGATGTCGGCGCCAAAGCGCGGTGCGACAACCAGCACCGTTGTTAACGTGAGTACGGCAGTGGGAGAAGACGGGGCCGAGCTGAAAATGAATGTCCCACTTAAGCTCACGGTCGGGTTTGATTTTGGCAATGATGCCGGAGTTTCAGATGAGACCGATAAGGACGAGCCTGAATTCACCGAACGCATGGTCGAGCCGCGACATGACGACGACTACGCGGGTCGCCAAGGCTATGATCGGCAGTTTCTTGGAATGCATGTGGCTATGCCCGTGGCGACTAACGAGGACGACCTTTCGCAGCTTGAAGACGGCACGACAGAGCTCCGCTACATCAACTTTTCTCTTATCCAAAACGCCAAACGGCGGCTGGCGCAGATCACCGCGGCCAATATCGATGCAAGTCTTGATGCTAAGGAGCCTGAGCCCGGTTTCACCTATACGCGTCGCGCGTTGAATGGGTTCACCGGGAAATGGGACCGCGAAAAGTGGTTCCTCGACTCGCGCATCTCGGCTGAACATCAACTGCCCGACAAGTTTTACAACCGCGACCGAACTGCCTTTGACAAGGGACACCTGGTACGCCGCGAGGCTGTCGCATTCGGGTCGACCTTTGAAGACGTGCAATTTGCGAATGGCGACACGTTCCATTCCACCAATTGTTCGCCACAGGTAAAGGGCTTCAATCGGTCTGGTCTAGGCGGCATTTGGGGAAAGCTCGAAAATGATGTGCTGAAGGCCGCAGAGACTAATCGATGCGTGGTTTTCAGTGGCCCGGTTTTCGATGACAGCGATCGAGATTTCCATGGCCGCGACCAGAATGGCGATACCGTCGTGAAGATTCCCGGGCGCTATTGGAAGATGATCGTCACACGAAATGGAGACACTCTCAAAACCCATGCCTACCTGCTCGAGCAAGATCTCGGAGACGTGGATTTCGAGTTCGCCAAAGCGGGAGAATGGACCCATCACGAAGTCACGCCGAGAGAGCTTGAGCAGATTCTCGGCAATGTAACCTTTCCGCATTTGATGGATGGAAGTGACAAGATGAGCGCTCAGGAATGGGCCGATATCGTAAGTGATCCCGAAACCAGCGAAGAAGAAATCATGGAGGTGTCGAATATTCTGCCAGGTTCGGGTGCGTTTGATTTCCGAATTGTGCCGGATCCGGATCTCGTACATCTACCGCCCGGATCTGCAGAAACCGAAAATGCCATGGCCGTGGCCAATGACCTTGCCCGCTCGCGACGCAAAGCCAAGTTCGAGTTGCGGACAAAGTTCGGCAGCAAGGACCCGGTGCTGGTCTCCGAGATGGACAGTTGGGGTCAGTTCCCGGTGCTGATCCGAGAGATCGTCGATCATCTCAACAAGGACTACAGAGTATGGTCGGTGGGCGCGGCCGGAGATACTGCTCAGAACATGGTGCTTAGTGCGAAACAGCCGGGCAAGACAGAGTATATGCTGGCACTTAACAAGCGGCGCAAAGATGTGAAAGGCTTTGTTTTCTCGGCAGCAGGCAACGATATCATCGGCGAGGACCCGATCACGGGCCGCCCAGTGCTGACCGATCTGATTTTGCCATTCAATGGCAACCCACTCGATGTGCAGGGGCATATCAACCACGCTCTCCTGGGCGAAAAGCTCAATTTTCTGCGACAGGTTTACGCCAAGGTGATAGATGATATCCGGTCTGACCCGGATTTCAAGAAGCTTCCCATTTTCATCCATGGTTATGATTATCCGTTCCCATATCCTTGGGTTAACGATCACCGCAAGCCTATCTATGCCGCTAAGGATAAATGGTTGGGTCGCCCTTTTGCAGAGCGGCAGATCAACGACAAAACCTTGAGAAGAGAAATTCTGATCCACATGATCGACCGTCTGTATGACATGCTCAGCGAGTTCTCCGGAAACTCAAAAAGCACGAAGGTCTGGCTGGTGAATTGCAGAGGGGCTTTGCCAAAGTTGACCGACTGGAATGATGAGATCCACGGCACGTCCGCCGGATACCGTAAGGTCACTGCAAGGTTCAAGGCGGCAATGAAGGAAGCAAAGGTCTAATTATGATGTGCCAGACCCTCGCTTCAGCTAAGCTGCCATCTGTCCAAATGTCCCTGACGACGGACAATTGAGATAGTTGGCAATGCGCGTGTGATCCAGTTCTCCAAAACTTCAAAGAGAGCGTTCGAAGCTCCTTCTTCGAAGCGCGCCATTCTATAGATACACATCTGCCGTTCACGGGCTGAATCGGACTTATTCGTGCGGGCCTATTTGGCACACCTGGCAGCCAAATGGGCGGTTACCGGTGGCTTCAGGCAGACAAATGGCCACGAAGCCGCAGGGATACCGACCATCCGCCAGGCCGGTATGTGGCTTGAAGTTTTCAAATCCCGTTGGCTCAAATTGCGGTGTCACCAACAAATTTCAGACCAACGTATCGGCCATCCCGCCAGACAATTTCACAAGCATAGATCAGATCGGTTTCTGGCACGTAGAGTTTGAATTGAACCGGAACGATATCAATTTCCGGAATTTCCAGTTTTACTCCGCCTTCAGAAATGTCCAAAATCGTGCATTCGAAAGTTGCTTCGGTATTGGCAACAACGGCATTTGCGCCGATTTCGACAGGGATTCGTTCGAACCTGCGACGTTCAATGTTGCGAGGGCTTGTATTGCTTCTATGGGACATATGAGAATACCTAATTGTGTGAACGAAACGGTATGATAGATCGATAATATCAACGCAGGGTAATTCGGATTTGTTCCATTTCAGCCTTATCAGAACTAAGTTCTACTAAAATTGTTTCGAAAATTCGCGTTTGCGGCTGATACGATTTCTGGCGCTTCATTCTTAACTGGGGAAGTTGCCAGGACCTGCCGCTATACCGTGAATTGGAGTGATTTGGCTGTTTCAATTTCCGGCGCTTCGTCCAACAGTTTCAAAAACTCCGGCGGTGCCGGCTGATCCAGTTGCACCAGTGCAATTGCATCTCCGCCGGCGTGGTTTCTGCCCAGATAGAAGTTGGCGATGTTGATCTCGGATTCGGCAAACATGCCGCCGAGCTTTCCGACGATTCCGGGAACATCGCGGTTTGTCGTATACAGCATGTGCTCTGCGGCTTCCGCCTCCATGTTGACCCCCTTGATTTGGATAAAGCGCGGCTTTCCATCGGAAAAGACCGTGCCAGCGATCGAGCGGGTGATTTGGTTGGTGACGACATTGAGCTGAATATAGCCTTCAAAGACACCAGATTTTTCCCGTACCATTTCCAGTAGCTGCATGCCTCTTTCACTGGCCATGACGGGCGCGGAAACCATATTCACATCTGAAACCTGGGCCCGCAGCAGCCCTGCCAGGGCAGCACTGGAAAGCGCCTTGATATTCATCGATGCAACATGGCCATCGTAGA
Source organism: Rhizobiaceae bacterium (assembly GCA_039977975.1). Classification (GTDB taxonomy): domain Bacteria; phylum Pseudomonadota; class Alphaproteobacteria; order Rhizobiales; family Rhizobiaceae; genus Pseudahrensia. The sequence goes on from JBDWCD010000012.1 coordinate 474,182, forward strand.
GAATTTCCACTTTCCGGATGGGTTCGTCGGTCACCTGACCAACAAAACTGCCCAAGGTGTCTGCCAGTTTCACAAAGGGTGTCAGCGCTGGCGCTTCTTCAGCAGAAATGGACGGCATGTTGAGCGCATTGGTGACTGCGCCACGGGTCAAATAGGCCGACATCTGCTCTGCAACCTGCAGAGCCACATTCTCCTGCGCCTCTGATGTAGCGGCGCCCAGATGCGGCGTGCAGACTACATTGGGCAGGCCGAACAAGACGCTGTCGGTTGCCGGTTCAACTTCGAACACATCAATGGCGGCACCGGCGACATGGCCGGATTCAATTGCATTGGCGAGATCCGCCTCAACGATGAGGCCCCCGCGGGCGCAGTTAATGATCCGAACCCCATCCTTCATTTGCTCAAGTGCCTTGGCATCAATCATGTTACGGGTCTTGTCCGTCAGCGGCGTGTGCAGAGAGATAAAATCTGAACGCTTCAGGAGTTCGGCCATGTCAACTTTTTCGACCCCGATTTTCTGGGCTCTTTCGTCAGACAGGAACGGGTCAAAGGCAACGACGCGCATCTTCATGCCAACAGCCCGGTCGGCCACGATGGAACCGATATTGCCAGCGCCAATCAGCCCCAGCGTCTTGCCGGTCAGTTCCACCCCCAGGAACTTGGACTTTTCCCATTTCCCGGCTTGCGTGGATGCATTAGCTGAGGGGATCTGGCGGGCCACCGCCATCATCATCGACAGGGCATGTTCTGCAGTCGTGATGGAATTGCCGAATGGTGTATTCATGACGATGATGCCGCGGCGAGAGGCAGCTTTCAGATCAACATTATCAACGCCGATTCCTGCCCGGCCGATCACCTTGAGATTGGCCGCCGCTTCGATCAGCTGATCGTCAGCTTTTGTGGCCGAACGAATCGCAAGCCCATCATAGTCGGCGATCTTGGCCAACAAGGTCTCCCTGTCCTTGCCCAGGCCGGGTTCGAAATCGACTTCGCAGCCATTGTCGATAAACACCTGAACGGCGGTTTTGGAGAGTGCATCAGATACAAGAACGCGGGGTTTTTTGTTGGTCATGAGGTGAGCTTTCGTAAGGTAGCGTGTGTTGTTTGTGGAAATTGAGATCAATGCAAACGGCCGCTATGGCGGCGACAGGCCATTTGAACGCATGGCCAATCTGTCGGCCACTCGATGCAGACGGTCCAGCACTGCAGACCTTCGACATTCAAGATGCCAGCTTCGACGCCAGCGATAAGAGCTATGGAAGTGGGGCGGCATTTCGCAAAATGTTTTTGGTTTCTTGCCCTGTTGCCCGGCCATATTCACAATACCTTCGAGTTGACGGCTCTCTTGGCGAAGAGACGCAATGCAGCGCGTGCAATTTTGGTTCCCTCGAGGTAAAAAGGCCGCAACGTTGAATACCAGACTTGCTGGCAATGGTTTATATAGTCTTGAAAAGGCTTGCGAATTCTAGCTGAATTGGGCGTGAACAGGATTGAGGAAACCGCATTGCGACGGTCAACCTGGCCCTGGGCCAAATCGACAAATTTGGCCGACGGATTCCAGGTTACCGGCGTCAACTGATGGAAATTCCATCGTCGTTTACTGCTCTAGGAGGCACGTTTTTGCAGCTGTTCGATGCTGGATGACTCGGGAAGTTCAAAAACCGGAGTCTTGAGATATTCCAGTACCTTTTCCTGTGGCATGGCCTTGCCGAGTAAGAACCCCTGCATTTCGTCGCAGCCTTGAGCCTTCAGGAATTCCACATGTTCAATCGTCTCAACGCCTTCGGCGATGATTTTCAAATCAAGGTTTTGACCAAGACCAATAATGGCCTTTGTTACAGTGGCCATTCTTTCTTGCTTGCCCAATTGCAAGATGAATGAGCGGTCAATTTTCAACTTGTTGAAGGGAAACGAAATAATTGACGACAGGGAGGAATAGCCGGTGCCGAAGTCGTCCATTGCCAAGGATACGCCGAGATTTCTGATGCCCCGCAATACGTGCATCGCATAGTCAAAATCGTCTATCAGCACGCTCTCGGTGACTTCAAGCTCGAGGCGACTGGCAGGCAGGCCGGTTTGAAACAATGTGTCCCGCACCAGTGTTACAATGTCGGTGAAGCGGATCTGCAATGCTGATATATTCACACTTACAGTGACCGGCTCTGGCCATTGCATTGCCAGTTCGCACGACCGTTGCAGGGCAAAGTGTCCGATTTCGTTAATCAGTCCATTGTCTTCGGCGATGGGTATGAATATGTCTGGTGAGATGTTTCCAAATTGCGGATGATGCCATCGCGAGAGGGATTCAAAACCGCAGATTCGTCCGGTTTTGACGCAGGCTTGAGGCTGGAAGTGAACTTCCAATGACTGGTTCTCAACAGCACCCTTCAGTTCGCTGGCGATCACCCGTCGCTCGCGAATTGCCTCATCGAGTTGCGTATTAAATGCATGTACGCCCGATTTGGGCTCAGATTTGGCCCGGTACATGGCAATGTCTGCATTGGACAGCAATTCCTGGGCGTTGGCCCCATGGTGGGGATAGCAGGCGACTCCGACGCTCACGCCAGTTCTGACAATGCTTCCGCTGATTTCAAAGGCTTCGTCAACAGAATCTGAGAACCTCATCGCCAGGGCAGGGATTTCTTCATTGGCTGTTTTCTTGGTTTGAATGGCAACAAATTCGTCGCCTCCCAAACGTGCCAGATAGTCACCCTCTTTCAGACAACCAATAAATTGTTGGGAGACCTTCTTCAGAAGTTGGTCTCCGACATTGTGTCCGTATACATCGTTGATTTCCTTGAATCTGTTCAGATCAAGGTTCATCAGGTAAAATTCGCTACCGTCACTTTTTGCCCGTTGAATTTCTTTTTCAATTCGTTCGGCAAATGCCATTCGGTTGGGCAGTCCTGTCAGCGAACAATGGTTTGCCAGATGGGCAGCGCGACTTTCGGCCCGTTCCCTCTCTCTGAGAGCTTCAACATGTTCGGTGACATCGTGAAGTGTTATGACCAGGCCTTTGTCAGGCAAGTTAGAAATTCTCTTTTCCAGAATTCTGTCACCGACGGAATGCACCATTTCCGCGCTCAAAAGTCTGTTGGCAAATGCATTGATAGCGTCATCAGTGCCAAAACCGCCTTGCATTTTCGCAAAACTGGCGAAACTGGGATTCCACAGAATAGGGGCCTTTTGGTGGTCCAGAACACACACGGCAGCGTCAACGCTGGTCAAAACTGTTGAAAGAAGTCTTTGGCGTTCTGCATTGGCCACAGAATACCTGATGGCACGGTCAACAACTGCAGATGAAAGGGCAGATTTGCTGATGAAGTCAGCCGCACCAGCCTCAAGCGCTTCATTGTCGGTCGAGGAGTCTTCCATCCCGGTCAACAGGATGATCGGAAGATTGAAGCCTTGTCCGCGAACCAGATTGATGAAGTCAACGCCACTGGTGGCGCCAAGTCGGTAGTCGCACAGAACCGCATGGAACGCATTTTTGCGAATGAGTTCCATCGCCGTTTCAGGCGTGTGTGCTGTTTTGACGTCGTAGGAACCGCCTTCGATGTCAGCGATTGCATCACAAATCAGAAAGCAATCGTCATCGTCGTCATCCAGAACCAGTATTTTTAGCCCGTGCCCGAACATTTTCTTCCCCTATGCAGTTAGGGGTAGATTAGGTTTCAGACATGAGCGAAATCTAAATGAAAATTCAATTTGAAAAACAATTGACTGGTATAATTAATCGAACGTTTATTCAATCCACTCAGTCGATGTTCGCTGGCACGGCTACGATTTCGACCCAATACTGATTGAGGATCTGGACCACCTGGACCAATCCATCGAAAGTGACGGGTTTAGTGATAAAGGAATTTACCCCGAGATCGTAGGTCCGCAGGATATCCTCTTCAGACTTGGAAGTTGTAAGAACGACAATTGGAATATTTCGCAGTTTCGGGTCGTTTCGGATTTCCCGCAGCGCGGTCCGGCCGTCCATTCGAGGCATATTCAGGTCGAGCAGAATAATTCCCGGACGAATATCCTTGTCGAGATCGGCATATTTGCCTTCATGCTTGAGATATTCCAGCAATTCCAAACCGTCTTCGACAAAATCGACGGGGTTCTTCAGGCATGCTTCCTCGAAAGCATCGCCGATTAGCATGCGGTCATCTGCATCGTCATCTGCGACCAGAATTCTGATTGGGGACGCGTTGAGCATGTTTCTAATCCTCTTGTTGTTCTTGTTCAGCTGGCAATTCTATTGTGAACGTGGCGCCTTCATCAGGGACACCATTTGCATCAATGTTGCCGTGATGCCGTTCAACAATTTTTCGACAGGTTGCCAGTCCAATTCCGGTTCCCTCATATTCCAATCGACCGTGAAGTCGTTGGAAAATCGCGAATATCTGGTCCTTGTATTGATTATCGAAACCGATCCCGTTATCAGCGATCGTGAGACGCCATATGTCACGTGGAATGCCGTTTTCAGTATGGATGACGGCCTTTTCAGCGCTGACTGTCACAATCGGTGCAACACCGGGGCGGGAAAATTTCAAAGAATTGCTGATCAGGTTCTGCAACAATTGCCGCATCTGGGTGTTGTCGGCTGGTATCGTTGGCAAGTCCGAATAGTCTACCGTGCCATTTGTTTCTTCCAGTCGCATCTGGATATCGGACAATACGCCCGTGAGGACTTTGTCCAGGTCGACTTCCACAAATGGCTTCGCCTTGGTGGTGACGCGTGAATAACCCAGCAAATCATTAATGAGCATACGCATTCGGCCGGCAGCGTTTTGCATGCGGTCGAGATACATTTTGCCGTCGTCAGGAAGCAGCTCGCCGTGTTTTCGCGCCAAACGGTCGCCAAATGTCTCAATCTTCCTCAGTGGCTCCTGAAGGTCATGGGAGGCAACGTAGGCAAAGTCCTGAAGCTCGCGGTTCGAGCGCTCCAGTTTCTGGTTATAGGCAACCAGTTGAGCCTCATGCCGCTCAACCGTTGTGATATCCTGATAGGTGGCGATGGTGCCTCCCGTGGACATCGGTTCATTAAGCACCGCGATCACACGACCGTCCTTCAAATATTGTTTTATGACGGTTCGTTCGCTGAGATTTTGAGTTTTGCTGCGATTTTCCAATGCACGCTGTGCGTCTTCATCGCGATAGTTACCCAGCGAGATGCTGTAGCGCATGATGTCCGACATCGGAATACCGGGCTTAACCACCTCTTCCGAAAACCCATACATGTTGAGGTATTGCTTGTTGCACAGGATGAGCTTTCGATCAGCGTCGAACATGCACAATCCCTGCACCATGTTGTTCAGGGCTTCATCGAGCCTGGAACTGGCCTGATTCAGATCACCGGAAATCCGTATGTTTTCAGCTTCATGAGCCTTGAGGTCTGAAATGTCAGCGCGGACACTGACGATACCACCATCTTCCGTTCTGTGGTCGTTCAGGCGAACCCACCGACCATCTGACAATTGAGATATGTAGGGCTCACCGGGATTCAGGTGTTGTTGCATCCGCCATTCAATGAAAGCTTCCGGTTCCATGCCATGCAGGTCAAAGCCATTGCGACGGACGCCCTCGCGCAGCATGTCTTCATAACGGGTGCCGGGCATAATGAGGTCTGCAATATGCGGGTTCAGTTCCACATATTTCTTGTTGTAGTTCACCAACCGGTCGTTTTCATCGTAAAGTGCAAAGCCGTCGGCCATGCCTTCCAATGCAAATGCCAATCGCATTCTCGCCAATTCGGCCAATTTTCCGAGCTGATCAGATCCGCTTTGGGTTGATTCTACGCCGGCCAATTCCTGGATGGTTTCAAGCATCTTTCCCTGCGGCGTACGGCGTCGTGTAATAGAGATGTATCCGCCGTCTCCAACTTCAAACCGGAATTGATGACTCTGAGACCCCCTGAGGCGTTTCAGCGTGGTGGAAATAGTCTCTTCTATTTCCTTGACGCCCATATTCTGTTTTTCCAGCGAAAACTTGATGAGTTCCCGAAGGGAGATACCCGGCACAATTTCATCTGGAGAATAACCACACAATTCATAGTAGCGCTGGTTTGCCTGCAACAAAATCAGATCAGGACTGAAAACCGCCAGACCGACATCTGCGGCATCCATGACTTCTGAATAATCAATGAAGTCATGTGTCGATTCATCAACCGTGCCACCAATGCTGTTTTTTAGCGCGTTTTGAACCCCGTGCCCCATAAGCGAATCCCACATGTCAAATAAATTGCCTGCCAGACAATGCCCGTGGGAACGTTAATTATTCGTTCATCATGTTTGTTCACCAAGCAAAAATTTACTGCTTGTAGTCTCACTTCCACTGGTGGGGCTGGGAATCAATGTTGTAAACGCAGCATTTTCGCTTTTCCAGTCGGGGAATATTGGGACTAGCGATTTATGCGTATTGAAGATGAGAAGTTCCTTGCAGCGCTTGTGCTTGCATTGGGTGTGGTTGTAGCGTTTCAGTTTGAAGGATTTGCAAGCGGATTTACCGGCTTTTTGATGCCCTCACTGTTCTGTGTGATGGTGTTTTCACTGTTGCCGTATGTGAACTACGAAAACCAGATTTTCACACAGCTTCACCCCGCCGTGTTACCGCTTGTTGGCATCCAGCAATTGCTGTTGCCCGGCATCGTGGCAACCACCGGCTGGATTTTTAAGCTGGATACCCAGATTGTCTTCTTCATTATGGTCACCTTGACGAGCGGGTCGTTATTCGCGTCGCCGACACTGGTGCATCTGATGGGACTGGACCAGAAATTGGCCGTGCAGACCGTCGTTGTGTCCACGCTTGTTGCTCCAATTTCTATCTTTCTTGGCTTCAGCCTGCTCCACGATGGTCATTTTGAATTTGACTTCATCAACTTTGCCATCCGCCTGTTCGCGCTGATGATCGTTCCGTTGGGCATATTCCTGCTGGTCCGCAAATGGGCCCGCAATTGGACTGCAAAATCAAGGGAATTATCCATTCAGATAGGCCGTTGGGGTTCGGTTTTGTCGCTGGTAATTTTCTGCTTCGCGCTGGAGGCTCCGGTTGTTGCTGCGCTGAAGACTGACAGTCAAAGAGTGCTGTTCTATCTCGGCGTCTCGATTGTCACCACTTTGTCGGTCGCATTGGTATTGCGGGTCGCGATGGCTCGCCTGGGATATACAATTGCCATGACGGCAAGTGTCCTTGCCAGTTTCCGCAATATCGGGCTGACCTTTGGCCTCGTTGGCTATGCCAATGATTCAAACTTGGCGGTTTATGTTGGCGCTTCTCAGATCCCGATGTTCTTTGCACCACTGCTTTTTGAACTGGTGTTCGGCCGTAACGTTCGGTTGTACAAGGACTCAGATTCAGCCCATGCCCTGGATCCCGAAGCCGATTATGTTGGCGAACTAAATCCAGAACCCGGTCCTGCTGTCAGCGCTGGTGTCGGCCATGCCGCTCGGACTTCGACACGGGCCGTTACTTCATCCACCGGCGTCGCCGTGTCACAGGGCATGGCAGTCGGCGCGAATACAATGTCGGCACAGCCTTTGGAAGTTGCCGAAGAATTCGAACAGGTATCCGTCGAGATTCAGGCTGACGCAGCTTCAGAAGATGCGCGGGACCTGATGGAACGGCTTGAAAACCAATTGGAAGAAAACACCAAGGTCGACAAGCTGGAAGGCTGGACAGGAGGTCGGTTCGTTACCGTAACCCTTGCCCTGTTCCTGATCGGGGTCGCGGCGATTTGGCAGGGCAACAAATATTTTGCGCCGATGTTGTTTGACCAGAACATGATTGCCGACGTCGCACAGGCCCACACCGAAGGCAGAAACTACGGTGTCTTCGATCTCAACATCAATATCCGTGATCTGCGCAATGAGACCATCAAGCGTATGACAAAGACACCTGACGTTGGGGTGCTTGGTGCCAGCCATTGGCAGGAGGCACATGTCAGTCTCCTGTCCGGGGTCGACGTTTACAACAGTCATGTGCACCGCGACTATTATGAAGATATGATGGCGATGGTGGAGATCTACGAACGTCACGGCAGATTGCCGCCCGAACTGATCATCACCATCCGCGACAAGTTGCTGACACCGGTTAAGGATCGCACAGACTTTCTGTGGTTGCCCGGCATCAAATACTATCGTGACTTCGCTGCGCGCACCGGCTTCAAGGCCCATTCGTATCTGGAAACCTTGCCGGTCCAAACCTGGCGCGAATTGGTCAACTTCTCATTGCTGAAGACCCACGGAACAAGACATCTGACGGCACCGGTCATGCCGCACGCGACAGATGAGCGAAATTTTGAAGGGCTCGACACGCTTTTGCCCGGAGGGTCTATTCTTTGGTCGGCTGAGCACAAACGCCTGTTCTCACAGGAACGTGCCCGCAATGAAGCTTTGGCCTTTGCCGAGGCGAGCAAGAATTCGCCACCGAAGATTGATCCAAAGGGCGTCGCCCACATGGAGTTTCTGTTTGAATATCTGAAGGAAAAGGGCGTGAAAGTTACTTTGGCCCACCCCCAGTTCAACCCGATCTTCTGGGATGCCGTGCAGGGCACCGACTATATGGTTGGCCTGAAGCGGATTGAAGATCTCACCAAACAATGGGCACAAAAATACGAATTTGGCCTGGTGGGCGGCTTCTCGCCGCAGGATGTTGGCTGCAAGGCCAAACAATATATCGATGCTGAGCATGGGGATCCGGCCTGCTTGGGAATGTTGCTGATGCAGTACCGACTTCAGAGCGACGAATTTAAGCTGCGCGGCGCGCTTTAAGAGCTGGGGATACAGTCATGCCATTCAATTCATACGAATTTCTCGTCCTGTTTTTGCCCTGCACTTTCCTTGCGTTCGCGCTGGTGCAGCATTTCAAGGGCTGGTCCAATGCCTTTTCGGTCCTGGCCGTTGCTTCGCTGATTTTCTACGCTCAATTGAGCTGGAAGCTGTTGGCCATCTTGCTGGTGTCCGTGGTTTCAAATTATGTCATCGGCAGCGTGTTGTCCCGTTCATATGAAGCGGAAAAGGCGTCAAACAAACTTCTCATTGGCGGCATTTTGGGCAATCTGTTTGCCCTGGGATATTTTAAGTATACCAACTTCTTTATCGACATCACCAACCAGGTGACCGGTACCGGTTTTGATCATCTGTCGATCATTCTTCCGATTGGCATTTCCTTCTACACGTTCATCCAGATCGGCTACCTGATTGAAGCCCACGGCGGTCGCACCGAACAGCGGTCTTTTGCAAAATACACGTTGTTTGCGACATTTTTTCCGTATGTTACGGCGGGTCCGCTGGTCATGCAGAAAGAAATTTTTGACCAGATGGAAAACCGCAGGGACCGCGCGCTTGACGGTCAACGTATTGCGCTGGGGCTGTCCATTTTTGCCATGGGCCTGTTCAAGAAGGTTGTTTTTGCTGACTCTCTGGCTCCCTTTGCCAATGTTGCATTTGATGGCGTTACAGCCGGCGGTGCCGTTGATCCGGTGACAGCCTGGACAGCTTCGCTTGCCTACACGCTGCAGCTCTATTTCGACTTTTCCGGTTACTCAGACATGGCAATTGGTCTTGGCACGATCTTTGGCCTGAAATTGCCGCTCAATTTCAACTCGCCTTTCAAGGCGACCAGCATCTCTGATTTCTGGCAACGCTGGCACATGACGATGACCCGGTTTTTCACCAACTATGTCTTCTCGCCAATGGCCATGAACGGACTGCGCAAGGCCATGGCAAAGCAAATGCCGGCTTTTCCGAAATTCGTCTATTCAGGTGGATGGCCGATCATTTTCACGATGTTGGTAGCCGGTATCTGGCACGGTTCAGGTTGGACATTTGTCTTTTACGGTCTGCTTCACGGTATTGCGATTGCCATCAACAATGGTTGGAAACAGTTCAACCTGCCCAAATTGGGACTTTTCACCAACTGGTTGCTGACCATGCTGGTTGTGGTAAGCGGGCTCGTGATATTCCGTTCGCCAGACATGGCTACAGCGACAACAATGCTTTCAGCCATGTGGGGAGCTTCGGCATTCATTGCCGCTGATTTGGGTGAGCCGGTGCGCATCGCAATCGTCGACGCATGGATCTACATTTTACCGCTCGGTATCATCGTCCTGGGCCTGCCAAACACCCAGGAGATATTGTCGCGGCAGTGGATCACTTCCGATGCCAAACCTCAGGTAATGAGTAAGTTGACCAACGCCTTTCTCTGGAAACCAAATGCTGGATGGGCGCTTATGCTGGCAGCTCTTCTTGTCTTTGCGTTCTCCAATATCGGATCGGACTCATCTTTCCTCTATTACGATTTCTAAACACCTTGATGATGTAATTCATCAACCATTCGGTTGGGGAATTGATGAGTACCATTCTTTCGATCAATCAGACACCAAGAGCCACAGGGGGCAAACCATGAAACTTTACGACATCATCGCAGGCATACTTAACATCGAAGCAGATACTCTCAACGAGCAATCAAATGCAATGAACACACCCAACTGGGATTCATTGCGCCACATTGAGGTAATCCTGGCTGTAGAGACTGCCTACAATATTCGTTTTGCAATCAACGAAGTGGTGAATATGCAAAACCTCGGCGACATGCGCGCCGTGTTGGAAAGCAAAGATATTTCATTTGATGACGCAGAGCCGGTTCGCCTTTCAGCCTGATTCGAGGCATCGATCACCACCTGGGCAATGCCCTTGAAAAATAACAATAAAAGCCGCCAAAGAGCGGCTTTTTCTGCTTCAGCACCGCTTGCGCCAGGTGAGCGATGGCCGGGCAAGTCCTGGCAACCAAGATATGGGGCGCAAATAACTCCCGGACTTTGTTTTCTGACAGTCCTCAGGGCGCAGTGCGTACCTCCTGCAGGATCGTTATCAAGCTATTGACTGCACCATTGCCTGCCGTGGCCTGGGGCTTCGTCACATTCCAAAACATTTCTCATGGTCTCCGGGCTGGTGCAGATCGCCGCAATTCCTGAGATTGTGTTAACGCGTCCCGATCAATTGAATCGATAAGTTTCAAACGGCTCTTACCATCACAATACTCCAATAACTTGTTCATCATAACGCGACAGATTTAATTAGTTTTTCCTGCTCAAATTTGACTCCAATTAGAACCGTGTCGGCATTTATCGCCTAAACACAGCATACTAGCAGGAGAAGAAAATGGGGATGCCACAGGTAGCTTTGGACGGGCCAGCCAGAATTAACGGTTGGGAAATGAGTAAACTTCCGGATCTGGATGTTTACCAAAGTGATGTGGCCACTCGCGGGCTGCTTGAGCAAGGTTCGCCTTTGGTGAGCATTGAAACCATTGATAGACTCGCCAAGCTGTTTCCGGATCTGCGCCGTAACGATATTTCCTTTGGCCTGGTTGCCGCATATATGGCGAGAATGTCAGAGAATGCTGAAGCGACCTTTCCGATTCAGGATCGCAGAACGCCACTGAGTCATGGTCGTTATATTCCGGTCACCGTTTCACTTCACCCAGAAGAATCCTTCGGCATGTTTTTGTGCCGTGCCTTGCTGTCGCGCACGGTTGCCAACAACAATGGCGAAAGCGGCTGGGAATATGGCGCAACCGAACCGATGTCGGTGGCTGTAAGCTTTGGCAATCAGGCTACACCATTGGCGCAAGCTGAAGTCTGGTTGAATTGTCGTGATGACGGCACCATCGACTGGTGGCATGCCGACGAGATTTCATCAGATGCCGTATTCAACATGTCGGAACGGATTACCGCGCTGGCGGAAGGCATTTGTGATGACCTTGCAAAACCGGTGTCTGTGCAGCCCCTGATGTCAGAGCGTGAACGCAATGTCATCGTGCATGAGTGGAACGACACTGAAAAAGAATATGCCTATAATGGCGGACTGGTTGCTCAAATGGAGCAGCAGGCGAAAGAGAATCCCGATCAGGTTGCTGTCGTTTTCAAAGACCAGGAAATGACCTTCAAGGAATTCAACGCCCGGGTGAATCAACTGGCCCGTTTCCTCCAATCGAAGGGTGTCGGCCGCGATGAATTCGTATGCCTGTGTCTGGACCGCAGTTTCGAGCTGGTTATCGCTCTTTGGGCGACGCTGAAGGCCGGTGGTGCCTATGTGCCGCTGAACACGCAGGATCCGGTTGGTCGCATTGCTGAAATTGTTGAGGACTGCAAACCCAAAGTGGTCCTGACCCAGGAACATCTGCTTGAGCAGTTGGAAGAGGTTGGCGCCGACGTTGTTGTTTTGCCCGAAAAAGGTGAATTCAACCCCGAAGGCGATACCAGCAATCTGAACACTCATATTGCCGCCGATTCACTGGCCTATATGATCTACACTTCAGGATCGACCGGTAAACCCAAGGGTGTGATCGTCGAGCACGGTGCCATTTTCAACCGCGTCGTGTGGATGCATGAAGAGTACGGCCTGACCGCCCAGGACAGGATTCTGCAAAAGACGCCGTATACGTTTGATGTGTCGGTCTGGGAATTTCTCTGGTCCTTCAGCGTCGGGTCAACCCTGGTGGTTGCCGAGCCGGATGGACACATGGCGATTGGCTACCTCTATCACCTGATTAAGGACCAAGGAGTAACCCACCTCCACTTCGTTCCGTCTGTTTTGCGCCTGTTCATGATGGCGCCGGCATTGGATCAATTGCCGATAAAAAAGCTGTTTTGCTCCGGCGAAGCTCTGGGATTTGATGTGGTCCAACAATTCTACGACAAGGCCAACGACTTTGCTGAAGTCCACAATCTTTATGGCCCAACCGAAGCTGCAGTGGATGTAAGTTACTATCACTGCCCCAGAAACCCTGATCGAAACTACATTCCGATTGGCAAGCCGGTTACCAATACCAGCCTGCATATTCTGGACGAGTTCAATCAGCCCGTGCCAGTCGGTGTTCCCGGCGAACTTTATATTGGCGGCGTCCAGCTGGCCCGCGGCTATTGGGCCCGCGAAGATCTGACGGAAGAACGGTTTGTTGCAAACCCCGTGCACGATGCTCCTCATGAGCGTCTGTATAAGACCGGGGACCTTGCCCGCTACATGCCGGACGGCGAGATTGTCTATATGGGCCGCAACGACTTCCAGGTAAAAATCAACGGTGTTCGAATCGAACTGGGGGAAATTGAAGCGGGAATCCGGGCACAGTCCGGTGTTGAGGATGTTGTCGTTGTCGCGGAAGAAAATGCCGGCAACAAAGTACTCACCGCCTATGTTGTTGCTGATAATCCCAGCGAAAAGCGTGGTGAAGAACTGAAGGCTGGAGTTGGTGAGATCTGCCCGATCTTCTACATCCCGAAGAATGTTGTCTTCATTGAAAACATGCCTTTGACAGTGTCTGGGAAAGTGGACCGAAAGGTTCTCGCCAGCCTTCCCACCATTTGATCGCCACACGGCCACGACAATTTTTGTCGTGGCCTGGCCCTGGCGGGACACAGTTCATTCTTTGGTCGGAAAACGGTTATTTTCTCAATAAAAGTCGAAGTATTGGCCAAAACCTGCAGGAATATGGGGACGCTCACATGTCGGGCGGACTGGCCTTTGCTCAATGACGTTTAAGCCTCAGCCATTAGTTCCAATAAGCGGTTTGCGGGAGTTTCGGCGAAGATTCCTGGTCTGACGTTCGGCACATAGACCAGGGTCAGTAAGGATCAATTATACAGTATGTGAAGGGCAAAGAACGAAGCCGCGCCAAGTTTTAGGGGCACGCAATTGACGGCTTGTATTGCGGTCAATTGGGGTTCATCAGGGCATCATGTTTGTCCCCCGCGCTGAAAACCCCGGCCTGGCCGCCGCCCTGATTCTGATCTCGACGGCCTTTATTGCTGCCAGCATGACCTTTGCCAAAGCTCTTGGAACCGGTGCGCTTGGACCGGCACTGCACCCGTTGCAGGTCAGCCAGGGCCGGTTTTTGTTTGCTTTCTTGCTATTTGCCTGCGTGGCGGCGGTTCAACGCTCGACTTCGGGACCCGCGGCGCTGCCTGTTTCCAGCCCGATTCACTGGAAACTGCATCTGGGTCGTTCAAGTTTTGGCTGGGCGGGGGTCACACTGATGTTTGCTTCCATCGCCTATATTCCGATGGCCGATGCCACGGCGATCAGCTTTCTCAACCCGGTCTTTGCCATGGCGTTGGCCATTCCATTGCTCGGGGAACGGGTTGGCCGGGTGCGCTGGGCTGCCGCCGCCATCGCTTTTCTTGGCGCGATGATCCTGTTGCGCCCGACGCCGGCGAGTTTTCAACCGGGCGCCATGCTGGCCTTGGCCGCCGCGGCGGTGATTGGCATGGAATTGATATTCATCAAAAAACTTGCCGGCCGGGAAGGGCCATTTCAGATTCTGATTATCAACAATGCAATCGGCCTTGTGATAGCCTCGTTGGCCGCTGTGCTGGTTTGGCAGGCGCCGACATTGCTGCAATGGGCGGGACTGGCCGCTGTCGGGCTTCTCATGGCCTGCGCCCAGGTCTGCTTTATCAATGGCATGGCGCGTGCCGATGCCAGCTACGTGGCGCCCTTCTCTTACGCGGCACTTGTCTTCGCCGCGCTCTATGACTTTGTTGCCTTTGATGCGGTACCGGATTGGGTGACGTGGGTGGGGGCTGTCATTATCCTGAGCGGCGCACTGATGTTGGCCTTGCGAGAAGCGCATCTGCAGCGGCAATTAACGGTGCAGCGCAGCGAAAAAGTCGATGCTGCCAAGAACAGGTCAGTCTGACGCGATCAGGAATTGTAGGATATCACGGCGTCTTCGTAGATTCCGGCACCCATGCCACCGTCGGGGAAAATACCGTGGTCCTGAATCCAGGCAAAAGAATCGTCGAAAATCTGTTTTGAATAAGGTTCAAAGACGATGCGTTCTCCCGGTCCCCAGCGGCGGGTGTCCATCTGATCGTGGAATTTTTCAGGAAATTCATTCTTGTAATAATGCGTATAGAGTTCCGGTCGAAGATCAATCTGGCTTTGGGCCCGGCGCAGACCCTGATAATATTTCTGCACATCATCGGGGTCCGCGTCGTGATTGACCGATCCGGCGATCATGAAGGTGGAGTCGACAATTTTTCGAAATCCCAATTGCTCGACGAAATAATAGGGGCCGCTGAACAAGGAGGCGGCCTGTAATTCTCCACTGACCAGCATTTCCATGCGTTTAAACAACATGCCATCCTGGAACGACAGGTTGATGTCTTGCATCTCCATATATTGCTCAAGCACCTGGATCGTTGAATAGTGACTGCCCGACTGATAGCCCACAGATATGGGTACGCCGGCCAGATCTTCCGGTGATTTGATCGGTGAATCGGCTGGTACAAATATGCCCGCTGGAGAGACAGAATAAGCGTCTGCATATAGTTTGGTATGGCCAGCCGATGCAGCCGCATTGACGGTCCAGTGGCAGGCGCTGTTGACATTGGATTCACGCCCCCCCTCGATGCTTTGAAAGGCGCCTACCTTGTCTGGGGTGGAGTGATGCTGCCCGTCACTGGAGCGGATTCGTTCCCGAAATTCGTAATCCAGACCGGCCTGTTTGAAATAGCCTTTTTCTTCGGCGACCCATTCGTGCAGTCGAAAGTGCGGCTCAATAATAAATTTGGACATGGTTTTTCCTCCCAATGCAGGGATGATTTCACAAAGTGGGCGTTTTGACCATATTGAGGTCGCCTGCCTGGATGAGGCATTTGAACAATTCTGGTGCTGGCAGTGGATGACCGAAAGCTGCTAGCACTGTCGTGCCTGTCGCTGAGTTCCGGGCGCTGTGAAGGAAAGTCTCCCATGACCACAGATCGCCCGCTTTGGCTGGTCCTTGCCCCGGTGATATTTTTGGGTCTTTGGTCGGCAGGCTATGCCGTTGCAAAATTTGGCCTGCAGTTTTCAGAGCCAATGACCCTGTTGGCGCTGCGATTTGGTCTGGTGGTGGTTTTTATGGCGGTGGCATTCGTCATCCTGCGACCACCGCTGCCCGACAAGCCGATGGACTGGGTGCATCTGGCAATTGTCGGCTTTCTCATTCAAAGCGTCTATTTTGGCCTGTGTTACATCGCCTTCCGCGCCGGTGTGGCAGCTGGAACCGTGGCCTTGCTGATGTCTTTGCAACCGATTTTGGTGGCCCTGTTGGCACCGACCTGGACCGGAGAGAGCATAGGCTGGCGGCGTTGGGTCGGGCTTGGTCTGGGGCTTTTGGGAACGGCTATTGTTATCGTCGCGCGATCGACCATCGAACCGCCGACCCTGTTGGGTTTTTCCTGCACAATCCTTGCCCTGTTGGGCATCACCGCCGGCTCGCTTTGGGAAAAACGGTTCGGACTGGACCATCATCCGATCACCGCCAATCTGATTGGTTATCTCGCCGGATTGGTCGGTATCATTCCGGCCATGCTGCTGCTGGAATCCATGCAGGTGAACTGGACCTGGGAATTCAGCCTTGCCCTGGCCTATCTGGTGATCGGCAATTCCGTAATTGCCGTTGGCCTGCTTCTGGCGATGATCCGCGCTGGCGATGTCAGTAGAGTGTCGGCGCTGTTTTTTCTGGTACCTCCGCTGGCCGCCTTGCTGGCCTGGTTGCTGTTGGGCGAGATCATGCCACCAACTGCCTGGATTGGCATGATTGTCGCCGCCGCCGGGGTCTATCTGGCGACACGACAAGACCGAAGCCAATCATCGGGCAGGTGACCGGATTGATCTGGCATGTCACAATGGCCGGCACTGACAATCTGGACGATTAATAGAAATGCAATTCAATCTTTTGGGCCAGACGGGCCTGCGTGTTTCACAATTGTGCTTCGGCACCATGTCTTTTGGCGGTGATGCAGATGCAGATGAATCCCGTCGCATGTTCAACCGCTGCCGCGATCAGGGCGTTAATTTTTTCGACTGTGCTGATGGATATTCGCGTGGCAAGGCTGAGATGATCCTGGGCGACCTGATGAAGGGCAGCCGCGACGAGTTGATCGTGACATCGAAATGCTTTGTTCCCATGGCCGACGACATCAATGCCCAGGGTGGCAACCGCCGCCATATTCTGCGGGCTGTCGAGGCCAGCCTGCAACGGTTGAATACGGACCGGATGGATGTGCTTTTCATGCATCGTTGGGATCCGGTCGTGCCGCTGGAAGAGACCCTTCGGGCGCTGGAGAAATGTGTCTCCGACGGCAAGGTTGTCCATTTGGGGGTCAGCAATTATGCAGCCTGGCAGATTGCCAAGGGTCTCGGCATTTCCAGCAAGAATGGCTGGCCGCGATTTGATGTGATCCAACCGATGTATTCGTTGGTAAAACGGCAGGCAGAGGCCGAAATATTTCCATTGGCGCAGGCAGAAAACCTTGGCGTGATCACATATTCCACCGTCGGTGGCGGGCTGTTGAGCGGTAAATATGGGCGATCACAACGGCCGGATCAGGGAAGGATCATGTCAAATCCTGAATATGCCAGCCGCTATCGCGAAGACTGGGTCTATGACGTGGCAGAAAAATTTACCGCCTTTGCCGATCAGCGCGGTGAGCACCCGGTTTCACTGGCAGTTGCCTGGGCGATGACCCATCCGGCGGTGACCTGTCCAATTATCGGTGCCCGCAATCTGGAGCAGTTGGAGCCATCACTCAGGGCGGTCGATATTGACATGACGGATGAGCTGCGCGCCGAAATTGCCGCCTTGTCTCGCACACCACCTCCGGCAACGGATCGCTTGGAAGAACAGGCTTAGCGACGAACGACGAACGGCGAGCGGCGAGCGGTGAGCGGTGATAGATGGGCGATGGCGTGCTGGTAGAAAGCAGCGAGGGGCTAGCTGTGGGTCTGCAAACAGGCGGTTGTTTCCCGGGCCAATTGTTCAACCAACTCACCCGCCGGCAGCTCGCGGGTCAATGCAACCGACTGGCCGGCATAAAGTGGAGCAAGCTCCTTTTTGCCAGTCTCGCCGAGCGGGTGGGTCAGCCCCATCTGCGCTGGAAAGGCAACTGGCTTGGCACCGGATTGGGTCAGTTCATCGATCAACTGATTCTTGATAAACCGCGCTGGGCGACCGGACAGCAGGGGAGTGACTACGCTGTTTGCATCCCTGCCATCCTTCAGGCCTGCACGATGCGTTTGGGAGACATTGGCCTCTTCGCAGCGCAAAAATGCCGTGCCAAGTTGCACGGCGCTTGCCCCCAGCACGAATGCGGCTGCGATTGTGCGCCCGTCACTGACACCGCCTGCGGCAATCACCGGCACGTTCACCGCGTCGACTACCTGAGGCAGCAGCGCAAACAGGCCCGGCTGCATTGAAGCATCCACGTCGGTAAAGGTACCCCTGTGGCCCCCGGCCTCCAACCCCTGGGCAATCACGGCATCAACCCCTTGCGCTTCCAGTTGGCGGGCTTCGGCAACGGTGGTTGCGCTGGAGATGATGAAAATGCCCATGTCCTTGATAGCCCGGACTGTCGTTGTGTCTGGCAGGCCAAAGTGAAAGCTGAGCAGTTCTGGTTTCATCTTTTCCAGCATCGAGAGATGGTCGTCACTGACACCTCCCGCAGAACCGACCGGATCCGGTACTGATCCCAGCCCTTCTTTATCGTAGAGTTTCTGCAACACCGCTCGCATCTCACCACCGGTACCCGATATATCGCCGGTATGGTTCCACAGAGGATAGTTGACATTGAGGCTGCCGCCACTTTGCTGACGGAAACCGGCAACCCGCCGCTCCGCTTCTTCTCCCGAAAAACCCCACATGCCGAGGGCACCCAGTCCGCCCGCTTCGCTGACAGCGGCAGCCAGCGTCGGCGTGGTCAACTCGGCCATCGGGGCCTGAAAGATCGGCCATTTCAGGTTTAGTCGCTCGGTCAGGGCGTTTTGAGACCACATGGCAGTACGCTCATTATTCGGGAGTGAGATTGGAAAAGCCTAGATATCACCGATCCGCTTGTCGAGCCTGCTCAACTCCCCGGCGGTGGCATTGGCAAATGCAAAACGCAGGTAGGCGTCTTGATCTTCGCCAAAAAACGCCCCGGGCAAGGTTACGACGCCGCGTTCCCGGGCCAAATATTGAGCAATGTCAGTCGAACTGCGACCGGAAAAAGGATGTTTTACATAGCTAAAATAGGCACCGATCGTGGCGATTTCCCAACCTGCGCAGGTTGCCATGACGTCGACAAGTGCCTTGCGCCGACGCTGGATCTCAAGGCAATTCTCCGCCCGCCAGGCGGCGAGAGATTCCAACGTTTCCGCCACCGCATGCTGGGGCGGTCGCGGGGCGCAAATCTGCAGATTGTCCATCACCTTGGAGACCGCATTGATGACGGTTTCGCCGGCCGTGATCGCACCGAGGCGGTGACCGGGGATGCAGAAGGATTTTGAGAAAGAGTAGAGCCCGATGAAGTGGTCGCGCCAATTGGGGCGCTGCAGCAGGGTGTGCGGCAGCTGTTGGTCGCCGTTACCCTCGCCGCCGCCCAGGAAGTCCCGGTAGGTTTCGTCAACCATCAGCCAGATATTGCGCTCGGCGCAAAGGTCAAACACCTGCTCCAACAGGGCCGGTGGATAGATTGTACCGGTGGGGTTGTTCGGCGTTACGCAGGCGATGGCTTTAACGTCCGGGGTGATGGCGGCGGCGAGCTGTTCGGGATCGGGGAGAAAATTGTTTTCCGCACGTGCCGCGACACTCTTGGTGCGAATGCCAAGCATCGACAGGGTGGTTGCGTGGTTGAAGTAGAAGGGAGTGATCAGCAGCACAGTCTCTCCGGGACCTGCTACCGTCAGAGCGGCGGCAACGAAGGCCTGGTTGCAGCCGGAGGTGATGTGCGTTTCAGTAGCAGAAACCGGCGCGTCGTAGATGTTGGACAGATGGCTGCTATAGGCATCACGCAGGGCCGTTTCCCCTTCAATCGGCCCATAGCCGAGAAGATCGGAACGCGCCGCTGCCGCCTGTAGGTGGTCTGCAAGCTTAGGGTGGATCGCATAGCCGGGCACGGCCTGGGACAGGTCGATTAGGTCTCCCAACCGCCCGTCATAATCTTTCGCCGAGTTCTGCACGATGGGAATGGGTGGAGCGTTCAGGCCTGCCACAGCAGAATTTATCGGGGTTGATGACATGGCCGTATCCTGATGTCAGTGCAGGCGATAGCGAGATTGTGCCAGCCTGCCTTCTGGCCGCGCGATGGGGCCGTCAAAACTGGTTGCAATGAAGACGGTGGTTTTCAACTAGCAACGATCCCTCTATTGGCTCAACGTCGGTTGGCCGCCGGATAGACCCCAAGAATACGTCGCTCAGCGGAAAAGAACTCCATCTCCTGCATGGCAAATTGGACATTTTCCTGGTCCGGGTGACCTTCAATGTCGGCATAAAACAATGTGGCCGTAAATGTGCCACCAATCTGATAGCTTTCAAGCTTGGTCATGTTGACATTGTTGGTCGCGAATCCGCCCATCACCTTATAGAGCGCCGCTGGTACGTTGCGGACGCGAAAGACGAAGGTGGTGATCGCCGGACCATCATTCACATCGGGCATTTCCGGCTCCCGCGACAGAATCACGAAGCGGGTCGTGTTGGTGTCGGCGTCGTGTACGTCTTCCTGCAGAATGTTCATGCCATAAAGTTCGGCGGCCAGGCGTGGTGACAGGGCGGCCGACTTGCGGTCCTCGTTTTCGGCAATCATGCGTGCTGCCCCAGCTGTATCGCCGGCAACGACCCCCTTCCAGCCATTCTTGCGGATGATCTCGCGGCATTGCCCCAATGCGTGCACATGGGAATAGACCGTCTCTATATCTTCCAGTTTCACCCCCGGCAGCGCCATCAACTGAAAATGGATCGGCAGAAAATATTCGCCGATGATGTGAAAGCCGGAATTGGGCAGCAGTTGATGAATGTCGGCAACTCGCCCGGCGATGGTGTTTTCAATGGGAATCATTGCCAGTTCCGCATCGCCGCATTTGAGCGCTTCGAAGGCGTCTTCAAAGGTCGGGCAGGGCAGTGGTTCCATGTTAGGATAGACGCTGCGGCAGGCGGTGTCGGAATTGGCCCCGGGTTCCCCCTGAAAGGCAATCTTGCCGGTACGGTTTGGCATATTCGGTTACTCTATTGGCTGAGGATGGCGCGGGCGCGTTCCAGATGGGCGGGAGTATCGACACCCAGTGGCACCGTGTCAACGAGCGCTGCATCGATGCGCATGCCGTCTTCCAGGGCTCTGAGTTGTTCCAGTTTTTCACGCATTTCCAGCGGTGAAGGAGGCAGGGAAACAAAGCGCTGCAACGCCTTTCGGCGCCAGGCATAGAGGCCAATATGATGATAGAGCGGCCCCTCTCCGGAGGGTGCCGTGGCACGTGTGAAATAAAGTGCCCGCAGAATATTATCGGGAACCCCTTTGCCGGAACCGATGAGCTTGACCACATTGGGATCGTGTTTTTCTTCTTCTAGGGTGATTTCGGTGGTCAGGGTTGCCAGATCGACCTGTGGATTTTCCAGCGGAAGCAGGCTGGCGCGGATGACCTGCTTATCGATGGTGGGCAAATCGCCCTGGACATTGACGATTGTCTCGACGTGATCGCTGTCTTCCATGTTTTCCAGCGCTTCAAAAATGCGGTCGCTGCCGGATTGATGGTCATCGCGGGTCATCACCGCCTCGCCACCGTGCTGGATAACCGCGTCGAGGACTTCCGTCGTGTCTGTCGCGACTATCACACGACCGATATCAGCTTCCTCGGCGCGGTGCATGACATGGACGATCATCGGCAGGCCGGCAATGTCGGCCAATGGTTTGCCTGGAATACGCGTTGAGGCCATGCGGGCCGGAATCATCACCAAATTTGCAGAATTTTTCATCACTGACGGCGCTCTTTTTCAATTGGCGGCAAAAATACCGCAAATGTCTCACAATTGAAGGTCTTATAGGTGTTGCAACCGACGATCAAAAGACATAGTTTCCGGCCAAATATGGCGGACCGGTTTGTCGACACTTGTCGGCGCAAAAGCCCTCCTTTTGCTTTCGTGGAGCTTAAGCACATGGACTCATTTGAGTGGAACAAAATTTTTGGCGCCCTTCTGGGTGCTGCCTTCGTTGTGATGGGGTTGAATTTCCTGTCCGACGGTATCTATCACCACGGCAATCCTGAAAAGCCAGGATTTGAAATTGCCGGCGGCGAAGCGATTGCTTCGACAGGGGGAGCGTCTTCCGGACCAGTGGTTGAACCGGTTGCAGCCCTGTTGGCGGCTGCCGATCTGGCCAAGGGTGAAAAGGTCGGCAAAAAATGCTTAGCCTGCCATAACTTTGCAGAAGGCGCAGCCAACAAGGTGGGCCCTGTCCTTTATGACATCGTCAACCGGCCGATCGCCAGCAATGCCGACTTTGGCTATTCCGGGGCGTTGAAGACATATGCCGAAGGCAAGACCTGGACCTATGCAGAGCTGAACGGTTTTCTTTTCAAACCAAAATCCCATGTAAAAGGTACATCGATGGGTTTTGCCGGTCTCAAGAAAACTGCTGATCGTGCTGCAATGATCGCCTATCTGCGGTCGCTGGCCGCAACACCGGCACCGCTGCCGGAGGCTGCTGCACCTGAAGCTGAGGCGGAACCGGCTCAGGACGGTTAATTCGACCCTGCATCACCATGATTTTAAGGAACCGGGCAATTTGTCCGGTTTTTTTATGTCCGCAAATATGGCTTGATTGTGGTCAATTCGTGCAGGCCGGACAATTGTCAAGAACCGGTTTGCTGAAAACAACGTAACTTGACGATGAGAGTGCTTTGACTACCAATAGGGCACACTAAACGCGACATGCGGGAGACCTGCTGATGAACCGTCTATTTTCGATATTTGCCATTGCTTTGCTGGTGGGGCTCATCGGGTCCGCAGCTGGCGCTGATGATCGTGTCTGGCATACGTCTACGTCGTTAATTGGAGAATCGAAATATGCCGGTGGCTTCACCCATTACGAACATGCCAATCCCGATGCTCCCAAAGGCGGCGTTTTCAACAGCATGGCCCTGGGCACATTTGACAGTTTCAATCCCTTCATCGTGCAGGGGTCGGTTGCTGCAGGCGTCAACTATCAGGGCGGATTGCTGTGGGATCTGATGATGGCAAAGGCGATTGACGAGCCATCGGCTTCCCATCCACTGATTGCTGAAGCTTTCACCTATCCCGACGACTACTCCTCCGCGACCTACCGGCTGGACAAGCGGGCGCGCTGGCATGATGGCCAGCCGATAACGCCTGAAGACGTCAAGTGGTCGATGGAAATAATGAAAGAGCACTCGCCGCAATACAATCGCTATTTCGGCGATGTGAAAGAGGTCCGCATCGATGGTCCCCATGAAATCACTTTCTTCTTTTCCCAGAAAAACAACCGCGAACTGCCGCTGATCATCGGCGATCTGCCGGTGATGCCGAAACATTGGTGGGAAGGGACCGATGCTGAAGGCAATAAGCGCGATTTCACCAAGCCGACGCTGGAACCACCACTGGGCAGCGGTCCCTATAAAATTGGCGAATTCAAAGCCGGTTCCGACATCACCTATGAACGGGTGAAGGATTACTGGGCAAAAGACACGCCAACGCGAAAAGGTCGCTATAATTTCGACAAGCGCCGCTATACCTATTTCAAGGATGCAAACGCCATCTGGGAAGCCTTCAAGAAAGGTGGCTTCGGTGATATTCGCTTGGAAAACCGTGCAGAATACTGGGCCCGTCGGTATAATTTCCCGGCCTTTGAATCGGGCGCAGTGAAGAAGATCGAAATCACCACCACTGACGGCTATCCGATGCAGGGCTGGGTAATGAACACCCGTCGTCCGCAGTTCCAGGATCGCCGGGTGCGCAAGGCGCTGACCTGGGCGATGAATTTTGAACAGATGAACAAGAACCTGTTCTTCGATCAATATACCCGTACCAAGAGTTATTTTGGCGGCACGGAGCTGCAGGCGACCGGCTTGCCTACCGGACAGGAACTGGAAATTTTAAACGAATATAAGGATCAGCTTCCCGCAGAAATTTTTACTGAAGAATTCGCTCTGCCGGTCTATGAGACCCGGCGCGATGAGCGCAAATTTCTGAAAGTCTCGTTTGATCTGTTGCAGGAAGCCGGTTGGAAGAGTGAAGGCGGCAAACTGGTCAACGCCAGCGGAGAGCAGTTCAAACTGGAAATTCTCGGTTATTCACCCACCAGTGAGAAGATCAATGCGCCGTGGCTGAAAAGCCTGCAACGTCTCGGCATTGATGCCACATTCCGCATTGTCGATACGTCGCAATATATTGCCCGGGTCAACGAGTTTGACTTTGACGTCGCCTCGATCCCGACCCAACAGTCCCAGTCACCCGGTAATGAGCAGCGTGAATACTGGACCACCGCGGCGGCGGATCAGTCCGGTTCCCGCAATTATATGGGGGCCAAGGATCCGGTCCTGGACGCGCTGGTTGAACGCATTGTCTATGCCAAGGACCGGGCGGAACTGGTGGCCACCACCAATGCGCTCGACCGGGTTCTGCTGTTCAGCTACTACACCGTGCCGCAATGGTATCTCAACAAGGACCGGGTCGCCTTCTGGGATAAATTTGGCCGCCCACCGACCCAACCCTATCGCGGTGTGGATCCCGAAAGCTGGTGGATCGATGCCGAAAAGGAAGCCGCGTTGAAAGCCAAGTCACAGTAAATCGGGAGGCAAAATGCCACTTAATCGAAGAGAATTCGGGCAACTATCACTAGCAAGTTTTCTGCTTGGGCCGCTGGCCAGTTGGCCGAATATTTCTTTGGCGGCCAATCCGACAGGGCGCAAATTGCACGGTCTGTCGGCCTTTGGTGAGTTGAAATATGCGCCTGACTACAGCCATTTTGGCTATGTGAACCCGGATGCGCCGAAGGGGGGTGTGTTTAACTTCAGCATTCCGAATTGGGCCTATAATCAAAATCCGCAGACCTTTGATACGCTCAATACGTTCACGCTGAAGGGCAACGGACCACCACGGATGGAATTGTCGTTCGACGCCCTGATGATCCGGGCAATTGACGAGCCGACTGCCATTTATGGCCAATTGGCCGAATCGGTGGAAATTTCCGAAGATCGCAACACCTATACATTTGTGCTGCGCCCCGAAGCGCGTTGGAATGATGGCACGCCGGTGACCGCAGAAGATGCCGCTTTTTCTTATGAATTGCTGAAAAAGGATGGTCATCCAACACTGGCGATTGTCCTGGCAAACATGGAGAAGGCGGTCGCGCTGGACGAGCGCACGGTGCGGCTTGAATTCAACGGTCAGCAATCTGACCGGGCGATTTTGACAATTGCCCTCATGCCAATTCTGTCCAAATCCTATTACACGGCAAACGATTTCGTTGAATCGACCATGGAGGTGCCCCTATCGTCAGGACCGTATCGAGTTAAACGGCTGCGGGCAGGCTCTTTCATCGAATATGAGCGCGTCGAGAACTATTGGGCCAAGGACCTGCCTTTCGCCGTCGGTCGGTATAATTTCGACATCATCCGGGTTGAGTTTTATCGCGAGCGACAGGCGGCATTTGAGGCTTTCAAAAAGGGCGAAGTGAATTATCGAGAGGAATTTACCTCCAAGACCTGGGCAACGGAATATGACTTCCCGGCAATCAAAGAGGGGCGGGCGATCCAAAAACTGTTCGATGGCGAAAAGGTCGCCTCGTTCCAGGCTTGGGCAGTCAATAAGCGCCGGGCGAAATTTGCCCATCCCAAAACAGTGCAGGCGATTGGTCATTGCTTCGATTTTGAATGGACCAATGACAATTTCTTTTTCAATGCCTACCAGCGCAGCGAGTCCTTCTTTGAGAATTCCGAATTCAAAGCAACAGGAAAGCCTGAAGGCGAGGAACTGGCGCTGCTCAAAAGTCTGAAATCAGAACTGGATCCCGCAGTCTTTGACGAAGCGCCGATGCAGCCGGTTTCCGATGGCTCCGGTCGTGACCGTTCGTTGCTGCGCAAAGCAAGCCGATTGCTGAAAGAGGCAGGTTGGGTGCGCGATGGTTCCAAGATTGTTGATCAAAACGGTGAGCAACTTGCGGTTGAATTCTTGATCCGTTCACCGACATTCGAACGCATTTTGGGCAAGTTCGTTGCCAATCTGAATGCTCTTGGCGCCAATGCCACCATTCGCCTGGTCGATCCGGCGCAATACCAGCAACGGCTTGATACCTATGACTTTGACATCACCGGCATGGCGTTCCGTTTGGGCGCAACACCGTCAAGCGAATCCCTGCAACAGTTCTTTGATTCCAAAAATGCCGATCGAGAAGGCAATCGCAACTATGCCGGAGTAAAAAGCGCCGCCGTGGACGAATTGATTGATAAGATTGACGACGCCAAGAGCCGGGCCGAACTGGTGGTTACGCTGCGTGCCCTCGACAGGGTTGTTCGTTCCACTTACAGCTGGATACCAAATTGGAAGTCATCGAATCACCGCGTCGCCTATTGGGACATGTTTGGGTATCCGGAACCAAAACCGGACTATGATTTCCCGATTGAAGAATATTGGTGGTTTGATGCGGAAAAGGCTAAGGCCATTGGCAAAGGCTGAGAATCAGTGGGCGAGGTAATGCACATCATCCACCGGTCCGGGCAGGAGAATTAGCCGACATATGGGCGCTTATATTGCACGACGACTTCTGCTGATGATTCCGACTTTGCTCGGCATCATGCTGCTCAGTTTCACCGTCATCCAGTTCGCCCCCGGCGGACCGGTGGAACAGGTGATCGCCCAGCTCACCGGACAGGGGGGCGATGCGACAGACCGCATTTCCGGCGGCGGCGGTGATTTTCAGGGAGGCGATGATTCCGCCCAGACCAGTACCGAAGGCGGTGGGGGTTCGTCGAAATACCGCGGTTCACAAGGCCTCGACCCGGAATTCATCAAGCGGTTGGAAGAGCAATTCGGCTTCGACAAACCAGCCCATGAACGCTTTATGAAAATGATCTGGGACTATATTCGCTTTGATTTCGGCGAAAGCTATTTTCGCTCGATCTCAGTGATTGATCTGATCAAGGAAAAAATGCCGGTGTCGATCTCGCTCGGCCTGTGGATCATGCTGATTTCCTATATCATTTCGATCCCGCTGGGCATCCGCAAGGCGGTGAAGGACGGCTCGGCCTTTGACGTGTGGACCAGCGGCGTCATCATTATTGCCTATGCGGTGCCGGGCTTTCTGGTTGCGGTCATGTTGATGGTGTTTTTTGCCGGGGGCTCCTTCCTCGACTGGTTCCCCCTGCGTGGCCTGACGTCGGATAATTTCGATGAGCTGTCCCTGTGGGGCAAGATTGTCGACTATTTCTGGCACCTGACCCTGCCGCTGATAGCCCTGTGCCTGGCCGCATTTGCCACCACCACTTTGCTGACCAAGAACTCCTTCCTTGACGAGATCAAAAAGCAATATGTGGTCACCGCCCGCGCCAAGGGGCTGAATGAGCGCCAGGTGCTCTATGGCCATGTTTTCCGCAACGCCATGCTGATCATTATTGCTGGTTTTCCCAGCGCCTTCATCTCAGCCTTCTTCTCTGGTTCGTTGCTGATTGAAGCGATCTTCTCGCTTGACGGGCTTGGCCTGCTTGGCTTTACCGCGACATTGCAACGCGACTATGCGGTGGTCTTTGCCACGCTCTACATCTTTGCGCTGATGGGCCTGTTGGTGAATCTGATTTCCGACCTGATGTACACCCTGATCGACCCCCGCATCGACTTTGACAGGCGGGACGTGTGATGGCGGGCGGCGAGATGGCAGGCGGCGAGATGGCAGTGGCTCTGGAAAAAACCGGGGCAGCGGTGACTGAAGCGGAAAAGCACTTTGAAAAGGTCGGGCCGTTCAAGGTCACACCGCTGAACCTGCGCCGCTGGCAGAATTTCAAGGCCAATCGCCGCGGCTATTGGTCCCTTTGGATTTTTCTCTTCCTGTTCATCTTTTCGCTGCTGGCGGAATTCATCGCCAATGACCGGCCGATCCTGGTCTCCTACAAGGGCGAGATCCTGGCCCCGGTCTTCTTCGACTATCCGGAGGAAAAATTTGGCGGTTTCCTGCCGGTCACCGATTATCGCGACCCGGTCAATATAGAGGAAATCGAAGCCAATGGCTGGATGCTATGGCCGCCGATCCGATATTCCTATACGACCACCAATGTTGACGTGCCGCGCCCGGCGCCTTCGCCGCCGACCTGGCTTTTGGAGACCGAAGAGGCCTGCCGCAAATATGATGCAGGTGCTGCCGATCCGCTCTGCACCTATGGCAATTGGAACTGGTTTGGCACCGATGATCAGGCGCGTGATGTCTCGGCCCGCCTGATCTACGGATTCCGCATTTCGGTATTGTTCGGCCTGACGTTGACCCTGTTTTCGGCCGTCATCGGCATCAGCGCCGGAGCGGTGCAAGGCTATTATGGTGGCTGGGTCGACCTGCTCTTCCAGCGATTTATTGAAATCTGGACGGCAATTCCACTGCTCTATTTGTTGATCATCATATCGTCGGTTTTGCCGCCGGGCTTCTGGGTTTTGCTCGGAATCATGTTGCTGTTCGCCTGGACCGGATTTGTCGGTGTGGTACGGGCGGAATTCCTGCGGGCGCGCAACTTTGAATATGTCAACGCAGCCCGCGCATTGGGGGTCGGCAATGGCACAATCATGTTCCGCCACCTGTTGCCAAACGCTATGGTGGCCACGCTGACCTTCATGCCGTTCATCCTGTCCGGCTCAATCGGCTCACTGACTGCGCTCGACTTCCTCGGCTTCGGCCTGCCGCCGGGCTCGCCGTCACTGGGTGAAATGGTGCAGCAGTCGAAAAACAATCTGCAGGCGCCCTGGCTGGCGATCATGGCGTTCATTGTGATCAGCGTCATGCTGTCTCTGCTGGTCTTTATCGGCGAAGCCACCCGCGATGCCTTTGATCCACGCAAGACGTTCAAATAAGGCGGCGAGCGGCACATGATGACAGAAAATACCGACCAGAAATTGCTTACCGTCACCGACCTGTCCGTCGACTTCACCGTCTCGGGCATTACCAGCAATGCGGTCGACCATGTCTCTTTTCATATTGATAAGGGAGAGACCGTGGCACTGGTCGGCGAATCCGGTTCCGGCAAAAGCGTCACCGCGCTGTCGGTGCTGAAACTGCTGCCCTATCCGTCGGCCAGCCATCCGTCGGGCAAGATAGAGTTTAAGGGCGAAGACCTGCTCGATTCCGACGAACGTGATCTGCGCCGGGTGCGCGGTGATGACATCACGATGATATTTCAGGAGCCGATGACCTCGCTCAATCCACTGCACACGATTGAGCGCCAGATCGGCGAAATCCTCTCCCTGCATCAGGGCATGAGCGAAAAACAGACCCGTGAGCGCACCCTTGAACTGCTCAATCAAGTCGGTATTCGCGATCCAGAAAAGCGCCTTGGAGCCTATCCACACCAATTGTCTGGCGGTCAACGCCAGCGGGTGATGATCGCCATGTCGCTGGCCAATGAGCCGGAGCTGTTGATTGCCGACGAGCCAACCACGGCGCTGGACGTCACAGTTCAGGCGCAGATTCTGGAACTGCTGAACAAGCTGAAGGCGGATCGTGGCCTGTCGATGCTGTTCATCACCCATGATCTTGGCATTGTGCGCAAATTTGCTGACCGTGTTTGCGTAATGACCAAGGGCAAGATTGTTGAACAGGGGCCAACGGCTGAAATTTTCAACAATCCGCAACACGAATATACCAAGCATCTGCTTGCTGCCGAACCAAAGGGCGATCCGCCGCCAGCCAATGAAGACGCGCCGGTTATTATTGAGGGCGATGACGTCAAAGTCTGGTTTCCGATCAAGGCCGGCTTCCTGCGCCGCACGGTGGACCATGTCAAAGCGGTTGACGGGATCGACCTGAAATTGCGCGCAGGGCAAACGCTGGGCGTGGTCGGCGAATCCGGCTCGGGGAAAACAACCCTCGGCCTGGCGCTGACACGGATGATTTCGTCGCAAGGCAAGATCGGCTTTGTGGGTCGGGATATCGATGCTTTCTCCTTCAACGAGATGAAACCTTTGCGCAGCGAAATGCAGATTGTCTTTCAGGACCCCTATGGCTCCCTGTCACCGCGCATGTCGGTGGCCGAGATCGTTGCTGAGGGGATGAATATCCACATGCCTCATATGGGGCCAGGTGAAGTCGATGACACCGTGGCTTCGGTGTTGGAAGAAGTGGGCCTCGATCCCTCCACCCGTCATCGCTATCCGCACGAGTTTTCCGGAGGCCAGCGACAGCGCATCGCGATAGCCCGTGCCATGGTGCTGGAGCCGAAATTCGTCATGCTCGACGAGCCGACTTCGGCGCTGGATATGAGCGTGCAGGCCCAGGTGGTGGAACTGCTGTTGCGGCTGCAGGAAGAGCGTAATCTGGCCTATCTGTTCATCAGTCATGACCTGAAGGTTGTGCGGGCTCTGGCCAATGACGTGATCGTCATGCGCTTGGGCAAGGTGGTGGAGCAGGGGCCCTCAACCCAGATATTTGATGACCCTCAGACCGACTATACTAAGGCCCTGATGGCCGCAGCCTTTGATCTGGAAACGGCTCCAGCCGGTGTGGTCAATCAATAATGGCTGCTGATCGCCCGCCGGTCGCTGATACCCATCTGCCGATCACAATTGAGAGCAGCGATATCTCTCACGAGGGTTTTCGTCAGGTAATTAGCTACCAATATCGCGAGGATGATTCCGGCCATTCCGCTCGCCGAGAAATTGTCCGGGGACAGCACGCCGTTGCCGTGGTGGCCCATGATCCCAAAATCGATCAGCTGGTAATGATCCGACAATTCCGCATCGGTGCACAATTGGGTGTTGGCAAGGGTCTGTCGGTAGAACTTGCCGCCGGGTTGATTGATGAAGGCGAAGACGCCGCCACTGCGGCAGCGCGGGAGTTGAAAGAAGAAACCGGTCTGGAGGCACTTTCCATCAAGCCGATGTGCCAGTTTCTGACCACGCCGGGCCTCACCGATGAAGTGCTGCATATCTATTATGCCGAGGTGAATGCCAGCAATCTGGCAAGTGAGGCGGGGCATGCCAGCGAAAGCGAGCAGACCTTTCCGTTTCTTCTCAGCCTCGACGAAGTGCTGGCGGCGATCGACTCAAATGCCATCAACAACGGCATTGTCATGGTCGGCGTGATGTGGTTTGCCCGACATCGAGACCAACTCGTGAAAGCCTCGTCATGACAACGACCATATTGCTCGACTTGAAATGGGAAAACCTCAAGTCGGATCACACTTTCCGCAATGCCATGCCGGATTTTGAGTTCATTAACTGGGCTGATGAGACGGCCAAAAATGCTGATCTGTCGGCGGTCAAATACGCTGTTGTCTGGGGTCCGGAACCGGGCCTGCTCGGGCGCTGTCCCAATCTTGAAGCAATTTTTTCCGTCGGCGCTGGCGTTGATCATATTTTCAGCGACCCCGATTTGCCCCAGCTGCCGATCGTGCGCTTTGTTGACCCCTTGTTGACCGGACCAATGGTTGAATGGGTGGTCCTGCAGGTATTGCTGCATATGCGCCAGCAGCGACGCTATGATCAGCAGCAACGCGATCATCAATGGGGGGAACTGCCGCAACCAAGTGCGCCGAAATTCCGCATTGGCATTATGGGCTTTGGTGAACTGGGTCAGGCCTGTGCTGAACTGCTCAAGGGCTTTGGTTTTGCCATCAATGGCTGGTCAAACTCACCAAAAGATGTGGCTGGTGTCACCAGTTATCATGGCGGCGACCAACTGGCCGGCTTTCTTGCCGCAACTGATATTCTGGTCAGCCTTCTGCCGCTGACCAAGGCGACCACGGGGCTGATTAATCGCTGCCTGATTGATGGTCTGGCAACAGATGGCCCCTTCGGCGCACCGGTACTTATCAATGCCGGGCGGGGTGGGTCTCAGGTGGAAGCCGACATTCTCGCAGCCCTGCAGGATGGACGCCTGCACGGCGCGTCGCTGGATGTGTTTGAGACAGAACCCCTGCCGACTGACAGTCAGCTCTGGGATCAGGAAAATCTGTTCATTACGCCCCACGCAGCCGCGATGAGCGATCCGGATGCGCTGGCAGCCCATGTGGCGGATCAGATTGCCCGTCATGAGGATGGTCGTGGCCTGGAAAATCTCGTTGACCGCGCCCTGGGTTATTAGAGCCTTTTACAGTCAAATGGAAAGGCTCTAAGGTCGCCGAACCAATGTGGGTTTGTCGTAGAGAAAGCTGATCCGTTCGATGGCATCGGCAAGCGGTTCCAGGGCGACATTCATCGTATTGCCATTAGCGTGCAGCAGATTTTTGCCGTCGGCCATCATACCGACATGGCCGTTCCAGAAAACTAGATCGCCTCTCTCAAGCTGGTCGAAATCCATGGCAATTTCCTTGCCGATGCTTGCAGCCTGCATGTCTGAGTCTCGCGATACATGGCTGCCGCAAAGCATGTGGGACAGGGAAACCAATCCCGAACAATCGACACCGAATGCGGTATTGCCGCCCCACAGATAGGGCGTGTGCAACAGGGTTTCTGCGACCGATACCGGGTCAGATCTCCAGTCGCCGATGTCAATCAGATGGCGGGAAATGACGGCTTCTCCGCTCGACAGGATCGAATAGTCCGTACCCCGCGTCGATGCTGAACCGGCGACACTTACTCTGGAACCCATCGAACGATATCCAACCCGGGCCTTCTTTAAATCGGGTCCGCTGTAAAGAAACGTCCTTGGGGCGATGACCATATGTGTTGGCTCGGGTGCCTGTTCGCGATCAAGGTAGCCCAATGTGTTGTTCTGGACATAACCGACATAGCCATCCAGCGAATTTTGTATCCAGGCCCAGTCATCTTGTTGGTCGAAAACCTGGACATCATGGCCGTGCAGTATCTGTGTCTGCAACATCGAAGTCTTGTCAGGTCTTTTGTAAACATCGGTGAAATGGCTGACGACGCGCGCCGGAACTCCGGGCACATACCGGTCCGCAGACACGGAGTCTTTCAAGGCAATATCTGCAAGATCATCCCGATAGGCATGCAGGCGCGGGTCAAATGTTGGCATTTCGGTCATTCCGCCTCAAACAGTTTCGGCTGCCTGTTGGCTTATCAGATCGCCCAGTCTCTGGAGATATTCGGCGCCTTCAACCGTGCGCTGAACCAGAACATTACGTCTGTCCCGTTCGTCGCGGCGGCGGGCCACCAGCCCCATAATCCCCATCGTGTCCAGGGCACGGGTAATAACCGGTTTGGTGACGCCCAGATTGGCCGCCAGTCCGCGGACCGTATGGGGTGGCGGATCAAGATAGACCGTCAGCAAAATGGCCATCTGGCGGGTGGTCAAATCCGGGTCATCATCGCGCACCTGCGCCAGCATCGCCTTGTGCCACAGGGACAGTGACTGACTGGGTGAGAGGATCAGCATGGCGGCTCATTTCGTTACGGTTCTGGAACAGTATATACCAAAAAGCGTTTAACGTGAAGTTCGAGCGACATAAACTCGAACAGACTAGTCTTTCAGAACCTCATAAAGCGCCCGAATGGCCTGGGCTTCGCCACCTGTTGCTGCCCAAGGTTTGTCGCTTGGCACCCAGCCAAAAATATCGAAATGGGCCCATTTCGTGTCCTTGTTGACAAAGCGAGACAGGAACAGGGCAGCGGTAATCGAGCCGGCAAATCCTCCAGTGCTGATATGGTTCACGTCAGCCACCTTTGACGACAACATGGTCTGGTATGGCGCCCAAAGGGGCATTCGCCAGACCGGGTCGCTGACCTTGGAACCAGCGTTACTGATGGCAGCCGCAAGCCCATCGTCATGGGTGTAGAAAGGCGGCAGGTCTGGTCCCAGGGCAATCCGCGCCGCGCCTGTCAAAGTGGCCATGTCAATCATCAGGTCTGGTTTGTCCTCGTCTCCCAGAGCCAGACAATCGCCGAGCACCAGTCGGCCTTCGGCATCGGTATTGCCAATTTCGACGGAGATGCCCTTGCGGCTGGGTAGAATATCGCCTGGACGAAAGGCATTGCCGGCAATGGCATTTTCCACTGCGCCAACAATCACCCGCAGGCGTATAGGCAGCCGCGCATCCATGATCATGTGAGCCAGACCCATGACATTGGCAGCGCCACCCATGTCTTTTTTCATCAGCGCCATCGAAGAGCCCGGTTTGATATTGAGACCACCGGTGTCGAAGGTGACACCTTTGCCCACGAGGGTGACCTTGCGATGACTGGCCTTGCCCCAGACGAGATCGAGCACCCGCGGTGCCTCGGCACTGGCCCGGCCAACCGCATGGACCATCGGAAAATTCTGCTTCAGCAGGTTTTCACCTTTTACCACGCGGACCCTGGCGCCATGGGCCTTGGCTAATTTGCGGAAGGCGGCCTCCAGCGCGTCCGGCCCCAAATCATTGGCGGGTGTGTTGATCAGGTCGCGGGTAAAAAACACCCCCTGGGCGATGCGCAGGGTGTCAGGGTTCACCGCCCCGGAAAGAGTAGGGGTTGCGTGTTTGCGTTGACGGTAACGATCAAATGAATATCCCCCCAACGCCCAGGCCAGCTGGTCGCTGGCTAAATCGGGCCGCTCGCCGGCAATCACATATCTTCCATGCGGCAAACTACGGGCGAGTTTCGCATGGGCGAAAGATTTACGCTCACCAGTTCCACTGCCGAGACCAAACAGAACAAGGGCAATTTCGCCGTCAGAACCGGGTACCTTGCAGAGCTGACCACTGGCGGCGGTAAATCCATTTGACCGGGCCCAGGCCCGGCTGACCGAATCCAGTCCCGAATTTTTGCCTGAAAACTCCTTTTTGGTCATCAGGTGTACTGGGATTGCCGCCGCGGATTTGCGGCTGAAGTGGCGTTTTGGGTCGGTAATCAAATGCATGAATGTCTCTCAGGGAACCCGCGTTTAGCGCAGAATATTAACCATCCATTAGGGTTAACAGAATATTGCTTTTTGCCAACTGTTGTTACCGTAGCCGTCCTGGCGGCTGATGCGATTCGTGAGGTTGGAAGTGATGATGACTGGCAGTTCAAACCGTCTTAGAAAAGTGGCTATCTGCGGCGTGCTGGGGCTTGTCATTGGCCTGGCCGGATGCGCCAAACGGCAAACCACTGGATCGATCCCATCCAATCTGCGCAAGCCGGTAGCGCAAATGAACCAATCAGAGCTGAAACAGGCCACCGGCTATTGGCAAAAACAGTATACCCGTTCACCCAAAAATAAGGTGGTTGGCCTCCAGTTCGCCACCGCCCTTCGGATGACCGGACGCAATGAGCAGGCACTTGCAGTTATGCAGCAGGTAGCCATTCATCACCCGACAGATCGTCAGGTTCTGGGAGCCTATGGCAAGGCACTGGCCGGGGCAGGGCAGTTGAAAAAAGCACTAAAAACCATTCAACGGGCACAGACGCCGGACAATCCGGACTGGAAACTGATTTCAGCGGAAGGGGCGATCTATGACCAGGTGGGCGAACCAAAACTGGCCCGAATTCGGTACCGCAAGGCACTGGATCTGAAACCGGGTGAGCCATCGGTATTGTCAAATCTAGGCATGTCATATCTGCTGACCGGTGATCTGAAATCTTCTGAAACCTATTTGCACAGGGCCATCAACCGCCCCAATGCCGATAGCCGGGTGCGCCAGAATCTGGCACTGGTGATCGGATTACAGGGACGTTTCAAAGAGGCTGAATCAGTCGCTGCTGGTGAATTGCCACCGGATGAAGCGCAGGCCAATGTCAAATTTCTGCGCCAGATGCTGGCCGAACAGAATTCCTGGAACGATCTGAAAGACAGAGGCTAGACGCTTTTCGGTCTAGCACGGGCAGGAATTCCAGCCTTAGTTGTCACAATTGCTGCAGCTGGTGCGGATGCTGGTACGCGGGACGAAATTGCTTTCGTAGTCATAGGTTGACGGTCCCATGCTGGGCAGCAAGGCACCGACGGTTGAAACATTGCCGATCTTGTCCTGATGAGCGGCCTTGAGGTCGCTGTTGCTCAACACATTGGTGTGCGTGAGTCGGGCGCGGGCAGAAACGATAAAGCCGGCACGGACCAGAATCTCAGGTGGCAATGTATAGAAGTCACCGGCTTCCGGCTTGGTCAAGGACGTTAGATTGCCATTGTCTCGCGACCACAGAACTTCCGTTGAACCATCTGCAAAGACCTCCACACCAACGACGTAGAGTTCCAGTCTGGCTTTGCGGGTCGAATTGACCATCAGGTCGGCGGCGCCAAAGGTTGCGTCGATTACTTCCCTGGTAACGGCCGGTGACTGAGAGATGATATCTGCAACAGCGACCGACACTTTACCAATTTCAGTCGAAGCATTGACCGAATCATTGGCAGCAATTGAAAACAACAACATGGCCAACAGGAACGGCGCGGTCAGTGCGAACTCGACGGCACTGGTGCCTGTCTGGTCGCGAATAAAAAGCCTGGCCGCGTTTTTGAAGAATGATCTATTCATCGGTTTTCTCAGAATGTCTTTGGTGATTGAGGGACTGTTGGAAGGATCAAGCGGATCCTATGGCTCGTTGAGGAAGGCAGCAGATCCGACAATGCGGCGGAAGCCATTGGTGCCCATGCCCTCGCCGGTAATGCCGCCCCAGCCGGCCTGGGCGATATTGCCCCAGTCGAGAATGGTGGGCCAATCGTAATAGGCACGAATAACATTGATGGTCGACCGACCACCTGGAGCGAAGCCAAATCCGCTGGTGTCGAGGTCGCCATTGTCGAGAACGGGTGGCTCTGCGGGCACCTCAAAGCTGGCAATGGTGCGCACATCAATGGACAGTTTTTCGCAGTCAAATATCGCCATCAGGGTCTTGGCACACAGGGCAATCTTGAACTGTGCCTCTGAGGTGTTGTCTGCGGTGATCTGGCGCGTCTTCACCTCTCGCGAGATCTGGTTGACGCCAGCATCTATCAGGCGATTGCCCAGGAAATAAAATCCCTGTTCGAGAATTGAAAACAAAATCAGGAAGAAGGGAATGCTGACCAGCGCAAACTCGACAGCAGCGGTGCCGTCTTGAGACTTGCGAAAGCTGAACCAGCGCCTGCTCCACTTGCGGCGACTCAGGGTAGATTCCTCTGAATTGCAGATTTTTTTGTTGCCCAAATCCATTATCTTTCTCGCAATAAGAACGATTTTCTGGCTTCAGACTAAAAGGCAAACCTTGAAAAGTGGTATTAAGATATCGCGGATTTTCGATTATCACTTAAGACTTGATTAACAACTAGCCTGAGCAGCCGGTGTGTTTCACATGTTCAAACCGGCCAATGAAAAAGACCACCGCTGCCTGCAGCGATGGTCTCGTCATTTAGTTTATCTTCGTCAAACAAATGGCCTGTATCGAAGATGAAACGTCTGGACTATTTATTGTTGGCTGCGTCCTCGGCCAGACCATTGCGGGCCTTGATCTGCTCATCCATGGCAGCAAATTTTGCCGCCTCGTCACCCACTGTCAAAGTGTTTTCGCATACCGGTGAGCAGGCGAGGGTTTCGCGAATTGCCTGTCGGTAGATGCGCACGGTGTTTGTTTCGTGGCCCTGGACTACGATGGTCTCATCGACGATGGCATCGCCGTCTGAATCGAGAATGATCATATTTGTAACGCCAAAATTGCGCCCGGTCAGGACAATGGTGCGGGAATCCTGGATCGTCGCATCGACGATGGAGGGATTGCCAACAATGATCGTATCGGCCGGCTTGGCGATGCGAACCACCTTTGCCCGGTCAATGATGATCTTTAATGCCGAGACGCCGTCATCACGGTCGCTTGCCGATGCCGACGGAGCCGTGGTGAGCACGGCGCTGAAAATCAGGCCGGCTATTAAAATGGGGTTTTTGATTGTTTGCCGGCACATGCCGGCCAGTTCTGAAAACGTCATACTCATCACCAAAAAAACGCAACAGCGTTCATTTTCAGACAAATTGGTGAATGAAGCTTTAAGCGTAGCTCTCGGCAGCTCGACGAAGCACCGTCTTTATATATAGGGCAAATAATTTCACCCAATTGTTCAGATCTGCCTCGAGATGGAAACAAGTTTACACAAGCGCTTAAGGGCAAATTTACTCTGGCGCACGTCACTGGGCGGAAACCTTTTGGTAAGGCTGTTTGTCAACGTAATCCTAAACCGCGCTGCTTAGTTTGAGCTTATCCGATCGGAGAAACAAACCGACGGAAAGCTGTAACTCTTGGAGTAAGGAATTTATCCATGTCTAACATTAAGCGTTTTTTCAAAGACGAATCTGGTGCAACCGCTATTGAATACGGTCTGCTTGCCGCTCTGATTTCTATCGTTGCACTGACAATGATGACTGATGCCGGTACTGCGCTGAACGATGTGTTCACACAGGTTGAAGGTGCCCTGGACGGCGCTACTCCGTAAGGCGTAGACATATCCATTATGGGCCGCCCTGCTTGGCAGGGCGGCCTTTTTTTTGCTTTGCCGAGGGATGGCTACGCCGCTACGCCGCGGCGTCGCTGTGCGTCTACGGTTAACCCTTGATTAGCCGCCACACGATAGTGTCGGGCCACAGATTATGAACAATAAGGGGCAACTTAAATGAACGAATTTATCGGACTGACGATTCTGGCGATTTTTCCGCTCTGCATGATCTTTGCCACCTTCTATGATCTGTTCACAATGACGATCCCCAACAAGATTACACTTTGCCTGGTCGCCAGTTTTGCGATTTTTGCGCCCCTGGCGGGCATGGGCTGGGAAACTGCCCTGTGGCATGTGGGAGTGGCGATTGCCGTCCTTGTTGTTGGATTCGGATTGTTCAGCCTCGGTGTGATGGGTGGCGGCGATGCCAAATTGCTCGCCGCATCGGCCTTGTGGTTTGGTACCGCTTTTACCTTGCCCTATCTGCTGGCCGCCAGCGTATTGGGCGGATTGTTGACCCTGGTGATTGTCATCGCACGACGGGTGATGATCCCCAATCAATTGCTGTCGATTGGCTGGATTGCTCGCTTGCTGGATAAGAAACAGGGCATCCCCTATGGCGCAGCGCTCGGTCCGGCAGCGCTCTACGTATTTGCCGGTTCCCCCTGGATGATTTTCATCACCACGGGACAGTCAATCAACTGAGATTGCTCTCGTCACCGACCAGCCGCCAGATTTGCCTCAGGCAGGATTTCCAGACTGATCCATATTTGCGCAGGCATTTGAGACCGCCAGGCGCTCGCTGAGGCCGGTTTTCGGCCCAGATCCGAGATATTTCATCGTCAATATTCTGTTTACCAAGTTTGTCAGGCGGTCATTAACCATAAGTACACCAATCAGGTTCAAAACTATCCGGGAGTTGCTGTGTCAAGCGTTACCGGAGTTTTCTTATTATGAAGCCCATACAGTTAGTCCTAATTGCCGTGGCACTGGTTGCCGCATTGGGCGCCGGTTTTCTGATGATGAGGATGAACAACAAACCTGCGCCGGTTGTTGTTCAGTCAAATGAGCCAATCGTCACGATCCCTCTGGTGGATGTGTTGACCGCGTCAAAAGAGATTCCCATGGGAACGGCGCTCGGTGAAAAGAACATCACATGGGAACAATGGCCCAAAAACGGTGTGCGCGATTCGTTTATCGTGAAGGGCGACCGCCCGGAAGCGTTGAAAGAAT
This sequence comes from Rhizobiaceae bacterium, assembly GCA_039977975.1. Lineage (GTDB taxonomy): Bacteria > Pseudomonadota > Alphaproteobacteria > Rhizobiales > Rhizobiaceae > Pseudahrensia. Next base: position 513,717 of record JBDWCD010000012.1, read on the forward strand.
ACGCCAAGACCATTGCCCGCACATCGTTCTTTGCCGGTGAGCCCATTCGCGAGCAGAAGATTGTTCGCTCCGACAGCGGCTATCTTTCAGCGATCCTGCCAGCCGGCAAACGCGCCATCGCAATCCGGGTGGCTGCAGAAACGTCTGCTGGCGGCTTTATCCTGCCAAATGATCACGTTGATGTGGTCATGAGCTACAAGAACCCGGATCCCAGCGACAATAACTGGCTGACCGAAACGGTTCTGCAGAACGTCCGTGTTCTCGCCATTGACCAGGTGATTGAAGAAAAAGACGGCGAAAAATCAAAGGTCGGTAACACGGCCACTCTGGAACTGACCGCTCAGCAGGTCGAAATCATTACCGCCGCCCAGAAAATGGCTGGCAACAAGCTGAATCTGGCACTGCGCAGCGTCGAAGATGCAGAGATCGAATCCTCCGATTCCGGATCGCACCTGCTGTCCAGCGGTCCGCGCCGCAAACGCGGCAGCGTCAAAATCATCCGCTACGGCACAACCAGTGAAGTGAGACCCCGCTCATGACCGGTTCCGTGTTTCAGCTTTCCAAATCTTATTCCCATTCAAACCAGGCAAGTCAGTCGGCTATGATCACTTCAAACAGATCCCAAAATTCGGCCAACGGAACCCTAGTCAGGGGCGTTCGGCAGGCCATTGGCCTTGGCGCGACAGTCGCACTGCTGGCAGTGTCTCTTGCCCATCCGCTGATGCTGTCTGTGGCCGATGCCCAGACCACAAACAAAAACTACATTCGCATCACAGAAGACAATGCGGCAGTGCCCAAAATGGTCAATCTGGGTCTCAACAAGTCACTTGTGGTGGATCTGCCCGCAGAGGCCAACGACGTTCTGGTGGCCAATCCGACCGTTGCTGATGCGGTGATGCGAACCTCCCGTCGCATCTATCTGTTCGGCAAACAGATTGGTCAGACTAATATTTTCGTATTCGATGGCAGCGGCAAGCAGATCGCGGCCATGGAAATTCTGATCGAGCGGGATATTACTGGTCTGGAAGCCAGTCTGGAGCGATTAATTCCCCAATCAAATATTCGCGCTGAGATGATCAATGACAACATCGTGCTGACCGGTACGGTGGCGACGCCGCTGGACGCAACAAAAGCTGTCTCTCTGGCCAAGATTTTTGTCACCGGTGGTGAGCAGGCAAGCAATGCTTCCACAAGCTCCAACGATCTCAGTTCCCTGTTTGGCGACGAAGATGAATCGAGCATTGTCAATCTGCTGAAAATCGAAGGCCAGGATCAGGTGATGCTGAAAGTGACCATCGCTGAAGTGCAGCGGCTGGTCACCAAGCAATTGGGCATCGATACGGCGATCAGCAATCCGACAACCGACGGATTTGGTTTTTTCGCCAACGGCTTTGGTGTGGCGCAGCAAAGCATTCGCGGTGGTGCCGCTTCCTCCTTTGGCCTGGGTTACGGACTGAATGCGTTGCAATCGCAAATGCGGGCGATGGAAATCGCCGGTGTGGTGCGCACATTAGCCGAGCCCAGCCTGACCTCGGTATCCGGTGAAGAAGCCGAATTCCGCGTTGGCGGCTCGTGGCAAACACCCACGTCCTTTGAAGAAAATGAAGATGGATTGAGCGTCACCTACGAAGAACGCCCCTACGGGATCTATCTGAAGTTCACACCAACTGTGTTGAGTGAGGGCCGTATCAGCCTGCAGTTGAGCACCGAGGTTCAGGAACCCACACCCGTCGGCTCGACAACTCAAACGCAGCGCGCCTCCGCGTGGGGCACCCGCAACCGTCGTGCCAGTACAACAGTTGAATTGCCATCGGGCGGCTCCATGGCGATTGCCGGACTGGTACAGGACGATATTCGCCAGGCGATCTCCGGTTTTCCCGGCATGTCCAAAATTCCGATCATTGGCACGCTGTTCCGCAGCCGCGAATTCCAGCGCAATGAATCGGAACTTGTAATCATTGTAACGCCCTATCTGGTGCGTCCAACCGCGCGCAAAAACCTGGCTCAGCCAGATGAGAATTTTCATCCTGCATCCGAATCTGCCTCAATTTTTATGGGTCGGGTTAACCGGGTGTACGGCACAAAACAGGGTAATCTGCCAAAGGGCCGATATACCGGTTCCATTGGGTTCATCCTGAAGTAAAGAGTAGGCAAAGATGATGACACATTCCGTGAGGCAGTCGATGCAAATCAACCCTTCCACAGAAGGGGGACGATGCTCAAATACGCGATGGACGGGACAAAAGCTTGGCCGCATGCTGGCAGGTGGGTTATTGCCACTGGTCATTCTGGCAGGCTGCGCTTCCCACTCAGAAAACAATTTCACAGTAGGTTCGGTGCAAAGCACCTATAAAACCAAACATCCCATTGTTATTGATGAAAAAGAAATGACCCTGGAAGTGCCGGTTGCCGGTTCTTCCTATGAACTGACCTATCCGGCGCAAAGTTCGATTGAAGCTTTTGCTAACCGCTACAAGACCGGGGCAAATGGGTCGTTGACCGTAATGATCCCGGCCGGCTCGGCCAATGAGGCAGCCGCACGCAAAATATTGCCCCAGATAGTCGTTTCTTTGAACCGCCTGGGCATCCCGCGTAATCGGATTCGCTCAACCACCTATTACGTCAGCAATTATGGCTCGGCATCGCCAATTCGACTGTCGTTTACGGCTCTGGCTGCCAGTGTTGAGGAATGCGGTAAGTGGCCGGAAGATCTGGCCGGGGTTAATGGTCAAAATCAAAACTACCATAATTTCGGTTGTGCCAGTCAAAACAATCTGGCGGCTCAGATCGCCAATCCTGCTGATTTGATGGGGCCACGGGCGATGACTCCAATCGATGCTGAACGTCGTAATGAGGCGATTGAAGCCTATCGCACTGGCGAGGTTGGTACGGGCAGCTCGATTACCTCGGTATTTGAATAGGCCATGGCTTTTGGTGGGGCAGATAACAATTTGGTTCAGGGAATATAATTATGTCAGATCATGCACATGATCCAAACAATCCGCAGGGTGCGGCGGCGACAGCGGCGGCAGCGGCGACAGCTGCAGCGACGGCGTCCTCTGTAGGCACTCCGGCTCCTGCCGGATCACCTGAGGCGCCCATGCAGGCGCCGCAAGCTGGACAAATGCAGATGCAGGCCCCGGCGCTTGATCCAAATGTGATGGCTCCGCCTCTGGCTCCCGAAACTGTCGGTGATCCGATGGGCTCTCCACTGGATGCCGACCACGCCTTTGCGACAGCTGCGGTTCCGGAAGGCTCACTCTATGCTGCCGCCACCGGTCAGGAAGACTGGACTGCGCCATCCGCCGAGGACGCCATGCCCGAGGAATTGGGCAATATCCGGCCTGTGCCCCGTGTTGCAATTCAGGCATTCTGTGAAACCGAACTGGTCGCCAATACCATTGACCAGGCGGCGCAGGACCGGCGCATGGGCAAGGCACATCTGAAAGTGCAGATGGGCGGCATTGGCGCTGCGGTAGAATTCTATCAGACCGCCACCACGCCCAATTTGATCATGGTGGAATCCCGGCTTGTCGGCAGTGAATTGATGTCCGAGCTGGAATATCTGGCCGAAGTCTGTGACGAGGGCACCAATGTGGTTGTCATCGGTCATAAGAATGACGTGCAGCTATACCGCGATCTCATTTCACGCGGCGTGGCTGAATATCTCTATGCGCCGATATCCATGGCTGACGTGATGGAAGTTGTCACCACGCTATTCGTCAATCCAGAGGCGAGCCCATTGGGTAATTCGTTGGCATTTATTGGTGCCAAAGGCGGTGTTGGCTCGTCCACGGTCGCCCATAATGTGGCCTGGGCCATCTCAAACAATTTCCACAGCGATGTCATATTGACCGATCTCGACCTGGCTTTTGGCACCGCCAATATCGACTTTGATCAGGACCCTGCCCAGGGTGTTGCCGAGGCCGTATTTTCCTCAGACCGGATTGATGAGACTTTTCTCGATCGTCTGCTGGCCAAATGTTCCGATCACCTCAGCCTGCTGGCGGCGCCATCGACGCTCGACCGTGAATATGACTTTGACGCGAATGATTTTGAGCAATTGCTGGAAGTTGCACAGCGCGGCACGCCCAATGTCGTGATCGATTTGCCTCATGCCTGGACGGGTTGGGTTAAGCAAGTATTGTCCAGCGCCGACAAGATCATTATTACCGCAACGCCCGATCTGGCCTGTTTGCGCAACACCAAGAATCTGGTCGACACGCTTTCAGAACTGCGTCCAAACGATGACAAGCCGTTATTGGTGCTCAACCAGTGTAACGTGCCAAAGCGCCCGGAAATCTCGGTGGATGACTTCACCCAGCCATTGGGCATATCACCGACAATCACCTTGCCATTTGACCCGGCCCTGTTTGGCTTGGCAGCGAATAATGGCCAGATGATTTCAGAAACCGATGCCAAGAGCGAGATTTCTGCTGCCTTTGACCAATTGGCGCAGGTCGTAACGGGCAGAAGAGAGATCGAACCGGCGACCAAGAAGTCGGTTGGCTCCTTGCTGTCACGGTTTTCGCTGAAGAAAGCAAAAAAATAGACCAGCCCAACGGGTCAGGAATACTGGAGTAGGTAACAGATGTTTGGAAAACGGGGTGGGCAATCCGCGGGATCAGGAGACAAGGGTAAGTTCTCTAAGCCCCTAACAATGCCACCGGAGGCAAATCCGGCAGCGGCAGCACCAACCGCGGCGATGGCGCCTGCGGCCAGCGCTGCCACGCCAGCCCCGCCAGCCCAGGCGCCGCAAGCACCGCAAGCGCAACCTGCCCCCCAGCCGCCGGCCGCTCCAACCGCGGCTGGGGTTAACCCAGCAATGGCACCTGGCGCACAGACTGCACCGGGGGCACCTGGAACCCCTGTCCAGCCGCCGATGCCTGGTGGTGCTGCAGCCGTGCCGGCGATGACAAGTCCCTCGGCTTCGTCAATGCCGGCTGCACCAAAAAAACTGAAGGCCAAGGCCCCACCGATTGATGGCGCTGCCCAGCAGGCCCCGACGGAAGTCCGTCCAAAATCGGAAGAATATTATGATGTAAAGACCCAGGTTTTCTCTGCATTGATTGATACGATCGATCTGTCGCAATTGTCGAAATTGGACAATGAGGGCGCGCGCGAGGAAATCCGTGATATTGTCAACGATATCATCGCCATTAAATCGATTGTCATGTCGATCTCCGAGCAGGAAGAGCTGCTTGCCGACATTTGCAACGACGTGCTGGGCTTCGGACCTCTGGAACCATTGCTCGAACGCGATGATATTGCCGATATCATGGTCAATGGAGCCAAACAGACCTTTATCGAGGTGAACGGCAAGACCGAAACCACCAATGTGCGCTTTCGCGACAATGACCAATTGATGAGTATTTGTCAGCGCATCGTTAGCCAGGTTGGCCGCCGGGTGGACGAATCTTCACCCATATGTGACGCCCGTCTGATCGACGGTTCGCGTGTCAACGTGATTGCACCTCCGCTGGCGTTGGACGGTCCGACACTGACCATTCGTAAGTTCAAAAAGGACAAGCTGACCCTTGATCAGCTGGTTAATTTCGGTGCGATCTCGCCGTCGGGCGCAGAGATATTGAAAATCATTGGCCGGGTACGCTGTAATCTGGTGATCTCCGGTGGTACCGGTTCCGGTAAGACCACGCTGCTCAACTGTATGACCAATTATATCGACGAAGACGAACGGGTGATTACCTGCGAAGACTCCGCCGAACTGCAGCTTCAGCAGCCTCATGTCGTGCGCCTGGAGACACGACCTCCCAACCTGGAGGGCGAAGGCACGATCACCATGACTGACCTGGTGAAAAACTGCCTGCGTATGCGCCCGGAACGTATCATCGTGGGCGAGGTGCGTGGCTCAGAGGTTTTCGACCTGTTGCAGGCGATGAATACCGGTCATGACGGCTCGATGGGCACAATTCACGCCAACTCACCGCGCGAATGCCTGTCTCGTATGGAGTCGATGATCGCCATGGGTGGTTTCTCGCTACCGGCCAAAACGGTGCGCGAGATTATCGTTGGATCCGTGGACATTGTCATTCAGGCGAAGCGCCTGCGTGATGGCTCTCGCCGTATCACGCACATCACAGAAGTGCTGGGAATGGAAGGCGACGTAATCATTACGCAAGACATTTTTGTTTACGATATCACCGGTGAAGACGAGAACGGCAAGCTGATCGGCAAGCACAAGTCTACCGGCATCGGTAACCCGAAAATGATGGAGCGGGCCCGCTACTACAATGAAGACGAACGGCTCTCATCAGCGCTCGATGAGTCTGAAGACCGGGGCAGCGATCCGTTCTAGTCGGATGTTCTGAAGGTAAGGCGTAGGACAATGATAGTATTGGCGATGATAGGTTTGGCGGTCCTCACTGTGGGGGCGCTTGGCTATGCGCTGATGTATAATTCGATTTCTGACAACAAGAAGTCGAATGAACGCATCAAAAGCCTGCATCGCGATCAGGGCACCAAGGTCAAGGCTCAGTCAAAGAAGGTTGATGACAAGCAACGGCGACGGGCGCGTGAAAGCGCGTTGAAAAACGTCGAAGAGCAGCGCAATGCGGGCAAGAAGGCAGATAAACCATCCTTGCCATTGCGCATATCTCAGGCTGGCATGACGCTCAGCGTGCGTAATTTCTACGTCATTTCAGTGGTCCTGGCTGTGGTTGCCTTTTTGGGCAGTCTGGTTGCTGGCGCTCCCCTGCATATCGCCGGTGGCATGTCCTTTGTTGCCGGTGTCGGCCTGATGCGCTTCTACATCTCTTTTAAACGCGCACGGCGGTTCAAGGCCTTCACGACGATTTTTCCCAACGCCATTGATGTGATCGTTCGTGGTATTCGCTCAGGCCTGCCGTTGAACGATTGCCTGAAAATCATTGCCAATGATGCCGACGAACCGGTGCGCGGAGAATTTCGCAAAATGATTGAGGCAACCCAGATGGGTATTTCGGTGCCGGAAGCCTGTGAACGTCTCTATGAAAGCGTGCCGACCCCAGAAACCAACTTCTTTTCGATTGTCATCGCAATCCAATCCTCCGCAGGTGGTAACCTGTCTGAAGCCTTGTCCGGCCTGTCAAAGGTTCTGCGTGAACGCCGCAAAATGGCCGACAAGATCAAGGCGTTCTCAACTGAGGCGAAGACATCGGCAACGATCATCGGTGCCTTGCCATTCGTAGTGGCGTTGGCGGTTTATTTCACCACGCCAGGATATCTCGACGCGCTGTGGGAGACCCAGAGCGGTAAGAACACATTGATGTTCATTGCCGGATCAATGGGTCTCGGCATCGCGATTATGAAAAAAATGATCAACTTCAAGTTTTAGGATTCTCGCCTTCGGGCTCGTGCAAAAGTGACCCAATGTAATGTTTGAGCAACTGACAGAACCGGCAAATCTCCTGGCACTGCTAACCGCAGTGGGTGTCTTTGCGTCCATTCTTGTTGTGGTCATGCCTATGCTGAAGACGGATAATCTCGGCAACCGGATGAAATCTGTTGCACTTGAAAGGGAAAAACTGCGCGCCCGCGAGCGGGCTCGTCAGGCCAATGCAGTTAAAGATGGTCGCAAGAAGAGTGCCAAGAAACGTGAGCCCGGCGCGCTGATTAAGCTGGTCGTTGAAAAGCTCAATTTGCGCAAGGCACTGGCTGACGAAAAGACCGAGGCCGAACTGGTTCAGGCCGGATTTCGCGGTCAGTCTCCCCTGTTCATCTTTCTGGGATTGAGGTTTACCCTGCCAATCATCTTCGGTCTCGCCGCTGTCGTCTATTTCTATTTCATCAAGACCCGGACTGAGGGCGATGACGCTACCATTAAGCTGTATTGTCTGGGAGCAGCGTTTGCCGGCTTCTATCTGCCATTGCTTGTCGTGCGTCAGATCATGAAAAAACGTCAGCTGAGCATAACTCAAGCCTGGCCCGATGCACTGGACCTGAGCCTTATCTGCGTTGAATCCGGCATGAGTATCGAGGGTGCCTTCCGTAAGGTTGCAGCCGAGATCGGTCCGCAATCAGTGGCATTGGCCGAGGAACTGATGATAACCACCGCCGAACTATCCTTCCTGCAGGAGCGCCGGGTGGCCTATGAGAATCTGACAAGACGCACGGGGTTGGAATCGGTCAAGAACGTCGTTCTGTCTCTGATCCAGTCGGAAAAATACGGTACGCCCCTGTCGACGGCGCTGCGCGTGCTGAGCCAGGAAAACCGCGACATTCGCATGAACCTGGCAGAGAAAAAAGCCGCCTCCTTGCCGCCGAAACTGACCGTTCCGATGATGGTCTGCTTTCTGCCTGCATTGTTTTGTGTCATTCTCGGACCAGCACTGATCCGCACATTTGCCACCTTTGCTGCCCAGTAATTCGGGCACAGGTGCCCGAACATTAAGGCAAAACTGACTGATGATTCAGACCCGATTGACCCGGTTGCTCGATATCAAGCATCCAGTCTTGTCAGCGCCTATGGCGTCGGCTGCAGGTGGAGCCCTGGCGGCTGCCGTCAGCACCGCCGGTGGGTTGGGCCTGATTGGCGGTGCATATCCCAACAGGGACTGGATTGAAGAAGAATTTTCTGCTGCGGGCAACATTCCGGTTGGTTGCGGTTTCATCACCTGGAACCTGACCAAGGCGATGAAGGACAATCCCGATATCCTGGGTGCAGTGCTGGATCGCAAGCCCAGGGCATTGTTCCTGTCTTTTGGCGACCCGGCTCCCTATGCCCGGCAGATCTTGCAGTCGGGAGCCCGCTTCATTTGTCAGGTGCAGACCTTGCACCATGCCAAACACGCCATTGATTCCGGCGCTGAGATAATCGTTGCCCAGGGGGCCGAGGCCGGGGGGCATGGGCGCAGTCGTGCAACTATGACCCTGGTGCCGGAAGTGGCAGATTATGTTGCCAACAATGCGCCGAACGTTGTTGTCTGTGCCGCCGGTGGTATCGCCGATGGACGCGGTCTTGCCGCTGCCCTGATGCTGGGGGCGGAAGGCGTTGTGATCGGATCCCGTTTTTGGGCCAGTACCGAGGCGCTGGTACATCGCAATATGCACGAAGCCGCATTGGCGGCGAATGGCGATGATACAATACGGTCCACCGTCATGGATGTGGCGCGCAAACTGGACTGGCCTGCCGGTTATACGGCACGGGTTCTCAAAAACGCGTTTACCGAGAAATGGCACAATGATCTGGAAGGCCTGCTGGCCGATGCTGAGGTCCAGTCAAAGGCCTGGATGGCGGCCTGGCAGGCGGGAGAGGTGACTACCGCCAATACCTTTGTCGGTGAGGCAACCGGACTGATAAATGATATCGCTCCGGCCGGCGAAATTCTCGAGGCGATTATGGTTGAGGCGGCACAAAGACTGCGGGCATACAACCCAACAAGCCCAACAAGCCCCTAAGGCTGCGCAGTCAAGCCAATCAGGGATTCCAAACCTTCTTTGGTCACCAGCGACACGGCCGTGGTGACTACAAAAAAGACGATTGCCTTGCCAGTCTGCAGTTCAAGCGACAAGCGGATCAGCCGAATGCCGATAAAGATCAATACGACAATCCAAAATACGCTGATCAGATTGAGCAGGGTATTTTCTTCCGCCGGGCCGCTGCGACCGCCCATGGCAAAGCCTATGAACAGCAGCGGCAGAAAGGCCAGGGACACAATCGGTGCCACCCAGTTATGAATTGCGATGGCCGCTGGAAAATTCTTCTGTTCCTGGGGCATACGGCACAATAGAAAAAGAGCAATAAAAGAAGCCAGATAGGCAATCAGCGCAACAGTCAGATGGCCGAATATAAAAAAGCCCTTGCTGACGGGTGGGGACGAGGTTCCGACCTGGCCATTATACAGCATTGACAGGGCTGATATGTCGATGAGCCCCGCCAGCGCAAGCCCCGCAAACGACCAGCCAATGCCCCCAGCAGATAAATCCATGCGGGATTTGCCGCTGGCTCGACCCAGCATAATGTCGATCACCCCGGCCAGGTTTTCCATCAATCCCGGCGGCGGCGAGGACGGCGGCGGCGAAGGTGGCGATGGCGGCGATGGGGGTGGCGATTGCGCCATGGCTAGTTCGTCTCCGGATCGAAAAACCGTTCGACAAACTTTTGGTAAATGTCGGTAAGCGTCTCAAGATCACTCAGTTCCACCCGCTCATCCACCTGATGCATGGTCTGGCCCACCAGGCCAAACTCAACCACCGGGCAGACATCCTTGATGAACCGCGCATCCGATGTGCCGCCACCGGTGGACAGATCCGGCCTGGTGCCCACGACCTGTGAGACCGCAGACGACAGCGCTTCAATCAATTTGTCATCACTGGTCAGAAACACATGGCTGGGGCGCTCGGTATAGGTGATGGAGTAGTCCACCGCAGGACGCGGAGTTCCGTCGACGTCTCGGCGCATTTCCTTGTCGCTTGCCGCCACGTCCAGCCGTCGCTCGATTTCCTGCTTGATGCTGTCAGCGGTCCAGGTGTCGTTGAAGCGGATGTTAAAACGCGCCGACGCCTTGTTGGGGATGACGTTGAATGCGGGATTGTCGATGTCGATGGAAGTGACTTCCAGATTGGTCGGCTGAAAGTCCATTGTTCCCTGGTCATAGGGCTCGGCCATCAGCGCCCGGGTCAGCGCGACGACGCCGCGGGCCGGATTGTCAGCAAGATGGGGATAGGCCGCGTGTCCCTGTATGCCGGTGATATGGACGGTGCCGGAAATCGAACCGCGCCGACCGATCTTGATGGCATCGCCAATGGTGTTTGGATTGGTCGGTTCGCCGACGACGCAGGCATCGATTTGCTCACCCTGTTCAATCAGCCAGTCAAGAATAGCCTTGGTGCCATTGACCGCCGGGCCTTCTTCATCGCCGGTGATCAGCAGGGAGATGGAACCGGGCAGGGAGATATTCTGCGCAACCAGGCGTTCCACGGCGGCTACGAAACAGGCAATGCCTCCCTTCATGTCGACAGCGCCACGGCCGATCATGAATCCGTCAACAACATCTCCCTGGAAGGGCTTGCTGCTCCAGTCATTTTCGTCGCCCACCGGCACGACGTCGGTGTGGCCGGCAAAACAAAGATTTGGGGATTGGTCCCCGAGGCGCGCATAGAGGTTTTCGACATCCGGTGTATTAGGTGCAGAAAAAACCTTACGCCTTACAACAAAACCAAGGGCTTCCAGACGATCCTGCATGACATCGAGCGCACCGCCTTCATGTGGCGTGACGCTGGGACAGCGGATTAAGTCTCTGAGCAATTCAGCGGCGGGGGACAATTTGGATGTTTGTTCGGTCATGCCCTGCGTTTAGCACGCAAACCCGCCGGGTCAATCATTCTTCCGGCGGGTAATAGGTATCCACCCCCGGCAACAACATCACCGTTGGTTGTTTTGGCAGGTTGAGCAACGACAGTGTCAGCTTGTTTTCGCGCACCCGCTGAATAGCGAATTCATCTCCCAGATAGGTGAGAAAATTGGGCAGGGCACCATAGCTGCGCACATGCATCGGCAACACCACCGATGAACGCAGACGTTTGAGAATTTCCCGGGCGCTGAGATGGCTCATGGTCAGACCGCCATCGACGGCAATCATCACCACATCCAACCGGCCAATCTTGGCATAATGGTCTTCCGTCAGTTTGTGATGCAGGTGCCCCAGATGTCCGATACACAGTCCGGCCACTTCGAAAATGAATATCGAGTTTCCGTCCGGCACCGCGCTCCAGCGCAAAATATCGGTTGTCACATTGCGGATCAGCACATCTCCGGCCATCAGATGATGGTCGGCTGGCGTGCCCGCATCGCCCCAGCCTTTCAGGACGATCTGGATCTTGGGATCAGGATAGTCGGTATAGTGGGAGGAATGAGCATGATTCATCGTCACCACATCCGGCGTCACCGGATCGGCCAGCCAGCCGGCAAAATCTGTTGCGATTTTTACACCGGTTGGACTTTCGATGAGATAGGTCGAATGGCCCTGGTAAGATATTTTAACGTCGTATTTGGTCTCGGCCACCGGCATTGAAAAGCTGGCGAAATGAACGGGTAGTTCCGGTGAATGGATATTTTGTGCAACGGCAAAACAGGTGCTTGGAATGCGCTTTTTGCTGTCCTGGGCATGGGCGAAATTGGCGGCTGAAATCGCAATTGCCATGGCCACCAGCGCAATTCCTCGGATCATAATCGACATTGTCGAGCACCTTTTCGTCCACAAACCCGTCAGAACAAGGGTAGCGGCTGAAAGCCCAACTGCCAATGCGACAAAATAAATTGTGATCTAACGAACCGGTGGGGGGCCGTATTTGTTGTCTTCCTGCTGACCTTTCAACACCCCAACCAGCACGAGAGGCAGGAACAGAAAGCCTGTCAGGAAGGGGGCCGCCACAACGACAATCAGCGCGTAGGGACCGGGATAACCCAGATCGTGCAAGCGCTTATGGCAAAGGGCATAGATGCAATAGCCGGAGATGAGCACGACCAAAGCGGACAGCAGGGCCCAGGTTGCAAATTGATCAGAGCCCTCCTGGACTGCAATCAATTGTGACAGGGCAACCCACCAAATGCAGAAGATCAACGCCATGCCGAGGCCGTATGTGGCCCGCCTGATGCGCCCCTTCAGCGAGAACAGGGCCCAAAAGACAGATTGTGGTCCGGCTTTGTCAGCCATCGGTTTTACTCTCAGCTGATCGGGTTCACGCGCCGCTTAATCGCGCAGCAATTCGTTGATGGCGGTTTTGGAACGGGTCCTTTCGTCAACGGTTTTCACGATGACGGCGCAATAGAGGCCGGGGCCAGGTTCGCCATTGCCCATCGGCTTGCCCGGCATGGTGCCGGCGACGACCACTGAATAGGGGGGAACCTCGCCATAGGTGACAGAGCCGGTGGCGCGGTCGACGATCTTGGTGGACTGGCCGATAAACACGCCCATGCCAAGCACCGCGCCTTCGCGTACAATGCAGCCCTCAACCACTTCGGAACGGGCGCCAATAAAGCAATTGTCTTCAATGATGACCGGACCGGCCTGCAGGGGTTCAAGTACGCCGCCAATGCCAACGCCTCCGGACAGGTGCACACCCTTGCCGATCTGGGCGCAGGAACCGACCGTCGCCCATGTGTCGACCATCGAACCCTCATCGACATACGCACCAAGATTGACAAATGACGGCATCAGCACGACGTTTTTGGCGATATGGGCCGAATGCCGCACAACGCAGCTGGGCACTGCTCGAAACCCGGCGCTGCGGAATTGGTTTTCACCCCAGCCCTCAAATTTCGACGGTACTTTGTCCCACCAGGTGGATGCTCCGGACCCGTTGGGGATAACTTCCATATCGTTGAGGCGGAAGGACAACAACACGGCTTTCTTCAACCATTGGTTGACGACCCAATTGCCATCTGCACCTTGCTCAGCAACGCGCGCGGTCCCGTTGTCCAGCAGGTTAAGGGCGTCGCCCACCGCTTCGCGAATTTCGCCCTGGGTGGTGATGCCGACATTGTCGCGATCGTCAAAGGCGGCTTCGATAGTTGCTTGAAGGTCTGCGTGGCTCATCGGGGTGGTCCTGAAAAGAAAGATTTTTGCCTTTATACCGATGCCGCTTGCAGGGGCAATGGGGAAGTCGCCATTTGCTATATTCTCAACGACCCTTTGACCTGCCCTCTTGGGGCTTGTATGGGCAGTTTGAAGCAAATTCGGAACCACATGATGCCCACCAAACAATTCCCTCTGCCGCATAACCCGCTGAAGGGGTCACGACGCGACCGCGAGGAAGCCAAAACAGTCCCGGATACCCCGCAAACCCGCTCGCCGGCCTATAAACTCGCCTTTGACGATGCGGAGTTTCTCTGTCGCCCGGAAACCCGGCCAATTCGGCTGCAATTGGAATTGCTGAAGACCGAAATGATGCTGGAGGAAGCAGGCATTGTTTCCACCACAGTGCTGTTTGGCGGTGCGCGTATCGCTGAACCCGGCAAAGATCCGTGGGCAGCAAAAAACGAAGTGCAAAGGGCCAGCCTGAAGGCCAGCAGCAAATACTACACAGAAGCACGCAAATATGCGCAGCTTTCTTCACAAGCGTCTAAAAAGACCGGTTTTTCTGAATATGTTGTGGTGACCGGCGGTGGACCCGGCGTTATGGAAGCAGGGTCGCGCGGCGCTCTGGATGTTGGGGCGCCCAATATCGCGCTGAACATTGTCTTGCCCCACGAACAGGCGCCAAATGAGTATGTGACGCCGGAATTCAGCTTCAACTTCCACTATTTTGCGATCCGCAAAATGCACTTCCTGATGCGCGCCAGCTCGGTTGCCGTCTTTCCCGGCGGCTTTGGCACGCTCGACGAGTTTTTTGAAACTTTGACGCTGATCCAGACCGGCCGCATGGACCGGGTGCCGGTATTGCTGTTCGGCAAGCAGTTCTGGGAACGGGTGATCAACCTGGAAGCCCTGGCGGAAGAAGGGACAATTTCACCGGATGATACGGAGCTGTTCACCGTTGTCGATTCCGCCGAAGAGGGCTGGCAGGTGGTGTCCAATTTTTATGGATTGGATGATTAGTGCCCGAAGCGTCGCCAGAAGAAGTTGCCCGCGCTGAACGCAAGGGCAAGGCCCGCAAATTTTTTGCCGGCGAATGGATTTTTGTGCGCGGTGTTCCGGCCATGAAATTCCTGCCGTCTGAGGGGCCGGACGAAGTGGCTTTTGCCGGGCGCTCGAATGTCGGTAAGTCGTCGCTGATAAACGCCTTGACCGCCAAAAAAGGCCTTGCCCGTACTTCCAATACACCGGGTCGAACCCAGGAGTTGAACTTCTTCGTTCAGGAAGGTGGCGATGAAGGATTTGAAGATGGCATACCGCCGCTGGCACTGGTTGATATGCCGGGTTATGGCTTTGCCAAAGCGCCGAAAGACGTGGTCGATAACTGGACTAAACTGGTGTTCTCCTACCTCCAGGGACGGGCAACTTTGCGGCGGGTTTATGTGTTGATCGATTCCCGCCACGGATTGAAAAAGAACGATGAAGAAGTGCTCGACCTGCTGGACAAGGCCGCCGTTTCTTATCAGCTGGTTTTGACAAAGGCTGACAAGATCAAGCCGCCAGCATTGGTAAAGCTGCAAGCGGCCACGCTGAAAGCCATCGAGAAGCGTCCGGCGGCTTTCCCTGAAATTGTCGCCACATCGAGCGAAAAGGGCATCGGCGTTGACGACCTCAAGGCCGCCATTCTGTTTGCCACCGGGCGAGGCTAAATTAACTTAGCTCGAAAGAGTATTGGTCGATTCCGCGCACAAAATTTCGATGGCATCGGCGACATGGTTCGGCTCAATTGCGTGGTCGTTGCGTTCGACCCTCAAATGATGTGCCTTGTGCAGCACGTCGGTGTGGGTGAGTCCGCGAGGCGGTTCAAAATTGTAGCACGCCAGTTCTATCAGGAGGCCCAGGGGCTCTCTGAAATAGATTGAATCCATGAAACCTCGGTCTTTATTGCCACTGTGCTTGATTCTGGCCTCGTCCAGCTTTGCGGCTGCGCGACGATAGGTGGCCTTGGAAACATTGAATGCTATGTGATGCACACAACCAGCGTCCATTGGCGTAACCTTGTGGACTGGTTTGCGGCTCTCATTGCAGAAAATGGTGATCAGGCGACCGTCGCCAGGATCGAAATAGAGATGATTTTCATCTGCATTGTCGAGATTTGGCTGTTCAAAAACAAACGGCATGCCGAGCAGACCCTCCCAAAAGTCAACCGATGTCTGTTTGTCCGCGCCCATCAGCGTGATGTGATGAACGCCCTGTGCTTGCAACATTGTCATGTCATTCTCCTGAAGATCAATTCTGATGGGGCCCTGTTGCCACCATAGTCCGCGCTCAGTCGAAGTCTACTTTTCCCCGCAGCTTCTTCGTCTGGCCGCGTTTGACCTTGCTGTCGGTGCGCTTTCGCCGTGCATTTAGACTTGGCCTTGTGGGCTTGCGCTTTGGCGGTGGCGGTTTGGCAGCGTCGGCCAAAAGTGCAATGAGCCGGGCGCGGGCATCGGCGCGGTTTTTCTCCTGGCTGCGATAGCGGGTCGCCTGAATGACGATTTCCGATTCGGCATTGAGTCTGCTGCCGGCCAGTTTTTCGGCTTTGTTA
The DNA here is from genome assembly GCA_039977975.1 of Rhizobiaceae bacterium. Classification (GTDB taxonomy): domain Bacteria; phylum Pseudomonadota; class Alphaproteobacteria; order Rhizobiales; family Rhizobiaceae; genus Pseudahrensia. The sequence continues at coordinate 529,821 of JBDWCD010000012.1, forward strand.
ATGACATTCCAGGGCAGGGTGGCGCTGCGCCGCGGGCTGTAGCGCAATTGCACGCCGCTGGCGACCTTGTTGACATTCTGCCCCCCGGGTCCACCGGAATGGATGAACCTTTCTGAAAGGTCGGCTTCCAGAATGTAGAGGTTTTCAAATACGGGAATGCGAATTTCGGCCATGAAGCTTTGTAATCGGTCTGATAAATGGAATCAAACGGCCCGTGTCGATTGACAATCAGGTCGCGCTTTGGGGATAAAGCTTCAAACTAATCGTTTAAAAAAGAAGCGGGTTATGGCCTCCAACAAAAAAATCGACAAATCTCAACTGCGTTCGAAGCTGTGGTTCGCCAACCCAGATGATTATGACATGACCGCGCTTTATATCGAGCGCTACATGAACTGGGGTCTGACGCGCGAAGAACTGCAGTCCGGCAAGCCGATCATAGGCATCGCCCAGTCCGGTTCCGATCTGTCACCCTGCAACCGCCATCACCTGGTGCTGGCCCAGCGTGTGCGTGAAGGCATCCGCGAGGCTGGAGGCATTGCCTTTGAGTTTCCCGTCCACCCAATCCAGGAGACCGGCAAACGCCCCACCGCCAATCTTGACCGTAACCTTTCCTATCTTGGTCTGGTGGAAACATTGTTTGGTTACCCGCTGGACGGCGTCGTGCTGACAATCGGGTGTGACAAGACAACGCCGGCCATGTTGATGGCTGCTGCAACTGCCAATATTCCTGCCATTGCCCTGTCGGTCGGCCCGATGTTGAACGGCTGGTACAAGGGCCAGCGCACCGGTTCTGGCACCATCAAGTGGCATGCCAAGAAAGAGCTGTCGAAGGGGGATATCTCGTACGAGGAATATGCCGATATCGTCGCATCATCCGCCCCCTCACCGGGCTATTGCAATACGATGGGCACCGCCACGACGATGAATTCTCTGGCTGAAGCACTGGGCATGTCGCTTGCCGGTTCGGCCGCCATTCCCGCCGTCCACAAGGAACGGGCGCAGATGGCCTATAAGAGCGGCAAACGCATCGTCGACATGGTCTGGGAAGACGTCAAACCCTCCGACATCATGACCCGCGAAGCATTTGAAAACGCCATTGTCATCAATTCTGCCATTGGTGGATCGACCAATGCTCCCATTCATCTGAAGGCAATTGCCAATCATCTGGGTGTGCGATTGGAGAATCAGGACTGGGAAGACCTCGGTTGGGACATTCCGCTGATGTTGAACCTGCAACCTGCAGGTGAATATCTGGGAGAAGATTATCACCATGCAGGTGGTGTGCCGGCGATTGTCAATCAGTTGATGGGCGCTGGCCGGCTGCCCAATCCCGGGGCGATGACCGTCAACGGCAACACGATTGGTGACAATTGCCAGGGTGTTGAAGTTGCCGATGACAAGGTTATCTGGCCCTATGACAAGCCGATGGTGGACAAGGCCGGATTCCTTAATCTGAAAGGCAATCTTTTCGACACGGCGATCATGAAGACCTCGGTGATCTCCGACGAATTCCGCGGCCGATACCTGTCCAATCCCGACGACCTCAACGCGTTTGAAGGCCGGGCCGTGGTGTTCGATGGGCGCGAAGACTACCATGCCCGCATCAATGATGAATCCCTGGGGATCGACGAATTTACCCTGCTGTTCATTCGAGGAGCCGGCCCCATCGGTTATCCGGGTGGCGCCGAAGTGGTCAACATGCAGCCACCGGATGCTTTGCTGAAACGCGGTATCTCGTCGCTTCCCTGTATTGGTGATGGTCGCCAATCGGGAACCTCGGGATCGCCATCCATCCTCAACGCCTCGCCGGAAGCCGCTGTTGGTGGCGGACTGGCGCTGATTGAAACCGGTGATCAGGTGCGCATCGATCTTAATACGAGAGAAGCCAATATTCTCATTTCCGACGAAGAACTTGCCAAGCGCAAAGCGGTTGTGGCGGAAAAATTGTCAAAAGGCCGTCTCGACTATGTGCCGGATCACCAGACCCCGTGGCAGGAAATTCAACGCGGCATAGTCGACCAGTTCGAGGAAGGCATGGTGTTGAAGCCAGCGGTGAAATACCGCGATGTCGCCAAGATCGTGCCGCGCGACAACCACTAGAGTTCAATATGCGGATATTCGGACCAAGTTGTATTCTGGGAGAAGGCCCTTTGTGGCACCCCGATTTACAACGGCTATACTGGTTTGATATCCCGGTTGGTCGACTGCACGCCTGCAACCACCTTGGCGGACAACACCATTGTTGGGATTTTGGCGAACCGGCGTCTGCTGCAGGCTGGATCGACAATGACACTCTGCTGGTTGCGACCGCCAGCGGATTGCAAAAGTTCAATCTGACTTTTGGTCAGTGGGAAACCGTGCAGGAAATTGAGGCTGACAATCCCGTCACAAGGTCAAATGACGGTCGCATCGGGCCGGATGGATCATTCTGGATAGGCACGATGGCCCGCGACGGCAGGCCCCGTGCGGGAGCCTTCTACCGCTATCATCAGGGCCAGCTGGATTGCCTGGCCAGCCCGGTGAGCATCCCCAATGCGACCTGCTTTTCCCCCGATGGTCGCACCGCTTATCTGGCAGATACAAGAAAACAGATCATCTGGCGCTGGCCGCTGGATGAATCGGGCAATCCGATGGGCGAGCGGCAAGTTCACATAAATTTGCAGGATGACAATCTGAACCCGGACGGTGCCGTTTGCGATGCGGAAGGATATTTGTGGAATGCTCAATGGGGCGCGTGGCGGGTTTCCCGCTATGCCCCGGACGGCTCACTCGACAAAACTATTGAACTGCCGGTGGGTCAACCAACCTGTCCAGCCTTCGGGGGTCCTGATCTGAAGACCCTGTTCATCACTTCGGCAAATGATGGTTTGAACGAAAAAGATATGCAGAATCAGCCTGATGCGGGAAACGTCATCGCCATTGAGCTGGATGTGGCCGGCCTGCCGGAACATCGTGCACAAGTCTGATCCCGTTCAATCGCCTGCGGTGTCGCAAATTATTGAAAAAACCACCGGTTTTTCGGCAATCTATACCGGTTGTTTACGATAGTTCGGCTACAAGTGGATCCCAAAGCCCGCGAAAATTTATATAAATTTGTTCACTTCGTGTTAACTTGCGATGCCCGAACATGGTGCCAACCTTAAAGGAGGGTACCATGTCCCGAGCACAGCCGCATTCGCTCAACGAAACCAGTGTTCCAATACCGGAAAATCTGTTTGGCCAACTTGCCCAGGCGGAGCCAGTTGACGCTATTGAAATTGCCAAAGAACTGCCGTTGCAAAATCGTGCCCGGCTGGCGGCCTTCTGCTATGCTCGTCGACATCTCAACCATCTCGGCCTGCTGATTGCCTCAACCTGTGACCTGATGACATTGAAACGGGTGATGGGAACGGCGGGTGAAGTTGTCTACCGCCAGTCACGCGATGTTGAAAAAACTCTGGCTGCCGAGCGCGGCGGCCGCAGTTCTGACAACAAGATCACCTTGGCAACCGCAGCCAATGTGGTGCCGCTTCGTCAGATGCCTGCTTCCGATGACGGCGACGGCGACAACGACGACAGCGACGGCGACGCTGCATAAAACCATTTGATCGCCGCCCGGCCGACCGGCCGGAAAGCGATGTTCAATCCTTCCATCAAGGCGGCGTAAGCCGCCTTTTGTGTTTCTGCCCCATTTCGGCTTTGACCGTGAAAGGCTCCAGCAATCGGCTGGGTGATTTTGACTTCCAAACCGGAATGGATTCTGTCAGAAGCTACAGATTGCCGGTAAATCCCATGCATCAGATTGCCTTGCGGTATCGGCCCCCACCCAATTGGAGCAGGCCCATGGACTCAGAATTTGATTTTCGCAATTGGTCCCATCGTGGTGCTGACTGGGCAGCTGATTATCTTGAGGGACTGGGCGACCTGCCAGTTAGACCAAAGGTCGATCCCGGCTCAATTGCCAGTCAGATCGGTGACTCCGCTCCAGAAGCAGGCGAGGACATGGAGAAGATCTTTGCCGACTTCAAACGCATCATTCCAGACGGAATGACTCACTGGCAGCACCCGCGGTTTTTCGCTTACTTTCAGTCCAATGCGGCACCTGCGGCGCAATTTGCCGAGCAGCTGGCCACCGCCTTTGCCAGCCAATGCATGCTTTGGCAGACCTCTCCGGCAGCCACCGAGCTGGAAATCAAAATGGTAGACTGGCTGCGCCAGTCCTTGGGTCTGCCTCAGGATTTCAAAGGGTCGCTGCAGGACACAGCCTCGTCGGTGACACTGTGTGCGATATTGACGATGCGGGAACGGGCTCTCAATTTTGCCGGCAACAAGCAGGGCCTGTTCGGAAAGGCTCCGTTGCGGGTCTATGCATCCGGGCGCACCCACACATCCATCGACAAGGCCATGTGGGTATCCGGGCTGGGCCAGGATAATCTGGTAAAAATCCCAACCGGACCTGGCCCCTATTTCCCTATGGATGCGGACGCCCTGCGTCAGGCGATTGCCGATGACCGGGCGGCCGGCATGGTGCCGGCGGGCATTGTCATCTGCGTGGGTGGCACATCGATTGGCGCGACTGACAATGTTGCTGAAATCTGTGCAATTGCCGAGGAGGAAGGTCTCTATACCCACCTGGACGCCGCCTGGGCTGGTTCTGCAATGATCTGCGAAGAGTTTCGCCACCTGTGGGAAGGGGCACATCGGGCCGATTCCATTGTCATCAATCCGCACAAGTGGCTGGGCGTGCCGATGGAATGTTCGCTGCATCTGGTGCGCGACCCTGAAACCCTGGTGCGTACCCTGGCCATTAAACCGGAATATCTGAAGACCCATGGCAAGGACGGGATTGTCAATTTCTCCGAATGGTCGGTGCAGCTGGGGCGCCGTTTCCGAGCCTTGAAAGTGTGGTTTCTGTTGCGCGCCTATGGACTTGAAGGGCTGCGCCAACGAATTCGCAATCATGTCAGCTGGGCCGAGAGCCTTGCGGCGCGTTTGGCGCGGGAACCGGATATTGAAATCATCACGGAGCCGGTTCTGTCGCTGTTTTCCTTCCGCCATGTGCCGGGCGATAAAAATGTTGATCTGGACGCCCACAATATTGAGCTGGTCAACAAGCTTAATGACGATGGACGCATTTACCTGACGCAGACCCTGCATGAGGGACAAACCGCCATCCGTTTTGTCGCTGGCCAGTTTGATATGCGTGAGCAAGACATGGAAATCGCTTTTGACACCATTTTGGAGATTGCCCGTGGCTGAACCTTCCCTGTCGACGGCCTCTATCGCCGACCGTCTGGCCGATCTTGGCAGCGCCCGGTGGGCAATCCATTTTGAGGCGCGGCGCAGAGTTGCTGCAGGCCAGGACATTGTAGAGCTGACAATTGGCGAGCCCGATATACCGACGCCGGTTGATCTGATCGAGGTGGCCTATGAATCGATGCGTGCCGGGCGCACCGGATATGCCGGTGGCCGCGGAGAAAAAATACTGCTCGACGCGATTGTCGACAAATATGTCAAACGCAGCGGACGCCAGCTTACCCATGAAAATGTCTTTGCCTTTCCCGGCACGCAGGCAGCCTTGTCCATCTGCATGTTGGCGATGGTGGAGGAAGGAGACGCCGTCCTGGTGCCCGATCCATGTTACGCCACCTATGAGGCGGTGGTACGGGCGACCGGCGCAGATTTTGTCCCTGTGCCGATGAGTCCGGATAATGGGTTTTGCCTGACTGTTGAACAGCTGGAAAAGGCGGTGGTACCAAATGCCAGGGTCCTGTTGTTAAACTCGCCTCACAATCCAACCGGTGCCGTCTTGGACGACGCGGCTATTGCCGCGATTGGTCAATTTTGCCGCAAGCATAATCTGTGGATTCTAAGTGATGAGGTCTACGAGGATCTGATCTATGGCAAGCCCTTTGCCTCGCCCTTCGACAATGATGCGCTGGCGGAAATCACAGTGGCGGCTTCGTCCATCTCCAAATCCCATGCAGCGCCCGGATTTCGCTCAGGCTGGGCGGTCGGGCCGGGTTGGTTCATGACGCGCATGCAGGCGGTTGCTGAAAGCGTATTATTTGGCAACCAACCCTTTATCGCCGACATGACGGCCCATGCACTGAGCAATCCCGGTGGCACATCAGCGCAAATGGCGGTCGCCTACCAGCGGCGTATTGGGGTGCTGTTGGAGACCTTCGCAGATTGTTCAAGCCTCGGTCCGCTGCGGCCGGATTCGGGCATGTTCATGGTGATTGATGTTTCGGGTACCGGATTGGATGGCAATGATTTCGCCCGCCGATTGCTTGATTTTGGTGTTGCGGTGATGCCCGGCGATTCGTTTGGAAACCAGGCCAGGAACTTCATTCGCCTGAGTCTGACTGTCGAAGATGAAGTATTGCGAAAAGCCGCTCAGCGTATTGTCAGGTGTACGCAATCTCTGAGTGCGGATGGGCAACAGACCTGATCGCCGCAGCCCGTCGGGACGCGTTTAGTCCACGCAGGTCGGCAATTCCGTGCTCGGTGACGATGATGTCAACAAGCGAACCATCAAGTGTTTGAAAATTGACAGTCGGAACTATCGTGCTCTTGCCATCGCGCCCGGCTGTGGAGCGCAACACGATGATATTACAGCCGCCAGCCGACCTCCGGGCGCCGGCAGCAAAGTCGGGCAATCCACCCGGGCAGGATATGATGCGATCGCCAATCCGCTCGGCATTGACATTGCCCGCAAGGTCAAGCTGCAGAGCCGCGTTGATTGTGTGAAAGCGTGGTAGCTGACCCAGCTTGTCAGGATCATGGGTCTCCGAAATGGGTTGGAAGTCAATATCGGTATTGCCGTCCAACCAATTGTAAAAACCGGTGCTTCCAACGGCCATGGTCGTGGTGACGGGTGCCCTCAGCCCACCGGAGCTGACAACATCCATGATGGCATCGTTGATAAGGCCGGTATGAATGTGAATATCATCCAATCTTGGGAGCGCCCGCATTACCGCGTCCGGCGTGCCCCCCATGCCAACTTCAATGGTAATGCCGTTCGACAGGCAGGTGAGCACATTGTCGGCAATCTGTTGGTCGATTGTATCACTGGCTGACGGGATGACTTCCGGCAGTGGCCGATCAAATTCAATAATCGCGTCCAGGCGCGCCGCGGGAATCGTAAAATTGCTTTGCGGGACATGCCTGTTGATGACACCCACTACAAAGGGCTGTTGCGCCAGAACCTGCGGCACGATGCCGACGCTTGGTCCAAGGGATACCATTCCATCTTCATTTGCCGGACTGACCTGCAGGACCAGAACATCGGCGCGGCGCCTGTTGGTGGCGTAGGCCTGTGCCTGTTGGAACAGACTTTCGCGCAAAACCGTAACCATCCCGTCATTGACCGCCTGACGTAAGTGTCCCCCCGGCATGACGGTGGCAACCGAGATCCTGTCGTCCTCAAGATACGGACAGGGGGACCCCGGCATGAAAGTCTCGACACTCAGACCCGGCCAAAGATCGCATCTGTCGATGAGCTGGCGACCGACAATTGCCGACTCGCTGACGGAGGCGTGAAACACCACATGCTTGCCACCGCAAAACTGTGCGGCAATCTCCGACAAGTGGTTGATTTTGGTCATCATGGTTCAGTTGATTGATGAAGATGGTCCCGGTCTACAATTTATCCGGGCCGGGTGCTATGGGATGGCATCGCAGGAGGCGCATATGAACCAATTGAGCAGCAGTTTTTTCAACATAACACGCGACGGTGCCGTTGCGGTTCTGGAAATGAACCGGCCCGACAAGGCCAATAGCATGTCGCCGGATTTCTGGAGTGACTTGCCCGAACTTGCAGCAGAACTTGATGCAGATTCATCGGTCAGATGTGTGGTGCTGAGCGGTGCCGGGCGCCATTTTACCGGCGGCATGGATCTGGCGACATTCGCGGACATCAACGCGATGTTGCAGGATGAGCCGGGTCGGGCAGCCTATGCGTTGCGGGATTTGATCCTGCGCTTGCAGGGGTCGCTATCGAGCCTTGAAAAAATGCGCGTACCGGTGATTGCGGCCATTCATGGTGCCTGCCTGGGCGGGGGCATTGATCTGATAACAGCTTGCGAATTACGACTTGCCAGTGCGGATGCATCGTTTGGCATAGAGGAAATCCATATTGGCATGGCAGCCGATGTTGGCACGTTGCAGCGGTTGCCGAAGCTCATTCCGCCCGCTGTGGTACATGAACTGGCCTACACCGGCCGGCGTTTTTCGGCAGAAGAGGCGCGTAATTGGGGGTTGGTTTCGTCCATTCACAATGATCGCCAGGCCACGATTGACGCGGCAATGCAGCTGGCGCAGGAGATAGCTGCGAAATCACCATTGGCGATTGCCGGGGTGAAGCGGGCCATCACCTATGCCCGGGATCACGGAGTCGACGATGCGTTGGATCACATGGCGACCTGGAACGCTGGCATGTTGCGACCCGATGATCTGATGAAGGCGATCTCTGCAAAAACGACAAAGCAGCAAGCCGTGTTCGAAGACCTGCTGAAACCAGCAATATGAATGGTGTCAGGCGGCGCTGTTTTGACCTTGCTCACTTGTTGGTTCAAATGCCTGCGCCATGAGATTGTAGATTTCAGTCAACTGCTGAAACTCCACAGGATCTCCCCCCTGATCGGGATGTTTGGCCATTGCCTGGCGGCGATAGGCCGCCTTGAGATCGTCAAGCGTATAGGGTTGGGTCGGGTCCATGCCCATGATCTGCATGCGCGCGGCAGCAATGCGGGCGGTGCGTATGGCTTCGGCCTGGAGCCGTTGTTCAGCTTCCTGCTCGGATTGAATACGCTGTTGTTCCTGTCTCTGCGCCTGTTGCCGAACCGCCTGGTTGAAAGCGGAATGTTGTTCGGCCTTCATCCGGGCCTCTTCGGCCAGGTCGCCCACCCGTACAAAGCGGACACCGAGTTCGTTGGTCTTGCGCCAGGCAACCTTGCAGCGGGCGACTAGATTATCAGAGCGGACTATCAGCAAAAAACTATCGGCAACACTTTGGGCGTTCACAATGCTCATGCGCGCACCCGAAGAGTGAATGTCGCGTACTGTGCAAGGAAAATTCATCTCCGCGCCATCAACGCAGATCGTGGCTGATTTTGTCTTTTCGACGCGTTCTTCTCGGCGATCAATGTGGCGCTTGGGAGCTGCCCTGCCGCCGCGGCGCACTGATGACGTAAACATTCCGGAAATTTCCCTCTGGATAAAGTTGCCATGCTCAGACTTGCATAACTATCTTAATTGGAGGTTGCCTGATGGGCTCAAATTCGCCGAGGCCTTGATATGGTTAACACTTTATGTAGTGTGCGCTCAGTTTTAACTAACAGGTCAAACAATAGGGGAAATTTATGAAACTGGTGCGTTACGGAAAAGCTGGTCAGGAAAAGCCGGGTCTGATTGATGAGGACGGCAATCTTCGCGACCTGTCGCGCAAAATTGGCGATGTTTCCGGCGAATTTTTGTCTGATAAATCCCTAAAAATGTTGCGTGGCCTGGACGTCAAGCGTCTGAAAAAAGTTGAAGGCCGCCAGCGGCTTGGTCCCTGCGTCAGTAACATCGGCAAATATATGTGTATCGGACTGAACTATTCCGATCATGCCGCCGAAACCGGGGCGGATATTCCCGAGCACCCGATCCTTTTCATGAAAGCCACATCGGCGGTGGTCGGCCCCAACGATACTGTGGTGATGCCGCGCGGATCCAAGACAACCGACTGGGAAGTCGAACTTGGCGTCGTCATCGGCCGCAAGGCAAAATATGTGTCGGAGAAAAACGCCCTGAAATATGTGGCCGGCTATTGCGTGGCAAACGATGTTTCGGAACGGACGTATCAAACCAAGCTCACCGGTCAGTGGACCAAGGGCAAGAGTTGCGACACTTTTGGCCCAACCGGCCCGTGGTTGGTGACCCGTGATGAAGTGAAAGACCCGCAGAATCTCGATATGTATCTCGACGTCAACGGCAAGCGCATGCAAACCGGCAACACGTCGACGATGATTTTCACGGTGGCTCAGATTATCGAACACCTGTCCAGCCTGTTCACCCTGCATCCCGGCGACGTGATCATCACCGGCACGCCTCCAGGCGTTGGTCTTGGCATGAAGCCGAAGCCGAAATTCCTGAAGGCCGGCGACACGATGGAGCTGAGCATTGAAGGCCTTGGCGGACAGAAGCAAAAGGTCAAGCAGGACAAATAATACTTGTCTGAGCTGTCGACCTGTTTGGTGCGCAGTGAGGAGCAGTCAGAACAGGTGCGCGCAATGGCGTGGGAGTTCATTGACTGCTTGTCGACTTTGCTCCACCGGGCGGTGAGTGCCTGTTGGTCAAGCTCGGCGACCAGCCCGTTGGCATCTTGATGATGAAACCGCACAGCGAAGGCGTGTGTGAGATGAACCGCATGTTCGTTCGCCCCAAAGCGCGCGGTCACGGCGTGGGGCGGGCGCTGTGCAACAGGGTGATCGAGCGGAGCCGTGAACTTGGTTACGAAATTATGATTCTATCGGCATTGGACCGACACGATGAGGCTATCAGGCTTTATCGGTCGCTTGGTTTTGAGCAGGACAGTCGTCCGCCAGGTGCGGCTGGAGCAACGCAGCGTGAAGTGCAGATGCGGCTTGTGCTTTAGGCCCCTTTATCGCCAAGTGGAGTTGATCCCGTCTGGCGGTTGGGTATTCAAGTGCTGATCAGGTGACCAGCCGAGCTTTGGCGTCATTATATTCGTGGACCAGTCGGGCCACCAGTTCGGCCACGGGAACCACGTCCTTGACCGCGCCAATGCCCTGACCAGAACCCCAGATATCTTTCCAGGCCTTGGACTTGTCGCCACCGAAATTCATGGTTTTCAGTTCACCTTCAGGGAGGTCTTCGGGATCCATTCCGGCGGCGCGCACGGATCCTTTCAGGTAATTGCCGTGAACACCCGTAAACAGATTGGAATAGACAATGTCATCGGCGGATGAATCGGCGATCATCTGTTTGTAGGTGTCGACCGCTCGGGCCTCTTTGGTGGCGATGAAGGCGGAGCCGATATAGCCCATATCTGCGCCCATTGCCTGGGCTGCGAGCACTGCCTGACCAGTCGCGATTGACCCGCTGAGAAGCAGCGGACCATCAAACCATTCGCGGATTTCCTGAATCAGTGCCAGCGGAGACAGGGTGCCGGCATGGCCGCCGGCACCAGCGGCAACAGCGATCAGTCCGTCGGCGCCCTTTTCGATTGCCTTATGCGCAAAGCGATTGTTGATGATGTCATGTAGGGTGATACCGCCATGGGAATGGATGGCATCATTGAGTTCCGGGCGTGCACCCAAAGAGGTGATGACAATCGGCACCTTGTACTTGACGCACATTTCGACGTCATGTTCGAGGCGGTCGTTGGAGCGATGGACGATCTGATTGACTGCAAAGGGGGCTGCCGGCTTGTCAGGATTGGCGCGATTATACGCGTCCAGCGTTTCGGTGATTTCGGCCAGCCATTCATCAAGTTGCGATTCTGGACGGGCGTTGAGTGCCGGAAAGGAACCGATCACACCTGCCTTGCACTGTTCAATGACCAGAGGTGGGTGGGAAATGATAAACAAAGGTGCCGCGATGGCAGGCAGAGCTAAGCCGTCTTTAAGAATGGCCGGAAGTGTCACGATTGATGCCAATAGATTGGAGTTTTGTTGGTTTCACCCTACGAATTCTTACGGGCACGTCAATAAATGCGTGGTTCCATTTTCACAATTGACAATCCTGCGATAGAATAGGGTGTCTAATGTGCTATCCATGCGAATCGCTTGCAAAAACGGGGAAGATTGTTGGTGCGGATATTGATTTTGGCTGGAGATGGGCATGGCTGGCTTTGAAGACCTGATTAGGGGCACGTTGCGTAAGCACGGTGACGCAACCCCGCAAGCACGGACAGCAGTATACCATTCATCAAGGCAAGCGCTTGAGCGCATGCTGAGTCAGAATGAAAATCTTGGTGAGGCGGCGCAGAACCTGCAACGGCAGCGCCTGGAAAAAGCCATCACCGATATTGAAGCGGGATACCAGGCACAGGCTCCTGTTGCCACACCAACCCGGCCCGCTCCACCAGCTCAGCCAGCACGTCCGGAGCCACCGGTCGCGCCACCGGCACCTTCGCCGCCAACGCCGCCAACGCCGCCAACGCCGCCCCCGTCGTCGCCGCCACCGCCGCCCCCGCGGCAGGATCCACCGATTGCGACCCAGGACAGGGATGAAATTCAAGTGAGACCCGGGGTTGAGGCTCCGCGAGTTCCGGTTCCGCCTGCCACACCTGTGGCTCCTGTCACACCTGCGGTTTCGTCACCGCCGCTGCCGCCGCCGCCATCACCTGAATTGGCGCCACCGCCGCTCCCGCCAGCACCACCGCCCCCGCCAAGGCCACCGCATCTGACCACAAGCCTGGATGGCCCGGCAAAAAGTGACGATAGTGATGAATTTGCCGTTGACAGTCGGGATGCCTATTCGGAGGCCTACGCGGCAACAATATCGGCCTCTCGTGAGCGTAAGCCCTATGCCAAGCTGCTGCTTTGGACGATCATTCTGGTTGGCATTGGCGTCGCGATCTGGTGGGCAATTAATTTTGGCCCCGCCCTGATCCAGCAGCAACTGGGCGGCAGCGTACCGAATCCCGGGCAAACTATTGAGTCCGGCGAGTTTGTACCCGATAGCGAGGAAAAATGGGTCACCGCGTTTAACCCAAGCGAGGATTCCGCAAATATTGAATCCGGTGATCGCGGCAATGCAGAGGTTTTCCAGAACGAAAATGAGAGTTTTGTTCGACTGGCATCAAATGCCGGGGGTAGCGAAAACCACTTGCGCATTTTGATACCCCGCGGCGTGATGCTGCCGCTGAAGGGCAAGGCGGTGACGATTGAAATTTTGATGAAGAGCGCTGCAAAGACAAAACATCAATTTGCTCTGTATTGTGAATTTGGTGACATGGGCAATTGTGGCCGCAAGCGTTTCAATGCGGCTGACCTGGTCGAGGCGCAGATATTTGACGTGCTGCTCAACAATGCCGATTTGGCCGCCAACGAAGATGCCTATTTGACTTTCAACACCGATCTGGAAGGTGAGGGACGGTCAATCGATGTATATTCCGTTCGCATGCGGCCGAATTCCTAGGCCCCATCGACCTGCAGATCAGATGCCGTGCAGATAATCCGGACCCGAGCCGATGACATTGGCATCAAGGGTGCCGATGGATGCGACGTCCTTGCCTTTATAGTCCAGCGTCAAAAGCACGTGACGGATCGCATTAATCCGGGCCCGCCGCTTGTCGTTTGATCGGATGATTGTCCAAGGCGCATGTTCTGTGTGTGTTGCCTGCATCATGCGGTCCCGGGCCTGGGTATAGTCGTCCCATTTTCCCATGGCTTTGATGTCAATGGGAGATAATTTCCACGATTTCAGTGGGTTGTGCCGACGGTCGTGAAAACGTTTGATCTGCATCTCCTGGCCAATATTCAACCAGATTTTGAAGAACGCGATGCCTTCATCGACGATTTGTTTTTCAAATGCCGGGGTTTGCTGAAGAAACTGAGTGGTTTGTTCGGGCGAACAAAAGCCCATCACCGGTTCAACTCCGCCGCGATTGTACCAGGACCGATCGAACATTGTCATGTCGCCATCGGTTGGAAAATGGCAGACATAACGCTGAAAATACCATTGGCCCTGTTCGGCTTCGGTCGGTTTGCTCAGCGCCACAATCCTGGCGTGACGTGGTTTGAGAAATTCGCGAAAGGCGCCAATAGTTCCGCCCTTGCCGGCGGCATCGCGGCCTTCGAAAACGATGACGATGCGCTGTCCGGTTTCCAGCCGGTGAGCCTGCAGCTTGACCAGTTCCAGATGCAGGGCATCCATCTGCTCTTCGTATTTGGAGCGCTTCAGTTTCTTGTCGTAAGCAAAATCTGCCGATGCCAATGCCCTGTCGGCGATCCAATCGGGAAGGACGGGGTCGTCGAGGTCAAACTTTCGGGATTTTCCAGATACTTTTATGTCGATCACGTTGGTCTCGCAGCGCGGTTTTAACTCGCCTCATGGTTCCATGAGATGAGGGGCTCTACAAGGTCTAACGGCTGACTATCTGCGACGACGGCGCTCACTTGGGGGCTGAAACGCCAGCTTGTTGTGATATTCGCAATAGGGCTTGTCTTCGTTGGTGTTATGACCGCAGAAGGAAAAGCCTGGCATGGTCGGATCGCCGGTTGGCCATTTGCAGGTCGACTCGGTCAGTTGCAACAGGCCGAGTTCGCGGGAGACCGGCTTTACCAAATCTTCAACCGGTTTTGGCTGAAAGGCGACTTCTTCCTCAAAATCTACCTTGATGACGGTATTGCCAACGGTACGTGTGGTCGAACGGGTGCGGGTTTGACCGCTGCCGCCGCGACCATTGGCGCTGCTGCCGCCGCCATTTGCAGCGCGTGCGGCCGGCTTGCGCCGTGAGGCAGCGTTCGATTTTCCTGCGGGCTTGGCGCGTCCTGACAGTCCAAGCCGATGAACTTTGCCAATAACCGCATTGCGGGTGACGCCGCCCAGGTCGGCCGCAATCTGGCTGGCGCTCAGTCCTTCGGCCCAAAGTTTGGCCAGTCGCGCAACGCGCTCATCAGTCCAGGACATTGCTCGTATTCCTCATTCGCTCGCCGCTAACGGAGGCTTGAAATCAGCGCGCAAAAATCCGTCTGCCGGTCAGGGCAAAATTAAATCCGCCACATTTGTGGGGAGAGTCGGTCGGATAGTTGCTGCTGAGCGCTCAGGCTCTCCAACATTTTTTTGAAGCTACAATGGTCCTTGACTCGCCCGCAAGAGTCCCGACAGCAGGACGAATCATTTTTTCACTTTGTCCCCAAGCAAAAGAATCTCGTTCCTGAATTTGTGCGAAATCTGGGGATAAAGGGGGATTAAATGCCCCTTCAGCGTCGATGGAAATTGTCGATTGATGCCGTTGGCAGTTGGCGATCAGCCATCAAAACGCGCATTGACAGCCACCGGACGATGTTTAAATTGGCGCACGAAACCGCCCCATGCGACGTGTTGGGCGGTTTTTTCTTTTTTTGACCCCAAACTCACAGCGGAAACAAAGGACCATCATTATGGCCAAGGAAACGTCTTCTTCCTCCCTCTTTAGTGCATTTGCCAGAGCGCCGATTCACTTCGAGCGCGGTGAAGGTGTGCGACTGTTTACCAATGAGGGTACCGAATATCTCGATTTCGCAGCTGGCATAGCGGTCAACTCGCTGGGTCATTCCCATCCCAAACTGGTTCAGGCTTTGGCTGAACAGGGTGAGAAGTTGTGGCATGTCTCCAATCTCTATGAGAGCCCGCAGCAGGAAAGCCTTGCTGAGCGTTTGTGTGAGAACTCGTTCGCCGAAAGGGTATTTTTCACCAATAGCGGCACGGAATCCATGGAATGCGCGTTTAAGACTGCGCGCCGTTGGCAATTTGAAAATGGTGCTCCTGAGCGGGTTGATATCATCACCTTTGAAGGCGCATTTCATGGTCGGTCACTGGCGGCGATTTCGGCCGGCGGCAATGAAAAATATATGATGGGTTTTGGCCCGCAGGTGGCCGGATTTGTCCAGGTACCGTTTGGCGACATGGACGCATTGAAGGCGGCGATCACCGACACGACCGCAGCCATATTGATCGAACCGATTCAGGGCGAAGGCGGAATTCTTCCGGTCTCCCATCAGGACTTGCGGGCGATGCGCCAGCTTTGTGATGAGCATGGCTTGCTGCTGATCTATGATGAGATTCAATGCGGCATCGGCCGGACCGGCAAATTGTTTGCCCATCAGTGGGTGGATAGTGCCGAACCCGACATCATGGCGATAGCCAAGGGCATTGGCGGCGGCTTTCCTGTTGGCGCCTGTCTGGCGACCGAGCGGGCGGCCTCCGGCATGCAGCCGGGCACCCATGGCACAACCTATGGCGGAAACCTGCTGGGCATGGCTATCGGCAACGCGGTGCTGGATGTGGTGCTTGAAGACGGATTTCTCGAGCAGGTTCAGCAAAAGGCGATTTTGCTGAAGCAGAAGCTTGCGGAAATCGCTGACAGCTATCCTGATCTGGTCGAAAGCGTGCGTGGCGATGGTCTGATGCAGGGCCTGAAATGCAAGGCGTCGAACCTGGATATTGTCGGCGCCTGCCGCGGCCAGGGTCTGCTGACCGTGCCGGCTGGTGACAATGTGGTGCGCCTGTTGCCACCTCTGACCGTCACTGAGGCAGAGATTCAGGAGGCGGTCGATAAGCTTGATGCCGCTCTGAGCGACCTTCAGGGGGCCGGTTAGGACCATGGCCAGACATTTCCTTGATATTGCCGCCGTCCCGTCCGGCGAGCTGAGATCTATTCTTGATCAGGCCGGTGCCATGAAAGCCGCCCTGAAATCCGGCGACGCGCCGCGATCCGGCGAACGCCCATTTGAAGGCAAAGTGCTTGCGATGATATTCGACAAGCCTTCGACCCGAACCCGGGTTTCCTTCGATGTCGGCATGCGCCAACTGGGTGGCGAGACGATTATCCTTGATGGAGAATCCTCGCAGATGGGGCGCGGCGAAACGGTTGCCGACACGGCGCGGGTCTTATCCCGCTACGTGGATGCCATCATGATCCGCACAACGGCCCATGAACGCCTGCTGGAACTGGCAAAACATGCCACAGTGCCGGTTATCAATGGCCTGACGGACGAAACCCATCCCTGTCAGATCATGGCCGATGTGATGACCTATGAAGAGCATCGGGGGCCGATCAAGGGCAAAACGTTTGCCTATTCAGGTGATGGCAACAATGTCGTCAATTCAATGATGGAGGCCACCGCAAGGTTTGACTTCAACCTGAACATTGCTTCTCCGGAAGGCTTTGACCCGGATGTGGATTATCTAAACCGCGCCCAGCAGGATGGTGGCAACATCCGTCTCACCCGCGATGCAGGCGAGGCCGTGTCGGGGGTTGATTGCGTGGTCACTGACACCTGGTCGTCGATGGGCATGGAGGACAGTTCCGGTGGTCACAACACCTTTGCGCCGTATCAGGTCAATGAAGAATTGATGGCCCAGGCAGCGTCCGACGCCATTTTCATGCATTGTCTGCCAGCCCACCGCGGCGAAGAGGTAACTGATGCTGTGATGGACGGACCGCAAAGCGTCATCTTTGATGAAGCGGAAAACCGCCTGCATGTGCAGAAGGGTATTCTGGCGTGGTGCCTGTCGGCCAAATAATTTGAAGCGTTTGCAGGGTTCATGCGGACCCCTTGTTTTGTCGCCATTTTGAACTATTTCTGGACTGTTGGTGGCATGAAACAGGCCCAGTTCCTGCGCCAATTTCCAATGCAGCAATAGTACCGTTGATGATGGCCTCCTGGTCATCCTTCCAGGAAAGATTGACCATGACCGAAGCAACTTTGAATGTTGATTTTGCCGGGCAGGACGCGGTGGTCCCGTTTCAGGTCGGTCCGCTGGACGTGCGGGGTCGCTCGGTTCAGTTGGGACCCATGCTCGATTCCATTCTCGAGCGTCATGATTATCCCGAACCGGTTTCCCGTTTGTTGGCGGAAACCATCACATTGACGGTTCTGCTGGGAACAGCGTTGAAATTTGAAGGCAAGTTCATTCTGCAGACCCAGACCGACGGACCTGTATCGATGATTGTCACCGATT
This sequence comes from Rhizobiaceae bacterium, assembly GCA_039977975.1. Lineage (GTDB taxonomy): Bacteria > Pseudomonadota > Alphaproteobacteria > Rhizobiales > Rhizobiaceae > Pseudahrensia. The sequence continues at coordinate 547,482 of JBDWCD010000012.1, forward strand.
TCACCACACCCGATTCGATCCGCGCCTATGCGCGCTACGATGAAGAAGCCGTGGCTCTTGTCAGTGATGGCGATCCGGCAACGTTGTTGGGGCGCGGCAGCCTGGCCATGACCATTGACCAAGGCGCCCATATGCAGCGCTATCAGGGCATTGTTCAACTCGACAATACCAGCCTTGAGGAGGTTGCCCGTCAGTATTTTAGGCAGTCTGAACAGATTCCTACCGACATCCGACTGGCCGTCGGCGAAGTATTGACCCGACGAGAAGGGCAGAAGCCTCAACATGCCTGGACTGCAGGCGGTGTGTTGGTGCAGTTTTTGCCCGACACCGAAGAGCGGATGCGCCAGCGCGATCTGCATGGGGGTGACGGGGATACAGGAGACGGCGGTTCATTCAGCGAAGACGAGGCTTGGACCGAAGCCAGATTTTTGATGCAAACCATTGATGATGTTGAACTAACTGATGTGGATGTCGAACCCGAAAAGCTGCTGTATCGACTGTTTCACGAGCATGGGGTGCGGGTCTTTGATTCAATCAAGGTTCGCGATAATTGCTCGTGTTCTGAGCAGAAAGTATCTGACATGCTGACGGGACTGTCGTCTGATGAAAGGCACGAAAGTGTTGAAGATGGTGCCATCCATGTGAAATGTGAGTTCTGCAGCCAGAACTATGCGTTTGATCCGGCTGCGTTTACCTAGAATCAACTGCGTCATTGCGGTCGTTTAATCGCAGCGGCTGACGTGATATATTGCTTAATGTTAACTTGAGTGGGGTGACAGCAGTGAGTATTTTCACCGCACTCTAGGAGTGGTTCCATGTTGGACAAAGTTGGCGACAAGGATTTGGCCGTCACCGAAAACGCCGCCGGTAAAGATGTAGAAGACGCGGTGTCCATCATCGCGCCAACGGCTGATGGTGCGCTCACCCAAAAACGTTCGGTCTTAATCTCTGTGCTGATGGGCTTGCTGCAGGTTGTCTTGATGATTGCCGTCCTGTTTGGCTCCTTCATGCTGGCCAAGCGGATGATTGATGACAAGCCGGACCCACGCAAACGCCGTGCTTTCAAAACCGTCTATACGATTGAAACCGTCGAGGCCAAAATGGCCGATTATCAGCCGGTCTTTACCTCCTATGGACAGACCGTTGCAGCGCGCAGTGTTGATTTGCGCTCGCTGGTGTCCGGTGAAATTGTTCAGGTCAATCCGAAACTTCGTGCTGGGGCCCGCATCGCCAAGGGCGAATCCCTGGTCGAGATAGACGAGTTCAATTATCGTGGTGCACTTGCCGAGGCCAATGCCAATCTGCAGGAAGCCCAGGCACGGCTGCTGGAAAATGAAGCTCAGATTTCGCTGGAACAGAGCAAATTGCAATCCGCCGTTGAGCAGCTGGATCTTGCCGTGGCTGATCTGGAGCGAATTGAGTCGCTGAAGGAGCGCCAGGCTGCGACCCAGCAACAGGTTGAAGTGCGCAAACTGGTGGTCAGCCAGCGCAAGCAATCGGTGGCGCTTGCAGAAGACACGATCAAGGTGCAGCAGGCCAAGATTGAGCAACAAAAAGCTTCCCTGTTGCGGCTGCAATGGAAAGTTGAACAGGCACAGCGCAATCTTGAATCGACAAAATTGGTGGCTCCCTTTGCCGGAATTGTCCGCTCCAGCACGGCTGAAATCGGCCGCGCCATCACCGCCAATGATGTGGTGGTTTCGATGTATGAAGCCGACACGATGGAGGTGCAGTTCACCCTCACCGACGCCCAATATGGACGGTTGCAGACCGACAGTGCCGGTCTGATTGGGCGCAAGGTAGAGGTTGTCTGGCCGGTAGCCGGTAAGGACTGGACCTATCCGGGGATGATTGACCGGCTCGGGGCGGAAATTACGTCGTCTCGCGGCGGCGTCGAACTGTTTGCTGTGGTGGGCGAGGCCCCCGACAGTGTTGCTATCCGACCAGGGGCCTTTGTCGAGGTGAAGGTGCCGGACCAGGTATTTAAGAATGCTGTCATTGTCCCGGATACGGCTTTGTACGGGACTGACACGATCTATACAGCTGTCGACGGCAAATTGGTGGAAAACAAGGTGGAAGTTGTCTCGTTCGAAGGCGAGAACGCGCTGGTAGGTTCAGGATTGAAGGACGGAGATCAGGTGCTGGTCACCCGCATTACCGAAGTCAGCGCCGGGTTGAATGTGCGGCTGGAAGGCGATGCGCCGCAGCGACCAACCGGTAGACCGGCGAGCCAGGGTAATGGCCAGAACGCGGCTGCGTCGCAGGGTCGGCCATCACCCGAAGAAATGGCCAAGGTGGCAAAGGCCAACAACCTGTCGATGGAAGAATTCCGTGCCTTGCCTGTGCCCAAACGTCGTGAGCTGATCGGCGCCCATCGCGCCGCTGCGCCGGCGCAATAGGAGGCATCAGCATGGTCCCGCGCACAGTGCCAACAAAATCCGGTCTGATCAGCCTGTTTGTGCGCCACCGTAATGCGGCCAACCTGGTCATGGTGCTGATGATCATTTTCGGCGCCATTTCACTGAGCCGCATCAACACCCAGTTTTTCCCAAAGATTGAGATCCCAGTCATCACGGTGGCGGTCGACTGGTCCGGTGCCAGTGCTGAGGACGTTGAATCCAATATTCTTGAAATTATCGAGCCGGAAATCCGTTATCTCGACGGGGTCGACCGGGTAACGTCCCGGGCGCGCGAGGGCATCGCCTCCATCGGCATAGAATATGAAGCCGGTGTTGATCTGAAAGAGGCATTGCGCGAGGCAGAAACCGCGGTCAATGCGATCACCACCCTGCCCGAAGATGCCGAAACTCCGACTGTCCGCCGCTCAACCCGTGGTTTCGACCGGGTGGCACGGCTGGCGCTGACGGGACCGGTGTCGGAAAAAGCATTGCGTTTCTACGCCAAGAAGATTCGTGACGACCTGATCGAACGAGGCATCGACAAGACGATCTTTACCGGCCTGCGAACTAGAGAATTGCAGGTCGACATTCCCGAACAGGAATTGCGGCGCCTTGACCTGACGGTCGGGGATGTGTCGCGCATCATTTCCTCCAATTCCCGCGACCTGCCATCCGGTCAGATGGAAGGCTCGGTAGAAAAACAATTGCGCACCCTGGCCGATGCAGAAGACGCCAGAGGCCTGGGTGCCATTGAAGTGCGCAGTTTCGCCAGCGGTGAGAAAGTGCGACTGCGCGACATCGCCAAGATCACCGATGGCTATAAGGATGGTGAGCCGCGCGGTTTCATCAATGGCCAGCGGGCCATTCAGATCGAGGTGCAGCGCGCCGATAACGCTGACACGCTGCGAACCAACAGGATCCTGACAAATTATCTGGCCGAAATAGAGGGCACATTGCCGGCCAGTCTGGAACTTGTGCAATATGATGTGCGGGCCAATGCCTTAACGGACCGTATCATGCTGTTGGTGACCAATGGTCTCGGCGGGTTGGTGCTGGTGGTGGGCATCCTGTTTATCTTTTTGAACGCCCGAATTGCCTTCTGGGTAGCGGCCGGCATTCCCGTCGCCATGTTGGCGACCATCGGTATCATGTGGTTGTTGGGTCAGACCATCAATATGATCTCCCTGTTCGGATTGATCATGATGCTCGGCATCATAGTCGATGATGCGATTGTGGTGGGCGAACATACGGCCACCCGTTTCACCGCCGGTGATGGCCCCTATGAGGCCGCCGAAAATGGTGCCAGCCGCATGATTATGCCTGTTTCGGCCGCGATGATCACAACGATTGCGGCCTTTGCGCCAATTCTGGTGATTCAGGGGGGCATCGGGCAGATCATGGGTGTTCTGCCGATTGTCGTCATTGCGGTGATTGTCGCCAGCCTTATTGAATGTTTTCTGATATTGCCTGGCCATCTCGCCCATACCCTGCGCCCGCGCGCCGCCCGGCGCTGGTCATATTGGCGGCAGTTTACCGTTGCCTTGCTGATTGGCGTCTTCGCGGTTTCCGTGGCAGAGCCCGGCAAGGGTGGCTGGTTCATCGAATTGACCAATGGCATCATGGCCTGGATGCGCGGCTATGTGGCCATTCCACAATTACCCGGTTCACCGGAACGGATCGTCGCCTTCATCCAGGATCAGCGGGAGGGGACGCCGCTGCCAATGTTCATCGGGGCGCTGGCGGTGGTCGCCTATGTTTCCTCCGTGGTGTTGGAAGGCATTTTGTCGCTGTGGTCCCGCTGGCGCAATCGCGGTCGGTCCGAATCTGAACTGGTTACCGATGGCGCGTTTCGCCGTGGCTTCGACAAGGGTTTCGCCTGGTTTCGTGACAAGCCATTTGACGTGCTGGTACGCGCGTCTTTCTCGTTTCGCTATCTCACCATCGCTATCGCTGCCGCCCTTTTCGGGGTTGGCGTGATTGGCATGATCGTGGGTGGCAAGGTGGGCTTTGTCTTCTTTCCCTCCGCCGAGGCGGAAAACATCAATGCCCGTCTCGTTTTCAATGCCGGCATGCCTGAGAAGAAGGCGATTGATGCCATAAACCGGATTAATGCGGCACTGCTGATCGCAGAGCAGCAGTTGACCGAAGGTAAGGAAAAACTGGTGGTCGCTTCCTTTGCAACACTGGGCAAGGCCGGGCGCTCCACCGGCGACAATGTTGCCAGTATTAGGGTTCAACTGACCACGTCGGAACAGCGCACCATCCGCACACCAGAAATTACCCGGGCCTGGCGCAGGGCACTGCCAAAGATTGCCGGTGTGCGTCGCGCGGCGATTTATGAATCCCGCGGCGGGCCTCCCGGACGCGACATTGATATTCAACTGCAGGGTCCTGATATCGCCGTGCTGAAAGAGGCGGCGACCGCGATCATTCCGCTGGTTCAGGCGATTGACGGTATTTCCGGCGTTTCCGATGACCTGCCCTATGGCAAGCCGGAACTGGCCATGCAGTTGAAAGAGCGGGGCGCCTCGCTCGGCTTCACCATCGAAGATGTGGGCCGCCAATTGCGCAATGCTTTCGAGGGGGCCATTCCCCGCCGCTTTGCCGATGGTGATGATGAAATCACCATTCGGGTATCTAAGATCATGCGCAGCAACGGCACCGCGGCGCTGCGCAATTTTGAATTGAAGAGCCCGGCCGGCAATTTCGTGCCCCTGTCGGAAGTAGTGTCGATTACCGAGAGCCAGGGATTTGCAGCAATTGAGCGCATTGACGGCAAAGCGACGGTATCTGTTACCGCCGATATCGACACCAAGATCAGCACTACCGAGAATGCGATTGCCGAGCTTGAAGCTTCCGACCTGCAGCAGATTGTTGACCGCTTTGGTGTCACCTATCGCTATTCCGGTCGAGATGAAGAACGGCGCGAAGCCTTTGCCGATCTGCAGATTGGTGCATTGATTGCCTTGGCGGTGATCTACATCGTGCTGGCCTGGGTATTTGCCTCCTACTGGCGGCCAATTGCCGTGATGCTGATCATTCCATTTGGTGTCGTTGGTGCCGTCTATGGGCATTATTTATTGGATCTCAAACTGACAATTTTGTCCTTTATCGGACTGCTCGGGCTTGCCGGTATTCTCGTCAACGATTCCATCATTCTGGTCAGTCGGCTGAATGAACGTATCCGCGAGGGGGATTCCCTGAAAGAAGCATCCGTAGGGGCCAGCCGTGACCGCCTGCGCGCCGTGCTGCTGACGTCCCTGACGACGATCGGCGGGCTGATTCCCCTGATGTTTGAAAAGAGCCTTCAGGCGCAATTCCTCCTGCCGATGGCCACCACCATGGTGTTCGGCCTCGCATCGGCAACCCTGCTGGTATTGTTTCTCGTCCCGGCCTTTGTCGGCATTGGCGACGATATCGGAAAAATCCTTGCAGCCCTGTTTGGCAAGAGTGAACCAGAACTGAAAACCGGCACCGTCATTCAACCCGCTGAATAGCGGCGAGCTGCGAGCGGCGGGCGGCGAACAGCAAACGCTGAGAGTGGCGAGCGGGCGACCGCTCTTTATGATCGCCAGAAACGCGGGCTAAGCAGCACCAGAACCGTAAATAGTTCCAATCTCCCCAGCAGCATGGTGGCGCTTAATATCCATTTCGGCGCATCTCCCAGGTCCTTGTAGGTGCCTGCCGGTCCAATAATGGCTCCAAGGCCCGGCCCTACATTGGAAATGGCCGACCCGGCACCGGACAGGGCGGTAACAGTATCAACACCGGCAATGGACAGGGCCATGGCTGAAGCTGCGAAAGACAGGATGTAGAGAAAAAAGAAACTCATCACCGCCGAAGTGACATCTTCGCTGATCGGCCGGTTGTTGAATTTCTGAGTAAATATGCCGTTGGGATAGAGCACCCGCGCCAGGTGCTGGCGGACATTTTGAAACAGTACCTGAAAGCGGAATATCTTGATTCCGCAGGAAGTTGATCCGGCGCAACCACCGATAAACATGATGAAAAAGAAAAACGCCACCGCCACCGGTCCCCATCCATCATAGGCGGTTGTCGAATAGCCGGTGCCGGTCAGGATCGAGGTGACATTGACGGCGGCAAAGCGAAAAGCATCCAGCCCGCCGCGCACGCCAACCGTTTCTTCAATCATCCAGGCAAACAGCACAACACAGGCCAGCAGCAGCAAAAAGGTGCGTACCTGGCCATCGCGGAACAGCGGTTTTCCGTCCCCCTGCAAGGCCTGCACATAGAGCAGGAAGGGCAGCGAACCGATGATCATGAAGACGATTGCTATCGTATCGATTGTTGGATTGTTGAAATAGCCCAGTGAGGCATCGTGATTGGAAAACCCACCTGTCGCTACTGTGGTCATGGCATGGACCACAGCGTCAAGAACGCTCATTCCGGCAAACAGATAGGCCAGCATGCAAATGCCGGTCAGATTGAGGAAAATGAGGGTGATGAATCCGGAGATCTGGGTGGCGCGGGGCAGTATTTTTTCAGGTGTTTCAAATGCTTCCACCTTAAACAGCTGCATGCCACCGATTTGCAGCATCGGCAGAACGGATACCGCCATAACGATAATGCCGAGGCCGCCCAACCATTGCAGAATGCCCCGCCACAACAGGGTGCCGGGAGGCAATGAATCGAGATTTGTAATGACTGTCGCCCCGGTAGTGGTCAGCCCGGAAATCGATTCAAAAAAAGCGTCTGTATAGGTCGGCACGGCTCCTGACCAATAGAAGGGCAGGGCACCGAAGGCCGATAGGGCAACCCACACCAGCACAGTCATCACAAAGGCCTGGCGGGTCGACAGTCCTGAGCTGCTGCCCCGTGTGGCGAGGAACATCAAGAGACCAATACCGGCAGTGGTAATTGCCGAAATTCCGAATACCTGCCAATTACCGTTGCCGGAGGCCAGGTCGACAAATGTCGGCAGCAACATGGCTCCACCGAGCATCGCCAGCAACACACCGATCACCAATATGATCGGGGTCGGGTCGAAGACCGGTCGTCGAACCGCGCTGGTTATCTGGGTCAGGGACATACTCTAATTCATCACCCGACGGGCCGTCGGCAGGTCCAGGGCAAAAGCCGGGATATCAATGTTGAATATTACATCATCCCCCTGTTGCATGCTGTAGTGGCCCACCATGAAGCCGGAATCCGTGTTCAGGGGACAACCGCTCGTATATTCAAAGGCGTCGCCTGGCTCCAGAACCGGCTGCTCACCAACCACCCCTGGCCCCTGAACAAGCTCAACCTTGCCATTGCCATCGGTGATCTTCCAGAAGCGTTCCATCAACTGAACGGTCTGGCTGCCTTCATTGCGAATCTCGATCGTATAGGCCCAGACATATTGACCCGTTTCAGGGTCCGACCGGTCTTCCAGATAGGTGGGGTCGACAAAGACACGAATATTGCGGGTCAGCGCCATATAGCGCCCATCTGCAGACTCTGCCTGAGGTTGATCCTGGCTCATTGTTCAGCAAGTCCGTTGGCCGATGGTGAAATCTGTCGCAGTTTCCATTGCTTTGATAATGTCCATAGCAGATTCAATGGGGTATGTTGCTTATAACCGAATTGAGGAATTTCATCCAACAATGTTTGACACCTCTGTCAGAGCGGTCATCGACCCATTGCTAAACCGGCTAGGGCGATCGTTTGCCCAATACGGGATTACTGCAAATGGCATGACCTGGATCGGGTTTCTGCTGGGTGCTGCCGCCGCTGTCTGCATTGTTTACCAGGCCTACATGTGGGGTTTGGTATTTTTGTTGCTCTCAAGAGTGTGTGATGGTCTGGATGGCGCCATTGCCCGTGCAGATTCCTCCCATCAAGGGGCGACGGATCTGGGTGGTTTTCTTGATATCGTGCTGGATTTTGCCTTCTACGGCATGATCCCCTTTGCATTCATTCTGGCTGATCCCGGGGCAAATGCTCTGGCAGGGAGCTTGTTATTGTTGGTTTTTTACGTCAACGGAGCAAGCTTTCTGACCTATGCGCTGATGGTGGAAAAGCGGGGCCTGGAAGGCCATGATCGTGGCAGCAAGAGCCTGGTTTATACAGCCGGACTCGCCGAGGCGACTGAAACCATATTCGTGTTCATGCTGTTTTGCCTGTTTCCCGACTGGTTCAGCGAGATTGCCTATGTCTTTTCTGCCGTGGTGGTGGTCACAACAATTACGCGATTTGTTCTGGCCTATCAGGTGTTTGGCAAGCGCTGAATCTAAACGCGCCAGCGCAGCAATCGTTTTTCCACCAGGGTCAAAATCGTGCTGACGCAGACCCCGAGAATGCTGAGTATGGCCACGCCGACAAACAGGCGTTCAAGATCATAGAGGGAACCGGCTTCCAGAATATAGGCGCCGATGCCATATTCGGCTCCCAGCATTTCGGCGGCGACAAGCAAGATAATGGCAATAGCCAGGCTGACCCGCAGACCAGACAGGATGCCCGGCATTGCCCCGGGCAGGACAATTTTTCGCACGATAGACAGCCATGGCAGGGAAAAGCTTTGACCCATGCGGATCAAAGTGCGGTCGACATTATCGACGGCGCCATAGGTGGCAACCACGGTTGGGGTAAATGTGCCGAAGGCGATCAACGCATATTTGGATCCCTCGTCAATGCCAAACCAGATTACGAATAATGGCAAAAGAGCAATCTTGGGAATCGGGAATATGGCCGCCACCAGCGGCACAAGCCCGGCGCGTATCAGTGAAAACAGGCCGATCAATATGCCGACGCCAATTCCAACAGTCGCGCCCATCAGAGCGCCGACGATCAGGCGGGTGATCGACGGAAACAGGTGTTTCCAGAGCAACCCGCTTTGAAACAGTTCTACAAAGGTCGCGAAGACATCTGATGGGCGCGGCAGGGTCAGATTAGAGATAAGTCCTGCCCGCGTTCCGGCTTCAACAAACAGCACCAAAACAACAAATACCGCAAGTCCGATCCAACGTCGCGGATGGGGAGCAAAACCGCCGCCGCGAAACTCAACCACGCGTTGGTTGTCGGCTGAGCCGCGATCAGACATGGATCAATTCCTTGTCGGCCGCTTCTGCCTCGTCACGCATCAACTGCCACAAATGCTGTTGCTGACGCTCCAGTTCGGGATCTCCCAATTGGCGCTGATCAAGCGGCGTGTCGATCTCAACGATTTCACGAATTCGACCTGGTCGGCCAGAAAGAATAACAATAGAATGTCCCAGCCGCACGGCCTCGCTGAGATTGTGCGTTACATACACGGCGGTAAATTTTTCCCGGCTCCACAGGCCGATCAGATCGTCCATCAGCAATTCGCGGGTCTGGCTGTCCAGGGCCGACAGGGGCTCGTCCATCAACATGACAGCTGGTCTGACGGCCAGTGCCCGGGCAATGGCGACCCTCTGTTTCATGCCGCCGGACAATTGCTTTGGAAAAGCGTCTCGAAAATCGGCGAGTTTGGTGCGCGCAAGTACATCACCAATGATGTCCTCAATCTCGTTTGCCGTGAGATTGTGATCTTCAAGGGCAAGGCTGATATTTCCAGCTACCGACCGCCAGGGAAGAAGAGCGAAATCCTGGAAAATATAGGTCAGCGGATTGAGAGAGTGGCTTGGTGGAGAGCCCAATTGCAGCACGTGGCCGTTGGATGGTCGCTCAAGCCCACCGATCAACCGCAGCAATGTCGACTTTCCGCAACCGGAAGGGCCAACGATGCAAACGATCTTGCCCGCCGGAATGGTCAGGTCAATTTCCCGCAATACCTCAAGGCCATCATATGAATGGCTGATCTGGGTCAGTTGCAGGTTCATGTCACCACCGCCGAGAGGTATTGCGGGGCAGTCGGCGAGCGACTGCCCCGCAAATTTTCTACTTTTGTTCGACGTAGGATGAATCGACCAGCGTGTCGAAGGTTATACTGTCTTTGACCAGTTTCTCCGATTTGAACCAGCTCAGCTGATCTTTGATCGAGGCGGTGTTCAAGGCCGCGTTGGCACTGATGCGCATGGCGCCATTGCGTATGCTTGGGGCCGCCTTTTCATAGGGGCGGTCGACATAGACATATTTGTGAACCAGCTTGACCATGTCTTCGGCTGCAGCCTCTCCCAACGACTTGTCGACCAGGGCAGCATTGAAATCGGCTGCGCCTTTTGAAAAGGCCCGCAGGAAGGCTTCGGTCGTGTCACGCTTGTTGGCGGCATTGTCGGCCGAAGTGAATACGACAGTTACTTGGTAGTCCGGGATGTAATCTGCCACATTGCCGATAATGTGAACCGCACCACCCTTGTCCAGCGGTTTGGCGATGTGGGGGACGATTGACCATGCATCCACCTGACCAGATTTCATGGCGCCAATGATTGCGCCGACTTTCTGCAACGGTTTCAGTTTCAGCTTGGCACCTTCCTTGGCAGCGATTTTTGAGCCCATGTAATGGAAGGACGATCCAGCTTGGGTCATGGCCCAGGTCTTGCCATTCAACTGAGAAGGTGAGGTGAGACCGGCCTTGTAGGCTGCATCGGAGGCAAGGATTTTCTGACCGTCTATGCCTGCCTCTTCCTGGAGTGCGCCACCAATGACCTTGGCCGCACCCTTTTCAGCCAGCGAAATCAGACCGCCTGAAATGGCGGTCACGGCGTAATCAACATCCTTGGATGCTACAGCTACAGCCATTGGCTGGGCAGCCTGAAAGAACTTGAAGGTGACATCGAGACCTTCCTCCTTGAAATAGCCTCTCTCCAGGGCAACAAAGCTTGCCGCGTGGCTGGTAAAGCGCAACGCACCAACATTGATTTTGGTGTCGGCGGCGGCGTGGGTGGCAGCGGTGATGAAGGATGCTGTTGCCACGGCTGCAGCGCCGAACAATGCGGCCAGTTTGAGACTGGTGCGGCGATTAACTTTGGTCATCGAGATTCTCCCTGAAGGTGTTTGGTCAATTGAGATTTAATTTGTTTTGATGCCTGCCAGATCGTCGATAATCGGGCAGTCGGGGCGGTCATCCCCATGGCAGTTCATCGACAGAACAGACAAGGTCTGACGCAGCGTCTTTAACTCGCTGATTTTGCGATCAATTTCAGCAATCTTGTCGTTGGCCACAGTTTTCACATCAGCGCTGGCGCGGTGCTCATCTTCATAAAGTGACAGCAACAACCGGCATTCATCAATCGAAAAACCGAGACTGCGCGAACGCTGCAGAAAGCGCAGGCGGTGGATATCATTGTCAGAATAATCGCGATAACCGTTTTCGGCTCGCGATGGTTTGATCAATGAAATCTCTTCGTAATAGCGGATGGTTTTTGTCGGCAGACCCGATTGTTGGGAGGCAAGACCGATATTCATATGGCGGCTCCCTGTCGTGTTTCCGCGTTCTTCATATGACCTAATTGAATTCTAAAATGGCAGTTTCATGCCGGGCGGGATCGGCAGTCCGGCGGTCAGTTCAGCGGTTTTTTCCCTTGCCATGTCTTCTGCCCGGGCTTTGGCCGCGTTGTGGGCGGCAATGATCAGGTCCTCGAGGATTTCCTCTTCCCCCGATTTCAGCAGAGACGGGTCGATTGTCAAACCTTTCATCTGGCCCTTGCCGGTCAGCGTGACCGTGACCATGCCACCGGCACTCATGCCTTCGGCCTCCAGTTCTTCAAGTTCAGACTGCATGTCCGCCATTTTGGACTGCAGTTCCTGGACCTTGCCCATCATGCCCATCAGATCTTTCATCGTATCAATTTCCTTTAGTTGAAATAGTCGTCCAGCCCGGCTACACCAGGATCTTCGTGATCGCCGGAGGGGCTGTTGTTGGTGTCAGGGTCGCTGGTGTCGCCGTATTCGCCCTTGTTGGTTTCGTCGCCGAACGCGCCATCTTCAGAATCGTCGGGATTTTCCAAGGCGGCGTCCTGGGCCAGGGCCTCGTCCAAGCCGTCTTCGTCTTCCAGGCCGGGAAACCGAACATCGAGGATTTTGCTTTTCGGGAAAGTCTGAAGCACGGCTGCAACAACCGGATTGGTTTCTGCCTGCGCGAATTGTCGTTCGCGAGTTTCCGTTTCGACTTCCCTGATCGTCGCGCCACCCTGGGCTTCTGCGACGACAATTTCCCACTGCTGGCCGGTCCAATCCCGCAGTCTGGCGTCCAATATCTGGGCCATGTCGCGGGGAGCATTGCCAACCGGGTGGAATTCAATGCGGTTGGGTTCAAACGAAATTTCGCTGAAGTTGTTGCGCAGCATCAGCTTGAAGCGGATATCGCGCCGTTTCTCGGCAATCTGCAGCAGATCGTCAAAGGTCGAGATCGTTTCGGTGTCCGGGTCGGGTTTTTGGTCCACCGGCGCAGGGCGGGCATCCGGAATTGGTACCAGTTTCGGAGTTGGCCGCGTCCGGGAATGGCTGTCCGGAGTGTTATCGGCTTGATTGTCAATGATCAGCGTGGGGCCATTGGCCACCTGTTTCATCGACGCGCCACCGCCGCCGCCGCCGCCGTTGCCGTCGCCGCTGCCAGAGGTGACATTGGTGGGGGCGGTGTTGTTGGTTTGGGAAGCGGGAATGCCACTATCGCGAGATGGCGCGGACGTTGCGGAACTGGTGGCCGGCGATGTCGGCGCGCCGCTTTCCAATTGCTTGATCACCTCGTCGGGGGTGGGCAAATCAGCCGCATGGGTGAGGCGCACCAAAACCATGTCTGCTGCGGCCAGCGGCCGTGGTGAGGATTGAACTTCAGCAATGCCCTTGAGAAGCATTTGCCAGGTGCGGCCAAGAATGCGCGGGCTGAGCTTTTCAGAAAACGCCTTGCCGCGGGTTTTTTCATCTTCGGAAAGTGACGGATCATTCAGCGCAGTATCGACATAGCGGACACGGGTGACGAAATGGACGAATTCGGCCAGATCGGTGAGTACGGTCGCTGGGTCCGCACCGACATCATACTGGTCCTTTAGTTCTTTCAGTGCCGCGGATATGTCACCTTTCATGATCTGCTCAAACAGGTCGATCACCCGGGCCCTGTCGGCCAGTCCCAGCATGGATCGAACCGCTTCAGCTTCCACTTTGCCGCCGCCGCCGCTGGCAGCATGGGCAATTGCCTGATCGAGCAGGGATAGCGAATCGCGCACTGACCCCTCTGCCGCGCGGGCAATCATTGCCAGGGCGGTGGGGTCGGCGCCGATGCCTTCCTTTTCAATAATCTTTGCCAGGAAGTCGGTGAGCTCCCCGGCTTCAATCCGGCGAAGATCAAACCGTTGACAGCGTGACAGAACGGTGATGGGAACTTTGCGTATTTCGGTGGTGGCAAAGATGAACTTGACGTGTTCAGGAGGTTCTTCGAGCGTCTTCAGCAGGCCATTGAAGGCTGCCGTCGACAACATGTGAACTTCGTCGATGATGTAGACTTTGTAGCGTGCTGAAACCGGCTTGTAGCGGACGCTGGCGATGATTTCTCGGATGTCACCAATACCGGTATGGGAGGCGGCGTCCATCTCAATGACGTCGACATGATTGCCTTCCATGATAGAGGCGCAATGGTTGCCTGGATCTGCAAGATCAAGCGTCGGTTGCTCCACCGCATCGGACTCGTAATTCAGGGCACGGGCGAGAATGCGCGCCGTGGTGGTTTTGCCGACCCCACGGACACCGGTCAGCATATAGGCCTGGGCAATGCGGTTGGTGGCAAAGGCGTTGGTCAATGTGCGGACCATCGGCTCCTGGCCGATCAGGTCGTCGAAATTTGAAGGTCTGTATTTGCGAGCGAGGACGCGATATTCGCTATCTGCATTCGTGTCACTCATAACGCTGTGCAGAAGCTCCAAGTGCTGTTTGCGGCCAACATTCCCACTTTGCAGGGCTTCCCGCTCCGGTGCAAAGACTGAAACTGCCTGCGCAAAGATGGGTGGAAGACTGGCTTAACGTGACCCGATCCGGAATCTCGTTGGGGCTGCTTCGTTCCCGACCTGACCCGATTGGCGAGTGGACCGTCCACAAACCAGCCTTCCGAGGACAACATATCATGTGTGTGCCCCCCAATTGCAAGTAGGAAATGTCGGATCACCTGATAGACTGCGCTGATGAGTGAAAATGACCTGATCTGGCAACTTGATTCGCGGCTGCTCAACGACACGATACCGATCTTTGACAATGGTGGTTTGACCATTTTGTTGATGAATGACCGGCGTTGGCCATGGTTGATCGTGGTCCCGAAAATTGTCGAAGCTGAGGAATTGCATGACCTCGACCCGCAAATCAGGCAGGCGGTGATGGACATTGCCATATCTGCCGGCGACCGGCTGAAAACATTCACCCAATGCGACAAAATCAACATTGCAGCCATTGGCAATATTGTGCGTCAGTTGCATATACATGTTATCGCCCGCAGCGACGGTGACGCCAACTGGCCTGGCCCGGTTTGGGGGCATGGTCGGGTGGAAACATACGAACCCGCTGAAGCCGCCGAACTGGTTGGCCAATTGAAAGAAAACCTGTTTGACACGCCCTTTTCTTGACCCCAATTACCATCCCGAAGAGACCAGTGCGCGTCTTGCCTATTCGGGGGGCCGGTTGGACCGCCTGTCGGAAATTCGCGCTGAATCCTGCATTGCCGATGCGCTCGCGTCGCCGCAGACGCAGGTGATGGGATTTGCCAAGGGGCGGGTGCTGATATCGTTTGCCGATGAGGCACCCAAAGGGGTGTTTGGGGTTGATGAACTGGCAGCATTTGAGCCGCAGCTTGACCGCGCCTTGCTGATGGGCAGCGCCAATGGTGGCGACATGCTGGCGGTGCCGCTGGGCATAGACCCCGAAGGTGAAGATTTCAATTTACCGGAGCCCTTCAAGGCGATCGATTACCGATCGCTGGCGCGGCAAGGTCTGTTGCCCCACGATGAATTGGGCAATGTCGCCTATGGTGGTGCAATGCTGGCCTGGCATGCCACAAATGGATTCTGCGCCCGCTGTGGTGGAAAGAGTGAAATGCGGGCCGGGGGTGCCAAGCGGGTATGCACATCATGCGAGAAGGAGCATTTTCCACGCACCGACCCGGTGGTTATCATGTTGACGGTGCATGGTGACAAATGCCTTTTAGGCCGGTCGCATCATTTCCTGCCCGGCATGTATTCCGCCCTGGCAGGGTTTGTCGAGCCCGGTGAGACAATGGAATCGGCGGTGCGCCGGGAAACATTTGAAGAAAGCGGTATTCGGGTCGGCAAGGTCACCTATCACGCCACCCAGCCCTGGCCCTTTCCCCATACTTTGATGATCGGCTGCTATGGCGAGGCGCTGGAAACCGAGATCACAAAAGATGATTTGGAACTGGAAGATTGCCGCTGGTTCAGCCGCACAGAAGTGCGTGAGATTCTGGCGGAAACCGGCCCGCAAAATGAGGACGGCAGTCCGAAATTTGTGATGCCGGCGCAGATGGCGATTGCCAATTGCCTGATAAGTGACTGGGCGGCGCAGGACTGAGCGCCCTGTTCAGTCATGGGTGTGGTGTTGCGTAAGCGCCCCACGTTCTCCTTCAAGCACAAAACCCGCCAGTTCATCGGCAATGACCGGCGCACGCAAATAGCCCGCACCGCCATGGCTGAGGCTATAATGAACCTGAGGCATCAATTTGGAGCGACCAAGCCGAAGGTTGCCGTCGCCGACCTTTGAGCGCAGTCCTGCGGTCACTTTGAGCAGCGGCAATTGGCGGACTTTTGGAAGGATGGGTTCCGCATTGGCATAGAGAAAATCGATGACCTCAGATGTTGGTTCCAGGGAGGTTTCGCCTGCCTCATAGGTGGTGCCGACGATCAGTTGATGGTTTTCCCGGGGGCACAGATTGCCGCGATGGTGTTTAATCAGATGGGTGAGGGGATGGCGCAATTTCGATTGATCGACGATCAGATTAACTCCTCGGACCGCCCGGCTTTGCGGGATGTCCTCAGGCAGGCCGGCAATGGAGGCAGCGCCCATGCCGGTGCACAAGACCAGTTTTTCGACCTGCATGGCCCCGCCTTGATCCGTCTTCAGGTGAAGTTGAGTGCCCTGATATTCGATAGCGGTCACCGAAGCCCCTAGAACAATCTGGCCTCCGGTGGCCTCAACGGCGACGGCCAATGCCTGACACACCTGCTTGCCAGTGACCCATCGGACATTTGGCAGAAAGGCTGCTGCTTCAATGTCAGCGGCAATTTCCGGCTCCAGTAACCGGGCTTCGCTCGGTGTCAGCCGATCAAAAGGCTCCCCCTGTTGCTTGCGGGCCTCGAGGTCCCTTTCGAATTTCTTGAGATCATCCTGCAAGGCGATTTTCAGCTGGCCATCGCTGCGAAAACCGACTGACAAGCCGCTCAATTTTTCCAACGTCCCGGCATAGGATTCCCAGCGCTTCATGGATTCGCGTTCAATTGCCCGCATCGCCGTATTGCCCAGCCGCGGCTCAAGGTATGATGTGGCAACGCCGCTGGCGCCACTGGCAATGGCGCCTGATTCCAAAACGGTTACCTGGGCGCCGCGCTTGCTCAGTTCATAGGCAAGCGAGAGACCGGCAATTCCAGCACCGACAATCACGATCATCTCAACACTCCGGCTATCATGTCGCGCTTGGTGCCGAAACCCGGCTTCTTGATAACTTCAAATCCTGCCGCATCAAGGTTGCGCCTCACCCATCCGGCGGCTGTGTAGCTGGCAAATGTGCCATTCGGGGCAGTGTGGTCAGCAATCCTCTGCATGGCGTCCAATGACCACATGTCAGGATTTTTTGACGGCGCAAAGCCATCCAGATACCAGGCGTCGGTTTCTGGAAACCGGGGCAGAGCCTGCTCCACAGGACAGTGGTGAACCTGGAGTGTTGTCTGGTCGTCGATCTGGTGGGGTGCTGTCAGCGAGTTCCATTGCGCCAGCAATTCGTCTGTGAGACCGGCCAGGTCCGGCCAACTGCTGAGTGCCTCGCGGGCAGTGTCAGGCTTCAGGGGATAGGCCTCCAGAGAGACAAAGTTCAGTCTCTGGCCAGGCAGGCGAGCCCGTTTCCAGGCCTGCCAGGTAACCAGAAAGTTCAAACCGGTGCCGAAGCCCAGTTCTCCAATGGTGAAGTCGCTTTGATCCCGCCAACGGCCTGGCAAATCATTGCCAGCGAGAAATACATGCCGACATTCCTCGCTGCCGTCGTGGCGGGAGAAATAGTGGTCACCAAACTGCTGCGAATACAGCAGTCCGTCATCGTCAACACAGGTGTCATGGCTCCCGGCAATCATGATCTGTGTTTGACGCCGGGAGGCAGCAATTGCAAGCCGATTGAGTTCAGCCGCAGGCTTTGTGACCTGGATTGCTGTCCGGCGCAGAAAGCACAACGGGCGTCCAACCGGAATTCAAAAAGCCAAGTTTGTCCGCCGCCACTTTGGTCACATCAATGACCCGACCCTTGATGAAGGGACCGCGATCATTGATGCGCAGGACTACGGAACGTCCGTTGCGCTGATTGGTGACCCGCACTTTGGTTCCGAAGGGCAGGGTACGGTGGGCAGCGGTCATCGTATTGGGGCTGGCCCGTTCACCGCTGGCGGTTATGGAGGTCATGGCATACCAGGATGCCTTACCGCATTGGGTTACAGCTGCGGAGGCATTGGGGGCGGAGGCGACCAGACAGGCGGTGGTCAACGCTGCGAGAAACACGTTTCGCGTCATCAGAAGTGTCCGAATTTTTGGAAGAATTTACGTCCCTCTGACGGGCTATTGTGTCAAAAAAAGGGCCCGCAATTTCTTGCGGGCCCTTTGGTAATTTTGTGCTGCTGCTGGCAGCTCGCCGCTATTCGTCGCCGCCTTCGCGGTCCTTCAGGGCTGCGCCCAGGATGTCGCCGAGCGATGCGCCGGAATCGGAGGAACCGTATTGCTTGACGGCCTCTTTTTCTTCAGCGATTTCCAGCGCCTTGATTGACAGGTTGACCTTGCGGTTCTTCTTGTCGAACAGGGTGACGCGGGCATCGATCTTCTGACCAACGGAGAAACGCTCTGGGCGCTGCTCGTCGCGGTCGCGGGACAGGTCGAACCGCTTGACGAAGGCTTCGATCTCGGTTTCGACGATCTTCACTTCCAGACCACCATCGGTGACTTTGGTGACTTCGGCTGTGACGATGGAGTTCTTGCGAATTTCGCCGCCGTCGCCGCCGTCCATTGGATCGGCGCCATCAAGCTGTTTGATGCCGAGCGAGATGCGCTCTTTGTCGACGTCAACGTCGAGAACAACAGCTTTCACCATGTCGCCCTTGTTGAAGTTTTCAATGGCTTCTTCGCCGGACAGGTTCCAGTCCAGATCGGACAGGTGAACCATGCCGTCAACATCGCCGTCGAGGCCAATGAACAGACCGAATTCGGTTTTGTTTTTGACTTCGCCTTCAACAACAGTGCCCTGTGGGAACTGATCAGCAAATGTATCCCATGGGTTGGACAGGTTCTGTTTCAGACCCAGAGAGATACGGCGCTTGGAAGGATCGACCTCCAGCACGATGACTTCGACTTCCTGAGAAGTGGAGACGATCTTGCCGGGATGGACGTTCTTCTTGGTCCAGGACATTTCCGATACGTGGATCAGGCCTTCAATGCCTGGCTCCAGCTCAACAAATGCACCGTAGTCGGTGATGTTGGTGATACGGCCGGTAACCTTGGTGTCGATTGGGTATTTGGCACCAATTGAATCCCAAGGATCGCTTTCCAGCTGTTTCATGCCGAGCGAGATACGGTGTGTATCCTGATTGACGCGGATGATCTGAACCTTGACGGTCTGACCGATGGTCAGGATCTCGGTTGGGTGGTTGACGCGGCGCCAGGCCATGTCGGTGACGTGCAGCAGGCCGTCAATGCCGCCGAGATCAACAAATGCACCATAATCGGTGATGTTCTTGACGACGCCTTCAACTGTCTGACCCTCTTCGAGGTTCTGAACGATTTCCGAACGCTGTTCCGCACGGCTCTCTTCCAGCACGGTGCGGCGGGAAACAACGATGTTGCCGCGACGACGGTCCATTTTCAGGATCTGGAAAGGCTGTGGTGTGTTCATCAGCGGGGTGACATCGCGGATTGGACGGATGTCCACCTGCGAACGTGGCAGGAAGGCAGTTGCGCCATCCAGATCGACGGTGAAGCCACCTTTGACCTGGTTGAAGATCTGGCCTTCGACTTTTTCTTCTGCTTCGAATTTCTTCTCAAGCTTGACCCAGCTTTCTTCGCGGCGGGCCTTGTCGCGTGACAGGACGGCTTCGCCCATGGCATTTTCAACGCGCTCAAGATAAACTTCGACAGTGTCGCCGACATTCAGGCCACCATCTTTGGCGCCGAAGCCGAATTCTTTCAATGCAACGCGGCCTTCTACTTTCAGGCCGGCATCGATAATCGCCATGTCTTTTTCGATGGCGGTGACGGTGCCCTTAACAACTGTGCCTTCCTGAATGGAATGGGCGGCAAGGGATTCGTCGAGGAGGGCTGCAAAGTCCTCCATTGAGGGGTTCATTTCTGACAATATATTGCTCCAAAATCCTGCAAATTCACATTTGTGCAGGATGTGCACCGGGGTTTGTGTTTCGTTTTATCGGCTGATTTCGCCCCGCTTTCGATTGGTGAAAGCATTTCTGAAACCAATCATTGGTCCCAGAATTGGGTGCAAAGAAGCGAAAGGCCGGTTTGCTAATTAGTAGATTTCCTTGAAAAATCGATATATTTCAGTCGGTTCCATATATATGGTTCAAGTAATCTACCTGTGTTCAGCCGGTTCTGGCTTGCATAACAATGCTCAGAGCCTGCTGGAACGCGGTTTCTATATCCATTTGTGACGTATCGAGCAAGTGGGCATCTTCAGCTGGTTTTAGCGGGCTGTCGGCGCGACCCATGTCGCGGGCATCGCGGGCCGAGATATCGGCGAGGATTTCGTCAAAGTCGGCGTCCTGCCCTTTTAACTGCATTTCATTCCACCGGCGGCGCGCACGTTCCTGCGGTGAGGCGGTGACGTAGAACTTTACCGATGCGTCAGGACAGACGACGGTACCGATATCGCGGCCGTCAAGAATGGCGCCTGGTGGCGTTTGGGCAAATTGGCGCTGCAACTCGACAAGTGCCTTGCGAACACCGGACATGGCGGCGACTTTTGACGCGGCACTTCCAATAGCGTGATCTGACAAGATGGATCTGTCGAGCGAGCTGAGATCAACCCGCTTTGCCGCTGCGATGGCCGTTGGTTCATCATCGAGAGGTTGATTGGCCGTCATCAGCGCATGGGCAACGGCGCGATAGGTCAGGCCGGTATCCAGATGAGGCAGGCCAAGTTCCTGTGCCAGGCGACGACCCAGAGTGCCTTTGCCAGAAGCGGCCGGACCATCTATGGCGATAATGAAACTTGTAGTCACGTGGTTGCTTCTCACTTCGAACGATCCCACTGCTTTAGCCGAATGGGTGGGGAATGATCAATCGTCGCCTGCAAGTTCGCCAGTTGGAACCCGTCTCGTCATGGGCCTCACCGAATTTCGTGTTGAAAATTTAGCATGCCCCGCATGTCTTGGCGGTGTTGAGCGGGTTTTAACCGGAATAGCAATCGAAACGTTGTGACGCATGGAATTCTGTTGGGAATTCGCCTATATCCAAGCCAGTAAACACGCGTTGGACGCCAACCATGAATAACCCGCAAAACAGCAGTCGCACCCGCTCTCCGGAACAGATGAGCACGGCCTATGGCTTTGAGCAGGTCGGTGAAGGAGAAAAGCAAGGCAAGGTCAACGAGGTTTTTCATTCCGTCGCCCGCCGGTATGACGTAATGAACGACTTTATGTCGCTGGGCGTGCACCGGTTGTGGAAGGACGCCATGGTGACCAAGGCTGCACCATCGAAACGGCCCGGTTGGCGGTCGCTTGATGTTGCCGGGGGAACGGGTGATATCGCATTCCGTCTGGTTGAGGCGTCGGGACGAAACGCCCATGTTACCGTGCTGGATATCAATGGCTCAATGCTGGAGGTCGGTCGCCAGCGGGCGGTCAAAAACGGCCTGCAGGATCAGGTAGAGTTTGTTGAGGCAAATGCTGAGGAACTGCCCTTTGCCGACAACTCGTTCGACGCCTATACCGTGGCATTCGGCATTCGCAACGTACCGCGCATGGACCACGCGCTTTCGGAAGCTTATCGGGTGCTGAAACCCGGCGGACAATTGCTGGTGTTAGAATTTTCGGAAGTCGATGTACCGATGCTCGATAAGTTTTATGACATGTGGTCGTTCAATGCGATTCCACCAATTGGCCGCGCCGTCACCGGTGATGGTGAAAGTTATCAATATCTGGTGGAGTCTATTCGCAAGTTTCCAAATCAGCAGCGCTTTGCCGACTATATCAGCGAGGCAGGTTTTGAACGGGTGAGCTACCGCAATATGTCCGGCGGAATTGTTGCCTTGCATTCCGGTTGGAAGATATAGAGCCCAGATGTTGAGTCCCAGAGCCAGTTTCTCGCTAACCAGAGCGGCATATGTGCTGATGCGCGAAGGCGTGGTCACTGCTTTGCCCGATGAAGGTGCGCCGGCTCCGGTTCGGCTGGCAAAGGCCATCGCCCGGGTGATCGAGCGGCGTCGCGCCAAGGACCAGGCACAATCGGAGAATCTGTCCAAGGCGCTCAATCGCCTGGGGCCGAGTTGGGTGAAGCTGGGTCAGTTTCTGGCCACACGTCCGGATATAGTCGGTGCGTCCATCGCGCTTGATCTGGAATTGCTGCAGGACCGGATGGAGCCATTCGGTGCTGAACAGGCCAAAGAAATGGTGGCGGCCACGCTTGGTCAGGATGTTAAGGAGATTTTCTCTTCCTTCGGGCCGGCCATTGCGGCTGCATCGGTAGCACAGGTGCATAAGGCCACCATCAAGGACCAAAGCGACGGAACCGGTGGTGAAACTGTGCGTGAGGTCGCCGTCAAAGTCATCCGCCCGGGTGTCCGGGATCGGTTCAATCGCGATTTGGCGACTTTCTACAGTGCGGCCCGTCTGATGGAAAAACATATCGAATTGGCGCAACGGCTTCAGCCCGTTCTGGTGGTCGATATGTTGGCGACGTCTGCAAAGATGGAAATGGATTTGCGACTGGAGGCGGCCGCCTTTTCAGAGATGGGGGAAAATACCGCTGGAGACGACGGATTTCTCGTTCCCACAGTCGATTGGGAAAGAATCGGCCGTGACTGCGTGACCATGGATTGGGTGGACGGCACCAAGCTCACCCATGTTGATGTGCTGACACAGGCTGGCCATGACCTGCCGGCCATCGCCAACGTGCTCAATCAGAGCTTTTTGCGTCACGTGCTGCGCGACGGCTTCTTTCATGCCGACATGCATCCGGGCAATCTGTTTGTCGACGCGGAGTCTAACATTGTTGCCGTAGATCTCGGAATTGCCGGGCGATTGGGCAAGGCTGAAAGGCGCTATCTGGCAGAAATTCTCTATGGATTTATCACCCGTGATTATATGCGGGTGGCAGAGGTACACTTTGAAGCTGGTTATGTGCCCGATCATCATGATGTCGCCAGTTTTGCCCAGGCGATCCGAGCAATAGGCGAGCCGATACATGGTCAGGAAGCTGACAAAGTATCCATGGCGCGGTTGTTGACCTTGCTGTTTGAGGTCACCGAACTGTTCGACATGAAAACTCAGCCGCAATTATTGCTGTTGCAGAAGACGATGGTTGTGGTCGAGGGCGTTGCCCGCCGCCTCGATCCGAAATTTAACATGTGGAAGTCGGCTGAACCGGTTGTTGCCCACTACGTGCAACGTCTGATTGGACCGCTGGGCAAGATTGAAGAAGCCCGTGACGGTCTGCATGCGATGGGCAGGCTGGTGCAATTGGCACCCGACATGGCGACGCGCGCAGAAAAGCTCAGTCACGAGATCGATGCGATGACGCGCGACGGTGTGCGCCTCGACAAACCGACCATTGAGGCCATCGGCAAGGCGGAGGCCCGGCATTCACGCTCTGGACGTGTGGCGCTTTGGATTATCGCCCTTGGGGTGGTTGCGCTGGTCTGGAAGCAATTTGTGTAGTTGAATGGGGTGATGATGATATCGCAAACCCTTCAGAATAAAACCGTTCTGCTGATTATCGGTGGTGGCATTGCTGCTTATAAGTGTCTCGATCTGATCCGCCGGATGCGGGAGCGCGGGGCAAATGTACGCTGTGTGATGAGCGAAGCGGCACAGCAATTTGTCACCCCGATGACGGTGGGTGCGCTGACAGGGGACACTGTCTTCACCGATATCTGGGACCGCGAAGCCGAGCAGGATATCGGCCACATCCGGCTGGCGCGAGAAGCGGACCTGATCGTCGTAGCACCAGCGACGGCAGACCTGATGGCCAAGATGGCCAATGGCCTGGCCAATGATCTTGCGTCGACCGTGTTATTGGCGTCGTCGTCGCCCATCCTGATTGCACCAGCCATGAACCCCGCCATGTGGGATAATCCGGCCACCCAGCGCAACGCTGAAACTCTTGCTGCAGACGGCATTCAATTCGTCGGCCCCAATGAGGGTGAAATGGCAGAATCCGGCGAAGCGGGACTTGGCCGGATGGCAGAGCCGATGGAAATTCTTTCAGCTGTAGAACTTCTGCTCGACGATTCTGACAAACCATTGGCGGGCAAACGCGCCGTGGTGACTTCGGGGCCGACGCGCGAAGACATTGACCCGGTCCGCTATATTTCCAACCACTCCTCCGGCAAACAGGGCCATGCCATTGCTGCGGCTTTGGCCCAGGCCGGCGCAGATGTGACTCTGGTTTCAGGGCCGGTCAATCTTGAAGACCCCGATGATGTTACTGTGGTCAATGTCACCTCGGCGCTGGAGATGCAGCAGGCGGTTGACCGCGCCCTGCCAGCCGATATTGCGGTGTTTGTCGCTGCGGTGGCTGATTGGCGCGTCGACAATCAAGCGGCGGAAAAAATCAAGAAGAATGACAGCGGCGACCTGCCGCCGCTGAAATTTGTCGAAAACCCCGATATCCTGAAAGGTGTTGGCAATCGCAAAAAGGACCGTCCCGACCTGGTGATCGGCTTTGCCGCTGAAACGGAAAATCTGATTGAGCACGCCCGCGCCAAACTGGCTAAAAAAGGTGCTGACTGGATCGTTGCAAATGACGTCTCGCCGGAAAACGATGTATTTGGCGGCGATCAGAATTCCGTTGTGCTGATATCGAAAACCACCGACGAGGCCTGGCCCAAATCTTCCAAGGAAGATGTTGCCCAGCGCCTCCTCGAC
Organism: Rhizobiaceae bacterium; assembly: GCA_039977975.1. Taxonomy (GTDB): domain Bacteria; phylum Pseudomonadota; class Alphaproteobacteria; order Rhizobiales; family Rhizobiaceae; genus Pseudahrensia. The sequence continues at coordinate 572,077 of JBDWCD010000012.1, forward strand.
AAGATTGTCGAGCGCTTTGAAGTGATCAGCGTTTGAGCGCGCACACTAGTGCGCGCCGGTCATATCTCCCAGTACCCGTTTGTCAGCCACCGTTGAATCGGCGTTAAGCTTGTAGATCATCGGGATGCCGGTGCCGAGATTCAGTTTGGTGATTGTATCTTCGGTCATCCCGTCGAGAACCATTACGAGCGACCGCAACGAATTGCCGTGGGCAGCCACGAGAACGGTTTCGCCGCGCAGCACGCGGGGCAGAATCTCGCTCATGTAATAGGGCCAGACCCTTGCACCCGTATCACGCAGGCTTTCACCTTCTTCGCCGGGTGGCGGCGTGGCATAGGAGCGGCGCCAGACATGCACCTGCTCCTCCCCCCACTTTTCGCGGGCATCGTCTTTGTTCAGCCCGGCAAGATCGCCGTAATTGCGTTCGTTCAATGCCTGGTCGTGGATTGTTTCCAGGTCTGACTGATCGACACCGTCCAAAATGTGCTGACAAGTCTTTTCTGCCCGCTGCAGAACCGAGGTGAAGGCGATGTCAAATTTTAATCCTTCAGCGGCCAGGACCTTGCCGGCTTCAATGGCTTCAGCGGTGCCTTGCTCGGTCAGGTCGGGATCCCTCCAACCAGTAAACAAATTGAGCTTGTTCCATTCGCTTTGGCCGTGGCGAACGAGGACGAGAGTTCCTGACATGTTATTCCCTTTCGAGGCCCAGAACGTCGAGCATGTCGTAGCGTCCGGCCTTTTTGTCGTGTGCCCAAAGCGCTGCTTTTACCGCGCCGCGGGCAAATAACAACCTGTCGGTTGCCCGGTGGGTTATTTCAATGGTTTCGCCCTCGCCGGCAAACATCACGGAATGTTCGCCAATCACCGAACCGCCGCGCAGGGTGGCAAATCCGATCGAACCTGCTTCCCGCGGACCGGTAATGCCATCGCGCACTTTTACGGCGTGTTCGTGCAGGTTCACATTGCGCCCCGTCGCAGCAGCTTCGCCAAGCAGCAGGGCAGTGCCGGACGGAGCATCAATCTTGTGCTTGTGGTGCATTTCAACGACTTCGATATCGAAATCGGTTGCCGCCAGGGCTTTCGCTGCCTGGCGCACGAGCACTGCCAGGAGATTGACCCCCAGGCTCATATTGCCTGATTTGACAATGCGGGCATGACGGGCAGCGGCAGAAAACTTGGCTTCGTCTTCGTCACTGCAGCCAGTCGTGCCGATGACATGAACTATCCTTGCCTGGGCGGCGAGGCCGGCAAATTCCACCGAGGCCTTGGGAACGGTGAAATCAAGCACCCCATCGGCGGCGGCAAAAGCGGTCAAAGCGTCATCGGTGATCGGCACGCCATTGGTGCCAATGCCAGCCAGTTCACCGGAATCCTTGCCAAGATGAGGCGACCCTGGCAATTCGATGGCCGCCGATACGGTAGCGCCGTCGACTGAAGCTACCGCGCGGATGAGGGTTTGGCCCATGCGTCCGGCAGCCCCTACTATTACAAGTTTCATCCTGTCATTCCTTGCCTGTTTTTCTGCGAGTTTCCGGGACCTCAGCTTGGCCCGACGCGATGTAGAGCCGCATAGACGCCGCTCTTTTTGGCCACCAGGTCCTCGTGTTTGCCCTGATCCACAACCCGGCCATTGTCAATGACCAGAATAGCGTCTGCATTGGCGATGGTGGAAAGGCGGTGGGCAATGACCAGCGTGGTGCGGCCCTTCATCAACTGGTCAAGCGCCGCCTGCACCAGGGCCTCGGACTGGTTGTCGAGGGCAGAGGTGGCCTCGTCCAGCAGCAGAATTGGCGCGTTGCGAACAATAGCCCGGGCAATCGACAGCCGTTGCCGCTGACCGCCGGACAGATTGATGGCGTTTTCACCCAGTGGGCTGTCATAGCCTTCTGGCAAGGCGGTGATGAAGTCGTGGGCCTGGGCGCTGCGGGCTGCCGCCTCAATTTCGGCGTCTGTCGCGTCCGGCCGGGCGTAGCGCAAATTGTCCCGAACGGTGCCCTGAAACAGAATGGGATTTTGCGACACATAGGCGAAATTTGAGCGCAGATTGTTTGTGTTGAGGGTGGAGATGTCTTTTCCGTCTATCGAAATTGTGCCTGTCTCAGGTTCGTAGAAACGCTGCAGCAACGAAATTATCGTCGACTTGCCGCCACCGGAAGGACCGACAAGGGCTGTGGTTTTTCCGGCCTTGGCGACAAAGGTCAGTTCCTGAATCACGGGAGGCGCATTGATCAAAGGTGTTTCACCTGCAGATTCCGGAGGACTGCCCTGCTCTTCATAGCGGAAGGTGACATTGGAAAATTCGATATCACCAGCCGTAGCTGGCGGAGAACTGTCATCTTCGGCCTGTTTGTTTGGTGCCGGCGTGTCGAGGATTTCGTATATCATACTGGCATTGACCAGCGAGCGTTCCAGCACCACCCGCATTCGCGCAAGTTTCTTTGCCGGCTCATAAGCCAGCAGCAACGCGGTCATGAAAGAGGTCAGATCGCTGGGTTCATAGCCGTGATTGATCACCCGCCAGCCGCCATAGGCAATCACAGCAGCGATAGCGAAGCCGGCAATCGTTTCCATGAGCGGACTGGTGCGGGCGGTAATGCGGGCAATCTTATTGGACCGCTGTTCTGCCAAAATTGTCAGAGCATTGAGCTTTTCCCGCAACTGGCTTTCCATGGTAAAAGCCTTGATCACCGCAATGCCGTGGGACGCTTCCTGCATGGCAGTTGCCACCTGGGCATTGATCTGCACTTCCTGACGGGCGATTTTCTTAACCCGGTTGGCATATTTGGCCAGGACCCAAAGAGCCAGCGGGCCGATAATAAAAACCGCTGTCGACATGAGCGGATCGCGATAAACCATGACGCCGATTAGACCGATAAGGGTCACCAAATCCCGCAAATAGCCCAAAATGACGGTGTTGAGCATGTTCCGCACGCCGAGAATATTCTGATTTATCCGACTGACCAGGGTGGCCGAATGCTGACGGGTAAAAAAGTGAACATCAAGATCCATCAAATGGGCAAATATGCGCCGTTGATAGCGCGCCACAATGGCGTTGCCGATCTGGTCGAGAATGACCGACTGCAGGTAGCTCATGGCACCTTTGATCAGGAAAATTGCAACAACAATGGCAGAAAGAACCAATGCACGGTTGAAATCATTTCCGTAAAACACGTCCTTGACCACCGGACCCATCAACCAGGCGCTATAGGCGGTGGTGGCTGCCATGATTAAAAGGCAAAATCCGGCAATCAGATATTGACGCTTGTGCAGCTTGAAGTTCTCAACGGCCATGCGTTGAAAAACACCCATGTCATTTGGTGACTTCAGTAAGATGCCAAGCAGACTTTTTAACAATACGGTGGCCTTGCGGAGTACCGGCACAAGTCCGGAAGGAGATTTCCAATAGCGTAGTTATAGACCATCGCAATGATCAATCAAATTGCTAGATTGCGCCGCCAGGTGCGGTGGGACACGTCGACCAGAAACGTTTGTGGCGCATTGGCGAAGGCTGCAAGGCCCAACAAGGCCGGAAGCGGATGGGTGACGACGATTGTTGCTATATTCTGCATCAATTCCTCATGGGGTGCCTTGTCCTCAAAATTGGCGCGGAATTGGCTGGCCTGAAGGAAAGGCAGAATTTTCTGGGCAATGCCACCACCGATATAGACCCCACCCTTGGCCATGGATGTCACTGCCAGATCGCCGGCAATGCGACCCAATGTCGTGCAGAACAGGGACAGGGCTTCTTCAGCCTGGGCGTCGCTGGACGACATGGCGGCAATTGATATATCGGCAGGTGTCTGCAGTTGGGGCTTCAGCTTTTCCACGACGCAGCAGGCGCGGTACAGGTTGACCAGTCCATCGCCACACACAACCTGCTCGGCAGAAATGCGACCGCCAACGGTTTCCAGATATTGCCAGATATCGGCCTCACGCGGATTGCGGGGCCCCAAATCCACGTGCCCGCCTTCTCCGGCAACCGGAATCCACTTGCCTCCGGCACGCACCAGCAAACCGACACCAAGTCCGGTGCCGGGACCCAGAACGGCTTTGGTGTAATCGGCATTTGCCTGTAGATTGCGCGCACCCAGGGCAACGCCGTCGGTCTCGCTGAGACAGGGCAGGGCCAGGGCCTGGGCCTCAAAATCATTCATCAGCATTAGTTTTTCAAATGTCGCCAATTGCAGAAATTTCTCAGGAATGATGTTCCAGTGGCAATTGGTCAGATTGAGACCATCTGATGTGATCGGTCCGGCCGCAGCGATGATGGCCGATCTCGGTTGAACGTCCGTCGACGCCAGTACCGACTGCGCAATGGAATCTTCCAAACTGTCAAAATCTGCCGTGCGCACAGGTTCAAACAGGATGGCCTTGCTGTTCGGCTGCTTGATAATCTGAAACCGTGCATTGGTGCCGCCGATGTCGCCAATCAATACTGGGAATTCGAGTTCGGGTGGTCCGGACATAGCAGAGCGTGGCCTTGAAACGTTGATTGGAGGAATCTGCAAGGCTGGTCTAATTGCAAATGGAATGCAGTTCCAGTGCCTTTCTCCTGAAATGATCCATGTCTGTGAAAATGCTTCACAAAAGCTATGCAAAGTCATGGCAAACGTGCAAGACTTTGCTCCATGCGCATTGCTGCCCCTGTGGGCGGGTGTGACTTTGTGGGTGAGACCTTAGATCGATATCTGCAAATTGCGCCTCCGCGCGCCCCAAAATTAATAATTATATCAGGGAACCCCTGGGAAGGACTTAGCTAATGAAGAAACTTATCCTTGGCATGACTGCTGCGGCATTTTCAGCTGTTGCAGCCTATGCCGCTGACCTTAAACCCGCAGTGATTTATGACCTGGGTGGCAAAAACGACAAGTCGTTTAACGAATCCGCTTATACCGGCGCTGAGCGCTTCAAGGCTGAAACTGGCATCGAATATAAAGACTTCGAGATCCAGAACGACGCCCAGCGGGAGCAGTCGGCGCGTCGTTTTGCGCGTGATGGTCACAACCCGATTGTTGTAATTGGTTTTTCCTGGGCTGCAGCTCTTGAGAAAATCGCCGGAGAGTTTCCTGACACTCAATTCGGTATCGTCGACATGGTGGTTGATAAACCCAACGTCCGTTCCATTCTGTTTACAGAGCACGAAGGTTCTTACCTTGTCGGTGTCATGGCCGCAAAAGCTTCCAAGACCGGCAAAGTCGGCTTCATTGGCGGCATGGACATTCCTCTGATCCGCAAATTTGCTTGCGGCTATGTGCAGGGCGTCAAATCAGTCAATGCCAATGCTGAAGTGTTCCAGAACATGACAGGCACAACCGGCGCTGCCTGGAACGATCCGGTGAAAGGTGCCGAATTGGCCAAGTCGCAGTTCGACCGTGGTGCTGACGTTGTCTATCACGCTGCTGGTGGTACCGGCATTGGTGTGTTGCAGGCTGCAGCTGACGCCGGCAAGCTGGGCATTGGTGTGGATTCAAACCAGAACGGCATGCATCCCGGCAAGGTTCTCACCTCAATGCTGAAGCGTGTCGATAACGCCGTCTATAACGCTTTCATGGACGTCAAAAACGGCAACTGGAGCACTGGCTTCAACGTGCTGGACCTGAAAGCCGGTGGCGTGGGTTACGCCATGGACGACAACAACAAGAGCCTGGTCGATGCCGACATGCAGGCAGCGGTTGAAGCGGCTTCGTCAGACATCACTTCTGGCAAAGTGAAGGTCCACGATTACATGAGCGACAGCGCCTGCCCAGCTGGCTAAGCTGAATTCGCATATTTGAAAAAAATGAGGCCGTCAGGAATTATCCTGACGGCCTTTTTATTTGTCGATTTTTCGACCCCGTAGCTGGCAATTTGCTGATCTGCGGTCACCGACCTGAAAGGGTCTAGTCGCCGTCGCCGCCTTCGATGGCGCGAAGGAAGGGCTTGCCTGGTGGATCTTGCTTGGTCTTTTCCGCCGGTACTTCTCCAAACTCCAACGCTTCGATCTTCGCCCCGTGGCGAGTGAGCTTGTCGGTGGAAATCAAAATCTGATCGACATCTTTAGCGGTTGCCAGAAAGTGAGATTGCAGTTTTCGCACCCGGTCATCGAGGCGCGAAAGGTCGCCGGTGAATTTTATGATTTCGCCTTGAATCAGATGGGCTTGTTCGCGCATGCGGGCATCCTTCAAAACCGCCTGAATCACCTGGATGGAGAGCAGCAACAGGGAAGGGGAGACAATCACAATGCGGGCCTTGTGGGCCTTTTGAACGATGTTTTCAAAATTCTCGTGGATTTCGGCAAAGATCGATTCAGACGGCACGAACATGAAGGCCGTATCCTGGGTTTCACCGGAAATCAGATATTTGCTCGAAATGTCCTTGATATGGACTTCCATGTCACGACGGAACTGTCCTGCCCCCTGTTTGGCCTGTTCGGGACCTTCGGCGTCTTTCATCAGGTTCCAGGCTTCCAGCGGAAATTTGGCATCGATTACCAGAGCCGGTGCTTGATTGGGCATTTTTACGGTGCAGTCCGGGCGGGTGCCGTTGGACAGGGTTGCCTGAAATTCAAAGGCACCCATGGGCAGGCCGTCCTGGACGATGGTTTCCATCCTGCTTTGCCCGAAGGCGCCACGGGTCTGCTTGTTCTGCAAAATGTTTTGCAGGCCCACCACATCTTGCGCCAGGTTTTGAATATTACTCTGGGCCGTGTCGATGACGGCCAGCCGTTCCTGCAGTTTGGTCAGGCTCTCCTGGGTCGTTTTGGTGGTGTCGGTCAAAGATTGTGAAACCCGACCCGAGACGGCGGCGAGCCGCTCGTCCAGCTGTTTGGAAAAGGCAGTCTGGGAGCTGGTGACATTCTGCTGCATGGCCGCGAGGTGGCCGGAGAGTTCATTTTGCGTCGCCACCAGTTCGGCCATGCGCAATTCCGCTTCCCGGGCGCGTTCTTCATTGACGGCGCGCAGCATTTCTTCCTGGGTCAGGCGCTTTTTTGTGGTCCGCCAGATCGAGACCAGCAATACCAGCGCACCGATCAGCAACCCGCCGATCAACAAGGCCAACGCGTCTCCGCGAGACAGGCTGGTTTCGCCGATCCGGATGAATTCGAGGTGCAATTGCAATTGTTCCATTGCCGCAGCCTATCTGATTCGCGATTGAGAATAAAACGAGAACGCCACCACGGGATTATCTCACAATGGCGGACGGTTAAAGCAGTTGACCCGTGGCGCTGCACCGCTTATCTCAGCGCCATGTCGATATTGCCCATAGTTCATATTCCAGACCCGGTATTGCGCCGGGAATCCAAGCCGGTGGAGCGGGTTGATGATGACCTGCGCCGTTTTCTCGATGATATGCTGGAAACCATGTATGACGCACCGGGCATCGGCCTTGCTGCGGTGCAGGTGGGTGAACCGCTGCGCATCTTTACTGTCGATTGTGCCAAGCGGTCCGATGAGGAAGAAGAAGCCGGCGATGGGGAGCCAATACGGGAATCAGACAGTGACGCGGAAGAAGAAGAGCCACCGCGCGAGCCGATTTTTCTGATCAATCCGGAAATTGTGGCATTTTCAGATGACCGCAAAGTCTATGAAGAGGGTTGTCTGTCGATTCCAGACTATTACGCCGATGTGGAACGCCCCGCAGGCTGCACGGTGAAATATCTTGATCGGGACGGTAAAGAGCAGTTGCTGGAAGCGGACGGCCTGTTGGCGACTGTTATTCAACATGAATATGACCATCTCAACGGGGTTCTGTTCATTGATCACATTTCCAAGCTGAAGCGCGATATGGTGGTCCGGAAATTTACTAAGATTGCCAAGCAGTCCGGCAAGAAATTCATCGGCTGATTGATGGCATTGCGCGTCATATTCATGGGCACCCCGGACTTTTCCGTGCCGGTGCTGGCGGCGCTGATTGATGCCGGGCATGAGATAATTGCCTGCTATTCGCAGCCACCACGCCCTGCCGGGCGGCGAGGGCTTGAACTTGTTAAATCTCCCGTGCATCAGGCCGCGGAAGCGCATGGGATTCCGGTATTTACGCCCACCTCCTTGAAGGATGACGCTGAACTTGCCCGATTTGCTGCCTTACAGGCTGATGTGGCGGTTGTTGTCGCCTATGGCATGCTTTTGCCACAGGCAATTCTGGATGCCCCCAAACATGGTTGCTTCAATGGCCATGCCTCACTGCTGCCGCGCTGGCGCGGGGCGGCCCCGATCCAACGGGCGATCATGGCAGGGGATAAAGAGACCGGCATCATGGTGATGCAGATGGAGGCGGGACTGGATACCGGGCCGGTGGCGCTGACCCATCGCATCGCGATTGATTCTTCGACCACGGCTGGATCATTGCATGATCAATTGGCGCAAGCCGGGGCGGCATTGATGGTGCAGGCGATGGCGCAACTGGAGGCAGGCGACCTGAAATTGACGCCGCAGGCAGAAGAAGGCGTCACCTATGCCAGGAAAATTGATAAAGGCGAGACCCGCATAGACTGGACACAGCCTGCGGCAGTCGTCGTGCGCCATATTATGGGTCTGTCTCCGTTCCCGGGTTCATGGTGTGAAATGTCGTTTGGCAAAAAGCCTGAGCGGGTAAAAGTGTTGCAAGCCCGGCTGTCGGACCGAACCGGTCAGCCCGGGGAGGTTTTGGACGCGGCGCTGACCATTGCTTGCGGAAATGGCAGCGTCGTATTGGAGCGCCTGCAAAAGGCAGGCTCCAAGGCGATGGACACAGAGGCGTTTTTGCGCGGCAATTCGCTTGCCGTGGGAACCCGGTTGTCCTGATATGGGCCGCTACAGTTTTCTCATCGAATATGACGGGAGACCTTACAAAGGGTGGCAGCGTCAAGAGGATATGCCATCGGTGCAGGGGGCCCTTGAGACGGCGCTGAACAAGCTGGGCGAAAGCGATATTCTGGTTCAGGGCGCCGGTCGCACGGACGCTGGCGTTCATGCATTGGGCCAGGTGGCCCATGCCGATCTGCAACGGCCATGGACGCCGTTTCGACTGATGGAAGCGTTGAATGCCCATTTGCGGCAGTCGGACGAGCCAATCGCAATATTGGACTGTGACACCTGCAGTGATGAATTTCATGCGCGATTTACCGCAACTGGCCGCCGCTATGTCTATCGGATAATCAATCGCCGCGCCCCACTGACGGTGGAGAAAGGGCGGGCCTGGAATGTGAAAGTGCCGCTGGATGCCACGGCGATGGATGAGGCGGCCAAGCTGCTGTTGGGCGAGCATGATTTCACCACTTTTCGCTCAACTGAATGCCAGGCAAAAAGCCCGGTCAAAACTCTCGATACTCTTGATGTAACAGTGCGGGCGAGCCATGGCGTAGAGGTGATTGAGATCAACACGACGGCACGCTCCTATCTGCACAATCAGGTACGGTCGCTGGCTGGCTGCCTGAAAGCCGTCGGCGAGGGGCGCTGGAACAAGGGTGATTTGCAGGCGGCACTAGATGCGCGCGATCGCACCGCCTGTGCGCCTGTGGCACCGGCCCATGGGCTTTATCTGGTGTCGGTGCGCTATTGAGCTTGCCGTCAAAGAGCCTTTCACGGTTAAATGGAAGGCTCTAGTCAGGCACATTTGACGTTTTCGGGAGGAGCCGAATTTATGGCGCGTGCGTTTTTGATCGTTCTGGACTCTGTCGGCATCGGTGGTGCGCCGGATGCCGAGGCCTATGGTGACCTGGGCGCCAATACATTGGGCCACATTGCCGAAGCATGTGCAAAGAGTGAAGGCGACCGGGAGGGCCTGCGCGCAGGGCCGTTAATAATGCCGAATATGGAACGTATGGGGCTTGGTTTTGCAACAAAGGCCGCCTGCGGGGCGCTGCCTGTGGGATTTGATTTTGATGGCAAGGCCACGGCCGGTTGGGCCTGTGCGGCGGAAGTCTCCAGCGGCAAGGATACGTCGTCCGGCCATTGGGAAATTGCCGGCGTGCCGGTGAAATTCGACTGGACAGTGTTTCCCCAAACCATTCCGGCGCTGCCGGTGGAACTGACCGATGAGATGATTGCCGATGGCGAACTGCCGGGCCTATTGGCCAATAAACATGCCTCTGGCACTGACGTGATCCGGGAATTTGGCCATGAACACATCCAGAGCGGCAAGCCGATCGTCTATACCTCGGCGGATTCTGTGGTGCAGATTGCAGCGCATGAGGAGTTCTTTGGCCTTGAGCGCCTCTACAAGCTCTGCGCAATCACCCGCAAATTGGTTGACCCGATGAATATCGGACGGGTGATTGCGCGTCCCTTTATTGGCAAAACAGCAGACACGTTTGAACGGACCGGAAATCGCCGTGATTATTCGGTGCCACCACCTGCACCGACCCTGTTGGATCGGGTTGAAGACGATGAGCGCGGCGTCTTTGCGGTTGGCAAGATCGCTGATATTTTTGCCCATCAGGGGGTCACCGACATCCGCAAGGCCAATGGCAATGAAGCGATGTTTGATACCATGCTGCAGGCGATGAAAGATGCCGCCGACGGCGACTTTGTCTTCGCCAATTTTATTGATTTTGATCAGCTTTATGGTCACCGGCGCGATGTGCCTGGCTACGCCGCTTGTTTGGAACATTTTGACCGGCGATTGCCGGAATTGACCAGCCAGTTGCGGGACGGGGATATGATGATCCTGACTGCCGATCACGGAAATGATCCGACCTGGCACGGCACCGATCACACACGCGAACAGGTGCCGGTGCTGATCATCGGGCCGGGGCTAAAAACCGGTTTTCTGGGCGCGCGTGACACCTTTTGCGACATCGGAGAAACACTGGCCGCCCATCTCGGCCTGCCGCCGGGGCCGCATGGCAGATCGATGATGGATTCGTAGCCAATCCGTCGCGCAGGAGAAGGAAGAGTGAAGTGATCAAAGCGGAAATTCACTGCCATATCGAAGGCGCTGCAGATCCAGCCCTGGTGATACGCCTGGCGCAGAAATACAACATCGACGTCAATGATGTGATCCGTGACGGGCGCTATGTCTGGCACGACTTTTCGACCTTCCTGACTGCTTACGACAGGGCGGCATCGGTGTTTCGCCAGCCGGAAGACTATCGCCTGCTGTCCTATGATTATTTCTCCCGCCTTGCTGCCCATGGCGCAATTTACGGCGAAGTATTTGGCTCATCAGACCATGCCGCCCTAATGGGCATTGGCTACAATGATCTGGTCAACGCCATTGCCGCAGGAATTGAAGATGCCAGACAACAATATGGCATCGAAGGTCGTATTATCATGACCTGTGTGCGCCATCTGGGTCCCGACGCGGCAGATGCGGTTGCCGAGACGATTGCCGCCAATCCCCATCCGATGGTCACAGGTTTCGGCATGGGGGGCGATGAACGTTCGTTTGCGGTTGAAGATTTCGCCAATGCCTTTGGCATTGCCGGCGACGCCGGGCTGGGCTTGACGTCCCATGCGGGCGAACTGACGGGTCCCCAATCCGTCTGGGACACATTGGACCATCTTGGCATTACCCGCATTGGTCACGGAGTGCGCTCAATTGAAGACCCCAAGCTGGTAGACCGACTGGCCCATGACGGCATTGTGCTGGAGGTCTGCCCCGCATCGAATATCGCTCTGGGCATCTTTGCCGACTACGATCGCCACCCATTGCGCCAGCTATACGACGCCGGGGTGCGGGTGACCCTGAATTCTGACGACCCTCCATTTTTCCATTCCAATCTGGGCAATGAATACGAAATTGCCACCAAACATTTTGGCTTTGACCGTCGGATGTTGGATCAGTGCACCCGCAACGCGCTGAATGCTGCCTTTGTCGACGACGAAACCCGAGCAGCTTTGATGAATCGGTTGGATAATTCCGCTTGAGCGGCGATTCTCCGCCCGATCCCACTTGTATGCGCGTCACGGGGCGGTAAGTTTAATCTCAAAGTTACATTCAGGAGTTCCCCCATGGCCGAAGTCACCGTGGTCACCCATCCGCTCGTCCAGCACAAATTGTCCATCATGCGGGATAAGCAAACATCCACCGCGAGCTTCCGCCGTCTGCTGCGGGAGATTTCCCTGCTGCTGTGTTACGAAGTGACCCGAGATCTGGAGCTGACCACCAAGCCCATAGAAACGCCGATGGAACAGATGGATGCACCCACATTGAAGGGCAAGAAGCTGGTCTTCGCCTCGATATTGCGCGCCGGCAACGGCCTGCTGGAGGGCATGCTGGATTTGGTGCCATCGGCGCGGGTTGCCCATGTGGGCCTGTATCGAGACCACGAAACATTGGAAGCGGTAGAATACTATTACAAGGCGCCGACCGACCTGGGAGACCGGGTGGTGATTGCCGTAGATCCGATGCTGGCGACTGCCAATTCTGCTTCCCTTGCTGTTGATAAGCTGAAACGCAGTGGTGCCAAAAACCTGCGGTTTTTGTGCCTGCTGGCTGCGCCAGAAGGCATCAAGGCATTTCAGGAGGCGCATCCTGATGTGCCAATTTTTACCGCCGCACTCGATAGCCATCTCAATGAAAACGGTTATATCGTGCCCGGCCTTGGCGATGCCGGCGACCGCATGTATGGAACCAAATAGATGACACAGACATCTGTTGCGACTTATCCCAGCCTTGCCGGCAAGACTGTCATTGTCACTGGTGGCGGCAGCGGCATTGGAGAATCCATCACCAGTCATTTCGCCCGTCAGGGTGCCAAGGTTGGTTTTCTCGACATTTCCGATGAGGCTTCCAACGCCCTTGCCGCCCGACTGACGGACGAAGGCTGTTCGGTCAAATATGTCCTTTGCAATGTCACCGATACGGACGCATTGCGTGCCGCAATCGCTTCAATCAGCGAGGACTTCGGCCCGGTCGGTGTGTTGGTGAACAATGCCGCCCATGATCAACGCCATAAGCTGGAAGATGTGACGCCGGAATATTGGGACGAGCGTATCGCCATCAATATCAAACATCAGTTTTTTGCCTCTCAGGCAGTGGTGGAAGACATGAAGAAAATCGGTGGTGGATCAATCATCAATATGGGATCGACCTCCTGGATGATCGGCAATGGTGGCATGGCCTGCTACACAGCGGCGAAGTCGGCAGTGCTCGGTCTAAGCCGTTCGCTGGCCCGTGATCTCGGGGAGTTCAATATCCGGGTCAATTCCATTGCGCCCGGCTGGATCATGACCGAACGGCAAAAGGACCTTTGGCTGACGCCGGAAGGCGAGGCTGATATCTTCAAACATCAATGCCTGAAACGTTTTCTGGTGCCGGAAGACATCGCCCGTCCGGTCCTGTTCCTTGCCTCCGATGAATCGGCAGCCTGCACCAATCAGAGTTATGTTGTTGATGGTGGCTGGACCTGACTGGTAACGGTTGGAAAGGTGATTTCTATCCCGCGCACTGGAGTTCCCCATGACACGTCGCAACGCATCCCACGGATTGATGACCACATCGATCCATGCCGGTGAAGGGCCGGATCCGGCCACCGGCGCTTCCGCTCCGGCGCTGCATATGTCGTCGACCTTTGTAACTGATCAGGTTGCCGGATTTTCAGCTCACGACCTGCAGGAGGAAGCTCCCTATCTTTATGCTCGCTGGGCAAACCCCAATGTGCGCACGCTGGAAACCAAGATCAGCGCTCTGGAGGGGACCGAAGATTGCCTTTGTCTGGCGTCCGGCATGGCGGCGGCCACGGCGATCTTTTTGACATTCTTGTCGGCCGGGGATCATGTAATTATTTCCGACGTTTCCTATGCGGGGGTAGCCGAACTGGCTCGCGACACGCTGCCGCGCCTGGGTATCGCTGTCAGCACTGTGGACATGTCCGATCTCGCCGCCGTGGCTGATGCCCTTCGTCCCGATACCCGCCTCATACACACCGAAAGCCCGGTCAACCCTATCGGCCGGCTGACGGATCTCGCAGCCGTTGCCCATCTGGCACACGGGGCCGGCGCGCTGGTCTCCTGTGATGCCACCTTTGCCTCACCGCTGGGACAGGCTCATGTGGACCTGGGCATTGATCTGATCATGCATTCAGCAACCAAATATATTGGCGGACACGGGGATGCCGTTGGGGGAGCAGTGGCTGGCAGTAAGGAATTGATCGGCCAGCTTCGCAATGAGTCAGCCATCCATCATGGTGGCATTATGTCGCCCTTCAATGCCTGGTTGATCGCTCGGGGCATGGCCACGCTGCCTTTGCGAATGAAGGCTCACGAAGCAGGGGCTACCGCCGTTGCCGAGTGGTTGGAAGCGCAGAAATCCGTCACACGTGTCATTTATCCGGGTCTCAGGTCGCATCCGCAATATGATATTGCCCAGCGTCAGATGACCAATATGTCTGGCATGGTCACCTTCCAGGTGGGCAATAGGGCACAAGGTGAGTCTGTCGCCCAACAAATGATCGAGAAGTTGCAGGTGATCCATTATGCCGTTTCATTGGGTCACCATCGCAGTCTTATCTTCTGGATGGGAACCGACGCATTGATGGAAACGTCATTTCGCCTCGACGGGGAACAGTTGGAGAGCTATCGAGCCTTTGCCGGAGACGGCGTATTTCGGCTTTCTGTCGGATTGGAGGATGCCGAGGATCTGATCGCTGATCTGGCTCAGGTGCTTTCCTGACCGCAAACGGCATGTATCAAGCTCAGCCCTGCAGGTACTTTTTAACGGCCGTCTCGGCTTCGACGACAAACCTGGCGTTGCGTTCTGCTGCACCCGGCTCATCTATTCTTGCCATGTTCCAGCCGACATAGGACGCGGCGCGCAAGGATTCAAACAGCGGCAGATTTGACGTGTCGACGGGGCGTATTGCCTGATAGCCGGCAATTACGGCCGCAGCATTGTCGCCGGAAGGATCGCCCCGGCGACTGCGATGGGTAATTGTGGACAGGTCAAATAACCGATGACCAAAGCCTCCATCATCGAAGTCGATGGGTTGCAACCTTTTGTCTGCAATCAACACATTGTCCGGCACCAGATCTGCATGGATCAATCCGATATCCGGATATTCCAGGCCGGCAAGTACCGAACGTGCTTGATCTCGAAAACCAGCGAGCAGGGTTATTTGTGATGGCGTCAATGCTGGATTCTCCCAGAACCGGCCCCATGATGGTTGATCACTCACCAAATCCCATTCGGGACGTGTGAAATCCGCAGGAGGTGTCCACTGATCAGCAAGAATGTGCATGTCCGCCAGCAGTTTTCCCAGATCAAAGTTGGTTTGCCGCGTCACCACAACCTGGCTCATAGGCGTGCCGTCAAGCCAGGTAAGCATGTCCACCACCACGCCGTCGATCTTCAAAAGCAGGCTTTCGTCTCTTGCCGGAATGGGGGACGGCACAGCCATTCCATGATCGGACAGCATCGCCATCCATTGCAGTTCTGAGTGCAATTGCGCGTCACTGCGGTATCCCGGCCGGTGCAGCCGCAATGCGGCCGTTCCGCCTGGCGCGTCGACGCGGAAGACTTGGTTTTCCCGAGCAGCTGCCAGTTTGATCGGGGCTTCCCCGAGGCCCCAGTGCAGGCGTGCTGCTTTCAAAATTGCTTCAGTCAAGTGCGGGCCCCAGCTCACTCATCACGCGATCAAGAGTTTCCAACATCAAGTCTGCATGACTTGTATCGAAAGGCATGGGTGGTCTGATCTTAAGGGTGTTGTAATTGATGCCCAAAGTGTTCATCAAAACGCCTTGCTGGCGCATCTCATTGGCCACCCTTCGGGCGTAATGCGTGGCAGGTGCCTTGGTCTGACGATTGGTCACCAATTCGGCGCCAAAAAACAGACCATAGCCTCGAACATCACCAATGGCTGGGTGTTTTTCAGCCAATCTCTCCAGGCCGGCCCGGGCATAATGGCCAACTACCCTCGCATTTTCCTGCAAGTTTTCCTCGTCGATCACATCGAGCACCGCCATCGCCGCCGCACAGGAAACCGGATTGCCTCCAAATGTATTGAAATAGCGAAACGACTTTCGAAAAGCGGCCATGATGTCAGCCGTGGTGGCCACTGCGGCTACCGGATGACCATTGCCCATGGGTTTTCCCATAGTGACAATGTCTGGTTGTGCATCAATGCGTTGGTGCCCCCAAAAGGCCTCCCCGTTGCGGGCAAAGCCGGGCTGTACTTCATCGACGATGAACAGGCCGCCGGCGTTGCGCACCACGTCCAGCGTCGGCTTCAACCATCCCGGCTGCAGGCTGGGAAAGCCTTCGTTGAGAAATGCCGGGCAAAGAATGATGGCGGAAAAACCAATGCCGCTTTGTTCAAGGTCATCAATCGCGGCACGAATGTTATCGGCAAACGCTTCGGCATGAGCCATGCCTGCTTCACCGCCAAGTGGGCGATAACTGTCCGGTGCCGGCACGTGCCGTACATGGCTGGCATCGCCGGTGGCCGACGGATTGGTTGTGCTCAACTGAGCCACGACAGTTGTATTGCCATGATAGGTGTGGTCCGTGGCGATGACGCCGCGTTTGCCGGTCACTGCTTCAGCCATTCGAAGCGCAATGTCATTGGCCTCTGATCCCGTGCAGGTCATGATTGCGGTGGAAATTTCAGATTGAAATGTCGAAGTCAGTCGCTCGACATAGTCCAGAATTCCTTCGTGAAGATAGCGGGTGTGGGTGTTCAGAGTGCCAGCCTGACGACAAATTGCATCGACCACTTTGGGGTGACAATGACCAACATGGGGTACGTTGTTGTAGCAATCGAGATATTTGCGGCCTTCAGCATCCCAGACCCAGACACCCTCGCCGCGTACCAGATGCACCGGATCGTCGTAAAAGGTCGACACATTGGGCCCCAGTAATCGAGCGCGACGCTGTATGAGCTCTTCATGGGACATGTGGCCGTTTCCTCGCTTAACGGGTGGTTCCGAGTGGGCGAACGCTACTTAACATATGAATTATTGGCAAAGCTGAATTGGAAATTCTGCCTGATTTTGAAGCCAAGCGACGGGAAAGCGGGCATAATTGTTCCCCGCTATCCCCAGCCAGCGCTTCAGCAGGGTCGAAACAGGCGATATTGGCGGTCAGAATTGTCAGATGTGTTAGGTTGCATGGGCGAATCAGGCCTGATTGTTTGCAGATAATCTGGTTTCGCGATGATGCGGTTGTCGTTGCACCTGGTGATGATATCCATTCCTAATGGGTACCCGGGCAACGATCTGGAACGGAAAGAACGCCACCATGATGTTGGATTGGCAGTGCCGGTTGCTGGAAAGCTATCGCTGGGAATTGCGGGAGATGGGTCTTGAAGTGGTGCCATCGACAGATTTTGACGCGCTGGAGGAAGTGGTGCGTCAGATGTCTCCCAAGCGCGACTGGGAATTGACACCTCATTTTTCCACCCGGGAAAACACGTTCACAACCCAGGAGGCCTTTTGGATAGGTATCTGGTTTGAAAGCCGCTGCGTTGGAGTGGTGGCCAGCAAATTACAGAGCACCGGAGAAGAAGAGCTTGGCTCCTATATCCGGCGCTACTGGAACCGGGTCTACAGGCAAGGATCAGACGTCGACTTCGAGTTTGGGGACTGGCAGAAACAGACCCTGTCGGACTATCGGGGTGATATCATCTATTCGGGAGAATTTCGCGTTCACCCTGAATATCAAGGCATGCGGTTTGCCGAGGCGATGGCGATGTTTCTGCGTGTCTATTCATTTCTGCGCTGGGAAACCGCAAATCTGTTCTACATTTTCATGGAAGACGAAAATGCCCGTCGCGGCTCGCTTGCTTCCAGGGTTCAAATGACCGTCCAGATACCCGACGCGCTCAACTGGCGCATTGCTCCGTCCCAAGCAAAATCTGACTATTGGTTGTGCGCAATGGAGAAGGGCCATTACCAAGATTTTGTTCGCCAATGGGCGTTATCTCAAAAGAAACCACAGTCGACAAAGTCACAAATTGCGGTAGTCCACCGCCAATCTTGAACGGCAATACCAAGCGCTCATAAGCGACATCAAAGAGGCATCCGTTACGCTCGCCATTGTGGCAGACATATTGATAGGTCGGCTCGCCGAACTGATCGACCCGGTAGGCATCAAGAATTTTCTCCGAACCGGCGGTGCGGGCCAGATCGGCCTGCCAGGAATCCCCCAATACCTTTTTGGCCAGGGAATTGTCGCCAGTATAGAGTTCAATGGGCAAATGTGTTTGCGGATCGACTGTTAGCAGAGCAAGCTCATCGGCGAATTGTGGGATGTTTTCGCTCAACTGATTGTTGCGCCAGCTTTGAAACAGCGCTCTCTGCTTGGGATCGATAGCATGCTCCAGCAGCGAAATCGGTAAAGACTCAGTTTTGAAATACATAGCCAGTATCCGCTGCGTGGCGCATTTTGGTGATCACCGTTGAATATTCCGAAAAGAACTCGGACCGTTCCTCGGCCGTGAAACGCGACACGTCATTATGTCGAGCCACCCTCAGACACCAAAGATCCCACAATTCCTTGCAGTTAAACCTCAGCGTTGCCTCCCATAGAAACTCAATGTCTGCATCACAGATTTCCACATTCGGTGGATGTCGCAGAGCTCTTTGCTCAGACTTATTTGTCATTTCTTACTCCCCCCAGTTGCCCATCATTGGACAACTACAAATTTTATTCTGTCAGACGTCGCAACTCGTCAGAAAGTCGCTCCAGATATTCTCTCCCCGAAATTGTCCCTCCACTGAGTTTCAATTGCAGATTCACATTGTTTCGCGCCTGCTCTATGGCCGCGTCAATCAGTGCATCGTCATTTGCATTGTTGGCAGAGTCAATCGCAGCAGGCTGTCGACTATCCCGTGCCTGTTTTTCGATCCGTTGCTGGAACTGGTCATAGCTGGTTTGCAGATCGAGATATCTGGGATCCACATCCAAAACAGCTGCAATGCCGACCACGTGTTTGGTTTTACGATTTGGGTTACTGTCCGCCTCCAGCGACTGGATGGCCTGCGGTGTTACGCTGATGCGGCGGCTCAACTCCGATTGGGAGATGCCGCGCATTTCACGCAATACCTTTATTCGCTGCCCAATCGTATCCATGTCAGTTGCATCACCATCTGCATTGTTGAGTTAAATGATAGACCAGCTCGTCCGCTACAAGCAAGATTGGGGAACTGTAACTGGAAAAGCATGATTGATCGAGCTGGTCGATTTTTGAGACGGCCTGCACTTGTTGGATCAAAGACGCCGGCGTGACCCAGACTCTTCAACATCGCTGTTTTCACAAAGCGACCTGGCAAGAGCGAGTATTTTCCACTTGCACTGGTCATTGAGCATATCACTGCTTGACGCGGATTTCAGCCTCTCCAGAAAAAACTCAATTAATTCATACGAATTTTCTGTCGAACTTGGTTGAGCTAACAGCAATTGGTTCCATACATCCTCGACTTCATTTTTGAAGTGATTGATTTTGGCGTCATCGCTGGACTGAATTGCAGAGTTCAGCAGTTCGGCTCTGCGTTCGAATTCCTCGATCTTTACTTTGGTCATGTTTCCCCCAGGATCTGTGCAGCCAATCAACCACACCAAATGACTGTAACGCATGAATTCTTACAATTTTAATTGTAGGTTACAAGTGAAAATGTCTCAGTGCCCCTGATGTTTCGCCTCCAGCTATCCTGATAGTTAGAATTTTTGCGACTATCTTAGAACCTCACTAACCCATCCTGCCCACCGAATATTCAGTTTCGACTGTTAAATTATGGCTTCCAGACAACCTGTTGAGAAACCAGCGCAATGAAGAAGGTATTTGCCAACGCGATTTTTATCACCTTCGTCGCCATTGGGGTGACCTGGGCAACCATGTGGTTTTTCGCCCAGATGACCTATGGCTTTGTGCCTGTGGAAGCCCTATTAAAATCTTCGCTGGTTGCCGTTCTGATCGCGTTTCCAACGGGCCTGTTGCTGGAGGCGCAAAAGAAACAATTGGCTGAAGCCAGTGCTCGGCTGCGGCGGTCCCAATGCAAGTTGCGCGCCGCCATGAGGGAAGTGAAACGCAATTCGGAAAGAGACTTTCTGACTTCCGTGCTGAATCGAGGCAGCTTTTTGCAGCGATTGGAAAAACGCTACGAGGCTGGCGAAGAAGGCGCGCTGCTGATGATTGATGCTGACGACTTCAAATCAATCAACGACCAATTTGGTCACGCTGCCGGTGATCAGGCGCTGACGCTAATTGCAGATGCCATTTCCATGACCATTGGCGACGGCGGCCTGGTGGGCCGGATGGGTGGTGAGGAGTTTGCTGTATTCATGCCTGCGGCCGACCGGCAGGAAGCAAGAGAAACCGCAGAAAAAATTCGCCGGGAAATAGGCGAGACCGAATTTTGGCCAACCGAACATCGCCGACATGCCCTCAGTGTCAGTATTGGCGGTGAACTGATGACCGGCCAAGTTGGCTTTTCCTGCGCCCTGGCCAAGGCGGATGAGCGGATGTACCAAGCCAAACGCTTCGGCAAGAACCGTTGTAAGATTCCACCAACTGAAACGGCGGGTACCGCGCCTGTTACGGCCGATCAAGTGGCCGAATTTGAAACCCAACGGGTCGCCTGATCTCCTGAAGGAACCGGTTCCTAACTTCTGTCACGCCGCAGGCGTGCCGGTTTTCATCAGCGCTCTTTTATACAGATGCCAGGTCGCGTGCCCGAGTATTGGCAATATAATTACGATACCGGCAAATAGCGGCAGGATCGCCAGGAATGTCAGAGCGGCAATCATAATCCCCCATCCCAGCATGACACGCGGGTTGGAGGTGACGGTCTTGATGCTGAGGATCATCGCGGAGACAAAGTCGATCTCCTCATCCAGCAATAGCGGCATGGCAATGACCGTGATGGAAAACAACACCGTTGCCAGAATAGCCCCCACCACCGTGCCGACGCCCAAAAACAACAGGCCATTGGTGGTGGTGGTCAGAATTTCAACCATGCCTTCCAGTGACGAGAAGGACGTCCACTGCAGGAACAGCGCCAGCAGCAGGCGAACCTGATAGATCCACACCCAAAAGACAAACAGCATGACAAAGGCCATCCAGCCGAATTCCCGCCTTTGCTGCCTGAATACCACCGCCAAAATACTGCTCCAGGTAAAGTTTTCCCCCAGCTGATAGCGCCGTGACATTTCATAGAGGCCAGCGGCGAGGAACGGCGCGACAAGCGGAAAGCCAACCCCGGCCGGCACCATCATCCAGATTTGGTCGTAAATCAGCAGGCCGGCGAGAAACACGATGCCAAACAGTGCCATGATCAGGCCGAAAAACATGCTGAGCAGGGGGCGTCGCTTAAAGTCCCGGCCCCCTTGTCTGAGCGCTTCGCTGATATCGGCAAATTCCAGCTGGCGCAGTTTGAACGTGTCAAACGGCTGAATGGGTTGCGGCTGTTGCGGCTGTTGCGGCGGCTGCGGCTGCTGCGTCTGCGTCATGTCAGGTTCTCCTCCTGCCTCTTTTGACTATCACCAATTTTCCCGGCGAGCCAAAGAGTCCTCCACCTGCCATTAAAGAAATGCTGCGATCGCCTGTCTTTGACGCAGATCAATTGGCCATTGACAGTTTTGGCCGGTGCTTTGAGCAGTCTGGTTCCACTGGCGCGGTCAATGAGATAGTCTGTCGTGGAGACATAAGCCGGTTCAGAAAGGGAAAAATAATGGATTATTTCGATCTTGGAGACTATTCCCGCAAGGTGACGACCACGTCGCCTGTTGCTCAACAATGGTTTGATCGGGGCCTGGTGTGGGTATTCGCCTATCACCATGAAGAGGCAATCGCCTGTTTTCAAAAGGCCCTGGAAGCCGATCCAGATTGCGCCATGGCCCATTGGGGCATCGCCTATGCCATCGGCCCAAATTACAACAAACCCTGGGAAACCTTTGAAGAAGACGAACAGCCCGACGCGCTGAAAACTGCCTGGCAGGCCATCAAGGGGGCCCAGGCGTCCGCTGACAAGGTCACACAATTTGAACAGGCGCTGATCAAAGCCATTCCCCTGCGCTATCCGGAATCGGCGGATATTGAAGACTTCGCCCCGTGGAACGACGCCTATGCCGATGCCATGCGGGCGGTGCACAAGGCCCATCACGATGACCTCGACGCCTGTTGCCTGTTTGCCGAGGCGATCATGAACCGCACGCCCTGGCAGTTGTGGGATTTGCCCAGCGGACAGCCGGCGGAAGGAGCAGATACGCTGGAAGCGATCGAGGTGCTTGAAACCGCCTTTGACACTGTAGCAGGAGCCTGGGACCATCCCGGCCTGCTGCACATGTATCTCCACCTGATGGAAATGTCGCCGCACCCCGAACGCGCCCTGCGCCATGGCGACCGGCTGGCCACCCTGGTGCCCGATGCCGGCCACCTGCTGCATATGGCGACCCATGTGGACGTGCTTTGCGGCGACTATCAAAATGTCGTTTCGCGCAATCATTCCGCCATCATTGCCGACCGCAAATACCTAGCGGCGGAGGGAGCCGAAAACTTCTATTCCATCTATCGCTGCCACAATTACCACTTCAAGATTTACGGCGCGATGTTCCTTGGCCAGCCGACCATTGCGCTGGAAACAGCAGACGAGCTGATCGACACGCTGCCGGCACAAACCCTGGCGCCGATGGCCGACTGGTTTGAGGCCTTTGTCGGCATGAAACAGCATGTGCTGATCCGCTTTGGCCGCTGGCGGGACATTCTCGACCAACAGCTGCCACAAGACGCTGAACTCTACAGCGTCACCACCGCGCTGATGCATTATGCCCGCACGGTGGCGCTGGCAAATTCCGGCAAACCCGATCTGGCCGAGCAGGAACGAAAACTGTTTGATGCGGCGCTGGAGCGGGTGCCTGAAAGCCGCATGTTGTTCAACAATACCTGCCGCGACATTCTCAAGGTTGGCGAGCAGATGATGCTTGGCGAGCTGGAATATCACAAGGGCAACCACGCCGCCGCCTTTGACCACCTGCGCAAGTCCATCGAGATGGACGACAACCTGCCCTATGACGAACCCTGGGGCTGGATGCAGCCGACCCGCCATGCGCTGGGGGCGCTGTTGCTGGAGCAGGGCGAATATGCGGAGGCCGAGGCGGTCTACCGCGCCGATCTCGGGCTGGACGCAACCCTGAGCCGGGCCTGCCAGCATCCCGACAATGTCTGGAGCCTGCACGGCCTGCATGAATGCCTGACCCATCGCGGCGAGGTGCTGGAGGCGGCCCATGTCAAACTGCAGCTCGACCGGGCCCTGGCGCGCGCCGAGGTGGAGATCAAGGCATCCTGCTATTGCCGGCAACAGGCGGCTTAGCTCGCGCTCGCTTTAGATTTGCGCTCACGCAGGCGGCTTCGCCGCCGCTCCGCGGGGGCGGGTCTGACCGGCCCGGACGGCCCTTCGCCGTCTTGCACGGGCAATGCGACAGATCCAAGTGCTGTCCACGATGGAGCAGCGTGCGCCGTAAGGCAGCCCCGATGGTTGCCGTAGGGGCCGCGAAGAGCGGCCCGGCGCTAGCGCCGCCCCCGCGGAGCGACCAGCCGCCGCAGCGCGGCTGGTCTGCGTGAGCGCAAGCGCAAAGCGCGAACAAACAAGCCCCAGCCTTCCCGCACCCGCTGAACCCAGCGTCCGGGTATTGATCGTGCCCAATTCAACGGTCTCGTCGTATGGTGGGCGTTCGGAGAGGATGCTTCCAGGCACCAGATCCGTTTGACGTTATGTGATGCCTGAAAGCACCCATTTCGGCTCTTGGACGGGCGGCATAGTGTTTGCCTTCCGCCTTATGGCGTTTTCACCGGGCTTTGCTGCACGGAAATGCAATCCGGCTGGTTCCCTGCATTTCGCCTTCCGACTGCCAGGGGCCGGTTCGTCTCGGCTTGGCAGAGGCTTAAGCG